>NZ_JBVJPC010000001.1:861309-1083779 GCF_055582845.1 Streptomyces sp. NPDC107471 | reverse complement strand
CCGGATCTGGAAGGCGGGTAACCGCTGGAGGTGACCGGTACTAATAGGCCGAGGGCTTGTCCATATTTGCTCGCGTCCACTGTGTTAGTTCTGAGGCAACGACTGTGTGTTTTCCGGTCTAGTTTCATAGTGTTTCGGTGGTCATAGCGTGAGGGAAACGCCCGGTTACATTCCGAACCCGGAAGCTAAGCCTTACAGCGCCGATGGTACTGCAGGGGGGACCCTGTGGGAGAGTAGGACACCGCCGAACTCCTTTTGATGAAAAGGCCCACACCTTATGGTGTGGGCCTTTTCGCGTTGCGGGTGTGGTTCATTTGTCGAGGGGGCGCTTTGCGCCCCCTTCTTCGTTTACAGGCGGCCGGCTGCTTTCAGGGCCAGATAGGCGTCGGCCAGTGCTGGAGCCAGGTCGTCCGGAGTCGCGTCGACGACTGTGACTCCGTGACGGCGGAGTTGTTCCGCCGTGCGATGGCGTTCCGTCTGGGCCTGGGCGGCGGCCGCGGCTTCGTAGATCGCGTCCACGTTGCCGCGGGATGTGGCCATGTTCGCGACATGGGGATCCGCCACTGAGGCCAGAAGGACCGTGTGCCGCTGGGTGAGTTGCGGGAGTACAGGCAGCAGGCCCTCCTCGATGGGCGCTGCGTCGAGACTGGTGAGCAGCACGATCAGGGAGCGGCGAGGGGCCGTACGCAGGGCTGTGGCGGTGAGGCCGCGGGCGTTCGTCTCGACGAGCTCGGGTTCGAGGGTGGCCATGGCGCTGACCAGTGAGGGCAGCAGGTCGTTGGCTGTGCGGCCCTGGACCAGGGCGCGGACCCCGCGGTCGTATGCGAGGAGGTCCACGCGGTCGCCGGCGCGGGAGGCGAGGGCCGCGAGGAGCAGGGCGGCGTCCATGGAGGCGTCGAGGCGGGGGGCGTCGCCGACGCGGCCTGCTGAGGTGCGGCCGGTGTCGAGGACGACGAGGATGTGGCGGTCACGTTCGGGGCGCCAGGTGCGTACGGCGACGGAGGTCTGGCGGGCCGTGGCGCGCCAGTCGATGGAACGGGTGTCGTCGCCGGGGACGTATTCGCGGAGGCTGTCGAACTCGGTGCCTTCGCCTCGGGTGAGGACGCTGGTGCGGCCGTCGAGTTCGCGGAGGCGGGCGAGCTTCGAGGGGAGGTGCTTGCGGCTGGTGAACGGGGGCAGGACGCGGACCGTCCAGGGGACCTTGTGGGTGCCCTGACGGGTGAAGAGTCGGAGGGGGCCGTAGGAGCGGATCGTCACTCGGTCCGCCTGTCGGTCGCCGCGGCGGGTGGGGCGCAGGCGGGTGGTGAGGCGGCGGCGTTCGCCTGGCGGGACCGTCAGCGTGTGGCGGGAGGCCTCCACCTCTGTGCCGGGCTGCCAACTGCTGGGGGGCCAGGCGTCGCGGACCTGGGCGCGGAGCGGGCGGCCGGACGGGTTGGTGACCGTGAGGGTGACGTCGGCCGTCTCGCCCAGGCGGGCGGAGGTGTCGCCGGACCGGGTCAGGCCGAGCCGTCGTACGGGTGCGGCCAGGGCGAAGTCGCAGGCGCAGGCCACCGCGAGGGGGGCGTTGACCGCGAGGATGCCCGTCCAGCTCGGTTCCCAGATGCCGACGGGGAGGGACCCCAGGGCCGCGAGGAGTGCGGCGCGTCCGGTGAGGGCCATCAGCGGGGGACCGGGACGTGGGCGAGGATCGCGTTGATGACGGAGTCGGCCGTCACGCCCTCCATCTCGGCCTCGGGGCGCAGTTGTACGCGGTGGCGGAGGGTGGGGAGGGCCAGGGCCTTCACGTCGTCGGGGATGACGTAGTCGCGGCCGGTGAGCCATGCCCACGCGCGCGAGGTGGCCAGGAGGGCCGTGGCGCCGCGCGGGGAGACGCCCAGGGTGAGGGACGGGGACTCGCGGGTGGCGCGGCAGATGTCGACGACGTACGCGGTGATCTCGGGGGAGATCGAGGTCTTGGCGACCGCCGCGCGGGCGGCTTCGAGGTCGGCGGGGCCTGCCACGGGGCGTACGCCGGCGGCCTTGAGGTCGCGGGGGTTGAAGCCCTCGGCGTGGCGGGTGAGGACGTCGATCTCGTCCTGGCGGGAGGGGAGCGGGATCGTCAGCTTGAGGAGGAAGCGGTCCAACTGGGCTTCGGGCAGGGGGTAGGTGCCCTCGTACTCCACCGGGTTCTGGGTCGCGGCGACCAGGAACGGGTCGGGGAGGAGGCGGGGGGTGCCGTCGACCGTGACCTGGCGTTCCTCCATGGCCTCCAGGAGGGACGACTGGGTCTTGGGCGGGGTGCGGTTGATCTCGTCCGCGAGGAGGAGGTTGGTGAAGACCGGGCCGGGCTGGAAGGAGAACTCGGCGCTGCGGGTGTCGTAGACGAGGGAGCCGGTCACGTCGCTCGGCATGAGGTCGGGGGTGAACTGGACGCGCTTGGTGTCGAGTTCGAGGGCGGCCGCGAGGGCGCGGACGAGCAGCGTCTTGGCGACGCCGGGGACTCCTTCCAGGAGTACGTGTCCGCGGCACAGGAGGGCGACGACGAGGCCGGTCACGGCGGGGTCCTGGCCGACCACGGCTTTGGCGATCTCGGCGCGCAGGGCTTCCAGGGAGGCCCGGGCGGTGTCCGGGTCCCCGGTGGTCCCGGCGTTGTCAGTGGTCGGGTCCATCATGGACGGCGTACCTCTCTTTCGAGGGCGTCGAGTTGGTCGGCTAGGGAGATGAGGGCTGCGTCGTCGCCGGGCGGCGGGCCGAAGAGCAGGGCATGCAGGGACTGTCCGGCGCCGTCGCTGTGGAGATGGGCGGACAGGGCGGGGAGCAGGGCTTCGGGCGCGTGCGCCTGGACGACGGGGACGCCTACGAGGGGGGCGAGGCGGGTGCGGGTGGTGGAGCGAAGAGCGGTGGCCGCGCGGTCGCGGGCGTTGGCTTTGCGGTAGAGGCGGGCGCGGCCTTCGACGGTCTCGGAGGCGCGGATCGCGACGGGGAGTTTCTCGGGCACCAGGGGGCCCAGTCGGCGTGCCCGCCACAGGGCGGCGAGGGCTGCCGCGATGAAGAGCTGGAGCGTGCCCCAGAGCCAGCCCGAGGGGAGCAGGTCGAAGAAGCTCTTCTCGTCGTCCGGGCCGGCGGCGGAGGAGTCGGAGAGCGAGGGGAGGTACCAGACCAGATGGGGGCGGGAGCCGAGGAGTTGGAGGGCGAGCGAGGCGTTGCCCTGCTCGTCGAGGGTGTCGTTGTAGAGGATGTCGGGCGCGCCGAGTACGACGGTGTCGCCGTCCCCGGAGGCCGCCGGGACGCGCACCAGGGTGGGCAGGCGGTCGCTGGGGTAGCACTCGTCGTTGCCGGGGTGGGTGACGGTGTAGCGGATGCCGCCGGTGTCGGCGGAGCCCGCGCGCCGGGCGGCCGGCAGGGCGCAGTCGGGGGAGAGCGTCGAGTCGAGGCTGGTGGCGGGGTCCGCGACGACACCGGGCGCCAGTCGTTCGACGGACCAGCTCCCGGGGGCGACGAGGACGGTGCGGCCGTCGGAGTCGGCGGTCGCGGAGCGCAGCCGGCTTTGCTGGCCGTGCGTCAGGAGGTCGGGTACGGCGACCAGGAGCGTGGTGTCGGGGCCGGTCGCGGCGCTCGCCTCGTCCAGGGTGGTGACCACGCGGGTGTCGACGCCCCGGTCGGCGAGGAGTTCGGCGGCGGCGCGGCTGCCGAAGGGGTCCGCGGAGCGCGGGTCGAGGCTGCCGTGGCGTTCGGTGGAGCGGATCGCCGCGATCACCACGGCCGCGACGAGGAGCAGCACGAGGGCGAGTACGACGCCTCGCGCGCGGGTCCACACCTGGCGGGCGGTGGGCGAGGCCGAGGTGGGCGGGAGCGTGGCCTCGGTGGTCATTCGGCGGCTCCCGGGCGGGTGTTGTGGTCCGCGCCGTGGCTGCTGCCCGTGCTGCCTGTGTTGCCCGCGCTGCTCCTGCTGCTCGTGCTGTTCGCTGTCGCGAGGACCGGCTTGGTGCGGTCCAGGTCGCGGTCGAGTTCGGCGATGCGGTGGTACGACTGCTCGGTCGCGGCCCTGCCGCCGTACGTGACGTCGTCGAAGTCGCGGGCGGCGGAGCGCAGCCGGTCGGTGTGGGAGGGCAGGGCGCGGCCCGCCTCCGCGGCGGCCTCGTCCGCGGTGCGGCCGGGACGGACGTCGAGGAGGGCGCGTTCCTCCAGGGAGCGGACGATCGCGCGCATGCGCTCCTGCACGGCCTGGTTCCAGTGGCCCTGGGCGGCGTGGGCCTCGGCGGCCGCGCGGTGGTCGGCGGCGCTGCGGGGACGGTCGTCGAACAGGGCGGCGGAGGAGGCGGGCCCGCGGTTCGGGGTGCCCAGGCGCCACCACAGTGCGCCGATGACCAGGACGATCGCGGCGATGACGACGACCAGGCCGAGTGTTCCGCCGGGGGTGGCCGACGAGGCGGCGTTGAACAGCTTGTCGACCCAGTCCCAGAACGCGTTGAGGGCGCGCTGGAACCAACTGGGGTCGTTCTCGTGGTACATGCGCTTGGACAGTTCGCGGCGGGCCGCCTCCCGCGCGGGGTCGCGCGGGATCGTCAGCGGCGGTTCGTCGGCGGACCGTACCGGTGACAGCACGGAGGTGTCGACGCCGCGCAGCATGGTGAGCACTCCCCCCGGCAGGTTCACCGCATCAGCTCCCGGGAGTGGGGCCGGTGCCGTAGCCCTGGACGCCGGCCGCGCGGGCCAGTTCGAGGTCGAGGGCCTCGCGGCGGATGCGCTGGTCGATGTAGAGGAGCACGGTGACGCCCGCCGAGATCGGGAAGGTGATCATGGAGCCGATCACCGAGCCGATGCCGCTGATGATCAGGAACGTCCAGCCGAGGTCACCGGTGCCGTTGACGAAGCCGCCGACGCCTTCGCCGCTGAGCGCCGCGGCGAGGAACGTGAAGGGGATGACGACGATCGCCGCGACGATGTTCGCGATGATCGCGGCCAGCAGTTGGATGCCGAGGACCCGCCACCAGGAACCGCGGACCAGCTTCGTGGAGCGGCTCATCGACTTCACGATGCTCTGCTTCTCCAGCATCAGCGCGGGCGACGCCAGGGAGAAGCGGATCATCAGCCACAGTGCGACGACGCCGGCGCCGATGACGCCCAGGACCACGAGGGCGATGCCGCCGCCGTCGGAGCCAGCGGCGGCCACGAGGATGCCGGGCAGCGCCCCGACGGCGAGCACGCCGAAGGCGATGAGGATCAGCAGGAAGATCAGGCCGAACAGCCTGGGCACCTGCGGGCGGGCGTCGCGCCAGGCCTCACCGGTGGTGACCGGCCTGCCGAGCACGGCCCGGCTGGTGACGGCCGTCAGCATCGCGGTCGCGGCGATCGTGCCGATCAGGGAGATGAGGTAGACGACGGTGGAGCCGAGCATGGTCTCGCCCAGGGCGCGGGTCAGCTCGTCGGCGCTGGCGCTGGGGTCGTTGAGCGCCTCGGTTCCCGCGCTGTCGTTCAGCACGAAGCCCTGGAGCAGGATGACGAAGACCTCGGTGACGACGGCGACGGTGAGGGAGATGCCGAGGACCGTGCGCCAGTAGGTGCGCATGGTGGAGACCGCGCCGTCGAGGATCTCGCCCACGCCGAGCGGACGCAGCGGGATCACGCCGGGCTTGGCCGCGGGCGGGGGGCCGCCCCAGCCGCCGTAGCCGCCGCCCCAGCCCGGGGGAGGGCTGTAGCCGCCGGGCGGGCCTGCGGGGGGCTGGGTTCCCCAGCCCGGGCCGGGCGGTGGGGGCGGAGGGGTCTGGCCGGGAGCTTCGGGGCCGGTGGGGGCGGACCACTGGCCGGCCGGCGGCTGCTCCTTGGACCACTGCGAGCCGGCGTCCTGCGGGTTGTCCTCCGGCTGCTGCGCGGGCTTCGCAGTGTCGGGCCGGGCGGCGGGCTCGGCGGGACCGGACGTGCCGGGCTCGTGCCCGTCGGACGGGGCGGATCCGGGCGAGGCCCAGCCCGGAGTGTCGTTCATCGTCGCTCCTTCACGGTGCCCGTCCGCGGGTCGCGGCGGCAGGTTGGCAGCCATCGTGCCATGGGGTGGTCGGCGGCGGACCAGCCGCGGTATGGGCTGCACACCTTCAATACTCCGGCGGACAAGGGGCACACTGACCGCATGGCTGATCAGTACGTGCAATCCGGCGAGGACAGCAAGCCCACCGACATCCCGGCGATCCGCTGGGAGGAGCCACCCGAAGGCCCCGTGCTGGTGCTTCTGGACCAGACGAGGCTGCCGGCCGAGGAGGTCGAACTGGTCTGTACGGACGCGTCGGCGCTGGTGGAGGCGATCCGTTCGCTCGCCGTGCGCGGGGCGCCGCTGCTCGGTATCGCGGGGGCGTACGGGGTCGCGCTCGCCGCCGTGCGCGGGTTCGACGTGGAGGAGGCGGCGAGTGCGCTGGCGGGTGCCCGTCCGACCGCGGTGAACCTCGCCGTCGGGGTGCGCAGAGCCGAGGCCGCCCACCGGGCCGAGCTCGGCAGGAGCGGTGACCAGTCACGGGCGGCCGGGGCGGCGCTGGCCGCGGCGCGCCAACTGCACCAGGAGGACGCGGCGGCCAGTGCGGCGATGGCCGAGCGCGGGCTGGCGCTGCTGGACGAGCTGCTGCCGGGCGGCGGGCACCGGATCCTGACGCACTGCAACACCGGTTCGCTGGTGTCGGGCGGTGAGGGGACGGCGTTCGCGGTGGCGCTCGCGGCTCACCGCGCGGGGCGGCTGCGGCGGCTGTGGGTGGACGAGACGCGTCCGCTGCTCCAGGGCGCCCGGCTGACGGCGTACGAGGCGGCGCGCAGCGGGATGGCGTACACCCTGCTGACCGACAACGCGGCGGGTTCGCTGTTCGCGGCCGGGGAGGTGGACGCGGTGCTGATCGGGGCCGACCGGATCGCGGCCGACGGCTCGGTGGCGAACAAGGTGGGGAGCTATCCGCTGGCCGTGCTCGCGCGGTACCACCACGTGCCGTTCATCGTGGTGGCGCCGGTGACCACGGTGGATCCGGACACCCCGGACGGGGCGTCGATCGAGGTGGAGCAGCGGGCCGGGCACGAGGTCACCGAGATCGTGGCGCCCCAGGTGCCGGTGGCGGGGGCCGAGGCGGGCGGCGGGATCCCGGTGGCGCCGCTGGGGACGCAGGCGTACAACCCGGCCTTCGACGTGACGCCGCCGGAGCTGGTGACGGCGATCGTCACGGAGGAGGGCGTGGTGTCACCGGTGACGGCCGAGGCTCTCGCCGAGGTGTGTGCGCGGGCCCGGGAGGTGACGATGAGCTGATGCGGATGTGATGGCCACGTATGTCCCCGGCATCGCGTCCCGCATCCCCGGCGGAGGCCGAGGCAGACAGTGACCGTCCGGTACGACTAAGGTCACTGGTCGGTGAGCTGCCTCACCACTGCCTTCACCACTGTTATGAGAATGGGATGATGTCGTTTATGAAGGGACGAGTCCTTGTCGTCGACGACGACACCGCACTTGCCGAGATGCTGGGCATTGTGCTGCGTGGTGAAGGTTTTGAGCCGTCTTTCGTAGCCGACGGCGACAAGGCGCTGGCCGCGTTCCGTGAGGCCAAGCCGGATCTGGTGCTGCTGGACCTGATGCTGCCCGGGCGGGACGGCATCGAGGTGTGCCGTCTCATCAGGGCGGAGTCCGGCGTGCCGATCGTGATGCTGACGGCCAAGAGCGACACCGTGGATGTCGTCGTGGGCCTGGAGTCGGGCGCCGACGACTACATCGTGAAGCCGTTCAAGCCGAAGGAGCTCGTGGCCCGGATCCGGGCGCGGCTTCGCAGGTCGGAGGAGCCGGCTCCGGAGCAGCTCGCCATCGGTGACCTGGTCATCGACGTGGCCGGGCACTCCGTGAAGCGGGACGGGCAGTCGATCGCGCTGACGCCGCTGGAGTTCGACCTGCTGGTCGCGCTCGCGCGCAAGCCGTGGCAGGTGTTCACGCGCGAGGTGCTGCTCGAGCAGGTGTGGGGTTACCGGCACGCCGCCGACACCCGGCTCGTCAATGTGCATGTGCAGCGGCTGCGTTCCAAGGTCGAGAAGGACCCGGAGCGGCCGGAGATCGTGGTGACCGTCCGTGGTGTGGGTTACAAGGCAGGGCCAAGCTGACATGTCCGGAGACAGCGCCGCTTCGTCGCCCGGGCGGGCCGGGGTGAGTGCGGGGCGGCCTGTCGGGCGGAAGAGGAGCGGCTCCCGCTGGGGGCGGTTCTTCGAGGGGGGCCTGTTCCAGGGCGGTGTCCAGGGCAGCCCGGTCCTGCGGCTCTTCACGCGCTGGGTGCGCCGGCCGCTGCTGCCGGTGATGCGGTTGTGGCGGCGCAACATCCAGCTCAAGGTCGTCGCCACCACCCTGCTGATGTCGCTCGGCGTGGTCCTGCTGCTGGGCTTCGTCGTCATCGGGCAGGTGCGCAACGGCCTCCTCGACGCCAAGGTGAAGGCGTCGCAGAGCCAGGCCACCGGCGGGTTCGCGGTGGCCAGGCAGAAGGCGGAGGAGGCCGACGCCGGGACCGACGACACGGCTCCGGCCGACGGTCAGTCCGACCAGTTCGTCATCGAGTGGATGAGCAACCTCGTCTACTCGCTCTCCAGTGGCGGTCAGGGCGCCTTCGACGTGGTGACGCTGCCCGTGGGCGGCGACAGCGGGAGCGGGCGCGGACCGCGCGCCTCCGGTGACGTCGACCCGACGGCCAGCGTTCCCGAGGCGCTGCGCGTGAAGGTCGACGACAGCACGGCGGCCGCGCAGAGCTACACCCGCATCGTCTACGACACCGACCTGGAGTCCCAGCCCGCCCTGGTCATCGGCAAGCAGGTCAACGACCCCAACGGCGACCCGTACCAGCTCTACTACCTCTTCCCGCTCACCCAGGAGGAGAAGTCGCTCAGCCTGGTCAAGGGCACCCTGGCGACCGCCGGCCTCTTCGTCGTCGTACTGCTCGGAGCCATCGCCTGGCTCGTGGTGCGGCAGGTCGTGACGCCGGTGCGGATGGCGGCCGGGATCGCCGAGCGGCTGTCCGCCGGGCGGCTCCAGGAGCGGATGAAGGTCACCGGCGAGGACGACATCGCGCGGCTCGGCGAGGCCTTCAACAAGATGGCGCAGAACCTCCAGCTCAAGATCCAGCAGTTGGAGGACCTGTCGCGGATGCAGCGGCGGTTCGTGTCGGACGTGTCGCACGAGCTGCGGACGCCGCTGACGACCGTACGGATGGCGGCCGACGTCATCCATGACGCGCGTGAGGACTTCGATCCGATGACCGCGCGGTCGGCGGAACTGCTCGCCGACCAGCTCGACCGGTTCGAGACGCTGCTCGCGGACCTGCTGGAGATCAGCCGGTTCGACGCGGGCGCGGCGGCGCTGGAGGCCGAGCCGATAGACCTCAGGGAGGTCGTGCGGCGGGTCGTCAGCGGGGCCGAGCCGCTCGCCGAGCGCAAGGGCACGACCGTCCGGATCGTGGGCGACCAGCAGCCCGTCGTCGCCGAGGCCGACGCCCGGCGGGTGGAGCGGGTGCTGCGCAACCTCGTCGTCAACGCCGTGGAGCACGGCGAGGGCAAGGACGTCGTGGTCAAGCTGGCCTCGGCGGGCGGGGCGGTCGCGATCGCCGTACGCGACTACGGGGTCGGGCTCAAGCCGGGCGAGGCCACGCGCGTGTTCAGCCGCTTCTGGCGGGCCGACCCGGCACGCGCGCGTACCACCGGCGGTACGGGCCTCGGGCTGTCCATCGCCCTGGAGGACGCGCGGCTGCACGGCGGCTGGCTCCAGGCGTGGGGTGAGCCGGGCGGCGGCTCGCAGTTCCGGCTGACGCTGCCCAGGACGGCCGACGAGCCGCTGCGGGGCTCGCCGATACCGCTGGAGCCCAAGGACTCGCGGCGCAACCGCGGACTCGACGACGCCGGGCTGCCGCGCGGGGGCGGCGACAAGGCGGCCACCGTGCCGGTCCAGCCCAAGGGCGACCAGGTGACCACCCGGGATCCGATAGCCCCGCGGACGAGCCAGGCGACCCCCACGGCCGATCCGACGGCGCTGCCCGGCAACGGCGCGCGTGTGGTGCCCCGCCCGGCGCCGAGTGCGCGACGGCCGGACACCCCGGCCGACGCGGACGCGTCCGGCGGCAGGACCGCCGACCGCGCGGACGCCGGGTCGCAGGAGTCGTACGAACAGCAGGGGGAGGCCTTCCGTGGACGCTGACCGCGAGGGGGGCGGCCGGCGTACGCCGGGGCGCGCGGCGGTGTACGTCGCCTGCGGTGCCGTACTGTTGGCGGGGTGCGCCTCGATGCCGGACAGCGGCGACCTGCGCGGGGTGGACTCCACGCCGCGGCAGGACACGCAGGTGCGGGTCTTCGCCATGCCGCCGCAGGAGGACGCCGAGCCCACGGACATCGTGCAGGGCTTCCTCGAGGCGTTGACCAGCGACGATCCCAACTACGAGACGGCCCGCAAGTACCTGACGGCGAGCGCGGCGAAGCAGTGGCAGCCGGGGCTGTCCACCACGGTGCTCGACGACGGGCCCGGAGCCGACGTCGTGCCGCCCGTGGACCGGGAGCAGAGCGACGACAAGTCGTTCACGCTGGTCGGCACCAAGGTGGCCGTGGTGGACGCCCAGCAGTCATACACACCTGCCTCGGGCGAGTACCGGGAGACCGTGCACCTCGTGCACGACAAGAAGACCAAGCAGTGGCGGATCGACAGCCCTCCCCGGGGTGTCGTCATGGGCAAGTCGGACTTCCAGCGCAACTACGTGTCCGTCAACAAGTACTACTTCGCCTCGAACACCAGGTCGGCGTCGGCTCCGCAGACCGTGGCGGTCGCCGACCCCGTGTACGTACGCGAGCGCGTGGACCCCATGACGCAGTTGGTGCGGTCCCTGCTCAGCGGGCCCACGAGCTGGCTCGACCCTGTCGTCAGGACGAGCTTCCCCACCGGTACGGCCCTCAGGAGCGGCGTCTCCGCGCTTGCTCCCGACGACCGGAGCACGCTGACGGTGCCGCTCAACAGCAAGGCCGAGCACGTCGGTACGGACCAGTGCAAGGCGATGGCGGCCCAACTGCTGTTCACCCTCCAGAACCTCACCCCGGCCGTGGACGACGTCGAACTGCGGGCGGGCGGCAAGCACTTGTGCACCGCCACGGAGAGCGACGCCAACGGCGACGCCACGCGCGGCTCGGTGGAGCGCCCCGAGTTCCTGTACTTCGTCAACGGCGAGCACCGGCTGGTGCGGGTCTCGGCCGAGGCGGACGGGAGCGGTACGAGGGCCCAGCCGCTGCCGGTGCCCGGAGCGCTGGGCGAGGGCGACAAGGCCCTGCGGTCGGTGGCCGTCTCGCGTGACGAGCACACGGCGGCCGGTGTCGGCCTCGACGGCAGGTCGCTGTACGTCGGGTCACTGGTGTCGGGCGGGTCGCTCGGGGAGCCGGTGCTGACCAGCACCGGCAAGACGGAGGCCGACCGGCTGACCACGCCGAGCTGGGACACCGAGGGCGACCTGTGGGTGGCCGACCGGAACCCGGCCGATCCCCGGCTGCTGCTGTTCAAGGAGGGCGCGGGCGAGCCGCTGGTCGTCGAGACGCCCGGCCTGGACGGGAGCGTCAAGGACCTGCGGGTGGCCGCCGACGGGGTGCGGATCGCGCTCGTCGTCGAGAAGGACGGCAAGCAGTCGCTGTTCATCGGGCGGATCGAGCGGGAGGGCCGGACCGGGGACCCCCAGAGCGTCTCGGTGCGGGAACTGCGCTCCACGACCCCCGATCTGGAAGAGGTCACGACCATGTCGTGGGCCGGCGACAGCAGGCTCGTGGTGGTCGGACGCGAGCAGGGCGGAGTGCAGCAGACGCGGTACGTCCAGGTCGACGGCTCCACGCCCGAGGGGCTGCCGCCGGCCGCGCTCACGGGCGTGAAGGAGATCGCGGCGTCCGAGAACGACGAGATGCCCTTGGTGGCCTACTCGGAGGACGGGATCGTACGGCTGCCGTCGGGGGCACAGTGGCAGAAGGTGGATGCGGACGGGACGGCACCGGTCTATCCGGGGTGAGATGGCCGGGGGTGTGCCTCCGCGCCGGTGTGCTGGGAGCGGCTGCTTTTGCCAGGGGGACTCTGGTGAGAGCGGCCGCTTTTGTTTGGCGCGTGGGTGGGGGATTCGGGGCGGTGCTTTAGGTCGGCCTTTTAGTTGTATTGGGCCGGCTTTTCGTCGTGGGAACGACTGTTCGTTTCGTGGGCGGGGTTTTCCACAGGGGGTTATCCACAGGGGTGGTCGGCCGGCTTCGGCGTTGGCACAGTGGTGGGTATGCGGGGGTGGTGGCAGGACCTCACCGATCTGGTGCTGCCGGCCGAGTGCGGAGGCTGCGGGAAGCCTCGCACGGTGCTCTGTCCGGGGTGCCGTGCGGCCCTGGACGGCGCCGCGCCGAGCCGGGTGCGACCGGTGCCGGAACCGCCCGGACTGCCGGTCGTGTACGCGGCGGCTCGGTATGCGGACTCGGTACGGGCGGTGTTGCTGGCGCACAAGGAGAGGGGGGTGCTGGGGCTTGCGGGGCCGCTCGGGACGGCTTTGGCGGGGGCTGTGCGGGCGAGTGTGTGGGCGGCTGTGGGGGAGGGCGGTGCGGGGCGTTCTGGAGAGGCTTCGGGCGGGGACAGGGGTGTGGGTGCGGCGTGTCTGGGGAGGGGCGGGGGTTATGGGGCGGGTGTAGGTGCCTTGGGCGGCAGCGGTAGTGGCAGCAGCGGAAGGGGTATGGGGGGCGACGGCGGCAGCCGTGGCGGTGGCGGCGCTGTGGTGGGAGTGGAGGCTTCGGCGGCGGGCGGCGTTTCGGGAGCGGGGGCGCTGGCTTCTGGCCGCGTCCGGAACGGCGAGGCCGGGGCCGTCGGCCCCGGTGGTGGCCCACAGTCACGTGCCTTCGGCGGTGGCCGTCGGGCAGGTGAGGGGCCCGGTGTGCCGGTGTTGCTCGTTCCCGTGCCGTCCGCGCGGCGGGCGGTTCGGGCTCGGGGGCATGATCCGGCACGGCGGATCGCGCTCGCGGCGGCAGGTGAGCTGCGGCGGGCGGGAGTGCCGGCGCAGGTGGTGGCCGTACTGCGGCAGCGGCGGGGCGTGGCCGACCAGTCGGGGCTCAATGCCCGCCTGCGCATGGAGAATCTCGCGGGCGCGCTGACCGTGGTGCCCGGTGGCGGACGGCTCCTGTCCGAGGGGCTGGTCGTGCTGGTCGACGACCTGATGACGACGGGCGCGTCCCTGACGGAGGCGGCGCGGGCGGTGCGGGAGGCGAAGACGCGGGAGAACCGCGCAGGCCGGGAGGCGGGGGCGCAGGAGATCCGTGCGGGGATGGCTCGGGAGCGCCGGGCAGTGGGCGCGTGGTACGGCATCGCGTACTCCGGTGAACGGACGGCCGTCGGGCGCCGTGATCAACGGCAACGGGGAGGTGAGGAGCACGGCGGTCGTGGGCAGTTGGAGACAGGTGAGCAGCAGGGTACGGACGAACGACGGCAGGACGGCGGGGGACGTCACGGTGGACGACCGGTGGCCGGATGTGGCGATGATCCGGCGGGCCTCGTGTACACCGCGGCAACTCGGGAAGGCATGGGAGAACGGATGATCGCAGTGGCGGAGGAGGACACGGACCGGGAGCGCTGCTTGGTGACAGCGGCGGGCGCCCATGGCGTCGGTGACGTCATCTGCGCGGCCGTGGTCGCGGCCTCGCCGGATTCCTTCGAAATAAACCGGAACTGACTGCGTAGTTGCATCGTTGCAGGTTACGAGAGGATCAATTCACCTGAACGGAGGTACGCCGCGGTAGAGGGTGACGACATCCGTCCAGGCGAGATATGTTCGGTTGTGAGAGAAAGGCGCAGGCCACACCTCGCAAATCCGAATGCCGTACCCGCGGGATTTCCACCATCACCCGCGACGGTGGAATGGAGATCTTGCCCGCGGGGGAGGAGGTGGACGTCACCGAGTCCGAGGTTCCGGGGCTCACCGGAGCCTGGTGCAAAAGGGAGATGCTCCGCATCGAGGCGGAGCGATCCGGGAACGGAGTTCTGCGTGGACATCGTCGTCAAGGGCCGCAAGACCGAGGTGCCCGAGCGGTTCCGCAAGCACGTGGCCGAGAAGCTGAAGCTGGAGAAGATCCAGAAGCTCGATGGCAAGGTGATCAGCCTCGACGTCGAGGTGTCCAAGGAGCCGAACCCCCGACAGGCCGACCGCTGTGACCGAGTGGAGATCACGCTCCGCTCCCGCGGTCCGGTGATCCGGGCGGAAGCGGCAGCCAGCGACCCGTACGCGGCACTCGACCTGGCGGCGGAGAAGCTGGACGCGCGGCTGCGCAAGGAACACGACAAGCGCCACACACGCAGGGGCGCACGGCGGCTCACGGCTGCCGAGGTCGCCGACCACGTCCCGGACGCGGCGACCCTCAACGGCGACGGCCGCCCTGTCCACGACGAAGAGTCGGACGGCGTGCCCACCAAGAAGATCGGCTCTCTGGAGATCAAGGGTGAAGGCCCCCTGGTCGTCCGCGAGAAGACCCACGTCGCCTCCCCGATGACCCTCGACCAGGCGCTCTACGAGATGGAGCTGGTCGGGCACGACTTCTATCTGTTCGTCGACTCCGAGACCAAGGAACCGAGTGTCGTCTACCGACGGCACGCCTATGACTACGGCGTCATCCACCTGAGCACGGACCCGATGGTCGCCCGGGCGCACTCTCCCGCGGCCGGCGACACGACGGGTAGCTGACCCTCCCGGATGACAGGTGAGCCGGTGCCCCTGGAGCGCGTGTGCGCCCCCAGGGGCACCCGCGTGCGACCACTTCGCGCACCGCTCTGTCACCTCTCTGTCGTCCGGGCATGAAATCATGGGCCCACCGGCCCAACCGGTGGGTCGTTGCCTTGGGTTGGCGATGGCACAGGACCAGCCACAGCCTTCAGGGGGAGGAACGATGGCGGACAGCTTCGGACCGCTGCACGGCGCGGACGCCGGCGACGGCGCAGTCGGCATGGGCGCGGACACGGGCTCTCCACGCAAGGAGCCGATCCGGGTTCTCGTCGTGGACGACCACGCCCTCTTCCGGCGCGGACTGGAGATCGTGCTCGCGGCCGAGGAGGACATCCAGGTCGTGGGGGAGGCGGGCGACGGCGCCGAGGCCGTCGACAAGGCCGCCGACCTGCTGCCGGACATCGTTCTGATGGACGTGCGGATGCCCAAGCGGGGCGGGATCGAGGCCTGCACCTCCATCAAGGAGGTCGCACCCAGCGCCAAGATCATCATGCTGACGATCAGCGACGAGGAAGCCGACCTCTACGACGCCATCAAGGCGGGCGCGACCGGATACCTCCTCAAGGAGATCTCGACGGACGAGGTGGCCACCGCCATCCGCGCCGTGGCCGACGGGCAGTCGCAGATCAGCCCCTCCATGGCGTCGAAACTGCTCACCGAGTTCAAGTCGATGATCCAGCGCACGGACGAGCGCCGTCTCGTGCCGGCCCCGCGGCTGACCGACCGGGAGCTGGAAGTCCTCAAGCTCGTCGCCACCGGGATGAACAACCGCGACATCGCGAAGGAGTTGTTCATCTCCGAGAACACCGTGAAGAACCACGTGCGCAACATCCTGGAGAAGCTGCAACTGCACTCCAGGATGGAGGCCGTGGTCTACGCGATGCGGGAGAAGATCCTCGAGATCCGCTGACCCGGCACCGGTCAGCGCAGGACCGTCGCCAGGGCCCGGGTCACCTCCGCGGTGAGCGGCTCGCGCAGTTCCGGCGCGTCCACCCGCTCGACCCGGACGTCCGTGCAGTCCACCCAGCTCGCCGCCTCGACCAGGGCCTGGGCCACCGCCGGAACCGCCTTCGGGCCGTCCAGGCTGACCTGCCTGGCCACCAGCGTGCCACCCTCCCGGGCCGGGTCCACGCGGCCGACGAGACGGCCGCCCGCCAGCACCGGCATCGCGAAGTAGCCGTGGATCCGCTTGGGCTTGGGGACATAAGCCTCCAGGCGGTGGGTGAAGCCGAAGATCCGCTCCGTGCGCGCGCGTTCCCAGACCAGGGAGTCGAAGGGGGACAGCAACGTGGTGCGGTGGCGGCCGCGCGGGGGTGTCTCCAGGGCCGCGGGGTCGGCCCAGGCGGGCTTGCCCCAGCCCTCGACCGTGACCGGCACCAGGCCCGAGTCGGCGATCACGGCGTCGACCTGCTCGCCCTTGAGGCGGTGGTAGTCGGCGATGTCCGCGCGGGTGCCGACACCCAGCGACCGCCCGGCCAGCCGGACCAGGCGGCGCACGCACTCGGCGTCGTCCAGCTCGTCGTGGAGCAGGTCGGCGGGGACGGCCCGCTCGGCGAGGTCGTACACGCGCTTCCAGCCGCGACGCTCCACGCAGACCACCTCGCCGTACATCAGGGCGCGCTCGACGGCGACCTTGGTGCCGGACCAGTCCCACCACTCGCTGGTCTTCTTGGCGCCGCCCAACTCCGTGGCGGTGAGGGGGCCTTCCGTGCGGAGCTGCTTGACGACCTGGTCGTAGGTGCCGTCCGGGAGCTGGTGGTTCCAGTGCGGGCGGCTGCGGTAGGCGCGGCGGCGGAAGGCGAAGTGGGGCCATTCCTCGATGGGCAGGATGCACGCCGCGTGCGACCAGTACTCGAACGCGTGCGTGTCCGTCCAGTACGCGTCCTCCACCTTCTTGCGGCCCACCGCGCCGAGACGGGCGTACGGGATCAGCTCGTGGGAGCGGGCGAGGACCGAGATGGTGTCGAGCTGGACCGCGCCGAGGTGACGCAGGACGCCGCGGACTCCGGCCCGGCGGTCGGGAGTGCCGAGGAAGCCCTGGGCGCGCAGCACGATGCGGCGGGCCTCGTCGGCCGAGAGGTCGGTGGCAGGACGCGGAGTCGTCATGGTTCCGAACGATAGAGGCCGGCACTGACAATGCGGAGTGACCTGAGGATCTACCGAGGTGCGGGGAGGTACTGCACGGTCGACGGCAGGCCCAGGTCCGACGGGAGCAGCGCCGCCACCCAGCAGTCGCGGCGTACCCCCTGGTGGGCGATGCCGGAGCGCTGGACGCCCTCCATGACGAACCCGGCGCGCTCCGCCACCGCGCGGGAGGGCTGGTTGCCGACTTCCGCGCGCCACTCCACGCGGTCGACGGCGAGTTCGGTGAAGGCCCAGCGGGAGGCGGCGCGCACGGCCTCGGTGACGTAGCCCTTGCCGCGGTGTTCCTTGCCGGCCCAGTAGCCGATCTCGGCCGTGCCCGGCGAACGCATGGTCAGACCCAGCATGCCCACCAGGTCCTCCTTCTCCGGGAGGAAGAGGCCCCAGGTGAACATGGTGTCGTTCGCCCAGCCCGTCGGGACGAGCTGCTCCGTGAAGCTCTGGGCGTGCTCCACCAGGTAGGGCGAGGGGATGGTGGTCCAGCGCAGGATGTCGGGGTCCTGCACGGCCGCGAGGACGGTCGGGGTGTCCTGCGGGGTGGGCGGGCGCAGCAGGAGACGGTCCGTGGTCAGCGTGACGGGTTCCATCGGCCGATTCTGCTCAGGTGTTCGGTGCGAACGCCATCGTTTTCGCTGTGAGTGAGCGGGTGATCACAATTCGCGCAATTCGTGAGCGGGGCGCGGCACCATCGGCGTTGCCCGTCCGTTGTTCCCTTTGAAGCAGATTTGAAAGAGCTGACAGTCGGCGTACCCGGCAGGCCTCCCGACGCGGCGGGGTCCTCGCATACGATGGCCGTTGCTCAGTAAGTCAAATGGAAACCGACCGTCCCAGGCCCGACCGGCAAGGAGACCAACCCCCGTGTCCGTCCTCTCGAAGATCATGCGTGCAGGCGAAGGCAAGATCCTGCGCAAGCTGCACCGCATCGCGGACCAGGTCAACTCCATCGAAGAGGACTTCGTCGACCTCTCCGACGCCGAGCTGCGGGCCCTCACCGAGGAGTACAAGCAGCGGTACGCCGACGGTGAGAGCCTGGACGACCTGCTGCCCGAGGCGTTCGCCACCGTGCGCGAGGCCGCGAAGCGCGCGCTGGGCCAGCGCCACTACGACGTGCAGATCATGGGCGGCGCCGCCCTCCACCTCGGCTATGTGGCCGAGATGAAGACCGGTGAGGGCAAGACGCTCGTCGGCACCCTGCCCGCGTACCTGAACGCGCTGTCCGGCAAGGGCGTCCACCTCATCACGGTCAACGACTACCTGGCCGAGCGCGACTCCGAGATGATGGGCCGCGTCCACAAGTTCCTCGGTCTGAGCGTCGGTTGCATCCTTGCGAACATGACGCCGGCCCAGCGCCGCGAGCAGTACAACTGCGACATCACCTACGGCACGAACAACGAGTTCGGCTTCGACTACCTGCGCGACAACATGGCGTGGGCCAAGGACGAACTCGTCCAGCGCGGCCACAACTTCGCCATCGTCGACGAGGTCGACTCCATCCTGGTCGACGAGGCCCGTACGCCGCTGATCATCTCCGGCCCGGCCGACCAGGCCACGAAGTGGTACGGCGACTTCGCCAAGCTCGTCACCCGCCTGAAGAAGGGCGAGGCCGGCAACCCGCTCAAGGGCGTCGAGGAGACCGGCGACTACGAGGTCGACGAGAAGAAGCGCACGGTCGCCATCCACGAGTCCGGTGTCAGCAAGGTCGAGGACTGGCTGGGCATCGACAACCTCTATGAGTCGGTGAACACCCCTCTGGTGGGCTATCTGAACAACGCCATCAAGGCGAAGGAGCTCTTCAAGAAGGACAAGGACTACGTCGTCATGGACGGCGAAGTCATGATCGTCGACGAGCACACCGGCCGTATCCTCGCCGGCCGCCGCTACAACGAGGGCATGCACCAGGCGATCGAGGCGAAGGAAGGGGTGGACATCAAGGACGAGAACCAGACCCTCGCCACGATCACCCTGCAGAACTTCTTCCGCCTGTACAAGCGCCACGACCACAACGGCAAGGAACAGCCCGGTCTGTGCGGCATGACCGGTACGGCCATGACCGAGGCCGCCGAGTTCCACCAGATCTACAAGCTCGGCGTGGTACCGATCCCGACGAACAGGCCGATGATCCGCAAGGACCAGTCGGACCTGATCTACCGCACCGAGGTCGCGAAGTTCGAGGCGGTCGTCGACGACATCGTCGAGAAGCACGAGAAGGGCCAGCCGATCCTCGTCGGCACGACCTCGGTCGAGAAGTCCGAGTACCTCTCGCAGCAGCTCAGCAAGCGCGGCGTCCAGCACGAGGTGCTCAACGCCAAGCAGCACGACCGGGAGGCGATCATCGTCGCCCAGGCCGGCCGCAAGGGCGCCGTCACCGTCGCCACCAACATGGCCGGCCGTGGTACCGACATCAAGCTCGGCGGCAACCCCGAGGACCTCGCCGAGGCGGAGCTGCGCCAGCGCGGCCTCGACCCCGAGGAGCACATCGAGGAGTGGGCCGCGGCGCTGCCGGCCGCCCTGGAGAAGGCCGAGCGGGCCGTCAAGGCGGAGTTCGAGGAGGTCAAGGACCTCGGCGGGCTCTACGTCCTCGGTACCGAGCGGCACGAGTCGCGTCGTATCGACAACCAGTTGCGCGGTCGTTCCGGCCGTCAGGGCGACCCCGGCGAGTCCCGCTTCTACCTCTCCCTGGGTGACGACCTGATGCGCCTGTTCAAGGCCCAGATGGTCGAGCGCGTGATGTCGATGGCGAACGTCCCGGACGACGTCCCGATCGAGAACAAGATGGTCACGCGCGCGATCGCGTCCGCCCAGTCGCAGGTCGAGCAGCAGAACTTCGAGACCCGTAAGAACGTCCTGAAGTACGACGAGGTCCTCAACCGCCAGCGCGAGGTCATCTACGGCGAGCGCCGCCGTGTCCTGGAGGGCGAGGACCTCCAGGAGCAGATCGTGCACTTCATGGACGACACGATCGACGCGTACGTCGCGGCGGAGACCGCCGAGGGCTTCGCCGAGGACTGGGACCTCGACCGCCTGTGGGGCGCCTTCAAGCAGCTCTACCCGGTGAAGATCACCGTCGAGGAGCTGGAGGACGCGGCCGGCGACCGCGCGGGCCTGACCGCCGAGTACATCTCCGAGTCCATCAAGGACGACATCCACGAGCAGTACGAGCAGCGCGAGGCGCAGCTCGGCTCCGAGATCATGCGTGAGCTGGAGCGCCGGGTCGTGCTGTCGGTCCTGGACCGCAAGTGGCGCGAGCACCTCTACGAGATGGACTACCTCCAGGAGGGCATCGGCCTGCGCGCGATGGCCCAGAAGGACCCGCTGGTCGAGTACCAGCGCGAGGGCTTCGACATGTTCACCGCCATGATGGACGGCATCAAGGAGGAGTCCGTCGGCTACCTGTTCAACCTGGAGGTCCAGGTCGAGCAGCAGGTCGAGGAGGTCCCGGTCGAGGACGAGAAGCCCTCCCTCGCCAAGCAGGACTCCGTCCCGGCGCAGGCCGGCGCGCGTCCCGAGATCCGCGCGAAGGGCCTCGACGCCCCGCAGCGCAGGGACCTGCACTTCTCCGCACCGACCGTGGACGGCGAGGGTGGTGTCATCGAGGGCGAGTTCGCCGACGACGACGAGCCCGTGCGTTCCGAGGCGGACGGCCTCACCCGCGCGGAGCGGCGCAAGCAGTCCCGTGGTCGGGGGCGTCGCAAGAAGTAGTGGCTACGGCGTGAGGGGCGCCGTCGCGGATCGACGCGACGGTGCCTGAGGCGCTGTGGCGTGGGAAGGGCCGATCACCTCGGGGTGGCCGGCCCTTCGGCGTGTGCGGGCCGCGCGCCTGCCTGGGCCTCTCCGGGCCTCTACGGGGCTCTCAGTCGTCGTTGGGGCGGGGAGCCCGGGGGCCGCCCAGTTCGACCGCCGTGCAGCGCCAGCGGAGGTCCTGACCCTGTTCCAGGCGGAAGGCCATCGCCCGCAGTTGGTCACCGGCGCCGATCCGGGCGAAAGCCTCCACGGCACCTTCGCGCGGGACGTAGTAGCCGATGTCCCGCACGACCGGGCGGGCGCCGCGCGTGCGCAACGGGCCGCGCTCGGCGAGCCAGGCCAGCTCGTCGTAGGCGCGGCCCGCTGTGTGCCGGAGCATCGAGTGCACGGGGCGCTGGCCGCTCAGGACGGCGAGCAGGAGGTCGGCGAAGAGGTCGGTGGGGCGGGGTTGGGGGACGACGGGGCGCCGCGGGGTCTGGGGCGGGACCACGGCCGCGGCGGGGGCGGGAGTGGAGGTGGGGGTGGGGTCCGGGCGGGTTGCTGTGGCGCGGGCTGCGGTAGTGGTGGCGCGGGCCGTGGTGGTGATGGCGTGGGCTGTGGTGGTGGCGGTCGCGCCGGTGGTCCCGGCCGCGGTCGCAGTGCCGCGTGCCTCGGTCGCCGTGGAGCCGTTCGCCGCGCCGTGTCGCGGGGCTGCCGTGGGCGTCCCGGTGAGGGGACCGGGGCCGCTCTGCGGGCGGCTGTCCGCGGGGCGCGTGCGGGGGCTGGGGCCGCTGCCGGGGGAGCCCGGTGGGCGGCCGTCGCCCGGGGCCGTGCGGGGCGTGCTGCCGCCGGGGGTGCGCGGCGGCGTGCCGCCAGGGCGGCGGGAGTCGCGGCGGGCCGGCGGGCGGGAGCCGGAGTGGTGCTGGGCCCTGGTCATGACCTTGTTCATGGGATCCCCGTTCGGCGGGCCCGGGAAGTACCGGGCAGTAACTTCTGCTTGGGGATCTTGTACGGGGCCGGGGACCGCCGCGGCAAGGAAGCGACGGGGCCGGGCCGGGCGGCCGGAATGTTCACCTATCAGGGTGACTGGCGGGGCAAAAAGCCCGTGAACGCGGGGGCGGTGAGGGTGAATTCCGGGCCCGGGGTGGACGCCCGCCGGGGTCTGGGCAGGGACTCGAAAGGGGACGCCCGCACGTATCCTGAAGGCCTTCGCGGACCTTCCGATGATGTTCCCCGACCACGAAAGCGGCCAGCCATGCGCGTCTACGTCCCCCTGACCCTCTCCGGTCTCGCCGAGGCGTACAAGACGGGTGAGCTGGGGGCCGGACCGCTCCTCGCCTACGCCGTCACGCCCGCCCTGCGCGAGTGGTACCTCTCCGACGACATCGAGGAGCTGGAGTACGCGGCGCTGAACCGGGCCGCGCTGGCCTCGCTGCGGCTGCTCGCCGCGGACTCCGGGGCCGTACGGCGCCGGGTCGTGGTGGCCGTCGACGTGGCCGACGGGGCGGCGGTCGCCGATCCCGACCGGGCGCTGGACCCCGAGGCGCTCGGCGAGGTGCGGGTCGCCGGGCCGGTGAAGCTGGCCAAGGCGGCCGCGGTGCACGTCGACTCCGACGACGCGGTGGAGGACGTCACCGCTGCCGTGGACGCGCTGGAGGCGGCCGACGCCGGGGACGACGACGCGCAGTTCGTCGTGGACGGGGCCGAGGACCACGAGCTGCTCTGGTACGCCACGCAGGAGATCCCGAACCTGGTGGGACTGGGCGGCTGAACACCGTTTCTGACCTGCCGGTCTCTTGATTGTCAGTGGGGCCGGGTACGTTTTTGGGCATGGGGAAGCTGACAGGGGCGCACATCGTCTGGGACTGGAACGGCACGCTGTTCCACGACAACGACGCGATCATCGGGGCGACGAACGCGGCATTCGGCGAGCTGGGGCTCGCGCCGATCACGATGGAGCAGTACCGGGCGCTGTACTGCGTGCCGGTGCCGAAGTTCTACGAGCGACTGCTCGGCCGGCTGCCCACCGACGCCGAGTGGGAGCTGATGGACGGCACCTTCCACCGGTACTACACCGAGCACCGGGTCGGATGCGGGCTCACCGAGGGTGCGGTGGAGCTGCTCACGGGGTGGCGCTCGGCCGGGCGCAGCCAGTCGATCCTCAGCATGTACGTCCATGACGAGCTGGTGCCGCTGGTGCGCGGGTTCGGGATCGAGGCGCACTTCCTGCGGGTGGACGGGCGGACGGGACCGTCCGGGGGGAGCAAGGCGGAGCACATGGAGCGGCACCTCGCCGCCCTGGTGGGCGTGGAGCCGGCCCGGACCGTGGTGATCGGGGACGCCGCGGACGACGCGGTGGCCGCGATGCGGGTGGGAGCGCGGGCGGTGCTGTACACCGGCGGTTCGCACAGCCGGGCCAGCCTCGAAGGCGTGGGGGTGCCCGTGGTGGACACCTTGGCGGAGGCGGTCGCGGAGGCCGAGCGAATAGCGGCGTGACGGTCCGCTCAGGTTCCGCGACCACGGCGACGCCCGGCACCACACCGGCTGCGTGCACGACACCGACGTACGGCACCAAGTCGGCCTACGTGCACGACACCGGCGTACGGCAACCCCCGCCGCCTAGGTGACCGGCGCCTTGGCCCTGAGCACCTTCAGGAACTCCCGCATCCAGGCCGAGTGATCCGGCCAGGCACGGGAGGAGACCAGCGTGCCGTCGACCACGACCTCGGTGTCCTGGAAGGTCGCGCCCGCGGACTGCATGTCGGGCTCCAGAGCCGGATAGGCCGTGACACGGCGACCGCGCAGGCCGTCGACCGCCGCCGTGAGCAGCGGGCCGTGGCAGATCTGGGCGACCGGCTTGTCCGCGTCGAAGAAGGACTTGAGGATCTTGCGGAGCTCGGGGTCGTTGCGCAGGTACTCGGGGGCGCGGCCGCCGGGGATGACGACCGCCGCGTACTGGCCGGCGTCGACCTCGGCGAAGGCCAGGTCGGCGGGCCAGGTGTAGCCGGGCTTCTCGGTGTAGGTGTCGAAACCGGGTTCGAAGTCGTGGACGACGAAGCGGAGCTTCTTGCGGTCGGGGGCCGCGACATGGACCTCGTAGCCCTCCTCGCGGAGACGCTGGTAGGGGTACAGGACCTCCAGTGACTCTGCTGCGTCACCGGTGACGATGAGGATTTTTGTGGTCATGTCGGCAAAGTGCACCGACGGGGCGCGTTTGCCAAGAGGGTGGGCGAAAGGGAGGGAAGAAGGTCATGGCCTGGATGCGACGTGGGCACTGTGCAGAGTGTCAAAGTTCCACCCCTGGTTTTGTACACATACGGCTCATGACGGCCCCCCTGTGGGGAGCGATAGCCTTGGTGGCGTGATCAGCGCGATAGTTCGCGGGGGCGCTGTGGCCCCCGCCCCGCGCCCGGTGCGCACGGAACACCTCCGTGGCCGGGCGGCGGCCGCTGGTCCTCGCGGGCGGGACGGGGCCGTAGGGGCCCTCATGACGCCGAGCACACCCTCGTCACCGGCGCGGCAGAGAGCAGCGTCACACCTGACGGGCGTGTCGAGAATGGCCGATATACCCCCGCTCATCTCACCTTGCGGCATAGCGTCGGAGCAGACCGGAGACCCCGGGCCGTGGCGTCGAGCCGCTGGGGAAGAGACCGTACTTCCTTCTACGTCACGCAACGGCGCGCGACAGGAGTCAGAGGACAATGCAGACCAAGCTGGACGAAGCCAAGGCCGAGCTGCTCGAGAGGGCCGCGCGGGTAGCTGAGAACAGCCCGGCCGGGGGGCACCTACCGACTGGGACGACGGACGACGAGACCCCCCGCACTCCGGACACCCCGGACAGCGAGACCGTGCTCGCGTTCCTCCAGCGCTACTACCTGCACACGGCACCGGAAGACCTCGCCGACCGCGACCCGGTCGACATCTACGGAGCCGCTCTCTCCCACTTCCGGCTGGGCGAGGCCCGCCCGCAGGGCACGGCCAACGTGCGGGTGCACACCCCCACGGTGGAGGAGAACGGCTGGACCTGCACGCACTCGGTCGTCGAGGTCGTCACCGACGACATGCCCTTCCTCGTCGACTCCGTCACCAACGAGCTGACCCGCCAGGGACGCGGCATCCACGTCGTGATCCACCCCCAGGTCGTCGTCCGCCGCGACCTCACCGGCCAACTGATCGAGATCCTCACCGCCCCGCCCTCCGCCGCCGACCTCCCGCACGACGCGCACACCGAGTCCTGGATCCACGTCGAGATCGACCGTGAGACCGACCGCGGCGACCTGAAGCAGATCACCGCCGATCTGCTGCGCGTCCTGTCCGACGTCCGGGAGGCCGTCGAGGACTGGGAGAAGATGCGGGACGCGGCCCTGCGGATGGCCGAGGAGCTGCCCGCCGAGCCCGTCGCCACCGATCTGCGCGACATGGAGATCGAGGAGGCCCGCGAGCTGCTGCGCTGGCTGGCCGACGACCACTTCACCTTCCTCGGCTACCGCGAGTACCAGCTCAGGCCGGACGACTCCCTCGCGGCCGTGCCCGGCACCGGCCTCGGCATCCTGCGCTCCGACCCGCACCACGCCGGCGAGGAGGGCCACCCGGTCAGCCCGTCCTTCGAGCGGCTGCCCGCAGACGCGCGGGCGAAGGCACGTGAGCACAAGCTGCTCGTGCTGACCAAGGCCAACAGCCGCGCGACCGTCCACCGGCCGTCGTACCTCGACTACATCGGGGTCAAGAAGTTCGACGCGGACGGCAATGTCGTCGGCGAGCGCCGGTTCCTCGGACTGTTCTCCTCCGCCGCCTACACCGAGTCGGTGCGCCGGGTTCCGGTCATTCGACGCAAGGTGGAGGAGGTCCTCGAAAGGGCGGGGTTCTCGCCCAACAGCCACGACGGCCGCGACCTGCTCCAGATCCTGGAGACCTACCCGCGCGACGAGCTGTTCCAGACCCCGGCCGACGAGCTGGAGTCCATCGCCACCTCCGTCCTGTACCTCCAGGAGCGGCGGCGGCTGCGCCTGTACCTGCGCCAGGACGAGTACGGCCGCTACTACTCGGCCCTCGTCTACCTGCCCCGCGACCGCTACACCACCGGCGTCCGCCTGCGGATCATCGACATCCTCAAGGAGGAACTCGGCGGCATCAGCGTCGACTTCACCGCCTGGAACACCGAGTCGATCCTGTCCCGGCTGCACTTCGTGGTCCGCGTCCCGCAGGGCACCGAGCTGCCGCAGCTCAGCGACAGCGACAAGGAGCGCATCGAGGCCCGCCTGGTCGAGGCCGCCCGCTCCTGGGCCGACGGCTGGGCCGAGGCGCTCAACGCCGAGCTCGGCGAGGAGCGCGCCGCCGAACTGCTGCGCCGTTACGGCAACGCCTTCCCCGAGGGCTACAAGGCCGACCACAGCCCGCGTTCCGCGGTCGCCGACCTGGTCCACCTGGAGCGGCTCGGCGAGGAGAACGCCTTCTCGCTCAGCCTGTACGAGCCGGTGGGCGCCACCCCCGAGGAGCGCCGCTTCAAGATCTACCGCAAGGGCGAGGCCATCTCCCTGTCCGCCGTCCTGCCGGTCCTCAACCGGCTCGGCGTGGAGGTCATGGACGAGCGGCCCTACGACCTGCGCTGCTCCGACCGCAGCATCGCCTGGATCTACGACTTCGGCCTGCGCATGCCCAAGTCGCAGAACGGCACCGGTGACTACCTCGGCGACGACGGCCGCGAGCGCTTCCAGGAGGCCTTCGCCGCCACCTGGACCGGCAAGGCGGAGAACGACGGCTTCAACGCCCTGGTGCTGAGCGCCGGCCTGAACTGGCGGCAGGCGATGGTGCTGCGCGCGTACGCCAAGTACCTGCGCCAGGCCGGCTCGACGTTCAGCCAGGACTACATGGAGGACACCCTCCGCAACAACGTCCACACCACCCGGCTGCTCGTCTCCCTGTTCGAGGCGCGGATGTCACCGGACCGCCAGCGCGCCGGCCACGAACTCGTGGACGCCCTCCTGGAGGAGCTCGACGCGGCCCTCGACCAGGTGGCCTCGCTGGACGAGGACAGGATCCTGCGTTCCTTCCTGACCGTCATCAAGGCGACCCTGCGCACCAACTTCTTCCAGGAGGCCACGGGCGGCAAGCCGCACGACTACGTCTCCATGAAGTTCGACCCGCAGGCCATCCCTGACCTCCCGGCCCCGCGGCCGGCCTTCGAGATCTGGGTCTACTCGCCGCGCGTGGAGGGCGTGCACCTGCGCTTCGGCAAGGTCGCGCGCGGCGGACTGCGCTGGTCCGACCGGCGCGAGGACTTCCGCACCGAGATCCTCGGCCTGGTCAAGGCGCAGATGGTGAAGAACACCGTCATCGTGCCGGTCGGCGCCAAGGGCGGCTTCGTCGCCAAGCAACTGCCTGACCCGTCCGTCGACCGGGACGCCTGGCTGGCCGAGGGCATCGCCAGCTACAAGACGTTCATCTCGGCGCTGCTCGACATCACCGACAACATGGTGGCCGGCGAGGTCGTGCCCCCGGCGGACGTCGTCCGGCACGACGAGGACGACACCTACCTGGTCGTCGCCGCCGACAAGGGCACCGCGACCTTCTCGGACATCGCCAACGGGGTCGCCGAGCAGTACAACTTCTGGCTCGGCGACGCCTTCGCCTCCGGCGGCTCCGCCGGCTACGACCACAAGGGCATGGGCATCACCGCCCGCGGCGCCTGGGAGTCCGTCAAGCGGCACTTCCGCGAGCTGGACCTCGACACCCAGTCCGAGGACTTCACGGTTGTCGGCATCGGCGACATGTCCGGTGACGTGTTCGGCAACGGCATGCTGCTCAGCGAGCACATCCGCCTGGTCGCCGCCTTCGACCACCGGCACATCTTCATCGACCCGAAGCCGGACGCGGCCACCTCCTACGCCGAGCGCCGCCGCATCTTCGAGCTCCCGCGCTCGAGCTGGGCCGACTACAACACCGAGTTGATCTCCGCGGGCGGCGGCGTCTTCCCCCGTACCGCCAAGTCCATCCCCGTCAACGCCCACGTCCGCGAGGCCCTCGGCATCGAGGACAAGGTCACCAAGATGACCCCGGCCGACCTGATGAAGGCGATCCTCAAGGCGCCGGTGGACCTGCTGTGGAACGGCGGCATCGGCACCTACGTGAAGGCGTCCACCGAGACCCACGCGGACGTCGGCGACAAGGCCAACGACCCGATCCGCGTCGACGGCGCCGACTTGCGCGTGCGGGTCGTCGGCGAGGGCGGCAACCTGGGCCTGACCCAGCTCGGCCGGATCGAGTTCGCCCTGCACGGCGGCAAGATCAACACCGACGCCATCGACAACAGCGCGGGCGTGGACACCTCCGACCACGAGGTGAACATCAAGATCCTGCTCAACGGCCTGGTCGCCGAGGGCGACATGACGGTCAAGCAGCGCAACAAGCTGCTCGCCGAGATGACCGACGAGGTCGGCCGCCTGGTCCTGCGCAACAACTACGCGCAGAACACCGCGATCGCCAACGCGCTCGCCCAGTCCAAGGACATGCTCCACGCCCAGCAGCGCTTCATGCGCCACCTGGTGCGCGAGGGCCACCTCGACCGGGCCCTGGAGTTCCTGCCCACCGACCGCCAGATCCGTGAGCGGCTGAACACCGCGCAGGGCCTGACCAGCCCGGAGACCGCCGTCCTGCTGGCGTACACGAAGATCACGGTCGCCGAGGAGCTGCTGCACACCTCGCTCCCCGACGACCCCTACCTGCACGGGCTGCTGCACACGTACTTCCCGGCCGCGCTGCGCGAGAAGTTCCCCGAGCACATCGACAACCACCCGCTGCACCGCGAGATCACCACGACCGTCCTGGTCAACGACACGGTCAACACGGGCGGTACGACCTATCTGCACCGCCTGCGCGAGGAGACCGGCGCCTCCCTGGAGGAGATCGTCCGGGCGCAGACCGTGGCCCGCGCGATCTTCCGCTCCGGTGTGGTGTGGGACGGCGTCGAGGCGCTCGACAACAAGGTCGAGGCCGCCGCACTGACCCGTATCCGCCTGCACTCGCGCCGCCTCGTCGAGCGCGGCACGCGCTGGCTGCTCAACAACCGGCCGCAGCCGATCCAGCTCGCCGAGACCGTCGAGTTCTTCGGCGACCGCGTCGAACTGGTGTGGTCGCAGCTCCCGAAGCTGCTGCGGGGCGCCGACCTGGAGTGGTACCAGAAGATCTACGACGAGCTGAGCGGCTCCGGCGTCCCGGACGAACTCGCCACGCGGGTGGCCGGGTTCTCCTCGGCCTTCCCGACGCTGGACATCGTCTCGGTGGCCGACCGCATGGGCAAGGACCCGATGGACGTCGCCGAGGTGTACTACGACCTCGCCGACCGGCTCCACATCACCCAGCTCATGGACCGCATCATCGAGCTGCCCCGCGCGGACCGCTGGCAGTCAATGGCCCGCGCCTCCATCCGCGAGGACCTGTACGCCGCCCACTCGGCGCTGACGGCCGACGTCCTGGCGGTGGGCAACGGCACGTCCACGCCCGAGCAGCGCTTCAAGGCATGGGAGGAGAAGAACGCCCCGATCCTCGGCCGGGCGCGCACCACTCTGGAGGAGATCCAGAGCTCGGACGCGTTCGACCTGGCCAACCTGTCGGTGGCGATGCGCACGATGAGGACCCTGCTGCGACAGCACTCCTGAGGCCGACGGCCCCTTCGCGGGGCCTACGACCATGAGGGCGCCCGGGACCGTGAAGTCCCGGGCGCCCTCGTCGTTCCGCCACCGGAGCCGTGGCTCAGGGGCTGTGATGTCAGGGGCTGTGGTGTCAGGCGGCGGCCTTCTGCTGGGGCTTCGCCTTGTCCGGGCCGCCCGTGAAGTCCTCGTAGGCCGCCAGGACCTCGTCGGTGGGGCCGTCCATGCGCAGCTCGCCGCGCTCCAGCCACAGCACCCGGTCGCAGGTGTCGCGGATCGACTTGTTGCTGTGGCTGACCAGGAACACCGTGCCCGCGTGCTTGCGGAGCTCGCGGATGCGTGCCTCGGAGCGCTTCTGGAAGGAGCGGTCGCCGGTGGCCAGGGCCTCGTCGATGAGGAGGACGTCGTGGTCCTTGGCGGCGGCGATGGAGAAGCGCAGACGGGCCGCCATGCCGGAGGAGTAGGTGCGCATCGGGAGGGTGATGAAGTCGCCCTTCTCGTTGATGCCGGAGAAGTCGACGATCTCCTGGTAGCGGTCCCTGACCTGCTCCCGGGACATGCCCATGGCGAGGCCGCCGAGGTGGACGTTGCGCTCGCCCGTGAGGTCGTTCATCAGGGCCGCGTTGACGCCGAGCAGGGAGGGCTGGCCGTCGGTGAAGATACGGCCGTTCTCCACCGGGAGCAGGCCCGCGACCGCCTTGAGCAGCGTCGACTTGCCGGAGCCGTTGGTGCCGATCAGGCCGATCGCCTCGCCCTTGTAGGCGACGAACGACACGTTCTTGACGGCGTGCACCCTGCGTACGCCCGCGGCCTTCTCGGCCTGCCCCCGGCGCAGCATGCGGTTGAGGGCGGCGGTGGCCGAACCCTTGCCCGCGCCGGTGCCGTTGACGCGGTAGACGATGTCGACGCCGTCGACGACGACGGTGGGGATCTTGTCGGTCTCGATGTCAGCCACGGCCGTACGTCTCCTCAGCCTTCCAGAAGTAGATGAAGCCGCCGACGCCGGCGAGCAGCGCCCAGCCCACCGCGATCGCCCACACGTGGTGCGGCAACTGGCTCGCGTGGAAGCTGTCGATCAGCGCGTAGCGCATCAGGTCGATGTAGACGGCGGCCGGGTTGGCCTGGAGGACCGGGACCAGCCAGGACGGCCAGTCGTGGTGGCCCTTGGCCAGCTTGTCGATGCTCCACATGACACCGGAGACGTACATCCAGGTGCGCAGCACGAACGGCATGAGCTGCGCGATGTCCGGTGTCTTGGCGCCCATCCGCGCCACGATCATCGAGACGCCCGCGTTGAACGTGGACTGGAGCACCAGCGTCGGGATCGCCAGCAGCCAGGACGCGGCGATCGGGACACCGAAGCAGAGCAGGATCACGACCAGGGCGGCCATCGAGAAGAGCAGTTGCTGCAACTGCTGCAGGGCGAACGAGATCGGCAGCGCGGCCCGCGGGAAGTGCAGCGCGCGCACGAGACCGAGGTTCCCGGAGATCGCCCGGGTGCCCGCCATGATCGAGCTCTGCGTGAACGTCCAGATGAACACGCCCGTCACCAGGAACGGCACGTAGTCCGGCACGTTCCTCTTCGTGCCCAGCAGGATGCCGAAGATGAAGTAGTAGACCGCCGCGTTCAACAGCGGGGTCATCACCTGCCAGACCTGGCCGAGCTTCGCCTGGCTGTACTGCGCGGTGAGCTTGGCGGTCGAGAACGCGGTGATGAAGTGACGCCGTGCCCAGAGCTGACGGACGTAGTCGGGCAGGGAGGGACGGGCACCGCTGACCGTGAGGCCGTGCCGGGCGGCCAGCGCCGAGAGGTCTTCGTCGGCCGGGGGCGCTGTCGGGGGCGGGGTGTCGAGGACCTGACTCACATCCGTTGCTTTCGCTCGGGGGTGGGGGGTGGTGCACATCTGCGGCCGGCGCGCCCCGTCATCCGGCGTTTCCTTACGTGACTCTTCACGTTTTCTTACGTCGGGACGGGACCGTATCGTCGCAACGCGAGCGTACGGCGAGAGAGCGTCGGAACGCAACCGTTTCGTCGTCACGCACGACGTCGGGACGAAACCGTTTCGTCGCACCGCGCCCCGTCAGGACGAAACGGCCTCGTCCCGACGTGCCACGTCAGGACGAAACGGCTCGTCCCGACGCGCCGCGGGAGGTCGCAACCGTGCCGTCGTGCCGCCGCCGCGTCGGAACGCAACCGTTTCGTCGCTACGCCCTATGCTGTCCGCATGACGACCAACGCCGACGCGCCGCAGACCCGTACGCGCCGCCGTGCCCCGGCAGGAGCCGCCGTACTCCGTGAGGACGTGACCGACGCGATTCGGGCGGCCGTGTTCGAGGAGCTGGCGGCCGTCGGCTATGCGCGGATGTCGATCGAGGGCATCGCGCGTCGCGCGGGCGTCGGCAAGACCGCGGTGTACCGCCGGTGGCGTTCCAAGCTGCACTTGGTGCTCGACGTCGTGTCGGAGATCGCGGTGATGGGTCTGCCGGTGCCGGAGACGGGCTCGTTGGAGGACGACCTGCGGATGCTGTACGAGGTGACGTCCCGGGCGCTGCGGCATCCGGTGGCCTCGCAGATCATCCCGGATCTCCAGGCGGAGGCGGCTCGTAACCCCGAGATCGCCGAGGCGTTGCAGAACGCGTTGCAGAAGGGCCAGGAGGGCGTCGCCAGCAAGATCATCTCGGCGGCGGAGCAGCGCGGGGAGCTGCGCGCGGGCCTCAACGACGAGTTGGCCCTCGATCTGATCTCGGGCCCCCTGTACTGGCGCTCGGTGGTGATCCGCAGCCCGAAGCTGCCGAAGGGGTACCTCGCGGCGCTGGCCCGGGCGACGACGGAGGCGCTGAAGGCGCTCTGAGCCTCAGCGGCCGGGCCCGGTGTCCGGTGCCGCGCGCCGGGCGAGGAGTTCAGGGGCGAGCACGCGGATCCGGCCGGAGCCGGTGCCGTGGCCGCCGTTCTCCGTGGGCCCGATCAGGCCGTCCCGTCGGAGTCGGGACAGCGCGCGGTTGACCGTGACGCGGGTGACCCCGAGGAGGTCGGCGAGCGCGCGCTGGCCGCCGGGGAGGGGGACGTGGCCGTCGGCGCCGTCCCGGCTCAGTCCCTCCAGGAGCCAGGCCGCGAGGCGGGCCTCGCAGGGCAGGGTGGCCGTGTCGGTGAGTCGTTCCTGCTGGGCGCGGGCCTGGGCGGCGAGGAGCCGGAGGACGTGGGCGCGGACGGCCGCGGAGTCGTCGAGCAGGGTGGTGAAGCCGGCGCGGGGGACGGCCCGTACGGCACACGGGGTGAGCGCGGTGAAGGTGGCCGTGTGGCCGGCTCCGTCGAGCAGCGCGACCTTGTCGAGGGCGCAGGGCCCGGACCAGGTGCCGAACCGTATGACGCGCCCGCCGGCGGTCGTGGCGGACGCGGAGGCGGTGCCGTCGAGCAGGGCGAGCAGGTGGTCGGCGGGGGCGCCCTGGTGGCGCAGGGCCTCGCCGGGGGCGTATCGGCGGGGGACCGAGGTGTCCCACAGGTGGCGCAGATCGGGCTCGGGGAGTGCGGCGAAGAGCGGGACGTCCCGCAGTCGCCGCCAGTCGGGGTCGGGCACGACGACGACTCCTTCCCTCGCTGTATCGGCTGATACAGACCGGCGCGGCGGCCCGAGCCTAACGTCGGCGCGTCGGTTGTCGTCCTGGGAAAGGGGACCTCGTGCTTGTCGTGGAACTCGTCTTCACCTCCGCGCCGGAACGCCTCGCCGCCCGGCCCGCCCACCGGGAGGTGCTGGGCCGTCTGCACGCGGAGGGGAAGCTGTTCGCCGCGGGGCCGTGGGCGGACGACCGGGGGGCGATGCTGGTGTTCGCGGTGGAGCGGGCGGAGTTGGAGGAGCTGCTGGAGGCTGATCCGTACTACCGGTCCACTCCAGGAGTCGAGGTGCGGGCGATCCGGGAGTGGACGCCGATCGTCGGGGGCTGAGGGCAACCGCATCCCGCGGGCCCTCCCGGGACCCCGGATCGCTAGCCCCCGTTTCCTGGACTCCCGATCCCGGGCCCCCGGAACCCGCCCGCACCGCTCCAGACCTACTCGATGACCAGCTCGACCTCGATGTTGCCGCGGGTGGCGTTGGAGTAGGGGCAGACCTGGTGGGCCTGCTCGACGAGCTTGCGGCCGGTCTCGGCGTCCACGGTGTCGGGGAGTTCGACGCGGAGGGCGACCTTGAGGCCGAAGCCCTCGCCCTGCTTGCCTATGCCGACCTCGGCGGTGACGGCGGCGTCGCTGACGTCGACCTTGGCCTGGCGGCCGACGAGGCCGAGGGCGCTGCCGAAGCAGGCGGCGTAACCGGCGGCGAAGAGCTGCTCGGGGTTGGTGCCCTGTCCGTTGCCGCCCAGTTCCGCCGGCGGGGCCAGCGCGACGTCGATCTTGCCGTCGTTCGTGTAGGCGCGGCCGTCGCGGCCGTGGGTGGCGGTGGCGACAGCGGTGTAGAGCGCGTCCATGGAAAACCGTCCCTCTCGAAGTCACGTTCCGGCGGCTCTTCCGAGGCCGCCTGACGGCCATAAGTAGAGCACACAATTCAATTGCGCACAACTAAATGGCTCGCAAGAGCTATCCTGGTCTCATGGACACGCCCCCGACCGCGGACCGGACCGCGACCCCGGCCGGCCCTGCCGCCGCCCCGGCCGCCACCGACTGGCTCCGCCTGGACCAGCAGATCTGCTTCTCCCTGAACGCGGCCTCCCGCGCCTTCGGCGGCCTCTACCGCGTGATCCTCAAGGACCTGGGGATCACGTACCCGCAGTACCTGGTGCTGCTGGTGCTGTGGGAGCAGGGCGATCTGCCCGTCAAGAAGCTCGGCGAGCACCTGCGGCTCGACTCGGGCACCCTCTCCCCGCTCCTCAAGCGACTGGAGACGGCGGGCCTCGTGCGACGCGAACGCAGCGCCCGCGACGAGCGCTCGGTGGAGGTGCGCCTCACCGAGGAGGGCGTCGCCCTGCGCGAGCGCGCGGAAGAGGTGCCCCGCCGGATCGTCTCGGCGACCAGCTTCGACGTGGACGAGATCCGCGACCTGCGGGCCCGTCTCGACCGGCTCACCTCGGCCCTGGACGCGGCGGTGCACGCCGAACTGCCCGACGCGGACTGACAGGACCGGCATGCGGCGTCCGGCACCGCACGGAACGTCACCCGTCTCCCACCCGGTGGCGTCCCGTGCGCCCTGGTTCACTGATACGCGGACACGGGTCAACCGAGGAGGGGACGGCCGTAGATGACCTGGCTGATCACCGGCGGTGCCGGTTACATCGGGGCGCACGTCGTGCGGGCGCTGACCGAGGCGGGCGAGCAGGCGGTCGTGTACGACGACCTGTCCACCGGCGTCGCCGAGCGCGTGCCGACCGACGTGCCGCTGGTGACGGGTTCCACGCTGGACGCCGAGCGGGTCGCGCACACCCTGGCGGACCACGAGGTCACCGGGGTCGTCCACCTCGCGGCGAAGAAGCAGGTCGGCGAGTCGGTGGACCTGCCGCTGCACTACTACCGCGAGAACGTCGAGGGCCTGCGCGTCCTCCTGGAGGCGGTGACTGTGGCCGGCGTCCCCTCCTTCGTCTTCTCGTCCTCCGCGGCGGTGTACGGCATGCCGGACGTCCCGCTGGTGACCGAGCGGACCCCGTGCGCGCCGATGTCGCCGTACGGCGAGACCAAGCTGGCCGGGGAGTGGCTGGTGCGCGCCACGGGCCGGGCGACCGGCCTCTCCACCGCCTGTCTGCGCTACTTCAACGTGGCGGGCGCGGCGAGCCCCGAACTGGCCGACACGGGCGTCTTCAACATCGTCCCCATGGTCTTCGAGAAGCTCACGCAGGACGCGGCCCCACGCATCTTCGGCGACGACTACGACACCCCCGACGGCACCTGCGTCCGCGACTACATCCACGTCGTCGACCTGGCCGAGGCGCATGTGGCCGCGGCCCGCGCCCTTCAGTCGTCCCCGGGGCGCGACCTCACGGTCAACATCGGCCGCGGGGAGGGCGTCTCCGTCCGCGAGATGATCGACCACATCAACGCCCTCACCGGCTACGACCGACCCCCGACGGTCACTCCCCGCCGCCCCGGCGACCCGGCCCGGGTCGTCGCCTCCGCCGACCTCGCGGCCACGGAACTCGGCTGGCGGGCCAAGCGCGACGTCCAGGACATGATCACGTCGGCGTGGGAGGGGTGGGTGCGGCTGCACCCGGAGGCGGCCCGGGGCTAGCGGCGCGACCGGCGTCCCGGGCGCCCCAGCGGGCGCCAGGTGGACGGGCGGGTCGGTGTGGGATGGGAGGCGCTGGACGGCATCGACCCCTCCTAGCGGGTCTCGGTGACGGGCGAGTCCGTCGCGGGCCGGGGCACGGTCGCCAGCGGGGACCGGTCGAGCGCCGCCGCGGCCGACGGCACCGGGTGCCGCTCCGCGAGCGGGACCACCGCGGGCAACTCGGTCTCGCCCAGGACGACATGGCGCACGACCCGCTCGGCGGCGCGGCCGTCGTCGTACGGGCAGAAGCGCTCGCGGAACGCCGAGCGCAGTTGGGTGGAGCGGGAGCCGCGCCAGTGGCCGGTGGCGAAGATGTCGATCAGTTCGTCCTCGCTGCGCGCGACCGCGCCGGGGGCGAAGGACCGCAGGTCGAAGTAGGTGCCGCGGGCCGCCTCGTACGCCTCGCGGTCGTCGGCGTGGATCACGATCGGGCGGTCCAGGTTGGCGTAGTCGAACATCAGGGACGAGTAGTCGGTGACCAGGGCGTCCGAGGCGAGGCACAGGGACTCCACGCTCGGGTGGTCGGTGACGTCGACGACCCGGCCGGTCGCGGGGGAGACGAGCGGGCCGCCGTGGCGGTGGTGGGCGCGGGCCAGCACGACGAAGCGCGGGCCCAGGCGGCGCAGCAGGCGGTCAAGGTCGAGGGTGGCCTGCTGGGTGCGGCGGTAGTCGCGGTGGGTGGGCGCGTACAGGATCGCCACCGAGCCCTCGGGGATGCCCAGGGACTCGCGCAGCCGCCGTACGTCCTCCGAAGTCGCCCGCTGGAAGACGTCGTTGCGGGGAGAGCCGTAGGGGAGCGTGGTGTAGCCGCCGGGGTAGACCCGCTCCCAGGTCAGGGTGGTGTGGCGGTTGGGGGACAGGAGGTAGTCCCACTGGTCGACGCCGCGCAGCATCGCCTCGAAGTCCAAGTCCCCGGCGGCGGGGCGTTCCTGGAGGTCCAGGCCCATGTGCTTGAGGGGGGTGCCGTGCTGGGTCTGGAGGAGGATCTGGCCGGGGCGCTTGACCAGGCGGTGGTCGAAGTCGGTGTTGTCGACGAGGTACTTGGAGCGGGCCAGTGCCGTCCAGTGGGCTGCCGTGCCGGGGCGCAGCCTGCGGGTGGCGGTCGGGACGGTGTGGTGGTGCTCGGGGTGGGCGACCCACGCGGTGCGGATGTGCGGGGCGAGGGTGCGGAACGCCTCCTCCAGCGCGCCCGGGTTGCAGCCGTGGCCGCGGCCCCCGTACGCGGCGAAGACGGCCCGGTCCGCGCGCAGGGGGAGGCAGCGCTGGACCCGGTAGTGGAGGCGCAGGGCCGCCGAGTGCAGGGACCGGGCGAGGCGTCCGACCGGGCGGGCGGTCCGGCGGGCGAGACCGCGGGCCAGTTCCGTGAGCCGGTGGGTGCGGTACAGGCCGAGGCGGATCACGGTGTGGCGCGGCCTGTACCGCACCGGGACCGGGCGGCCCGGGGTGCGGTGGGCGCGGTAGTGGGCGCGGGCGCGCCGCAGGAACTCGGGCCGGATGCCGCGCGGGAGCCGGCCCCGCTCGGTGAACACCGCCCAGAGGTCGTCCACCATCAGACGGAACAACACCGGCCGCCAGCGGGCGAGTTCGGGGCGCTGGGCGACGTACGCGAAGACCCTGTCGTACTGCTCGAACAGGTCGAAGTGGCTGGCTACCTCGGGTAGTTGGCTCCTGCGGTGCCGCCGGTGGTGGACGCAGACCCGGTCCAGGGTGGCGATCGTCTCGGCGCTCGTCAGGACCGGGTAGGTCCAGGGCAGGTCGGCGTGCCGGCCGGGCGGGAAGGCGAAGCCCCCGCGCTCGACGAACTCCCTGCGGTACGCCTTGTTCCAGGCCACCGGCGGCACCCGCAGCAGCCCAGGGCGGTCCTCCAGGCGGAACGGCGCCGGGCCCCGCTCGGTGAGCCGGCCCGCGGAGGTCTCGCGGACCTGCTCGCCCGACCGGTGCACGAGCGCGTGGTCGTGGACCAGGACGTCCGGCTCGCCGGTCTCCTTCAGCCGGTCGGCGACGGCCCGCAGCGCGTGCGGGGTGAGGGTGTCGTCGCCGTCCAGGAACAGCAGGTAGTCGCCCGTCGCCTCGGCCGTCCCGGCGTTGCGGGCGGGGCCGGTTCCGGCGTGCCGCGCCAGGTGGACCGCCCGGACCCGGGGGTCGCGGGCCGCGAACTCGTCGATGATCTCGCCGCACGCGTCCGGCGAGCGGTCGTCGACGGCGATCAGCTCCAGATCCTCGTACGACTGCGACAGCACCGATTCCAGGCATGCGGTCAGGTACGCCTGAACCTTGTACGCGGGGACGATGACACTGAACCTGGGCACGGCACATCCAAGGGTCGGCGCGGGCGTTCTGCCCGGGAACGCCCCACGGCGGCGCCGGGTTACGGTCCGTACGGCATTCGGGCGAACGCGAAGGGGCGGGCCGGTGCCGGCCCGCCCCTCCAACCCGCTGGTGCCGTGCGCTACTTGACCGCGCCCGCCATCACGCCGGACACGAACTGCCGCTGGAACGCGAAGAACACGATCAGCGGGATCACCATCGAGATGAACGCTCCCGGTGCCAGGACGTCGACGTTGTCGGCGAAGGCACGCATCTGGGTCTGCAGGGCGACCGTGATCGGCTGGCTGTCGGCGTCCGTGAACACCAGCGCGATCAGCATGTCGTTCCACACCCACAGGAACTGGAAGATGCCCAGGCTCGCGATCGCGGGCCCGCCGAGCGGCATCACCACCCTGACGAACAGGCGCAGTTCACCGGCGCCGTCGAGCCGTGCCGCCTCCAGGAGTTCGCGGGGGATCTCCGCGAAGAAGTTCCGCAGCAGGAACACCGCGAACGGCAGGCCGAAGCCCACATGGAAGAGGATCACGCCCATGATGTTGCCGAACAGGCCGATCTTGCCGAAGAGTTCGGCGATCGGGATCAGCGCCACCTGCACCGGCACCACCAGCAGCCCGACCACGGCCATGAACCACCAGTCGCGGCCCGGGAACTCCATCCACGCGAACGCGTACCCCGCGAGCGCGCCGATGACGATCACCAGGATCGTCGCCGGGACAGTGATGAGCACGGTGTTCACGATGGAGTGCGTGATGTCGCTGTTCTGGAGCAGCTTGTCGTAGCTGTCGAAGGTGAGCTGGGACGGCTTGGTGAAGACCTTCCACCAGCCGCTCGCGGTGAGGTCCTCCGGGCTGCGCAGCGAGGAGATCAGCAGCCCGATCGTCGGCACCAGCCAGAACAGGCCGACGACCACGAGGAAGACGCTGATCAGACCGCCGCTGACCCGCTCGACGAGCCGTGAGCCGAGCGACTGCCTCGCCTTCGCCCCCTCGGCCGGTGCCGTCTCCGGGAGCCTTTCGGCCTGAGTGGTCATCGCCGTACCTCCCGCCTGAGCCGACGAATGTTGAACCACATCACCGGGATCACCAGCAGCAGGAGGAACACCGAGATGGCGCTCGCGATGCCGGGCTGGTCCTCGGCGAAGCCCTTGCGGTACAGCTCCAGGGCGAGGACGTTCGCGTCGTCCTGCGAGGAGCCCGGGGCGATGATGAAGACCAGGTCGAAGATCTTCAGGACGTTGATCATCAGGGTCACCGTGACGACCGCGAGGACGGGCGCCAGCAGGGGCACCGTGACCCTGCGGAAGACCTGCCACTCGCTCGCGCCGTCGACCCGGGCCGCCTCCAGGAGTTCCCGGGGGATGCCCGCGAGTCCGGCCGCGATCAGCACCATCGCGAAACCGGCCCACATCCAGATGTACGCCCCGATGATCGACGGCGTCACCAGCGACGGGCCGAGCCAGTCGAGGCCGTTGTAGGCCTCCTTGAAGTTGCCGGCAGGAAGCCGGAGTTGAGCTCCGTCGGCCTTCTCGGAGAAGGAGAACGTGCCGTCGTCGCCGGCCTTCGCCGTCTCGACGACCTTGCCGTCCTTGACCGCCTCGATCTTCATGCCGGGGTAGCCGAGTTCGGTCGGGTCGACCCCGCCGAGGGTGCCGACGCCCTTGCCGCGGGTGAAGTCCTGCCAGGTGGTGCCGGTGATCCGGCCCGGGTCCGCCTGCGGCGCCACGGCCTTCTTCGCGTCCCCGGGCATCTGGTCCGGGGCGACGCCCACCAGGGGCAGGGTGACCGTGCCGCCGGTGTGGACCGTGGCCTTGGTGACGAAACCGCCGCTCTGGGCCACCAGCGGCGAGTTCCGCCCCGGGTGGGCCTTCGGGAACGCCGAGGACTGCGCGAACGTGTCGTGCACGCCCACCCACACCGCGTTCGCGAACCCCTTGTCCGGGTCCTGGTCGTAGACGAGCCGGAAGATGATGCCGGCCGCCAGCATCGAGATCGCCATCGGCATGAAGACGACCAGCTTGAACGCCGTTCCCCAGCGCACCCGTTCGGTCAGCACCGCGAAGATCAGACCGAGCGCGGTGGCGATCGTCGGCGCGAACACCACCCAGATGATGTTGTTCTTCAGGGCCGTGCGGATGCCGTCGTCGGTGAACAGGGCCTTGTAGTTGTCGATGCCGGCGAAGCCGTCACCGGACTGGTCGTAGAAGCTGCGGACGATCGAGTACCCGATCGGGTAGACCACGAGCGCGCCCAGCAGCACGAGGGCGGGCAGCAGGAACAGCGCTGCCACGGTCCTGCGCGTGCCGGTCACGCTCTTGCGCGACTTGGGAGAGGCAGGGGTCGGAGGGACCCCTGCCTCGGTGGCGGATGTCATCGCGTCAGTTCCCGTAGGCGGCCGCCGCGTCGGCCTCCAGCTTCGCCTGCGTGCCCGCGATGTTCTTCGGGTTCGCCAGGAAGTCCTGGAGCGCCTTCCACTCACCCTTGCCGGGGGTGCCGCCGAAGGCCTGGGGGGCCTGGTCGGACATGTCGAAGCGGAAGTCGTCGCCCGAGTCGATCAGCGCCTTGGCGATCTTCTGCTGCACCGGGTTCGGGTACGACGAGATGTCCACGCTCTTGTTCGGCGAGAGGTAACCGCCCAGCTTGGCCTGGATCGTCGCCGCGTCCGGGGAGGCCAGGAAAGTGGCCAGCGCCTGGGCCGCCTTGGAATCCTTCAGGATCACGGCCGCGTCGCCGCCGGAGACCACGGGGGCGGTGTCGCCGACCTTCGGGAACGGGAACACCTTCGCGTCCGTGCCGACCTTCGCCTTCGCCGTCTGGATGTTGACCTGCGCGAAGTCGCCCTCGTAGACCATCGCCGCCTTGGGCTGCTCACCGCCGGTGAAGGTCTGCGTCACCGAGGCCGGGAAGTCCGTCTGGAGCGCGCCCTTGGCACCGCCCGCGACATAGTCCTTCTTGCCCCACACCTGGGCCAGCGTGGTCAGCGCGTCCTTCACGGACGGGTCCGTCCACTTGATCTCGTGCTTGGCGAGCTGGTCGTACTTCTCCGGACCCGCCTGGGAGAGGTAGACGTTCTCGAACCAGTCCGTCAGGGTCCAGCCCTCGGCGCCGCCCACGGAGAACGGGGTCACGCCGGAGTCGTAGACCGTCTGGGCGGTCGTCAGGAGCTCGTCCCAGGTCTTCGGCTCGGTGGCGCCCGCGTTCTCGAAGACCTTGGCGTTGTACCAGATCAGCGACTTGTTGGCGGCCTTGTAGTAGACGCCGTACTGGGTGTCGCCGACCTTGCCGATGTCCTGCCAGCCCTGCGAGTAGTTCTTGGCGAGCTCGGCCTTGGCCTCCGCGCCGAGGGGCTTGGCCCACTTCTTGTCCACGGCCTGCTTGATCGCGCCGGGCTGCGGAAGCATCGCGACGTCCGGCGGCTGGCCGCCCGCGACCTTCGAGCCCAGGAAGTTGACGATCGGGTCCTGGGCGGGCACGAAGGTCACCTTGGCGCCGGTGCGCTTCTCGAACTCCGCCAGGACCTTCTTGAAGTTGGCCTGTTCGGCGCCGCTCCAGACGGCGGCGACCTCCAGGCTCTGACCGTTCAGTTTGGGAAGGGTGACCGTGGTGCCGGTCTCCTTGCCGCCTGTCGCGCCCGTGTCACTGCTCTTGTCGTCGTCTCCGCCGCATGCGGAGAGCGACAGGGCGAGGGCCGCCGCGAGGGCGGCGGCCGCCGATTTCGCAGCCCTGTTCGCTGACCTGGGCTTCCGCTGGGTGCTGCTGGTGGTGCGCATCACGACCCCGTTCTTCGTTCCTCGTCGAACGTTCGAGGGCTGTCCCGTGCGATCTGGTCTACGCCGGGCGAACGAGGTCGGCAAGTGGGCGTCCGCTGTCAACCGGAAGATCGTGATGCCGTCGTGACCAGTGCCGGTGCGTTGTGGCACGCGTCGGTCGGGGGCGGCGCCCCCGGGCCCCTCGGTGACTAGAGCAGGGACGGGACCTCTGCCGCTGCGACTTCCCGCGCCGCTCGTTCCAATGCACTCGCCAACAGGGCCAGATCCGTTGGTCCGTTGCCCAGTTCGCGGACCGGGCGGCGGGCCGGTGGATCACCCATGCGTTCCCACTCCAGCGGGACGACCGTGGGCCGCAGGGTCGCGGTGCGGGGGATGCGGCCGGTGACCCGGCCGGCCTGGAAGGCGGTGACCCGGCCGTCGGGCCAGGTCAGCCGGCCGCGGCCGGGAGCGGGTTCCTCCGGGCCGGTGGCCGGGGCGTCCAGGGCGACGCGCAGGGTGGCCCGGCGGGCTGCTTCCCACTCCGCCGTACGGCCGCCCGGGCCGGTCGCGGCCACCAGGTGCACGCCCAGGCGCTCACCTTCACGGGAGACCGCCTCCAGCGCGCGTATGACCGAGCCGGCGGCCGGCCTGCCCGGGGAGCCGAGGGGCGGGGAGACCAGGGCGTCCAGGTCGTCCACGACCACCACGAGACGGGGGAGCGGGGGTGCCGTCTCCGTCTGCCGCCGGACCGCCGCCGGGCGCAGGCGGATCGTGGAGCTGGGCGGCGAGTCGAGGTCGCCGGAGGCCGGCTCGCCGGACGCGCCGCCGGTGCCCCGGGGGGACGGCGGGCGCTGGGGGGAGGAGGACCGCTGGGCGACCATGCGGCCCGAGACCTCCCGGCCGGTGTGCCACTCCGCGAAGTCGCAGCGGCCCAGCAGCTCCGCGCGCCGCTTCAGCTCGGCGCTCAGGGACTGGGCGAACTCCCGCATGAGGACCGGGTCGTTGGCGGTGAGGTGGGTGGTCACGTGCGGTACGTCCGTGCACACGCGCAGACCCTCACCGTGGCCGCCGGCGGCCACGCTGTCCCGGCCGTCCATCAGGACGACGCTGAGGCGGTCCGGGCGCTCGGCCGAGGCCAGCGAGGCGACGACCGCCCGCAGCAGTTCCGTACGGCCGCTGCCCGCCGGGCCCTCGATCAGCAGGTGCGGGCCCTCGGCCACGAGGTCCGCGCAGACCGGTCCGCGCGGTCCGGCCCCCAGCACCGCCCACGCCCGGCCGCCGAGCGACTCCGGGTCGTCGGCCGCGTCCGCCCAGCGGGTCATCAGCGACGGCGGGGTGGCCCGGGCCAGCCCCAACTCGTCCAGCAGGCGGGCCGACTGGGGCAGCGGCGAGGACACGCGCGCGTGGCCCGCGGCGGTGGTGCCGTCCGTCCGCAGCGGTGCCAGCGCCCGCGCGAAGCGCTCGGCCCAGGCCGCGGAGACCGCGTCCACGGCGGCGACCGTGCCGTGGCCGACGGGGGCCGGGACGGGGGCCGCGGTCAGGTGGAGGGTGTCGGCGTCGGTACGGGCGCCCTGGCCGCCGGGACGTGCCTGGGCACCGGTGCGGGGCGCGTCGGCGTGGCGGGCGTCGGCCGGGGAGGTGCCGGTGCCGTGGCTGTCGGTGCCGTCGGCGCCGGTCTCCGCGGGAACGCCCGCCCGTGCCACCCGCATCAGCCGCAGGGCCGTCGCCACGTCCCCACTGAGCAGCCCGACCGCCCCGCACTCGCGGAACGTCGGGGCCGCCGCGCACGCCGCCTCGTATGTGTCCGTCACCGGAGAGGCGGGCGAGGCCGGGGCCGTCTCGGCCAGGCAGACGACGTGGATGCCGGCCAGGGGGCCCTCCGCCGCCAGCCGCGCCACCGCCTTGCGCAGACCCGCGCCGCCCGGGTCGCCGTCCACGACGACCACGGTGTACGGGCCCGGGAAACCGCTGCCCGGCCCGTCCTCCGCGTCGTCCCGGGCCCAGGAGGGCCGTCGGGCGGCATTGCGGGGGCGGTCCTGCGGGGTGGCCGAGCGGGCGGCGGGGACGGCGGGGGCGAGCGCGGTGTCGGTCAGGTGGTCGTCCAGGCGCCGCAGGAGTTCGTCGGTGCGGGCCGCGGCCTGTTCGCGGTCGTGGGCGAGCAGGAGACGGCAGTCCTGGCCGTGCCCCGGGCGGACATGGGGGAGCCAGCCGAGCCAGGACCACTCGGCGACGCGCTCCTGCGCGGGCCGGGAGCGGTCCGTGCTGATCAGGACGATCTCCAGGGTCTCCGGCGCGTGCAGGGCGGCGAGCTGGGCCACCACCGCGCGGGCCAGTCCGGCGAGCCGCGCGCGCGGACCGGCTAGTCCGAGCGCACCGGCCTCGCGCAGGTCCGCGGTGACCGGAACGGCCGGCAGCAGCCCCGAGCCGTCGGGGGCCGACCGGTCGGCGGTGCCGAGCCGCACGGTGAGGGCCTCCGGATGCCCGGGCCCCCGCTCCCACAGACGCGCTCCGGGGCCCAGCGCCGTCAACAGCAGGGCGGCCGGGTCCGGCCAGACCTCGGGCACCTGGGTCGCGGCGGCCGAGGGCACCGCGGTGACGGGCGCGGCCGTCCCGTCGTACGCCTCGTCCTGCGCGGACGTCTCCTGCTCGCCCCGTCCCCCGGCCAGCCGCCGGGCCCACGCGGAGAGCCCACCGCGCCGCCGCACACCTTGCGGTACGTCGGTCCCGCGCAGCGGGGTGCCCTTGCGGCGGCCGGTCGCGGGGGCGTCCGGGGCGTCGGGGGCGGGGGACGGGGAGGGCTCGTCCGGGGCGGTCGGGGCAGGGGAGGGGACGGCGGTCGTGCGCGTCACCTCGAAGGAGCCGAGGCCGGACCGGCCGCCGTGGGTGTCCCCACCGGAGGCGCCGGGGTCCGGGCGTCCGGTACGGGGGTCGCCCCGGTGCTCGATCCGGGGCGCGCCGCCCTGGCCCGGTACGACGACCGGCGGTTCGGCGGGGCCGTGGCCCTGCGCTCCCGCGCCCTCGGGGCCGCCCGAGGCGCCCCAGCTCGCGGAGCCGTAGGCGTGATGGGTCCCGTCGGCGGGCGGGCGGGGTGAGGCGTCGCCGCTGTCGCGGCCGTCCCGCGCGCGTGCCGAGCTCTCGGCCGAGGCGGACGCGGCCCTCGCCGACACCCGGCCCCGCGCGCGGGGGGAGGGCGCGGCCTGTCCGGAGGCGGCCTGTCCGGGGACCGAGCCGGCCGCCCCCCTGTCGTCCTCGTGGGGTCCTGCCGTCCCGCGCCCCTGGGCAGCGCCGTACCCGGTGGTGCCGGACTCCGTGCCCCGGCGCGCTGCGGGCACGCCCGGCCCCTGACCGCCGCCGCCCGGCTCACCGGCCGGTGCGGAACCTCCGTGGGCCCGGCTGCCGCCCGGTGTGGGCCCGGAACCGCCGGTACGGGCGGCGTCCGCGCGTCCGCGCCCCCGCTCGTCGCCCGGCAGCGGCCCGGTCTCGTCGGAGGTGACCCGCACATGGCCCTCGCCGTCCGGTTCCGTCCCGAGCCGGCGCCCGCCGCTCGGCGACAGCCGGAGCACCGACTCGCCGATCCGCAGGAGCGCCCCCGGGGGGAACCGGACCGGGCGGGTGCCCACGCGGGCGCCGTCCAGGGTCGTGCCGTTGGTGGAGTCGAGGTCGGCCACCGAGACGCGGCCGTCGGGCGCGACCGTGACCGCGCAGTGCAGGCGGGAGACGTCGGGGTCGTCCAGCGGGACGTCGGCGTCGGCGGAGCGGCCGATGTGGATCTGGCCGCCGTGCAGCAGATGGACGCCGCCGGCGTCGGGGCCGGCGACCACGTGGAGCTGGGTGGGGGCGTCGTCGAGCTCGGGGTGGGGATCGAGGGCCGCCGGAGCGCCCAGGGACAGCACGGCGCCGTCGATCAGCGGGGGCTCGCCCAGGGTGGCGCGCTGGGCGTCCAGCCGCTCACCGTCGGCGTACAGCACGACCGGGCCGCCGCCGCGCTCGGCCTCGCCCGCGCGGGAAGGGGCCCCGTCCCCGGGGACCGCCGAGGCGAGCGCGGTGGCCACCGCGGCCAGGGCGGTGCCGACGGGAGCGGTGACCAGCACGTCGCGGCTCGCGGCGCGGCCCCGGGTCCGGTCGGGCGGGCCCAGCGGGTCTACGACGGTCAGCCGGATCTGCATCGCCGTCAGCGGTCCCTTCTGCTCGGACGCGGACATCCCCACCCCCGCACGAGCACATCGGCCAGTACTGCACGCATCCTCGCACCTGACACTGACAACGCGCCCGCCGCCCGAGGGCAAGTGATCTTGATTGGTCAGCTCTGCCCCCAAAAGTGCCTGACCAGTGCAGCGCCCGCGATCACTTGAGATCGGTCACGTCAACGTCCGGCAACCAGGAGGCCCGCCCGGAGCGTCTTTCTCCGGAACGTGCTTGGCAACGCTCACGTGGTGCCCGCAGGAGCGGCACTACAGTGGGTCGGAAGTGGGTCGGGAACGACAGCAAGCAGCAGGGAGTGCATGACGTGCGGCCGGTAGGCAGCAAGTACTTCCTCGAGGAGCCGCTCGGACGCGGTGCCACGGGGACCGTGTGGCGAGCCCGCCAGCGGGAGACCGCGGGCGCCGAGGCCGCCGTACCGGGACAGCCCGGCGAGACCGTCGCGATCAAGGTCCTCAAGGAGGAGCTCGCGAGCGATCCGGACATCGTGATGCGGTTCCTGCGCGAGCGCTCCGTCCTGTTGCGGCTGACCCATCCGAACATCGTGCGGGTGCGTGACCTGGTCGTCGAGGGCGATCTGCTCGCCCTGGTCATGGACCTCGTCGAGGGTCCCGACCTGCACCGCTACCTGCGCGAGAACGGCCCCTTCAGCCCCGTCGGCGCCGCCCTGATCACCGCGCAGATCGCCGACGCGCTCGCCGCCAGCCACGCCGACGGCGTGGTCCACCGCGACCTGAAGCCCGCCAACGTTCTGCTGCGCCAGGACGGCGGCCAGATGCACCCCCTCCTGACCGACTTCGGCATCGCGCGCCTCGCGGACTCCCCGGGCCTGACCCGGACCCAGGAATTCGTCGGCACGCCCGCGTACGTCGCGCCCGAGTCCGCCGAGGGCCGCCCGCAGACCTCCGCCGTCGACATCTACGGCGCCGGCATCCTGCTGTACGAACTGGTCACCGGCCGCCCGCCGTTCGCCGGCGGTTCCGCCCTGGAAGTCCTGCACCAGCACCTGAGCGCCGAGCCGCGCCGCCCCTCCACCGTCCCCGACCCGCTGTGGACGGTCATCGAGCGCTGTCTGAGCAAGAACCCCGAGCGGCGCCCCAGCGCGCAGAACCTCGCGCGCGGGCTGCGTGTCGTCGCCGAGGGCATCGGCGTGCACGCGAACTCCGCGCAGATCGCCGCGGCGGACAACGTCGGCGCGCTGCTGCTGCCCGACCCGGACCCGGCCGCCGTGCCGGACACCCCCGGCGCCGCCGACCCGACCCAGGTGCTGCCGCACGGCGCCGGCGCCGCGGGCGGTTACGACCCGAACGCGGCGACCAGCTTCCTGCCGCACACCGGCGCCGGGAACCCCGTCGGTGCCGCCGACCCCACCGCCGTGCTCCCGCACCGCGGCGCGGCCGATCCGACGGCCGTCATGCCGCCGGTGCCGCCCGGGCAGCCCGGCCAGGGCCAGTACGGGCAGCAGGGCCAGCAGTCCGGCGGCCCCGAGGACCCGCACCCCTGGCAGAGCCAGCTCCGCGCGGCCCGCGACCGCAACGAACAGACGCAGGTCCAGTACCTCGACCCGAACGAGGACCCGCTGCGCCGCCGCCCCCAGCGGCAGGTCGCCCGGCCGCAGCAGCAGCCCCAGCAGCCGCCCCAGCGGCAGCAGCGGCCCCAGCAGCGCCCGCCCCAGGGCGGCTACGGCCGTCAGCCGCAGCAGCAGCCCCAGCAGTACGCCCCGCAGCAGCAGCAACCGCAGCGCTACGCGCCCCCGCCGCAGCCCGAGCGTCCCGCGCGCGAGCCCCGGCAGCCGCGGCAGCGCAGCGCCAACCCGATGAAGATCCCGGGTCTGGGCTGCCTCAAGGGCTGCCTCTTCACGCTCGTCATCCTGTTCGTGGCGAGCTGGCTGATCTGGGAGCTGAGCCCCCTCCAGGACTGGATCGGCACCGGCAAGAGCTACTGGCAGCAGATCGGCGACATCGTCGACACCGTGAGCGGCTGGATCAGCGACCTGGGCGGAAACTCCTCAGGTCAGCAGTAAGTCTGGAGATTTGTCGACACCCGGCGGGTGATTTCCGTCTCCGCGGTGAAGGTTGGCTCCTGCGGCGCGTAGTTTTAGCGACAACACGCGTCTGTAGGAGCAGTCTTGGCACGGAAGATCGGCAGCCGGTACACCGCCAACCAGATCCTGGGGCGGGGCAGCGCCGGCACGGTGTGGCTGGGCGAGGGACCCGAGGGGCCCGTCGCCGTCAAGCTGCTGCGCGAGGATCTCGCGTCCGACCAGGAACTCGTCGGGCGCTTCGTGCAGGAGCGCACGGCCCTGCTCGGCCTGGAGCACCCGCACGTGGTCTCCGTGCGGGACCTCGTGGTCGACGGCAACGACCTCGCGCTCGTCATGGACCTGGTCCGGGGCACCGATCTGCGCACCCGGCTCGACCGGGAGAAGCGGCTCGCCCCCGAGGCGGCCGTGGCGATCGTCGCGGATGTCGCGGACGGGCTGGCAGCCGCGCACGCCAAGGGCGTCGTGCACCGGGACGTGAAGCCGGAGAACATCCTCCTGGACATGCAGGGGCCGCTCGGCCCCGGTGGCGCCCACCCCGCCCTGCTGACGGACTTCGGTGTGGCGAAGCTCATCGACTCGCCGCGCCGGACCCGCGCCACGAAGATCATCGGGACGCCGGACTACCTGGCCCCGGAGATCGTCGAAGGGCTGCCACCGCGGGCCTCCGTGGACATCTACGCCCTCGCGACCGTCCTGTACGAGCTGCTGGCCGGCTTCACGCCGTTCGGCGGCGGACACCCCGGCGCGGTGCTGCGACGGCATGTGACGGAGACGGTGGTCCCGCTCCCGGGCATCCCCGACGAGCTGTGGCAGCTCGTCGTGCAGTGCCTGGCCAAGGCACCGGCCTCCCGGCTGCGCGCCTCCGAGATGGGCGTACGGCTGCGCGAGCTGCTGCCCCTGCTGGCCGGGATGCCCCCGCTCGACGTGGACGAGCCGGACGCGGAGGACGACGAGCAGGGCCCCGAGGACACGGCCGCGGACGGTGCGGGGGAGCCGGTACCCGCAGGGCGGCCGGCGCGGCGCGGGGCGGTGCCGCTGGTGCCGGGGGCGAAGCCCGCGGACTCCAACCGGGACACGCACACGTCGATGCGGGTGCCCGGCCCCGACGAGCTGGCCGGCGGCGCGCGCGGGACGGCCCGGGTGCCCAGGCCCGCCGGGGCGCCCCGCCCCGGGTCCGCGCGGCACCGGGCCACCACACGGCGGCGCAGGCTGGTCGTGGGCGTCGCGGGGCTGGTGCTGGTCGCCGCGGCGGGCGTCGGGATCTGGGCGGCCACCTCGGGCGACGACGCGGGGGCGTCACCGCAGGACACGAAGAACTCCGCGCCCGCCTCCCCCTGAGGAGGCGGCGGCCCGGGGGACGACCGACGTCGGTTGCCACAGCCGTTAGGCTGGAGGGCGTGGCAGTCGTCGATGTATCCGAAGAGCTCAAGTCCCTCTCCTCGACCATGGAGTCGATCGAGGCCGTTCTGGACCTCGACAAGCTGAGGGCAGACATCGCCGTGCTCGAGGAGCAGGCGGCCGCGCCGTCCCTGTGGGACAACCCGGACGAGGCGCAGAAGATCACCAGCAAGCTGTCCCACCTCCAGGCCGAGGTCAGGAAGGCGGACGCGCTGCGCGGCCGCATCGACGACCTCTCGGTGCTGTTCGAGATGGCCGAGGAGGAGGACGACCCGGACACCCGTGCCGAGGCCGAGTCCGAGCTCGCCGCCGTCAAGAAGGCGCTGGACGAGATGGAGGTGCGGACCCTCCTCTCCGGCGAGTACGACTCCCGCGAGGCGCTCGTCAACATCCGCGCCGAGGCCGGCGGTGTCGACGCCGCCGACTTCGCCGAGAAGCTGCAGCGGATGTACCTGCGCTGGGCGGAGCAGAAGGGCTACAAGACCGAGGTCTACGAGACGTCGTACGCCGAGGAGGCCGGCATCAAGTCGACCACCTTCGCCGTGCAGGTGCCGTACGCGTACGGCACGCTCTCCGTCGAGCAGGGCACCCACCGGCTCGTGCGCATCTCGCCCTTCGACAACCAGGGGCGCCGGCAGACCTCCTTCGCGGGGGTGGAGATCCTCCCCGTGGTCGAGCAGACCGACCACATCGAGATCGACGAGTCCGAGCTGCGCGTCGACGTGTACCGGTCCTCCGGTCCCGGCGGCCAGGGCGTCAACACCACCGACTCCGCGGTGCGGTTGACCCACCTCCCCACCGGCATCGTCGTCTCCTGCCAGAACGAACGCTCGCAGATCCAGAACAAGGCGAGCGCGATGAACGTCCTCCAGGCCAAGCTGCTGGAGCGGCGCCGCCAGGAGGAGCAGGCCGCGATGGACGCCCTCAAGGGCGACGGCGGCAACTCCTGGGGCAACCAGATGCGTTCGTACGTCCTGCACCCGTACCAGATGGTGAAGGACCTGCGCACCGACTTCGAGGTCGGCAACCCCGAGGCGGTGTTCAACGGCGAGATCGACGGCTTCCTGGAAGCCGGAATTCGCTGGCGCAAGCAGCAGGAGAAGTAACTTTGTCGACTTGACCATCGGTCCGCAACTGCCGCCCACCGGGCGGCAGTTTGCTTTATGTCTGGGTTTTACATCACACTCACAGACCGCTTTCCCCGGCAAAGAGCGCTTACCAGGACATCGCGCCCGCAACGGCCTTGACGATCCTTTGAAAAATCGGAAGGGTGAAGCGTGGCATGCGTATCTCTGGGGCGCATGTGAACCGGGGGACTTGAGCACAGCTACCTTCCTCCGTCGATCACGGCCCCGAGCGCCGCCTCATTGACGATGAGCTACTGGGGGTAGCAACCACATGACGAAGAAGACGCGGATCCGGATCGCGCGCATAGCCGCCGGTGCCGTGATCGCAGCCGGTGCCTCGCTGACCGCCGCAGGCGCCGCTTCCGCGCTGGAGATCAACGTGGGCGTGGGCGCCGACGGTATCGGCGCGAGCATGAGCACCGGCGACGACGACCCGACCGACCCGGGCACTGAGATCCCGACCGACCCGGGCACCGAGCTCCCCACGGACCCCGGCACCGAGGTGCCGACGGACCCGGGGACCACTCCGCCGGTCACCGAGGAGCCCACGGACCCGACCGAGGAGCCCACCGAGCCCACCGAGGAGCCGACCGACCCGGGCAACGGGAACGGCAACGGCAACGGCAACGGCAACGGGAATGGCAACGGAAACGGGAACGGCCACGGCAACGGCAACGGCAACGCCGGGGGCGGCAACAGCAACACCAACCCCGACGGTGGCTCCAACACCTCCACCCAGGAGGAGGGCTCCTCGGCCCTCACCGAGACCGGCACGGACACCACGTCCAACACGTCGGCCCAGGGCAACGGCCAGGAGCTCGCCGAGACCGGTGCCGGTCAGACCGCGTTCCTGGTCATCGGTGCCGCCACGATGATCGCCGGCGGTGTCGGCTTCCGTCTGCTGCCCCGCCTGGCGGGTGGCCGCGGTGGCGCTGCCGCCTGACGGTGACAAGCAGTAGCACCGCACTCGCCTAGCGTGTGCGTGCGGTACGACGAAGGGCCCGGAGCGTCTCCGCTCCGGGCCCTTCGTATGTCCTCGGCCGCCGCCTAGGCGGTCTGGTGTGCCAACAGTGCCACCGCCGCGATCAACACCGCGAGCAGGGCGATCAGGGCCATCGGGTTCAGCCCCGCGAACTGGTTGTCCTGCTGGAGCCGCTCACGGTTCGCACGGCAGACCGGGCACCGGCCCTCGCTCACGGGCGCCGCGCAGTTTGCGCACACCAGGCGGTCGTACGTCATGCGCGTCACCCTTCTTGCGAAATACGTTCCACAGGGAGAACGCCTCCGGGGCGGAGAACGTTCCCCTCCCTACTGTGCCAGGTTCCTCCGGGGGCTGCCTGTGCGCTGCCGGAGCCGGGGTCAACAGGGGGGCACAAAACAGCCCAAGCAATACGCAACCCGAACCGGCGCCTGCGCTCGCACACCCGGGTCGCGTATGGTCACGCTCATCTACCCCCGGCCTACCGTGGTGCATCCGTGATCCGATTCGACAACGTATCCAAGGTCTACCCCAAGCAGACCCGCCCCGCACTCAGGGACGTCTCCCTGGAAGTGGAGAAGGGCGAGTTCGTGTTCCTCGTCGGGTCCTCCGGCTCCGGGAAGTCCACCTTCCTGCGGCTGCTGCTCCGCGAGGAGCGGTGCAGCCAGGGACAGGTGCACGTGCTGGGCAAGGACCTCGCCCGCCTGTCCAACTGGAAGGTGCCGCAGATGCGGCGCCAGCTCGGGACGGTGTTCCAGGACTTCCGCCTGCTGCCCAACAAGACGGTCGCCGAGAACGTGGCCTTCGCGCAGGAGGTCATCGGCAAGTCCCGCGGCGAGATCCGCAAGTCCGTGCCGCAGGTGCTCGACCTCGTCGGGCTCGGCGGCAAGGAGGAGCGCATGCCCGGTGAGCTCTCCGGTGGTGAACAGCAGCGCGTGGCCATCGCGCGCGCCTTCGTGAACCGGCCCAAGCTGCTGATCGCGGACGAGCCCACCGGCAACCTCGACCCGCAGACCTCGGTCGGCATCATGAAGCTGCTGGACCGGATCAACCGGACCGGCACGACCGTCGTCATGGCCACGCACGACCAGAACATCGTGGACCAGATGCGCAAGCGCGTCATCGAGCTGGAGAAGGGCCGCCTCGTCCGCGACCAGGCACGCGGCGTCTACGGCTACCAGCACTGACCGCCGTTCGAAGAGTCCCCGGAAAGGCCTGAAGAAGACGCCATGCGCGCCCAGTTCGTACTCTCCGAGATCGGTGTCGGTCTCCGTCGCAACCTGACGATGACGTTCGCGGTCATCGTCTCCGTCGCCCTGTCGCTCGCCCTGTTCGGCGGGTCGCTCCTGATGAGCGACCAGGTCGGCGCCATGAAGGGCTACTGGTACGACAAGGTCAACGTCTCGATCTTCCTCTGCAACAAGAGCGACGCCGAGTCGGACCCCAACTGCGCCAAGGGCGCGGTGACCGACGACCAGAAGAAGGACATCCTCTCCGACCTGAAGAAGATGACGGTCGTCGAGACGGTCATCCACGAGTCCCAGGACGAGGCGTACAAGCACTACAAGGAGCAGTTCGGCGACTCCCCGCTGGCGGCGTCCCTCACCCCGGACCAGATGCAGGAGTCGTACCGGATCAAGCTGAAGGACCCGGAGAAGTACCAGGTCATCGCGACCGCCTTCAACGGCCGTGACGGCGTGCAGTCCGTGCAGGACCAGAAGGGCATCCTGGACAACCTCTTCACGATGCTGAACCTGATGAACAGGGCCGCGCTCGGTGTGATGGCGCTCATGCTGATCGTCGCCCTGCTGCTGATCGTCAACACGGTGCGCGTCTCGGCGTTCAGCCGTCGGCGGGAGACCGGGATCATGCGGCTGGTGGGCGCGTCCGGCTTCTACATCCAGGCGCCGTTCATCATGGAGGCCGCCGTCGCCGGCGCGATCGGCGGCGGGCTCGCCTGTGTCTTCCTGGTCGTCGGCCGCTACTTCACCGTCGACCACGGCATGGCCCTGGCCTCCAAGCTCAACCTGATCAACTTCGTGGGCTGGGACGCCGTTCTGACGAAGCTGCCGCTGATCCTCGCGGCGAGCGTGCTGATGCCCGCGTTGGCCGCGTTCTTCGCGCTGCGCAAGTACCTGAAGGTGTGACACATGCCAAGAGGGCCGTACGGTCAACCGACCGTGCGGCCCTCTTGCGTTGTCCTAGACTCACCGGCATGTCGGGCCGAGATCTGTTCTGTCAGCCCCGCCGCATCCGCCGCGGGGCGGCCCTGACATTGGTGTTCGCGAGCGTGCTGGTGGCCGGCGCGGCGACCGGCTCCTTCCCCGAGGCCGCCGGCGGCGACCTGAAGTCCGCGTCGGACACGGCCCGTTCGGCCGCCCCCGCGGGTCACCACGAGGACGTGGCCGAGGCGGCCCAGGAGGCCGAGGCCGCGGGCGCGTCCCCCGTGGAGGCCGCCGAGCGTGCCGTCAGCCGCAGTGGTGACCGCTGGGCGGCCGTCTACTCCCGGGGCGAGTACGAGGAGTTCGAGGAGGCGCTCGACGGCCGGTACACCGGCGTCGGGCTGTGGGCGCGGCGCGAGCGGGACGGCCGTATCGAGGTGACCAGGGTGAGTTCGGACTCGCCTGCGGCCGCCGCCGGGATCCGCGAGGGCGACCGGCTGCGCAGCGTCGACGGGGAGCGGGTGGACGGGCATCCGGTCACCGAGGTGGTCTCCTTACTGCGGGGTGACGCCACGGACGCGGCCGCCGGCACGGCGGTCCGGCTCGGCTTGGAGCGCGGCACGCACGCGTGGACGCAGACCGTCCGGCGGGCCCGGCTGTCCACCGACTCCGTCGCCGTCCGCGAACTCGCCGACGGGGTCACCGTCATCCGGATCGACTCGTTCACCAAGGGCGTCGGCGACGAGGTCCGGGACGCGGTCCGGGACGCCCCGGCCGACGGCGGGATCATCCTCGACCTGCGCGGCAACTCCGGCGGCCTGGTCACCGAGGCCGTCACCACGGCGTCCGCCTTCCTCGACGGAGGGCTGGTCGCCACCTACGACGTCGACGGCACCCAGCAGGCGCTGCACGCCGAGCCCGGCGGGGACACGAGCAGGGCGCTGGTCGCGCTGGTCGACGGCGGGACGATGAGCGCGGCCGAGCTGCTCACCGGGGCGTTGCAGGACCGGGGGCGGGCGGTGGTCGTCGGTTCCCGCACGTTCGGCAAGGGGTCGGTGCAGATGCCGAGCCGGCTGCCGGACGGGGCCGTGGCCGAGCTGACCGTGGGGCACTACCGGACCCCGTCGGGGCGAGGGGTCGACGGCCGGGGGATCACGCCGGATCTGGAGGCCGACGAGGGGGCTCTTCGGCAGGCCGAGACGGTGCTCGGGGGATTGGGCGACTAGAGGTCGTCCGTCGGCTGCGGGCCGGTGGGGGCTCGGCGCGCCCACGCGGCGGAGCCGCACATCGACACAGCCCCGCGCCCCTGAAGCGGCGCCGCCCGGACCGCCCGCCGATAAGCACTGGTCCTCGCACCCCCTCGTAGTGCGAAAATGGGCAGCACTATGAGCAAGGGAATGTACGTACCGAAGGAGTCCCAGCCGAAGCAGGGCGGCGGGGGCGGCAAGGCGCGGGACGGGGAGAAGGGGGGCAGGCGGAAGCTGGTCGCCCAGAACAAGAAGGCCCGGCACGACTACGCGATCATCGACACCTACGAGGCCGGGATCGTGCTCACCGGAACCGAGGTGAAGTCGCTGCGTCAGGGGCGGACCTCGCTCACCGACGGGTTCGTCCAGATCGACGGCGGTGAGGCGTGGCTGCACAACGCCCACATCCCCGAGTACAGCCAGGGGAGCTGGACCAACCACTCCGCGCGCCGCAAGCGCAAGCTGCTGCTGCACCGCGAGGAGATCGACAAGCTGGAGACGAAGGCCCAGGAGACCGGTCACACGATCGTGCCCCTCGCCCTGTACTTCACCAACGGCCGGGCCAAGGCCGAGATCGCCCTCGCGCGAGGCAAGAAGGAGTACGACAAGCGGCAGACCCTGCGCGAGAAGCAGGACCGCCGGGAGTCGGACCGCGCCATCGCGGCGGTCAAGCGGAAGCAGCGGGCGCAGTAGGGCGAGCCGCCGGGAATACGGTGGCATCGGCGTGCGTTGGTCACGTACGATGGAGTCAACACCGGCCGAGGTCGGTGGGCGCATTGAAAACACAACATGGGGATGATCGGTTTCGACAGCGGCTGTTGAGGCAGGGGAAGCGTGTCGAGGAAGCGGCAATGATCTCGTAAACCATATGTCGCAACCAATAATCGCCAATTCCAAGAGCGATTCCCGCGTCTTCGCCCTCGCTGCCTAATAAGCAGTGAGCGAAGGCCCTAACGGGTGTCAGCCCGGGAGTGTTCCCGACCCGGATCCTGGCATAATCTAGGGGACTAAACCATTGCACCCGGTCACGGGGTGCGATGGGAAATCAAACAGTGACTGGGCCCGTCGGCGACTTGTTCGCGTGATCGCCGGGGCCGAGAAAATCGAAGCGAACTGCACACGGAGAAGCCCTGGTTCTGCACCGTTGGACGCGGGTTCGATTCCCGCCATCTCCACTCGTCTCCGCCGGGAGACAACCCCATGTGGGCGAAGGCCCCGCTGCTTCACGGCAGCGGGGCCTTCGTCATGTCCCGGGCTTCACATGTTTCCCACATGTAACCCGGAAAACTCTTGTCCTGCACCCGTCATGTATGTCTAAGGTGAGCGCCGCGCCGGACGGAGCCGACCACTCCGCCACAGAGCGCGCACACCGGCGACCGGGGGAACACCGTCGCCACGGGGAGGACAGACCACCATGCCGAGATATCGGCTCTTCACGCATGCCCGGAAGCGCTCCGGGCTCCTGCCGCCGCTGCTGACGTCCGCCGTCGCCGTGGCCCTGATCGGTTCGGTGGCCGTACAGCCGGACCTGATCAGCCGGTACGCCGCCGACGACATGGCCACCGTGGCCGACACCGGCGACAGCTACGACGGTTTCGACGCCAAGGCCGCGGAACAGCTCCGCCAGGACCAGTGCCTGCTGGGTGAGACCTTGCGGATGGGCGGGCCGGCGATGTTCGGCGTGGCCCAGGACGGGCTGAACCAGACGCCGGACATGCTGCACACGGCGGCGAACCGGGAGTACTGGAATGCGACTCCGTTGTCGACGGCGTTCAAGCAGGACCGGGATGCCGCCAACAAAGAGGGCTCTGATCTGTACGACCACCTCCGGGACTTCCAGATCTCCGGGCTGCCCACGCCCAGCGGCTTTCAGTCGAAGGCCGATTTCGAGTGGCCGCCCGGGACAAGCGGCGATCCGCGGCCGGACTTCTTCCAGCAGACCGGCATTTCCACGTGGATCTGGGATCAGTTCTGGAAGCGGGAGAGCGACCTCTACCGCGACCTGACCCCGGCCGCCGACGAGGTCACCGTCAATGCGGTCAAGAACCTCGGTGACCCGCTGTACGGCGGCGAACTCGACCCGACACTGCCCAACTGGAATCAGCGGTACGAGGAGCGCCAGGCCTACAACCACCTGGTGAACTGGTCCATGGAGCCGACGGCCGCGGACAACGCCCGGCTCTTCCTCTCGTACGGCGGCTTTCCGCGCACCGCGCCCGAGCCCGGCAGCGTCGAGTACCGCATCGCCGTCGAGGACCTGAAGACCCGGTTCGCCTCCTGTGCCTGGCGCACCCCGGTCGACCCGAACAAGGTGCTCGGCAAGGAAGTCGCCGCCGCGTCCGCCGAGTGGCAGCAGGAGATCACCGCGCAGGCCGGGCCGCGCAACCAGATCCTGACGGCGAACAAGAACGCCACCAAGGCCCTCGCCGCCGGTTCCAAGGCGTTGAGTGAACTCCTGGGGCTGTCCTGGCGGGCCGACCACCTGGTCCGCTGGCAGGACTACTGGTCGGCCGGCGGCCCGGGTTGGATCGGCAGCAGCCCCATGGTCATCCACGCGCACGGCGCCACCAACATGTGCCTGGAAGTCGGAAACAACAAGACGGACAACGGCACGCCGGTTCAGATCTACACCTGCAACGGCAGTGCCGGGCAGAAGTGGCGGATCAGCGGCAACGCCCTGGTGCACGAAAACTCCGGCAAGTGCCTGGACGTCCCCCGAGCCGACACCGCGAACGGCACGGGATTGCGGATCTGGACGTGCAACGGCAGCTCCGCGCAGCAGTGGCAGTACGACACCCACGGCACCACGCGCCTGTACAACCCGGTCACTGCCAACTGCCTTGATCTCGCTGCCTACGACAAGGGCCGCGACGCGCGGATGTGGGACTGCAAGGGCACCGACCCGCAGAAGTTCGACATCGCCCCCTCCGGTCACAACGGCACCGACGACCTCGAATACCCCACCAAGGCCCAGTTCGACAAGGCGAAGCAGGGCGTCACGGCCGCGCAGACCGAGGCGAAGAAGCAGGTCGACCTGCTCAAGTCGCAGGCCACGGCGGCGAAGACGGCGGCCACCGCGTCGGACACCGCGCTGACGGCGGCGTACGGCATCGCCGACATGGCGGGTGCCCCGCGCGGCCGCGGTCTGCTCGTCGGGCAGCAGAAGGCGCAGGTCACCAAGGCGTCGGCGGCCGCGCTGGACGCGCTCGCCAAGGCCGGTGACACCGCCTACGCGGCCACCCGGGCCGCCGCCGGGGACAGCGCCACCATCGCCGCCCGCGCGTTGACGCAGGCCGCGCAGTCGAAGGCCGCCTTCCGTACCGCGGCCGCCAACGAGGCCCGGGCCCAGGCGAAGGCCGCCGCCGACGCGGCCGCCGTACAGGCGCAGACCGCCAAGGCCGCCCGCGACCTCGCGAAGGCCAAGCTCGCCGAGACGCAGAGGGCCGAGGCCGACGCGAAGGCGGCGGCGGCCGACGCCCACGCCAAGCGGCTCGCGGCGGAGGCCGAGGCGGCGACGGCGAAGGAGACCGCCGCCGCCAAGCAGGCCGAGGCCGCCCAGCACAAGCAGAACGCGCAGGGCTACGCGCAGACCGCCCAGGAGGCCAAGGGCCGGGCGGAGAGCGCCGAGTCCACGGCCCGTGCCAAGCGGCAGGACGCCGAGGCCGCGCGCGACCGGGCCAAGGGCAAGCGGGACGACGCGTGGGACGCCGAGAGCCAGGCGAACGCGGCCCGCGCCAAGGCCGACGCCAAGGACGCGTACGCCGAGGCCCACGACTCCGAGTCGGACGCCAAGGAGTCCCGGGCCGCCGCCGACCAGGCGGACGCGGCCGCCGACGACGCGGAGTCGGCCGCGCGCTCGGCCCGCTCCGAGGCGGACGCGGCGACCCAGGCCGCGGCCGACGCGGACGCCGCCGCCACCCGTGCGGAGGCGGCCGCGAAGCGGGCCCGTTCCGACGCGGACGCGGCCCAGGCCGCGAAGCTCCGGGCGGACGCCGCCGTCCGTACGGCGACCAGCGCCGCCGCCGACGCGATCAAGGCGTCCGAGGCCTCGGCGTCCGCCGCCCGTACCGCGGTCGAGCTGGCCGACGAGGCCGAGAAGCACGCCGCAGACGCCATGAAGCAGGCCGACGCGTCGAGGGCCGAGGCCGCCAAGGCGGTCGCCGGTGCGGCCGACGCGGCCGGCCACGCCTACACCACCGCCCAGGCGGCGGAGGACGCCGGCAACGCTGCCCAGCAGGTGGCGGCTCCGGCGAACGACGCGATCCAGTTGGGCGCGCCGTACGTCACCACCGACTCGGCGGCGGGCCTCGCCGTCCTGTCGGGTCAGTCGTCGAAGACGATCGCCGAGCAGCAGCAGGCGGTCGCCGAGGCGCACGCGGCCAACGCGCAGAAGAACGCGGCCCAGGCGGCGAGCCTCGCCGCCGCGGCGACCGGTGACGCGAAGGCGGCGTACACGCTGGCGGCGGAGGCCGCGGGGTTCGCGGCCGACGCCCGCAAGTCGGCGAAGGAGGCGCTGGGTTACGCCGCGGAGGCGGCCCAGTACGCGGCCGACGCACAGGCGTCCCTGGCCCGTGCGAAGGAGTACGACCGCCAGGCCACGGTGGACGCGGCAGCGGCCGACCAGGCCGCCGACCAGGCCGAGACCTACGCCGTCGACGCCCGCTCCTCCGCCGACCAGGCAGCCCAGGACGCGGAGGCCGCCCGCACGGCCGCCGCGGAGGCGGAGCAGTCCGCGAAGGACGCCCGAGCGGCGGCGGACCGGGCGGATGCGGAGGCGACGGCGGCGGAACAGGCGGCGAAGGACGCGCAGAAGTACGCGGAGTCGGCGCAGGAGGCGGCCGACCAGGCCGCGCGCAACGACGCCAACAGCCAGGTGCAGGCGGGCGCCGGCACCGGGATCGGCGGGGTGTTCTCGGTCATCGACGACATCAAGCAGCGGGGAGATCCGCAGCGGCTGCCGGACGACTGCTCGCGTCTCCCCTGCGACCTGGTGTTCGAGGTGCACTTCGACGCGACGGTCAGCTATTACCTGTGTCTGAACCCGGAGGTGCCGGCCACCGAGTCCGGCTGCCCCGCCGGGGACACGCAGTTCCTGAAGACGAAGACGTTCACCGACCTGAGCAAGAAGGTCAAGATCTCCTCGTGGCAGGCGACCAAGGACCTGTGGAAGGGGATCTTCGAGTCGATCATCGGCGACTTCACCGGCTGCTATCACAAGATCACCAGCGCCCAGGACGGCGGCAGTTACGGCGACTGCGCTTGGGCGGCGACCTGGCTGCCGCTGGGCGGCCCGATCGCGAAGATCACCGAGGCGATCCGCGCGGTGGACGCCGCGATGCGCACCGGCGTCGGGGTCTCCGACGCCTTGAAGGCGCTGCGGGCCCTGGACGTGGACGCCCGGGCACTGTCCGCCATCGAGCGCAGCGCACGGACGTACGAGGAGGCGCGCACCGCCTGCATCCGCAACAGCTTCCCCGGCAGCACCCAGGTCGTCCTCGCCGACGGGGGCCGCAAGGCCATCCGTGACGTGCGGTTCGGCGACCGGCTCCTGGCCACCGACCCCGACACCGGAGACACCCGGGGCGAGCCGGTCACCCGCACCTTCTCGCACTCCTCCGACGACTTGGTGGACATCACCCTGGCCGGCGGCGGAAGCCTGACGAGCACTTCGGGACACCGGTTCTTCGTCAGCGGCCGCGGCTGGACCCTCGCGTCCGACCTGCGTCCCGGCGACAGCCTGCGCACCCCCGGCGGCAGCCTGCGCACGGTGATCGCGGTGCTCGGCCGTTACGCCTCAGCGCCGCGGACCGTGTACGACCTGACCGTGTCCGGCCTGCACACGTTCTACGCGGTGGCGGGCGGCACGCCGGTCCTGGTCCACAACTGCAGCGACCTCGTCCTGGACGAGGCGAGCTTCCCGGGGCAGGCCCACACCCTGAAGGACCATGTGCGGCCCAACCAGGCGGAAGCCGAGGCCATCGCGCACCGCAAGACGGTCGAGAGCGGCCGTGACACGCCCAACAGCGTGTTCATCGACCAGCAGACCGCGCAGCAGGTCGTCGACTACGCCTTGGCCAACAACGCGAACAAGATCCGCAAGTGGATGGCGGAGAACAGGACGAACGAACTGACCTGGTCGGGCACGTTCGGGCGGAACAACTCCCTCGGTACGGTCTACTACGACAACGGTCGAGCCGCTCCCAAGGCCACCGGCAACGGGTTCTTCATCAAGCTCGTGCGAGCACCTCGGGTGGAGGGCCAGGCGAAGCACCCGCTGGGCTACTACGTGCAGACCTGCTATCCGAAGTAAGGAGGGGTGACCGCTGTGGAGCGCTTCACCGAGTTCGACTTCGGGGTCCCGTGGGTGATGGCTTTCTTCCATCAGGACTGGATCTACGAGGCGGACAGCCTCGCCGAGCTCGTCGCGCGGCGCCTGCCGGACGGGCCCGGTCACGACGCACTGGCGGTGCGCCGTGATGCCCTGGTACTCCTCGACGGTCTGCCGTCGCGGACGCTGGAGGTTCTGTGGAACGCCGGAACGCAGTACGGCCTGGACTTCCGGCAGACCACGGGAGCCGGGTGGACGCAGACCGTCGTCGACGTGTGTGACACCTGGCTGTCCGCGCAGGAGCAGCCACCGCGGCCGCTCACCGGAGCCGACACGGAGGACGGCCTCGCCCACCTGGACGCGGTCGTCGCCGAGATCGAAGGGATGGGGTTCCTGACCGCCGAGGTGCGCCGGGCTCTCGTGGGCTGCGCGCGTGAGTGCACCCCGGACCTGGCACTGCGGGTACTGCTCAGGGTGATCGAGTACACCTCCGGCGCCGTGCTGTCCGTGGACCAGTACAAGAGGCTGGAAGGTCTCGGATCGGCCCTGTACTACGGCGAGTTCGTGGTCCAGAACGTCGAGTTCCTGATCGCCGACGACTAGTGGCACAGCCTGAGGTCCCTGCCGTCCGCAGCCCGTGGACGGCAGGGACCTCGTCACGTGTGGCCCGTTCCTGTGGGACGGTGCCGATGCCGACCGGTCCACCCGCCCCGTCCCGTCACAACTTGCGCCGGCAGGCGAAGCAGGGGTACGGGCCCTGCGTATCAGGACACCGTCCGTCTACCCGTGCTCGCGCGTTCCGTCATTCTCGGGGGTAGCAGGGTCGACTCCGGTACCTCCGTCCCGTTCAGTTTTTTGATCAGGAGTTCTACCGAGCGGGTGCCCAGCTCCGCCGTCGGGAGGGTGACCGAGGTGATCGGGACGTGGGGGGACTCGGCCACCTCGTCGGGGCAGATCGCGGTGATGGAGAGGTCGGCGGGGACGTGCAGGCCCAGGTGGGCGAAGGCGTCGATCAGGGGGCCCAGCAGGGCCTCGTTGTGGACGACGACCCCAGTCAGCGCGGGCTGTTCCCGCAGGAGTCGCTCGGCGGTCGCGCGGGCCGCGTCCGGTTCGCAGGGCAGGACCGTCGAGGACAGCCCGGCGCGGTCGGCGGCGGCCGTGAAGCCCTGGACCACCCGCTGGGCGAAGGCGGTTTGGCGGACGTAGACCTCCGGCGGGGAGCCGACCAGGGCGACCGAGCGGTGGCCCAGCCGGGCCAGGTGCTCCACGCACGCCTCGCCCGCCGCCCGGAAGTCGAGGTCGACGCAGGTCAGGCCCGCGCAGGAAGCGGGGAGGCCGATCAGGACCGACGGCAGGTCCAGCGTGCGCAGCAACGACAGCCGGGGGTCGTCCAGTTGGACGTCCATCATGACCAGGCCGTCGACCAGGGCCGTGTCCGCGACCCGGTGCAGCCCCTCCTCGCCCTCCTCCTGTGTCAGCAGCAGCACGTCGTGGTCGTACCGCCGGGCCGTGGTCACCACCGACACCGCGAACCGCATCACGGTCGGGACGTGGATGCCGGCCCGTAAGGGCACCACCAGCGCCAGCACGTTGGAGCGCCGGCCGGCCAGGGCGCGGGCGCCCGCGTGCGGGCGGTAGCCCAGTTCGCGGATGGCGTCCTCGACCCGCTGCCGGGTCTCCTCGGAGATCGGGCGCTTGCCGCTGAGGGCGTAGGAGACGGTGCTGGGGGAGACACCGGCCCGCCGCGCCACATCCGTGATCTTCACCATCAGCCCAGCTCCAGGGAGAGGAATCCGGTGCCGGCCTGCGCCCGCGCCGACCTGTCCCCGGCCGCCAGGCCCCAGGGCGCCGACGGGTCGCCGCAGGACGCCCGCAGCGTGTCCCCTTCCCGTACGACGGTGTAGGCGACCTCGCCGACCCGTACCGTGACCTGCTCGCCCCGGGCCAGGCCGTACGCCCGCAGGGTCACCCCGTCGGCGTGGTCGTAGTCCGGGCGGTCGGTCACCGCGCCGACCGGGACGACCGCGCCGGGGCGCACCAGCAGCGGCACGCTCAGGAAGTCGTGCCGCTCGCGCACCCAGCGCGGGCCGGTCACCGTCTCGCCGGTCACGAAGTGGGTCCAGGTGCCCTCGGGGACGTAGTAGGAGACCTCGCCGGAGTCGTTGAACACGGGTGCCACCAGGAGGTCCGGGCCGAGCATGTACTGCCGTTCCAGGTGCGCGCAGCCGGGGTCGTCCGGGAACTCCAGGACCATCGCCCGCATCACCGGCACGCCCTCGGTGTGGGCGGTGCGCGCGGCCTCGTACAGGTAGGGCATGAGGCTCAGCTTGAGGCGGGTGAAGTGGCGCAGGACGTCCACGGACTCCTCGTCGAAGAGCCACGGGACGCGGTACGACGAGCTGCCGTGCAGCCGGCTGTGGGAGGACAGCAGGCCGAAGGCCAGCCAGCGTTTGAAGAGCGCGGGGCTCGGGGTGCCCTCGAAGCCGCCGATGTCGTGGCTCCAGAAGCCGAAGCCGGACAGGCCGAGGGAGAGACCGCCGCGCAGGGACTCCGCCATCGACTCGTACGTCGCCTCGCAGTCGCCGCCCCAGTGCACCGGGAACTGCTGGCTGCCCGCGGTCGCCGAGCGGGCGAAGACCACCGCCTCCTGTTCGCCGCGGTGCTTGCGCAGCACGTCGAAGACGGTCCGGTTGTAGAGGTAGGTGTAGTAGTTGTGCATCCGCTCCGGGTCGGAGCCGTCGGACCACTCCACGTCCAGTGGGACCCGTTCGCCGAAGTCGGTCTTGAAGCAGTCCACGCCCTGCGCGAGGAGCGCCTCCAGCTTCGACGCGTACCAGTCGCGGGCGGCCGGGCTGGTGAAGTCGACCAGGGCCATGCCGGGCTGCCACAGGTCCCACTGCCAGACGCTGCCGTCGGGGCGCTTCAGGAGGTGGCCGAGCGCCTTGCCCTCCGCGAACAGCGGGGACCGCTGGGCGATGTACGGGTTGATCCACACGGAGACCCTCAGGCCCCGCGCGTGCAGCCGGGCGAGCATGCCCTCCGGGTCGGGGAAGACCCGCGGGTCCCACTGGAAGTCGCACCAGTTGAACTCGCGCATCCAGAAGCAGTCGAAGTGGAAGACGGACAGGGGCAGTTCGCGGTCCTTCATGCCGTCGATGAAGGAGGTCACGGTCTCCTCGTCGTACGAGGTCGTGAAGGACGTCGACAGCCACAGCCCGAAGGACCAGGCGGGCGGGAGCGCCGGACGGCCGGTGAGGGCCGTGTACTTGCGGATGATCTCCTTCGGGCTCGGGCCGTGGATGACGTAGTACGTCAGCTCCTGCGTCTCGGCGCTGAACTGGACCCGGGAGACCGCCTCCGAGCCGACCTCGAAGGAGACCTTGCCCGGGTGGTCGACGAAGACGCCGTAGCCCGCGTTCGTGAGGTAGAACGGCACGTTCTTGTAGGCCTGTTCGGTGGCCGTGCCGCCGTCGGCGTTCCATATGTCGACGACCTGGCCGTTCTTGACCAGCGGGCCGAAGCGCTCGCCGAGGCCGTACACCGAGGTACCGACGGTCAGGTTGAGCTGCTCGCGCAGGTAGTGGGCGCCGGTCGCGTCCCGCAGGATGCCCATGTTCTTGGTGCCGCTGCTGGTCAGGACCCGGCCGTCGGCGAGGAAGTCGACCTGCCAGGGGCCGGTGCGGGCGAAGCGGACCGACAGGGCGCCGGAGGTGAGGGTCGCGAAGTCCTCGTCGGACCCGGTGTGGGCGGTGAACTCCTGCCGGGCGAGCGTGAATTCGGGACCGTCCGGCTGGTCGCCCTCGAAGTGGGTGAAGGTGATGCCGATGACGTCGGGCATCGGGGCGTGGGCGCTGATCGTCACGACCGGTCCCTTCAGCAGGTCGCCGCGGTGGCGGATGGGCTGGGACGGCGCGTGGATGTCGAGCCCGCCGTCCGACGCGACGACCTCGTGGACCACGGCCGGGTGGTCGGCGGTGACGCCCTCGCGCAGCAGCCAGTAGCCGTCGGTGAACTTCATCTGTGGGGGGTCCTTACTTCACGGCACCCACGGCGATACCGCGGGTGAGGGTTCGCTGGAAGACGAGGAAGAACACGATCGCGGGGAGCACACCGAGCAGGGCGGCCGCGTTGGTCATCGTGGCGTCCATCAGGCGCTGGCCCTGGAGGACGCCGAGGGCCACCGACACCGTCTGGTTGTCGTTGGAGATCAGCATGACCAGGGGGAGCAGGAATTCGTTCCAGGTCCAGATGAAGAAGAAGACCAGCAGCACACCGAGGGTGGGACGGCTGACGGGGACGACGATCCGCCACAGCACCTGCCACTTGTTCGCGCCGTCGATCCGGGCCGCCTCCAGGATCTCGCGGGGGAACTGGCCGAGGACCGCGGAGAGCAGGTACGTGCCGAAGGCCGCCTGGATCACCGTGAACACGATGACCACGCTCAACCTGGTGTCGTAGAGGCCGACTTCCTTGCTCAGGTAGTAGACCGGGTAGACCAGAGCCTCCTGCGGGAGCATGTTCGCCAGCACGAAGAAGGCCAGGACCCAGGTGCGGCCCCTGATGCGGCCGATGCCGATCGCATAGGCGTTGAGGACCGACAGGACCACGGCGAGCACCGCCACCGAGCCGCTGATCAGAACCGAGTTGACGAGCTTCCGGCCGAAGTCGACGCGCTCCCAGAAGTCCTCGATGCCCTGCGTGTAGAGACCGTCGGGGAGGCTGAGGGGGCCGTTCTGGGCGTACTCCGCCGGGGACTTGAAGGCGTTGACCGTGACGATCAGGAACGGCACGACCATGAACAGGGCCGCGAGACACAGGGCGACCAGCACCGGGTAGCGGCGCAGTGCGGTGGTCATGAGTCGCTCCTCTCCTGGAGCTTCAGCCCGATCAGGGAGAGCGCGAGGATGATGACGGTGAGCACGGTGGAGATCGCGGCGCCGTAGCCGACCTGCGTCTTCTCGAAGAACGTGGTGAAGGAGAAGTAGGACGGCACGTTCGTGGCGCCGCCGGGGCCGCCCTTGGTCAGGACGTACACCGCGCCGAACACCTTGAGCGCGGCGATCGAGCACCAGGTCAGCACGACGTAGATCTCGGGACGGATCTGCGGCAGCGTGATGTGCCAGAAGCGGCGCCACCAGCCGGCGCCGTCCAGCTCGGCGGCCTCGGCCAGTTGGGGGTCGGCGCGTTGCAGGCCGGCCATGAGGACGACCAGCGGGAAGCCCAGTTGGACCCAGACCATGACGCCCATGACGCTGTAGAGGGCGAGGTCGGGGTCGCCGAGCCAGTCCTGCTGCCAACCGCCGAGGCCGATCGCCTTGAGGAGGGCGTTGAGGGAGCCGTCGTCGGGGGCGAGGATCCAGCTCCAGACGATGCCGGCGACGGCGATCGGCAGGACCTGGGGGAGGTAGAAGCAGGCGCGCAGGACGGCGGCGACGCGGGTGCCGAAGTGCTTGCCGACGTAGTCGAACAGGGCGGCGGCGAGGACCAGTCCGAGGGCGGTCGGGATCGCCGCCATCGCCACGACCATGAACAGGCTGTGCCGGAAGGACGCCCAGAACTCGGAGTCGTCCATCAGCTCGCGGTAGTTGGCGAGCCCGGACCACTCGGGGGAGCCCACGCCCTGCCAGTCCGTGAAGCTCACGTACGTGTTCATCACGAACGGCAGGACGATGATCGCGAGGAAGGCGAGGGCGCCCGGGAGCAGGAACAGGGTGTAGGAGTCGCGGGGGCGGCGCGGGGGCCGGGGGGCGTTGCCCTTGCCGACCGCCCGCGCGGTGCGTTCGACGGTCGCCGTCATTGCTTCGGCGCGCCCTTGTCGTAGGCCTCCTGGAGGTCACTGAGGTAGTCCTCGGGCTTCTCGCTGCCCGTGATCAGCTTCTGCGTCGCGGAGACGAGGACGTCGTAGAAGCCGGGGACCGGCCAGTCCGGGTAGAAGGCCAGGCCGTCGGTCTCGGAGAGGGTGTTGAAGTCGTCGATCAGGGTCTTCGACTGCGGGTCGGTGATGGCGGAGGCGTCGGCCGCGACCGGGACACCGCCGGAGTTGCCGAGCAGGTTCTGGATCTTCTTCGACATGGTGATGTCGATGAAGTCGTAGGCGAGGTCCTTGTTCTTCGACCCCTTCGGTACGACCCAGAGGTTGCCGCCGGAGCCGAGGGTGAGCTTCGAGTCGGGCCAGCGGAAGGTGCCCCAGTCGAACTTGTTGTCCGTCTTGAAGCGGCCGTACCACCAACTGCCGGAGAACAGGATCGGGGCCCTGCCGGAGGTGAAGGAGACACCGGCGGCCTCCTCGTTCTGGCCGCTGGAACTCTTGCTGAAGTAGCCCTTCTCGACCCAGTCGGCGAAGGTCTCGGCGCCGTACGTCCAGGCCGCGTCGTGGAAGTCGGTCTTCCCCTTGTAGAGCTGGTACGAGTCGACCCAGGCGCGGTCGGCCTTCGAGAGCGCGAGCTGGTAGAGGTACTGCTGGGCGGGGTAGGCGGCGCCGCCGTTGGCGAGCGGGGTGACCTTGTTGCGGACGAACGTGTCCATCGCGGCGGTCAGTTCGGCGAACGTCTTCGGCTCGGCTATGCCGTACTTCTTGAAGAGGTCCTTGTTGTAGTAGACCAGCGTGTACTCGGCGTAGTTCGGGACGCCGAACCACTTGCCGGAGCCCATCACGCCGTTGGTGTCGTAGAGGCTGGTGGTGCGGACGCTGGGGCTGAGCGCCTTGTCCCAGCCACGCTTGGCCGCCTCGTCCGTGAGGTCGGTCAGCAGGCCCTGCTTGGACAGCAGGCCGGCGGTCGCGTTGCCCTTGTTGTACTCCATGAGGTCGGGCGCGTCCGAGGAGTTGAGGACCATCGGGGCGGTCTTCTGGATCTGGTCGAAGCTCTTCTCCTCGAACTCCACCTTCACGCCGGGATGCGTGGCCTCGAACTCCTTGATCGCCTCCTTCCAGGCGATGCCCATCGCACTGCTCGGGCCCTCGTAGTGCCACAGCCGCAGCGTCTTGCCGTCGGACGACCCGCTGTCCGAGTCCCCACAGGCCGTCATCAGCAGTGCCCCGGCCAGGACCACCGCGGTCACCCCCACACGCCTTCGTGCCGTCAACATCCCGTACCTCCGGGGAGTCGGATGGTCGCTTCGGGCGGGGCGCCGGGCAGGAGTCATCGATTCGACGCCGTTCGACAACCCCTGTCGAAGCGCTTCGACGAAGGAACGTATGTGGGGCCCTCGAAGGTCGTCAATGGGTTGCACAGGATCTGGTGAAGCGATTCGACGATGGGGCCGGTTCGTTTCGTCCGGCTCACCGCCGGGAGGGGTTCCACTGATCGAGGGGTGGCGCGCGCGGGTCCGGGACGGTGACGCCCGCCCGAACGTGCCCGGCCGACGTGCCGAACCCGAGAGCGGCGACGCCCGCGAGCCCACTCGCCGCAGGCGTCAGGGGCGCGGGGAACGGCGCGACCAGCCCCCACGGAGCCGCACCCGCCCCCGGCGTCATGGGCGCGTGCGGACCCGACCGCCCCGTGGCCCGCGCGTGGCCGCTCGCCGCAGGAGGCTTTAGGGGCGCGGGGAACTGCGCGATCAGCCCCCACCGGGTCGCACCCGCCCCCGGCGTCATGGGCGCGTGCGGACCCGACCGCCCCGCGGCCTGCGCGTGGCTGCTCACCGCAGGAGGCTTTAGGGGCGCGGGGAACTGCGCGACGAGCCCCACCGAGCCGCACCCGCCCTCGACGCGGACCCGACCGCCCCGCGGGCCCGCGCGTGGCCGCTCACCGCAGCCACCAGGGGCGCGGGGAACTGCGCGACCAGCCCCCACCGAGCCGCACCCACCCCCCGCCCCCCCACCTCACCGCCGAGCCCACCCCAGCGCCGTCATCAGTGCCACCGCGCCCGCCGTGACCGGGATGCCGTAGCCCGCCAGCGGCGAGACGTGGTCCACCGTCCAGCCACCCGCCGCGCTGCCGCAGGCGATTCCGGCGAGGAGGCCGGTCACGGCGAGGGTCATGCCCTCGTTGAGGTGGCCGGGTGGGGTGCGTCGCTGGACGAGGGTCATGCCGGTGACCATCGTCGGTGCGGTCGCCATCCCGGCGATCAGCAGCGCGGCGGCCAGGACGGGCAGGGAACCGGTGAGGGAGGCGGCCAGCAGGGGGAGGGTCAGCAGGGTCGTCATCGCGGCTATGCACCACACGTAACGGTCCTCCACGGACCCCGTGCCGGGCTGCCGCCGCACCCCGTAGACCAGCCCCGCCGCACACGACCCGGCCGCCTGGAGCGCGAGCACGATCCCGGCCGCCGAGCGGTGTCCCTGTGCGTCGGCGAAGGCGATGGTGACGACCTCCATGGAGCCGAAGACGGCACCCATGGCGAGACAGACGGCGAGGAGAGGAGGGACGCCGGGCGCCCGGAGGGGCGTCTCCGAGGACCCCCGCCCCAGCCCCCGCCCCAGCCCCCGCACGGGCACCCGCACGGGCCCCCGCACGGGCCCCCGCACGGGCCCCCGCACCGGCGGCTCCGTAGACCGCTGTGCCGTGAACACCAGCACACCCGACACCAGCAGCACCACCCCGGCCAGCGTCCCCGCCTCCGGGAAGAACGTCGTGCACAGGAAGGCCGCGAGCACCGGCCCCAGCATGAAGCACGCCTCGTCCACGGCCTGCTCGAAGGAGTTCGCGACATGCAGCGAGCTCTCGTCGCCGTCGAGGAGATGGGCCCACCGGGCACGGGACATGCCGCCGAGATTGGGGGTCGTGGCGGTGGCGGCGTACGCCACGAAGAGCGTCCAGGCGGGCGCCCCGAGGCGGACGCACAGCAGCAGCGCCAGCGAACCCAGGGCGGCGAGGACCGTGGCCGGCACGGCGATCTTGGCCTGTCCGTGTCGGTCGACGAGCCGCGCGGTCCACGGGGCGACGACCGCCGTGGCCCCGAGACCGGTCGCGGTGACGGCGCCGGCGAGGGCGTACGACCCCCGCGTCCCCGCGATCATCACGACCGCGCTGACGCCGAACATGCCCATGGGGAGCCGGGCGAGAAGGTTTCCGATGGTGAAGGCGCGGGCTCCGGGGGTGGCGAGAAGGCGGCGGTAGGGGCCGGGGGCGCGGCGGCGACGCGGGGCCCGCGGGCCGAAGTCGGCGATGACGAGCGTGTCCGCGGTCATGGTGAAGAGCGGTCGGTTCGGTTGCGGCATGCGCCCACCGTCGCGCGGGGACGATCAAGGGGTCCAACACCTTCTCCGTACCGATTCACGCACCCGTGTTGTAAGTTCGCCCGATGTCCGTGCCCAGCCCACGCCCCGGCCCCCGCTCCCCGCACCTGGACCCCCGGCTCCTGCGCGCCTTCCTCGCCGTCGCCGACGAGCTCCACTTCACGCGCGCGGCGGCTCGGCTCTACGTCGCCCAGCAGGGGCTCAGCCGTGATGTGCGGCGGCTGGAGCGGGAGTTGGGCGCCGAGCTGTTCGTGCGCACCACCCGGCAGGTGACGCTGACCGCCGACGGCGAGCGGCTGGTGCCGTACGCCCGCCGGGCCCTGGACGCCCAGGACGAACTGCTCGCCGCCTTCGCGCAGGCCCGCCCCCTGCTCGTGGACCTGAACTTCCCCGACCAGGCCACCGCCCGCGCCGTCCTGCTGCGGGCCCGGGAACTCGCCCCCGACCAGGAGCTGATGGCCCGCTACGAGAGCGGGCTGACGGGCGCGGCCGGGGAGCTGCTCGCCGGTCGCCTCGACGCCTCCTTCGGCCGGTTCGCCGGTCTGGACCCGGCGCTGCGGGCGGGCCTGGACCACCAGCCCGTGCGCTACGAACCCATGGCCCTCGTCCTGCCCGAGGACCACCCGCTGGCCTCTCTGGAGCGGGTGCCGCTCGCCGCCTTGGAGGGCGAGACCGTGTACGCGGGGGCCGGAAATCCGCGTACTCCGGAATGGACCGATCTCGCTCGTCGGCTGTTCGAAGGAAGAGGCATCCGGATCGCCCCGCCGATGCCGCTCGCGGTCGGCGACGAGGAGTTCCAGCGGATCATGGCCAAGATCCGAAACCCGATTCTGGTCGTCCTGGATTTTCCGGTCATGCCCGCCACGGTGCGGCGACCGCTGGTCGATCCGGTGCCGCTGTCGCCCGTGTCGTTGGTGTGGCGCAAGGGTCTGGTGCACCCCGCCTTCGACGCCCTCCGCCGTGCCGCGATCGAACTGTCCCTCGAACACGGGTGGCTCCGCCGACCATCGGACGGATGGATTCCAGCCATCGATGAGGCCGATATGAACATCCACAAATGACACGCGGCAAACACAGATGCTCCGTGTGCGCTACATTCGTGGCCTGAGCACGGTGTGGTAAGGGGGGCGCTCGGACCGGGTGGGGGCCTGGTTCAGCCGACGTGTGCTCAAGGTCGACAGCGCGCCCAGATCAGCCCGTGGGGGATGTGCGTGCGCGTGAAAAACTGGCGAGAAGACGCCCAACCGGAATGGCCCGAGGTCGCATCAGGCACCCAGGACATTCCGACGACGGGGGGCGCCACACAGACGTTCCCGGAAACCGGAGGACTTGGCTCGACCGGATCGGCGGGTTCGGCTGCGTCTACCGGCTCGACCGCATCTACCGGCTCGACCGGCTCGACCGGATCAGCGGGTGTGGCCGGAAGGCCGGACGCCGGCTTCTTCGGCTCGGCCGGTACGGAGGGCCCAGAGCCGACCGCCGACCGCTCCGGGACACCGGCGGGCTCGGCGGGACCGGGCGGCGACCGGGACTTCCCCGGAGCCCCGAGAGCGAACCGCGCCGGGGACGACCCGGAACCCGCGGGCCGCAGAGCCGTCGTACGCGACCCCTGGGACGAGTCCGGCATCGGTGTCGGCGGTACCCACGACCCGCACGAGGTGACCGTCCAGCTCGACGCGATCAGCCTGAGCGGCCAGGACCGCATCGAGGGCCGCCCCGGCTCCGAGGGCGGCTCCGAGGGCTCCGACGGCCCGGTCTTCGTCGACGAGTCGGGCAGGCGCAGCCGGCGCTTCCGCCGCATCGGCATCGCCGTCGGCCTGGCCTGCGCGGTCTACGCCGTCGTCATCGTCGTCACCCTGATGTCCGGCAACTCCAACGCGCCCTGGATCCCCATGAACGGGCCGAAGGACGATGCCCCGGCCGGCCAGGTCGACACCAGCCCGCTGCCGGCCGAGTCCACCGCGCCCTCCGCCGGCGCGGGAGTGCTCCCGGGGACCACCCCGACCGTCAGCGGCGGGGTGACACCGGCTCCCGGAGTCAGCGGCACCGCGCCGGGGGCCACCGTGAGTCCCGGCGGTCCGGGCGCGTCCGCCGACGCGCCGGCCACCGCCACCCAGCCGGGCGGCAAGCCGTCGTCGAGCGCCGACCCGTCGACGCAGCCGACGCAGTCGGTCACCCCGCCGCCCAGCCCCTCGGTCACCCCGCCCGCCACCACCAGCCCCGACCCCTCGGTCGCCCCGACCCAGACCACGGGCGGTGACAGCGCCGGACCCGGCACCGTCGCCCACGGCCCGGCGGCCCCCTCGCCCATCGCGTCGGAGACGTCCCAGACCTCGGCACCCGGCACCTCAGCCCCGGCGCCCTCCGACGCCCCGCTCTCCTCCCCGTCCCCGGAGTACATCCTCTGATGGCATCCCGCACCCGCCGCCCGGGGGCCGCACCAGGAGCCCCCGACGGCTCCAGGCGCCGTCGCCTGCCCATGCGCCTGCTGCTGCCCGTGCTCGTCCTCGTCGCGCTCATGGCGATGCTGATGCTGCGCGGCTACGTCCACAGCGAGATCCTCGCCGACCACCGCATCCAGCCCGAGGCCTCCTCCGACAAGGTGCCGGAGAAGATCATCGACGGCGGGCCGGTGATCGACACCCGCAGTGGCCGCGCCACCAGCCTGAGGATGCCCGACCACCGGCTCGTCCTCACCTTCGACGACGGCCCCGACCCGACCTGGACCCCCAAGGTCCTGGACGTCCTGAAGAAGCACCACGCGCACGCGGTCTTCTTCGTCACCGGCACCATGGCCTCCCGCTACCCGGACCTGGTCCAGCGCATGGTCGACGAGGGCCACGAGGTCGGGCTGCACACCTTCAACCACCCCGACCTGTCCTTCCAGTCGAAGAAGCGCATCGACTGGGAGCTCTCCCAGAACCAGCTCGCGCTCGCCGGCGCGGCCGGTATCCGCACCTCGCTCTTCCGGCCGCCGTACTCCTCCTTCGCCGACGCCATGGACAACAAGTCCTGGCCCGTCACCGAGTACATCGGCACCCGCGGGTACATCACGGTCGTCAACAACACCGACAGCGAGGACTGGCAGAAGCCCGGCGTCCGCCAGATCATCCGCAACGCCACGCCGAAGAACGGCAAGGGCGCGATCGTGCTGATGCACGACTCCGGCGGCGACCGCCACCAGACCGTCCAGGCGCTCGACCGGTTCCTGCCCGACATGAAGGACAAGGGCTACGAGTTCGACAACCTCACCGAGGCCCTCGACGCGCCCACCGCGCACACCGCGGTCACCGGTCCCGAGCTGTGGAAGGGCAAGGCGTGGATCTTCCTGGTCCAGGCCTCCGAGAACATCACCGGCTTCCTCGTCGTCGGACTGTCGATCATCGGCTCCCTGGTCATCGGCCGCTTCGTCCTGATGCTGCTGCTCTCGGGCATCCACGCCCGCCGGGTGCGCCGCAAGGACTTCCGCTGGGGCGTGCCGGTCACCGAGCCGGTGTCGGTGCTGGTCCCGGCGTACAACGAGGCCAAGTGCATCGAGAACACCGTCCGTTCCCTGATGGCGAGCGAGCACCCCATCGAGGTGCTCGTCATCGACGACGGCTCCAGTGACGGCACCGCCCGGATCGTGGAGGCGATGGGCCTGCCGAACGTCCGGGTCGTGCGCCAGCTCAACGCGGGCAAGCCGGCCGCCCTCAACCGCGGCCTGGCGAACGCCCGTTACGACATCATCGTGATGATGGACGGCGACACGGTCTTCGAGCCGTCGACCGTACGGGAGCTGGTGCAGCCCTTCGGCGACCCGCGCGTGGGAGCCGTCGCCGGCAACGCCAAGGTCGGCAACCGCGACTCGCTGATCGGCGCCTGGCAGCACATCGAGTACGTGATGGGCTTCAACCTCGACCGCCGGATGTACGACGTCCTGCGCTGCATGCCGACGATCCCGGGCGCGGTGGGAGCCTTCCGCCGCTCCGCCCTGGAACGCGTCGGTGGCATGAGCGACGACACCCTCGCCGAGGACACCGACATCACGATGGCCATGCACCGGGACGGCTGGCGCGTGGTCTACGCCGAGAAGGCGCGCGCCTGGACGGAGGCACCGGAGTCCGTCCAGCAGCTCTGGTCCCAGCGCTACCGGTGGTCGTACGGCACCATGCAGGCGATCTGGAAGCACCGGCGCGCGCTGGTGGAGCGGGGCCCCTCGGGCCGTTTCGGCCGCGTGGGCCTCCCGCTGGTCTCGCTGTTCATGGTCGTGGCCCCCCTGCTGGCCCCCCTGATCGACGTGTTCCTGCTCTACGGCGTCGTGTTCGGCCCGACCGGGAAGACGATCCTGGCCTGGCTGGGCGTCCTCGCGATCCAAGTGGTCTGCGCCGCCTACGCGTTCCGTCTCGACCGGGAACGCATGACCCATCTGATCTCGCTGCCGTTGCAGCAGATCCTGTACCGCCAGCTCATGTACGTCGTACTGCTCCAGTCCTGGATCACGGCCCTCACCGGGGGCCGCCTGCGCTGGCAGAAGCTGCGCCGCACGGGAGTCGTCGAGGCACCGGGCGGACCGGTGCCGAGACAGCGGACGCGCAGTGAGAGCGACGAGCGGAGGCCGGTCGGATGACGCAGGAGTACACGGCGGAGCAGCCGACGGCGGTCGCCGCCGCCCCCAAGGCGCCGGGCCGGGACCGCTATCTGGACCTTCTCCGCTCCCTCGCCCTGGTGCGCGTGGTCCTCTACCACCTGTTCGGCTGGGCCTGGCTGAGCGTGCTGTTCCCGTCGATGGGCGTGATGTTCGCGCTGGCGGGCTCGCTGATGGCGAGGTCGCTGAACCGGCCCGCCCTGAGCGTGATCAGGGGCCGCGTACGCCGGCTCCTGCCCCCGCTGTGGGCGTTCAGCGCGGTGGTGCTGCCGCTGATGTTCGTGGGCGGCTGGAAGCTGTCGGAGGATCCGGACCACAGCGGCACCTGGGGCCTGCTGGAGCTGGTCAACTACGTCGTGCCGATCGGGGCGCCGCCGTACCCCTGGGAGGTCGGCTTCCCGAACGACCTGCTGGAGAGCACCTGGGCCGACCAGGCGGTGGGCCCGCTGTGGTACCTCCGCGCGTACCTGTGGTTCGTGCTGGCGTCCCCGCTGCTGCTGTGGGCGTTCCGCAGGGTGCCGTGGGCGACGCTGCTGGCCCCGCTGGCGCTGACGGCCGTGGTCGGCACGGGAGTCGTCACGATCCCCGGCGAACTGGGCAACGCGGTCACCGACTTCGCGGTCTACGGCAGTTGCTGGGTCCTCGGCTTCGCGCACCACGAGGGGGTGCTGGCGAAGGTCCCGCGCTATCTCGCCGTCTCCGCCGCGGTCCTGGTGATGGCGTTCGGCCTGTGGTGGGCCTCGGGCCACCTCGGCCCCGAGGGCTGGGACCTCAACGACATCCCGCTGGCCCAGGCGGCCTGGTCCTTCGGCTTCGTCGTGATCCTCCTCCAGTACTCCCCGTCCTGGCAGGAGCTCCCGGGCCGCCTGGCCCGCTGGGACAAGCTGGTCACCCTCTCCAACAACCGTGCCGTCACGATCTACCTCTGGCACAACCTGCTCATCATGGCCACGGTCCCGATCATCGACCTGGCCTACCGCCTCCCCTTCATGCAGGGCGAGCGCGCGGTGGCCGCCCTCGACTCCACGGACACCCTGTGGATGTTCTTCCTGGTGTGGCCCCTGATCGCCCTCGCGATCCTGGCCTTCGGCTGGATCGAGGACCTGGCGGCGAAGAGGAGGCCACGGCTGTGGCCGAACGGAGTGAAGCGGGGACGGGCGAAGGCGCCGGCGCGCGCGGGCCACGGGGCCTGACGGCTCACGGACGCGACCTCGGATGAACGTCACGCTCCTGTCCCTGCCGACGACGGAGACCGTCGCCGGGTTCGACCATGTCGTCGCCCGGTTCCGTGCACCGGAGACGGGCGACGCCTCCCCCTTCGGCTCCTGCGACCTGGGGGAGGAAGCGGGAGTCGTCGAGGAGTTGCTGCTGCGTGCGGGCGCGGGCGAGCTCGCGGGTCTCGCCGCCTTCGGCGGGTCCGTCCTCGGGGACGACCGTGTCGGTACGGCATGCACGCTGCTGTCGGTCGACGAGGTGGTGCGGGTCCACGGATTCCTCGCCGCGGTCGGCACCGCGGGTGTGACGGCCCGGATGGCCGACGTGCTGGCCACGATCGTGCGAGGAGACGTCCCGTACGGTTACGCGGATGATCTCACCGAGCTGGTCGACGAGTTGAGCGTCCTCTTCGCGTCGGCCGCGCGGCACGGGCTCTGCGTGGTGCACGTCCATGAGGGATGAGGGACTCCAGGACGCGGCAGCCAGGAGGGTGCGCGGGCTCCAACGGGTTCGACCTGTCCGACCTGCGTGACCGGCTCGAAGGTGTCGTCCGGCTCGGCGACGGTCCCACGACCTCTCATCCCGCCCGTCCCCGGGGTGAGAGCAAAGTTCCTTCACGGTCACTCGGGGAAACACAGGCAGGAAACGCGCCCTCCCTACGTTCGGGATCAGCCACTCGTAGCAGGACCTGAGCCCGTCGCACCGTGGAGGCGTCATGACAGCCCCTAGTACAGCCCCCGCACCCCCGAGCAGGGGCGGTCGCTGGATCGAGCAGTGGGATCCGGAGGACGAGACCTTCTGGCAGGAGACTGGTGAGAAGGTCGCCCGGCGGAACCTGCTCTTCTCCGTGCTCTCCGAGCACATCGGGTTCTCGATCTGGACCATGTGGTCCGTGCTGGTGCTCTTCATGGGACCGGAGTACGGGCTGACCCCAGCCGACAAGTTCCTGCTCACGTCGATGGTGACGCTCGTCGGGGCCGTCGTCCGCGTCCCCTACACCTTCGCCGTCGCCATCTTCGGCGGGCGGAACTGGACGATCATCTCGGCCAGTCTGCTGCTCGTCCCGACCGTCGCCGCCTTCGCCGTCATGAAGCCGGGCACCTCCTTCTCCACCTTCCTCCTGGTCGGCCTGCTGGCCGGCATCGGCGGCGGCAACTTCGCCTCCTCCATGACCAACATCAACGCCTTCTTCCCGCTCAGGAAGAAGGGGTGGGCCCTCGGCCTGAACGCCGGCGGCGGCAACATCGGCGTGCCCGTCATCCAGCTCATCGCCCTCGCCGTCATCGGGGCCAGCGGCGGACCGAGGGTCCTTCTCGGGATCTACATCCCGCTCATCCTCGTCGCCGCCTGTCTCGCCGCGCTGTACATGGACAACCTCTCGTCCGTGCGGAACGACACCGGCGCCGCCAAGGACGCCGCCCGTGACGCCCATACCTGGATCATGTCCTTCCTCTACATCGGGACGTTCGGGTCGTTCATCGGGTACGCCTTCGCCTTCGGCCAGGTCCTTCAGGTGCAGTTCGGGCGTACGCCGCTGCAGGCCGCGTACCTCACCTTCATCGGCCCGCTGCTCGGCTCCCTCATCCGTCCCCTGGGCGGCTGGCTCGCCGACAAGTACGGCGGCGCGAAGATCACCCTCTACAACTACGTGGCCATGGCCGCCGCCACCGGTGTCCTGATCGGCGCCAGCATGGCGAGGTCGCTGCCGCTGTTCGTCTCCGTCTTCGTGGTGCTGTTCGTCCTCAGCGGCCTCGGCAACGGGTCGACCTTCAAGATGATCCCGGGCATCTTCCAGGCCAAGGCGTTCGCCGAGGGACTGGAGGGCGAGGCGGCCGCCGCGTACGGCCGACGCCTCTCCGGTGCCTCCATGGGCCTCATCGGCGCGGTGGGCGCGCTCGGCGGCGTGGGCATCAACCTGGCCTTCCGCCAGTCCTTCCTCACCAACGGCTCCGGCACCGGCGCCTTCGTCACCTTCCTCGTCTACTACGCCCTCTGCTTCGGGGTGACCTGGGCCGTATACCTTCGCCGTACGGCCGCCAAGGGGACGACCACGGCCGCCGCCGAGACGAAGCCGCAGCTCAGCTATGCCGAGGTGTGACGTAACACCGGCGACATGAACCGGAACCGAGCCTGTCACGAGCCGTTGACAGGCTCGGTCGGCATGTAGGGACGACCCACGTACGACTGTGTACGACGACTCGAGTGCGGGACGAGAGCCATGTACGAGGAACAGCAGGCAGCAGAGCGACACGGCCCCCTCGCGGGGTTCACCGTGGGAGTCACGGCCGCGCGCCGGGCGGACGAACTCGGTGCGCTGCTCCAGCGCCGCGGCGCCGCGGTCCTGCACGCGCCGGCCCTGCGGATCGTGCCCCTCTCCGACGACAGCGAACTGCTGGCGGCGACGAAGGACCTCATCGACCAGGCGCCGGACGTCGTGGTGGCCACCACCGCCATCGGCTTCCGGGGCTGGGTCGAGGCCGCCGACGGATGGGGGCTCGGGGAGCCGCTCCTGGCCCGGCTGCGCGAGGTGGAGCTGCTCGCGCGCGGCCCGAAGGTCAAGGGCGCGGTGCGGGCCGCCGGGCTGACGGAGGACTGGTCGCCGTCGTCCGAGTCCATGGCCGAGGTGCTGGACCGGTTGCTGGAGGAGGGCGTCGAGGGGCGCCGGGTAGCCATCCAGCTCCACGGCGAGCCGCTGCCCGGGTTCGTGGAGGCGTTGCGGGCCGGGGGAGCGGAGGTCGTGGGGGTGCCGGTGTACCGCTGGATGCCGCCGGAGGACATCGGTCCCGTGGACCGGCTCCTGGACGCGGCGGTCTCGCGGGGCCTGGACGCGCTGACCTTCACGAGCGCGCCGGCCGCGGCCTCGCTGCTGTCCCGGGCCGAGGACCGCGGCCTGCTGCCGGAGCTGCTCGCCGCCCTCGCCCACGACGTGCTGCCGGCGTGCGTCGGGCCGGTGACGGCGTTGCCGTTGCAGGCGCGGGGCGTGGAGACGGTCTCGCCGGAGCGCTTCCGGCTCGGACCGCTCGTGCAGTTGCTGTGCCAGGAACTGCCCGCCCGGGCCCGGTCGCTGCCCGTCGCCGGTCACCGGGTGGAGATCCGGGGGCACGCGGTGCTGGTCGACGGGGAGCTGCGGCCGGTGCCGCCCGCGGGGATGTCGTTGCTGCGGGCGCTGTCCCGGCGGCCCGGGTGGGTGGTGTCCCGGGCGGAGCTTCTGCGGGCGCTGCCGGGGACGGGCCGTGACGAACACGCGGTGGAGACGGCGATGGCCCGCCTCCGCACGGCCCTCGGCGCCCCGAAGCTGATCCAGACGGTGGTGAAGCGGGGCTACCGCCTCGCCCTGGACCCGGCGGCGGACGCGAAGTACGCGGACGCGTAGGTTCCACACCCTGCCGCCCCTGTCCGGCCATTCTTCCAGCGGCCGGCGCGCCTCGGACACCGCCGCCAGGGGGCTCTGCCCCCGGACCCCCGCTCCTCAAGCGCCGGAGGGGCTGACTTCGCCCGGGGTGTGTTGCCAGGTGCGGCGGCCGTACAGGGCCAGTGCCCTGGTCAGGCAGCCCAGTGTGGCCGTCAGCAGCACCGTCCGCACCGCGTTCCACGCCAGCCACGGGTCCTCGAACTCCGCGCGCAGGGTGGCGGGGTCGCCGTCGCGGGCGAGGGCGTCGTTGAGGGGGACGTTGCCGGCGACGGTGACCAGGAAGGCCAGGGCGGAGAGCACCAGGGCCGCCCGCACCCACCTCCGGTGGCCGCTGCCCCGCGCCTGCCACGCGGCCACCGCCGTGAGCAGCGGGGCGCCCAGGAAGCTCAGGAAGAACACCGGGTTCTGGATGACCTCGTTGATGTCCCGCATCACCGTGACGTAGACGGTGTCGTCGCTGCGGGCCAGGGCCGGCATCACGGCGCACGCGAAGACGTAGAAGGCCCCGGCGATCAGGCCGGTGGCGACCGTGGCCGCGCCCAGGACGAGGCCGCTGCTCCTGCTGCTCTGTGTCATGCGACCAGTCAAGGGCCCCGCCCGGCGCGCCGACATGGCCGAGACGCGCCCCCGCATACGTGCGCGTCCAGGCACCGCTCCCGGTACGGGGGGTTCCGGCGGCGGGGGCGGGAAGGCACTGTGGGAGGGAGCCCCGGAACAGCCACGCACAGCCTCGAAGCACTTCACCGACCCCTCACGACCGGGGCACCCCTAGGCGGTGACAGGCACATGGCACTGGGTACGGCCACGGTCGCGTACGAGCTGCGGTTCGACGCCGGACGGATCTGTCTCGACCTCCTCGCGACCACCCACCCCGAGGAACGCCTCGACTCGACCGAGGTGCTCGGCGCCTGGATCGTCGGCTCGGGGCTGGTGCCGCGGGGGACGGACCTGACGCACGCGGACCCGTCCTGGCTCGCCGGCTTCCGCGAACTGCGCGGACGCGTCGGACAGTTGGTGCGGGGCGTCCCCGGACACGGTTACGACCTCGCGCTCGCCCACGTCAACGAGGCCGCCCGGGCCGCGCCGCCCGCCCCGCGCGCGGTGCCGGACGAGGACGGTTCGCTGGTGCGCGAGCTGGGCGGTCCGCCCGACTGCGCGGCACTGCTCGGGGCCATCGCCAGGGACGCCGTGGAACTGCTCACGGACCCCGTCGCCAGGGCGGCGATCAGGGAGTGCGAAGGGGACAATTGCCCCATCGTCTACCTCGACACCTCACGGGGGCGCAGGAGGCGCTGGTGCTCCAGTGAGGTCTGCGGGAACCGCGAAAGGGTGGCCCGGCACCGACGGCGCGCGGCCCTCTCCCGGAGCTGACTGGTCGTTATGTCCCTTCTGTGAGGCGGCTGTCGAAGTGATTTCGATTACATGTTGTTTACTCGCTCAACCTCACGGGCCGTAGTCGTGATCTTGCCCGTGTGGCGGAAATGTAAAGATCACGCGGCGGGAATGTGCGCGCATGTCCTGTCTCGTCACGTCACTCAGAAGAAAACTGTCGCCACCCTTTGAACATCCAACTCGTCACGTCCGTACCCGTAGTCGAGCGACCGACTGGGGGAACCCCCGGACATCGGAGGTGGGCGTGCGCAAGGATTCCGTCGTGGCCAATGAACGTGGATCGAGGGCCCGACATCGCATGTCCCAGCCCTCGGAACCTGATGAGGAGCTGATGCGTGCCCTGTACCGGGAGCACGCCGGACCTCTCCTTGCGTACGTCCTTCGTCTGGTCGCGGGTGACCGCCAGAGAGCCGAGGACGTGGTGCAGGAAACACTCATCCGTGCCTGGAAGAACGCCGGACAGCTCAATCGAGCGACCGGATCGGTACGCCCCTGGCTGGTGACGGTCGCCCGGCGCATCGTCATCGACGGCCACCGCAGCCGGCAGGCCCGGCCGCAGGAGGTCGATCCGTCGCCGCTGGAGGTCATCCCCGCGGAGGACGAGATCGACAAGGCGCTGTGGCTGATGACGCTGTCGGACGCGCTCGACGACCTGACCCCCGCCCACCGGGAGGTGCTCGTCGAGACGTACTTCAAGGGGCGTACCGTCAACGAGGCGGCCGAGACACTGGGCATCCCCAGCGGAACCGTCCGCTCGCGGGTCTTCTACGCCCTGCGGTCGATGAAGCTCGCACTGGAGGAGCGGGGGGTGACAGCGTGATGGGTGTTTACGGGGGTAACCAGGGATTCGGCACAGGTGGTTCGGGTATGTCTGGCTCCATGATGGGATCTCCGGTGCCGAACGAGCACGAGACCGTCGGCGCCTACGCCCTCGGAATCCTCGACGACGCCGAGGCGACCGCCTTCGAGGCCCATCTCGCGACCTGCGAGTGGTGCGCGCAACAGCTCGACGAGCTCGCCGGCATGGAGCCGATGCTCGCCGCCCTCGCGGACCTGCCGGGCTCCGGCACCCCCGCGATCGGGGAGTCGCTATCCGCCAAGCCCAGTCCGCGGATCGTGAACAAGCTCGTGGACGAGGTCGCCGAGCGCCGGGCGCAGAAGCGGCGCCGCAGCTTCTACATGGTCGCGGCCGCGGCCGCGCTGATCATCGGCGGTCCGTTCGTCGCCATGGCGGCGAGCGGCGGCGACTCGGACGGCGGGGCCAAGCAGGGACAGGTCCTGGCGGCCACCCCGAAGGAACTCTTCGAGTCCATGAGCGACAAGGTGTCCGCCACCGACTCCACGACCGGCGTCAGCGCGACCGTCGCCATGCAGGAGAAGAACTGGGGCACCTCGCTCGGCCTGGAGCTCAAGGGCGTCAAGGGACCGCTCAAGTGCTCGCTGATCGCGGTCGGCACCAACGGTGAGCGCTGGACGGCGTCCACCTGGTCCGTCGGCAAGTGGGGCTACGGCATCCCGGACGGCAAGACCCCGGAGTCCAAGCAGCCGCTCTACATCGGCGGCGCGGTCGCTCCGGCCCAGAACGACATCGATCACTTCGAGGTCGTCGACTCCGACGGCAACAAGCTCGTCCAGGTCGACGCGTAACTTCCCGCCGGGGCCCCCTTCGCGTACGGTTGACGGCTGCCCAGCACGTCAGAAGGGGGCCCGGTGGCCGCTCAGGCTCAACCATCTGCGGTCGGCTCGGTTCAGGACTCGGTTCGGGACCGTGAGATCAGCGTCGAACAGGAACATCTGGACCGGGTCTACCGGCGCCTGGAGGAGAAGATCCACGAGGCGGAGTTCCTGATGAACGACGCGGCCAAGCGTGGCCAGGTCGGCACGCCCGGCGCGCTCGCCGAGCGGGACGCCCAGGTCTTCCGGGCCGGCGTCCACCTCAACCGGCTCAACAACGAGTTCGAGGACTTCCTGTTCGGCCGGATCGACCTGCTCCCCGGCAAGGACGGCAAGAAGGGTCCCGACGGGGCCTACACCGCCGTCGAACCCGCCGAGGGCGCGGTCCGCGAGGACAACACCGCCGACATCGCCGAGACCCTGCACATCGGCCGGATCGGGGTCCTGGACTCCGACTACGCGCCACTCGTCATCGACTGGCGGGCGCCGGCCGCCGCGCCCTTCTACAGGTCCACTCCGGTGGATCCCGGGCGTGTCGTCAGACGCCGGGTCATCCGCTCCAAGGGCCGCAGGGTCCTCGGCGTCGAGGACGACCTCATGCGCCCCGAGCTCACGGCCTTCCTCGACGGCCACGAGCTGCCCGTCATCGGCGACGGCGCCCTCATGGCCGCGCTCGGCCAGGCCCGCAGCCACACCATGCGGGACATCGTCGCCTCCATCCAGGCCGAGCAGGACCTGGTGATCCGCGCGCCCGCCGCGTCCGTGACGTACGTCGAGGGCGGCCCCGGCACCGGCAAGACCGCCGTGGCCCTGCACCGCGCGGCCTACCTGCTCTACCAGGACCGCCGCCGGTACTCGGGCGGCATCCTCATCGTCTCGCCCACCCCCCTGCTGGTCGCGTACACCGAGGGCGTCCTGCCCTCCCTCGGCGAGGAGGGCCAGGTCGCCATCCGCGCGATCGGCTCCCTGGTCGACGGCGTCGAGGCCACCTTGTACGACTCCCCGGCGGTGGCCCGCGCCAAGGGCTCGTACCGGATGCTGAAGGTGCTGCGGAAGGCGGCGCGGGGCGTGCTGGAGCTGGGCACCGGCGGTGCGGGCCGGCCTTCCGGCCGGTCCGGCTCCGGCCAGCTCTCCTTCGGCGACTTCGGTGACCTCGACGCCGGCACCGGGGACGGGAACGGCGCCGCCGGCGCCGTATCCCCGCAGCCCCCGGCCGGACCCCCGACCCGCCTGCGGGTCGTCGCCTTCGGCCGGCGGCTGGAGCTGGAGGCGGACGAGCTGGAACGTATCCGCCGCAACGCCCTCGGCGGCACCGCGCCCGTCAACCTGCTGCGGCCCCGCGCCCGCAAGCTGCTGCTGGACGCGCTGTGGTCGCGCTCCGGGGCGGGCGGCCGGCACACCGACCCGGAGCTGGCCGCCGAGCTGCGGTCGTCCTTCGACGAGGACATCACCTCCGAGGACGGCTTCGTCGAGTTCCTCGACGCCTGGTGGCCCGAGCTCACCCCGAAGGCCGTCCTCGCCGCCATGGCCGACGAGCGGCGCCTCGGCCGCTGGGCCCGGCGCATCCTCAACCCCGGCGAGATCCGCCGGGTCGCCCGCTCGCTCCGGCGCGACGGCCTGAGCGTGCACGACATCGCCATGCTCGACGAGCTCCAGGCGGTGCTCGGCACCCCGGCCCGGCCCAGGAAGCGGCGCGAGCTGGACCCGCTCGACCAGCTCACCGGTCTGGAGGAGCTGATGCCGGTCCGCGAGGAGTCGCAGCGCGAGCGGGCCGAGCGGCTCGCCCAGGAGCGGGTCGAGTACGCCCACGTCATCGTCGACGAGGCCCAGGACCTCACGCCCATGCAGTGGCGCATGGTCGGCCGCCGTGGCCGGCACGCCACCTGGACGGTCGTCGGCGACCCCGCCCAGTCCTCCTGGTCCGACCCCGACGAGGCCGCCGAGGCCCGCGACGAGGCTCTCGGGACCCGGCCGCGCCGCCGCTTCCAGCTCACCGTCAACTACCGCAACCCCTCGGAGATCGCCGACCTCGCGGCCAAGGTGCTGGCGCTGGCCATGCCGGGCGCGGAGTCCCCGCGGGCCGTCCGGTCCACCGGCGTCGAGCCCCGCTTCACCGTGGTGCGCAAGTCGCTGGGCGAGACCGTCCGCGAGGAGGCCGCCCGGCTCCTCGGTCTGGTCGACGGCACCGTCGGTGTCGTGGTCGCCATGAACCGCCGGGAGGAGGCGGCCCGCTGGCTCACCGGACTCGGCGACAGGGTCGTGGCGCTCGGCAGCCTGGAGGCCAAGGGCCTGGAGTACGACGCCACCGTGGTCGTCTCCCCGGCCGAGATCGCCGACGAGTCGCCCGCCGGACTGCGGGTGCTCTACGTCGCCCTCACCCGGGCCACCCAGCAGCTCACGGTCGTCTCGGCGGAGCGCGACCAGCCGGACGGGGAGGGCGTGCCGGACCTGTTGAGAGATTGAACTCTCCGTACGGGAATGGTCTTTCGGGATCTGTTTGTTAGCCTGGATGTGACACCGGCCCGATCCAAGCCCCCGGGCCCAACCTTCGTCGCTACGAGCGACCACTTGCCGCGAGGCGAGCATGGCGGGTCGGTGTCACTGACCTGGTGAGAGGCCCACGTCCATGTGACGTGGGCCTCTTTCGCATGAATGTCCCTGTGAACAAAACGTCCGCAATCCGGGGCGGCTAACGCCTACTCATCAGTAGGTGCGACGATCGGACGGCATCAGCGTCACCCGTGAAAGCAGAGGAAGTCGGCCATGGCAACGGCGCCCAGCGTCTCCTACTCGATGACGGTCCGGCTGGAGGTGCCCGCGAGCGGAACCGCCGTCTCGCAGCTCACCACCGCCGTGGAGTCCTCCGGAGGCTCGGTGACCGGCCTCGACGTCACCGCGTCCGGCCACGAGAAGCTCCGCATCGACGTCACCATCGCGGCCAGCTCCACCAAGCACGCCGACGAGATCGTCGAGGAGCTGCGCGGCATCGAGGGCGTCACGCTCGGCAAGGTGTCCGACCGTACGTTCCTGATGCACCTCGGCGGCAAGATCGAGATGGCGTCGAAGCACCCCATCCGCAACCGCGACGACCTCTCGATGATCTACACCCCGGGCGTGGCCCGCGTGTGCATGGCGATCGCCGAGAACCCCGAGGACGCGCGCCGCCTCACCATCAAGCGCAACTCCGTTGCGGTCGTGACGGACGGCTCGGCCGTGCTGGGCCTGGGCAACATCGGCCCCAAGGCCGCCCTCCCGGTCATGGAGGGCAAGGCGGCCCTCTTCAAGCGGTTCGCCGGGATCGACGCCTGGCCGCTGTGCCTGGACACCCAGGACACCGACGCGATCGTCGAGATCGTCAAGGCGATCGCCCCCGGGTTCGCCGGCATCAACCTCGAGGACATCTCCGCGCCCCGCTGCTTCGAGATCGAGGCCCGGCTGCGCGAGGCCCTCGACATCCCCGTCTTCCACGACGACCAGCACGGCACCGCGATCGTCGTCCTCGCCGCCCTGACCAACGCCCTGCGCGTCACCGGCAAGGCGATCGAGAACATCCGGGTCGTCATGTCCGGCGCCGGTGCGGCCGGTACGGCCATCCTCAAGCTGCTGATCGCCGCGGGCGTCAAGAACGCCGTAGTCGCCGACATCCACGGTGTCGTGCACGCCGGCCGCGAGGACCTCGTCGAGGCCGCTCCGGGCTCCGCGCTGCGCTGGATCGCCGACAACACCAACCCCGAGAACCTGACCGGGACGCTGAAGGAGGCCGTTCGCGGCGCCGACGTCTTCATCGGCGTCTCGGCCCCCAACGTCCTCGACGGCACCGACGTGGCCGCCATGGCGGAGGGCGCGATCGTGTTCGCGCTCGCGAATCCCGACCCCGAGGTCGACCCGGCGATCGCCCGCCAGACGGCGGCCGTCGTGGCCACCGGCCGCTCCGACTTCCCGAACCAGATCAACAACGTGCTGGTCTTCCCGGGTGTCTTCCGCGGCCTGCTGGACGCCCAGTCCCGCACGGTCAACACGGAGATGATGCTCGCGGCCGCGAAGGCTCTCGCGGACGTCGTCACCCCGGACGAGCTGAACCCGAACTACATCATCCCGAGCGTCTTCAACGACAAGGTCGCGGGCGCGGTGGCCGGTGCGGTGCGGGACGCGGCGAAGGCCGCGGGCGCGACGGCGTAGGGCCCGCGAGCGGGGCTGAGGACCCGCGTCTACAGTGGTCGTCGTATGTTTGTTCGGCTGTGAGGATTGCCACGGCGGTCCTCCGGCCCGGCGCGTCGCGAAACCGGGCGCTTCACGCCACCCTCTAGGGTGGCGCCACGCCCAGGCCTCTGTTCGTGTGACCCCCTAGGGTGTTCATGCGAGTCCTACGGGTGCCGGATTGGCTTTCCCGCAGCAGGTAGGGGCAGGATGCGTCTCTGGGCGCGAGCGCATCGGCTTCGCTGTGCCTCGTGTGCGGCCCCGCCGCGTGGCACACCCCAACGGCAAGAAGAACACGGGAGTAACAACATGAACCGCAGTGAGCTGGTGGCCGCGCTGGCCGACCGCGCCGAGGTGACCCGCAAGGACGCCGACGCCGTTCTGGCCGCGTTCGCCGAGACCGTCGGCGAGATCGTCGCCAAGGGCGACGAGAAGGTCACCATCCCCGGCTTCCTGACCTTCGAGCGCACCCACCGTGCCGCTCGCACCGCGCGCAACCCGCAGACCGGTGACCCGATCCAGATCCCGGCCGGCTACAGCGTCAAGGTTTCGGCGGGCTCCAAGCTCAAGGAAGCCGCCAAGGGCAAGTAAGCGCTCCGCTTCGAGCGCCGGGTAACTGCGGGCCGTCCTTCGGCTGACGGGACCGCCGTGGCTGGTCGCGCAGTTCCCCGCGCCCCCTCGGGGCGCTCAGCACAACGCCGATGGGGCGGTCACCCGAGTCCGGGGGACCGCCCCATCGGCGTACGTACGACAGGTACTACCCGAGCGCCTTGCCGGGGAGTTCCACCTTCGCGCTGAGCTCCAGGAGCTTCAGGCCATGCGGACGGGGCGGTCACCTGGTGTGGTGGCCGCCCCGTCGGGGTGTTCAGGGGGTGGGTCAGCCGAGCGCCTTGCCCGGCAGTTCCACCTTCGCGCCGAGTTCCACGAGTTTGTCCATGAAGTTCTCGTAGCCTCGGTTGATGAGGTCGATGCCGTGGACCCGGGACGTGCCCTGGGCCGCGAGGGCCGCGATCAGGTACGAGAAGCCGCCGCGCAGGTCGGGGATGACCAGGTCGGCGCCCTGGAGCTTGGTGGGACCCGAGACGACCGCCGAGTGCAGGAAGTTGCGCTGGCCGAAGCGGCAGTCGGAGCCGCCCAGGCACTCGCGGTAGAGCTGGATGTGTGCGCCCATCTGGTTGAGCGCGGAGGTGAAGCCGAGGCGGGACTCGTAGACCGTCTCGTGGATGATCGACAGGCCCGTGGCCTGGGTGAGGGCGACCACCAGCGGCTGCTGCCAGTCCGTCTGGAAGCCCGGGTGCACGTCCGTCTCGAGTGCGATGGACTTCAACTGGCCGCCGGGGTGCCAGAACCGGATGCCCTCGTCGTCGATCTCGAAGGCACCGCCCACCTTCCGGTAGGTGTTCAGGAACGTCATCATCGAGCGCTGCTGGGCGCCGCGGACGTAGATGTCGCCCTCGGTCGCCAGCGCGGCGGACGCCCAGGAGGCGGCCTCCAGGCGGTCCGGCAGGGCGCGGTGGTTGTAGCCGCCGAGCCGGTCCACGCCCGTGACGCGGATGGTCCGGTCGGTGTCCATCGCGATGATGGCGCCCATCTTCTGCAGAACGCAGATGAGGTCCTCGATCTCCGGCTCCACCGCGGCGTTGGAGAGCTCGGTGACGCCCTCGGCGAGGACCGCCGTCAGCAGCACCTGCTCGGTCGCGCCGACGGACGGGTAGGGCAGCCGGATCTTCGTGCCGCGCAGCCGCCGCGGCGCCTCCAGGAACTGCCCGTCCGCGCGCTTCTCGATCGTCGCGCCGAACTGCCGCAGCACCTCGAAGTGGAAGTCGATGGGCCGGCCGCCGATGTCGCAGCCGCCGAGACCGGGGATGAAGGCGTGCCCCAGGCGGTGCAGCAGCGGACCGCACAGGAGGATCGGGATCCGCGAGGAACCCGCGTGGGCATCGATGTCAGCGACGTTGGCGCTCTCGACGTGCGTCGGGTCCATCACCAGCTCGCCCGGTTCCTCACCCGGATGGACCGTCACACCGTGCAGTTGCAGCAGCCCGCGTACGACACGCACGTCACGGATGTCCGGAACGTTGCGCAGTCGACTCGGCTCGCTGCCCAGCAGGGCGGCGACCATGGCCTTCGGTACGAGGTTCTTCGCACCGCGGACACGGATCTCGCCCTCCAGCGGGGTTCCGCCGTGGACAAGCAGTACGTCGTCAGAGCCGTTGACGGTCATGTATCTCGCGTTCCGATGAGTCGGGCAGGGGCCAGAAGGGACAAGGGTAATCGCCGCCTACCCCCCTTCTGTAAGCCCAAGTGCCGCTCAGTCACGTCATAGCTCTGTCACAACACGGCCTGCTAGTCGCCGGGCACAAGGGGTCACCGGCGCCCGGCGTGCGCTCGCGGCGCACCGGTGCGCTCTGAGCTGCATCCACCGTCGTCGGGGCATTGCCTCCCCACGCGGAGGGAAGATGCGGGATCATGTCTGGCATGACCGAGGTGTCCTCGCTCACAGGGCGGTTGCTCGTGGCAACGCCCGCCCTGGCGGACCCGAACTTCGACCGCGCGGTGGTGCTGCTCCTCGACCACGACGAGGAGGGCTCCCTCGGCGTCGTCCTCAACCGGCCCACCCCGGTGGACGTCGGCGACATCCTGGAGGGCTGGGCCGACCTCACGGGCGAACCCGGAGTCGTCTTCCAGGGCGGTCCGGTCTCCCTGGACTCGGCCCTGGGGGTCGCCGTCATCCCCGGCGGCGGAGCCGTCGACGGGGCGCCGCTGGGCTGGCGCCGGGTGCACGGCGCGATCGGGCTGGTCGACCTGGAGGCCCCGCCTGAGCTGCTCGCCTCGGCCCTCGGCAGCCTGCGCATCTTCGCCGGGTACGCCGGCTGGGGCCCGGGCCAGTTGGAGGACGAGCTGGTGGAGGGTGCCTGGTACGTCGTCGAGTCGGAGCCCGGTGACGTCTCCTCCCCGGCCCCGGAGAGACTGTGGCGCGAGGTGCTGCGCCGCCAGCGCAACGAGCTGGCGATGGTGGCCACGTACCCGGACGACCCTTCGCTCAACTGATCCATGTGAGCTTCAGTACTCTTGGGCTTATGAGCACTCTCGAGCCCGAGCGCGGGACTGGTACGGGGACCCTCGTCGAGCCCACGCCGCAGACTTCCCACGGCGACGGCGACCACGAGCGCTTCGCCCACTACGTCCAGAAGGACAAGATCATGGCGAGCGCCCTCGACGGGACCCCCGTCGTGGCGCTGTGCGGCAAGGTGTGGGTACCCGGCCGCGATCCCAAGAAGTACCCCGTGTGTCCCATGTGCAAGGAGATCTACGAGTCGATGGGCTCCGGGGACGACGAGGGCAAGGGCGGCGACAAGTAGCCGTCCGGCCCGACTGAGCTTCACGAGGCCTCCGAGGCGTGTGTTCCGCACGCCTCGGAGGCCTTTCGCGTGTCACGAAGTGGTGGAGACCTCTTGTGGGCGTGTTCATGCAAGCCATAACCTCCGTTGCGTTGAGCGAAACCGTCATTGCATATGTTGCAACGCACGCCCGGAGGATCACTCCATGAAGCTCTCCCCGCGCCGCAGCGCCGTCGCGACCGTGCTTCTGTCCGCCCTCGTCGTCACCGCCTGCACACCGCAGACCTCCTCCAACTCCGCCTCCGACAAGGACGACAAGAGCGGCACCCTGCGTGTCTGGCTCTTCCAGGAGGTCGGCAACAAGCCGAAGGAGAAGGTCGTCGACTCGGTCGTCAGCGCCTTCGAGAAGGCCCACGAGGGCACACAGGTCGACGTCGAGTACATCCCGGTCGAGACCCGCGCCCAGCGCGTCAAGGCCGCCTTCAACGACCCCTCCTCCGCACCCGACGTGATGGAGTACGGCAACACCGACACCGCCGGCTACGTCAAGGACGGCGGACTCCTCGACGTCACCCGGGAGTTCGGCGACTGGAGCGAGGCCAAGGACACCGACCCCACGGCGAAGACCTCGGTCACCGTGGACGGGAAGGTGTACGGCTCGCCGTTCTACGTCGGCGTCCGCGCGCTGTACTACCGGACCGACCTCTTCGACGAACTCGGCCTGGAAGTCCCGAAGACCATGGCCGAGTTGGCTGCCACGGCCCGCAGGATCCGGGCCGCGAAGCCCGCGTTGTACGGCCTCGTCGTCGGCGGCGCCTACACGTACGGCGCGATGCCCTTCCTCTGGGCCAACGGCGGCGAACTCGCCACCGGCAAGGGCGGCTCGTACACCTCGGCGATCGACGGCGCGGCCGCGCAGAAGGGCATCAAGGAGTACACCTCGCTCTTCACCGACGACAACTGCCCCGCCGCCAAGTGCGCCGGCATGGGCGGCAACGACACGGTCACCGCGTTCGCGGCCGGCAAGGCGGGCATGGCGATCGGAGGCGACTTCAGCCATGCGGCGGTGGAGGCCGGCAAGGTCAAGGGCAAGTACGCCGTGGTGCCGCTGCCCGGCGTCTCCGCCGGGTCGATCGCACCCGCCTTCGCCGGCGGCAACAACATCGGGGTGCTGAAGAGCACTTCGCACCGCACGCTCGCCGTCCGGCTCATGGAGCAGCTCACGTCGAAGAAGACGCAGGCCGCGATGTTCGACGCGATGGGGTTCCTGCCGACCTTCGCGGACGTCCGGCAGCAGGCGGCGGCCGAGCGGCCGTACGTGCAGCCGTTCGCGCAGACCCTCGCGGCCGGCACGAAGTTCGTGCCCGCGTCCCCCGCGTGGTCGCAGATCGACTCCTCGCTGGTGCTGCCGACGATGTTCCAGTCGGTCATCAGCGGCAAGAAGAGCGTGGCGGCGGCCTCCGAGGAAGCGGCGGCGAAGATGAACGACGCGTTCGGCACCGCCGGGTGACCTCGGTGAACACCCGCGCCACCTGGACCCCGTGGCTCTATCTCGCCCCCGCCCTCGCCGTCCTCGGCGGCCTGCTCGTCTACCCCGTCTACCAGCTCGGCCTGATCTCCTTCTTCGAGTACACCCAGGCCCAGGTCAGCGGCGGGGCCCCGACCACCTTCCAGGGATTCGGGAACTACTCGGCGCTCTTGTCCGACCCGGAGTTCTGGCAGGTGCTGCTGGCCACCGTGCTGTTCGCGGCGGCCTGCGTCGTCTCGACGCTCGCCGTCGGATGCGCGCTGGCGGTGCTCCTCACGCGGGTGCGTGCCCTGCCTCGGCTGGCGCTGATGCTGGCCGCGCTCGGGGCGTGGGCGACCCCGGCGGTGACCGGGTCGACGGTCTGGCTGTTCCTCTTCGACCCCGACTTCGGCCCGGTGAACCGGCTGCTGGGGCTCGGCGACCACTCCTGGACGTACGGGCGGCTCAGCGCCTTCCTCCTCGTCCTGCTCGAAGTCGTCTGGTGCTCCTTCCCGTTCGTGATGGTCACCGTCTACGCCGGGATCCGGGCCGTCCCTGCCGAGGTGCTGGAGGCCGCCGCGCTGGACGGGGCCTCGCAGTGGCGGATCTGGCGGTCCGTGCTCGCGCCGATGCTGCGCCCGATCCTGACCGTGGTCACCATCCAGTCGGTCATCTGGGACTTCAAGGTCTTCACGCAGATCTACGTCATGACGAACGGCGGCGGCATCGCGGGCCAGAACCTCGTCCTGAACGTCTACGCCTACCAGCAGGCGTTCGCCTCCTCGCGGTACAGCCTCGGCTCGGCGATCGGGGTCGTGATGCTGCTGATCCTGCTCGCCGTCACGCTGGTGTACCTGCGGCTGCTGCACCGCCAGGGGGAGGACCTGTGAATCTTCCACTGCTGAAACCGGATCGTCCGCGCCCGGGTCCTCGGCGCCTGGGGTCTGCGCGCATGGGGTCTCCGCGGCTGGATCTTCTGCGGCGGCCCTGGCGCACGGCCGCCGAGGCGTCGGCGTTGCTCATCGCGGTCGTCGTCGCCTTCCCCCTCTACTGGATGGTGCTCGGCGCCTTCAAACCGGCCTCGGAGATCGAGTCGACCGAGCCCCGGCCCTGGACGCTCGCGCCCTCGCTGGATTCCTTCCGGCGGGTGTTCGGACAGCAGGATTTCGGTCGGTATTTCGTCAACAGCCTTGTCGTCGCCTGCACCGTCGTGATCGTCTCGGCGTTGATCGCGTTTCTCGCGGCGACCGCCGTGACACGATTCCGCTTCCGCTTCCGGACCACTCTGCTGATCATGTTCCTGGTGGCCCAGATGGTGCCCGTGGAGGCCCTCACCATCCCCTTGTTCTTCCAGATGCGGGACTTCGGTCTGCTGAACACGCTGGGCTCGCTGGTGCTGCCCCACATCGCCTTCTCGCTGCCCTTCGCGATCTGGATGCTCAGGGGGTTCGTGAAGGCCGTACCGGAGGCTTTGGAGGAGGCCGCCTACATCGACGGGGCGAGCCGCGCGCGATTCCTGTGGCGGATTCTCTTCCCGCTCGTCCTGCCCGGCCTGGTGGCCACGAGCGTGTTCTCCTTCATCTCGGCCTGGAACGATTTCCTCTTCGCCAAGTCGTTCATCATCAGCGACACTTCGCAGTCGACGCTGCCGATGGCCCTGCTGGTCTTCTACAAGCCGGACGAACCCGACTGGGGCGGGGTCATGGCCGCGTCCACGGTGATGACGATTCCGGTGCTGGTGTTCTTCGTACTCGTACAGCGACGCCTGGTCTCGGGGCTGGGCGGAGCGGTCAAGGACTGACATGACGTCGCTGACAGAACTGATTCCCGCGCCCCGCGCCGTCGAGGGGCCCACGGCCTGCGGCTTCGTGTTCGGGCCGGAGACCGCCCTGTGGGGCGCGCCCGGCACCGCGAGCACGCAGCGCTGGCTGCGCTCCACCCTGGGCGCGGCCCTCGGCCTGCCGCTGCCGCCGGGGCAGGAGGGCGCCGAGAACACGCTCACGCTGCGCCTCGACGACACCCTGGAGCCGGAGGGCTACCGGCTGAGGGTCACCGCCGGGTGGGGCGTCGAGATCACGGGCGGCGGCCCGGCCGGAGTCTTCTACGGCGCCCAGTCGCTCCGTCAGCTCCTCGGCCCCGACGCCTTCCGGCGCGCGCCCGTGGCCCCCGACCTCCAGTACGGCGTCCAGCACCAGACCGTCGAGGACGCCCCGCGATTCCGCTGGCGCGGCCTCATGCTCGACGTGGCCCGGCACTTCATGCCCAAGGACGGGGTCCTGCGCTACCTCGATCTGATGGCCGCGCACAAACTCAACGTCTTCCACTTCCACTTGACGGACGACCAGGGCTGGCGGATCGAGATCAAGAGGTACCCGCGGCTCACCGAGGTGGGTTCCTGGCGGGCGCGCACCAAATTCGGCCACCGGGCCTCACCGCTGTGGGAGGAGAAGCCGCACGGCGGTTTCTACACCCAGGACGACATCCGGGAGATCGTCGCCTACGCGGCCGAACGGCATATCACCGTCGTCCCCGAAATCGACGTGCCCGGACACTCGCAGGCCGCGATCGCGGCGTACCCGGAACTCGGCAACACCGATGTCATCGACACGTCCTCCCTGTCGGTCTGGGACACCTGGGGCATCTCCGCAAACGTACTCGCCCCCACTGACAACACCCTGCGCTTCTACGAGGGGGTGTTCGAGGAACTCCTGGAGCTGTTCCCCTCGGAGTTCATTCACGTCGGGGGTGACGAATGCCTCAAGGACCAGTGGCGGCAGTCGCCCACCGCACAGGCCCGCATCGAGGAACTCGGGCTCGCCGACGAGGACGGGCTCCAGTCGTGGTTCATCGGTCACTTCGACCGGTGGCTGACCGCGCGCGGGCGCCGGCTCATCGGCTGGGACGAGATCCTGGAGGGCGGCCTCGCCGAGGGGGCCGCCGTCTCCTCCTGGCGCGGCTATCAGGGCGGCATCGCCGCCGCGCGATCCGGCCACGACGTCGTCATGTGCCCCGAGCAGCACGTGTACCTGGACTACCGCCAGGACCCCGGCGCGGACGAGCCGGTGCCGATCGCGTACGTCCGCACCCTGGAGGACGTGTACCGCTTCGAGCCCGTTCCACCGCAGCTCACCGCGGAGGAGGCCACGCACGTGCTGGGCACGCAGGCCAACCTGTGGACCGAGGTGATGGAGGATCACGCGCGTGTGGACTACCAGGCGTTCCCACGGCTGGTGGCCTTCGCCGAGGTGGCCTGGAGCGCTCTGCCCGCCCCCGCGGAACGGGACTTCGCCGACTTCGAGCGCCGGATGACCGCGCACTACGCACTGCTCGACGCCCTGGGGGTCGGCTACCGGCCGCCCACGGGACCGCTGCCGTGGCAGAAGCGGCCCGGAGTCCTCGGTCGGCCGCTGGAAGGGGCGCCCCCGAACAGGTAGGGGAAAAAGACCTCAAGTGTCACCGAAGAGTGTCAATCGTCCTGCGCGGGTGATCCCGGACGAAAACGGACCATCTCCCTGGTGGGGTGGGCGAATGCCGCCGAACACCTCCTGACGGACCCCTGTCTTCGGGTGTTGCGAAGATGTGCCAGAGTTGCCACGTCCGCCCTGTCAGCACGTACCGTACGGCAGCAAGCAGGCAGGACCAGCAGGACCAGGTGGGGCAGCGGGAAGGGGCAGCCGGTTTGACCACGCACGCACCGCAGGCGGCGCAGGCCGTCACGCTGCCCACGACGCTGGACGAGGCCGTGGCGGCCCTCACCGCGATGCCCGCCGCCGTGCCCGTCGCCGGCGGCACCGACCTGATGGCCGCCGTCAACTCCGGTCAGCTCAGGCCCGCCGCCCTCGTGGGCCTCGGCCGGATCAGCGAGATCCGCGGCTGGCAGTACCAGGACGGGCACGCCCTGCTCGGCGCCGGACTCACGCACGCGCGTATGGGCCGCCCCGACTTCGCCGCCCTCATCCCCGCGCTGGCCGCGGCCGCCCGCGCCGCCGGCCCGCCGCAGATCCGCAACGCGGGCACCCTGGGCGGCAACATCGCCTCGGCGGCCCCCACGGGCGACGCCCTGCCCGTCCTCGCCGCCCTGGAGGCCACGCTGATCATCGCGGGCCCCGACGGAGCCCGCCGGGAGATGCCGGTCTCGCACCTGCTGGCCGGCATGGAGATGCTGCGCGCGGGCGAGCTCATCGGCTTCGTGCGCGTGCCGCTGCTGCACGCCCCGCAGGTCTTCCTCAAGGTCACCGGGCGTACCGGACCCGGGCGCGCGATGGCCTCCGTCGCGCTGGTCCTCGACCCGGCCCGGCGCGGGGTCAGGTGCGCCGTCGGTGCCATAGCGCCGATGCCGCTGCGACCCCTGGACGCCGAGCAGTGGGTCGCCCGGCTCATCGACTGGGACAACAACCGCGCGATCGTCCCGGAGGCCCTGGAGGCCTTCGGCGAGTACGTCGCCGCGGCCTGCATCCCGGACCCGGCACCGGCCCCGGACGGCTCCGTGCCGCAGCATCCGCCCGCGGTACTGCACCTGCGGCGCACCGTCGCCGCGCTGGCCCGACGAGCACTGGGGAGGGCACTGTCGTGACCGACGACCAGCACGGAGAGGGCACGCCCCGGGCCGCCGGCCGCTGGGACCCGCTGCCCCAGGGCGACTACGACGACGGCGCGACCGCCTTCGTGAAGCTCCCCGAGGGGGGCATCGACGCCCTCCTGGCCTCCGCCGACAGCCCGCTCGCAGCGCCCGGTCACGGCTATGTGCCGCCGCAGATAACGGCCGCGCAGGGCGACGGGACCGACCCGGGAGCCTGGGCCGCACCGGCCGAGGGCGCGCAGTGGCCCGACCCGAGCACCCTGCCCCAGGGCCAGACCGGGCAGTTCACGTACAACCCGGCGACCACCCAGCAGTGGCAGGTCGAGGACACCGCGGCCGCGCCCGCGCCGGGCCACGACGTCACCGGCCAGTGGTCGATCCCCGTCGCCGGCGGCGAACTCCCGGACGAGTCGGGCGAGTTCACCACGTCGTCCCTGGTCGAGCAGTGGGGCGGCACCCCGCCGGCGACCCTGCCGGGCGGCGCGGCCGCGCCCTGGGCGACCCAGCCGGCCCAGCCGTGGGGGGACCAGCCCCAGGGCGGCCCCGGCGCGGGACCCGAGCACGGCGCACCGGCCGGAGAACGGCACCCGCACGCGCCGTACGACGACGGGCCCGGGAACGGGTTCGACGACGGCCGCGGCGGCGGCTTCGACGAGGGCCGTGACGGCGGGTTCGACGACGGGCACGCCGGTCCGGCCGGCGACGGCCATGCGCACGTGCCCGCCGGCGAGGCGCCGGGCGGCGAGCCCGACGACCCGCGCGACGGCGGCCCGGACGGGGACGCGCCCATGTCGTCCGCCGCGGGCCACGCGGTCGCCGACGCCCGCCGGCACGCCGAGGCCGACGAGGCGGCAGAGGACTCCGCGCACCCGCACACCGACGGTCGCGGCACGCCCCTGCACCACGACCCCGCCGAGCCCTACGGCGACGGCCCCTCCGCAGCCGCCCCACGGCCCTCACAGGGCCCCGCCGAGGCACCGGTGGCCCCCGGGGCCCCCGAGGGCGCCGAAGAGGCCGTGGAAGCCGCTGACGGCCCCGCCGAACCGGGCGCCGAGCACGCCCCCGCGGCGGGCGACGGCGAACAGGCGCCGGACGCCGCCGAGGAGCACGCCGCCGACCCCGACGAGAGCCCCGACGACCAGACCGCGGCGCCCGGCGAGGAACACCCCCTCGCCTCCTACGTCCTGCGTGTCAACGGCGTCGACCGCCCCGTCACCGACGCCTGGATCGGCGAGTCGCTGCTCTACGTGCTGCGCGAGCGGCTCGGACTCGCCGGCGCCAAGGACGGCTGCTCGCAGGGCGAGTGCGGGGCGTGCAACGTCCAGGTCGACGGACGGCTCGTCGCGTCCTGCCTGGTGCCCGCCGTGACCGCCGCCGGCAGCGAGGTCCGTACCGTCGAGGGCCTCGCCGAGGACGGCCGGCCCTCCGACGTGCAGCGCGCCCTCGCCCGGTGCGGGGCCGTTCAGTGCGGCTTCTGCGTGCCGGGCATGGCGATGACCGTGCACGACCTGCTGGAGGGCAACCCCGCCCCCACCGAGCTGGAGACCCGCCAGGCGCTGTGCGGCAACCTCTGCCGCTGCTCCGGCTACCGGGGCGTCGTCGACGCCGTCAAGGAGGTCGTCGCCGAGCGCGAGGCCCACGCGACGGCCGACGCTGAGACGGACGGCGACGAGGCACGTATTCCGCACCAGGCGGGCCCAGGCGCCGGCGGCGTCAACCCGTCGGCGTTCGACTCCCCGGGGTTCCCGAACGCCTCCGGGCCGCATGAGCAGGCGTACGGACAGGGACAGGACGGAGGCCAGGCGTGAGCAACGAAGCCGCCACCGCGACCACCGCCGCGGAGGCAGCAGCACCTGCCCCCGAGCCGATTCCGCACGGCATCGGCGTCTCCCTGCCGGCCGCCGACGCGCGTGCGAAGACCGAGGGCACCTTCCCCTACGCGGCCGACCTGTGGGCCGAGGGCCTGCTGTGGGCGGCCGTCCTGCGCTCCCCGCACGCGCACGCGCGCATCGTGTCCATCGACACCACCCACGCGCGTGAGATGCCCGGAGTCCGCGCGGTCGTCACCCACGAGGACGTGCCCGGCAGACCGGTGCACGGCCGCGGCAGGGCCGACCGCCCGGTGTTCGCCTCCGAGGTCGTACGCCATCACGGCGAGCCGATCGCGGCCGTGGCCGCCGACCACCCCGACACCGCGCGCATGGCCGCGGCCGCCGTCATCGTCGAGTACGAGGTGCTCGACCCGGTCACCGACCCGGAACAGGCCTTCGAGGCCGAGCCGCTGCACCCCGACGGCAACCTGGTCCGGCACATCCCGCTCCAGCACGGCGACCCCTCCGTGACCGGCGAGATCGTCGTCGAGGGCCAGTACCGCATCGGCCGCCAGGACCCCGCCCCCATCGGCGCCGAGGCCGGTCTCGCCGTGCCCCGTCCCGACGGCGGCGTGGAGCTCTACCTCGCCTCCACCGACCCGCACACCGACCGCGACACGGCCGCCGCCTGCTACGGCCTGGACCCCGAGCGCGTCAAGGTCGTCGTCACCGGGGTCCCCGGCGCCACCGCCGACCGCGAGGACCAGGGCTTCCAACTCCCGCTCGGCCTCCTGGCACTGAAGACCGGCTGCCCGGTGAAGCTGACGGCCACGCGCGAGGAGTCCTTCCTCGGCCACGTGCACCGCCACCCGACGCTGCTGCGATACCGCCACCACGCCGACGCCGAGGGCAAGCTGGTCAAGGTCGAGGCGCAGATCCTGCTCGACTCGGGCGCCTACGCCGACACCTCCGCGGAGGCCCTGGCCGCCGCCGTCGGCTTCGCCTGCGGGCCGTACGTCGTCCCGAACGCCTTCATCGAGGGCTGGGCCGTGCGCACCAACAACCCGCCCTCGGGCCATGTCCGCGGCGAGGGCGCCATGCAGGTCTGCGCCGCCTACGAGGCGCAGATGGACAAGCTGGCCAAGAAGCTGGGCGTCGACCCGGCGGAACTGCGTCTGCGCAACGTACTGGCGACGGGGGACGTGCTCCCGACCGGCCAGACGGTCACCTGCCCGGCCCCGGTCGCCGAACTGCTGCAGGCCGTGCGGGACTTCCCGCTGCCGGCGCTGCCCAAGGACACCCCCGAGGACGAGTGGCTGCTGCCCGGCGGTCCCGAGGGCGCGGGTGAACCGGGCGCGATCCGCCGGGGCGTCGGCTACGGCCTCGGCATGGTGCACATGCTGGGCGCCGAGGGCGCGGACGAGGTCTCCACGGCGACCGTCCGGGTCCAGGACGGCGTCGCCACGGTGCTCTGCGCGGCCGTCGAGACCGGCCAGGGATTCACCACGCTGGCCCGTCAGATCGTCCAGGAGACGCTCGGCATCGACGAGGTCCACGTGGCCCCCGTCGACACCGACCAGCCCCCGGCGGGACCGGGCGCGCGCGGCCGCCACACCTGGGTCTCGGGCGGCGCGGTGGAACGCGCGGCCAAGATGGTCCGCACCCAGCTCCTGCAGCCCCTGGCGCACAAGTTCGGCATGTCCACCGAACTGCTCCAGATCACCGACGGCAAGATCACCTCGTACGACGGCGTCCTGTCGACGACCGTCACCGAGGCCATGGACGGCAAGGAACTGTGGGCCACCGCCCAGTGCCGTCCGCACCCGACGGAACCCCTCGACGAGACGGGCCAGGGCGACGCCTTCGTCGGGATGGCGTTCTGCGCGATCCGCGCGGTCGTCGACGTCGACATCGAACTCGGCTCGGTCCGCGTGGTCGAGCTGGCGCTCGCCCAGGACGTGGGCCGCATCCTCAACCCCGCCCAGCTCGAGGCCCGTATCGAGGCGGGCGTCACGCAGGGCGTCGGGATAGCGCTGACGGAGAACCTGCGCAGCGCGCGCGGGCTGATCCGGCACCCGGACCTCACGGGGTACGCCCTGCCGACGGCCCTGGACGCGCCGGAGATCCGGATCGTCAAGCTCGTCGAGGAGCGGGACGTGGTCGCCCCGTTCGGCGCGAAGGCGGCCAGCGCGGTGCCGGTGGTCACGTCACCGGCGGCGGTCGCCTCCGCCGTACGGGCCGCGACCGGCCGTCCCGTCAACCGGCTGCCGATCCGCCCGCAGGCCGCGGTGGTGACGGACCGATGAGCACGCCGGGGCAGGAGCCCCGCGAGTACGAACCGCCGCCCGGCCTGGGCAAGTTGGCGCTGTGGATCCTGCTGTTCGTGGTGGCGGCGATCGTCGTCGTGGTCGGCGGCGTCTACTTCGCGTGAGCGAAGTCCCGTCGGCCGTAGGCGAGTTCAGGTGGTCCGGGGCGTCCTGCTGGTCACCGGTGTGCTCGGCCAACTCCGGCTGCGGTACCGGCTGTCGGCGGCGACGATGGTGGACGCGTACGCCGAGTTCGGGTTCACGGCCGTCGTGCAGGACGTCGTCCTCGCGCCCGGCGCGGAGACGGAGGCGGCCCGGACGAAGACCGGCTACGGGCCCGCCTGGACGGTTACCGCGCTGGACGCGGCGCTGCGGGAGTCGACCCCGCCGGTCGGGCTGTGGCTGGACACCTCCGGGCAGACGCCCGCGCAGACGGTGGAGGCGATTCTCGCGGGACGGGAACGCGCCAGGGTGCTCTGACGTCTCCTTGGTACGGGGGCGTTGTCAGTGGTGGCGCGTAGTGTTTCGAGCAGTGGGGGACGAGCGCAGGCCCGACGGGTTCGCCGTGCCGTGCCCGGCCAGGGGACTGCGTACGAAGCACACGGGGGAGCCATGAGCGCGACCGAAGCCGCCGTAGCGGCGATCAGACTGACCGAGGACGAACTGCAGCCCTACATTTCGCACGCGTCGACCCGTCGCTGGCTCAGCGGCCCCGGACTGCCCGCCGACAGCAACCTGTTCAGCTTCGAGGAGCTGCGCAGGGAGGGCCTGCGCACCGTCGCGGACTCGACCTCCGACCCGGCCGGACGGCTCAGCGAGGAGTTGCGCGACCAGTTGGTGATCGGCGGACTCACGGACCTGCACGGCCGGGAGACCGAGTCGGTCCTGCTCGACGGAGTCACCGGCGAGGTCTCCACGACGGCGTTCTTCCACGCCCGCCCCGACCTGATGGACCGCACCCCCCTGGCCCCGTCGCTCCCCACCCTGGTCCGCTTCGCGACGGCGACGGACGAACTGACGGAGGTGCGCGGCCAGTTCGCCGCCTACGCCGGCCGCTTCGGTCCTACGGCCGTGGAGGACGCGACCCGCCAACTGATGACGGTGTTCGAGGAGGGCACGGGCGGCGACGTACCGACGTTCTGGAAGATCGCGGCACTGATCCGCCCCCTGGCCCTGGTGGCGGGGCCGGGCACGGACTCCGGTCTGGCCCTGGACCTGCCGCCGCGCCTGCTGGACCACGAGTTCGGCCGGAACAGGGTCGCCCGCTTCGAGGACATCGACTTCCCGTCCACGCTCACGCACGCCCCGACCCGCCGCTTCCTCGCGCAGACGGGCCTGCCCGAGGACGGCGTCCTCTTCCACACCGACCCGGACGCCCCGCTGCCGACCCTCGCGGAGCACCGCGCCGAGCACCTGGTCGCCCTTCCGCCGCGCGCCGGCCACCTGATCGTCCTCGGGCACCTGATCGAGGACAACACCCTGGTCGTCGACGGCGAGACGGGCGCGGTCCTGAACTGGAGCGAGCGCGAGGGGACGCTCCACCCCCTCAACACCGACATCTCCACCCTCGCCTTCACCCTCTGGCTCCTGCACCGGGAGCGCCGGATGGACGAGGCGCTCGCCCACGAACTGACGAACACGCTGTACGTCCAGGTCGCCAAGACGATGATCCGCGCACTCTCCACGATCGACCCCACGGGCACGACGACCGACGCGGACTGGCACTACTGGACGGAGCTGTTCCAGGACGAGGTGGGCGGGGTGCTCTGACCGGCCGCACGCCGCAGCGTCGCCGAAAGGTGGTGCTGGAGGGGCTGCCCGACGGCCGCGAGATCGTGGACGAAGTCGAGGGTGTCGCCGTCGACGAGGGTGTAGCGGCGGCGGGTGGCGGTCACGTCCTTGGCGGTGGGGGTGAGTGCCACGGAGTGCGTGGCGAGATCGACCGCGCCCTTGCCGGCGTGCCCGGTCAGGATCTCGGTGATGCCGGTGGGCTGGCTGACCAGCGCCTCCACCCGGCCGTCCGGCTGCAACCGCCACCACCCGCTCTCCCGGGCCGCGGGCCGCAGGGGCGCCCCGTCACCGTCGAGCAGCCAGGCCAGTGCCTCGTACCGGAGGAAGGGCCGCCCGTCATGACTGAACCGGACCTCCTGCGCGTACACGAAGTCACCGTCGAGCGTCGGATACCCACCCCGCCCCCGACCGCGCCACACCCCGAGAAACCCGAGCACGGGCCCGAGCAGCGCATGCGGATCAGGCGCCTGATCCGCCCACAGGGACTCGGGAAAGGGAGGCTCCACCACACCGTCGACCACGCCCGCACGCCTCCTCGTTCACGACTACGACCGCCGCAAGCGTAGGACGCCCCACGGGGAAGGGGCGGCACCTCGCACGAGATGCCGCCCCTTCCCCACACCAGAGGCCGTGGCGGGAATCGAACCCGCGTAACTCGCTTTGCAGGCGAGTCCCTGAACCACTCGGGCACACGGCCGTCACCGGGTTCCGTCGTGTCGTCCTGCCGTGGCGGGGATCGAACCCGCGTAACTCCCCGCGAGCGGAGCTCGCTGATGGATGCAGCGCAGGCGAGTCCCTGAACCAATCGGGCACACGGCCGGGGTGAACCGGTGACTTGACCGTAGGGGGGCGTGGGGGGTGGTTCAAGGGAGTCGTGGGGGCTGCAACGGGACTGCCATGCGCCGTTCATGAACGGGCCGTGGCAGGAGGGGGTCGTACGACCAAGGTCTCAGCCCCGGGCAGGCTTTCGACAGGGGTCAACCTGGGCTGTGGCCCTTACTCTGGCGGGCATGGCAGTGCTCGAACCACGTGACGCCGGTGTCACCGGCGACCCTGAGGTCCCGTCCGTCGACGAGGGGGAGGAGGGGGTGCTCGGGCGTTCGTACCGGGCGCTGAGCATCGGCATCGTGTCCGTCGTGCTGCTGATCGCGTTCGAGGCGACCGCCGTGGGGACCGCGATGCCGGTCGCCGCGCGGGAGTTGGACGGGGTCGCGCTCTACGCGTTCGCCTTCTCCGGGTACTTCACCACCAGCCTGTTCGGGATGGTGCTGGCCGGGCAGTGGGCGGACCGGCGGGGGCCGCTCGGGGCGCTGACCGCGGGGATCGCCTGCTTCGGGGCCGGACTGCTGCTCTCGGGGACCGCCGGTTCGATGTGGCTGTTCATCCTCGGGCGGGCCGTGCAGGGCTTCGGGGGCGGTCTGGTCATCGTCGCGCTGTACGTCGTCGTCGGCCGGGCCTATCCCGAGCGGCTGCGGCCCGCGATCATGGCGGCGTTCGCGGCGGGCTGGGTGGTGCCGTCGATCGTGGGACCGCTCGCGGCCGGGGCGGTGACCGAGCACCTCGGGTGGCGATGGGTGTTCGTCGGGATCCCGGCACTGGTGGTCTTCCCGCTGGCCCTCGCGCTTCCCCAGATACGGCGGCGGGCCGCGGGCCCGGTGGACGGCCGTGCTCCCGGCGGCACCGACCGGCGCCGCATCCGGCTCGCCCTCGGGATCTCCCTGGGCGCCGGACTCCTCCAGTACGCCGCCCAGGACCTGCGCCCGCTCTCCCTGCTCCCCGGTCTCGCGGGCGTGGCCCTGCTGGTGCCGGCCGTGCTCGGACTGCTCCCGCGCGGGACGTACCGGGCGGCGCGCGGGCTGCCGTCCGTCGTGCTGCTGCGCGGGGTCGCGGCGGGGTCCTTCGTCGCGGCGGAGTCCTTCGTGCCGTTGATGCTGGTGACCCAGCGCGGGCTGTCGCCGACGCTGGCCGGGTTCTCGCTCGCGGCGGGCGGGGCCACGTGGGCGCTGGGGTCGTGGGTGCAGTCACGGGCGCGGGTGGAGCCGTACCGGGAGCGGCTGATGACCGCGGGGATGGTGCTGGTCGCGGCCGCGATCGCCGCCGCGCCGAGTGTGCTGATCGACTCCGTGCCGGTCTGGACGGTCGCCGTCGCCTGGGGCTTCGGCTGTTTCGGGATGGGGCTCGTGATCTCCTCCACCAGCGTGCTCCTGCTGCATCTGTCCGCCCCGGAGGAGGCCGGCAGCAACTCCGCCGCCCTCCAGATCTCCGACGGCCTCTCCAACGCCGTCCTGCTGGCGGCGGGCGGCGCGGCCTTCGCGGCGCTGGGCGGCGGCACGGTGAGCCACACGGCGACCCAGGCCGCCGGCTCCCACCCGGCCGCGTTCGCCGCGGTGTTCCTGCCGATGGCGGGGGTGGCGTTCGTGGGGGTGTGGGTGACTACGCGGCTGCATGTCAGAACCGGAGTGGCACTGAGTGGTACCACCTAGTACCGTCGAGCCATGGCCGGACTGAACCTGCGTTTCACGGACGAAGAGCTCGACGCCCTGCGTGAGCGCGCCGCTGCGGAAGGGCGGAGCATGCAGGCCTTCGCGCACGACGCGGTGATCGCGGCCATAAACGAACATTCACGGCTGTTCAACGAGGCCGCCGACCACGTGCTGAAGGCGAGCGCCGAGCTGAACCGCAGGCTCGCCTGATGCACTACCTCACGCTTCCCGAGCTGCTGAACCTCACGCGGCGACTCGGGGCAGACGAAGTGCGCGACTACGGGCTGCTGGACTCAGCGCTGGCACGGCCCCAGTCGAGTGTGTTCGGACAGGACGCCTATCCGGACGTGTGGCAGAAGGCCGCGGCCCTGATGGAATCCCTGGCCCGCAACCGTGCCCTCGTCGATGGGAACAAGCGCATCGCCTGGTACGCGACCTGGGTCTTTCTGCACATGAATGGCCATCCGCTGGACGCGGACTTCGACGTCGACGAGGCCGAGCAGTTCGTGCGGGACGTCTGCCAGGGGCGTCTGGACGTGCCCAAGAACGCTGCCCATCTGCCGCGCTTCGCCCGATGACTGTGACGTCGGTCCCACCCCTGGCCGCCCCGGCCCCGTCCGAGCGTTGACGCCATCGGCCCGCCGGTAAGGTGACCCGGTCGTCATACACGGCCGAAGAGACAGCCCAGCCGCTCGACCCCGACGGAGACCGTGACTACCACCGCCGCCTCCTCCCACCACCTTTCCCCCGCCTTCCCCGGCAGGGCCCCCTGGGGCACCGCCAGCAAGCTGCGCGCGTGGCAGCAAGGGGCGATGGAGAAGTACGTCCAGGAGCAGCCGCGTGACTTCCTGGCCGTCGCGACCCCGGGCGCGGGCAAGACGACCTTCGCCCTCACCCTGGCCTCGTGGCTGCTGCACCACCACGTCGTGCAGCAGGTGACGGTCGTCGCGCCGACCGAGCACCTGAAGAAGCAGTGGGCCGAGGCGGCCGCGCGGATAGGGATCAAGCTGGATCCCGAGTACAGCGCCGGGCCGCTCGGCAGGGACTACCACGGTGTCGCCGTCACCTACGCGGGTGTGGGCGTGCGCCCCATGCTGCACCGCAACCGGGTCGAGCAGCGCAAGACCCTCGTCATCCTCGACGAGATCCACCACGCCGGTGACTCCAAGTCCTGGGGCGAGGCGTGCCTGGAGGCGTTCGAGCCGGCCACCCGCCGGCTCGCCCTCACCGGTACGCCGTTCCGGTCCGACACCAACCCCATCCCCTTCGTGACGTACGAGGAGGGCAACGACGGGATCCGCAGGTCGGCCGCCGACTACACCTACGGGTACGGGAATGCGCTCGCCGACCATGTCGTGCGGCCCGTCATCTTCCTGTCCTACAGCGGGCAGATGCGGTGGCGGACCAAGGCCGGGGACGAGATCGCCGCCCGGCTCGGCGAGCCCATGACCAAGGACGCGATCAGCCAGGCCTGGCGCACCGCGCTCGATCCGCGCGGCGAGTGGATGCCGAGCGTGCTGCGCGCCGCCGACCAGCGGCTCACCGAGGTCAGGAAGGCCATCCCGGACGCCGGCGCCCTCGTCATCGCCTCCGACCAGGACTCCGCGCGCGCCTACGCCAAGCTGATCCGCGAGATCACCGGCACCAAGGCGACCCTCGTCCTGTCCGACGACGCCGGCGCCTCGAAGCGGATCGACGACTTCAGCGAGAGCAACGACCGGTGGATGGTCGCCGTGCGAATGGTGTCCGAGGGCGTCGACGTCCCGCGCCTCGCGGTGGGCGTGTACGCCACCACCATCTCCACGCCCCTCTTCTTCGCCCAGGCCGTCGGCCGTTTCGTACGGTCCCGCAGGCGCGGCGAGACCGCCTCCGTGTTCCTGCCGACCGTGCCCGACCTGCTCACCTTCGCCAACGAGATGGAGGTGGAGCGGGACCACGCCCTCGACAAGCCGAGGAAGGAGGGCGAGGAGGACCCGTACGCCGAGTCCGAGAAGGAGATGGAGGAGGCGAACAAGGAGCAGGACGAGGACACCGGCGAGCAGGAGCAGTTCGCCTTCGAGGCGCTGGAGTCCGAGGCCGTCTTCGACCGCGTCCTCTACGACGGCGCCGAGTTCGGCATGCAGGCGCACCCGGGGAGCGAGGAGGAGCAGGACTACCTCGGCATTCCGGGCCTCCTCGAACCGGACCAGGTGCAGCTCCTGCTCCAGAAGCGGCAGGCCCGGCAGATCGCGCACAGCCGCAAGAAGCCGGACGGCGAGGCGGATCTCCTCGAACTGCCCGCCGAGCGGCGGCCCGTCGTCTCGCACAAGGAGATGATGGAGCTGCGCAAGCAGCTCAACACGATGGTCAGCGCCTATGTCCACCAGAGCGGCAAGCCGCACGGCGTGATCCACACCGAGCTGCGCCGGGTGTGCGGCGGCCCCCCGAGCGCCGAGGCCACGGCCGGGCAGCTCCGCCAGCGGATCGCCAAGGTGCAGGAGTGGGCCACCCGGATGCGGTGACGCGGGACGCCTGCCGGGCGCGGCACCGGACCGTACGTATCAGGACAAACGGAGTGGTCCGTACCGGCCGTTGCCCGGATTCTGGACGGAGGCTTCCGCTGAGCGAACCCGCTTCGCTACTGTCCCGCTACGCACACGCCCCGTGGCAGCGCCGCCGCGGAGCGCAGCCGTGAAGCGACGCGGCCCGGAAAGAGACCGGGCCGCCGGCCGATCGGCGGCCTCTGAAGCGCGTCACTGACGGGACTCGGTGACGCATCCGTCGCGAGGGGGCTGCCGACCTCACCACTTGGAGGAGTGGGCGTCGTGACCGCGGAGACCTCTCAGACGCTTGACCGGGGACTGCGGGTCCTCAAGCTCCTGGCCGACACGGACCACGGGCTCACCGTCACCGAGCTTTCCAACAAACTGGGCGTCAACCGGACCGTGGTGTACCGGTTGCTGGCCACGCTGGAGCAGCACGCCCTCGTACGGCGTGATCTCGGCGGGCGCGCCCGGGTGGGGCTGGGGGTGCTGCGACTCGGACGGCAGGTGCATCCGCTGGTGCGGGAGGCGGCGCTGCCCGCGCTGCGGTCGCTCGCGGAGGACATCGGGGCGACGGCTCACCTCACGCTGGTGGACGGTGCCGAGGCGCTGGCCGTGGCCGTCGTGGAGCCCACCTGGACCGACTATCACGTGGCTTACCGGGCGGGTTTCCGGCATCCGCTGGACCGGGGCGCCGCCGGGCGGGCCATTCTCGCGGCCCGGCAGCAGGGGTTCGGTGAGCCGGGGTACATGCTGACGCACGGCGAGCTGGAGGCCGGGGCGAGCGGGGCGGCCGCTCCGCTGCTCGGGGTCACCGGGGTCGAGGGCAGTGTCGGGGTCGTGATGCTGGCGGACGCGGTGCCGGAGCGGGTGGGGCCGCGGGTGGTGGACGCGGCGCGGGAGGTCGCGGAGGCGCTGCGCTGAGCTGAGCGGTGGGGGTGCGGTGTGGTGCGGGTCCGTGTCGACCGCGGGTCCGGTGGGGGCTGGTCGCGCAGTTCCCCGCGCCCCTGGGTGGGTGTGGTCGCCGTCCGCCGACACGCCCCCCGTGTCAACCCGCCGCCGTCGGCCGACTGCGGGCGTCCTCAGTCCCGGGGCCCGCCAGTACCCTCAACTGGAGCCACAGCACCAGGCGTTCGTCGGGGTCGTCCAGGTCGATTCCGAGCTGGTGGCGCACCTGCTTCAGGCGGTAGCGGCAGGTGTTCGGGTGGACGTCGAGCAGCTTCGCCGCTCCCGTCATGTCGCACCCCGCGTCGAACCAGCACACCAGTGTGCGGGCGTGGTCGGTCCCGTGCTCCTCGTCGTAGGCCAGCACCCGCCGCCAGGAGCCCTCCGCCAACTCCCGCCGCGCACCGAGCACTTCGGCCAGTCGCAGCAGCGTGACCCGCGGCCGTACCTCGTCGATCGTCGCCACCGGCAGTGTCGGTCCGAGCACCCGCAGCACCAGATCGGCGTCGGCCCGCGACCCGGCCACCTCCCCGAGCCCCGCCACCACCTCGCCCAGCCCGGCCCGCACCGGCACCCGGAGCGCCTGCCCGGCCCGCGCCACGATGTCCTCCGCCAGCCGCCGGTGGCGGGCCCCGGGCGCCGGCAGCAGCGCGTACACCACCCCGTCGAGCAGCACGCACGCGTGCCGCCCGTACCGCGCCTCGCACTGCAGCCGTACGACGTCCAGCAGCCGCAGCCCGGTCTGTCCGGCGTCCGGGAGGGCGGCCGCGTCCGGCACGAAGGCCGCGACCCGCACCGGGCCCTCGACCCCCAGCCGTACGGCGGACGTCGCCGCGTCCGCCGTGCCGTCCAGCAGCCGCCGCAGCAGGTCACCGCTCTGGTGCCGGGCCAGCTCCTGGGCCGCCCGCGCCCGCAGGAGCAGCACGGCCGCCGTCGACGCGCCCTGGACGAGCGTCTCCTCCGCGTCCGCCGCGAGCGTGCCGTCGTCGACGACCCACACCGAGCCGAGGGTCTCCCCGCCGGCCCGGACAGCGACCGCGAGGCGCGGCAGGACGCCGTCCCGCAGCGCGGGCAGCCGTACCGGTCCGGCGGCCGCGAACAGCTCCCGGTACTGGTCGGAGTTCTCCACGTCCGCCGGTACCTGGAGCCCCAGGATGCCCTGGCGGCGGTCCTCGTCGACCGGCTGGCCGGGGACGGTGGAGTAGGCGAGGATCCGCCGGCGCGGGTCCTCCACCGCGGTGGCCCCGCCGGTCGCCGTCGCGATGGCGTCGGCGAGGGCGAAGAGGTCGCCGTGGCCGGCCGTGGACGGCACCGGCCGGGCGCCGATCGCCGAGGCCAGCAGCAGGTGCGCCCGGTGCCAGGGGGTGTCCTCGGCGACGGACAGCAGCGCCACCCCGTGCGCCTCCGCTTCCCCCACCGGCCCGTCAGGGCCCCGGACCACCAGACCGGTCATCCCGGCCTCCGCCGCGGCCCTGGCCAGCGGCCCGGCCGCGGCCGCCCGCACCCCGACGGCCAGCAGCAGCGCACCCGGCACCCGGGGGAGCGGGGCGTGGGCGTCGTGGAGGACGACCTCGGTGACCGGGGCGCCGAGCCCGGCGGGGGCGGTGTGCAGCCGTACCGAGGTGCCGCCGACGATGTCGAGGAGATCCCCGAGGGTGCAGGCGTCCACGGGCACCTCCCGGTCTCTTTGGCCGTTCCGCAAAGGAACGTACGCGGACGTTGTACGGCCGCACAACCCGGGGCGCCCGCCCGGAGCCGAGACTGGGCACATGTCAGCGGTGAGCATCCGTACCGTCCACGACGTCGCCGGCCTCGGTGCCGTCAGCGCGTACTTCGGCGAGGTCTGGCGGACCGCGCCCACGGCCCCGCCCTACCCGGCCGAGGTGCTGAACAGCCTGGTCCACGCGGGCGGCGCGGTGCACGCGGCCCACGACGGGCGGCGCCTCGCCGGGGCCTGCGTCGCCGTGTTCGGGCCGCCCGGCTCGGGGGAGTCGTACTCCCTGGTCGCCGCCGCCGAACCCGGGCTCGGGCAGCCGGTGAAGCAGGCGCAGCGGGCCTGGGCGCTCGGCCTCGGCGCCCGCACCATGCGCTGGACCTTCGACCCACTGGTCGCCCGCAACGCCCGCTTCAACCTGGCCAAGCTCGGCGCGGTCGGCACCGAGTACCTCGTCGACTTCTACGGCCCCATGCGGGACGGCGTGAACAGCGGCGACGAGAGCGACCGGCTGACGGTGACCTGGGACCTGACCGCGCCCGGACCGTCGTACGAGCCGGGGGAGCGGGAAGACGCGCCGGTCACCCGCCGGGCCCCCGACGGCGGAGAACTCGCCCGCGGCGACCTCGCCGGCCGGCACCTCTGGTGCCGGGTCCCGGAGGACGTCGTCGGACTGCGGGCCGCCGACCCGGCCCTCGCGCTGCGCTGGCGGCGGGCCGTGCGGGACGTGTTCACGGAGGCGTTCGGGCAAGGCTTCCGGGCGACCGGAATGTCCCGGGACGGCTGGTACACCCTCACCAAGGAGGCCGTCGCATGAGGCTGGAGCGCGTCGAAGTCGTCCATGTGGCGATCCCGCTGGTCACGCCCTTCCGCACCTCGTTCGGCACGATGACCACGAAGGACACCTTTCTGCTGCACGTCGTCACGGACACCGCCGAGGGCTGGTCGGAGTTCGCCGCCGACCCGCAGCCGCGGTACTGCTCGGAGTTCGTGGCGGGTGCGGAGCTGGTGCTGCGGGACTTCCTGGTGCCGAGGGCGGCGGCCCTGCCCGCGCTCACGGCGGCTCAGGTCGGGCCCGCCGTCAGCGGCATCAAGGGGCACGAGCTGGCGAAGGCGGCCCTGGAGACGGCCGTCCTGGACGCGGAGCTGCGGTCGTACGGCATGCCGCTGGCGGTGTACCTCGGCGCGGTCCGCGACCGGGTCCCCGCCGGGGTGTCGGTGGGGATCAAGGAGTCCGTGCCGGAGCTGCTGGACGACGTCGAGGGGTATCTCGCCGAGGGGTACGTCCGGATCAAGCTGAAGATCGAACCGGGCTGGGACATCGAGCCCGTACGGGCCGTGCGCGAGCGCTTCGGGGAGGCGCTGCCCCTCCAGGTCGACGCCAACACGGCGTACACGCTCGCCGACGCGGAACACCTGCGGCGGCTCGACGAGTTCGGGCTGCTGCTGATCGAGGAGCCGCTGGACGAGAACAACCTGTACGGCCACGCGCGCCTCCAGAGCCGTCTCACCACCCCCGTCTGTCTCGACGAGTCCCTGCACAACGCCCGGGACACCGCCGCCGCGATCGCCATGGACGCGTGCCGGGTCGTCAACGTCAAGCCCGCGCGGGTGGGCGGCTACCTGGAGGCCCGGCGCGTCCACGACGTGGCCCGCGCGCACGGGGTGCCGGTGTGGTGCGGCGGCATGCTGGAGACGGGGATCGGCCGCGCCCCGAACCTCGCCCTGGCCGCCCTGCCCGGCTTCACGCTCCCCGGCGACACCTCCGCCTCCTCCCGCTACTTCGCCGAGGACCTCACCGAGCCGTTCGTCCTGGCGGACGGCCACCTGCCGGTGCCGCGGGGGCCGGGCATCGGGGTCGAACCGCTGCCCGACGTCCTGCGCCGCTTCACCCGCGCGCGACGGGAACTGTACCGGGGCTGACCGGCTCGTGGCCGGAAGTGACCGCCGCGTTAGATTGATCCCGTGCTCTCTCGCCTCACGCGCCCCCAGGCCGTCGCCGTCTGTGCCCTGCCCGTCGTGGCGCTGGTCGCCACGGCCCTCCTCGCGCCGCTGCCGTTCTCGCTGGCGCAGCCCGGGATGACGGCGAACGTCCTCGGCGACAACGAGGGCGCGGCGGTGATCACGGTCTCCGGGGCCGCGACCCGTACGACGAGCGGGCAGTTGCGGATGACGACCATCGAGGCGACCGGGCCGGACACGCGCATCTCCCTCGGCGACATCGTCGGCAACTGGTTCCGCACCGACCGGGCGGTCATGCCCCACGACGCGGTCTACCCGAGCGGGCAGAACGTCGAGGAGATCGAGAAGCACAACACCGCGCAGATGAAGGAGTCCCAGGACGCGGCGACCCAGGCGGCCCTCGGCTACCTCAAGCTCAGCGACGACAAGGTCAAGGTCACGCTGAAGCTCGCGGACGTCGGGGGGCCGAGCGCGGGGTTGCTGTTCGCGCTGGGGATCGTCGACAAACTGCACGGCGACGGCTCCGGGGGCGACCTCACGGGCGGCCGCACCGTCGCCGGGACGGGCACGATCGACGCGGACGGCACGGTCGGCGCGGTGGGCGGCGTGGCGCTGAAGACGCAGGCCGCGCGGCGGGACGGGGCGACGGTGTTCCTGGTGCCGAAGGACGAGTGCGCCGACGCGAAGGCGGAGCTGCCGAAGGGGCTGCGGCTGATCCCGGTGACGTCCCTGAAGGGGGCGGTGGGCGCGCTGACCGCCCTGGAGTCGGGCAAGGGGTCGGTCCCCGCCTGCTAGTGCGCGAGGACCGGCCGCGGGGAGGCGAGCCGGAGCCCGACCTCCACGAGGGTCCAGCCGAGGCGGGTGCGGATCGCGTACGGCTGCCTGGCCTCTACGGCGAGCCGGTGCGCGTCGGCCTCGGCGCGGAGGTCGGCGGCGCGGAGGTGGTGCAGGGCGAGGTGGGTCTCGGGGTGCATGGCGGGGCCTCTCAGTCCGTCGAGACGGGGAAGGTGTGGGTGTGGATGCGTACCTGCGCCGCGTGGTCCCCGGTGGCGTCCCGGTCGCGGTAGGTGTCGACCAGCGCGTGCATCTTCTCGATGAGTTCCTTGGTCAGCTCGGGAGTCAGCCGTAGCGTCGCGCTGCTCATGTCCCAGACGCGGTTCCACTCCTCGGGCCAGGTCGCGCGGTCGCCCAGCCAGTTGGAGAGGTTCTGGATCTGGGCGGTGGCGACCTCGTGGAGGTACATGTCGGCGGCTCCGCGCACGGCCGGATCGTTGTCCGTGAGCAGGGCGTCGTCGAAGGTCAGCCCCTTGTGGACCGCCTTCCACCAGCGCTCCCGCCCCTTGCCGCGCTCCGGGGCGTCCTCCACGAAGCCGTGTGCGGCCAGTTGGCGCAGGTGGTAGCTGGTGGCGCCACTCGACTCGCCCAGTCGCTCGGCGAGTTGGGACGCCGTGGCGGGACCGCCGAAGCGCAGGGCGTCCAGCAGTTGCATCCGCAGGGGGTGGGCCAGCCCGCGCAGTGAACGGGCGTCAAGTTTCCGTACCTTCGGCTCTTCCGGCATGCGTACAAAGATAGCTATGCAAAGAGTCCTTTGCAACGGGTTCTTTGTAACTCTGTCCGGCGGTGGCCGCCCCTACTTCACGAACCCCTCCGCCTTCATCCAGTCCAGTGCCACCTGGTGCGGGTCCTCCCCGGCGACGTCGACCCTGGCGTTGAGCTCCCGCGCGACCGTGTTGTCCAGCTTCCTGGTGACCGGCGCGAGCACCTCCGCGATGGCCGGCCACTTCTTCAGGGACTTGGAGTTGATCTCGGGCGCCGCGTTGTAGTTGGGGAAGAACCTGCGGTCGTCCCGCATCACCGCGAGGTTCATGGACCTGATGCGGCCGTCGGTCGTGAAGACCTCCCCGTACCGGCAACTGCCCTTCGCCACCTGGGTGTAGATGATCCCGGTGTCCATCTGGGTGATGTACTTCGCCGGGACGCTCATCCCGTACGCCTTCTCCATGCCCGGCAGTCCGTCGGCGCGGTTGGCGAACTCGTTCTCCACGCACAGGGTCACCGCGCCGGGGTCCTTCTTCGCCAGCGCGGCCACGTCGGAGAGGGTCCTCGTGCCGTACTTCCGGAAGGCGGCCTGGTTCATGGCGAGGGCGTAGGTGTTGTTCAGGGGTGCCTTCGGCAGCCAGGTCAGCCCGTTCCGCAGGTCGGCCCTGCGTACGGCCGTCCACTGCTCCTGCGGGTCGGCGATCGGCTCGCTGTTGCCCTGGTAGGTGATCCACGCCGTGCCGGTGTACTCGTACATCCCGTCCGCGTCCCCGGACTTGACCGCCTCCCTGGCCCCGACCGAGCCCTGGATCCCGGTGCGGTCGAGGACCTCCGCCCCCGCCGCCTCGAAGGCGATGCCCATGATCGCGCCCAGGATGAGCTGCTCGGTGAACTCCTTCGACGTGACCGTCAGATCCGCGCCCTTGAGCGGCTCACCCCGCCCGATCGACCCCGGCCGGACGTCGTCGGCCATGGGAGAGCCACTGGTCAGCCCACAGCCGGCGACCAGCACCAGACACCCGCTCACCACGAGGAGGGCCGGCTTCACGCGGTCACCTCCCACGGACGCGACGAGCGGTACAAACGCCTGTCGGCGGACGGCCACGGAAACGTCATGGCGTGACCGCCGACCCGTCTGCCGTCAGGATCGGTGCGGCCAACCAGTCGTCCAGCAGAGGGCCGGGAACACCGGAGGCTGCCGAGGGACGCCGCCGCGTCGATATGGGGCCGGGTCGAGCGGGCTCGCTGCGGGGCCGCTCGGTGCGGAAACCCCGTCGGCCGAGCTGCGGGGCCCAGTCCACCGCCCCGTCCGTAGCGCGCCGGGACCGCCGTATCGACGTCGAGACCAGGGGTCGCACGAACGCCCGCCGGGGCTGGTGCCAGGCGCCCGCGGCTCATGTGTCCGCCTCCAACCGCCCTCTCGTCGTGTGCGGCAGTTCGGTGAGGGAGGCGGGAGCCTAGCCCCAGGGGCGGTCGGAGGCTCGCCGGGGCCGGTACCAGGGGCCCGGGGAGGCGGGGGCCCGGATTCAGCAGGGTCGGTGCCAGGTGTGCGCCGTTCATGTCCCCGTCTCCAACCCCCGTGGTCTGAGGAGCAGTTCCGCGAGGGAGGCCAGCCAGTCGACCAGGAGGGCCAGGGTGACCGTGAGAACGGAGCCGAGCACCAGGACCGGCATGCGCTGGTTGGTGATGCCGGTCGTGATGAGGACACCGAGGCCGCCGCCCCCGCCGAAGGTCGCCAGGGTCGCCGTGCCGACGTTGAGGACCAGGGCCGTGCGGACGCCCGCGAGGATCAAGGGGACGGCCAGCGGGAGTTCGACGCGGGTCAGTACTCCCAGCGGGGACATGCCGATGCCGCGGGCCGCCTCCAGCAGGGTCGGGTCGTTCGCCTTCAGGCCCGCGACGGTGTTCGACAGGACCGGCAGGACGGCGTAGGCGATGATGCCGATCAGGGCCGCCTTCGTGCCGGTGCCCAGCCAGATCACCAGCAGGGCCAGCAGACCGATCGCCGGGGTCGCCTGGCCCGTGTTGGCGACCGCCATCACCACCGGGCTCGCCTTCCGGAAGGCCCCGCGGGTCAGCAGGATCCCCAGCGGGATGGCGATGATCAGCACGAAGAACGTCGAGATGACCGTGAGTTGCACGTGCTGCCACAGCGCCTTGGACACCTGCCCGTTCGACAGCGCGTTCCGGGAGAGCGGGTCCAGGTCGGCCTGCGCGAACCACAGCCAGGTCGCCAGCAGGACGGCGAGGAGGAACGCGGGCAGGAAGGTCAGTTTCCGCCAGGTGACCCGCCGCCTCGGCGGACCCGTCGGGGGAGGGGGCGCGCCCTCCTCCCGCTCGTCCTCCGGCACGGAGGTCGCCGACGTCGTCACGCCTTCCGCCCCTCTCCGTCGGCGCCCTCCTGCTCGGCGTGCGTCCGGTCGGCCCGGATCGCCTCCAGTTCGTGCTGGTGCTCCATGGCCTCCAGCCGGTCCGCCTCCAGGAGCTCGTGCACGGAGTTCATGAGCGTCTCCATGTCGACGACCCCCGTGTACTCGCCGCGCCGCCCGGTCACCGCGACCCGCCCCGCGTTGTCGGTCAGCACGGCCTCCAGGGCGTCCCGCAGGGTCGCGTCCCGGGTCACCGTGTCGCTCACCAGCGTCCCGGCCCGGGCCAGCGACCCCTTCGCCCGCATCATGTCGCCGCGCCGGAGCCACTTGTAGGGCCGTCCACGCCTGTCGAGCAGCAGGATCTCGTTCGTCCCGCTGACCCGGAGCCTGTTGAAGATCTCCTGGAGGGGGTCGTCGACGGTCACCGTCGGATAGTCGGTGATCTCCACGTCCCGCACCCGGGTGAGGTTCAGCCGCTTCAGCGCGGCCCCGGCGCCGACGAACCCGGACACGAAGTCGTCGGCCGGGTTGGTCAGGATCGCCTCGGGGGTGTCGAACTGGGCGATGTGGGAGCGTTCGCGCAGGACGGCGATCCGGTCGCCCAGCTTGATCGCCTCGTCGAAGTCGTGGGTGACGAAGACGATCGTCTTGTGCAGCTCCCGCTGGAGGCGGATCAGCTCGTCCTGGAGATGGTCCCGGGTGATCGGGTCGACCGCCCCGAACGGCTCGTCCATCAGCAGGACGGGCGGATCGGCCGCGAGCGCCCGCGCCACGCCCACCCGCTGCTGCTGGCCCCCGGAGAGCTGGCGCGGATAGCGGTCGTGGAACTCGCCGGGGTCGAGCCCCACGAGGTCGAGCAGTTCCTCCACCCGGTCCCTGGTCCGGGCCTTGCCCCAGCCGATCATCCGCGGCACGAGCGCGACGTTCTGCGCGACCGTCATGTGCGGGAAGAGCCCGGCCGACTGGATCGCGTAGCCCACCTTGCGGCGCAGTTTCACCGGGTCGATGTCGGTGACGTCCTCGCCGTTGATCCGGATGCGTCCCCCGGTCGGCTCGATCAACCTGTTGATCATCTTGAGCGTGGTCGACTTGCCGCAGCCGGACGGCCCCACGAAGACGACGGTCTCGCCCGCCTTGATCTCCATGGAGACGTTGTCGACGGCGGGCTGCGGACTGCCGGGGTACCGCTTGGTCAGGTGCTCCAGCCCGATGGACGCACCCGAGGCACCGGACGTCTCAGCCACGGATCCCCCTCGGAATCGTCAGCCGCCCGATCAGGACGTACGCGGCGTCGAAGAGCAGGGCGAGCACGATGATCCCGAGGGTGCCGGCGAGCACCTGGTTGAGCGCGTTCTTGCTGCCCAGGGAGGCGATGCCCCGGAAGATCTCGTTGCCGAGGCCGGGCCCGGAGGCGTAGGCGGCGATCGCGGCGATGCCCATCAGCATCTGCGTCGAGATCCGGATCCCGGTCAGGATCGGCGGCCAGGCGAGCGGCAGCTCGACCCGCGCGAGACGCGTCACCCGGGTCATCCCGATCCCCTTGGCCGCGTCCACCAGCGAGGGATCGACCCCGCGCAGCCCCACGATGGCGTTGCGGACGATCGGCAGCAGTCCGTACAGCGTCAGGGCGATCACCGTGGGCGGCACCCCGAGGCCCACGATGGGGACGAGCAGGCCGATCATGGCGAGCGAGGGCACGGTCAGGATCGTCGAGGTGGCCGTCGTGGCGAGGTTTCCCGCCCACTCGCTGCGGTAGGTCACGACGCCGATCAACACCCCGATCACGGTCGCCACGACCATGCACTGGAAGACGGCGCTCGCGTGCTGGTACGCGTCGACGAGCAGTTGCTGGTGGCGGCTGCCGAGGTACTCCCAGAAGTTCACACCCGCTCACCCCGCTGGCTCGGTCACTCCCGAATAGCCGGATCCTCCGCCGCCTGCTCCACCAGCGGGATGATCCGCAGCGGAACGGGGTTCTCCATGACGATCGCGGTGGCGGCCCGGACGATCCCATCGAATCCGACAACCCGGTCGATCACACGTTGGAGATCGGCGTTGGAGCGGGCCACCAGGCGGCACAGCATGTCCCCGCTGCCGGTCGTGGTGTGCAGCTCGAGCACCTCCGGCACGGTCGCCAAGTGCGCCCGCACGTCGGCCCCTTGCCCCTGCCGGATCTCCAGGGTGGCGAACGCGGTCACCGGGTAGCCGAGCGCCGCCGGATCGACCTGCGGACCGAACCCCCGGATGACTCCGTTCGACTGAAGCCGGTCCAGCCGCGCCTGCGCGGTCCCCCGGGCCACCCCCAGCCGCCGGGACATCTCGAGGACCCCGATCCGCGGCTCGCGCGCGAGGAGCACGATGATCCGCCCGTCCAGCTCGTCGATCCCCACGGCAGCCTCCCCGAGAGATGGTCATCCTGCACAGAAAGTCCGTCGATACGGCCGCACCGCTGAACATGTTGTCCAGTGGATACGCAAACTATTGCGCACCTTGCAGAGCGGAGCCAGGCTTCGCACATGACGCAGACCACACACCACACTCCCGACACCGCCCGGCAGGCCGATCCCTTCCCGGTCAAGGGAATGGACGCGGTCGTCTTCGCCGTCGGCAACGCCAAGCAGGCGGCGCACTACTACTCGACCGCCTTCGGCATGCGGCTCGTGGCCTACTCCGGACCGGAGAACGGCAGCCGCGAGACCGCGAGCTACGTGCTGGAGAACGGCTCCGCCCGGTTCGTGTTCACCTCGGTCATCAAGGCCGCCACCCCCTGGGGCCACTTCCTCGCCCAGCACGTGGCCGAGCACGGCGACGGCGTGATCGACCTCGCCATCGAGGTCCCGGACGCCCGCCGGGCCTACGCCTACGCCCTGGAGCACGGCGCCCGCTCGGTCGCCGAGCCGTACGAGCTGAAGGACGAGCACGGCACGGTCGTCCTCGCCGCGATCGCCACCTACGGCGAGACCCGCCACACCCTGGTCGAGCGCACCGGCTACGACGGCCCCTACCTGCCCGGCTACGCCGCGGCCGCCCCGATCGTCGAGCCCCCCGCCCACCGCACCTTCCAGGCCGTCGACCACTGCGTCGGCAACGTCGAGCTCGGCCGGATGAACGAGTGGGTCGGCTTCTACAACAAGGTCATGGGCTTCACGAACATGAAGGAGTTCGTGGGCGACGACATCGCCACCGAGTACAGCGCGCTGATGTCGAAGGTCGTCGCCGACGGCACCCTCAAGGTGAAGTTCCCGATCAACGAACCCGCCGTCGCCAAGAAGAAGTCCCAGATCGACGAGTACCTGGAGTTCTACGGCGGCGCGGGCGTCCAGCACATCGCGCTGAACACCAACGACATCGTGCAGACCGTGCGGACCATGCGCGCGGCCGGGGTCCAGTTTCTCGACACCCCCGACTCCTACTACGACACCCTCGGCGAGTGGGTCGGCGACACCCGAGTCCCGGTCGACACCCTCCGCGAGCTGAAGATCCTCGCCGACCGCGACGAGGACGGCTACCTGCTCCAGATCTTCACCAAGCCGGTCCAGGACAAGCCGACCGTGTTCTTCGAACTCATCGAGCGGCACGGCTCGATGGGCTTCGGCAAGGGCAACTTCAAGGCACTGTTCGAGGCCATCGAGAGGGAGCAGGAGAAGCGGGGTAACCTCTAGCCCCCGATGACCGAGGGGGGACCGTGACCGAGCGCTTCGACCTGTCCGTGCCGGCCGTCCGCTGGCTGTGGCAGAAGACGCTGCACGAGGGCACGGTCCTCCAGTCCTTCGCCTTCGACGAGCAGAACCAGCACCTCTACGCCCTGCAACTCGCCGCGGGCGGAGCCGAGTCGGGCGACCTGTGCCTCAACAGGCTCGACTACGACGGCACATTGCTCGGCCGCATGCACCTCCAGGGCTTCGGGCACGGCGTCAGCATGGGCGTGCAGAACGCGGCCGACGACGTGTGGATCTGGACGGAGGCCGCCGCGGAGAACGGCTACGGCCAGGGCGTCACCCGCTTCCGCTTCTTCGACGGCGCCACCCGCACCGGCGAGGACGTGGCGATCCGCAAGCCGATGCCCGGCACCACCAACAACCAGCCCTCGGTGTGCATGACGTCACGGCGCCTCGCGATCCGCTACCGCCTCGACAACGAGCCCCGCTACCGGATCTGGGACCTCGACGCCTTCGTCGCCCGCGACTACGCCGACCCGGTCGCCGACCTCGCCCAGACCGGCCTGCACCCCGACCCCGCGATCCCCTTCCAGGGCTACGCCCTCCACGGCGACCACCTCTACCAACTCGCCGGCACCGCCTACGACCCCGCCACCAACCCGCCCGCCGAGCACGGCAACGCCTACCTGTCCTGCCTCGACATCCGCACCGGCGAACTGGTCCAGCGGCAGCGCACCGAGGCCGGCCACTCCCTCGACCACCGCGAACCCGAGGGAGTCGCCGTACGCCACGGCGGCACCCCCCGGCTGTGCATGGGCCTCGCCTCGGGCGCGGCGGGCGCACGGCGTTTCTCCGTCTACTACAAGCCACTGTCCGGCCAACCCTCGTAGGCTGACCGCATGGCCAGGATCAACGACGTGGGCGGCACGCAGGGGTTCGGCGCGATCGACACCACCGACGACACCGAGCCCTTCCACGCGGACTGGGAGGCACGGGTCGTCGGCCTCTTCAACACCCTGCGCGCCCAAGGGATCTTCAACACCAACGAGTTCCGCGACGCGATCGAGTCGATGCCACCGGCGGAGTACCTGGCGGCCTCGTACTACGAGCGCTGGTTCACCGCCATCTGCGCACTGCTGGAGCGCAAGGGCGTGCTGGAGGCCGGTGAGCTCGATGACTGACACGCCCCCCGACCGCTTCCCGCCCGGCACCCGGGTCCGCACCTACCGGCACGACCCGCCGCACCACACCCGCCTGCCCCGCTACGCGCGCGGCCAGCGGGGCGTGGTCGTCGAGCCGGAGGGCCCGGACGAACTGGCCGACGTCAGCGCGCGGGGACGCGGGGACGCACCCGTCGAGCAGATCTACGCGGTCCGCTTCGCGGCCCGGGACCTGTGGGGCGAGGGCGACCACCACGTCGTACTGGACCTGTGGGAGAGCTACCTGGAGGAGGACCGCGACGATGAGCGGTGACCACCACACCGACGCGGTGATCGCGCGCCGGGTACGCCGTCTGGAGACCCTCCTGGAGGAGAAGGGGCTGATCACCGGGGAGCGGCTGGACGAGGCGATCGACGCGTTCCTCGCGGAGTCCTCGCCGGCGAACGGGGCCCGGGTCGTGGCCCGCGCCTGGACCGACGACGCCTACCGGGCCCGGCTGCTCGCGGACGGCACGGCCGCCGTCCAGGAACTCGGGTACATGGACGGCTCGTACCAGCGCCTGCGGGTCGTGGAGAACACCGCGTCCCTGCACAACGTCGTCGTCTGCACCCTCTGCTCCTGCTACCCGCTGCGCCTGCTGGGCCCGTCCCCGAGCTGGTACAAGTCCGAGGCCTACCGCTCCCGCGCGGTCCGCGAACCCCGGTCGGTGCTGCGGGAGTTCGGCCTGGAACTGCCCGCCGCCACCGAGATCACGGTGTGGGACTCCAGCGCGGAGACCCGCTACATGGTGCTGCCCCGCAGGCCCGAGGGCACGGCGGGGCTCGGCGAGGAGGAACTGGCGGCGCTGGTGACGAGGAACGCCCTCATCGGGACGGCCGCGCTGTGACCGCCTTCGCGTCCATCACCGGCAGGTCCTCGTCCGGCACGTCCCCCAGCACCGCCAGCGCCTGACGCGCCGCCCGCACCCGCGAGGGCGAGAACCAGGGGTTGATCCGCAGCGCCTCCCCCAGATGCCGGCGCGCGGAGGCGGACCGGCCCAACCCGCTCTCGATCATGCCCAGGTGGTAGGCGTACAGCGCGCTGCGGACCCCGCCCCCGTGCACCTTGTCCGTCGCGATCCGGGCGTACCGCAGGCCCTCCTGGCCGAGGCCCGCCCGGTGCAGCGCCCACCCCAGCGCGTCGGCCACCGCGATCCCCGGCTGCCGCCGCCACTCGGCCCGCAGCCGCCGCACCGCGGACTCCGGGTCGCCGTGGTCCGCCTCGAACTGCCCGAGCACCAGCTCCCCGTCCACCCCGCCCGCGGCGGCGCGCTCGACCGTCGTCCGCAGCAGGTCGTACTGCACCCGGGCGGCCTGCCCCAGCCCGAGCGACTCGTACAACTCGCCCAGCTCCAGGGCGTACTGCGGCAGCGGCTGCTTCGCGAGGGCCGTCCGGTAGGCGTTCAGGGCCTCCGTCGTGCGGCCCAGTGCCGCGAGGGCCCGCCCCTGACCGGCCTGCGCGGCCCGCTGGTCGGGGTCGATCCGGACCGCCGCCTGGAAGTGCCGCAGCGCGTCCTCGCGGTCCCCGCGCTCAAAGGCGAGCTGCCCGGCCTGCTCCAGGTAAGCGGCCCGCTCGGCCGGCGCGCGCGCCCCCGCCGCCGCGTCGGCGAGCTGGGCCGCCGCGTCCTCGCGCCAGCCCCGGTCCCGGTACACGGCCGCCGCCCGGGCCCGCACCGCCGGCCCCGACCGCAGCTTTGTCAGCCTCTCCAACGCCGCGCCGGCCGCCTTGTGGTCGCCGAGCCCGGTGTACGCGTCGATGAGCGCCGGGTACGTCGTCCACCGCCCCGGCTCCAGTTGCCGCGCGGCCTCGCCCCAGGTCCGCGCGGTCCGGAAGTCCCGGCGCGCGTTCGCCAGGGCGGCCAGACCACCGAGGGCCTGGGCGCCGCCGCGCACCTTCAGTGACCTGCGCAGGCTGTCCTCCGCCTTCGCGTAGAACGTCGTGTCGGCCGTCCGCCGCCCCTGCTCGACATACGCCGTCCCGAGCACCGCCCACGACTCGGCGTCCCCGGGGTGCCGGCGCAGATGGCTCTCCCGCTCACCGATCAGCGCCGCCAGGTCGGGCAGCGAGGCGGGCACCCCGGCGGCGACCGCCGTCAGCGCCTGGGCCCCCGGGGCGGGCGCGGGAGCGCGGGTCACCGTCCGCTCCGCGGGCAGCAGCATCAGCACCGTGCCGAGCACCGCGCAGCCCGCGACCGCGGCGGCCACCGGACGGCCGCGCACCCGCGTCCGCCGCCCCTCCGGCCGGTTCTCCGTGGCTTGGTTCTCCATGGCGCTCACTGTGCGGCAGTACGACGACCACCCCCCGGCTTGCTGCGGTTGGCGCTGGCGGGGTTCACACCGATGGCCCCCGGTGCGACGCTGTGATCATGAGCCGTATCGAAGCCCCCCGCGACGAGGTCACCGGCAACCTGGTGGACCGACTGCTCACCGGTCTGCCCACCGAAGCCGTGCTCACCGACCCGGACGTCACGGTCTCCTACGCCAACGACATGGCGAGCTTCTGCCCGGCCGGCACCCCCGCCGTGGTCGTCCTGCCCCGCACGGTCGAACAGGTCCAGCACGTCATGCGCGTCGCCACCGAACTGCGCGTCCCGGTCGTCCCCCAGGGCGCCCGCACGGGCCTGTCCGGCGCGGCCAACGCCTCCGACGGCTGCATCGTGCTGTCCCTGACCAGGATGGACCGGATCCTGGAGATCAACCCGGTCGACCGCGTCGCCGTCGTGGAACCCGGCGTCGTCAACGCGACCCTGTCCCGCGCGGTCGACGAACTCGGCCTCTACTACCCGCCGGATCCCTCCAGTTGGGAGATGTGCACGATCGGCGGCAACATCGGCACCGCGTCCGGCGGACTGTGCTGCGTGAAGTACGGGGTGACCGCGGAGTACGTCCTCGGACTGGACGTCGTCCTCGCCGACGGGCGGCTGATGTCCACCGGCCGCCGTACCGCCAAGGGGGTCGCCGGCTACGACCTGACCCGGCTGTTCGTCGGCTCCGAGGGCTCGCTCGGCATCGTCGTCCGGGCCGTCCTGGGCCTGCGGCCGAAGCCGCCCGAGCAGCTCGTGCTGGTCGCCGAGTTCTCCTCCGGGGCCGCCGCCTGCGACGCCGTCTGCCGGATCATGGAGGGCGGCCATGTGCCGTCCCTCCTCGAACTGATGGACCGTACGACCGTCAAGGCCGTCAACGCACTGGCGCACATGGGACTCCCGGAGACCACCGAGGCCCTGCTCCTCGCGGCCTTCGACACCACCGACCCGGCGGCCGCCCTCACCGCCCTCGGCGCGCTGTGCGAGGCGGCCGGCGCCACCCAGGTCGTCCCGGCGGAGGACGCGGCCGAGTCGGAACTGCTGCTCCAGGCCCGCAGGCTCTCCCTCCCCGCGCTGGAGGCCGTCAAGGGCACCACCATGATCGACGACGTGTGCGTGCCCCGCTCCCGGCTCGGCGAACTGCTGGAGGGGACCGAGCGGATCGCCGAGAAGCACGGGCTCACCATCGGTGTCGTCGCCCACGCGGGTGACGGCAACACCCACCCCACGGTCTGCTTCGACGCCGCCGACCCCGACGAGTCCCGGCGGGCCCGCGAGTCCTTCGACGAGATCATGGCGCTCGGCCTGGAGCTCGGCGGCACCATCACCGGGGAGCACGGGGTGGGCGTACTGAAGAAGGAGTGGCTGGCCCGCGAGATCGGTCCCGTCGGGATGGAGATGCAGCGGGCGGTGAAGGGGGTCTTCGACCCGCTGGGGATCCTCAACCCGGGCAAGCTGTTCTGAGACCTCGCCGCAGGGCTCACTCCCCGTCGGCCGACTCGTCGCTCGGCCACGGGTCGCACAGCCACAGGTCGTCGGCCGGAGTGGGGGCCAGCAGCTCGGCGAGACCGTCGTCGATGCCGAGCTGCTCCGCCTCGGAGCCCGGCGGGACCGCCCTCAGCGTGCGCTCCAGCCAGGCCGAGACCTGCGCGGCCGGGGCCTCCAGGAGGGCGTCGCCGTCGGGGGAGCTCAGCGCCATCAGCACGACACCGTGCCCCGCGACCTTCGTCGGCCACACCCGCACGTCCCCGTGCCCGCACGGCCGGAACACGCCCTCCACGAGGAGTTCGCGGGCGAAGGTCCAGTGGACGGGGTGGTCCGAGCCGATGTGGAAGGTGACGTGGACGGCGAAGGGGTCGTCGCTGCGGTAGCTCAGCCTGGCCGGGACCGGGATGCTGCGCTCGGGCGACAGGATGAGTTTGAGCTCCAGTTCGCGCTCCACCACCGTGTGATGCATGTCGTTCGTTCCTCTCTCGGCTCTCGTCCGCGGCCCGCGGTGGGCCCGTACGAGGGGAGAGGGGGAGGGGGCGGGATCATTACGCGGGTTCGGCGAACTTTTTTCCGGCGGTCGTTCGTCCCCACCGGCGGTCGTCCCGCTCGTGCGCGACGGGCGATGTCACGGCCGGTATCACGGTCGTGCTCAAAAGGGGTGGGTCCGGTGGGACTGGCGGTGGGTGTTGCGCCGGTCTGATAGATGTGGAGCCCCCTCTATTGACCCCCGAGCAGATACGGGACGACGGACATGAGCGCCCCAACCCCGGCACCCGGTGACGACAGGCCCCGCGAGGGCTACTACCCGGACCCGTCCATTCCTGGATATGTCCGTTACTGGAACGGTGCCTCCTGGGTGCCGGGCACCAGCCGTCCCGCCCCGGCGGACGGCGAACCGCTCGCGCCGCCGGCCGGCCCGGGCTCCGGCTCGGCCCCGTCCGCGGTGGAGGAGACGGGCCCGCACTTCTTCGACGAGGACCCGGCCGGGGAACCGCCGCACCCCGACACCCAGCACGGCAGCCGTCCCGAACCCGCGTCCGCGTGGGCCGCCGACCGGTCCCACCAGGCGGGCTTCGGCGGGGACCAGGACCGCCGGGTGTCGTGGGGGTCCCCGCAGCAGACAGCACAGGCTCAGCAGGAGGCACCCCAGGGGATCCCGCAGCAGGGAGCTCAGCAGGGGCCGCAGGGAGCTCGGCACGGAACGCCTCGGCCCCCGCAGGGCGCCGACCCCAGGGTCCCCGGTCCCGGGCGGCCCGCCGACGGCTCCGCCCCGGGCCGGCCGGAGGGGCACGCGGTCCATACGGACGGCACGGCGACGATCCCGCCCGCCGAGCCCGACGAGGACGGCGGCACACGCGTCTTCCGCCGGCCCACGGCCGGGTCCGGGGGAGCGGGGACGGGCGGGCAGTCGGACGACGGCACCATGAAGTTCCGCGCGCTCTCCCCGCGCACGGCGCAGCAGGGCGCGGGTCCCGGGGCGCAGAGCGGAAGCATGCCCGGCGGCCCCGGCGCGGGTGCCGCGGCCCCGGCCGGTCCGCAGGGCCCCGGCTTCGGTGCCGGCAAGGCCGCCGCCGAGCGGGCCGCGGTCTCCGGTGCCGGCCCCCAGGGACCCGCCTCCGCCGCTGCCGCCGCTCCCTCCGGCCCCCAGCAGCCCGGCCCCGTCCCCGGCCCGCAGACGGCCCCTCCGGGCGTGCCGCAGCAGGGAGCCGGTGCCCCGCCGGCCGGGGCCCAGATCGCCGCCACCCCCATGAGCGCGGGTCCCGGGGGCGGGCAGCCGTCCTGGGCGCAGCAGGTGCACCGGCTCGCGGGGTCCGACGAGGAGCAGCCCGCCCCCTGGAAGCCGCCGGTCGAGGACATCTTCCAGGCGGCCGCCCGCCGCCAGGCCGCGGCCAGGCCCGCGGGGCTCGGCAAGCGCCTCGCCGCCCGTCTGCTCGACACCCTCGTCGTCGGCGCGGTGACCGCCGTGGCCGCCGTCCCCCTCGGCACCAAGGCGGCCGACCACGTCGACGAGAAGATCGACGCGGCCAAGCTCTCCGGCGAGACCGTGACGGTCTGGCTGCTGGACGGCACCACGTCGGTGTACCTCGGCATCGTGGTCGCGGTGCTCCTCGTCGCGGGCGTCCTGTACGAGGCGCTGCCCACCGCCAAGTGGGGCCGCACCCTGGGCAAGAAGCTGCTGGGCCTGGAGGTGCGGGACATCGAGGCGCACGAGCCGCCGTCGTTCGGCGGGGCCCTGCGCCGCTGGCTGGTGTACAGCGTCCCGGGCCTGCTCGGCATCGGCCTCGTGGGCGTCCTCTGGTGCCTGTTCGACCGGCCGTGGCGCCAGTGCTGGCACGACAAGGCAGCGCATACGTTCGTGGCGGGCTGAGCGGGTCGTCCGAACGGCGTAGGTGATTCGGTACTCCGGACGGCCGCTCGCCGGATGCGGAGTCGGGGGGTTCGCGGTCGACTCGGGCCATGAGCAGTGAACCGCCCCCCGGCTCCGGCCAGCAGCCGCCGGATGACGACCCGTTCAGGAAGCAGCCCCCGCCTGCCGAGGGCTCGGGATCGCCGTACAGCACACCGCCCCCGCCGTACGGGGGCGCGCCCGGCGGCGACCCGTACGGCGGCGGCTCCTACCCCACCGATCCGCTGGCCGGCATGCCGGCCCTCGCGTCCAGCGGCAGGCGCACGCTGGCCCGCATCATCGACATGATCATGGTGGGCATCGTCGTCTGGCTGCTCACCTGGGGCTTCGGGGTGAGCGAGTACGACGTGAACGGCGACAACGTCCAGTACGGCAAGTCGCTCGCCCAGTCCCTCCTCGCCGCGGTGCTCTACATCGCCTACGACACCGTCCTGATCACCCGGACCGGGCAGACGCTCGGCAAGAAGTGGCTCGGCATGCGGGTGGCCAACCTCGACAACGGCTCCACGCCCTCCGTCCAGACCACGCTGATCCGCTCGGCGGTCCTGTGGATCCCGTTCGCCTTCTGCTGCGCCTGCATCTGGACCGCCATCTCAGGCGGCTGGAGCTACTTCGACAAGCCCTACAAACAGGGCCTGCACGACAAGGCAGCGAAGACGGTGGTGGTCAGCACGGACTGAGGGCGGCCGGGTGGCGGTAGCCCACGGGTAGTTGCGCGGGCACCCGTGGCCGTCCTCCGGTGCGTCTCGGTGAACGGAGAGCGGCCTGCCGGGCCCGGTCCGGGCACGGTTGCTCCGGCGCCGCATACGCGGAGCCGTCGCCAAGTGGGGGCGAGCGAAACGCGACCCGGGCCTCGGGCTCGGGGGGCGCCTCGGGACCCCCGGTCCGGGTGAAGGCGGGGTTTGGGGCGTGGAGTTGTCGGCAGATGGGGGCTGAGGCAACGCGACCTGGGCTCCAGCCGGCTTCGACGACTCGGGGCACCCGGCCCGAGTGCAGGCGGGGGTTCGGGGCGCGGAGTTGTCGGCAAGTGGGGGCGAGGGCAACCAGGGTCCCGGCCGCCCCCGGGAGGTGCCCCGGCGCGACCTGCCTGGGGTGCAGGTGAGGGGAGCCGGGGCGCGGCCCCGAGTGTCCGGCGGGGTGATGGCCGTGTCGCGGTAGTGCGCTCGGCGGATCGTGACGGCCGTCGGAGGGGGCCAACGCGGTTAGTGGCCTGCCTGGCTTGGAGGGCGCTCCGGCGTCCCGGGCCGGCTCAAGTGCCGTGCTGCCGGCCGGCGAAGGCGCGCAGGGCCGTGCGGAGTGGGAGGCGTTCGGACGTGCCCGGTGTCCCGTACGGCCAGGGTGTTGCGGTGGTCGGGGCTGATCGGTGAAGGCAGGTACGGGTTGCGCACCTGCCTCGGCCGACGCAGGTGTCAGGCAGCCGTCTTCGAGCGGGAGGCCACCGCCGGGACGGGCTGCTCTTCCGTCGGGCGGTCGGCGGGCCTGCTCATGGCCACCACGCGGGACTTGGGCTGGGGGACCGTCATGGCGACCAGCAGACCGAGGGCGAGCGCCGAGACCGCGATGACCGCGGTCCCGACAACCGAACTCGTCTGTGACAGCAGCAGCATGGCGAGCGTCGAGAAGATGACGGTGATCGAACCGTAGGCGATCTGTGCGGCGGTCGGACGAGGCATGGCAATCGGTCCTCGGATTTTGGGGTCCACGGGGGGCGTCGGCCTGGCATTCCGCCGACGTCCGGGCGTTCCGCCAATCGACTCTAATCGCCTGTGTGCCCGAGTGGAACGAACAGTAAGCGTGACCTAACCAACAGTGCCGGTGCACAGGGGGCGCACGGAGTCATGACGTCCACCAAGTGGACGTTCGCACGCGCCTGTCGCGAGTTCGTCACATGTCCGCAATGCGAACACCGGCTCCCAATAATGCACTTGTCGGGTCCAAGTCAAGGTCTGTCTTTTCTCCTCAACCTTTAGTCAAATACCGGTCACTTGCCTGATAGGGGAGAGGTACAAGTGACTGACAGATCCTGGACGTTCAGGACGGCGGCGACAGTCGTGGCATTGGCCGCGGCCTCGGCCACGTTCTCCACGTTCGCCGTGGCACAGGCCGCGGACAACTCCGCCGGGACCTCCGCGGTCGACCGGCAGGACCCGCAGCCCGCGAAGGCCAAGGAGCACGACTTCGACGGCCCGCTGACCAAGACCCAGGAGGCGCAGCGCAAGGAGGCGCTCGACCAGGTCATATCCGGCGACGCCGCCGTGCGCAACCGCGACGGCTCCAAGGTGGTCGAGCTCAAGAGCCGCAAGGGCGACAGCAAGTACGTCGAACTCGGCCGCGAGAAGACCGACAAGATCTTCACCATCCTGGTCGAGTTCGGTGACAAGGTCGACCCCCGCTACGGCGGCACGGCCGGCCCGCTGCACAACCGGATCGCCCAGCCCGACCGCAGCCAGAACAACAGCACGGCCTGGCAGGCGGACTACAACCAGGCGCACTTCCAGGACCTGTACTTCGGGACCGGCAAGAAGACCGAGTCCCTGAAGAAGTACTACGAGAAGCAGTCCTCGGGCCGCTACTCGGTCGACGGCGAGGTCACCGACTGGGTCAAGGTCCCCTACAACGAGGCCCGTTACGGCTCCAACAAGTGCGACCCCGACAACTGCGCCTGGTACGCGGTCCAGGACGGCGTCAACGCCTGGGTCGCCGAGCGCGAGGCCGCCGGGGACACCGCCGCCGAGATCGCCGCGGAACTGGCCGAGTTCGACCAGTGGGACCGCTACGACTTCGACGGCGACGGCGACTTCAACGAGCCCGACGGCTACATCGACCACTTCCAGATCGTGCACGCCGGCGAGGACGAGTCCGCGGGCGGCGGCGCCCAGGGCGAGGACGCCATCTGGGCGCACCGCTGGTACGCCTTCGGCACCGACGCCGGCTCCACCGGCCCCTCGGGCAACAGGCTCGGCGGCACCCAGATCGGCGACACCGGCGTCTGGGTCGGCGACTACACCATCCAGCCGGAGAACGGCGGCCTCGGCGTCTTCGCGCACGAGTACGGCCACGACCTCGGCCTGCCCGACGAGTACGACACCTCCGGCGGCGGCGAGAACTCCACCGGCTTCTGGACGCTGATGTCCTCCGGTTCCTGGCTCGGCACCGGCAAGGACTCCATCGGTGACCTGCCCGGCGACATGAACGCCTGGGACAAGCTGCAACTGGGCTGGCTCGACTACGACGTGGCCACGGCTGGCAAGCGCTCCGCCCACAAGCTGGGCGTCGCGGAGTACAACACCAAGAACCCGCAGGCGCTCGTGGTGCAGTTGCCGCAGAAGACGGTCAGCACCGAGGTGGTCGCCCCGGCGCAGGGCGCGACGCAGTGGTGGAGCGGCAGCGGCAACGACCTGCGCAACACCCTGACCCGCCCGGTCGACCTGACCGGCAAGTCGGCGGCGGCGCTGACCCTCGACGCCTGGTGGGACACCGAGCAGGACTACGACTACGCCTACGTCGAGGTCTCCACCGACGGCGGCGCCAACTGGACGCCGATCGACGGCACCCTGGCCGACGGCACCGCCATCCCGCGTGACGGCAGCGGCAAGCCCGCCCTCACCGGCTCGGTCGAGGCCTACCAGAAGCTGACGTTCCCCCTGAACGCCTACGCGGGCCAGAAGGTCCAGCTCCGCTTCCGCTACCAGACGGACGGCGGGGTCGCCCTGAAGGGCTTCGCGGCAGACGAGATCACGGTGACCGCCGACGGCGCGACCCTGTTCTCCGACAACGCCGAGACGGCGGACGCCGCCTGGACCGCGACCGGCTTCTCGCGCATCGGCGCCTCGATCACGGACGACTACGCGCAGTACTACATCGCCGAGAACCGCCAATACGTGTCGTACGACAAGGTGTTGAAGGTCGGTCCGTACAACTACGGCTTCTCGAAGACCCGTCCGGACTGGGTGGAGCACTACGCCTACCAGAACGGCCTGTTGATCTGGAAGTGGGACACCTCCCAGGCCGACGACAACACCAGCCAGCACCCGGGTGAGGGCCTGATCCTCCCGGTCGACTCGCACCCGACCGCCCTGAAGTGGTCCGACGGCACGCTGATGCGCAACCGCATCCAGGCCTACGACTCCACCTTCAGTTGGTACCCGACGGACTCGGTCACGCTGCACAACGCCGACGTCCCGACCAAGATCAAGTCCAAGCCGGGCGTCCCGGTCTTCGACGACGGCACGTCGAGCTACTACGACGCGTCGAACCCGCTCGCCGGTGTCAACATCACTGACACCGACACCCGGATCAAGATCGTCAAGGAGCCCCTGGACGGCTCGACGATCACGCTCCAGGTCGGACCTTCGGCCAAGAAGAGGTAAAACCGCAGGTCAAAAGCGTATCGGCGGCAACCCCTGGCGGGTTGCCGCCGATCGTGTTTAGGTGCGTCCTGTGGCTCCCTTATTGACACCGACGCACACGGGGGTGTGACCGCATGGCCGCAGGAGGTTTCTGCAAGCTGCCGAACGGCAGGGTGGTGGTGGCGCTGAACCTGCCCCGCCCGCCCGCCGACGGCTACGGCAGCGTGCGGGTGCTCGTCCACGCCCAGAACCGGGCGCGCGCCCTGACCAGGCTGCGCAACCTGGGTCTGCGGGCGGTGTACCTGCGCGGCAACGGCGCGCCCCCGACCCCGGACGAGATCACGGCCGTACTGCACCACCCGGACGGGCTGATATGGCGTACCGCCCCTGACAACGCTGTCGCGGGCGGGCCCGAGCTGGTCCAGGAGCTGTGGCATCCCATCAGGTCACTGCTGAGGAGGCCCGCAGCACCGGCCTGAGCGCCGCCCTAGACGACGGGCTTCCCGGACAGCTCCACGCCCGCCTCGCGCAGCTCCTCGATCGCCCGCTCGGTCGTCGCCTCGGCGACCCCGGCGGTGAGGTCGAGGAGGACCTGCGTGCGAAAGCCCTCCCGGGCCGCGTCCAGCGCGGTGGCCCGTACGCAGTGGTCCGTGGCGATCCCGACCACGTCCACCTCGGTCACCTCCCGCGCCCGCAGCCAGTCGGCCAGCGCCACGCCGTTCTCGTCGGCGCCCTCGAACCCGCTGTACGCCGCCGCGTACGCCCCCTTGTCGAAGACCGCGTCGATCGCCCCGGAGGCAACGGCCGGCGCGAAGTTCGGGTGGAACCCCACCCCCTCGGTCCCGGCGACGCAGTGCGCGGGCCAGGAGTGCACGAAGTCGGGGTTGTCGGCGAAGTGGCCGCCGGGCGCGATGTGGTGGTCGCGGGTGGCCACCACGTGCTGGTAGCCGGAGCCCGCCGCCTGCCCGATCAGCTCGGTGACGGCGGCGGCCACGTCGGCGCCCCCGGCCACCGCGAGGCTGCCTCCCTCGCAGAAGTCGTTCTGCACGTCGACGACGATCAAGGCGCGGCGCATGGTGGGTGTCCTTCGACTAAGAGTGAACTTACGAGCCTAGAGACTTCGGCGAGCGGGCGGGAGGGGGCGGGGGCGGGCGCGTTCGGTACGACAGCGGCTAGTTACCCGTGCGCCCGTTGACGTACTCCGTCGGAATGACCGGCTCCCCGCGCGAGAGCTGGGTCGCCGACAGCGGCAGGTTCGCCCGGGCGGCCGCGTGCCGGTCCCGTACGACGTCCAGCGGCTCGCGTGCGACGACCTCGCCGCCCTTGACCAGCTCCACCAGGAGCTGCCGGTCCGTGAGCTCCGCGGGCACCGGCCCGGTGCCCACCACCTCGGCCTCCGCGATCCCGTCCGCGTCCAGTCGCCGGGCCGCCCACTTGCGGCCGCCGACCGAGGTCTTGCCGCCGGACGACTTCTTCGCGACCGGGGTCAGCGGCGCCTTCGGGTCGTCCGACTCGGCCCGCGCGACCAGCTTGTAGACCATCGAGGCGGTCGGGTGCCCGGACCCGGTCACGAGCTGGGTGCCGACGCCGTACGCGTCCACCGGGGCCGCGGCCAGCGAGGCGATGGCGTACTCGTCCAGGTCGGAGGTGACGATGATCCGCGTCCCCTTCGCGCCCAGCTCGTCGAGCTGCTGGCGCACCCGGTGGGCGACCAGCAGCAGGTCGCCGGAGTCGATGCGCACGGCCCCCAGCTCGGGCCCGGCCACCTCGACGGCCGTACGGACGGCCTCGGTGACGTCGTAGGTGTCCACCAGCAGGGTGGTGCCCCGGCCCAGCGAGTCCACCTGGGCCTGGAAGGCGTCCCGCTCCTGGTCGTGCAGCAGGGTGAAGGCGTGCGCGGACGTGCCCACCGTGGGGATGCCGTAGCGGAAGCCGGCCGCGAGGTCGGAGGTGGTGGTGAAGCCGCCGACGTAGGCGGCGCGGGCGGCGGCCACCGCGGACAGCTCGTGGGTGCGGCGGGCGCCCATCTCGATCAGCGGCCGGTCGCCGGCGGCCGAGGACATCCGGGAGGCGGCCGCGGCGATCGCGGAGTCGTGGTTGAGGATCGACAGGATCACGGTCTCCAGCAGCACGCACTCGGCGAAGGAGCCCTCCACCCGCATGATCGGCGAGCCCGGGAAGTACACCTCGCCCTCCGGGTAGCCCCAGATGTCGCCGCCGAACCGGTAGGAGGCGAGCCAGTCCAGGGTCTCCTCGTCGACGATGGAGCGCTCGCGCAGGAAGTTCAGGACGTCCCCGTCGAAGCGGAAGTTCTCCACCGCGTCCAGGACCCGTCCGGTGCCCGCGACGACGCCGTAGCGGCGCCCGTCCGGCAGCCGCCGGGTGAAGACCTCGAACACGCTGCGCCGTTCGGCGGTACCCGCCTTGAGAGCGGCCTGCAGCATGGTCAGCTCGTACTGGTCCGTGAAGAGCGCCGTCGAGGGAACGTCCACCGGCAGCCCAAGGTCCGCTGTGTTCATAACAACGGATGCTACCCCACTTCGCGTCAGTGTGACGATTTATGGGGTGCGTGGCAGCATGGGCCGTGTGACGTCACCCGCTCCCGTAGAGATCGAACGCACCGAGTCGGCGGAAGAGGTCTTCGCCGTCCCCGAGCCGGACGTCCCCTGGGTCACGATCGTCCACAACGACCCGGTCAACCTCATGAGCTACGTGACCTACGTCTTCCAGTCGTACTTCGGCTATTCGAAGGACAAGGCCACCAAGCTGATGCTCGACGTCCACCACAAGGGCCGGGCGGTCGTCTCCAGCGGCAGCCGCGAGGAGATGGAGCGCGACGTGCAGGCCATGCACGGCTACGGTCTGTGGGCCACCCTCCAGCAGGACCGGAAATGACCCGACCCCGCCCGCAGGACCGGAAGTAGCGACAATCCCTGATGCCAGGAACCTTCGAACCGCTCCCCGGCGGCGGCGCGGCCGTCGCCCTCGACGACGTCGAGATCTCCATCATCCGGTCGCTGGCCGTCCAGCTCCTGGAACTCATCGGTCCCGGACCCGCCGAGGACGCCCCCGACGACCCGCTCGCCGAGCTCTTCGCGGAAGGGCCGAGCGAACCGCCCTCCGACCCGGTGCTCAAGCGGCTCTTCCCGGACGCCTACAGCGACCCCGAGGGCACCCCGCAGGCGCAGGAGGCCGAGGAACAGCGGGCGTACTCCTCGGAGTTCCGCCGCTACACCGAGAACGACCTGCGGGCCGGCAAGCGTGAGAACGCCCTCACGGTGGTCCGCTCCCTCGACGCGCTGCGCTCCGCGGGCGACGGCGGGGCGGTCCTGAAGCTGTCGACCGACGAGTCCCGGCGGTGGCTCGGCGCCCTCAACGACCTGCGGCTCGCGATCGGCTCCCGCCTCGACATCACCGACGAGGAGGACACCGACCTCCTCTACCGGCTCCCCGACGAGGACCCCCGCAAGCCGATGGTGATGGCGTACCTGTGGCTGGGTGGTCTCCAGGAGACCCTCGTGAACACCCTTATGCCCTGAGATGTGACGGTTCTGTGTTCGCTCAGAGGACGCTCAAATCCGGATAACGATCACGTCACCGTGATGGCCGCCTATGACCGTCATGGGTGCTCTTTGTCCGCTTCTCCCTGTGGCGCGTGCCACATCTCGCTGCGGTGATCACTATGGCGGTCGTGATAAATCTTCACGACCGCCCGGCGAACACCACCCGCATGTTCGTCCGGGTGCGCCACCGAGCCGGCAACCGCCGGCCAGGCACGACTCCATCAATCCGGGGGGATCGAGATCCGATCCGCGGCCGACGAAGGCCGGGGTCGGGTATGGAGAAAGGCGCACGACAGACATGACCTCCGCTCAGGTCGACAAAGGCACGGGCTCCGGCTCGGAGAAGACCTCCGAAGAGGGGTACGAGCGCGGACTCGGCAGCCGTCAGGTCCAGATGATCGCGATCGGCGGCGCCATCGGCGTCGGCCTCTTCCTCAACGCCGGGGCGAACATCGCCAAGGCGGGTCCGAGCCTCATCCTGATGTACGCCCTCGCCGGCGTGATCATCTTCTTCATCATGCGGGCCCTCGGCGAACTGCTGCTCTACCGCCCGGTCTCGGGCTCCTTCGCGGAGTACTCCCGCGAGTTCCTCGGCCCGTTCTTCGGCTACTTCACCGGCTGGACGTACTGGCTGCTGTGGGTCGTCACCGGCATGGCGGAACTCACCGCCGCCGCGATCTACGTGAACTACTGGTTCCCCGCCGTCCCGCAGTGGGTGACGGCCCTGGTCTTCCTGGTCGTCCTGTTCGTGGCGAACCTGATCTCGGTGAAGCTCTTCGGCGAGATCGAGTTCTGGTTCTCGATGATCAAGGTCACCGCCCTGATCGGCATGATCGTGATCGGCCTCGGCGTGCTGACCTTCGGCTTCAGCGCGGCCGGCGACACCGCCGCGGTCTCCAACCTCTGGGCCTTCGACGGCTTCTTCCCCAAGGGCGTCGGCTCGTCCCTGATGACCCTTCAGGGCGTCATGTTCGCCTACCTCGCCGTCGAACTGGTCGGCGTCACCGCCGGTGAGTCCGAGAACCCCGAGAAGACCCTCCCCAAGGCGATCAACACCCTGCCCTGGCGCATCGGTCTCTTCTACGTCGGCGCCCTCACCATCATCCTGTGCGTGGTCAAGTGGACCGAGTTCGCGGCCGGCGTCAGCCCCTTCGTGAAGGCCTTCGCCGTGATCGGCATCCCGGCCGGCGCCGGCATCGTGAACTTCGTCGTCCTCACCGCGGCCCTGTCCTCCTGCAACTCCGGCATGTACTCCACGGGCCGCATGCTGCGCACGCTCGCCGACAGCGGTGAGGCCCCGCAGGCCTTCAACAAGCTCTCCGTCACCCGCACACCGGCGCTGGCCATCACGGTCTCCGTGCTCTTCATGGGCATCGGCGTGGTGCTGAACTACGTCGTCCCGGAGAAAGCCTTCGGGTACGTCGTCTCGGTGGCGACCGCCGCCGGCATCTGGACGTGGCTGATGATCCTCATCAGCCACGTGCGCTACCGCCGCGAGGTCGTGGCCGGCCGGCTGCCCGCCTCCTCCTTCCCGGCACCGGGCGGCTCGGTCGGAAGCTGGATCGCGATCGTGTTCCTGCTCTTCGTGACCTGCCTGATCGCCTACGACTCCGACTCCCGGGTCTGTCTGTACGTGATGGCCGGATGGGCCGTGGCGCTCGGGATCGGCTGGCTCGTCCTGAAGACCCGCAACCCCGAGATCACGGACCGGCGGAAGCCGGAGTTCGAGAAGGTCGCGGGCTAGACAGTCCGGCATGTGGGCCGCTTCGTACCGCTCCTCGGTACGGGGCGGCCCTCTGCTTATCCTTTCGGCATGCTGACCATCACCCAGGCCCTCGTGGACCAGATCGTCGCGCACGCGCGCAAGGACCACCCCGACGAGGCGTGCGGAGTCGTCGCGGGCCCGGCCGGATCGGACCGCCCGGAGCGCTTCATCCCCATGCTCAACGCGGCGATGTCCCCGACCTTCTACGAGTTCGACTCCGGCGACCTGCTCAAGCTGTACCGCGAGATGGACGACCGCGACGAGGAGCCGGTGGTCGTCTACCACTCCCACACCGCGACCGAGGCCTACCCGTCCCGCACCGACATCTCCTACGCCAACGAGCCCGGCGCCCACTACGTCCTCGTCTCCACCGCGGACACCGACGGCCTCGGCGACTTCCAGTTCCGCTCCTACCGGATCGTCGACGGCGAGGTCACCGAGGAGGACGTGAAGATCGTCGCGGCGTACTAGGTTCGCGGGTCCCGGGTGATCAGGGCGAGCCGGGAGGCTCGGGCCCGCGCGCCTGAGCTGCCGTATCTCAGCCAGCGGTCGGATTCCGTCCGGATGGTGGGATCACACTCCGGATCCGGGACCGGGAATCGATACGATGACCCCATGGTTTCTTACGACGTGAGCGAGAAGACGCCGGGCACCCTGCTCGTGGCGCGGCTGCACGTCGACCTGTGCAGGCTCGCCAGCGCCATCTGTTGACGCTGCCCCTGCCGCCGTACGGCCGTGGAGCCGCGGCGCCTCACACACGCACGACCTGCTGTTCCAGCGCTGCCGCGCGCCACCGACCAGACACCATCCGACAGGAGCCCTGAGCCATGGCCATCGAGGTCCGCATCCCGACCATCCTCCGCACCTACACCGACGGCCAGAAGGCGGTGGAGGGCAACGGGAACACCCTCGCCGAGCTCTTCGCCGACCTGGAGACCCGGCATGCGGGCGTCCAGGCCCGCATCGTGGACGGCGGTGAGCTGCGCCGCTTCGTCAACGTCTACCTGAACGACGAGGACGTCCGCTTCCTCGACGGCATCAACACCAAGCTCACCGACGGCGACAACGTCACGATCCTGCCGGCCGTGGCCGGCGGCATGGCCTGATCGTCGATGCGTTACGACTCCCCGCTGGCCGCGGTGGGCAACACCCCTCTGGTGTGCCTGCCGCGGCTCTCGCCGTCCGCCGACGTCCGCATCTGGGCCAAGCTGGAGGACCGCAACCCCACCGGCTCCGTCAAGGACCGCCCCGCCCTGCACATGATCGAGCAGGCGGAGAAGGACGGCCGGCTGACCCCGGGCTGCACGATCCTCGAACCCACCTCCGGCAACACCGGCATCTCGCTGGCGATGGCGGCGAAGCTCAAGGGCTACCGGATCGTGTGCGTGATGCCGGAGAACACCTCGCAGGAGCGCCGGGACCTGCTCGCCATGTGGGGCGCCGAGATCATCTCCTCGCCGGCCGCGGGCGGCTCCAACACCGCCGTACGGGTCGCCAAGGAGCTGTCCGCCGAGCACCCCGACTGGGTGATGCTCTACCAGTACGGCAACCCCGACAACGCCGGCGCCCACTACGCGACCACCGGCCCGGAGATCCTCACCGACCTCCCCTCCGTCACCCACTTCGTCGCGGGCCTCGGCACCACCGGCACCCTGATGGGCGTCGGCCGCTACCTGCGCGAGCACAAGCCGGACGTGAGGATCGTCGCCGCCGAACCGCGCTACGACGACCTCGTCTACGGGCTCAGGAACCTGGACGAGGGCTTCGTACCCGAGCTGTACGACGCGTCGGTGCTCACCACCCGCTTCTCCGTCGGCTCCGCCGAGGCGGTCACCCGCACCCGTGAGCTCCTCCAGCAGGAGGGCATCTTCGCGGGCGTCTCCACCGGCGCGGCCCTGCACGCGGCCATCGGCGTCGGCAACAAGGCGCTGAAGGCGGGGGAGTCCGCCGACATCGTGTTCGTCGTGGCCGACGGCGGCTGGAAGTACCTCTCGACCGGCGTCTACACCGCCGCCACGACCGAAGAGGCCATCGAGACCCTGCACGGACAGCTCTGGGCGTGACGCGCCAGGGCCTGTCTTCCGGATCAGGTCGGCTTGGAGGAACGGCTCGTCCTGGCCCGGTCGACCCCGCGACGCCGAACTGATCCGAAAGACAGGCCCTAGGTCGCCAGGTGACGGACCTGGTCCCACAGGACCGGGTCCACCACCCCCGCCTTGCGCCGGAAGTCACCCACCGGCACGTCCCGCAGCTCGTCCGTCTCCAGGAAGCTCGCCCGGCCCTGGGCGTCGCCCACCGAGCCCGGCGGCAACGGGATCACCCCGGCCCGCTCGTCGTGGTACTTGCTGGTGATCTTCGCGACGGTGACCCGCCGACCGTGCACCGCCAGCACCAGACACGGCCGGTCCTTGGCCCCCGGCCCGTCCTCGTACGGCACCTGCGCCCACCAGATCTCGGCGGGCCGCGGCCGCACCGCCGTCGTACGCCCGGACGGCCCAGTCGTACGGTCCGAGCGCCCGCGGGGCCGGTGCCCCCGACCCCACCCGTCCACGAGCGTGGCGACGAGCGCCAGCAGCACCACGGCCGCGAGCGCGAGCCACCAGGACGTGTCCATGAGGACGACGTTACCGGCGCGCGATCTGCCCCGCGCGCCCTCTGCTGAACCCGTGATCCCTCTCTCACTCCCCACACGCCCCTGGTCCAGCCGAACCGGTGACAGCACAGGTGAGTTCGCCCACAACAGCCCTTGGCGGAGGAGCGACCGGGGGTTTTGCGCCTTACGCTCGACGGACCGCACGACCCCCGTTCTCTTTCCCAGAAAAGTCCCGCCCGCGGAGGTTTCTGCTTTATGAAGCTCACCGTCGTCGGCTGCTCGGGGTCGTTCCCGTCCGCGGAATCGGCCTGCTCGAGCTACCTCGTCGAGGCCGACGGCTTCCGGCTGCTTCTCGACATGGGCAACGGTGCCCTTGGCGAGCTGCAGCGCCACTGCGGTCTCTACGACCTCGACGCGATCTTCCTCAGCCACCTGCACGCCGACCACTGCATCGACATGTGCGCGTACTTCGTCGCGCGCTACTACCGCCACGACGGCGGCCGCTGCGACCCCATCCCGGTCTACGGCCCCGAGGGCACCGAACACCGTCTGACCACGGCCTACGCCGACACCCCCACCGCCTCCTCCATGAGCGAGGTCTTCGACTTCCACACGGTCAAGCCGTCCACCTTCGACCTCGGCCCGTTCACCGTGCACACCGAACGCGTGGCGCACCCGGTCGAGGCGTACGGCATCCGGATCGAGCACGGCGGCAGGTCGCTGACCTACTCCGGCGACACGGGTCTGAGCCCCGCCCTGACCGAACTCGCCCGCGACACCGACCTGTTCCTGTGCGAGGCCGCCTTCACGCACGGCAAGGAGAACATCCCCGACCTGCACCTCAACGGCCGCGAGGCGGGTGAGACCGCGACCCGGGCAGGCGCCCGCCGCCTGGTCCTCACCCACATCCCCCCGTGGACCGACCCCCAGGTCAACCTCGCCGACGCCAGCGCGGTCTTCGACGGCCCGGTGTCCCTGGCGACGCCGAGGCAGTCGTACGAGATCTAGCCCCTACGACATGACGAAGGCCCCCGGAGAGGTTCAGGTCTCCGGGGGCCTTCGTCAGTGTCGACCGAGCCTCACGCCTTCGTGAGGTCCTCGACCTCCTCCTCGGGCTCACGGCCCGGGGTGGGGAGGTTGAACTTGACGATGGCGAAGCGGAAGACGGCGTAGTAGATCGCGCCGAAGACCAGGCCGATCGGGATGATCAGCCAGGGCTTGGTGGCCAGGTTCCAGTTCAGCCCGTAGTCGATGACGCCCGCGGAGAAGGTGAAGCCCGCGTGGACGCCCAGCGCCCAGGTCACCGCCATGGAGAGGGCGGTCAGGACCGCGTGGATCGCGTAGAGCACCGGCGCGATGAACATGAACGAGAACTCGATCGGCTCGGTCACGCCCGTCACGAAGGAGGTCAGCGCGAGCGAGACCATCATGCCCATCACGGCCTTGCGGCGCTCGGGGCGGGCGGAGTGGGCGATCGCGATCGCGGCGGCCGGCAGACCGAACATCATGATCGGGAAGAAGCCCGACATGAACTGGCCGGCGGTCGGGTCACCGGCGAAGAAGCGGTTCAGGTCGCCGTGCACGACCGCGCCCGTGGCGTCCTTGAAGTCACCGAGCTGGAACCAGGAGACCGTGTTCACGAACTGGTGCATGCCGATGGGGATCAGCGCGCGGTTGATCAGGCCGAACAGCCCCGCACCGACGGCGCCGAGACCGGTCATCCACTCACCGAAGTCGGAGATGACCTCACCGATCGGCTCCCAGACGAGACCGAAGAAGACGCCCATCAGGGTGCCGACGAAGGCCATGATGATCGGCACCAGACGGCGGCCGTTGAAGAAGCCGAGCCAGTCCACCAGCTTGGTGCGGTGGAAGCGCTGCCACAGCACGGCCGACAGCAGCCCCATCAGGATGCCGCCGAGGACGCCGGGGTTGTTGTAGGTCGCGGCTATGTCCGCACCGGCCTGGACCTTCGCCTCGGTGACCGGGAAGGCCTTGAGGACGTTGCTGTACACCAGGAAGCCGACCAGGGCCGCCAGTGCGGTCGAGCCGTCGGCCTTCTTGGCGAAGCCGATGGCGACACCGATGCAGAACAGCATCGGCAGGTTGTCGAAGATCGCGCCACCTGCGGTGGCGAACACGGACGCGACCTTGTCCCAGCCGAAGCCGTCCTTGCCGAACACGTCGGGCTGGCCGAACCTGAGCAGCAGCCCCGCCGCCGGCAACACGGCGATCGGGAGCTGGAGGCTGCGGCCGACCTTCTGAAGGCCCTGGATAAGACCGGATCCCCGCTTCTTTGCGGGGGCCGCCGTCTCGGTGGCGGTGCTCATAACGCTTTCCTCCATCGGGTGGTGGTCTACACCACTCAGTGGTGTAGACCTGTTGTACACGATGGGGGCGTTATAAGGAACCCGTCAATTCCGCAACCGGAGGACTACACCTTGGTGACGTCCTCGACCTCGTCCTCCGGCTCCCGGCCCGGGGTCTTGAGGTCGAACCGCGTGATCGCGAACCGGAAGATCACGTAGTAGACGGCCGCGAAGCACAGGCCGATCGGAATGATGGCCCACGGCCTCGTCGCCAGGTTCCAGTTGATGATGTAGTCGATGAGACCGGCCGAGAAGCTGAAGCCGTCGTGCACCCCGAGGCCCCACGTGACCGCCATCGACACACCTGTCAGCACCGCGTGCACCGCGTACAGCAGGGGCGCGATGAACAGGAACGAGTACTCGATCGGCTCGGTGATCCCCGTCACGAACGAGGTGAGCGCGACCGACAGCATCAGACCGCCGACCTCCTTGCGCCGCTCCGGCCTCGCACAGTGCGTGATCGCCAGCGCCGCCGCCGGCAGCGCGAACATCATGATCGGGAAGAACCCCGAGAGGAACTGCCCCGCGTTCGGGTCGCCCGCCAGGAACATGTTGATGTCACCGTGCACCTCGGTGCCGTCCGGCTTGGTGTACGTGCCGAACTGGAACCAGATGGGCACGTTCAGGAACTGGTGCAGCCCGATCACCAGCAACGCCCGGTTCGCCACACCGAACAGCCCCGCACCCCACGCCCCCGCGTCCTTCAGCCAGTCGCTGAAGTTCTCCAGCCCGTCACCGATCGGCGGCCACACCCACAGGCACAGCGCCGCGAACACGATCGCGACGAACGCCATGATGATCGGCACGAGACGGCGCCCGTTGAAGAAGCCGAGCCAGTCCACCAGCTTGGTGCGGTGGTACCGCTGCCAGAAGAACGCCGTCAGCAGCCCCATCACGATGCCGCCGAAGACCCCCGGGTTCTGGTAGGTGAACGCCACCACCGTGTGGTCCACCGTCGCCTGGCACCCGATGCCCTGCACGGCCTTCGCCCCGCTCGGACAGTCCTCCGGGAACTGCCGCAACACCGTGAAGTAGACGAGGAACCCGGCCACCGCCGCCAGCGCCGTCGACCCGTCCGCCTTCTTCGCCATCCCGATGGACACACCCACGCAGAACAGCAGCGGCAGCCCCAACTGGCCGTCCAGCAGCGCCCCGCCCGCGCCCGCCATCACCTTGGACACGTTCGTCCAGCCCAGCCCGTCGTCCCCGAACACGTCGGGCTGGCCCAGCCGGTTCAGGATGCCCGCGGCCGGCAGCACGGCGATGGGAAGCTGAAGGCTGCGACCCATCTTCTGGAGCCCCTGGAACGCCGACTGCCACCGCCGGCGTGCGGGTGAGATCTCGGTTTCCGAACTCATCAGTTGGCGACCGCCTGTCGGGTGGTGTAGACCAGTCACGGACGATTGGTTGCTGTGACGTCATCTTTCGGTACGAACAGCGCAATCGCCCGCGAAGTTGGGCCAACAGTGCATGAGGAGAACGACATGGCCACCAAGGCTGAGAAGATCGTCGCCGGGCTCGGCGGCATCGACAACATTGACGAGATCGAGGGCTGCATCACGCGCCTGCGCACCGAGGTCCACAACGCCGCCCTCGTCGACGAAGCCGCCCTCAAGGCCGCCGGCGCCCACGGCGTCGTCAAGATGGGCACCGCGATCCAGGTCGTGATCGGCACGGACGCCGACCCGATCGCCGCCGAGATCGAGGACATGATGTGAGCTGAGCGCGCCAAGCGCTCACCCGGGAGGCCGATAGGCTCGACGCCATGTCTCGAATCGACGGCCGCACCCCCGAACAACTCCGCCCGGTCACCATCGAACGCGGCTGGAGCAAGCACGCCGAGGGCTCCGTCCTCGTCTCCTTCGGCGACACGAAGGTCTTCTGCACCGCCTCCGTGACCGAAGGCGTCCCCCGCTGGCGCAAGGGCAGCGGCGAGGGCTGGGTGACCGCCGAGTACTCCATGCTGCCCCGGGCCACCAACACCCGCGGCGACCGTGAGTCCGTCCGCGGCAAGATCGGTGGCCGCACGCACGAGATCAGCCGCCTCATCGGCCGCTCCCTGCGCGCGGTGATCGACTACAAGGCGCTCGGCGAGAACACGATCGTCCTCGACTGCGACGTCCTCCAGGCCGACGGCGGCACCCGCACCGCCGCCATCACCGGCGCGTACGTCGCCCTCGCCGACGCCGTCGCCTGGGCGCAGTCCAAGAAGCTCGTCAAGGCCGGCCGCAAGCCGCTCACCGGCACCGTCTCCGCGGTCTCCGTCGGCATCGTCGGAGGCGTCCCCCTCCTCGACCTCTGCTACGAGGAGGACGTCCGCGCCGACACCGACATGAACGTCGTCTGCACCGGCGACGGCCGCTTCGTCGAGGTCCAGGGCACCGCCGAGGCCGAGCCCTTCGCCCGCGACGAGCTCAACTCCCTCCTCGACCTCGCGGTCCTCGGCTGCACCGAACTCGCCGCCCTCCAGAGCAAGGCGCTTGATACGGTCCTCGAAAGGTAAAGGGACCGCCAAGAACGGTGGCCGGCGAGCGCAACCCGACCGGCCGCCCCGGCGTCTTCGGGAGTACGGGCGCCCGCTGTGCACAACGGGCGCCCGGCCAGTCGACGGGGGGCCTCCCGAGGCCTGCCACAGGGAGGGAACAGATCCATGGCCGCGAGCCGACGCCGCCGTAGTCGCCGTATCACCATCGCCGTCGCGGTGGCCGCCGCAGTACTCACGACCGGCCTCACCACCGGCTGCGACGCCGTCAGCAAGGCCCTGGACTGCGTCCAGACCGCGGAGGCCGTCGCCGACAGCGTCACCGACCTCCAGCAGGCCGTGGAGAACGCGTCGAACGACCCGACGCAGATCGACGAGGCCCTCGCCTCCATCGACCAGAACCTCGACGAGATCGGCGACAAGACCGACAACGCCGACGTCAACCAGGCGGTCGACCACCTCGCCGACGCCGTGTCCAACGTCCGTACGGCCGTCAAGAACGGCGACGAGACACCGGACCTGAGCCCCGTCACCGACGCGGCCGGCGAACTGACCAAGGTCTGCACGCCGTAATACTGGTGGGCATGACCCGCCTGATCCTCGCCACCCGCAACGCCGGGAAAATCACCGAGCTCCACGCGATCCTCGCCGACGCAGGCCTGCCCTTCGACCTCGTCGGCGCGGACGCGTACCCCGAGATCCCGGACGTCAAAGAGACCGGCGTCACCTTCGCCGAGAACGCCCTGCTGAAGGCCCACGCCCTGGCCAAGGCCACCGGCCTGCCCGCCGTGGCCGACGACTCGGGCCTGTGCGTGGACGTCCTGGGCGGCGCCCCGGGCATCTTCTCGGCCCGCTGGTCCGGCACCCACGGAGACGACAAGGCCAACCTGGACCTGCTCCTGGCCCAGCTCTCCGACATCGCCGACGAACACCGGGCCGCGCACTTCGCCTGCGCCGCCGCCCTCGCCCTGCCGGACGGCACGGAAAGGGTGGTCGAGGGCCAATTCCGGGGCATCCTCCGCCACACCCCCGCGGGCACGAACGGCTTCGGCTACGACCCGATCCTCCAGCCCGAGGGCGAGACCCGCACGTGCGCCGAGATGACGGCGGAGGAGAAGAACGCGATCAGCCACCGGGGGAAGGCGTTCCGGGCGCTGGTACCGGTGGTACGGGAGCTGTTGGGCTGAGGCGTATACGGCTGCGGCCTGCGCGTCAGTCCTTCGACGCGCAGGCCGTCCGTGTGCGGCGGAAGGGATTCGAACCCTCAAGCCCGTTCAAGGGCCACAGGACCTAAACCTGCTGCGTCGCCGTTGCGCCACCGCCGCTAGCTGGCTGCCATCGTACCGGGAGTCGCTCGTCGCCTTCTGCCTCCTCTGCACCAGGTACTGGTGATCGCGTGACAGTTGGGGCACAACAGTCGCAGGTTCTCCCGCCGGTCGTCGCTCCAGTCGCCGTTGATGTGGTCGACCTCCAGCGTCATGGGCCTACCCAGCCATTCGGGGCCGGTTCCGCAATGGGCGCACTCCTCGGTCACGCCGACTTCCAGCAGCGCGCGGCGCAGACGCTTGGTCGTTGTCCGGTGTGTGCCGAGGTGCCGGACCAGTACCTCCTCCGGGCGCTTGGCGTTCGCTGACGGTTTGCCTCGTCGGTGGGCTTGTCCCAGGAAGTGCGAGGTCGCGATCTCGTGCTCGGCGATCCACTGGCGCACCTGACTCCGTTGCCTGCCGTTTTCCGGGCGATCCAGTCGGCGCAGCACCTCCGCCAGGGAACTCGATTCGGCAACCGCTGCTCGCAGTTGGTGCTCTGAGGGGCGAGGCAGCCTCCCGCAGGGACGGAAGTGCGAGATGTCGATACCGAAGTGAGCGAAGCGCCTTACGAGGTAGCGGCGAAGGCAGCCGTAGGGCCGGGTGCCGAAGAGGGTGATGACCTCGTCGATGTCGGAACATCGCTCAGCGGCTTCGGCCAGCCTTTCCCGGGTGTACCGCACGCCGCTGCTCATGACGCCCTGCGTTTGCCGCGCCCTCGGTAACTATCCGTCGTCGAATGGCAGTTGGGACACAGGAGCCGCAGGTTCTCGATCCGGTTGTTCCGCCAGTTGCCGTCGATGTGGTCGACCTCCAGTGGCAGCGGTTCGCCGAGCCACACCGACTCGATCCCACACAGGGCGCAGCGCTCCTCCGTGCCCAGTTCGCGCATCGCCCGTTTCAGACGGCTGCTCGGTACGCGCGTCGCATGCGCCGAGCTCTCCTCGACGAGGATCTCCTCAGCCGTCCGGCGGCGCTGGTTGCACCGCTGCCGCTCCGTACGGCGCACCGGCGTGAAGTGCGAGGTGTCGAGGCCGTACGCCTTGATTCGCCCGGAGATGTTCGTGTGGTGACCGCCGACCGGGTCGAGCCCCAGGTGCCGCAGGACCTCGTAGACGCTCGATGACCGAGCGACCACGGGCTCAAGGATCTCCCGCGTCCACTTCACCCCCTCGCGCTCGAAGTGCGAGACGTCGACCCCGAGCTTCTTCATCCGCGCGAGGACGTACCGCCGCGTCGGACTCCGAGGATCCACCCCCAACCTCCGGCACGCCTCCGACAACGTCCGAGCCCCCCGAGCCGCCTCCTCCAGCCGCTCCCGGGTGTACGCACTGGCCCCCACCGAAGACCCCCTCCGTCCTCGGCCACACGTTCGTGGCCTCGTACGGAGTAACGAACCGTTTGTCGGACAGTCACGCCCGGAACGTGGAGCGGCCCGCGCCGGGAGGTCGGTGCGGGCCGCTCGGAGGGGGGAGGTTCAGATGCCCAGGTCCTTGATGATCTTCGCGACGTGGCCCGTCGCGCGGACGTTGTACAGGGCCCGTTCGACCTTGCCCTCCTCGTCCACGACGATCGTGGAGCGGATGACGCCCATGTAGGTCTTGCCGTAGTTCTTCTTCTCGCCGTAGGCGCCGTAGGCCTCGGTGACGGTCTTCTCCGGGTCGGCGAGGAGGGTGACCTTCAGGGACTCCTTCTCGCGGAACTTCGCCAGCTTCTCCGGGGCGTCCGGGGAGATGCCGATGACGTCGTAGCCCGCGCCGGCCAGCACCTCCAGGTTGTCGGTGAAGTCGCAGGCCTGCTTCGTGCAGCCGGGGGTCAGGGCGGCCGGGTAGAAGTAGACGATGACCTTGCGGCCCTTGTGGTCCGACAGGGAGACCTCGGAGCCGTCGGCGTCGGGCAGGGTGAAGGCGGGGGCCACGTCCCCGGGCTGGAGTCGCTCGCTCATTGGGTCAGCGTAACCGGGGGTCCTGACAGTGCGGTCGCGGGCGGAACTGACAGACTGTCCAGGACAAGTAGCAGCGACCCCGGAGGCTCTACCGTGGCGGACACGTCGGACATCAGAACCCCGGCGCAGATCGAGGCGGACATCAAGCGCCGCCGCGAGGTGCTGGCAGAGACGCTCGACGAGATCGGGGTGCGGGTGCACCCGAAGACGATCGTCGGCGACGCCAAGGCCAAAGTCGTCTCCAACATCGACCACACGCTCGGACGGGCGTACGTCTCCGTGAACAAGGCCGTCACCGATGTGAAGGCCCAGTTCGTGGACGAGGACGGGGCTCCCCGTCTGGAGCGCGTCCTGCCCGTCGCCCTCGTCGCCGTGGGACTCGTGGGGCTGCTCGCCCTGGGCACCCGGCGCCGCAAGGGCTGACCCGGCCGCTTGCACGGGCGTCGAGGACAGGTAGGTTCAGTGGCGTGAGCGCCAAGAGAAACGACACCCCGCACGACAAGCTGCCCATCCGCATGCTGCACGACCGCGTACTCGTGCGGCAGGAGAACGGCGAGGGCGAGCGGCGGTCGGGTGGCGGCATCCTCATCCCCGCCACCGCGGCCGTCGGACGCCGGCTGGCCTGGGCCGAGGTCGTCGCGGTGGGGCAGAACGTACGGACCGTGGAACCGGGCGACCGGGTGCTGTACGACCCGGAGGACCGGGCCGAGGTCGAGGTGCGGGGGACGGGGTACGTCCTCATGCGGGAGCGTGATCTGCACGCCGTCGCGGCCGACCGGTTCGAGGGCTCCGAGGACTCGACGGGTCTCTACCTGTAGTTCCACGGTCGAAGAGGGCCGGTGACCATCGTCACCGGCCCTCTTCGTCGTTTCCTTGCTACCTTCGAAGGAGCCCGACGAGACGCGCCGTACCGGGACAGGCAAAGACGACGCACCCCGTTCAGTCGTTTGTCCCGGAGGTGTCCGTCATGGCCTGGGTTCTGCTTGTCGTCGCCGGTCTGCTCGAGGTCGGCTGGTCGATCGGCATGAAGTACTCGGAGGGCTTCACCCGGCTGGTGCCCAGTGTGCTCACCGGCGCCGGGATCGTCGCCAGCATGGTCCTGCTGTCGTACGCCGCCAAGTCCCTTCCCATCGGTACCGCCTACGGCGTCTGGGTCGGGATCGGCGCGGCCGGGGCGGCGGTGCTCGGCATGGTGGTGCTGGGGGAGCCGGTCACCGCCGCGCGGATCTTCTTCGTGTGCCTGTTGCTGGTCGCCGTGGTGGGGCTGAAGGCGACCTCGGGTCACTGAGCCGCGGTCACTCCCGGCGGCTCGTGCTCAGCAGGTTCTGGCCGCCGGTCGCCCCGCCGCTCGGTGAGTCCCCGGTGGTGCCTCCGGTCGTCTCTCCCGTGGTGCCGCCGTCGGTCGTGCCGCCCCCGGTGGAGGTGTCCCCGGTGGTCCCGCCCGTCGTGGTGCCGCCGTCGGTGGTGGTGCCGCCGTCGGCCCCGCCCGTGTTGTCGCCGCCGGTGGTGGTGCCGCCGTTGTCCTGGCCCTCGGTCTGCCCCTGGGACTGGCCCTCGTCCTGTCCGCCGGTCTGACCCTCGGTGTCCTCGCCGCCGGTGGTGTCGCCCGTGGTGCCGCCGTCGTCCTGGCCGCCCGTGGTCGGGTCGACGGGGGCCTGGGTGCTGGGGGCCTGCTCCTCGGCGCCCGACTGGAGCTGGAGGTCGAAGTCGCCGACCGGCTTCCCCTTGAGGGCGGCCTTGGTGTACTGCGCCCAGATCTCGGCGGGCGGCCCGCCGCCGTTGACGCGCTGCAGGCCGAGTGCGCCGTACAGCGGCTTGTGCTGGGCCGTCACCGGGTCCTGGCCCATGACGGAGACGACCGTCGCGAGTTCGGGGGTGTACCCGGCGAACCAGGCCGCCTTGTCGTCCTCGGCGGTGCCCGTCTTGCCGGCGGCGGGGCGGCCCGCGCCCTGGGCGGCGGTGGCGGTGCCGTTCTCGACGACGCTCTGCAGGATCGAGGTGGTGGTGTCGGCGGCTTCCCGGCTGACGGCCTGCTCGGTGCGCTGCTTCGGCAGCTCGACGGTCGCCTCGCCGTCCTTGGTGATCTTGTCGATCATCGTGTACGTGCCGTGCCGGCCGTGGTTGGCGAGGGTGGCGTAGGCCTCCGCCATGTCGAGGACGCTCGCGGTGTTCACGCCGAGCGCGATGGACGGGGACGCCGTCAGGTCCGGGGTGTCGGAGGGGATGCCCAGGTCGACCGCGGTCTGCTTGACCTTGTCGGAGCCGACGTCGACGGCCATCTGCGCGTACACCGAGTTGACGGACTTGTCGGTGGCCTCGCGGACGGTGATCTCGCCGTAGGAGCCCTGGTCCTCGTTCTCCGGGGCGTAGGAGCCGCCGCTCCAGCCGACGACGGGGCGCTTGTTGGTGCCGTCGTAGTAGGTGTTGGGCGTGATGAGCCGGCCGTCCTGCGTCTCGGAGTGGTTCTCGACGGCCGAGGCGAACACGATGGGCTTGAAGATGGAGCCGACCTGGAAGTCGCCGCGGGTCGCGCCGTTGGTGTACTGCTTCACGTAGTCGATGCCGCCGTACATGGCGACGACCTTGCCGGTCCTCGGGTCGACGGAGGCGCCGCCCGCGCGGACGTAGTTGTCGACCTTGTTGTTCTTCTTGTCGAGCTTCTTCATCACCTGGTCGTCGACGGCCTTCACGAAGGCGTCCTGCTTGCTCTTGTCCAGGGTGGTGGTGATGCGGTAGCCGCCCGCCTCCAACTGGTCGGCGGTGACGATCTTGTTGGTGGTGAGGTAGTCCTTGATCGCCTGCACGACGTAGCCGCGCTGCCCGGACAGGCCGGTGGAGACGGTCTGCTCCTTGGGCATCGGGAACTTCAGCCCGGTGCGCTCGGACTGGGCCAGCCAGCCCTTCTTGACCATGCCGTCCAGGACGTAGTTCCAACGGGCCTCGGCGGCCGCCTTGTTCTCCGGGTGCGCGACGACGTCGTACTCGCTCGGCGCGTTGACCAGCGCGGCGAGGTAGGCGGCGTGGGCCGGGTCGAGGTCGACGGCGTCCTTGCCGTAGTAGGCCTGGGCGGCGGCCTGGATGCCGTAGGCGTTGCGGCCGAAGTAGCTGGTGTTGAGGTAGCCCTCGAGGATCTGGTCCTTGGACTGGGTGCGGTCCAGCTTGATCGAGATGAAGAACTCCTTCACCTTGCGGGTGACGGTCTGCTCCTGGGCCAGGTAGTAGTTCTTCACGTACTGCTGGGTGATCGTCGAGCCGGACTGCTTGCCCTTGCCGGTGGCGGTGTTCCAGCCGGCGCGGAGCATGGCCTTCGGGTCGATCGCGGACTCGGTGTAGAAGTCGCGGTCCTCGGCGGCCAGCACGGCGTGCTGGGCGTCCTTGGAGACCTGCGAGAGGGAGACGTTCTCGCGGTTGATCTCACCGTCGCGGGCGAGCTGGCTGCCGTCGGCGTAGAGGTAGACGTTGGACTGCTTGACGGCGAGCGCGTTGGCCGGCGGGATCTTGACCATCGAGTAGCCGAGGAAGAACAGCCCGGCCAGGACGATCAGTCCGAGGACGAAGGTGCCCAGCACCATGCGCCAGGTCGGGATCAGCCGTCGCCAGCCGGTACGCCTGGGCCGCTTGGCCTTCTTCTTGCCCTCGGGCTCCTCAGCCGGCTGCGGCTCTGTCGGTGCCCAGCCCTCGGTCGGCTGCTGCGGCTGGTCGCTCATCTCGTGCACGGACTCCTGATTTCGCGTCGTACGTTCCCGTACGACCTCGTACGCCTTCTGCGTCCCCTGTTGAAGACTCTCGCACCCTGCGTTCCGTTCCCGGATATGGCGCGCGTCTCGCCCGGAAAATGGGTGGCCTGCCCTGTCACCTGCGCACTAGGCTCCTGCGCTTCGGTGTCCGCGGGCCGAGGAGGGCTGTTGATGTGGGTTCCTGGCGGTTGTACGCGACCGTCGCGGCAGGGGGATTCCGACGATACGCGACATATCGCGCGGCTACGTTCGCGGGAGTGTTCACCAACACCGTTTTCGGTGTGATCCTCGTCTACACGTATCTCGCGCTGTGGGACGAGAAACCCCATCTGGGGGGCTACGACCAGGCGCAGGCCGTCACCTACGTCTGGCTGGGGCAGTGCCTCTACTCGACGCTGGCCCTCCAGGGCGGCGGCGCCGAGAAGGACGTGATCGAGCGGATCCGCACCGGTGAGATCGCGGTCGACCTGTACCGTCCGGCCGACCTCCAACTGTGGTGGCTGGCGAGCGACTTGGGCCGGTCGTTGTTTCAGTTGCTGGGCCGCGGAGTGATCCCCTTCGTCTTCGGCGCGCTGTTCTTCCCGATGGCGCTGCCCACCGACGTCACGTCGTGGGCGGCCCTGTTCGTGGCGCTGCTGCTCGCGATGGTCGTCAGCTTCGGGATCCGCTACCTCGCGGCCCTGAGCGTGTTCTGGCTGATGGACGGCATGGGGATCATGCAGGCGGTGATGATCACGGGCGTCTTCTGCTCGGGCATCGTCTTCCCCCTCAACGCCTTCCCCGGGGCGCTCGGCGACGTCGTACGGGCGCTGCCGTGGGCGGCACAGCTCCAGGTGCCGGCGGACGTCCTGATGGGGGAGGCCGACCCGCTCGGCGCGTACGCCTTCCAGGCGACATGGGCGGTGGTGCTGCTGGGGGCCGGCCGGCTCCTGCAGTCGGCGGCGACCCGGCGGGTGGTGGTGCAGGGTGGCTGAGACGTTCCGCCTGGCCGAGGGGGTGCGCGCCTACCGGCTGATCGCCGGCATGTGGGTGCGGTCCGCCATGACCTACCGCACCTCGTTCGTCGTGACGATGTGCGGCAACCTGCTGATGACCGGCCTGGACTTCGTCGGGATCCTGCTGATGTTCTCGCAGGTCGACTCGCTGGGCGGTTGGGGACTGCCCGAGATCGCCTTCCTCTACGGCCTCTCGGTGACCGCCTTCGGGATCGCCGACCTGGTGCTCGGCTCGATGGACGTGCTGGGCGCCCGGATCCGCGACGGCTCCTTCGACATCCTGCTGGTGCGGCCGGCGCCGGTGCTCGCGCAGATCGGCGCGGACCGGTTCGCGGTGCGCCGCCTGGGCCGGATCATCCAGGGCACGGTGGTGCTGGTGTGGGCGCTGGCCTCCGTCGACGTCGACTGGAGTGTGGCGAGGGTGCTGCTGGTGCCGCTGATGGTGGTCAGCGGCGCGGTGATCTTCTGCGCGGTGTTCGTGGCGGGCGCGGCCTTCCAGATCTTCGCGCAGGACGCCTCCGAGGTGCAGAACGCGTTCACGTACGGCGGGACGACCCTGCTCCAGTACCCGCCGGCGGTGTTCGGGAAGGACTTCGTGCGCGGGGTGACGTTCGTGCTGCCCCTCGCCTTCGTCAACTGGGTGCCGGCCTCCTACGTGCTGGACCGGCCGTACCCGCTGGAGCTGCCGCACTGGACGGCCTTCACCCCGCCGCTGGTGGCGGTGGTGTGCTGCGCGCTGGCCGGGCTGGCGTGGCGGGCGGGACTCGGGTCGTACCGGAGTACGGGGAGTTAGCGATGGACCCGGAGATGGACGGGGAGATGGACCTGGAGATGGACAGGGAGACGGACGTGGCGCAGGAGGCCTTCATCGGACTCGACCGCGTCGAGAAGGTCTTCGACGTGCGCAGGAAGACCGGGTTCCTGAAACGGGAGCGGCGCCGGGTGCGGGCGGTCGACTCGATCTCCTTCACCGTGGCGCGCGGCGAGATGGTCGGGTACATCGGCCCGAACGGCGCCGGCAAGTCGACGACGATCAAGATGCTGACGGGCATCCTGACCCCGTCCGGCGGCAGGCTGCGGGTGGCCGGCATCGACCCGTCCCGCGAGCGCACCCGCCTTGCCCACCGCATCGGCGTGGTCTTCGGCCAGCGCACGACCCTGTGGTGGGACCTGCCGCTGATCGACTCCTACAAGCTGATGCACCGCATGTACCGCATCCCGGACGCCCGGTACCGCGAGAACCTCGACCGCTGCGTCGAACTCCTCGAACTGGGCGACCTGTTGGACGTACCGGTACGCCAACTGTCCCTGGGCCAGCGGATGCGCGGCGACATCGCGGCGGCCCTGCTGCACGACCCCGAGGTGCTGTACCTGGACGAGCCGACCATCGGGCTCGATGTCATCTCCAAGGCCAAGGTGCGGGCGTTCCTGCGGGAGTTGAACACCGAGCGCGGCACGACGGTCCTGCTGACCACCCACGACCTCCAGGACATCGAGCAGCTCTGCTCCCGCGTGATGGTCATCGACCACGGCCGCCTGATGTACGACGGTCCCCTCGCCGGCCTCCACGAGGTGGGCGAGAGCGAGCGCACCCTGGTGGTGGACCTGGAGCGGGAGTTGCCGCCGATCGAGGCGGCGCCCGCCCGCGTGGTGAAGGTGGAGGGTCCGCGGCAGTGGCTGGCGTTCCCGGCGTCCGAGTCGGCGGCGGCGCTGGTGGCGCGGGTCGCGGCGCAGTACCCGCTGGTGGACCTGTCGGTGCGGGAGCCGGACATCGAGGCGGTGATCGCCAAGATGTACGCCGGGGAAGCGGAGAGAGCGGTGTCGTAGCCGTGCGGCGAGCCAACTCGTAGGCTGCTGTGCATGACCGACGCTGTGTCTTCCGGGGGGACACCCCCCGAGCTCCCCGTGCCGGAGCTGCGTGCCTCCGACGCCGATCGTGAGCGAGTCGCCGAGGTCCTGCGGGACGCCCTCGCGGAGGGCCGGCTCGACATGGAGGAGTTCGGCGAGCGGCTGGAGGCGACCTACCAGGCACGGACGTACGGCGAGCTCGCGCCGATCACCCGGGACCTGCCGGTCGGACAGGTCGCCGCTCCCAAGGTCGACATGGTGAAGGGCCCTGACGCCGAAGGGAGTTGGGCGTCCCGGGTCGTCGGCGGCGAGGGTTCCTCGACGTGGGCCGTCGCCGTGATGTCCGGGTTCCAGCGCAAGGGGCGGTGGACCGTGCCCCGGCGCTTCACCTGCTTCGCGTTCTGGGGCGGCGGGGAGATCGACCTGCGGGATGCGAACTTCGCCGCCGGCGAGGTCGAGATCAACTGTGTCGCGATCATGGGCGGCGTGCAGGTGATCGTGCCGCCGGGGGTCGAGGTCGTGGTGCGCGGGATGGGGATCATGGGCGGCTTCGACCACCGCGAGGAGGGCGTGCCGGGTGACGCCGGGGCCCCGCGGGTGGTCGTGACCGGGTTCGCGTTCTGGGGCGGGGTCGGGGTCGAGCGCAAGCTCAGGAAGGCCGACCGGCAGCGGATCCGTGAGGAGCGGCGGCAGGAGAGGCTGGAACGCCGGGAGCTGCGCCGCGGGGAGCACTGAGCGGGCGGCGCGTCCTGCCGGTGGGCGGGTGCGGGTCCGTCGTGGCCGGTCGCGCAGTTCCCCGCGCCCCTGGGTGGGTGCGGTCGAAGCACGTCTCGCGGCACCGACGCGTCTGGGGGCGCGGGGAACTGCGCGACCGGCCCCCACCGGCCCGCGGTCACAGTTTCGCCGCCACCGACCCCTTCAAGAACCGCAGATCGAACGCGTCGGCCATGCGCTCGTACCCCCTGTCGTTGGGGTGGAGTCGGTCGCCCGAGTCGTAGATCGAGCGGAGCAGCCGGGGGTCGTACGGGTCCCGCACCGCCCGGTCGAAGTCGACCACCGCGTCGTAGACCCGGCCCGCACGGATCTCCGCGTTGACGGTCTGCCGGACGCCCTCGCGGGCCTCGGTCCACCCGCTGCGGTCGCCGAAGGGCATGAGGGTCGCACCGACGACCTTGATGCCGCGGGCGTGGGCCTGGCGGACCAGGTCGCGCAGGCCGGCGAGGAGCCGCTGGGGGTCGACGGTGCCCGGCGTGCGCAGGATGTCGTTGATGCCGAGTTCGACGACGACGACCCTGACGTTGGGGCGGTCGAGCACGTCGCGGCGGAAGCGGCGGACGCCGGCCTGGTTCTCCGGGGGACGGGCGTCCACGAGGACCCGGTTGCCCCCGATCCCCGCGTTGACCACGCCGTAGCGGGGCAGGTCCCGGCCGGCGGCGAGCGCGGAGCGCAGGCGCCGGTTCAGGAAGTCCGGCCAGCGGGCGTTCGCGTCGGCGGTGGAGTTCTTGCCGTCGGTCAGCGAGTCGCCGAAGGCGACCACCGTGCCGTCGGCCTCGTCGCTGAGCACGTCCAGCGCGGTGAGGTACCGCCAGCGGTCCACCCGCTCGGTCCAGCCCGTGCCGGTCTCGTCCTCGGTGAGGTCGCCCGGGCCGGCGTACGAGGTCTGCCGGGCCGTCGGGTGGTAGGTGACCGGACCGGACAGGGTGGGGGAGTAGGTGGTGACGAGGACGTCGGCGCCCGCGGGCACGTCCAGGGCGACGGCGTCGCTGAGCACCTGCGCGCCCGCCGCGACGACGACCGTGGTGCTGCCGGCGAACGTGAGCCGCCGTACGGTGCCCGCCTCGGCCGCGGCGGTCCTCGGACCGGCGGCGAGGGCGAGGGAGGCGTGCGTGACGGTCAGCGGGGTCCGGCCGTAGAGATTGGACAGCGTGACGCGGGCACTCGTACCGCCGACGCTGGTGTGGACGACGTTGCGGACGGAGCGGCCCGTCATGCCCTCGGCGAGGGTGCCGGGCTCGGCGCCGACCGGGGCGGCGGACCAGGTGCCGACCCAGACTCCGGCGGAGGCGGGCGCGGCGGACGGGCGTACGGGCCGGGAGCCGGACAGCGAGGTCCGGTCCGCGGTGCCGGTGCCGGCCGCCACCGAGACGTAGACGGCGGTGGACAGGGCCACGATCATGGCGACGATCGAGGCGAGCAGGGCGTAACCATGACGCCGAGTCATGTGGTGCTGTTCTCCTAGGGCGATGGGAGCCCGGGGGCTCCGATCTGATGAACCCATGATGCGGCATGAACCTGAGGAGAAGAGACGAGACTCCCTCCGGTTAGCTCGTCCGGACCGGCGCCGGGAACTCCTGTTCTGCTCCGGGAGTAGGTCAGGAAGGGACAATGTGTGAGGGATCACCGAACGGGTGGAGCGGATGGAACGCACGAAACCTGAGGAAGCGGAACCGTCGGACGCGGAGCGGCGGGCCCCGGAGCGCGGGGCCGTGACGTCCGCGGGCCGGGCCGCCCCCGCGTCGCCCGTCCGTGCGATGAACACCTTCAGCGAGGCCGACCTGGAGAAGCAGCGCGGGGTGCGGCGCATGAAGCTCACCGCGACCGGGCTGCTGCTGCTCGTGGCGGTGGTGTACGTCCTCGCCAAGTGGGCGCACAACTCCGGGGCGGGCCCCTGGGCCGGCTATGTCGCCGCGGCCGCCGAGGCCGGCATGGTCGGCGCGCTCGCCGACTGGTTCGCGGTCACCGCGCTCTTCCGGCACCCCCTCGGCCTGCCCATCCCGCACACCGCGATCATCCCCACCAAGAAGGACCAGTTGGGGGTGTCGCTGGGCGAGTTCGTCGGCGAGAACTTCCTCTCCGAGGACGTCGTACGCCAGCGGCTGCGGGCCGTGGGGATCGGCAGCCGGCTGGGCACCTGGCTGGCCGAGCCCGAACACGCCGACCGGGTCACGGCGGAGCTGTCGGCGGCGCTGCGGGGCGCCCTGACCGTGCTCCGGGACTCCGACGTGCAGGCCGTGGTCGGCGAGGCGATCACCCGGCGGGCCGACGCCCAGGAGATCGCGCCCGGCATCGGCAAGATGCTGGACAAGGTCGTCGCCGACGGCGGGCACCGGCGGGTCGTCGACCTGGTGGTGGCCCGCGCCCACGACTGGCTCGTGCTCCACGACGAGCAGGTCATGGACGCCGTGCAGGGGGGCGCGCCCGGCTGGACCCCGCGTTTCGTCGACAAGAAGGTCGGCGAACGGGTCTACAAGGAGCTGCTGCGGTTCGTGACCGAGATGCGGGACATGCCGTCCCATCCGGCCCGCGGGGCGCTGGACCGGTTCCTGACCGACTTCGCCTCCGACCTCCAGTCCGACACGGACACGCGTGCGCGTGTCGAGCGGCTCAAGGGCGAGGTGCTGGGCCGCGGCGAGGTGCAGGACCTCATCGCGTCCGCCTGGACCGCCGTACGGTCGATGATCGTCTCCGCCGCCGAGGACGAGCGCAGTGAACTGCGGCTGCGGGTGCGGGCGTCGCTGCTGTCGCTGGGGGCACGGATGGCCGTCGACCCCAAGGTGCAGGCGAAGGTCGACGGGTGGGTGGAAGGGGCCGCGGTGTACGTGGTCACCACCTACCGGCGGGAGATCACCTCGCTGATCACGGACACGGTGGCCGGCTGGGACGCCGAGCACACCACCCGCAAGATCGAGGCGCACATCGGCCGCGACCTGCAGTTCATCCGGATCAACGGCACGGTGGTCGGATCGCTGGCCGGGCTGTTGATCTACACCGTGTCGCGGGCGCTGGGGGCGTAGTCGGGCAGGCCGGGGGCACCCGAGTGGTCGTTCGAGGATCGCTCGACGTGGAGGGAGCCCGTCCGTGACCACAGCTCAGGCCGATTCCGGCCGCACCCTGACGACCAACATCCCCGCCAGACTCGACCGGCTCCCCTGGTCACGCTGGCACTGGACCATCGTCATCGGACTCGGCACCGTGTGGATCCTCGACGGCCTGGAGGTCACGGTCGTCGGCAACATCGCGAGCCGGCTGTCGGAGCCGGGCAGTGGGCTGTCCATCTCCTCCGGGCAGGTCACCGGTGTCGCGGCGGCGCTGTACGTGGCCGGGGCGTGCCTCGGGGCGCTGTTCTGGGGGCGGCTCACCGACAAGTGGGGCCGCAAGAAGCTGTTCATGATCACGCTGGCGGTGTACCTGGCGGCCACCGCGCTGACAGCGGTGTCCTTCGACTCCTGGTGGTTCTTCCTGTTCCGGTTCCTGACCGGGTTCGGCATCGGCGGGGAGTACGCGGCGATCAACTCCGCGATCGACGAGCTGATCCCGGCGCAGTACCGGGGCCGGGTCGACCTCATGATCAACGGGAGCTTCTGGCTGGGGGCGGTGGGGGGTTCCCTGCTGTCGATCGTCGCGCTGAACACGGACATCTTCGCCAAGGACGTGGGCTGGCGGCTGACGTTCGCGCTGGGCGCGGTGCTGGCCTTCGTGATCCTTCTCGTACGGCGACATGTGCCCGAGAGCCCGCGGTGGCTGCTGATCCACGGGCAGGACGAGGAGGCGGAACGGATCGTCACGTCGATCGAGGAGAAGGTGGAGGCGGAACGGGGGTCCGCGCTGCCGCGGGCCGAGGGTGAGCTCACGATCCACCAGCGCCGCAGCGTGACGTTCGTCGAGATCGCGCGGACGGTGTTCTCGGACTACCGGCGCCGGTCCGTGCTGGGGTTCTCGTTGTTCATCGGCCAGGCCTTCCTCTACAACGCGATCACCTTCGGGTTCGGGGCGATCCTCACGACGTTCTTCGACGTGCCGACGGGCGACACCGGGTACTACTTCGCCGTCATCGCGATCGGCAACTTCTTCGGGCCGCTGCTGCTGGGGAAGCTGTTCGACACGGTGGGGCGGCGGGTGATGATCTCGTCCACGTATCTGCTGTCCGGGCTGCTGCTGTTCGGTACGGCGTGGCTGTTCGACCGGGGTTCGCTGAGCGCGGGCACGCTGACGGCGTGCTGGTGCGCGGTGCTGTTCTTCGCGTCGGCGGGGGCGTCCAGCGCCTACCTCACGGTGTCCGAGGTGTTCCCGATGGAGACGCGGGCCATGTCGATCGCCTTCTTCTACGCGCTGGGCACGGCGGCGGGCGGCATCAGCGGTCCGCTGCTGTTCGCCGACCTGACGAGCACGGGGAAGGTGGGGGACACGGTGCTGGCCTTCCAGATCGGGGCGGGGCTGATGTGTGCGGCGGGGCTTGTGGCGGCGTTCCTCGCGGTGCGGGCGGAGGGGCGGTCGCTGGAGGACATCGCGAAGCCGCTCACGGCTGCTTCGACGTCGTGAGGTGTGGGGTGTGGCTGCGGCTGGGTGGGGGCGGGCGTTCTGCGCAGTTCCCCGCGCCCCTGATGCCTGCGGCGCAGCCGCCTGTTCGGTGGGGGCTCGTGTAGCGCCTCGGGTCCGGTGGATGGGTCGGTGCCGGGGTGGGGGGTATCCGTCCTCGGTCCGGCGCCTCGGCTGCTTTGGCTGTGCCCTGTAACGGACGCCGGCCGCTGCGGGCGGACACCCCCCACCCCGTCCCCTTCGCGCCGTACGCGTCTGCACGAACGTCCACATGCCCCACCCAGGGGCGCGGGGAACTGCGCGACAAGCCACAACGCACCCGCACCCGCCAGACGGCCGACGGCGGCGCACGGCCCCTAATGACACGGGCGACTGCACCCACTCAGGGGCGCGGGGAACTGCGCGACAAGCCACAACGGGCCCGCACTCGCCAGACGGCCGATGGCGGCGCACGGTCCCTCATGACACGGGCGACTGCACCCACTCAGGGGCGCGGGGAACTGCGCGACAAGCCACAACGGGCCCGCACCCGCCAGACGGCCGGTGGTGGCACATCGTGACGCCGGTGACTGCAGCTCCTCAGGGGCGCGGGGAACTGCGCGACCAGCCCCCACCGACCCGCACCCGCCCAACGACGTACCGTGGCACCACTGGCAGGAAGGAGCCGCTCGTGAGTATCCGCAGGGTCATGCCCGACGTCCACGTCGAGTCAGGGGAGGCCCTCACCGCCAACCGTGACTTCTACGGCCTGCTCGGCTTCGAGGAGGTCATGGACATGGGGTGGGTCGTGACGATGGCGTCGCCCGCCAACCCGACCGCCCAGATCAGCTTCCTCACCGAGGAGCGCACCGCACCCGTCGTCCCCGACCTGAGCGTCGAGGTCGAGGACGTCGACGCCGTGTACGCCCAGGTCGTGGCGTCGGGCGCGGAGGTCGTACGGGAGCTGCGGGACGAGGAGTGGGGCGTACGGCGCTTCTTCGTCCGGGACCCCAACGGCCGGGTCGTGAACGTACTGACCCACCAGGCCGGGGGAGAGGGGTGAGACGGCACGACGCCGTCTCTCAGGCGTTGCGGTCCGCCACCGCCCAGGACGCAAGGGCCACCGCGCCCGCCACGCCGAACACCGCCGGCCACGCGCCGACCTTCTTGGCCAGGGGGTGGGACCCGGCGAAGGCGGCCACGTACGCGGCGGACAGTGCCCCGGCAGCCTTCCCGCCGGCCCGTTCCCGCCACTGCTGGGCCGCCGCGGCCCCGGCGACGGCCAGTACCGCCCCGCCGAGCGGCCGCCTCTTCGTCCAGCGGGCCACGCCGTAGCCGCCGACGAGTCCACCCGCCGCGACCAGCGCGCTGGGAACCTTCGCCATGTCTGCCTCCTGACACTCATCACTCGTGATCGTCACCGCCGACGGTGTCGAGGCTAACTCCGGACCGGGTCCGACAACCGGACCTGAGTCGGGGCTTGTCAAGTTTCCTGGCTCCGAGCTATATAAGAAGGCGTAGGGCATCGCACCCGTGAGTCTGTGGAAAGGAGATGGACCGTGATGCTCATGCGTACCGACCCCTTCCGTGAGTTCGACCGCCTCACGCAGCAGGTTTTCGGTTCCAACGCCCGTCCCGCCGCGATGGCGATGGACGCGTACCGGTCGGGGGACGACTTCGTCGTCCACTTCGACCTCCCCGGCGTCGACCCCGAGACGATCGACCTGGACGTCGAACGCAACGTCCTGAACGTCCGCGCCGAGCGCCGCCTCCCCGCCCCCGAGGGCGCGGAGATGATCGTCGCGGAGCGCCCCACGGGTTCCTTCACCCGGCAGCTCTTCCTCGGCGACACCCTCGACACGGAACGTATCGACGCCTCGTACGACGCCGGAGTCCTCACCCTGCGCATCCCCGTGGCCGAACAGGCCAAGCCGCGCCGCATCCAGATCACGGGCGGCGACGGCGGCCGCAAGCAGATCAGCCGCTGACCGCGGCGGCCGACGAAGAACGTACGAAGACGTACGAAGAACGCACAAGGCAGTCGCGCCCCCGCGGGCCGGCCGGTCCGCCCGCGGGGCGCAACGACCCCCAGGAGACCCGTACATGAGCGCACTCAGCGCGGAGCGAACGACCAGAACGACACGGTGGAGCGACCTCGTCGACGCCGTGCGGGATGCCGGACAGTACGCGAGCACGACGGAGACGGAGCAGGTCGTCCGCGTCGTCCTCTCCGCCCTCGGCGACCATGTCACCGGCGACGAACGTGTCGACCTCGCCCGGGCCCTGCCCGAGGAGGCCGCCAGGCTTGTCGCCTCCCGCATCCCGCTCAACAGGCCCTTGACGGCACCGGAGTTCGTGGACGCGGTGGCCGCCCGCATCGAGGGCGCCACACCGGCGACGGCCCGCTGGCACGTCAGCTCGGTCCTGAGCGTGCTGCCGAAGCTGGTGGGCGACGCGCTCGTCGACCGGCTGCTGTCCCAGCTCCCCGCCGGCTACGCCCTGCTGTTCGGCAAGGCGGAACTGGCTCCCGCGGCCTGACCCGCGTCCCCGGGACCTAGCGGGCCCCGCCCTCGCGTGCCTCGGCGCGCAGCCGCAGCTCCGCAGCGTAGGCGGCGGCGACGGCACAGCCGACGGCGGCGAGGGCGGAGCCCACGGCGACGGGATTGACGTACCCGGGGATCGCCCCGGCCGGGTAACTGCCGCCGCCCTTCAGCTCGCAGTCGAAGGAGAGGGGGAGGTAGCTCACCGAGTAGTCGACGACGTGGACGGCCCGTTCGTCCCCGCGGCACGGGGGCAGCGGGGCGGAGTTCGTGCCACCGTCCTCCGCCTCCAGGACCGCGCCGGCGAGGTGCAGCAGCCCCCAGGCGTACACGGCGAGCGCCGCGAGTCCCGCCAGGACGGCACACCCCCGCAGACGCCGGTGCAAGGACGACATCCCGGCCCCCTGACCGCTCGCTTACGGGTCCGTCGAGTTCAGCAGCACGGAGTGTGAACGGCTGTGGTGGAACCCACAGTTCCGGCAACAGGCCTGTCACAGGCGGGAAGCGGTAAACGGGTGGCGCGGACGGTGTGGGCGGGCGAGTCTTCCCTCACGCACGCAACCCGGGCGAAGGGGAGAGACGTTGGAGGACGAACGTACGCGGGGCGACCGGGAACGACGCCTGCGCGGGGAATCATGAGCGGCACCGGCCGCGCCCTTCTCTACCTCGACGTCGACGGGCCCCTCAACCCCTACGCCGCCAAGGCCCAGCGCCGCCCCGAGGGCTACACCACCCACCGCATGAAGCCCGAGGGCTGGATCGCCCAGCATCCCGGCCTGCCCGCGTCCGCCGTACGGCCCCTGCGGGTCTGGCTCAACCCCGCCCACGGACGCGCGCTGCTGGCCCTGACCGACCGCTACGACCTCGTCTGGGCGACGACCTGGCGCGAGGAGGCGAACACCTGCATCGCCCCCGTCCTCGGCCTCCCGGCCCTCCCGGTCGTCGACTGGCCCACGCCCCCCGGCACCGGCCCGGACGGCACCTTCTGGAAGACCCGCCACCTCGTCACCCACGCCCACGGCCGCCCCTTCGCCTGGCTCGACGACGAACTCGACGACCGCGACCGGCAGTTCGTGACCACACACCACGACGCCCCGGCCCTGCTGCACCACGTCGACCCCCGACTCGGCCTACGATCCCCGGACTTCACCGAACTCGCGAGGTTCGCCGACGGCCTGTGAGAGCGGACTGCCCCAGTACTCGGGTAGGCCCCCCGGCCGTCCGAGGCCGCCGCCTCACACCTCGTCGAGCAGTGCGGCGAGGCCGTGGTCGAGGTCGGGGCCCAGGTCCTCGGTGCCGGGTCCGACGACGTCGTAGGAGCGCAGCAGGAAGCGGCGCAGGGTGGCCGTGCCGAAGCGGATCACGGCGAGACCGAGCGGTGAGTGGAACTCGATGACGGTCCGGGCCCAGCCGCACGGCCGTATGCGCACGTCCCCCTCCCCGGCGAGGGCCTCCAGCCCCTCCTCCAGCAGCTCCCGCCCGAACATCCAGGTCACGGCCTCGCCGTCGGCCGAGATGTGCGCGGGGAAGTCGATGTGCACGGCGAACGGCTCGGCGGCGTTGTACCGCAGCGTGGGGCGCAGCGGGAGTTCCGGGTGACCGGGGGTGGTCAGACGGGCGCGGACGGTCTGGCGCAGGCTGGTGAGGTGCATGGGTGGAGGTCTCCGTCTCGGGTGCGGCGCGGGGCTCGGTGCTTTCGGGTCCATTGCTTTGCGAGTGGCCGGAGTACCGCCTCATTACGCCCCGAGAGGAGCCTGTGATCTGAATCACGGGTGGAATGCCCAGTGATCCCGCCCGGGGGGACGCGGACCCGGAGCTGCCGGCATACCGATACCGGAGACGACCGCGGACCCGCCCCTGATCCAGGAACTTCCGCGCACCGCAAGGGAGTTGCTCGGGGGCAGACGAAGCCGAAGTGAGCCCCGCCGGTCAGTTGTTCGGGGCCGTCCGAGAGGAGCCCCGGTGAGAGATCACGGTTTCCGCGCCGACGAGATCGACACCAGCCGCCCGCACCCCGCACGGATCTACGACTACCTGCTCGGCGGCGAGGACAACTACGAGGTCGACCGCACGGCCGGCGAACAGCTCGTCGCGTCGGCCCCGGAGGCGCGGATCGGCGTACGGGCCAACCGGGCCTTCCTGCGCCGGGCCGTCCGTCACGTCGTCGGCACCGGCGTCCGCCAGCTCCTGGACATCGGCACCGGCCTGCCCACCTCCCCGAACGTCCACGAGACGGCCCGCGAGGCGGCACCGGACGTCCGTGTCGCCTACGTCGACAACGACCCGCTCGTGCACACCCACACCGGCGCCCTGCTCGGCGAGGACGACACGACCGGCGTCGTCCTGGCCGATCTGCGCGACCCGCGGGCGATCCTGGACGACCCCGACGTACGAGCCGTCATCGACTTCGACGAACCGGTGGCCCTGCTCCTGGTCGCCGTCCTGCACTTCCTCACGGACGCCGACAAGCCGCGGGAGATCATCGCCACCCTCCGCGACGTCCTGGCACCCGGCAGCCACCTGATCCTGTCCCACGCCACCGGCGACTTCGCCGACCGCAGCGGGGCGGCGGCCGTCTACAGCAAGGCCACGGCCTCCATGAACCTGCGCACCCGTACCGAGATCGAGCGCTTCTTCGACGGCTTCGAGCTGCTCGATCCGGGCGTGGCCCAGGTTCCGTTCTGGCGCCCGGACACACCCCCGCCGCCCCGCTCGCACGAGATCGGCTTCTACGGCGGGGTGGCCCGCAAGCCCGGCTGAGACCTCAGCTCTGGTACGGCTGCTGCGGCGCCTGACCGCCGTACACCTGACCCCCCTGCCCGCCCCTGGCGGCGGCCTGCGTCTGCAGTTGCTCCGCCTCCTGCGCGCTCACCTTGTTCTCCGCACCGCAGAAGGTGCACTGCGTGGCGTACTTGGTGGAGATCGGGAACAGCGGCACGAAGAACAGCGTGAACTTCGTGACCCGCTTGCGCAGGGTGTGCGCGGCCGGGTTCCCGCACCGCCCGCACACCAGGGTGAGTATCGCGAGCTGGTACAGGTACCCCTTGGTGCCAAAGAGGATGAACATGGTGTTGTCGCCTTCCGGGTCGGTGCTTGAGAGGCAGTATCCCCGCGACCGCCGCCCGACCGCTCGGAGCCCGGGCAGAACACCGTCGCAAGGGCGCACACCAGACCGGTGGCCGGTCCGGCACCGAGTACCGACCCTGCGTCGCGGGGAGTCCCGCAGGAGCAGCCCGACGGCCAGGGACGTACGGCGGGCTGTTCTTCTCTCCGGCATGTCGAAGGAGCCGTTCCCCGATCGACGTGAGAGTGAAGAAGGCACACCAAGGATTCCAGGAGCACCTCGTCATGACCGTAACCGCGGATCTGGCCATCTCCCTCGACGGCTGCGTCGCCGGCACCGACGTCACCCTCGACAACCCCGGTGGAAACGGCGCCGAACCCCTCTTCGAGTGGATCCACAACCTGGCGAGCTGGCGCGAACGCCAGGGCATGACCGGCGGCGCGGAGAACCGCGACTCCGAGCTGATGCGGGAGTGGTTCGACGCGACCGGGGCGGTGGTGATGGGCCGCATGATGTACGACACGGGGGCGGACTTCTGGGGCGACAATCCGCCGTTCCGGACTCCCGTCTTCGTCCTCACGCACCGCCCTCGCCCCACCCTGGTCAAGCGGGGCGGCACGACCTTCATCTTCGTCACCGAAGGCGTCCACAACGCACTCGCCCGGGCGCGGGAGGCGGCGGGGGACAGGAACGTGGACATCGCGGGCGGGGCCAGGACCGTACGCCAGTACCTGCGCGAGGGCCTCATCGACGAACTGCAACTGCACGTGGTGCCGGCCCTGTTGGGGGACGGGCTCCGGCTGTTCGAGGGGACGGGCAGCGGGCGCCTGGAACAGGTCAGGGTGGTGGAGACGCCGTTGGCGACGCATCTGAAGTACCGGGTGGTGAGGTGACGCGAGGTGGCGTGGCAGAGAGGGAACTCGGCTCCCACGGCCGCGACTTCACCCCTCCAGCCGTGCCTTCACCCCTCCAACCGAACGAGTGCCTCCATGCCCTCCCGTTCGATGCGCGCCAATTGCCGGAGAGCGGCGCCGGCCTGCGCGAGGTACTCCTCGTCCCCCGAGTCCCCGGCCTTGTCGATCAGCGCGGCGACTTCCGTCCACAGGGTGGCGGCCTCGGCGTACAGCCGGTGCCCGGTGCGCAGATGATCACTGTCGACGAACTCGGCGCACTCCGCGAGGAAGTCACGGTAGAGATTCCGGAACAGCGCACCCCCCGTACCGCCCCGCTCCATCAACAGGGCGGCCTGCCGCAGATCCCGCCCGGGGTCCTCAGTACGCCGAAGCCACCCGCGTACGGCCGTCCCGGCCTTGTCGATGCCGCGGTGCCCCAGGTTGGCGATGGGCGGATTGAGGAAGGCGCGGGCGCAGCCGGTGACGGCGGGAACGATCCGGGTGTGCGCGGCGGGCAGCCCCGGCGGCACGGTGACCGTGAACGACCGGTGCCTCGCGGTCATGGGTCCCCGCGCGGCCCTGGCCTCGGCCAGACTGGCCAGGCTGGTGGTCACGGCACCGCCCTGCTGGTCGGTGTCCACGAGATGCGCGACCCGGTCGTCATAGCCGTACAGGGCGACGACATGCCCCCCGAAGTGCACCTTCGCCGTGAAGTACTCCAGGTGGTAACTGTCGAGCTGAAGCCCGACGGGCCGCCCGCCCTCGACGGCGTCGACGACATCGGCCCACGCCTTGCGCGGCGAGGTGGTCTCCCGCACCCGCAGCTCGACCCCGAGGACATCCGCCAGATTCCGGCTCAACTCGAACGGCTTCACCCGCCCCCCGAGAAACGGAAACCCCATGTTCCTGCTGTCCCAATAGACGAAGGACAGCCCCCGACCCAGCCCGAAGAGCATGGGCTCGGACAGATCGACACCCTGATGGCGAAGGAGCACACCGAGGGCGGTGGTCTCGCAGTGGTGCAGGGCTCGGGGGGTGATGTCGTTCAGGATGGTCACGCGGTGCTCTCCTCAGAGCTTGGGCTCCACGGGGAACGGCAGCTTGTCCGCCCAGCCGGCCAGGGCCGAGGCTGCGGTCTCGCGGGCCTCGCCGCCCGCGGAGGTCTCCGCGAGGAGGGTCCGTTCGGCATTGGGGAGGGCGAGTTCGCGGTAGTACTGGAGGTCCTCGAAGCCGTTGACGGCGACGTCGTGGCTGGTGGCGGCGTACACGAGACGAGGGAGGCGCGCCCAGTAGCAGGCGGTCAGGCACATGGGGCAGGGCTCGCTGCTCGAGTACATCACCGCGTCTTCCATCAGATGGCGCCCGAGCTTCGCACCGGCTGCCCGCAGGGCCATGACCTCGGCGTGTGCGGTGGGGTCACGGAGCTCGACGACCGAACTCGTACCCGTCGCGACGACTTCGCCGTCGATGACGACGATCGCGCCGAACGGGGTCTTGCCCTCGTCCTCGAGTGCGTGGCGGGACAGCTCGATGGCCTGGGTGAGGAAGTCGTGGTCCTGAGGGGTCTCGGGAGCGTAGGGCACCTTTTCTCCAAGTGTTCCGTCGAGCCGGTTGCGGGTGCGCTTACATGTGGATGGAGGGGTCGGCGTCGCCGAAGGGGCCGTCGAAATCCATGTCGTAGCCGGTGAGGGGCGTGGTCGCTCCGGCGGTGGTGACGGTGTGCAACGCCAGTTCTGCCTTCCGGGGGTCGGTCCAGTTCCCGTTTTTCAGCAGTTCGACCATATCCGGGATGTCTGCGCCGGACTGGTCGCCGCGGAGGATGAGCCGGTGGATGCGCGGGACGGCGGACGAGCCGGCCGGGCAGAGCAGGACGGCGGTGGCGGACAGCCGTTCGTGCCACTCGGCGAAGGCCCGGTCGACAGCGGGCGGCCGGGAGACGGTCTCGGGGGTGAGAGGGAGGTTGTGCAGGATGACGCGGGTGAGGGCGAGACGGTCCCCGCGTCGCAACTGGGCGGTCATCAGGGCCAGGTCGACCTCGTTGCGGAAGGCCGTGAACTCGGGTCGGAGCCAGACCTGACCGCATTGCACGACCACGGCCGCTGTCACGTGCGGAGCTTCGAGCTCGGCGAGACGTTCACGCCAGGAGGCCATGTCCACGACGGGTTCGGTCACGTTCCCTCCCGGGTGTGGGCGCCCACCAGTTGGAGGACGGTCAGGCCGGTGACGAGAGCCTCGACGGGGTCGCCCTCCTCGGCGGCTCCGGGCAGGACCCGGTGGGCGAGGCGAGCGGTCGCGTGCAGGGCGGGAGCGGGGAGTACGGCGAGGAAGTCGCGCAGTTCAGAGGCGCTCTCGCCGGGAGCCAGCGGGGCGAGGCGGCAGGCGACGGCGAGCACCATGGCGGCCGGCCGGCGCTGAGGTTCGACGAGGGGGACAGGCAGGCGGTAGGTGCGGCCGCCTCGGGCCTCCCGTATCCCCGCGCCGGCCGAACCGGGAGGGTCGGCGCGGCAGACGAGGCTCAGGAGCGCCTCGCGGGCCCCGGCCGCCGTGGTGAAGTAGCGGTGGGTGGCGAAGGTCCGCAGATAGGCACCCAACAACTGGTGGTCGGGCGTGAATTCGGGGCGTATCAGTTCCGGTGGATGAGGCAGCCGGGCGTCGCGCAGGGTCGCGAGGGCAGTCACCGAGACGAGGGCCCAGAAGTGGTCGTAGTCCTCCACCGGACCGAAGGCACGTCGGGTGGCGTCGGCTTCGGGCGTCGAGACGCGGCCTTGGTCGCCGTACAGGGACTGCCGCAACTGGCTGAGGATGGAGGCCCCGTCCCAGTAGTTCCCCATGAACTTGGTGCCGGTGAGGAGCTCGTACGTCCCGTACAGCGCGCCTGCCTGGTGGGCGCCGTGGAACTCGGTGAAGTCGCCGGTCCACAGCAGAGCTTGGAGCGGGCTGGTGAGTATGGAGCCGAGTTCGTCCTGGTGCGCGGCGGACTTGGGGTCGGGGTCGACGCAGCGCAGGATCCTCAGCCGGGCATCGGTGGTGAGCGCGGTCAGCTCACGGGCGGCCCGACTGCCGGCGACACCACGTACGGACATCAGCAGTGCGGTGTTGGCGAGCCACGCCAGGTAACGGCTGAGGGCGCCGAGCGGCGGGGCGGGGTCGGACAGCCGTCGGCAGTGACCGATCACGGAGTCGATGAGCGCGTGGGCGCAGGAGACGACCTGGATCGGGTCGGCACCGCCGGCGAGAGTGGCCCGCGCGAGGCGGTGCAGCACGTCGAGATGCACGGTGATGGCGTCGTCGAGGGCCTCCACCGGCACCTCGGCCCCCACCAACTGGTCGACGAGATGCTGGATCGCGGTCGGGTCGTTGCCGGTGGCGGCCTGGCTCACGGTCCCCAGGTAGGAGTTGACGATGGGATCGTGTTCGAGATTGCCTGCTCCAGTGCCTCGGCCGGCTCCCGGGCCGGAGAGTGCCTCGGCCAGGGTGCGGCGCAGCAGTCGATTGCGTCCGCCGATGCTGGCCAGCCCGAAGAGCCGTACGAAGGAGAAGACTCCGTAGATGTTGGCCAGCAGGAACAGCAGCGCGCCGTAGGTGGCACTGGTGGCGTTGCCGCCGAGCAGTCCGCAGCCGGTGAACAGCGCGGCGAACCATCCGATGAGCACCCACTCCCGGAACGCGATGTGCCCGTCGATCGCCCGTAACGACGGCCAGGAACTCGCCGCGGAGAAGGTCAGAGCGAAGATGACCGCCTCACCGGTCAGCAGGGTCGCGAAGAACGCGACGCTGAACTGGGTCGCGTCGACGACGTCGTCATGGGCCCGGGGGTAGGCGAGAGCGAGAAACGCGAGGCCCACGGCGCACAGGAACAGCCAGATCTGTCTCCATACCTGCACTGTCGCCCCGCGTCCCGTGAGCATCGGTGGTGTGGCTCAACTCTTGCAGGGATGACGGGAGTTGCCAACAGGTGAACGGGTTGGGTCGGAGCGGACGGATCGGTTCGGCACGTTGAGGTGCCCGCATGGCCGAGGGGCTCAGGACTACGCGTTCTCAGGGCGACGGCGGGCGTGCCGGCCGCAGCCCGCTGTGGACAACTTCGGCAAGCACTGACTTTTCATACTCGCATGGCCGGTACCAGCCTCGTCTTCCTCGGCCAAGCGAAATGCATACGTCCGGACGTCACTGTCTCCGCCGAACAGATAGCGCGAGTGGTCGCCAACCTGCGCCGCGGCTGGATCGGTGCCTACGTCACCACCGGAGCCTTCTAGGAGCCGGCGCAACTCGAAATGGTGGAGGACCAGTACCCGGTTGTTCTCGTCAACGGCACGGATCTGGCGCGGGAGTTGCGCAGCATGGCCCGAGACGATCACGGCAACGACCTCGCGGCGTGCCTTGACCACATCCTGTACGCCCAAGGCGTACCGATCACCAGCCGGCGTCCCGAGGAGATCCTTCTGGAGTGAGTCCGTCGGTCTCGTGGCCCGGTGGTACGCCTGGGGAGGACGGGGCAGGGTTTGCACGTGACCGTGGACGCGGGAGACTGGTCGCATGCACCCGATTGCATCGTCGGCAGCCGTTGCAGCTCGTATGAGTCGCCAGGCGTCACGGAACACTCAGCCCGAGCTGATCGTACGACGCCTGCTGCACGCCCAGGGGCTGCGGTACCGCGTGCACTATCCGGTACCTGGCATGCCGCGGCGGAGCATGGACATCGCCTTCAGCAGGTTGCGGATCGCAGTGTTTCTCGACGGTTGCTACTGGCATGGCTGCCCGGAGCACGCCACGCATCCGCGGGCCAACGCCGAGTGGTGGCGCACGAAGCTCGAACGGAACATTGTGCGTGACCGTGAGACGACCGACCATCTGACTGCTGCTGGTTGGACAGTACTGAGGTTCTGGGAGCACGAGTCGGCCGATGATGTCGCCCACCGGATCGAGGCCACGGTGCAGTCGCGCAGATCGGCCTCGGGCGACTCCTGACCCGGGGGCCCGCGCTGTCGGCATGCCGTCCCTGGCTGTGGCGAGTCCGTGTCTCCGCGTGGACTTCGTGAAACGCCGGGTCGCCGGACCGAATCGGGGCCACGATTCCGCGTATCAGGACCTGCCCTGCACAATATCGTGTAGATATTGTGTGCACGGGGGCGTGTCCTGGTGCATTTCAAGGTGCCTGTGTCGCGGGACGGCTGAACGACGAGGCGCAGCACCTCGCAGTCCAGTTGTCTCCAGCGAACAGAAACGGGGAACGGTCGACTCCCATGACCGATGAACTCGACGGAATGTACGACACGTTCAAGGCCCTGCTCGACTCCTTTCCTCCGGCGGAGGCGGTCAAGCGGCTGGAGCAGTTCGGCATCACGGCGGAGATCGTGCAGCAGATCCGCGAGCGGCACGAGCAACAGACGATCCGCATCAAGGAGCTCGAGGAACCGCACGCGGTCATCCTCGGCAACCGCGACACCTGGTACACAGGACCGCAGGCCAAGGACAAGTGCTGGCCGGCGATCGTCGACCTGCTGCGCAAGGACGGCTGGCCCCAGGACCCGGCGATCAAGAGCCTCGACGACTCCTCGACGCGTGTGGTCTCCTTGTTGAACCATCCGAAGGAGAAGTCCTTCTCCACACGGGGCCTCGTGGTCGGTTATGTGCAGTCCGGGAAAACCACCAACTTCACCACCGTCATGGCGAAGGCCGCGGACCGCGGCTACAAGCTCTTCATCGTGCTGGCCGGTATCCACAACGGACTTCGTCGACAGACCCAGGCCCGGCTCGTGCAACAGCTCGTGGAGCCGAACCCCTCCATGTGGTCGCAGTTGACCGGGTTGGAGACGGACTTCACTCCACAGGAGAATCCGGCTTCCTATTTCGGCAAGAGCAACAAGACGCACGTGCTGTGCGTGGTGAAGAAGAACGCGACGGTCCTGCGCAAACTCGCCAAGTGGCTCGAGAAGGCCTCTGCCTACCTGGAGGACTGTCCTGCGCTGATCATCGATGACGAGGCCGACCAGGCCACCGTGGCCACGGCGTCGATCAACCCGCTGATCCTGAGCATCATGAGTCACCTGCCCAAGTCGGCGTACGTCGGCTATACGGCCTCCCCCTTCGCGAACCTGTTGATCGACCCGAGCGCCGAGGACCTCTACCCCAAGGACTTCGTCGTCAACCTGCCCCAGCCCGCAGGGCACTTCGGCACTGAGGTCCTCTTCGGTCGCTACGCCCTCGACGGCGAGGATCCGGAGCAGGTCGACGACGGGTACGACATGATCCGCTCGGTACCCAAGGACGACGTTCCCGCAGTGCGCCCCAAGACCAGGGCCGACGTCGAGGGCTTCGAGCCGTACATCACCGACACGCTGCGACGAGCCATCGAGTACTTCTGGTTGGTCACCGCGGCCCGACGCGTGCGCGGCACCGGCAACCCGCACAACACGATGCTGATCCACACCAGCGTCAACACTGCTGTCCACAACAGCTTCAGGAGGCCCCTGGAGTTCCTGCGCAAGCGCGCCGCGCGGTCCCTGGAGAGCTCCGACTATCTCTCGGGACTGCGTGCTCTGTGGGACACGGAGACCACGCGCGTCCCGGCTCAGGACTTCGGCGAGACGAAGGTGCCGTTCGAAGAACTGGTCCCGCATCTGTCCGGGGTGCTCGATAGCTGTCGCGTCATCACGGACAACTCCAGCAGTGAGGACCGTCTCGACTACGAGAACGGACCCGTGGTCGCGATCGCGGTGGGCGGCAACACTCTCTCGCGGGGACTCACCCTCGAAGGGTTGTCCGTCAGCTACTTCGTCCGTTCCGTCTCGGCGTACGACACTCTGCTCCAGATGGGGCGCTGGTTCGGCTTCCGCAACGGGTACGCCGACCTGCCGAGGATCTGGATGACCGACGAGCTCGCCGAGTGGTTCCGGCACCTGGCCACGGTCGAGACCGAGATGCGCCGAGACATCGACATCTACATGACCGAGGACGAGAACCCGAAGACGTTCGCGGTGCGCCTGCGTACGCACCCCTCGCTGCGCGTGACCGCTGCCGCCAAAATGCGTGATGCCGTCGTTGCAGCCTCCTCGTACGGCGGCCAGCGAGTCCAGACCCACTACTTCCACACGAACGCCGAGTGGTTGCGCGACAACATCGCCGCCGCGCAGACGTTGGTCACCGCCGCGGTCTCGAATGCCCGTCGCGTGGAGACGCGGCCGGCAGAGGGACGGTTCGTCTTCCGCGACGTTCCGCACGACTTCGTGCTCGACTTCCTGTCGAACTACGAGTTCCACAAGAAGTCCCCGGAGAACGACGCCAAGCTGATCGCCAACTACATCCGCAAGCGGGTCGTCGCGGGTTCACTGGGTCGTTGGAATGTCGCCATTGTGGGCAACCCTGCGGGAAAGGGCGAGGACTTCACCTTCGCTCCCAACGTGACCGTCGGGCGGAACAACCGTGCTCGCCTTGCCCTGGAGAATCCTGACCCGGACTTCGCGGACATCAAGACCCTGATGAGCCGCCGGGACGCAGCGGTCGACCTCACAGGGGACATCGGGAAGCTCACCGAGAAGGAGATCGCGAAGGAACGGCGAAAGCAGCTCCCCGACACAGGACTGCTGGTTCTGTACCCGATCGACAAGCTCTCTGCGCCCAGCCCGTCGAAGAGGCTCCGAGCGCCGCTCGACGCGGAGGAGCACGTGATCGGCGTCGGCCTGGTCTTCCCCAAGCCGGATGACGGCGACAGCACGGTCGAGAGCTACATCTCGGCGGACCTGTCCAAGGTGAACGTCGAAATCGAGGAGGACGACTACAGCCTTGTCGACGGTGAGGACGCATGAACGAGGATGAGTTCCGTGGCCTCGTCGAGCAGCACTGGGCGGCGCTGGAGGCCGAACGCACGACCGGGGAGCGTCGGTTGCGGGTGGCGGAACTGTCCGTCGACACCGCCGGCGGCACGCTGGCGGTGGCCGTTGACCACGACGGGCACCGCCATCTCCTGGTGCCGATCCACACGCACATAAAGGTTCGTACCGGCCTGGACGGTCCGGTGCTCCGGCTGCGCAAGCGCCCCTTGGAGGATGCGGACAGCTACCAGACCTACGCGGATCTGGGCTGCCTGCGTGACGATCTCAACGATCTGTTCACCGAGCTGTGCGTGGACGTGTTGGAGGAAGCCCTCGCATTGTCGGCCAATCCAGTCAAGGCGCTGTACCGGGTGCTCGACCGCTGGAAGTCGCTCTTCCGGACGCAGGGTCCGCCCCTGGGGCCGCAGGAATTGGCCGGACTCTTCGGAGAGTTGACGGTGTTGAACCGTCTTCTTGCCAAGGATCCGAGCGCACACCGGATCTGGCACGGGCCCCAGAAGTACCGGCACGATTTCTCGGCCGCGTTCAACGCCGTTGAGGTGAAGGCGAGTACGAGCACCGAGGGCCGGCGAGCGCGGATCCATGGGCTCGACCAACTCGAAGCACCGGTCGGTGGAACGCTCTGTCTGGCCTGGTTCCGGTTGCACCGCACCACGACGAGCGGATTGGGCACGCGATTCGTCGATTCGGTGGACGAAGCCCTTCGGTTGTGCGACGACGAAGGAGCAATCCTCGAACTTCTCGCGAAGGCCGGTTACCGGCTCGCCGACGCCGACCTCTATGAGGACGTGCGTTTCGTGATCGGTGAGGAGCGGTGGTACCGAGTCGACGCGGACTTCCCGGGCCTGACCGGCGAAGCGCTCGCCACGGCCGGTGTGCCGGTGTCCGTCCTGGACGTCGAGTACACCATCGACCTGTCCGGTGAGCTTCCCGCACCGATGGGGCCCGAGCAGGTGTCCCGAGTGATCGAGAGCCTTGTCCAGGAGCCCGCGTGACCGAGCCTCGCTGGTTCTCCCAGCCGTATCCGCCGGAAGGTGCCAGCGCCGCCGAAGGCATCCGCAACCAGCTCGGACGCCCGGAGCTCGATCTGCTCACCATCCTGGTGCGTGAATCCGCGCAGAACAGTTGGGACGCCCGGATCGAGCACTTTCCCGATCCGGTGGACTTCCGCATCGACATGTGGACGGTCGGCCCGGCTCACGCCGGCGCTTGGCGAGAGCTTCTCCTCGACGGCGCACCCGTGAGCGCGGAACACTTTCCGTTGCGTGAGACCCTCAGGCACCGTCCCGCCCGAGTACTCGCCGTCTCCGACCGCGGAACCAGAGGGCTCGGCGGCCCCACGCGCGCCGACGATGCCGTCGGCCCCGAGCGCGACTTCGTCTCCTTCATCCGCAACATAGGGGAGCCCCGCGACACCGCCCTCGGCGGCGGTACGTACGGATTCGGCAAAGGCATCTTCTACCTGCTGTCGGGCTCAGGAACCGTCCTCGTCCACTCCCGATGCCGTACGCCTCAGGGCGGCTACGAGACACGGCTGATCGGCTGCACCCTCTGGAAGAGCTACGTGGCCCAGGAGGGTGACGGGGAGCGCCGATACACAGGCCGGCACTGGTGGGGCGACACCTCAGGAGAAGTCGTCGAACCGTTGATCGGCCCGGCGGCGGAGGCGGCAGCCCAACATCTCGGGCTTCGAGGGTTCGGTCCGGAGGAGACCGGATCGACCATCGTCGTCATCGACCCCAATCTGGACGAACTGGAACCGGCCGCAGCAGCCGACTACTTGGCCGAAACCATCGCCTGGCATCTGTGGCCCAAGATGATCTCTGCGGACGGCAAGGGGCCGGCAATGCGCTTCTCCGTCACTTGTGACGGGATCGAACACCCCGTGCCTGACCCACGGGACACACGTCCGCTGAACATGTTCGTCGATGCGTACGAGGTGATGACGGGGCCGGGCGGCAAGGATCTTGCGTGTCTCAAACCGAAGCAGCACCTCGGGCGACTCGGGCTGGTGAAGCGGATCATGCCACCGCTGGAGCCAACGCGAGCCGCCCGTATGCTCGACATCGAGGATCTTGTGCATCACGTCTGCTTGATGCGGCCCGCGGAACTCGTCGTCACCTACCACGCAGGGCCGAAGCCGCCGAGCGTGAACCTGGGCTATGCCGGGGTCTTCCGCGCGGACGAGACCATGGACGACGTCTACGCGAAGGCCGAGCCGCCCACGCACGACGCCTGGCACCCGCAGTCGCTGGACCGGCCCGAGAGCACCTTCGTGAGGACGACGTTCCAGCGCATCGGCGAGGCGTTGAGCGATCTGCTGTCATTGAGCGGGAGCGCTCGCTCCGGCGCCGGCAATGTCGCGCTGGGGGCGGCCAGTTCCTTCTTCTCCGGTCTCGTGGGCGGAGCCTGGGGCATTGGGGGGGCCACGGCCTATTCCAAGCCGGGCAGCACCGCCACACGCGCCGCGAAGCAGGAGGAGCGCTCCCGCCGTACGACAGGCAGTCCTGCAGCCAACGGCACATTGTCCGGCCGTGAGGAGGGACACTCCGCCGGCCCGACCGGTTCAGGTGCTCAGGGAGAGCCGTACGGGACGAGCACCGTACGGCGGCGCCCGCGTGTGCAGTACGTGGGGGAGCCGTACTACGAGGATCGCGGCGACGACGAACTGCTCGTCCAGGATTTTCGCCTGCCCATGGACGGCGCGCAAAGGGTTCGCATCGACCTCGCCATCACGCTCCCCGGAACCGGCGGGCGTGAGACCGATCCCCCGATCGGGGCGAGCATGCCCGCCCTGGTCGGCTGGGAGGACGGTGACGGTCGTCTGCACACCGTCGACGCGTGCGTCATCGAGGGCGGCGAGACCGTATGGCGTGCACTCGTACGCCCGGCCCCGGACACCGTGACCGAGATCGGCATCAAGGTCGAGGCGGTGAAGGAGTCGTGACCCGCCGTGTTCTTCCGTACCGCGTACCGTCCGAGGATGTCGTCACCGCCGAGCCGTGGCTGCTGGTGACCGAGGACGGTGAGGTCCCGATGCCGCAGGCGCTGCCCGACTGGGACTATCAGATGGACCTGCACCTCCGCCGGACCGTCACTGTCGATCTCGATCGCGCACGTGCCCAGACGGGCCTGCCGAGCGATGCGGCACTGACCCTCGCCGTGGTGTGGACAGCCACCGGTTCCAACCTCAGCGGACCGGCGGAACATGCGCGTCTGGCCGACAGCGGCACGATCATCGCGGAGTTCGACATCGTCCTGCGCGGCGCGGATCTGGGCGGTCTGCTCGCACTCGACACCGCGCTTGTCCTGGCCGAACGTCGTCCTGATGCCCGCCCGTCCTCGCCTCGTCGTGCAGGCTCGGTGCTCTGGAGCGATCGGGAGGAGCTGCGCCTGCAAGGTGACGCACCGCAGTTCCCCATGGCGGTGATCGATTTCTCGCTGACGTCATTCCCCGACGAAGCCGCATGGCACCTGCAGATCAGCGGCGGCTTGGAGAACGCAACCATGGGCTCGTTGCTCCTGCTCGTCAACGAGCGAAACACCGTCACCGCCACTGCGTTCGAGAACGCAGGCAAGCCCCGCCCGGTCGATCGTGTCGTTCTCTCCGCGGTGTACGCGGACACCGCACGCACCATGATCGAGCATGCGCTGGCCAACGACGACTTCAGCGAGGACGGCGATTTTCCGGAGGGTTCCCTCGGCGCGACCATGGTGGGTCTCTTCGACCGGCTCTTCCCGGATCAGTCGGTCACCGACATCCGCCTGCGGCAACGACAGTCGCCTTCTCTGTTCGCCTCGGATCTGCAGGCGGCGGTCAAGATCTTCGAGGGGGCGTGATGAGCTTCCTGTACCCCCGACTGCTCGCGGAGCAGGCCAAGCCGCTCTTCGAGGAGTACCGGCACCTGCCGATCTCCGAACTGGCCGGTCGCGTCGATTTCTCCCACCCGTCGGCGGTCTACGTGGCCACCGGCGGGGACAGGATCTCCACCGCCCAGCTCCGCGAACTGCGTGCAGCAGTCGTGGACCTGGCCAAGAGTGCGGGCTTTCCCGACGACTCCGATCGTGCACGCAACGCCGAGTTCGACCTCCGACTTGCTGCTTTGCTGCACGCCGAGATGGGAGTGGTCCCTGCCGAGGCTGCTTCTCGGGACGTCTGGGTTTTCCTTGCCCTTGTCGTCCTGCCGGATGTGGCGTTCTGGCGTTATCCCGAGCCGCCGACGGACCGTGTCCTCGGCACGGACCTCACCCGTCATGTCCTCGGTCGCCTGTGGTGGCGCGCCCAGCTTGTTCGAGCATCCGACGATCCGGAGCCGTACGGTGCGCTCAGCATCCTCGGGGAGGCGGCGTTCGACCAGATCTACGCCCGACGTGCCGCACTCGGCGGTAGTCCGCACATGGTTCGCGCAATTCTCCGTGTCTGGAAGGATCTCGATCTCCAGGGCCTGAACGAGCGGGAGACGCTTCGCGATTTCCTGAAAAGGTTGCTCAGGCTCGCACCGTTCGTGCTCTTCGACGGGATCGAGGAGCGCGCCCTGGACGACGAACTTCGGTCGGTGGCCCAGGAATCTGTCGATGCGCAGCGCCCCGCGTCGTCGCTTGCCGAGCGAGACGGGCCCCGGAGCGCAGCGTTTGTCGATGCCGCGCATCCCGCCACGTCAGAGGAAACGCCCCCTGCATCGGTGCAGCCCGTCCCGGCGGCACCGGCCGAAGCCCGTCGTTTTCGTTCCGTCGAGGTGTGCGCAGGATGTGGCGCACAGGCGCTCGGCCTGGAGCGGGCCGGATTCGATCCTGTGGTGCTCATCGACAGCAAGGCCGATGCCTGTTTCACGATCGGGGGGAACAGGCCCGAATGGGACACCATTTGCATCGACCTCTTGGAGTTCCCCCTCGACGAGCGCCCGGACATCAGGGGCGTCGACCTTCTCAGCGGCGGCCTTCCACGGGTCAAGTCCATGGCAACGGTCGGTCGTGACGAGGACACCGAGGAGCGCAGGGTTCTGCGGGCCGTGATCGCACTGGTCCGCTCGGTGAAGCCGAAGGCCGTGCTGTTGGAGAACGTCCCGGACCTGGCGGAAAGCCCGGAGTTCGAGATCGATCGTGAGTGGATAGGAGAGCAACTCGGAGAAGCCGGGTACCGCACGACGTGGAAGATCCTCAACGCAGCCGACTTCGGTGTGCCGCAGAATCGCCGGAGCAGCTTCCTCGTCGCCTTGCAGGAGCCGTATTTTCCGCGTTTCTCGTGGCCGGAGCCGGACGGCAGGCCCGCTCCGACCGTGGGGCAGGTGCTCGGCCCCTCCATGGCCTCGCGGGGTTGGCCGGGAGCCGAGGAGTGGGCCAAGGGTGCAGACCGCATCGCACCCGCACTCGTCGGCGGATCCGACCGGAGAGGGGGCGCCGACCTGGGGCCCACCGGGAGCAAGAAGGCGTGGGCCGTGCTCGGTGTGAACGGCAACAGCGTGGGCGATGAGCCTCCAGGCGCGGACTTCCCGTCGGGTGAGATGCCCAAACTGACTGTGGAGCAAGCCGCACGGATCCAATCGATCCCCGAGGAGTGGACCTTCGCCGGTGGGAAGACGTCCCGCTACCGGCAGATCGGCCACGCCATGCCCCCACCCCTTGCCACTGCGGTCGGACACGCCATCGCCGCGGCCCTACGAAGCTAAGATCGGGCCATGCACGCGTCCTCCTCCGGCAGCCCGAAGATGATCACCGTACTCGACCTGTTCGCGGGCTGTGGTGGCTTCACGCAGGGATTTCATGAGTTCCGGCCTGAAGGGGCGGAGGACGACGGGCCGGTCTTCCACAGCATCGCGGCGGTCGAGCACAATGCCGCCGCTGCTGCCACGTACGCAGTCAACTTCGGCAGGGAGCGGCTCGACAAGAGGCTTCCTGCCGCCCGTATCCACTTCGGGGACATCGAGAAGTGGGAGCCGACCGAGGACGACCTGCATGCGGACGTCGTGGTCGGGGGTCCTCCCTGCCAGGGCTTCTCGGCCTTGAATCGGAACAAGAAGGGCACCGAGCGCAATCGTCTGTGGGAGGAATACGTCCGTATCGTCGCGAAGGTTCGCCCCCGGGTCTTCGTGATCGAGAACGTGGATCGCTTCCTCAAGTCGGATGAATTCCTCAACCTGCTCAAGGAGGTCGAGGAGGGCGGCAAGTTGTCCGAGTACCGGCTGGTCGATCCTCCGGGTCACACGCCCCTCGAATCCGAGGCAGAGAAGATCAAGCGCTACCTCCTCAACGCGGCTGACTACGGCGCCGTGCAAGCGCGCCGGCGGACCATCGTCATCGGTGTCCGAAAGGACACCGAGAACGGGCATGCAATGTCCTATCCGGCCCCGGTCCGGAGGCGCCGGCCGAAGAACGGCGCGGGCGTTGCTGCACAGATGCTCGCGGGCATCGGTGCCGAGCCCCTTTACTGGGAGTCCGTGGACCGAGTGTTCGAGGAGTCTGCGAAACTCCCTCTCTCCGGTACCGAACTCCCCAGCGGCGAGGAGCTGATCGAGGACATCGGGGCGTACGTCCCGGGCATCTTCACGACCGATGATCTGCATTTCAAGCGGCAACCCAAACAGCTCTCGGTGGCCCGCTACCTGGCCATCCCTCCGGGTGGCAATCGCAAGGATCTGGAGGGCAAGTGGTACACGGTGAACGAGAACGGCGCTTTTGAGTTCTACACCGTGCCGAATCCTTCGGGCGTGAAGACCAAGGTTGAGTACCTGTCGACCGAGAGCTGGGACAATCACACGACCGGTACCGGTGACGTCATGGGTCGGCTCCGCTTCGGTGAGCCGTCCGTCACCATCCGCACCGAGTTCTTCAAGCCGGAAAAGGGCCGGTACCTCCATCCGGCGGAGCCCCGCCCGATCACCCACTACGAGGCCGCCCGCATCCAGGGTTTCCCGCGAGAATTCCGCTGGTGTGGCTCGAAGACGGAGATCGCAAAACAGATCGGGAATGCGGTTCCGATCCCACTCGGCATGGCGGTCGCTTCGGCTGTTCATGCCTTCCTGCGGGATTCGGCCTGACCCGATCGGCACGCTTCGGGGGATGCGGGGAGGGGCTCAAGGCCTTCGGCTGTCAAGAGGGCCGGGTTCGGCCAGTGCGCCTGAACCCCTCCGAGCCGAGAAATCAGTGAGGGGGCCAAGTCGGAACTCCCCGACCCCCTCACCGCGTCACTCCCCGTGACACTCCCCATACCCCCGCCCCGACCCGCACCAGCACCCCGCCCCCCGCTGCGGCGGCCACTCCGCTGCCCTTCCTCGTGCCGCCAGGGTCGTCGCGTACTGGGGGAGCAGGGATACCTCCGCCGGGGACGTGCCCTCCGAGGCGGCGAAGGCCTCGTAGGAGGGGACCGTGCCCGAGACGATGCCCAGGTTGGGCGTGCCGGAGGCGGCGAGTTCGCGCAGGGACGCCTCTATGGTCGCGAGGTGCTCCTCGTGGGAGGGGTACTCCGAGGAGAGGGACGGGTAGGCCTCGACCAGTTCCGTGAGTTCGGATGCGGGCCAGTGCAGGACCGCCACCGGGAACGGGCGGGACAACGCCTCGCGGTAGGTGCCGAGTTCGGCGCGCAGGCGGGAGATCTCCGCCTCCAGCTCCGCCGGGTTCTCCGAGCCCAGGGACCACACGCGCTTCGGGTCGTGCAGCTCGTCCAGGGACACCGGGGAGGAGTGCAGGCTGTCCGCCAGGGTGTCCCACTCGTCGTGGGCCAGGCCCAGCATGCGGCGGACGCGGTGACGGCCGAACAGCAAGGGATGCGTGGAGTACGGCGGCTCCGCCACGTCCGTCAGCAGGGCCCTCGCCCCCTCCGTGAACGTCTCCTGCGCCTGCTCCAGCTCGTCGTGGGACTCCAGGGCCTCCGCGACGATCACCCAGGGGGCCGGGTCCCGGGGCGACGCCACGCGGACGCCCTCGATGATCGCGCGGGCCTCGGCCTCGTGGCCGTACTCCCACAGGTTCGCGGCCTTCAGGGCGCGGACGAGAAACGGGTTCTCCAAGCCGTCCTGTGCGGCCAGCAGGCGGTCGTAGAGGGAGGACGCGGCGGTGCGGTCGCCGGCCAGTTCCAGATGGGCCGCGGCCTGCAGGAGCAGGGCTTCGGCGTCCTCGGGATACCGGTCGGCGGTCCGCTCCAGGCGCGCCGCTTCGGCGTTGTGGTCGACGTTCTCGGCAGGCGTGTCGGGGCGCATGGGGGACACCGTACTGCCGATCAGTGTCAAAGGAGAGAGAGGTGCAGGCCAGGGCCCGGTCAACCGCAGAAGAGGCCCGCCCCGGCCCGCGCCCGCACCCCGGCCGGCGCCCGCACCCAGGGTCAAGCCCAGCGTCACGCCCAAGGACTCAGATCGTCACGCCGTCGATCTGCAGTGTCTGCACCGCCTTCGCCGCGAACGGCACCGCCACCGACTTCCCGCTCAGGAAGGTGTTGGAGTACGACGCGTACTTGTCGCCGCCCGTCGTCACCGTGTTCCAGCGCGGGACCACGCCGCCGGAACCGCCCGTCACCGTCGTGAAGCGGGACAGGTCGAAGGTGAGGGTCTGGGCCGAGGTGGAGGTGTTCAGGGCCACGACGACCAGGCGCTTGGCCGTGGAGTCGTAGGCCGCGACCGCGTTGCTCACCCCCGTGTCGAGGATCTTCATCCCGGGGCGGATGTGCCGGCTGAACTGGGCCAGGACGTAGTACTTCGTCTCGATCGCACCGGCCTGGAGGGTGCTGCCGTCGTACTTGATCACGCCCCAGCCCGCCGTCGGGTCCATGACCTGCCAGTAGACCCAGGCCGTCGGGTGCAGCCAGCGGAAGTCGTAGAGGAGGTTGAACGCCGTCGTGTAACCGGTGCCGTCGCCGTCACCGGTCTCGGAGTTCCACAGCTTCTTGCCGGCCGTGGTCACCACGTCCGTGTAGAGGAGGTCCCTGCGGCCGTTCGAACCCTGGTAGCCGTGCACGTTGACCTGGTTGACGTACCCCTTCGTCGTCGAGCTGAAGGAGTTCCAGGTGGTGCGGGCGAGGTCGTAACTGGTCTCGTCCGAGGCCGAGATCCTCACGCCGGTCAGGCCGCGGTTGTTCAACTCGCTGCGCAGGTACGGCAGTACGGCCGACTGGACGCTCGCGTCCATGTGGCAGCCCTCCTGCGTGCCGGTCGCCGTCCACCAGGACGAGGAGGGCTCGTTGAAGGCGTCGACCGTCGAGAAGTTCACGCCCCAGTTGTTCTTGGCGTAGAGGGCCACCGCGGCCAGGTGGGAGGCGTGCTGGCGGTAGTTCCAGGACTGGAGGTTGTTGCCGCCGTCGGAGGCGCCGGAGGGGTTGTGGTTCAGGCACATCCACCACATGGGGGAGTTGGCGAACAGCTCACTGACGGCCCCGCGTTGCGTCGCCTTCACCAGCATCGCCCGCTGGGTCGCGTCCGCCGTCCAGTCCCAGGCCGAGGACGTCGGGTCCTCGTTGTTCCAGTCCTGCCAGTAGCCCTCGATCTGCTTGAACGCGGGGATGTTCGGCGACGCCACCATCGACGAGCCGCTCACGCTGTTCCCGCTGCACGCGCCCAGGTTGTAGCGGGCGATGTTCAGGCCGAGGCCGGGGAGCGAAGTGCCGTTGTACGAGGTCGACTTGGTGGTGAAGAAGATGTCGGCGAAGTCGTCCCGGGCGCCGAACACGTTGGCCCACCAGGCGAGCGAGGTGCCCCAGCCCTCCCAGGTGCCGTACGACGTCCCCGGGCTGACGGCGATCGTGGCGTCCGCACGGGCGGTACCGGTGGCCAGGGCGCTGCCGAGAAGGGTGCCTCCCGCGGCTGTCAGCAGCGTTCTGCGTCGGATCATGGCTACTCCGAACTCCGATGGATCGACGCGGCCTTCTGACCCGCGTCGTGGCCTGCCCCGTTCATGCCACGACGAAGCATCGGGTGCGGTCGGTGAGCTTGTCGAGGGTTCTGACAGCCCTTCTTAAAACCAGTGGAGGAAGTTCGGTATATCGGACGCGATCACAGCTCGGGCTCCACGGACAGCCCACGCTGTCGGCTATACGAGGCCCTCGGGCCTGGTGAGTTGGACGTCCCGCCCTTATCGTGCGGGCGGCCCGGGCCCCGGCCGAGGAGGTGTGACCCGTGCGGCAGCGCATCGTGCACCACGGCACCCGGCGTCGGCGCGCACGTCGTCGGCGCGCGGTGCGGACCGGCGGCGAGCTCCTCGTCACCGTGGGCGTCGTCCTGCTGCTCCTCGTCGTGCACCAGCTCTGGTGGACCAACCGGGAGGCCAGTGAGGGCGCCCAGCGGAGGGCCGAGGCACTGGAGCGGGAGTGGGAGCAGGGCGGGGGAGGCGACCCGGGGTCCGCATCCCCGCCCGAGGGATCCCGGCAGCGCCCGGGGTCCCGGACCGATCAGGACCTCCCCGCCGACACCCCGGACTCCGACACCCCGGACTCCGACACCCCGGACCCCAACACCCCGTACGGAACCGCCCCGGGCCTGTCCCAGGCCTACGCCGTCCTCCGCATCCCCCGCCTCCACCTCCGTGTCCCCGTCGCCGAGGGTGTCGGCAAGCGGAGTGTCCTCAACAGGGGGTACGTCGGTCACTACCCCGGCACCGGACAGCCGGGCGGTGTCGGGAACTTCGCGCTCGCCGGGCACCGCAACACCCACGGCGAGCCCTTCCGGTACGTCAACCGGCTCGTGCCCGGCGACACCGTCCGGGTGGAGACGCGGGGCGCGGTGTACACGTACGCCGTGGACCGGACCCTGCGCCGGACCTCGGCCCGCGACTCGGGGGTGATCGACCCCGTCCCGCGTTCGACGGTCCATCCCTCCTACGGCTACACCGCGGCCGGCCACTACCTCACCCTCACCACGTGCACCCCCGAGTACACGTCCCGGTACCGGCTGGTGGTGTGGGGCAAGCTCGTCTCGGCGCGAGCCCGCTGACGGGGTCACCGCTCCCGCACTCCCTCCATGCCGCGCTCCCGCAGTCCCACCACGCTCGCGGCGGCCACGAGCGCCAGCACCGCCGAGACCACCATGGCGATGTCCGCGCCGTGGGCGAGGCCGCCGCCGGAGGAGGTGGCGATCGCGATGGTCAGGGCGACTCCGGCGCAGGAGCCGATGTAACGGAAGGTCTGCTGGGCGCCCGAGCCCATCGCCGCGCGCGTGGCCGGGACGGACTCCACGGCGGCCAGCGGGAGCGCCGCGTTCAGCAGGCCGCTGCCGACGCCGGCGATCACCAGGCCGGGCAGCAGCCGTACCCAGGAGCCCGCGTCCAGTGAACCGAGCATGGTCAGCACGCCCGCCGCGTGCAGCAGGAAGCCGATCGCGAGCTGCCAGCGCGGCGGCACCCGGCCGGCCAGGCGGCGGGCCTGGAGGGCGACCGCGAAGGACAGGCCGGACCAGAGGAGGAAGAGCCAGGCCGTGTCCATCGCGGACAGGCCGACGGTCTGCTGGAGGAGGGCCGGGAGGAAGCTGAACAGGCCGATCACCGCGAGACCGGTGAACAGTCCGCTGGAGGAGGACACGAGGAATCGGCGGTGGCGCAGCAGTTCCAGGTCGATCATCGGGGTGGCCGAGCGGCGTTCCACCGCGGCGAACGCGGCGAGCAGGACCACGAACGCCAGCAGCAACAGCCCGACCGGGGCCCTGAGCCAGCCGTCGCGGCCCAGGGTCAGCGCGGCCACCAGGGCGACCAGGGCGAGCCCGAAGGTGACGGCTCCGGCGAGGTCGGGGCGGCCGCCGCGCGGGGCCCGGGACTCCGTCAGGAGCCGTGCGGACAGGGCGGCCACGAGCACGGCGGCGGCGCCGAGGACGGCGTAGGACACTCTCCAGTTCGGCATCGCGCCGCTCAGTACGGGGCCGACCGCGATGCCGCCGCTAACGAACGCGCCCCAGACGCCGGTCGCGTGCAGACGGCCTCTGGGGGAGGGGAAGGCGTGCACGATCAGGCCCAGGCTGCTCGCGAGGAGCGCCGCGCTGGCCGCGCCCTGGGCGATCCGGGCGAGGGTGAACAGCCAGGTGGACGAGGTCAGGGCGCCGAGGGCCGTGGTGAGGCCGAGGGCCAGGGTGCCCGCGACGAAGATCCGGCGGCGGCCGTAGTCGTCGGCGAGGCTGCCGGCGACCAGGAGGAGGGCGGCGAGGCCCAGCGGGGTGCCGTTCAGGAGCCACGCCTGCGCGGACAGCGGGGTGTGCAGGTCGGCGGCCACGTCGGGGAGCTGGACCATCGGCGCGGTGTACGTCATGAGGGCCACGGCGGTGGCGGCGCTGGTCAGGGCCAGGGTCGCGGAGGGGCGCGAGGGCGCTTCCGCCGGGGCCGGGGTGGCCGGGGCGGACGGGGCCTTCGCCCGCGCCATGGGGATCAAAGTTCGTTCATTGAACCTAGTCATGGCGAAAACCGTAGCAGAGTAGGTTCGGTCATTGAACCAAGCACGGGAAAATGGTTACAGTGGGCGGCATGGCACTGGGCAAGGACTACGCGACACAGGAATGCTCGATCGCCCGCGCACTGGAGATCGTCGGCGAGCGCTGGACCCTGCTCGTGGTCCGCGACGCCCTCTACGGCGTCCGGCGCTACAACGACTTCCTCGTCCACCTCGGCATCCCGCGCGCGGTCCTCGCCGCCCGCCTCCAGATGCTCACCGAGGAGGGAATCCTGGAGAAGCGCCGCTACCAGGAGTCCCCGCCGCGCGACGAGTACGTGATCACCGACCGCGGCACCGCCCTGTGGCCGACCCTGCGCGCCCTCGGCCGCTGGGGCCGCGAGCACCACGGCGAGAGCGCGCTGCGCACCTTCCACCACGCCGAGTGCGGCACCGAACTCGGCTCCTACGGCGAATGCCCCGCCTGCGCCACCGTCGTACCGGTCGAGGACGTCCTCATGCTGCCCGGCCCCGGGCTCGACCCGGAGCCGGCCGATCCGGTCAGCCGGGCCCTGCTCGGCCCGCGCAGGCTCCTGCAGCCGGTCGCGGTCGATCAGGTATAACCGGGGGAGGACTCGCAGCGAGAGGGGGAGGGGCATGACGCGCCGCTGGACGACACCGCGTTTCGCCGCCGTGCTGCTGTTCCTCGTCCTCGACGTGGTCCTCCTCGACGCCGGCAGCCTCTCCGCCGCCGTCGCGCTCGCCGCGACCGCCGCGGCCGGCTCCGCGTTCGCCGCCTGCTCGCTGATCGCCTCGCGCTGCGCGCCCGCCGTACCGCCCACCCGCGTCCGCACCGCCATCCGCGACCGCGACCGCCGTACGGCCTTCCTCCCGCAACGCGATCCCGACGCCAAGGGCCGCCCTCGTCCCCGAGCGCCCGGCCACGCCCTCCCGGCGACCGCCGCGTAGGGGCTCACTCCAGTACGGACACCCCGCGCGGGTCGTCATGCCGCCAATCCCGTTCCCGGCACGACGAGACCCCCGGAGGGCTCACCCATGTCCGTCTTCGCTGATCTGGTCCAGCATCTCGCCGACCTGCTCTACCCCCTCTTCGGCGCCACCGCGGCCGCCGCCGCGATCGTCCTGTTCACCGCTCTCGTACGACTGCTCGTGCACCCCCTGTCCCGGGCCGCCGCCCGCGGCCAGAAGGCCCGCACCCGGCTCCAGCCGAAGATCGCCGAGCTGCGGAAGCGGCACAAGGACGATCCCGCCGAGCTCCAGAAGGCCGTGATGGCGCTGCACGCCGAGGAGAAGGTGTCACCGCTGTCCGGCTGTCTGCCCGGGCTGTTCCAGCTCCCCGCGTTCTTCCTGCTGTACCACCTCTTCTCCAACACCACGATCGGCGGCAGGGCCAACGAACTGCTCGGCCACGAACTGTTCGCCGCCCCGCTCGGCGGACGCTGGGCGGACGCCCTCGGTGACGGCGGGGTGTTCGGGGGAGCGGGCCTCGTGTACGTCTGCCTCTTCGCGTTCGTGGTCGTGGTGGCGACCTTCAACTACCGCCGCACGAAGCGGATGATGGCCGCGAACCCGGTCGTGCCGGTGACCGACGGGCAGCCGGTGCCGGGAGCGGGCGCGATGACCAGGGTCATGCCCTTCATGTCCTTCTTCACGCTCTTCACCGTGGCGGTGGTGCCCCTGGCGGCCGCGCTGTACGTGGTGACGAGCTCGACCTGGGCCGCGGTCGAGAGGGCCGCCCTCTACCGCTGACCGGTCCAGTCCGTGAACCGGGTATTGCGGACGGGACGCTCAGCTTGGAGGATCGACCAGTCATCCGATGGCTGCACCCGTCGGAGGGCGCCCCGCGATCGAGGGAGATAGTGATCATGAAGTTGCTGCGAGTCGGTACGGCGGGGACGGAGACGCCCGCGCTGCTCGACGCCGACGGGGTCCTGCGGGACCTGTCCGGTGTCGTGGGAGACATCGACGGGACGCTGCTCGCCGACGACGCGGCACTCGGCCGGGTCCGCGCGGCCGCGGCGGCCGGGGACCTGCCGGCGCTGGACGCCACGGGGCTCCGCGTCGGACCGCCGGTCGGGCGGATCGGGAAGATCGTCTGCATCGGCCTGAACTACCACGACCACGCCCGGGAGACGGGGGCCGAGCCGCCCGCCGAGCCGGTGATCTTCTTCAAGGCCGCGGACACCGTGGTCGGACCCCATGACACGGTGCTGGTGCCCCGCCGGTCGGTGAAGACCGACTGGGAGGTCGAGCTGGCGGTCGTGATCGGGCGTACGGCCCGCTATCTGTCGTCCGCCGAGGAGGGGCTCGCCCATGTCGCCGGGTACGCGGTGGCGCACGACGTGTCCGAGCGGGAGTTCCAGATCGAGCGCGGCGGGACGTGGGACAAGGGGAAGAACTGCGAGACGTTCAACCCCCTGGGACCGTGGCTGGTGACGGCCGACGAGGTCCCGGACCCGCAGAGCCTGTCCTTGAGGCTGTGGGTCAACGGCGAGCTGAAGCAGGACGGCACGACCGCCGAGCAGATCTTCCCCGTCGGTGAAGTGGTGCGGTACGTCAGCCAGTTCATGACCCTGTACCCGGGTGACGTGATCAACACGGGTACGCCCGCGGGGGTCGCGATGGGGAAGCCCGAGCCCAAGCCGTATCTGCGGGCGGGGGATGTGGTGGAGCTGGAGATCTCGGGGCTGGGGCGTCAGCGGCAGGAGTTCAAGGACGCGTAGACGCTCCGCCGGGTGAGCCGGGGACTGCGCGTCGGCAGCTCACCCGAGCAGAGAGGCGAGCTTGCGCCAGGCCTGCCTCGGGAGTTCGTAGCGAGGGGCGCCGTCCACGATCTGCAGGGCCACGTGGTCCGCGCCCGCCTCGATGTACTCGTCGACGCGGGCGCGGATCCTGTCCTCCGTGCCCCAGGCGAAGACGGCGTCCACCAGGCGGTCGCTGCCGCCGTCCTTCAGGTCGTCCTCCGTGAAGCCGTTGCGGAGGAAGTTGTTGGTGTAGTTGGGCAGGCCCAGGTAGATGGCCAGGTAGTCGCGGGCCAGGGTGCGGGCCCGGGCGGGGTCGGACTCCAGGACGACCTTCAGCTCCGGCGCCAACAGGGGTTCCGCACCGAGGAGTTCGCGCGACTTCGCGGTCTGCTCCGCGGTGATCAGGTACGGGATCGAGCCGGCCGAGCGGTCCCGGGCCAGCTCGACGGTCCGCGGGCCCAGCGCGGCCAGGACGCGGCCCTCGGCCGGCGCTCCCGCCGCGTCCAGGGCGTCGAGGTAGGCCACCAGGGCCGAGTACGGGCGCCGGTACTGCTCCGCGAGCTTGGCGTGACTGACGCCCAGGCCCAGGACGAAGCGGCCGGGGTGGGCGGCCTCCAGGTCGGCGAAGCGCGCTGCGGCCTCCCCGGCCTCGTGGTCCCAGATGCTCTGGATGCTGGTGCCGACGAGGACCCGGGAGGTCGCCTCCAGGAGCGGGGCGGCGTTGGCGGCCGAACTGCTGCCGCCCAGCCAGATCGCCCCGAACCCGAGCTCCTCCAACTCGGCGGCGGCCTCGGCGCGTTCACCTCGCCGGGACGGGTCCTCCGCGCGCAGACCGCCGCCGTTCCAGATGCCGTGCCTTCCGATGGTCTCCTTCATGGCAGGTGCCAACGCGGGAGGCCCCGGCGATAATTCCGGTTCCGCTAACGGTCCTTGCCGAGGAACTCCTCCAGCGCCTCGACCACGAACCGGTGGTCCTGGAGCTGTGGCAGACCCGAGACCGTCACCGTGCCGACGACGCCCACGCCCTCCACCGTGATCGGGAAGGAGCCGCCGTGGGCCGCGTACACGTCCGGGTCCAGGCGCGAGGACTCCTCGAAGGTGCTCCCCTTGGCGCGGAACCGGGCCCCGACCAGGTAGGACGCGGAGCCGTAGCGCTCCACGACCCGGCGCTTGCGCTCGATCCAGGCGTCGTTGTCCGGGGTGGAACCCGGCAGGGCCGCGTGGAAGAGCTGCTGGCCGCCGCGGCGGATGTCGACGGCCACCGGCGCCTGCCGCTCCCGGGCCATGCCGACCAGCAGGGAGCCCAGCGCCCACGCGTCCTCGTAGGTGAACTGCCGGAAGACCAGACGGCGTTCCTGCGCCTCCAGCTCCTCCAGCGGCGGGGTGAGTTCCGGGTGGAACTTCGGGGTCAGCTCGGTGTTGTGCGTCACAGCTCCACCGCCACTCCGTCGAGGGCCGAACGGCGCGCCGCCTCCAGTACGTCGAGGGCGGCGGCCGCCTCCAGCGCGGTCACCGGGTTGGTGCCGCCGTCGGCAAGGGCCCTGGCCACGGCCGCATAGTAAGCGGGGTAGTCGCCGGGGAGGGTGGGGACGGGGCTGCCGCCGCCCGTCACGGGGGACTCCCCCGCGCCCAGCCGGCCCCACAGCGACTCGGGCTCGCGGCCCCAGTCGGCGGCCGTACCGGGTCGCTCGCCCTCGCGCAGTGCCGCCTCCTGCGGGTCCAGGCCGTACTTCACATAGCCCGCCTTGGAGCCCAGCACCCGGAAGCGGGGGCCGAGTTGGGCGGTGGTGGCGGAGACGTACAGGTGGGAGCGGACGCCGTTCGCGTGTGTGATCGCGATGAACGTGTCGTCGTCGATCTCTGCACCCGGGCGGCGGACGTCCGCCTCGGCGTACACGGAGGCGGCGGGACCGAAGAGCGTCAGGGCCTGGTCGACGACGTGGCTACCGAGGTCGTACAGGAGACCTCCGATCTCTGTGGGGTCGCCGGACTCCCGCCAGCCGCCCTTGGGCTGCGGCCGCCACCGCTCGAAACGGGACTCGAAGCGCCATACGTCGCCCAGTTCGCCCTCGTCGAGGAGTCGGCGCAGGGTCAGGAAGTCGTTGTCCCAGCGGCGGTTCTGGAAGACCGACAGGAGCAGGCCGCGCTCCTCGGCGCGGGCGGCGAGCGCACGGGCCTCGGCGGCCGTGCCGGCGATCGGCTTGTCGACCACGACCGGGAGGCCGGCGTCCAGGGCGGCGGTGGCGAGCGGGACGTGCGTCTTGTTGGGGGACGCGATGACGACGAGGTCCAGGTCGGCGGCGCGGGCGAGCAGCTCGTCGGCGTCGGCGACCGTACGGACGTCCGGGAACTCGGCGCGGGCCTGTTCCTGCCGCTCGGGGTTCGAGGTGACCACCGTGTCGAGGGTGAGGCCCTCGGTGGCGGCGATCAGCGGGGCGTGGAAGACGGAGCCCGCGAGGCCGTAGCCGACGAGGCCCACGCGGAGGTCAGCAGCAGTCATGCCCTCCACTTTCGCAACGGTGTTGCCAAAGTGCAAGCGTGCCGGAGAATGGCCGGTGTGAACAGGACGAACGGCGGAGTCAACCTCCCGGCCCTGCGCAGCCACAACACCGCGCTCGTGCTCGACCTGCTGCGGGGCGCGGGCGCCGGGGGGATCAGCCGGCTGGAACTCGCGGAGCGGACCGGGCTGACCCCGCAGGCCGTCAGCAAGATCACCGCGCGGCTGCGGGGGGCCGGCCTCGCGGTGGAGGCGGGGCACCGGGCGTCGACGGGCGGCAAACCGCGTACCGTCCTGCGGCTGGTACCGGGAGCGGGGCACGCGGTGGGCCTCCACCTGGACCGGGACGCGCTGCGGGCGGTGCTGGTGGATCTCGCGGGGGCGGTGGTCCGGGAGCGGCGTGCCGCGCTGGACCTGGGGGCGGGGGCGGATGCCGTCGTCTCGGCGGTCGCGGGGGAGGTGGAAGGGCTGGTGACGGAGGCGCGCCCCGGCCCCGGCGCCGAGAGCATCACCTCACCCACCCCTGTCGGCTCGCTCCCCTCCCTCCCCTCCCTCCTCGGCGTGGGCGTCGCCCTCCCGGGGCCCCTCGACCACACCAGCGGCGTGCTGCACCGCGTCACCGGCTTCCCCGAGTGGGACGGCTTCCCCCTGCGGGACGCCCTCGCGCGACGGCTCGGGGTGCCCGTCGTGGTCGACAAGGACACCAACGCGGCCGCGCTGGGGCTCGCGGTCGCGGGGGAGCGGGGGTCGTTCGCGTACCTGCACCTCGGTACGGGGCTGGGCGCCGGGCTCGTCATCGGCGGGGCCGTGCACCGGGGCGCGCGGACCGGGGCCGGGGAGTTCGGCCACCAGGTCGTCCAGCTCGACGGACCGCCCTGCGGCTGCGGCGACCGGGGCTGCGTGGAGGCGCTGTGCCTGGCGGCGGTGGCCCGCGGCGACCTCGCCGAGGCGGCCCGGGTCCTCGGCATCGCGGCCGGCAACCTCGTCGCGCTCCTCGACATCGACCTGGTCCTGCTGGGCGGCCGTACGGTCACCACCGCGCCGGAGCCTTTCCTACGAGGTGTCGCGGCCGTCCTCGACGAGCGCACCCGGCGCACCGGCGAGGACCCGGTCCCCGTCCGCGTCGCGACCGGTGAGGTCGCCGAGGGCGCGGCACAGCTCGTACTGGCCCCGCTCTTCGGCCGATCCGACGCGTGAACGCCCTCGGCGTCCGCTGATCGAGGGGACTTCCCCGGCCGTACGGAGCGGCATCCCTCGCCGGCCGCGGTCGCCCGGCATGGTCATGTGTTCATGCGACGGTATGTGCACGGATACAAGCCCACCCTCCTCGGCCTCGCGACAGCAGCCGCCCTGTTGCCCGCGCCCCCCGCGACAGCAGCCCCGGCCCCGGCCCGGTTGCCGGCGGCGGTCGCCCTGGCTCCTGCTCTGTTGCCCGTGGCGCCAGCAGCGGCTCCGGCGCGGGCCGCGCTGCTCGCTCCCCCCGCGGCTGCTGGCCAGGCTCCGGCCCGGTTGCCAGCGGCGGTCGCCCTGGCTCCGGTCCGGTTGCCCGCGGCTGTCCACCAGGCACCGGTCTTGTTGCCCGCTGCTCCCGCGGCCGCAGGCCTGGCTCCGGCCCGGTTGCCCGCGGCCGCAGGCCTGGCCCCGGTCGCGCTGCCCGCTGCCGCCGGCCAGGCCCCGGCCAAGTACCCCGCCGCTGCCGGCCCGCTCCCCGCCCCCGCCGCTGCCGCCCCCCTCCCCGCCCCCGCCGCTGCCGCCCCCCTCCCCGCCCCCGCCCTGTTGCCCGCGCCCCCCACAGCAGCCGCTGCCTCCCTGAGTTCCGGGGCGGCGGCCACCCCCGCGGCCCTCACCGACCCCTCCTGTGCCCCCGTAGGCCGCTCCTTCCCCCTCGCGACGCGGATTCGTGGGGGGCCCGAGGTCTACGAGGGCGGGGAGTTCGGGGTCTGGTATCTGGATCTCGTCAACACGACCCGGGACACCTGTGCGGGGATCCACCCGGTCGTCGTGCTGGTCGACGAGCGGCACGCGCTGAAGCCCTCGCAGGTCCGGCTGGAGTTCCAGGACGGCCACCGCAGGCGCGCCGTGCGGTTCGAGAGCACCGACGAGGACGAGCTCGTGGGGGCGTTCGAGGGCCCCGGGCTCACCGTGGGGCCGGGCAGGACGCTCACCGTGAAGGTGCGGCTCGCGGTCAGCGAGGACGCCGTACCGAACGAGGTCACCGCCAACGCGGCCGTGGTCCAGCGGCACGGGGCGGACGGCGACTGGGTGGGGCAGTCCGACGACTACCGTTTCGGCATCGGCTCCGCGCCGCACGACCCCACCCCCACCCCCGAGGGCCTCCCCTTCACGGACGCGGCCGAGGAACTGGCCAGCACCGGCCCCGCCGTGGCCGCCGCCGTCCTCGGGACCGCCGCCCTCCTCCTGGTCACGGCGGGTGCGATCCTGCGGGCGCGGGGCCGCCGCTGACCCCGGACCTTCAGGGACCCGTCCCCGACCGGCCGTTCCCCCAAGATCCGGCCACTGTCTAGGCTGGGGCCGACGCAGCAAGGCGTACACGCGTACGGCAGGAGATCCCGCACATGGCAGACCGCAAGCCCATCGATTCGTGGCTCACCGACATGGACGGTGTACTCATCCACGAGGGCGTTCCGATCCCCGGCGCCGACGCCTTCCTCAAGAAGCTCCGCGAGTCCGGCAAGCCCTTCCTGGTGCTGACCAACAACTCCATCTACACCCCGCGTGACCTGCACGCCCGTCTGCGCCGCATGGGCCTGGACGTCCCGATCGAGAACATCTGGACCTCCGCCCTGGCCACCGCGCAGTTCCTGGACGACCAGCGGCCCGAGGGGACGGCGTACGTCATCGGCGAGGCCGGTCTGACCACCGCCCTGCACGACATCGGCTACATCCTCACCGACCACGAGCCCGACTACGTCGTCCTCGGCGAGACCCGCACCTACTCCTTCGAGGCCATGACCAAGGCGGTCCGCCTCATCAACGACGGCGCCCGTTTCATCTGCACCAACCCCGACGAGACCGGCCCCTCCGCCGAGGGCGCGCTACCGGCCACCGGTGCCGTCGCCGCCCTGATCACCAAGGCGACCGGCAAGCAGCCGTACTTCGCGGGCAAGCCCAACCCGCTGATGATGCGCACCGGCCTGAACACCATCGGGGCGCACTCCGAGACCAGCGCCATGATCGGCGACCGCATGGACACCGACGTCCTGGCCGGCATGGAGGCAGGCATGCAGACCTTCCTGGTGCTCACCGGCCTGACCCGGCCCGAGCAGGTCGAGGACTTCCCGTACCGGCCCTCCAAGGTCGTGGACTCCATCGCGGACCTCGTCGACCGGATCTGAGGCCGACCCGAACGGAGCAACGCGGCGCCCCCTCGGGATGCGGGCCGGCAGGTCCCGGGAGACCCTCCACATATCTGGAGGTTCACGATGGGTTCACTACGCCTCACGCTCTGTACCGCCGCCCTGGCTGTCGTCGCCCTCGCCCCGCCCGCGCAGGCGGGGGACGGCGGCAGCGTCTCGGTGACCCCGTCGATCCCCGCCGCCGGTACCGACCTCGCGCTGCGGGTGACCGGCTGCGCCGGGAAGACGGCCACCGCCGCCTCGGCCGCGTTCGTCGCGGACGCCCGGCTGACGGGCACGGACGGCAGCCTCGCCGGCGAGACCCGCGTCCGCTCCTCGATCGAGCCCGGACCCTACGAGGTGCGGATCACCTGCGCCGACTCCGAGGTGCGGGGCAGGATCACCGTCGCGTCGGCGACCGGTGGCAGCACCCCGGCGTCCCCCGCCGCCCCCGTCGACGCGGGCGGCGGCTGGACCGCCACCCATCTGTCCGCCATGGAACCGCACGCCGCCGGACCCGGCACCGGGCACGCGGTGACGGGTCTGGTGCTCGCCGGGGTCGCGGCGGTGGCCGTCGTGCTGCGCCGCAGCCGCCGGAGCCGCGAGGCGGACTGAGCGGCGATGTCCCACCGTTTCTCCGACCGGGAGGGCGACCGCGCCCCGCACGGCCGCCCCTCCGGGACCGCACGGCTGCTGACCGGCGTGACCTGGGCGGTCCTGCTGCTCGGGCTGTGGCTGTGGGGCCGCGAGGTCACCGACGTACGGCACGGCCCGTCGGCGCCGGCCGCCGGTGACGTGGCCGCGGTCGGGCGCCCGCCCGGTGCGGTCGAACTGCCGCCCGCCGTGCGGCCGTTGGCGGGAGCCCGGCCGCAGCGCCTGGACATCCCGGAGCTCGGCGTGCAGGCGCCGGTGGTGGCCCGGGGCCTGGACGCCCGGGGCGCCCTCGACCCGCCGCCCTTCGACCAGCCCGGCGTCGTCGGCTGGTACGCGGCCGGCGCGCGGCCCGGGGCCGCCGGGACCGCGCTGATGGTGGGACACCTCGACACCGACACCCGGCCCGCCGTGTTCTTCCGGATCAGCTCGCTCCGGCCGGGCGGGACGATCCGGGTGATCCGCGACGACGCCAGGGTCGCCGAGTTCACCGTCGACGACGTGCGGACCCTCAGCCGCGAGAACTTCGACGCCCGCCAGGCCTACGGCCCCCGCGAGCCGGGCCGCGCCGAACTGCGCCTGGTCACCTGCGGTGGCACCTTCGACCGGGCGAGCCGCAGCTACACGGCCAACGTGGTCGTCTCGGCGTATCTGACGGGCACGGGCCTGTAGGACTCCCGGAGCACCACCTGGCCCGGTCGGCGACCCGCTCCCCCCGAAGCCGCCGACCGGGCTGGTCCTCGACCGCGCACGCTCGGGCTGCGGGAGTAACCCGGCGACGGCGCGGGAGGCCTGGAGGCACGGTGGTGATGACTCGGCCAGGGGCTGGGGCCGTATACGTATGAGAAGACTCTAGAACGGATGAGCGCTTGGGCCTAGGGGCCGACTGACCCCAAGTCCCCTGCTCGTGGCTCTCCGTCACACCCGCTGGTGGCCCTCGGTTCTACACGGGTCCGTCAGCGCTGCCGCCGAGCTGCCGGCGCAGTCCGGCGTCGTCCCCGACACCCTCGATGACCGCGCTCGCCACCTGGTCCAGGGGCAGCCGGTGGCGTCGGGCGTACTGCCTCAGCGCCATGAACGCCCGGTCGGCGGGGACGCTCCAGCGCTCGGCGAGCATCCCCTTGGCCTGCTCGATGCGGACCCTGCTGGACAGGGCTTCCTGCAACTGCCCGGACAGGGTGCGGTACCGGGCGTAGGTGTGACGGTTCCGCAGACCGAGGGCGGCGGCGTCGGCGAGGGCCTGGGCGACCTGGAGCTCCGTGGTGATGTCGTCGGCCGGGGCGGGGTCGGGCAGCGTGGGCACGAACACGTTGAGGGCGCCCAGCAGGTGCTCGCGGCGGCGCAGCGGCACCGCGAACGTGGTCACGATGTCGTGGCTGAGGGCCCGTTCGGTGAAGTCGGGCCAGCGGGCGTCCGCGTGGGCGACCCGTATGGAGACGGGCGGCACGGGTCGGCCCGAGCCGTAGCTGTCCAGACAGGGGCCGCCGCCGTGCTGCGCCTCCAGCAGGTCCAGCGCCACCCGCTCGTGCCGGCTGCTGGCGGCCAGCGACACCGACCGGCCGCCGTCGACGAGCATCACCCCGGCCGCCCGCGCGTGGAGGAGCTCCACGCAGTGGTCGGAGACCCGTTGTAAGTACCGGGTCGCCTCGAAGCCGTCGACGAGGGTGTCGGCCGCCTCCACCAGTGCCGAGGCCAGCCGGATCTCCCTGGTGGCGTACCGCATCGCTGAGCACTCCCCTTCATCGACGAGCGCCCCCGTACGGCGCGCACCTACCCCGACCTTCGGGGCTGTAACAGCTCCTGGACAAGGCTCGGGCGAGCTCGTGGGCGGCGCGACCGGTGTGTCACGATTGAGACTTGCCACGGTGCACCCAGGGGGGAATTGGATGTACGTCAGCAGGGGGGCCAGGAGGGCGGCCCGCGCACGGGCTTCGGCGGCGGTGCTGGGGGCGGCACTGCTGCTCGCCGCGTGTTCGACGCCCGACGATCCGAACAAGGGGGACGGCGGCGACAAGGCCGCAGCGGGGATCACCCAGCAGCCCAAGGAGGCCGACCCGTTCTGGGTCAACCCGGACGGCAACGCGGCCGAACAGGTCGCCGCGTACCTGAAGAGCGGCAAGGACGACGAGGCCGAGCAGATCCGCAAGATCGCCCAGCAGCCGACCGGCGAGTGGATCGGCCCGGAGAACCCGGAGCAGGAGGCGCGCGGCTTCACCGAGGCCGCGGACAAGGCCGGCCGTACGGCCCTCCTCGTCCTCTACAACATCCCGCACCGCGACTGCGGCCAGTACTCCCAGGGCGGCGCCGCCGACGGCAACGCCTACCGGACCTGGATCGACGGCGTGGCCGCGGGCATCGGCGACCGGTCGGCGACCGTGATCCTCGAACCGGACGCCATCCTGCACCTGGTCGACGGCTGCACCGAGGAGGAGTTCCACGAGGAGCGCTACGACCTGCTCACCGGCGCCGTCGAGAAGCTCAAGTCGCTCAAGAACACCAAGGTCTACCTGGACGCGGGCAACGCCGGCTGGGGCCACCCCGACCAGATCTTCGAGCCCCTGCGATGGGCCGGCATCGCCAAGGCCGACGGCTTCTCGGTGAACGTCTCCAACTTCTACTCCACCGAGGACTCCATCGCCTACGGCAAGCAGCTCTCCGCCAAGGTCGGCAACAAGCACTTCGTCATCGACACCAGCCGCAACGGCAACGGCCCGTACCAGGACGGTGACGAGAACGAGCGCTGGTGCAACCCGCCGGGCAGGGCCCTGGGGGAGACGCCGACCATAAAGACGGCGGACCCGTTGGTCGACGCGTACCTGTGGGTCAAGCGCCCGGGAGAGTCGGACGGCGAGTGCAAGGGCGGCCCGAAGGCGGGCCAGTGGTGGTCCGACTACGCCCTGAAACTGGCCCGGGCTTCAAGCAGTTAGGGGCGCGACAAGCCGCGATGCTCCCGCACCCGAAAAGCACAGGTGCGGGAGCATTTCAGCGCTAGGGAACTCGAACCCACTGAGCCTTCGACGGTGTCCCCTGGTCGTCGTCGACGAACAGCATGTACCACCCCGACTGCACCAGGTTCTTGTTCTCCGGCACGGTCACCTTCACCTTGTCCCCGGAGACCGTGTACTTCAGCTCGACGGACCGCTGGTCCACATCGGTCACATGAGTCGACGCACTGGGCCGGATCAACCGCACCTTCTTGATCACGGAAGCCTGCGGAGAGGAGAACGTCCCGGAAGCACCCCGGGCGATCGTCTGCGGGCCCCCGGAGAGCGAAGGACGTGAGTCCCGGTACAGGTACGGCGGCGTGTAGATCTCGATCCGCTGCTCGAAGACCCCCGGCTTCGTGTTGGCCTTGTCCCCGTACAGCGAGTCCGACCCGAAGAACATCACCCGCCCGTCCGGCAGCAGCAGCGACCCCGAGTGGTAGTTGCGGCCCACCAGGGGATCGGCCACCGACTCGAACGTGTTGGTGTCCGGGTGGTACAGCCGGGCCTGGAGGATGTTGGAGTCACCGCGTCCGCGGTAGTCCTCCGACCCTCCGGACACCAGCACCGAGTCGTCGGGAAGGATCGACGCCTGCGGGTACCGCGTCCCCTTCTCCAGGGTCGGCCCGTCGACGAACTTCGGGCTGTCCGCCTTCATGTCCACGATCCGCGTCCGGTTGCTGGACTGCGCGGACTCGCCGACCCCGCCGCCCCCGATCACCATGAACTTCTCGTCCTGCGCCGGAGGCAGCAGCACGGTCCCGGAGGTCTCCATCTCGTCGGCGTCGCTGAGCCCCGGGATCTTCGTGAACTTGTTGCTGTCCACATCCCAGACGCCCGGGTCGCGCCCCACGTTGTCCGGTCCGTAGCCCGCGTTCGACCCCGAGTAGAAGACCTTGCCGTTCTGCATCAGGAACAGCGCGGGGTAGGTCGGGAACTGACGGACCTTCGAGAGGTACGTCCACTTCCTGGTCCTCGGGTCGAACACCTCGTTCTTGCCCGGGACGAGCTGCCCGATGTCGTCGAGCCCGGAGACGCTCAGGATCTTCCCGTCGCTCAGGGTGGTGAGCGTCGGGTACCAGCGGGCCTCCTTCATCGGGTCGACCTTGATGTACTTCTCGGCGACCGGGTCGAACTCGAAGGCGTCCCGGATCCCCTGGAAGTCCTTCTTGTCGAGCGCGAGCTTCTGCGCGATCCCGTAGGTGTTGCGCGCGTCCGTCCCGGTGAGCCCCTGGATCCGGTAGTTGTCCTGGGTGCCGGTCTCGTACTTCCGGCCGCTCTTCTGCGCCTCGACGTAGATGCGCCCGAGCCCGGGGTCGTTGCGCAGGAACTTCCCCGTCGCCTTGTCGAAGACCTTCGTGGCCCGCTCCACGACGACCGGGTCCTTGGACACGAAGGTCCTGCCGTTCTCCTTGCCGGTGAACTTGGTGCCCGCGGGCAGGGTGATCGGCCGGTCCGGGTTCTCGTTGTGCACGATCATCAGGCCGCCGGCCTTGGTGACGTCACCCTTGAGCTTCTCGTACCGCTTGGTGCCGCCGGCGATCAGCAGATTGCCGTTGGCGAGCTGCGTGTGCCCGGTGCAGAACAGGTCGCTGGGCGTCGGCACCTTCTTGATCGTGCCCTTGACCGGGTCCCAGATCCGGGTGTCGAACCTCTTCGCGTCGAAGTTGTCCTGGTTGTTGCCCGACCCCGCCACCAGCAGCACCTTCCCGGTGCGCAGCAGCGCCGCGTGGATGGTGTTCTGCCGGTACTTCTCGGGGAAGTCGACGATCTCCCACTTGCCGTTCTCGGCTTTGTACTCGGGCTTGTTGATTTGGTACTGGTGGTATTTCTCCGTCCCGAAGCGGTACAGCCACGGGCCGTTCATCCCGGCCAGCGCGAGCACCACCGCCGTACCGATCGCGAGTCGACGGGCGCGGCGGCGGCCTGCACGGTCGTTCATTCCTTACGTCCCCCAAGTCCACCAAGGGCGATCTGCATGGTCTGGTCATTGCCCCCGTCGTCCGCGGGGCCCCCGGAGCCCGGCTGCGGGGCGGCGGCCCAGGTCGGCCGGTGGGCCGGGGCGTGCTGCGCCGGCGGGTGCTGGACGGGCAGCGGCTGCGGCTGGTACTGCGCCGCGACCTGAGCCGGCACCTGTGCCGGGACGACCGGTGCCTGGGGTGCCTCGGCGGGTGCGGCGGGCTTCTTCCTCGCCTGGCGCAGCATGTGCCGCCAGGTGAGGATCGGGGTCGCGGTGATCAGCATGGCGAAGGTCGCCCAGATGATCATCGCGGGGTGCGAGTGCCCCAGGGTGATGCCGGCGCCGATCGAGCCGCCGAAGATGGCGATGAAGTACCAGTGGTAGCGGAAGGTGCCGAACCACCGGTCGGGGCTGGCCGAGTCGCCCTTGGGCGTCACCACGAACTTGCTCTTGCGCCGCAGCATCGAGTCGACCAGCGCCTTCGCGTACAGCGGGGCGGAGAGCGCCGACATCACCATGCCCGCGACCCCGCCGGAGCCCTCGGGCTCGTGCGGGGAGACGTTGTGCCGGCGGTTCCAGATGTACAGGCCGATCTGGAGTGCGGAGGCGTTGCCGTAGAGCATCAGCCACACGGTCGGGTCGATGTTCACGCCCGAGGCGCCCAGGCCCAGGAACAGCGCGCAACTGAGGGCCGCGAGGATCCAGTTGAGGGCGGACATCGGGTAGAAGATGATCATCATCGTGTAGTTGAAGAGCTTGCTCGGCGGCAGCGAGTACCAGCCCTTCCAGTACTGCTTGAGGATCGTCTCGTACGTGCCGCGCGACCAGCGCATCTGCTGGGTGAAGAAGTCGGTCCAGGCGCTGGGCCCCTCGCCGACGGCGAGAACGTCCGGCGTGTAGACCGAGCGCCATTTCCGCCCCGTGGCCGGGTTCTTGTGGCGGTGGATCTCGAAACCGGTCGCCATGTCCTCGGTGATCGAGTCGTACAGGCCGCCGATCTGCTTCAGCGCCTTGATCCGTACGGCGTTCGAGGTGCCCACGAACATCGGGGCGCCGTACTTGTTGCCGGCGCGCTGGATGAGCGCGTGGAAGAGGAACTGCTGGGACTCGGCGGCCTTGGTGACGAAGTTGTCGTAGTTGCCGTAGACCTGCGGGCCGATCACGAAGCCGATGTCCGGGTCGCGGAAGAAGCCGAGCATCCGCTCCAGGTAGTTGGGCAGCGGCACGTGGTCGGTGTCCACGGAGGCGAAGAAGTCGTACTGGTCGCCGTGCGCGTCCAGCCAGGCGTTGTAGTTGCCGTGCTTGGTCTTGGCGCGGTGCGGGCCCTTGGGCTGGTTCCACTTCTCGACGCCCTTGCGGGAGAAGTGGTGCACGCCGAGGCGGGCGCAGACCTCCTTGACCGCCGGGTCGTCGCCCTCGTCGAGGAGCCAGACGTGCATGAGGCCGCGGTGGCGGATCCTGACCGCGGCTTCCAGGGTCTTCGTCACCATCTCCAACGGCTCCTTGCCGGGCACGAAGGAGGTGAGGAAGGCCACTCTGGTGCCGGTCTCGGGCACCACCGGGACCGGGTCGCAGGCGACCAGGGTGGCGTGCGCGTTGGACAGGACGTTCATGCAGCGGAAGAACTCGATCAGGCCGATCGAGACGAGCATCACGATGTCCAGCGCCGGCAGCCACGAGAAGGCCGGGTAGTCGCGCTCGGTCCAGTGCTCGGGCTGGAGCAGCCAGGCCAGCAGGACCAGTGAGAGCAGTGGGGCCGCGGCGAGCATCAGGGCGACTCTGATGCGGTGCGGCTCCTGCGAGATCAGCGAGCGGTACTGCACCTTGTAGGGCCGGTTCGGGTCGGGCTGTGTGAGGGGACCGGCCAGTCTGCTGTAGTGCTCGTAGTCGTACTTCGGAAGCGTCTTCTTTATCCGGCGCAGTGTGCCGGTCCGATGCGATGGCAGCCTGAGCTGTGTGGTGTCGGACGGGTCGAAGTTCTGCCGGGCGCCCGTCGGCGTCGACGTCATGAGTCATCCCCCCACACGCGGACGGGGCCGCGTGTTGTCGTTTCCTTACGGCTGATCTGGTCCCCCTCGACCTTCACAGACGTATCAGTGGTGGGCCGCAGTCACCACAATCTTCACAGCATTAGACAGGTAACAGCGACCTTCCGGTTGCAGACGCCCCCTCCGGCATCCTCAGCGGCGGGGCCCCCTTTCCCCGCAACACCGGCAACCGTCTCCTTGCCCCCCAACTGCCGCGTATACGCAGCATCTTGAAAACCAGGGTTCTACGGTGCTCATCATGATCGCAAGATGCGAAACACGGTGTTTACCGGTCATACGCGTTCATTGTGGCTCCTGTGGGGGCCTTGTGGAGTCGTTGCGGACATCCGTACGTCCACCACCCCGATCCGGTTCACGCCCCTCCGCATGGAAGGGCCGCGACCGGTCGAGCCCCCTCCGTGCGGAACGGCCCCTCGCCGGTCGAGACCCCTCCCTACGGAAAGGCCCCCGCCGGTCGAGAACCCTCCCTGCGGAAACGCCCCCCGCCGGGCCAGGTCCCCGCATGCAGAAAGACCCCCCGCTGGGCGAGGGGCCTTTCTTCGTCGGTGCGCCGCCAGGGACTCGAACCCCGGACCCGCTGATGCTGCGTCTTCCCGGGGGACGACCCCCGGACCCCCAGCCGCCACTGCCCGGACCCGGTGCCCCCGGCGCGCCGAAGCAACTCGTCCAAACATGACAGGCCCCCCGCTTGCGTGGGAGGCCTGTCATCGTCGGTGCGCCGCCAGGGACTCGAACCCCGGACCCGCTGATTAAGAGTCAGCTGCTCTAACCAACTGAGCTAGCGGCGCCTGCTGACCTGCACAACTCTACCCGACGCGGAAGGGTGCTCCGGATCGCCGTACATCATTCGGACCGTCAGCATGCGCGTCCGGGCGACAGTTGAGAAACTGACGAATGTGCACAGTTGCGGACATTTCTTTCTGGAGTGTGAGGGGCGTCGCATGGAGACTCCGGTGTTCGAGGAGATCGACCCCGCGAGCGACTGCGACTGCCCCGGATGCGTCCACTGGCGGCGCGTCCTGCCCCGCTCGACCGGCGGTCACCCCGCCACCACCCGGGCCGTGATCCTCGCCGCCGCGGCCTCCACCGCCCTCGGCGCGGTCCACGCGGCCCCCGCCTTCGCCGCCCCGCACGCCCCGGCCCGGCCGGGCGGACCCGCGGTCGACGAGCCCGACACACCGCAGGGCCGCAAGGCCCCGCTGCACGGCCCCGGCGGCAGGCCGGGGGTCGCGAGGACGCCGACCACCACCCGGGCCGACATCATCCGGCGGGCCAAGCAGTGGGTCGCCGCGAAGGTGCCGTACAGCATGTCCGCCTACTGGGGCGACGGCTACCGGCAGGACTGCTCGGGCTTCGTGTCCATGGCCTGGAACCTGCCGGGCAACGAATGGACCGGCAGCCTCGCCCAGTACGGCATCAGGATCGCCAAGGACGACCTCCAGCCCGGCGACATCCTGCTCTTCCACAACCCGTCCAACCCCGAGCAGGGCTCCCACGTCGTCATCTTCGGCGGCTGGACCGACTACACGCACACCTACTACCTCGCCTACGAGGAGACCCGCCCGTACGCCCGCAAGCAGGCCACCCCGTACGCCTACTGGAGCAACTCGGACCGGTACGTGGCCTACCGGTACAAGGGGCTCGCGGGTGCCTCGGCGGAACCGGCCCCGGCCGAGCCCGGCACGACCGTTCCGGACAACGGCAAGCCGGAGGCGCCGGACGCGACGCCCTTCCCGGGCCCCGCGTACTTCGGTCCCGGGGCCAACAACAAGTACGTCACCCAGCTCGGCCGCATGCTCGTGCAGCGCGGCGCCGGGCGCTACTACACCTCCGGCCCGGGCCCCCGCTGGACCGACGCGGACCGCAGGGCCACCCAGGCGTTCCAGCGGGCGCAGGGCTGGCGGGGCGGGGACGCCGACGGTCTGCCCGGGGCGCAGACCTGGACGCTGCTGGTGACCGGCAGGGGCAAGGACATCGGAGCGGCGGGCGGACAGACGGGGGCGGCCGGCCCGTCGGTGCCCTCCTCGCACGGCGTGCCCGGCTACCCGGGGCGCGCGATGTTCCGGCCCGGCGCGAACAACGAGTACGTCACCCGGCTCGGCAGACAGCTCGTGAAGAAAGGGTTCGGCAAGTACTACACGACCGGGCCGGGTCCGCGCTGGGGCGAGCCGGACCGGCGGGGCGTCGAGGCCTTCCAGCGCGCCCAGGGCTGGCGGGGCGGCGCAGCGGACGGCTACCCGGGTCCGGAGACCTGGCGGCGGCTCTTCTCGTAACCACCTGTGGTGACATCTGGCGCGGAGGCTGGAGACACGCATGAGTACGACCACTTCATCCACACCGGAGTCCGAGGGCCACGCGCGCCCCGCCCGGCTCATCCAGAACGAGGCGACCACCGAGATCCCGGTCCATCTGCTCTTCCGTGACGACCCGGACCCGGTGTCGGTGCCGCTGAAGCCCGCGGTGGTGGCCCGCCGGCAGGGCACCGGCGAACAGCCCCGGCTGCGCAGGCCCGACCGGGTCGCCCCGCGGCCCGCCCCCGACGTCGACCCCGGGCTGGCTGAGCGCCCCGCGCGGGTGCTGCCGGGCTCGCTGGGCGTCCTCGCCGGCGCCTGCGGACTGGCCGGCTGCGCGGTCACCTCGTGGTGGGCCGGCGTACTGCCGCGGCTCGCCCTGGAGGCGCTGCGGGTCCCGGCGTTCGCGGGCGCGGCCCTGGGGCCGGCGCAGTGGGGGGCGTACGCCGGAGCCGGTGCCCTCGGTCTGTTCGGCTTCGGGGGACTGGCCCGCGGCCGGACCGGACGGGCCTGGGTGCTCGGTCTGTTCGGCCGCTACCGGGGGACCGTCCGGCGCACCGGTCTGATGTGGGTCAACCCGCTGCTGCTGCGCCGCCGGGTCGACGTACGGCTGCGGCACTGGCGCGGCGAGCCGATGGCGGCCGCCGACGCGAGCGGGGTCGCGCTGCGGGTGGTGGTGCTGGTGGTGTGGCGGGTGCGGGACACCGCGCGGGCCACGCTCGGCGTCGACGACCACGAGACGTATCTGCGCGAGTGCGTCGAGGCCGCGCTCGCCCGGGTGCCGGTGGAGGCGCCGGGGTCCGGCCGGGGCTCGGCCGACACGGCGGGGGAGGCGCTGACCCGGCTGGTGGCCGCGGAGACCGCGCCCGTCGGTGTCGAGGTGTTCTCGGTGCAGCCGTTGCGCGTGGAGTACGCCCCCGAGGTCGCCGCCGCGATGCACCGCCGCCGGATCGCCGCGCTGGACGCCCAGCAGCGGGCCACCATGCTGACCTCGGTGGTGGACTCGGTGGAGGACACGGTGACCCGGCTGACCATGCGGGGCCTGGTGGAGCTCGACGACTACGAACGCAAGGCGCTGGTGAAGGACTTGACGGTGGCGTTCTGCGCCGGGCGCGGAGAACAAGGGGCGTAGTTGGTATGGACATGTTCAACAGTCAGTAATAATCTGGGACTTGGTCTAGACCTGCAAGCTCACTGAACCTCCCCCACGTTCTCCAGGAGCGGCAGCATGCGCAAAAAGACCAAGTGGTACGCCGCGGTGATGGGCCTCGCCACCACCGGAGCCCTCGTGCTCTCCTCCGGCGGCGCCAGCGGCCACGGCTACACCGACCTCCCCATCAGCAGGCAGAAGCTCTGCCAGAACGGCACGGTGGCGAACTGCGGCTCGATCCAGTGGGAGCCGCAGAGCGTCGAGGGCCCGAAGGGCTTCCCGGCCTCCGGTCCCGCCGACGGGCAGATATGCAACGCCGGCCTGAGCCAGTTCAGCCAGCTCAGTGCGCCGAAAACACCGTCGGGCGCCGCATGGCCGGCGACGAAGGTGACGGGCGGGCAGAGCTACACGTTCCGCTGGCAGTTCACCGCCATGCACGCCACGACCGACTTCAAGTACTACGTCACCAAGCCGGGCTGGAACCAGAACCACAACCTGGCCCGCTCCGACCTCAACCTCACCCCGTTCCTGACCGTCCCCTACAACGGCCAGCGACCCCCTTCCACCCTCTCGCACAGCGGCACCCTGCCGTCCGGGCTCAGCGGACGGCATGTGATCGTCGCGGTATGGACGATCGCCGACACGGCGAACGCGTTCTACGCCTGCTCGGACGTCACGTTCTGAGCATCGCTTGAGACAGTCCAGGCGTCCCCCGGGGTAGGTTCCCCCACACGGTCACGCGATCCCGTGATCGGTGCCTGACCTCGGGGGATCTGCCATGAGTGCCTTCTTCTACGTCATTCCGGTCCTGATCATGGCGGTGGTCCTGTCCGGCGCGTACCTCGCGGTGCGGCGCTGGCTGCGGATGCGCAGCGCCTGGACGAGCGGGCTCACCGCCGAGGGGCGGTGCCTGCGGGTGTACGCCGTGGCGCACGGCGGCGGCGACAGCCGGGTGCGCACGAGCCTGCGCCATGTGTACGAGTTCAGAGCCCGCGACGGGCGGATCGTCCGCTTCGAGGAGGAGGGCGGCCCGGGCACCGTGCTGGAGGGCGACGTCGTCACCGTGCACTACGCCGAGGGTGCCCGCGTCGTGGCCACGGCCCGCCCGGGCGGCGGCGGTCACGGCTGCGCCGCCTTCGCGGTGGTGGTCTTCGCCGGAGTGGCCGTCCTGTTCTGCGCCGGCCTCATGGCCGCCTTCGCGTTGTCCTAGCCCTCCACATCTGACGGACCGTCAACTACCGTACGCGCCCATGGACTCCAGGAGGCGTACGGTCGCGGAGCTCGTCGCCGGCCGGTGGGGCGACCACCGGCCCGGACTGTGGTTCGAGGGGCGGGAGTTCACCCACCACGAGGTGGCGGCGGGCGCCGCGGCCCGGGCGGCCCTGCTCACCGACCTGCTGCCGGGCGCCGGGTGCCATATCGGGGTGCTGCTCGACAACACCCCCGAGTACCCGCTGTGGCTGGGCGCCGCCGCCCTCGCCCGTACCGCGGTCGCCGGCGTCAACCCCACCCGCCGGGGTCCCGAACTGGCCCGCGACATCCTGCACACCGAGTGCCGCCTGCTGATCACCGAGCCGTCCCGCCTGCCGTTGCTGCGGGGGCTCGACCTCCCCGGCGTCCGCCTGCTGGTGACTGGCACCGAGGAGTACGACACCCTCCTCGCGCCCTACGCCGGCGCCGAACCGGACGCCTCCCGCGCGGTGCCCGGGGACCGGCTGCTCCTCTGCTTCACCTCCGGCTCGACCGGCGCCCCCAAGGCCGCGCTCTGCTCCCAGGGCCGGCTGGCCGCCGCCGGGCGTTCCCTGGCCGACCAGTTCCGGCTCGGGCCGGACGGGGTGCACTACGTCTGCATGCCGATGTTCCACGGCAACGCGGTGATCGCCGACTGGGCGCCCGCGCTCGCGACCGGGGCGGGCGTCGCGCTCAGGCGGCGGTTCTCGGCCACGGGGTTCCTGGCGGACGTGCGCGCGTACGGGGCGACGTACTTCACCTATGTCGGCCGGGCGATCCAGTACGTGCTGGCCACCGAGGAACGCGCGGACGACCGGGACAACCCGCTGCGGCTCGGCTTCGGCACCGAGGCGGGGGCCGTGCACGCGGCGGCCTTCGAGCGGCGGTTCGGGGTGCGGCTGGTCGAGGGGTACGGGTCCTCCGAGGGCGGCGCGGCGATCCAGTGGGCGCCGGGGACTCCGGCGGGCGCGGTGGGGCGGGCGGGGCCGGGGCTCGTCGTACTGCACCAGGACACGGGCGAGGAGTGTCCGCCCGCGCGCTTCGACGCGGCCGGGCGGCTGCTGAACGGGGACGAGGCGATAGGGGAGCTGGTCAACACCGGCCCGAACCCCTTCGAGGGGTACTGGCGCAACCCCGGGGCGGAGGCGGAGCGGCGCCGCGGAGGCTGGTACTGGACCGGTGACCTCTTCTACCGCGACCGCGACGACCACCTCTACTTCGCCGGCCGCACCGACGACAGGATCCGCGTCGACGGCGAGAACCTGGCCGCCGCGATGATCGAGAACATCCTCGCGCGCTACGAGGGGGCGGTGGCCGTCGCCGTGTACGCGGTGCCGGATCCGGTGACCGGGGACCAGGTGATGGCGACGATCGCGGGGACCTTCGACCCGGTCGCCTTCGCGGCCTTCCTGGCGGCCCAGCCCGACCTCGGCACGAAGATGGCGCCCAGGTTCGTACGGGTGGTGGACCGGATGCCGGTCACCGCGACGCACAAGGTCCAGCGGGCACGGCTCAGGAAGGAGGGCCTGCACTGCACGGACCCGGTGTGGTGGCGGCCACCGGGCCGGAAGACATACCGGAGACTGACCTCGGGAAACGCCGAAGGGCCTCTCGGGGATGACCCCCAGACCCCCAGCCGACCTCACGGCACCTGGGAAAACGCCGAAGGGCCCTTCGCTCCCACGAAAGGCCCTTCACCGGTGCGCCGCCAGGGACTCGAACCCCGGACCCGCTGATTAAGAGTCAGCTGCTCTAACCAACTGAGCTAGCGGCGCATGACTCTCGCCCTCCGCCTTCGGCGGCTGGCGACAGAGAAAATACTACCCGGTCGGAAGGGGTGCTTCTGACCACGGGCGAGCGCCCGCACCGCTCCTAGATCGCCAGTGACAGAAGAACCGGCGCCGCGCTCCGGTTCAACCGGTCCGTCGCCTGGCGCAGCCGATGCGCCTGGTCGACCGGCAGGGACAGCGCGAGGCATCCCACCGAGGACCCCGCGGTGATCGGCACCGCCGCGCACACCGTGCCCACCGCGTACTCCTGGAGATCGAGGTGGGGGACGGTCGGCGGCTGGGCCTCCAGGCGGGAGAGCAGCAGCTTGTCGTTGGTGATGGTGCGCGAGGTGAGACGGGTCATGCGGTGCCGGGAGAGGTGGTCGCGGCGGCCGTTGTGGTCGAGCTGGCTGAGCAGGCTCTTGCCCAGCGCCGTCGCGTGCGCGGAGGAGCGGAAGTCCACCCACTCGTTGACCGCCGGGGTCGCGGGACCGTCGGCGTACTGGGCGATGGTGACCTCGCCGTCGACGTACCGGCTGATGTAGACGGCCGCGCCGATCGAGTCGCGCAGTGCGTCGAGGGTGCGCTGGAGCTTGTCGCGCAGGGCCTCGTCGCGGTCGTGCGCGGAGGTCAGCCTGGTCAGGGCGTCCCCCGTCACGTACGCGCCGTCGGCGACCTGCTCGACGTACCCCTCGCGGCGCAGCATCCTCAGGAGCGCGGTCAGTCGCTCCGGGCCGAGGCCGGTGGTGCGGGCGAGTTCGACGTCGGTGACTCCGGCGGTGTGCCGTGCCACGGTCTCCAGGACGCGCAGCGCGTCCTGGGCCGAGTGGTACGGCGCGGTCGGCTCGTGCTTCAGCGCCACGGTGTTCCCCCTGCGCTCGCTCGGTCGCACTACTACTGGGCCGTAATCCAGACAGCGATCCCTTCCACGATAACCGGCAAAAGGCTTGTAGTGAGCGGCTGTTGACGAGATTCCGGCCCCGGACCGGGGCCTCTCAGCAGGGGCGCTGACACGCTGGCACATGCCAACGGCATGACCCGGGTCCGGGACCTCGGAGATTGAACGCTGTTCACTTATCGCGGTCAGAGAACCGCGCTCAGAAATTCCCGGGTGCGGTCCTGCGCCGGGTCGCTGAAGATCTTCTCCGGCGGGCCCGACTCGATGATCCGGCCCGAGTCGAACATCAGGACCTGGTCGGAGATGTCCCGGGCGAAGTTCATCTCGTGGGTCACGCAGAGCATCGTGATGTCGGTGGTGCGGGCGATGTCCCGCAGCACGTCGAGGACGCCGGCGACCAGCTCCGGGTCGAGCGCCGAGGTCACCTCGTCCAGCAGCAGCACCCGCGGCCGCATCGCCAGGGCCCGCGCGATCGCCACCCGCTGCTGCTGCCCGCCGGACAACTGGGTCGGCCGGGCCCCGGCCTTGTCCGCGAGCCCCACCAGGTCGAGCAGCTCACGCGCGCGTGCCTCCGCCTCGTCCTTGGACATGCCGAGCACGGTGACGGGCGCCTCGGTGATGTTGCGCAGGACCGTCATGTTCGGGAACAGGTTGAACTGCTGGAAGACCATCCCGATCTTCTTGCGGACCTCGCGGAGCTGCTTCTCGGGCGCCGGGAAGAGCTTCGCGCCGTCGACGGTGACCGTGCCCTCGTCGGGCTTGGTCAGCGTCATCAGCATGCGCAGGATCGTGGTCTTGCCGGACCCGGAGGGACCGATCAGCGTCACGTGCTTGCCGGAGTCGACGGAGAAGTTCAGCCGGTCCAGGACCGTGTTCGACCCGAACCGCTTGGTCACGTCCTCGAAGCGGATCAGCTCACTGCCGTCGACCGGCGGGTTGGTGTGCGCGTCGGGTTCTTTCATCAGCGGGGTGTCAGCGGACAAGACGTCGCTCCAGGGATCGCAGGAGAAGGGAGGCCAGGTAGGAGATGACGATGAAGGCCACGCCGATCACGGTCAGCGGCTCGGTGAACTGGAAGTGCTCCTGGGCGAACAGCCGCGCCTCACCGAGCATCTCCAGGACCGTGATGACCATGAGCATCGGCGTGTCCTTGAGCATCGAGATCACGTAGTTGCCGAGGGCCGGCACGACCCGGCGGATCGCCTGCGGCAGGATCACCACCTGCCAGGTCCGCACCCGCGGCAGGTTCAGCGCGGTCGCCGCCTCCCACTGGCCGGCCGGCACCGCCTCGATACCGGCCCGGTAGACCTGCATCGTGTACGTCGAGTAGTGCAGCCCGATCCCGATGACACCGGTGGCCAGCGCGGAGAGGGTCACGCCCCACTCGGGCAGCACGTAGAAGAGGAAGAAGAGCTGGACCAGCAGCGGGGTGTTGCGCACGAACTCCGTGACCACCCCGACGGGCCAGCGCACGAACCGCGAGGGCGCGCGCATCAGCAGCGCCCACACCAGGCCCAGCGCGAAGGAGATCAGCGAGCCGAGCGCGAGGGCCTGCAGGGTGACCAGCAGACCGTCCCAGAACTGCGGCATGAAGTCGCCCACGGCGCTCCAGTCCCACTCCATCAGACACCACCTCCGACCGGCTCGGGCACCTTCACCTCACGGGTGGGCGCCTTGCCGACCCCCGCCTTGAGCTTCTTCTCCAGGCCCCGCATCAGCCGGGTGAGCAGGAAGGCGATCACGAAGTAGATGAGCAGCAGATACGTGTAGATCCCGGCGCTCTCCTGGAGCGCGAGCCGCACCAGGTTGCCGCTGAAGGCCAGGTCGCCCATGCCCATCACGGACACCAGCGCGGTGCCCTTGAGCAGTTCGACCAGCAGGTTGGAGAACGGCGGGATCATCTCCGGCACCGCCTGCGGCAGCAGGATCAGCCGGAGGCGCTGCCAGGGCGTGAAGCTCAGCGCGATCCCGCCCTCCTGCTGCGCCGGGTCGACGGCCTTGAGCGCCCCGCGCACGATCTCGGAGCCGTACGCCCCGTAGGTCAGCCCCAGTGCGAGCGTGCCCGCCCACATCGGGACGAGCTGCCACCCGAAGGCCGGGGGCAGCACGAAGAACACCCAGAAGATCATCACCAGCGCGGAGGTGCCGCGGAACACCTCGGTGTAGAAGCCCGCGAGGAAGCGGACGATCCACAGCCGGTGGGTGCGCGCGACGCCGACCACGAAGGACACGGCGGCGGCGAGGACCGCGCTGAAGAACAGGAGCTGGACCGTGGTCCAGACACCTTTGAGCACCAGTTCCCAGAGTCCGGAGGTCATCCGCCGCACAGCTCCTTCGCGGTCAGGTCCGTCATCTCGGCCCGTGTGAACCCGAAGGGCTTGAGCACCCGGAGCAGCTCCCCGCTCTTCTTCAGCTTCCGCAGCTCGACGTTGAAGGCGTCCCGCAGGTTCGTCTCGGTGCGGCGGAACGCGAAGGCACCCCCGTCCACGTGCGGCTTGCCGCCCACGGTCGGGGTGAAGGCCTTCGTCGCCTCCGCCTTGGCCGATTTCTTCACCACCTCACGGGTGGTGAGCGCGGTCCCGGCGAACACGTCGACGCGGCCCGCCTCCACCGCGTTGAGCCCGGCGACCTGGTCGGGAACGATCAGGATGTCGCTCTCCTTGTAGCCGGCCTCGACGGCGTACCCGATCTCCGCATAGCCGGTGCCGGTGGCGAACTTCGCCTTCTTCTCGACGACGTCCTTGTAGTTGTGAAGACCTTTTGGATTTCCCTTGCGGACGATGAAGGAATCGAGCATCTGATAGTCGGGATCGGCGAAGATCACCTGTTCGCAGCGTTCCGGGGTGACATACATCCCGGCCGCCACTACATCGAACTGCTGCGAATTCAGTCCGGGAATGAGCGACCCGAACTCGGTGGGCACGGGCTGCACCCGGTTCACCCCGAGCCGCTTGAAAACGACCCTCGCGAGTTCCGGTGCCTCGCCGGTCAGTTCGCCGTTCTTGTCGATGTATCCGAAGGGGATCTCACCGGCGATTCCCAGCCGTACGACACCCGCCGCTCTGAGTCGGTCGAGCAGGTCACCGCCGCCTTCGGTGGAGGCGGTGGCCACGCGTGAGCAGCCGGCGGCGCCCAGTGCGCCGAGCGCCGCCACCCCCGCGAGCAGCGATCGGCGGGTGGTCCCGGATATGTGTTCGCCGTGTTCCAGTGGTGGAGCCATGGCGGCGCGGCTACCCGACCGGATGCGACTTATGCGGATCGATTTGAGCCCTGTTTTCCATCCGAGGCCCTCTTGACCCGCGCGGGACCATGGAGTGCATGGCTGACCGCTACATCGAAGTCTCGCTGGTCAAACGCGGGATCACCGCGACCGCAAAGCTCCTCGACGACCGGGCGCCGATCACCTGTGCCGCCGTACGGGACGCGCTCCCGCTCGCCCGTGACGTCTCCGACTCGGCACGGCGTCCCACGGCTACGACCGCGAGGTCCGCCCGGACACGACGGTGGTCGACCTGGCCCTGTTCTACGAGCGCAACAACCTCCTCGTGAACGCCGACGTGGGCTGGGTGCCGGGCATCGTCCGGGGCCAGGTGATGGAGGGGCTGAACGCCCTGGCCGAGGGGTGCAACGACCTCTGGCGCTCGGGCGCCCTCGGCGAGAGCCTCCGCTTCAGCCGGGCCTAGCACTCACCCCGCACCGGAGAGGGCGGGCGGCCGGATGCCCGCCGCCTGCGCCTCGTACAGGGCGTGCGCCGCCCGCAGCACCAGGTCGTCCCGGTGCCGGGCCGCCACGATCTGGAGCCCGACCGGCAGCCCGGCGTCGTCCGTCCCGACGGGCACGCTCGCCGCCGGCTGCTGCGTCATGTTGAAGGGGTACGTGAACGGCGTCCACCCCGTCCAGCGGCGCTGCCCCGACCCCTTCGGGACCTCCCGGCCCGCCTCGAACGCGGTGATCGGCAGGGTCGGGGTGACCAGCAGGTCGTAGGAGTCGTGGAAACGGCCCATCCGGCGCCCGAGTTCCATCCGGACGTCCACCGCGGCCAGGTAGTCGAGCGCGCTCATGCGGGACCCGAGGCCGCGGATCTCCCGGAGTCCCGGGTCCAGCAGCTCCCGCTGGTGCGGCCCGAGATGCTGGGTCACCCGGGCCGCCCCGCTGAACCACAGGGTGTGGAAGGCGTCCACCGGGTCGGCGAAGTCGGGGTCGGTCTCGCTGACGTAGGCGCCGAGTCCGGCGAGGCGTTCCACGGCCCGCCGCACCGCCGCCGCGACCCCGGGTCGGACGGCCACCTGGCCGCCGAGGGACGGCGAGTAGGCGATCCGCAGGCCGCGCACCCCGCCCGACAGGGCCGCCGTGAACGGGCCGGCCGCGGGGCCGAGGGCCGACCAGTCGCGGGAGTCGGGCGCCCCGATGACGTCGAGCAGCAGCGCCGCGTCGGCCGCGTCGCGGGTCATGGGGCCGACATGGGCCAGGGTGCCGAAGGCGCTCGCCGGGTAGAGCGGCACCCGGCCGTACGTCGGCTTCAGGGCGAAGATCCCGCAGAACGCGGCCGGGATGCGCACACTGCCCCCGCCGTCCGTGCCCAGCGCGAGCGGCCCGGCGCCGAGCGCCACGGCCGCCGCGGCACCGCCGCTGGAGCCGCCCGCGGTGCGTGCGGGGTCGTAGGGATTGCGGGTCACGCCGGACAGCGGTGAGTCGGTGACGCCCTTCCAGCCGAACTCCGGAGTGGTCGTCTTGCCGAGGAACACGGCACCCTGCTCGCGCAGTCGGGCGACGGAGGGCGCGTCCTCGTCCCAGGTGCCGCTCTCCGGGATCGTCCGGGAGCCCTTCAGGGTCGGGACGCCCCGCGTCAGCAGGATGTCCTTCACCGTGACCGGGACACCGTCGACCGCCCCGCACGGCTCCCCGCGCCGCCAGCGGTCGGCCGACGCGCGCGCCTGCGCCAGGGCCTCCTCGCCGGTCAGCCGCACGAACGCGTTCACCTCCGGCTGGACCCGCTCGGCCCGCTCCAGGGCCGCCCGGGTGGCCTCGACGGGGCTGAACTCGCCCTTGCGGTAACCCTCGACGAGTTGTACGGCGGTCAGTTCCGAGAGGTCCTGCATGTGCTGCCCCTCTGTTCGGCGGTCAGTGCCCCGGTACATACCCGCGTTCTTTGTCGACCACGTTCGTCAGTGATCTGCCCGCCGACCAGCGGTCGTACAACTCCACGAACTGCGTGCCCAGTTCATCGCGCCAGCCGACCGTGTCGCCGCTCATGTGCGGGGAGACGATCAGCCCCGGCACCCGCCACAACGGGCTCTCGGCGGGAAGGGGTTCGGTGGCGAAGACGTCGAGGGCGGCCCCGGCGATCCACCGCTTGGACACCGCCTCCACCAGCGCCTCCTCGACGACGAGCGGACCGCGCCCGATGTTGATGAACCGGGCCGAGGGCTGCATCATCCCGAAGCGGCGGGCGTCGAACATGCCGTGCGTCTCCGCGGTGAGCGGGGCCGCCGCGATCACCCAGTCCGCGCGGGCCATCAGCCGGTCGAGGTCGTCGGGGCCGTGGATCCCGGTGCGGGAGCGGCGGCCGACCAGGGCGGTCGTGACGCCGAGCGCCTTGAGGGTGGCGACGATCGCCCGGCCGATCGGCCCGGTACCGACCACGCACGCGCGCGTGCCGGCCACCCGCTGGGACTCCCGGTGCCGCCACACGCCCTCGCGCTGGAGCTCCAGGGTCCGCGGCAGGTCCTTGGCCATCGTCAGGACCAGTGCGGCGACGTACTCGGCGATCGGCTGGTCGAAGACCCCGCGGGCGTTCGTCACCACCGTGTCGGAGGCGGCGAGTTCGGGGCACATCAGGTGGTCCACGCCCGCGCTCGCGGTGTGCACCCAGCGCGGCCGCGGGCCCTCGCCCGGCCAGGCGTCCCGCACGGCGGTCGAGGTGAAGTCCCAGACCAGCAGCACGTCGGCGGACGGCAGCCGCTCGGCGAGCGTGGTTTCGTCCGCGTGCTCGACACGGGCCCGGCCGGTGAGCCTTCCGAGCCGGGGGAGCGGGTCGGCGTCGAGGACCAGAAGGGTGGGGACGGACATCAAGGCACCGTTTCTGTGCTGAACGCGGGGGCTGTCGGGCGTCCGGCGCGGGTGGGGACACCGGCGGCCGTCCCGGTGTTCAGGAGCGTGTGGCTTGGGCGGATTGACCACGCTCGCACCCGAACCTACCTTCGTCAACACAGGCGTTGTGCACGCTGCGCTGTCCCCCCGTCTCTCACCGTGAGGCCGGTCCCGGACGGGATCTCCCTCCATCTGACCCGCACCCCGTACGTCCCCGTCGAGGTCGGCCTCGACCTGGCCCGCCTCGTGAGCGAGCACGAGACCCTGCGCGAGGCCGTGCGCACCCTCAACGCCGTCGGCCCCGAGGTGGTCGCCTACGCCTGCACCTCGGGCAGCTTCGTCGGTGGGATCGCCGGGGAGCGCGTCATGTGCGCGGCCATGACCAGGGCGGGCGCCGTCCCCTCCCTGACCACGTCCGGCGCCCACCAGGCCGTACGGGCCGACGCCCAGGCGCTGTTCATGAGCTGCACCGACCTGCCGACGTACGACGTCATCCCGCAACTGGAGGCGGAGCTGCGCATCCCGGTGATCTCAGCCAACCAGGTGACCATGTGGGCGGCGTTGCGCCGACTGGGTACCCGAGCCGTGGGACCGTACCAGGCGCTGATCGACCCGGCGGCGAGGTCCGGTCCCGTGCGCCCGGAGATTCCGGGTCTGCCGGCAGTCCGGGAACTGCCGGACGGAGAACAGCAGCAGGAAGGCTGGACATGACCGCACTCGGATTCCTCTACCCGGGCCACTCCGCCGAGGACGACTATCCGCGCATCGAACAGCTCCTGGGCAGCGACATCCGCCTGGACGTGGTGCACACCGACATCGGCACGGACGCCCACCGCGTGGACGCCCTCCTGGAGATGGGCTCCGCCGAGCGGCTCGCCGCGGGCGTCGAGGAACTGCGCATGTCGGGTGCCGAGTCCGTCGTCTGGGCCTGCACCAGCGGCAGCTTCGTGCACGGCTGGGAGGACGCCCAGGAACAGGTCCGCACCCTGGCCGTCACGGCCGGCCTGCCCGCCTCCTCGGCCTCCTTCGCCTTCGTGCACGCGGCGAAGGAGATCGGGGCCGCACGGGTGGCGGTCGCGGCGACCTACCCGGACGACGTGGCGGGCCTGTTCGCGGAGTTCCTGCGGGCGGGCGGGGTCGAGGTCGGCCGGCTCCGCGCCGCCGGGATCGTCACCGCCGCGGAGGTCGGCACCTGGGGCGAGGAGGAGGTGTTCGCGCTGGCCCGGGAGGCCGACGCGCCGGACGCCGAGGCGGTGCTCCTCCCGGACACCGCACTCCGCACGGCCACCCACATCCCCGCCCTGGAGAAGGAGCTCGGCAAGCCGGTCCTCACCGCCAACCAGGTCACCGTCTGGGAGGCCCTGCGGCTGACCGACCGCCGGGTGAACGCTCCCTCGCTGGGGGCGCTGTTCACGAGGGAGCCGATCGTCCAGGTCTGACCCGGGCGGCCGCAGGCGCTCACCGCCGGGACTCCTGCGGGGCCCCGGCGGTGAGCGCCGCGCGCATGGTGCGCAGCCGCCGGTGCTGGACGTTGCCGTGGACGATCATCCAGCCCACGAAGACGACGGCGAACACGGTGAAGCCGAGGGTCTGGCGCAGTTCCGCGGTCAGGGCCGTCAGCACCACGACGGCTCCCACCATGACGGCGAGGAAGATCTGGGCCGCGATGCGGTGGCGGGTGCGATGCAGGCGCTGTTCCACCAGGTCACGCATGGCCTGCCGCTCCTCGGGCGCGGCGGGGACCTCGCCGCGGCGCAGCTTGCGGTCCAGCGAGACGAGCCCGTCCGTCGATCCGGCGGCCCGCTTCTCCTTGCGGCGCACCGCGAGCACGACGGCGATCCCGCCGACCGAGGTGAGGGCCGTGCGCACCAGGACCGAGCCGGCCGACCGCCCGGGGAACAGCAGCAGGACCATGGCCGCGGCGACCAGCACCGACAGCGCGAACTGGAGCCACAGATGTTTGCCGAGGAAGGTGTTGACGCGGTCCATGGTGTTCCCCCTCACAGGTGGGTCCGGGACCGGCGCCGGATGCCGACGATCCGCATCGTCAGACCGATGGTGAGCAGGGCGAGCGCCACCACGCAGTAGGCCCACGAGCCCGAGCCGCGCACGGCGTCCACGCAGGTCAGGATCGCCCACAGGCCGGCCACCACACACAGCGCGGTCCAGGCGGTGTCGGCGATGCGGACGGAGAGCTGGTCGCGTTGTCTCGTGCCGGGCTCCAGGGTGCCGGGCCCTTTCGGTCGCGGGGTCTCAGAGCGCGTCATGAAAACTGCCTCCGGTTGGGTATCGGGGCATTTCGGGTACCCCCGCGACCCCGCCGCAAGCGGTGAACTCCCTTGCCGGATACGGAATCTGATGCTCCGTAGGGCCGCGGCGGACCCGTCCCGCGCCGCCCCTCGCGCAGACCCCGGGAACAACCGGGGGCGTCCCCCTGTTACGCGCAGAGCGACAGCGCACGGCACACACAGGAGGAGCCCACCGTGGCGGAAGACGAGATCCGGGGTACCGCACAGGGCACCGCCCCCGTACCCCTCTCGGTACTCGACCTGGTCACCGTCGGCGCCGGACGCACGGCCACCGACGCCCTGCGCACCAGCGTCGCCATCGCCGGGCTCGCCGAGTCCCGCGGCTTCCACCGCTACTGGGTCGCCGAGCACCACTCCATGCCGGGCGTGGCGTCCTCCTCGCCCGCGGTGATCCTCGCCCACCTCGCCGCCCACACCCACCGCATCCGGCTCGGTTCGGGCGGTGTCATGCTCCCGAACCACGCCCCGCTGGTGATCGCCGAGCAGTTCGGCACGCTGGAGGCGCTGGCCCCGGGCCGGGTCGACCTGGGCCTCGGCCGGGCGCCGGGCACCGACGGGGCCACCGCGGCCGCCCTGCGCCGCACCGACCGGCTGCACGAGGGCGCCGACGACTTCCCCGAGCAGCTCATGGAGCTCACCCGCTTCCTGGACGACGACTTCCCCGACGGCCACCCCTACCGCCGTATCCACGCGGTGCCCGGGCCCGTCCAGGCGACCTCGCCCGGCGGAGTCCAGTCCCCGCACCGGCCGCCCGTCTGGCTGCTCGGCTCCTCCGGCTTCAGCGCCCGGCTGGCCGGCTCCCTCGGCCTGCCCTTCGCCTTCGCGCACCACTTCTCGGCGCAGAACACCATCCCGGCCCTGGACCTGTACCGCGAGTCCTTCCGGCCCTCCGCGGTCCTCGACGAGCCCTACGCCCTCATCGGCGTCTCCGCCCTCGCCACCGACGACGAGAAGGAGGCCCGCCGCCAGGTCCGCGCCGCCGCGCTCAGCATGATCCGGCTGCGCACCGGCCGCCCCGGGCTGGTCCCCACCCCCGAGGAGGCGGAGGCCCACGAGTTCAGCCCCATGGAGGAGGAGTTCGCCACCTCCTGGAACGCCAACGTGATCCACGGCACCGCCGACGAGGTCCGCGCCGGCCTCGACGACCTCCACAAGCGCACCGGCGCCGACGAACTGATGCTCACCGGCAACGCCCACAGCGGCGACGTGCGCCTGCGCTCGTACGAGCTGGTCGCGGACGCCTACGGGCTGCCGACGGCACCCTGAGCCGGCCGGGCGGAGCCGGTCACGGTTCGGCGACGCGCGGAAGGGGCGCGGGGAGCCGCGCGACCGGCCACGACACGGCCGCGGACGCCCGGCAGCACACCGCGGCACCCCTGCGGAGTGCCTACGCCTGCACGCCCATCAGCCCGGAGATACGATCCGGCGACACCGGCCGCGAGTACAGCCAGCCCTGGCCGGTGTCGCAGCCGATCCGGCGCAGCCGGGTGGCCTGGGCCGAGGTCTCGACGCACTCCGCGGTGACCGTGAGCCCCAGGCGGTGGGCGAGCTGGATCATCGCCTCCACGACGACCTCGTCGGCCGGGTTCGGGGCGACGCCCTCACCCTCGTACTGGAAGCCGCGGACGAAGGAGCCGTCCAGCTTCAGGACCGAGACCGGCAGGCGGCTGAGGTAGGCGAGGTTGGAGTAGCCCGTGCCGAAGTCGTCGATCGCGATGCCGACGCCCATGTCGCTCAGCGCCTGGAGGGCCTGGAGCGGGCGGCCCGCCGAACCCATCACCGCGGACTCGGTCAGTTCGAGCTGGAGCAGGTGCGGGGCCAGGCCGGTCTCCGCGAGGGTCTGCGCCACGTCCGCGACCAGGTCGGAGTCCCAGACCTGACGGACCGCCACATTGACGCTGACGAAGATCGGCGGCTCGTCGGGGTGGTCGAGCTGCCACCGCCGGGCCTGCCGGCAGGCGGTGGCGAGGATCCAGCGGCCGAGCGGGACGATCGAGCCGTCCTCCTCGGCCAGTGCGATGAACCGATTCGGCGTCAGCAGGCCGAACTGCGGATGGTTCCAGCGCACCAGCGCCTCGACCCCGCGCAGCCGGCCGTCCTCCATGCCCACCAGGGGCTGGTACTCCAGCTTGAACTCGCCGCGCTCGATGGCCGGGCGCAGTGTGGAGGCGAGCGCCTGGCGGGTCATGCGGTGGGCGTTGCGCTCCGGGTCGAACAGCGTCCAGCGGTCCCGGCCGTCCGCCTTGGCCCAGTACAGCGTGGTGTCGGCGGCCTGCATCAGCCCGGTCGCCGAGGTGCCCTCCGCCCGCCGTTCGACGACCCCGATCGACGCCGACACCGACATCCGGTGGCCGGAGAGGTCGAAGGGCGCCTGGATCGCCTTCAGCAGGGACTCGGCCAGGTCGGCGAGCTGCTCGGTGCCGGTGGAGTCCTCGACGAGCAGCGCGAACTCGTCGCCGCCCAGCCGGGCCACCAGGGGAGCGGTCGCCCGGTCCTGTCCGGCCTCGTCCGCGCAGCGCGTCAGACGCTCGGCGACGGCGGCCAGCAGCCGGTCGCCGACCCGGTGGCCGAGGGTGTCGTTGACGGCCTGGAACCCGTCGAGGTCGAGGTAGCACAGCCCGATCCGGCCCGTGCCGCCCTGTTCGTACGACTCCGGCTCCAGCGCGGCCGTCAGCCGCTCGAAGAACAGTGTGCGGTTGGGCAGCCGGGTCACCGGGTCGTGCATCTGCAAGTGCCGCAGCCGCGCCTGGAGTTCACGGCGCGCGGTGATGTCGGCGACGGAGAGCAGGACGCCCGGGGTGCCCTGCGGGTCCGTGGCCAGCGGCGTGACGGTGATCTGCGCCCACATGGAGTGCCCGTCGGGATGCTTGAGCCGGCGCTTGCAGCGCAGCTTCGCCTGCCGGCCGCGCAGCACCTCGCGATAGGCGTGCCAGGTGCGGGTGTCCGACGCCAGGTCCACCAGGTCGGCGGCCGGGGTCCCGGTCAGCTCCTCCGGTACGGCGCCGAGCAGCTCGCCGAAGGCAGGGTTGGCGTCGACCACCGTGCCCTCGCCGTTCACCACGGCCATGGCCAGCGGCGCCGCCGCGAAGGCCTCGCGATGCGACGGGGGTTCGGTACGAAAAGATGTCGCGATGTCACTCTCTGTAACGGCTGACCCGTCGAGGTCTGCCGCGGGCGCCGGCCCTTCGGACGTTCCGTTCACCGCTAGCTCCCGCAGTGCACTCGATCGCTGTCCGCGCAGGAAAGTGTGCCGATCATAGAGGCTGCCCCCAGGCCCTTCCAGCCATTGCCCACTCCGGGGGACCGGCAACCCCTTCTGGCAGATCGTTTCTGCCCGCGACTGGACGGGTTCTTCAGGCCCGAGACCGGTTGTGACGTTCCGTGAGTGATTCGGGGGTGTCGGCCGGTTCGGCAGGTCACGCCAAGTCACTCGTCCGGTGCAGATAAACAGGACGTAGTACAGCAAACCAACACAGGCTGGGTGCGGTGTCCCGTGAACCGCTCCCGGAGGTCCCGTTGCCGCGCCCTTTTCCGCGCACTTTCGCGCGTCCCCCACTGCGCAGCACCGCCGCCGTGTTCACCACCATGGCGGCCCTCGCCGCCACCTCCCTCGTCACCGGCCCCTCGGTCGCCGGACCCTTCTCCTCGACGCCCTGCACCCTCGAGCGCACCGAGGCCCACCACTCGGAGGGCCTGGACACCTGGAACACCGCGTATCCGCGCCCGGCCCGGGCCCTCGACGCGGTGATGATCTTCCTGTCCTTCCCCGACGCCCCGCCCGTCACCACCCCCGCCCAGCTCACCGCCGACCACTTCCCGGCCACCACCCGCTTCTTCGAACGCGCCTCCTACGGCCGCTTCACGCTGCGCCCGCATCCGCTGCGGCACTGGATCCGGATGCCGCGGCCGTCGACCGCGTACGCCATACAGCGCGACTGGAGTGCCGCGGACCGGGGCGCCTACCTGCGGGACGCGCTCGCCGCGGCCGACGGGCAGGTCGACTTCTCGCGCTACGACGTCGTCTACTTCGTCGCCGATCCGGACGCGCCGGGCGTCGACTCGGACGCCACGAAGGTGGTCAACCTGGATGTGCCGCTGCGGGCCGACCGCACGGACATCCGCCGGGTCGTCACGGTGTTCGAGAAGCATCCGCCGGACCGGCTGGTGCTGGCCCACGAGACCGGGCACGTCTTCGACCTGCCGGACCTGTACCACCGGCCGGTGGACGGCAAGGGCGACTGGGACACCTACGTCGGCGACTGGGACCTGATGGGCAGCCAGTTCGGTCTGGCGCCGGAGCTGTTCGCCTGGCACAAGTGGAAGCTGGGCTGGCTGGAGCGCCGGCAGGTGGTGTGCGTACGGGGACCGAAGCCGGCCCGGCTGACGCTGGAGCCGGTGGGGGCCGGCCCCGACCGGGCCGGGATGTTCGGGCTCGGACGCGGCACGCGGCTCGCGGTCGTGCGCACCGGGTCCGACAGTGTGCTCGCCTTCGAGGCGCGCGGGGCGGTCGGCAACGACGCGGGGATCTGCCGGCAGGGTGTGCTGGTCTACCGCGTCCGCAGCGGCGCGGCGTCCGGCGGCGGCCCGATCCAGGTGATCGACGCCCACCCCCGCACCGAGGCCTGCTGGGAGAACTCCGTCTACCCACCCCTGGCTGACGCCCCGATCGAGCCCGGCGAGACCTTCAAGGTGCCCGGCGAGGACGTCAGTGTGAAGGTCACGGGCCGAACGACGACGGGGGCGTGGGACGTGGAGATCGCGGTCGGCTGACCTCCCGGCCGAGGGCTCGGCGGGCGAGGGGGTGTGGGTGGCGGAGCCCCCACCACGCGCGGCGCAGCCGCGCAGGAACGACGATGGCGAGGCCGGTTCGCGCTTACCGCGAACACGCCTCGCCATCGACAACGTGCGCCGCCAGGG
>NZ_JBVJPC010000001.1:516360-861211 GCF_055582845.1 Streptomyces sp. NPDC107471 | reverse complement strand
GGACTCGAACCCCGGACCCGCTGATGCTGTGTCTTCCCGGGGGCAACCCCCGGACCCCCGGCCGCCCCTGTCGTGCCCCGGATCCCGCCGGGGCCATCGGAGTGTGTCGACGCAAAGCCGAAGACCCCCCGCTCGCGCGAGGGGCCTTCGGTGTCTGTGCGCCGCCAGGGACTCGAACCCCGGACCCGCTGATGCTGTGTCTTCCCGGGGGCAACCCCCGGACCCCCGGCCGCCCCTGTCGTGCCCCGGATCCCGCCGGGGCCGTCGGAGTGTGTCGACGCAAAGCCGAAGGCCCCCCGCTCGTGCGAGGGGCCTTCGGTGTCTGTGCGCCGCCAGGGACTCGAACCCCGGACCCGCTGATTAAGAGTCAGCTGCTCTAACCAACTGAGCTAGCGGCGCCTGCTGACGTCGTAGACCTTAGCATCCTGATCGGCCGGGGGAAAAATCGAAATCCGCACGGCGGTGCGCGCCGCGCGGACGGCCGCCCAGAGCAGGATCTCGGGGCCCGGCAGCCAGGGGTGACCGGTGTCGGGGCCGACCAGCCAGCGGGAGGTCAGGGCGGATTTCGCGGCGCCCAAGGGGGCCGGCACGGTCACGGCGTCTCCGGTGCCGTGGCACAGCAGCGGCGGGATCGCCGCCGTACGGCCGCACTCCTCCCACCGCAGCAGGGACGGCAGCCGCTGAGCCGTGCCCGGCGCCGCGAAGAGCAGCATCCGGCCCCGGAGTGTCGCCACCGGCCCCGAGCCGGGTCCCTCGTCCCACAGCCGGTCGAGCATCCGGCGTCCGAAGATCGCGGGGGCGCTCACCACGTCGAAGGCGGTGCCGCAGGGCAGGACGACCGGGGCGGCGGGGCGCTCCTCCCAGAACGACAGGGTGCTGCGCGGATACGTTCCTGCCGAGGCGAGCCAGGCGGCCCCGTCCGCGGTGACGCCGGAGACGTCGAAGCGGTCGGAGAAGGGTTCGTCGCGAGTGCTCATGCCGTCTACATCTACCCGGCGTGAGCGCTCGGTTCCTCAGGGTTGCGGGAATTCGGGACAGGAGGGAGGGGTGAGGAGTATCTTGCCCGGCTGGCATATGCCAGAGCGGGATCGTCGGCGGCCACGGGCCCGCCCGGGAGGCCGTCGCTCAGACCGGGTCCGCGTGACCCGCCCCGCCCTCCGCGCCGCGCAGCAGGTCCCGGCCGAACTCCACCATCTTCTTCGCGTAGTCCTCGGTCCACTCGGCACCCTCGGCGATGTCCGCCGTCGTGAGCCGGTCGAAGCGCCGGGGGTCGGCCAACTGGGCCGCCGCCATCGCCTGGAACTCCACGGCCCGGTCCGCCGCCGCGCGGAAGGCCTGCGCCAGCTCGGTGGACCGGCTCAGCAGCGCGCGCGGGTCGTCGATCGACTCCAGGTCGAAGAAGTGCTCCGGGTCGTCGGCCACCTGGGCGGGCTCGAACAGCAGGGGCGCGGGGCGTAGCCGCGGTTCGTTCCGACGCGGCGTGGGCTCCGCCATGTCTTCATCCTCCTCGTACGTCGTCCGTACCGTCGGCCCGTCGGTGGAGGGCCGTCGTCCATTGTCCCGCGCCCGTGCAAGAGGGCCTGGTGCCCGCGGCGGTACGGGCCGTCAGGGACGCCACGGCACCCGGTGCTCCGCGAGACGGGCCAGGACCGCGTGGTTCGCCTCCCAGCCGTCCGGGAACTTCACCAGGGTGCCGAGCTGGACCGGCTCCGTGGACGGGTAGTCGTCCAGCAGCTCGCTCACACCCGCCCGGCACACCACCACGCACGCGTGGCGGTGGCGCGAGGCCAGGACGCACAGCCGCCCCGTCTCCAGGTGGAAGGCGGTGGCGTCGGGGCGGCCGGAGAGCGGGTGCAGGACGACCGTGACGTCGTACTCGCGGCCCTGGAGACGGTTCGCCGTGTCGACGGTGACGTCCGTGACGCCGAGGTCGGTCAGTGCCGCGCGGACCGCCGCCGCCTGGTCCCGGTGGGCCGTGCCCACGGCGATCCGGTCGGCCGTCAGCGGCGCGGGGTCCGGCGAGCGCTCCGACGTGGCCGCCCCGCCCCGGTCGAGAAGACGCCGTACGACGGTCGCCACGGCCCGCACTGCCTCCGGGTCCGTGCGCGGGGTGTGCCGGGCGGGCAGCTCCAGCAGGCCCCAGCCGGACTCCGCCGCCGCGTCGATCACCCGGTCCGGACCTGAGCCGTCCGAGGGGACGCCGAAGGTGAGCCGCCGGTCCTCGTGGCCGGTGCCGCTGCGGAAGGGCGTGTACGGGTAGAAGGCGTCCGAGACCAGCGGCGCGGCCGAGGCGGGCAGCCGCCAGGACACCGGCAGCCGGTGCTGCGGCAGCTCGGGGTTGTGGGCCAGCAGGGTCGTCACCGCCGAGGCCGAGGGGTCGTACGACAGCCCCGCCCACTGCTCGCTGCCCACGATCGCGAACGGATCGAGCTGGCCGGGGTCGCCCACGAACAGCGCCCGCTCGAACAGTCCCGCCACCGCCAGCAGCGAGTCCGAGCGCATCTGGTACGCCTCGTCGACGATCGCGTGCGCCCAGGGCTCGTCGACCTTCACATGCCCCCACTTGGCGGCCGTGGAGATCACCACGGGCAGCCCGGTCAGATCGCCGGCCTTCGCCGACTTGCGGACCTGGGGCAGGTCGTCCAGCGCCTTGTCGTACGGGTCGGCGTCACTGCTGTGCAGCCGCCCCACCGGCAGCTCGGGGTTCTTCTCGGCGAGCCTGAGCACCAGGTCGTCGACCTGGGCGTTGGTCTGCGCGACCACCATCAACGGGCGCCCCGCGTCGGCCAGTTCCAGCGCCGCGCGGACGACGAGGGTGGACTTGCCGGCGCCGGGCGGGGAGTCGACGACGACTCCGCGGTGGGTGCCGTGCAGGGTGTCGTGGAGGATCGCGTCGGTGGCCCGCGTGGCCTCGGCACCGGGGTCGAAGGCCCGGTGGCCCCTGGGGGCCGGGGTGGTCACAGCACGTCCTCCGGGGTCACGGGATCGGCCGTCTCCGGCACGGCCTCACCGGGCGGCCCGCCGTGCGTCCACGGCGTGTTCTCCGGGTCGGGCAGCTTGGCGCCGCCGCGCTGCTCGTGCTCGAAGAGGGTGAAGCACACCCGGTCGCCCTTCTCGGGGACGGACCCGGTCTCCGGCTCCTTGCCGCGGCCCATCTTGTCGAGCACCTTGAGCACGATCAGCGCGCCCTCCTCCTCGCAGCCCACGAACTCGGCCGACTGCGGCTTGCCGCCCAGCGAGCGGTACACCTTGGCCCGCTCGCCCAGGTGCGGCCGGTCGTCGGTGCGCACGGTCACCAGCGGGCGGGGGCTCGGCCGCTTGCCCTCGCTGTACGTCATCTCCACGTCGACGACCTCCCCCGCGAACGCCTCCCCGGCCAGCCGCCGCCCCGCCATCACCAGCGGGTCGTCGAGCGCCTCCTGCGCCTCCAGACGGGCCTGTTCGCGCTCGCGCGCGGCGAGCTTGTTGGCGGCGGTGACCGCGTCGTCGCGGCGCGGCTGCGGGGGCTCGCCCGCCACGACCCGGTCGCGGTGGCCGGTGAACGACCAGCGGTCGCGCGTCCACCGCTCCTCGACATGCGCCCCCTCGGGCAGCGCCCGCAGCAGGTCCACGCCCCGCCACACCGCGTCCCAGGTGGGGCGGGTGTGGTGCGCGACGAGCGCGCGGATCTCCCGCTCGGCGGCGGTGAGCGCGCCGAGCCGGTCGTCGGCCTCCAGACCGTCCTCGGCGGCGGCGAGCGCGGTACGCGCGCGGTCGTAGCGCTCGAGGGCCGGGGCGAGCAGCTTGTTGTCGAACGCCGGGTCGGTGGCGGGGCCGGCGGGCGGGTGCAGCAACTGGCCGCGGTCGTCCCGGGCGAGCTCGGCCTCCAGGGCGGCCTCGGCGCCCGAGCGGCCCTGCGGCGGGTCGATCCACGCGAGCAGCGCGCCCAGGTGCTGGTCCTCCAGGGTGGACTGCCCGGTCGACCAGTGCCGGGCCAGCACGTCCGTCATCGCCAGCAGCAGTGAGGAGCCCGGCACCCGGGCCCGCTCCCCGAAGTGGGTCAGCCACCGGCCCAGCAACGGCACCCGGGGCGGGGCCGGGTACGGCGTCTCCGGGTCCTGCTCCGCCGTACGCCGGAACCGCATCGAGCGCCCGAGCAGCCGTACGAAGTCGACACCCGCGCGGCTCGGCAGGATCAGTTGCGGGGCGTCCGCGCACAGCTCGACCTCGACCTTGACCCGCTTGCCGGTCTCCGGATCGGTCTCGTTGCGCTCGGCGGCCTCCACGGCTTCGGCGTGTGCGTCGACGTACGGCAGCACGATGTCCGCCAGCTCGGCCAGGAACGCGAACCTGAGGTCACGGTCCCGGGGCTGCGGTACGACGAGGAGGTGCGGGGCGTCCCGGTCGGTCCCCACGAGCGCGCCGAGCGGGGCACCGGCCTCGCCCGCGGTGGTCAGCGGGACCAGGACGAGCGGGTGGTCCGAGAGATGGCGGTGCCGCACGGTCGCGGCGGGCTGGGCGCGGCCGGTGCTGACGGCCTCCAGACGGGCGAGCGTGGCGATCAGCGACACGCGGTCACCCCCAGTGCCTCCGCGCGCAGTTCGGCCGCTCTGCGCAGCGCCGCCACCGCCGGGTCGTCGGGATCGCCGGCCTCGCCGCGGGCCGCCGCCAGGACGTCCTCGACCGTCGTCAGGCCGCCGAGCTCCGCGCGCACCGAACGGCCCAGGGAGGTCACCGCGCCGGCCGCGCGGGAGCGGTCCCGGCAGTGGAAGGCCAGTTCGCACGCGGACAGGCATTCGGGGGCGTAGGTCGCCGGGACCGACTCGACCGCGGCGGTCAGCTCGGCGACGGGCAGGTCGGGGGCGAAGCAGGTGCCGTCGGGCAGCGCGTCGGCGATGTCCTGGATGCGGGTGAGACGGGCCAACTGGCGGGCGGTGACCGCGCGCTGCTTGCGGATGTCGACCGCGGAGGCGGTGGGGAGGTTGGAGAAGTCCTTGGGGCAGACCAGCAGGACCCGGTGGCGGACCTTGGGCGCCGGGTCCAGGCGGGCGGCGACCTCCTCCAGCGCGAGGACGTACACCGCGGCCTGGCGGGCGGCCGCGCCCACCTTGGACGGGTCGGCCGAACCGTCCAGCATCGGGAAGGACTTGATCTCCACGACCGTCCAGCTCCCGTCCGGGTGCACGACCACCGCGTCGGGCTCCAGGAAGGCGGCCGAGCCGGCGACGTCCAGCGCGAGCATGGGGTGGTCGAGGAGCGACCACCCCGCGGACTCCGTGGCTTCGCGCAGGGCGAGGGCGGTGCGCGCGGTACGGCCCTCGGGGCCGATCGCGGTGAGGTCGGGCACCTGGGCCCCGTCGGGCGGCTCGGCGCCGCGGTCCAGCCGCTCGTGCACCAGCCGCAGCAGCTCCGCGCCGCCGTCCGCCTTGACCTTCGCCTCGAAGGCGTTGCCCCGGGTCAGGGCGAACTGCGACTGCCCGAAGGCGGACGGCGAGCCCAGCGCGCTCGCCAGCGCCGTCTTGTTCACCCCGGCCCCGTCGAGGATCGCGCGCCGCCGGCACCCGGGGTTGGCGGCCAGGGCCGCGAGGGCGCGCGCGTCCAGTGCCTTGGCCGGTACCTCGGGACCGCGCAGCTCAGCGAGCCGCTGCCGGAGCGCCGTCCCCCGCGTCCGTGGGAGCGGCACTCGGTTCGGCTCCGCCTGGGAAGCGTGACTCGCGCTGCCGTGGAATGTGCTCACCCGCGGAAGTCTGGCATCCGCCACTGACAATCGAGGTCTCTGCGTCGCGAGAGGCCACGGATACGGTCGCTATCCGGGCGCGGACGCCCGCCGTGGCCCGCTCCGCCGCCCGGCTGACGTACGGGGCGAGCAGGAACCCGAGCCCCATCACGGCCGCGCCCGCGACCGCGTCGAGGAAGTAGTGGTTGGCGGTGCCCATGACCACGATGGTGGTGATGAGCGGGTAGGCGACGGCCGCGGCCTTCGTCGTACGCGTCCTGCCGTAGCGCCACAGCATCACACCGCACCACAGCGCCCAGCCGACGTGCAGGCTCGGCATGGCCGCGTACTGGTTCGTCATGCCGCCCATGCCCCGCGGGGCGCTCGCCTCGCCGCCCCACCAGCCGTACGAGCTGTACTGGGCCATGGTGTCGACGAAGCCGTGGCCCGCCGAGAGGAGACGGGGCGGGCAGGTCGGCAGCAGGGTGAAGCCGATCAGGCCCATGAAGGTGGACGTCATCAGCCAGGTGCGGGCCGCGCGGTAGTGCAGGGCGCGGGAGCGGAAGAGCCAGACCAGGACGGCCGGCGTGACCAGGTAGTGCAGCGAGGCGTACCAGAAGTCGGCCGGTACGCCGATCCAGGCCTGGTCGGTGAAGAGCCGGTTGAGCGGGTGCTCGGCGTTCAGGAACAGGAACTTCTCGATCTTGAGGATCGCCAGGCCGTGGTCGACGGCGCCCGTGACATCGCCCCTGGCGAGAAGCCGTCCGGCGCTGTAGCAGGCGTACACCAGCAGGATCAGGGGCAGCTCGGTCCACCAGCGCAGCCGCGTGCGCGGGACCGCCTCGGTGCCTGGTGTCTCGGTCAGCGGCATCCGATCCTGTCCCCCTTCGTTTCGCGCGGCTTCCGGCGGTCGTCGTCCGGTCGTGCCACTTTACGGCGTATGTGCGGGCCCTTGTGGAGTGCCCCCACGCAGCGCCTTCGGCCCTCAAAGACGCTGGGATCGCCCGTCGGGTTGCCCTCCCACAGGGTGCGCGATGATGGAGGTGTTCCGCCTCCGCTTTCCCCCGGAAAGGTTTCTTCATGGCACCGCGCATCCTGCTGGCCCGGCACGGACAGACCGAGTGGTCGCTGTCCGGAAAGCACACCGGCAGGACCGACGTACCGCTCCTGGAGGAGGGCAGGCAGGGCGCCAAGCTGCTCGGCGAGCGGCTGCACCGGCCCCCGTACGACGGCCTCGCGGGGGTGGAGATCCGTACGAGCCCGCTGGCACGCGCGCGGGAGACCTGTGAACTCGCCGGGTTCGGGGAGCGGGCGGCCACCTGGGACACGCTCATGGAGTGGGACTACGGCGCCTACGAGGGCATGACCCCGGACGAGATCCAGGCGGTGCGGCCGGGGTGGCTGATCTGGCGGGACGGCGTCCCCGAGGGGGAGTCGCTCGCGGAGATCACCGCCCGCGCGGACGAGGTCGTCGCCTGGGCGCGGTCGGCGGACCGGGATGTCCTGGTGTTCGCCCACGGGCACATCCTGCGGTCCATCGGGGCGCGATGGCTGGGACTGCCGGTTGCCTTCGCGGCACGGATACGGCTGAACCCGACGTCCCTTTCGGTGCTGGGCTGGGCTTACGGGGAGCCGGCGATCGAGAGCTGGAACGACCTGGGGCATCTGGGGTAGTTGCTCGACTGCGCGCCGGTGGGGCTTCTCGCGCAGTTCCCCGCGCCCCTGGGTGGGTGCAGTCACGTCTTGCCGAGCTGTACCCACTGTTTTTGGGGGCGCGGGGAACCGCGCGACCAGCCCCCACCGGCCCGCGGGCGAAGAACAACCCCTCACGCGGTCCGCGGCAGCGAGGCGTGGCGTTCCAGGAACGCCGAGACCCCCGAGGCCCGTCGGTGCGGCAGCAGCACCCTCGCCGTCGCCGCCAGCATGGTCCGGACGCGGGACGACTGGACCTCGCCCAGCAGTTCCAGCACCCGCAGCCCCGCCGCCGCACCCTCGTCGGGGCGGCCGCCGCGGGCCAGGTCGTCGGCGAGTTCGGCGGTGTACAGCGCGATGTTGCGGGTGAAGTGCGGGTCCTGAAGATCCGCCGCCCGGCGCGCGTGCCGGGCGGCCCGGCACCAGTCGCCCAGCGTGGACCAGCACTGCGCCTCCAGGCCCTCCAGCTCGGCCTCGCCGTAGAAGCTCATCCACTCGGGGTCGGCGTCCGAGAGGCCGCGCTCGAAGTAGGCCTGCGCGCGGGCCAGCGCCTGCTCGCACCCGGTGCGGTCGGCGAGCCCCGCCCAGCCGCCCGCCTCGCGCAGCGCGAGCAGGGACATGAGCCGGGACGAACTCAGGGGCCGGGCGACCCGCTGCGCGGCCTGCGCGGCGCGCACCGCCTCCCGGGGCCGTCCCGAGTCGCGCGCGAGGAAGGCGGTGTTGCAGAAGGCGTGCGCCTCCAGGGCGTCGTCCCCGGTCACCCGGGCCGTCGCGAGCGCTTCGGCGTAGTGCGAGCGGGCGTCGTCGTACCGCCCGGAGTCGTGTGCGAGCCAGCCCACCGAGATGGCGAGTTCGCCCGCGCCCGAGTGCAGCCGGTCGGCGGTGGTCTGCCGGGTCGCACCGGCGTCCAGGAGCGCGTAGGCGGCGCGCAGCGGAGCCGCCGCGCGCTGGTACAGGCCATCCGCGCCGTGCCGGTCGTCGAGCAACCGGATCCTGCGTACGGCTTCCTCCAGGGCACCCGCCTCCCCGGTCCCGGCCCGACGGACCGGCCGTCCGGCGGCCGTGGCGTCCAGGGCGAGGCCGATGGGGCCCAGTGAGGCGGCGGCGACGGTGGCGCCCCCGCCGGTCATGAATGCGCGACGCAGCACGTCGCTCTCCTCGTAGTTGTCGTACGTCTCGTCAGGGTCCTGCGTGTCTTGCGTGTCATACGGTTCGTACGTCCCCTGCGTCTCACCCGTGGTGCGCGCCCGGCGTCCGCGTACGGACGCGCGGGAGGCGAAGCCCAGGTCGGTGAGCGTGCGGCCGGGGAACATGTGCAGGAACACCCGTTCGTACGCGTAGTTGGGGCAGCGGATCTCGCCCGCCTCGACGCGACCCACATAGCGCGCGTCGCAGCTCACGCTCTCGCCGATCTCGCGCGCGGCCCGCCGCACCGCCGCGGCGAACTCGGCCGGCGAGCGCTGTCCGCGCAGGCGCCGGAACGCGAGGTTCGGCCGCGGTGGTGTGGGGGACTGGGACGAGGTCACCATTGACGACGCCATGGCCGGGTCCTCTCGTGCGAACCGTCGAACCATGCCGGAGGTGAGGCGAGTTGACTGGTTTGTCAGTGTCACGCCCTGTTTCCGGCGGGCAAGAACGTACCTGTTGTGTCCGGGTCGTCATGCGGGGTTTGGCTACAAACCGGATATCTCATCCGGGATCCGCCATGAACTGCCATCCTTTGCGGCGGACTTCCGCCGTAGCCGTTGACGCCGGCGCGCGTTGAACCTCTCGGAGTCGGACGAGGGTTCCTTGGTGGAGGCCGCGATGGAGATCAGCCGGAGCGTCGATCCTTGTACGCCGGTGTCGTGCGACGTTGTCACGGTGCCGACGCGACACGGCCTGGAGGCCGTCGACATCCTGCGGCGGGGGGTGGGGGAGGGGGTCGGGCCGGTGCTGCACGACGGCGGCGGCCAGACACTGGGGTTCCTGGTGCCACCGGGGACGGCGGCCGCGTGGGACGTGCCCGGCAGCACCTGCACGGAGACCGACGGCCGCGGGCTGCGGCTGGCTCCGGAGCCTCCCGTCGAAGGCTCGGACTGGCTGCTGCCCCCGGGGGACGCCGATCTGGCGACGGACCCGACGGTGCTGCGGGCGGCACTGGACGAGGCGGCGAGACTGATCGAGGCCGCGGACAACTGCCAGTGACGCGGACCCGCCCCGAAGGGCCGTGCGACCGGCCCCCGCCGGCCCGCGGACGCGGAAGGCACCCCCGCCGCGGATAATGGCGGAGTGGGAAAGTCCAGGAGATCCGCCGAAGCCGTCGTGGAACCAGTGGACGGCGGTCTGGCCGAGCTCATCCCCGACCGCGAGCGCACGCACGCGTGGACGCTGCTCATCGACGGGGCGCCGCAGTCCCACGTCGACCTGGACGACCCGACGCACCTGTCCTTCGAGTACCAGCGCCGGCTCGGCCATGTCATCGACCTGGTCGCGCCCGCCAACAAGCCCGTGCACGCCGTCCACCTCGGCGGAGGCGCCCTCACCCTCGCCCGGTACCTGGCCGCGACCCGCCCCCGCTCCACCCAGCAGGTGATCGAGCGGGACGCGGCCCTCGTCCAACTGGTGCGGCAGAAGCTTCCCTTGGAGCCGACCGCGCGGATACGAGTGCGGTCCGTCGACGCCCGCCAGGGACTCGCCAAGGTCCCCGACGGATGGGCCGACCTCGTCATCGCCGACGTGTTCAGCGGCGCCCGCACCCCCGCACACCTCACCTCCACCGAGTTCCTCGACGAGGTCCGCAGGGCGCTCAGGCCGGGCGGGTGCTACGCCGCCAACCTCGCCGACGGGCCGCCGCTCGCCCACCTCCGCGGGCAGATCGCCACCGCCGCCGCCCGCTTCCCCGAACTCGCCCTGGTCGCCGACCCGACGGTCCTGCGCGGCAAGCGCTTCGGCAACGCCGTGCTGGTCGCCTCCGACGCCCCCCTGCCGGTCGCGGAACTGACCCGCCGCGCCGCCTCCGACCCGCACCCCGGCCGCGTCGAACACGGCAGGGCGCTCCGCGACTTCACCGGCGGGGCCGTACCCGTGACGGACGCCGCGGCGGTGGCCTCACCGGCGCCGCCGCCCTCCGTGTTCCGCTGACTCAGTACGTGCCGATCTCCACCCGTGGCGGTCCGTCGTGCCAGGTGCAGAACACCGACACCCGGTCCGCGCCCGAGGCGAACTCCACCCGGATCCAGGACTCCGTCTTCCACACCTGCATCGACCACCCCGGGCCCGGCGTCGCGGACACCAGCGTCGCCGATTTCGCACCGAGGTCGAAGACCGCGCGGCCGCCGTCGGTGTCGTAGCTCCTGACCTGGCCGGAGGCGGTGGGCGAGGGGCTCCGCGAAGGGGTCGGGGCCGCGGACGTGGCCCTCGGCGTCGGCACGGGGCTCTTCGACGGGGTCGCCCGCCCGCTCGGCGTCGGCGTCGGTGACGCCAGCGGCTTCGACTCCTGCGTGGTCGCCTCGGCCGCCGTGATGGGCAGGGCGCGCGGCGGGTCGTAGGCCGTGCCCGCCATGACCGTGTGGACGCCCCACCACGACAGCGTGACCGCCGCGCCCGTGGCGAGCGTCCAAGCCAGTACGTGTACGAGTCCTCTGCGCATCGCCCGCCATACTGCCTCACGCGTCTCACGGGCCGCACCCGGACTGAGTTGTCCACAGGCCCCGACCGTGCTCGCCCGAATCGCGTACGGTGCGGCGCATGGCAAGTGTGCTCGTGGTCGAGGACGACCAGTTCGTGCGCTCGGCGCTCATCCGGCACCTGACCGACGCGGCCCACACCGTGCGCAGCGTCGGGACGGCGCTGGAGGCGCTGCGCGAGGTCGCCCATTTCCGTTTCGACGTGGTGATCCTGGACCTCGGTCTGCCCGATCTGGACGGGTCCGAGGCCCTGAAGATGCTGCGCGGGATCACCGACGTCCCGGTCATCATCGCCACCGCGCGGGACGACGAGACGGAGATCGTCCGCCTGTTGAACGCCGGGGCGGACGACTACCTCACCAAGCCCTTCTCGGTCGAACACCTCTCCGCGCGGATGTCCGCCGTCCTGCGGCGGTCCCGGGCCGCCGGCGGGGACGCGCCGCCCGAGACCGTGCTGCGCGTCGGCGGTCTGAGCGTCGACCCGCTGCGCCGCCAGGCCGAACTGGACGGCGTCCGGCTCGACCTCACCCGCCGCGAGTTCGACCTGCTCGCCTTCCTGGCCGCCCGGCCCGGAGTGGTCGTCCCCCGCAAGGAACTCCTCGCGGAGGTCTGGCAGCAGTCCTACGGCGACGACCAGACGATCGACGTCCATCTGTCGTGGCTGCGGCGCAAGTTGGGCGAGACGGCCGCGCGGCCCCGCTATCTGCACACCCTGCGGGGCGTGGGCGTGAAGCTGGAACCGCCGGGCGGGGGGCTGCCGCTGTGAGGTGGGCACTGGTCAAGGTCTGTCTGGCGGTCACCACCATGGTCGTGGTCGCCTTCGCCGTCCCGCTCGGCCTCGTCATCAAGGAGATGGCCCGGGACCGCGCGTTCTCCAACGCCGAGCGGGAGGCGGCCGCCGTCGCCCCCGCCCTGTCCATCACCACCGACCGCGACCAGTTGGAGCGGGTCGTCGCCTCCGCGGGCTCGGACTCCGGGATGGCCGTCCACATACCGGCGGGGGCGGGGCAGCGGGCCGTGGACATCGGACGGGAGCGGGCCGCCGCCGGCGACATCGCGACCGTGCGCCGGCTGGGCCGTGCCTCCACCACCGAGGTGCCCGGCGGCTCCACCCTGCTCCAGCCGGTCGCGCTCAGCTCCGGCGAGATCGCCGTCGTCGAGGTCTACGTCCCCGAGTCCGAGGTGAGCAACGGCGTCGCGACCGCCTGGGCGGTCCTCGCGGGCGTCGGCATCGCGCTCGTCGTCGGCTCGGTCGCGGTCGCCGACCGGCTCGGCGTGCGGATGGTGCAGCCCGCGCAGCGGCTCGTCGAGGGCGCCCACGAGCTGGGCGAGGGGCAACTGGGCGCCCGGGTACCGGAGGAGGGGCCGAACGAACTCAGGCTGGCGGCCGTCGCGTTCAACTCCATGGCCGACCAGGTCGTCCAACTGCTGGCGAACGAAAGGGAACTGGCGGCCGACCTGTCCCACCGGCTGCGCACCCCGCTGACCGTGCTGCGGCTGAACGCGGCCTCGCTCGGGGACGGCCCGGCCGCCGAGCAGACCCGGGCGGCGGTCACCCAGCTCGAGCGCGAGGTCGACACCATCATCCGCACCGCCCGGGAGGCCAAGCCGCAGACCGCGGCCGCCGGGCCCGGCGCCGGGTGCGACGCGGCCGAGGTGGTCCGGGAGCGGATGGGCTTCTGGTCGGCGCTCGCCGAGGACGAGGGCCGCAAGTGGCGGGTGGCCGGCACCGAGCGGCCGGTGCGCATCCCCGTGGCCCGGGCCGACCTCGCGGCCGCCCTGGACGCCCTGCTCGGCAACGTCTTCCGGCACACCCCGGAGGGCACCGCCTTCGCGGTCGACGTGCACAACGGCGAGGACGCGGTGATCGTGCTCGTCTCCGACGCCGGCCCCGGCATCCGCGACCCCGAGGCCGCCATGGCGCGGGGGCGGGGGTCCGGCAGCACCGGCTCGACCGGGCTCGGCCTGGACATCGTGCGGCGGCTCGCCGAGGCGACGGGCGGGGACGTGCGCATCGGGTCGTCGGTGCTGGGCGGCACCGAGGTGCGGATCTGGATCCAGCTCGACGGACGCGAACCGGTGCGCCGGGGACACCGGGTGCGCCGGCGCCGCACCGGCCGACTGGTCTCGACCTTTAACCGACCCCGATCCCTTCCTTAAGCGCGCCCTAAGATCCCCAACGCCCGTCCTGATCAGGTCATTTGCCCGATTCCAGGTCGCTAGCGTGCCTCGCCATGAGCATGCATCGGCGCAGACTGAACAGCAGGAACAAGGTGATCGGCGGGGTGGTCGCCGCCGCCGTGGTGGGGACCGGAGCGGTCCTGTTGGGCGGTACCGCCCAGGCGGCGGGGATCGGCGCCGCGTACACGAGGACGAGCGACTGGTCGACGGGCTACACCGCGCAGTACGTCGTCACCAACAACAGCGGCTCGGCGGAGAAGGACTGGAAGCTGGAGTTCGACCTGCCGGGCGGAACCACGCTCGGGTCCCTGTGGAACGGGGAGTCCAGTGTGAGCGGGCGCCATGTCCTGGTGAAGCCGCCCCAGTGGGACACCGACGGTCTGGCCCCGGGGGAGTCGGTGACGGTCGGTTTCGTGGTCAACGGCACGGGCGACCCCACGGGCTGCCTCGTCGACGGCGGCGACTGCGCCACCGGCGGCAGCGGCACACCCGCCCCGACCCCCACCGCCACTCCGTCCGGCCCGTCCACTCCCGCGCCCACCCCGACCTCCGCCCCCTCGGGCGGCGACGGCTTCGCCCCCTACGTCGACACCTCCCTCTACCCCGCCTTCGACCTCCTGGCCGCCGCCGACGCCACCGGTGTGAAGGACTACAATCTCGCCTTCGTCACCGACGGCGGCGGCTGCACCCCCAAGTGGGGCGGGGTCAGCGAGCTGACGAGCGACGCCGTGGCCGCGCAGATCGGCGCTCTGCGGGCGAAGGGCGGTGACGTCCGGGTCTCCTTCGGCGGCGCCTCCGGCTCCGAGCTGGCCACCACCTGCTCCTCGGCGGACGCGCTCGCGGCGGCGTACGGCAAGGTCGTGGACGCCTACGACCTGACCAAGGTCGACTTCGACGTGGAGGGCGGGGCGCTGCCGAACACGGCGGCGAACACCCGGCGGGCGCAGGCGATCGCCAGGATCCAACAGGCCCACCCGGACCTGGACGTCTCCTTCACGCTGCCCGTGATGCCCGAGGGCCTCACCCAGGACGGTGTGAACCTGCTCGCGAACGCCAAGTCCAACGGCGTGCGGATCGACACCGTCAACATCATGGCGATGGACTACGGGGCCTCGTACAGCGGTGACATGGGCACCTACGCCGAGCAGGCCGCCACCGCCACCCAGGCGCAGGTCAAGGGGGTCCTCGGGCTGTCCGACAGCGCGGCCTGGAAAGCGGTCGCCGTGACGCCGATGATCGGGGTCAACGACGTGGCCTCGGAGATCTTCACGGTCGAGGACGCGGGCCAGCTCGTGAGCTTCGCCAAGGCGAAGGGGCTCGGCTGGCTCTCGATGTGGTCCGCCACCCGGGACAAGCAGTGCCCCGGCGGTGCCAAGCCCTCCGCCGACGCGACCTGCAGCTCGGTCGTGCAGGGCGCGTTCGCCTTCTCCAAGGCCTTCGCCGCCTACAACTGAACCGCGGGTCGGCGGCGGGACTCCTGGGTCACCGGGAGGCAGGGATGTCGGTCACGTTTCGACAAATCAGTTCGAAAGCTATTGACGCATGACCTGACATAACGCTGTCATTGCGCCACCGTGTTCGGTCAAGTTGGTTTCTGGTCGATTAAGACCGGTCTCCGAACCCCTCCATGACCGGACCCCTGCCTTCAGGAGCCGTCCATGCGTGACTTCTCGTCTTCCCTGCCCTCGCCCAGCCGTCGTGGTGTGCTCAAGGGGGTGGGAGGGGCCGCCCTGTTGGGGGCGGGTATTCCGTTGCTGTCGGCCTGTGGCGGCAGTGGCAGCTCGAGCGACCCCAAGACCGTGACGTTGGGGTCGAACGCGTCGGACGCGGTGCCGAAGAAGGCGTTCGCGGAGATCTACGCGGCGTTCAAGAAGCAGTCCGGGATCACGGTCGACGTGAACACCAAGGACCACAACACCTTCCAGGAGCAGATCAACTCCTACCTCCAGGGCACGCCGGACGACGTGTTCAACTGGTTCGCCGGCTACCGGATGCAGTTCTTCGCCGCGAAGAAGCTCGCCTCGCCGATAGACGACGTGTGGCAGAAGATCGGCGCCAACTTCCCGGACGCGATGCAGAAGCTGTCCAAGGGCGCCGACGGCAAGTACTACTTCGTGCCGCTGTACACGTACCCGTGGGCGATCTTCTACCGCAAGAGCGTCTTCGCGCAGCACGGCTACGAGGTCCCCACCACGTGGGACGAGCTGGTCGCGCTGTGCAAGCAGATGAAGAAGGACGGCCTGGTCCCGATCGCGTTCGGTGACAAGGACGCCTGGCCGGCGATGGGCACCTTCGACCAGATCAACTTCCGCCTCAACGGCTACGACTTCCACGTCGAGCTGATGGCGGGCAAGGCGGCGTGGACGGACGCGAAGGTCAAGGCGGCCTTCGACCACTGGGCCGAGCTGCTGCCCTACCACCAGGACGGCTTCATGGGCCGTACCTGGCAGGACGCGGCACAGACGCTGGTGTCCAAGAAGGCGGGCATGTACCTGCTGGGCTCCTTCGTGGCGCAGCAGTTCACCAACAAGGCCGACCTGGACGACCTGGACTTCTTCGCCTTCCCGGAGATCAACCCGGCGTACGGGCAGGACACCGTGGAGGCGCCCACCGACGGCTTCATGGTCTCCAAGGCGCCCAAGAACAAGGCCGGCGTCACCAAGCTCCTGGAGTACCTGGGCACCCCGGAGGCGGAGCAGATCTACCTGAAGGCCGACTCCAGCGTGGTGGCCGCCTCCAGCAAGGCCGACACCTCCTCCTACACGCCGCTGCAGAAGAAGGCGTACGAGATGATCTCCGGCGCCAAGAGCCTCACCCAGTTCATGGACCGTGACTCGCGTCCGGACTTCACCTCCACGGTGATGCAGCCGTCGCTGCAGAAGTTCCTGCAGAACCCCAAGGGCGTCGACAGTCTGCTGTCGTCGATCGAACGCCAGAAGAAGACGATCTTCGCGTCCTCCTGAGCTGAGCGGCTGAATGACTACCGACATCACCGAGAAGAGCCCGGAGGCGGCCGCCGTGCCGCCTTCGGGCGCTGCCCCTGTCAAGCGGGTCCCGCGTGGCCACAAGCGCCTGCTGACCCGTCGCGACCGGATCACGCTCGCCTTCATGGCGGGCGTCCCCACGGTCCTGCACGTGGCCCTGGTCTGGGTCACCGCCCTGGCCTCGATCGCCCTGGCCTTCACGAGCTGGGACGGCATCGGCTTCGACTCCATCAAGTGGGTGGGGCTGGACAACTTCCGTCAGCTCTTCACCGACAACCCGCAGTTCTGGCCCGCCGTCGAGCACAACGTCATCTGGTTCGTGGTGCTCATCCTGATTCCCACGCCCCTCGGCCTGTTCCTGGCCGTGCAGCTCGACAAGAACATCCGGTTCTCCCGCGTCTACCAGACCGCGTTCTTCCTGCCGGTCGTGGTCTCGCTGGCGGTCACCGGGTTCGTGTGGCAGCTCGTCTACAACCCCGACACGGGGCTGATCAACAGCCTGATCGGGGCCAACAAGCCCGGCCACTACATCGACTGGATCGGCGACCCCAAGCTCAACCTGTGGGCCGTGCTGATCGCCGCGTCCTGGCGGCACACCGGCTACATGATGATCCTCTACCTGGCCGGCCTCAAGGGCGTGGACCCCTCCCTCAGGGAGGCCTCCGCCCTGGACGGGGCGAACGAGTGGCAGACGTTCAAGAACGTCATCTTCCCCACCCTGCGCCCCACCAACACCGTCGTCCTGGTCGTCACGATCATCGAGGCGCTGCGCGCCTTCGACCTGGTGTTCGTCTTCAACAAGGGCGCCCAGGGCACCGAGCTGCTGTCGATCCTGATCACCAACAACATCATCGGCGAGTCCAGCCGGATCGGGTACGGCTCCGCGATCGCCGTGGTCCTGCTGGTCATCTCGCTGGTCGTCATCATCCCGTACCTGATCGCGACCTTCCGGAAGGAGCGGCGCGCATGAGCACCCTGACCGCGCCGGCCAAGCAGCGCACCCCGGTCCGCCCGGCCCGGATCCTGCTGCACGTGTTCCTGGTCGTCACCTCGCTGGCCTGGCTCGCCCCGCTGCTGTGGGCGGTCTTCGCGGCCCTGCGCCCCTACGGCGAGACCAGCACCAAGGGCTACGTCTCCTGGCCGGACAAGCTGAGCCTGGACAACTTCACCAACGCCTTCCAGCAGTCCGACATGCTGCACTACTTCGGGAACACGCTGATCATCGCGATCCCGGCCGTGCTGCTGACCCTGCTGGTCTCCTCGATGGTGGCGTTCTACGTCTCCCGCTTCGACTTCCGGCTCAACATCTTCCTGCTGCTGGTCTTCACCGCGGGCAACCTGCTGCCGCAGCAGGTCATCATCACCCCGCTGTACCGCATGTACCTGCTCATCGACCTGCCCGGCATCACGATGAGCGGCAAGCTGTACGACTCCGCGCTCGGCCTGGTCCTGATCCACGTGGCGTTCCAGTCCGGCTTCTGCGCCTTCGTGCTGTCCAACTACATGCGGATGCTGCCCCACGAGCTGACCGAGGCCGCCCTGGTCGACGGAGCCTCGGTATGGCGGATGTACTGGCAGATCGTGCTGCCGCTGTGCAAGCCCGCGATGGCCGCCCTGGCGACGTTGCTGTCCATCTGGATCTACAACGACTTCTTCTGGGCCATCGTCCTGATCTCCACCGGTGAGAACATGCCGATCACCTCGGCGCTGAACAACCTCTCCGGCCAGTACTTCACCGACCCCAACCTGGTCGCCGCCGGCGCCCTGCTCACCGCCATCCCGACCCTGATCGTCTACTTCGCGCTCCAGCGCCAGTTCGTCAGCGGACTGACCCTAGGCGCCAACAAGGGCTGACCGCCCGCACCCGAGAGAGAACCACCGTGCCCCACCCCTTCACCCCGCTCGCCTCGGTGCCCGTGGACCCGCGCAGGGCCCGCGTCCACGAGGAGGGCTGGCAGTCCTGGAGCCCCAGCGGCACGTACGCCCTCGGTGACAAGCCGTACCGCCCGACCAACGACAACTGGGCGGCGGTCTGCTACCGGCCGGGCGTCACCGTGCCCGAGGGCGCCTTCCAGGGCGAGGGGCTGCTGGCGCTCGACCCGGGCGACGGATCGCCGGTACAGCTGTGGGCGGCGGCGGAACCCACGCGTGCGGTGCCGTCGATCCGCCTGACCGTGGCCGGCGCCACCGCGCACGTCGAGGCCGACGGCGCGGTGCAGGAGTTCACCGGCACGGACATCCAGTCGGTACTGGGCGAGTGGGCCGCCGGGCTCGGGGTCGCGGCCCCGCGTCCGGCGCCCACCGTCTGGTGCTCCTGGTACGAGTACTTCACCGACGTCACCGAGGACGACATCCACGAGAACCTGCGTGCGATGGAGACCCTCGACCTGCCCGTGGACGTCGTCCAGATCGACGACGGCTACCAGAAGGCCCTCGGCGACTGGCTCACCCTCTCCGGCCGCTTCCGCTCCCGCGCGGGCATCGCCGACGCGATCCGGGCACGCGGCCGCCGGGCCGGCATCTGGACGGCCCCCTTCCTGGTCGACCCGGCCGGCGACCTGGCCGCCGAGCACCCCGACTGGCTGGTCGAGGACCTCGACGGAGGCTTCCTGCACGCCGGCCGCAACTGGGGCCACGACCTGTGCGTCCTGGACACCACCCACCCCGCGGCGGCCGAGTACCTGACGACGGTCTTCAGGACCCTGGTCGCCGAGGGCTACGACTACTTCAAGACCGACTTCCTCTACGCGGGCGCGCTGGACGGCGTACGGCACTCCGCCGCGGACGCGCTCACCGCGTACCGCTCCGGGATCGAGCTGATCCGCGAGGCCATCGGCGAGGACGCCTACCTGCTGGGCTGCGGGGCTCCCGTCCTGCCCTCCGTCGGCCTGTTCGACGCGATGCGGGTCAGCCCCGACACGGCCCCGCACCGTCGCCCCGAGGCCGGCGACTACAGCCAACCGGGCCAGGACCCGGCCGAGTTCACCGGCGCCGCCCGCCAGTGGCAGCACGGCCGGCTCTGGGTCAACGACCCCGACTGCCTGATGGCCCGCCCCGCCGTGGAGACCCGCGAACGCTGGGCCGCCCACGTGGCGTCGACCGGCGGCCTGACAGCATCGAGCGACCGCCTGCTGTCCCTGGACCAGTGGGGCGTGGAGACCACCCGCCGGTTGCTGGGCGGAGAAGACCTTTGATGGTCCAGAGAGTCATTGCCTTGAGCAGCGGCTTGAGGGCGTCCGCTCGCGGGGGCTCCTCGCACCGAGTCAGGGCAGTCCCGAAGCCCGGCCGGGAAGCGGCCCTGCGGATCACCCGGGAGTTTGGGGGGTGGGACGCCGATCACCCGGCCGGGGCGATGCGGCACCGGAGTCGGCCGGGTTCTCGCGGAGCCATCTGAGGACCAGGTCCGCCTCTTCCCTGAGTCCGATTCTGCGAAGCAGAATTTCCTGGAGGCCCAGCACGGTGTGCAGGCACAGCAGCACCACAGTGCTTTCGCCAACCCTTCCGCGATAGAACTCCACGATCTGGCCCGTGGTCCTGAGCGCGTCCTTGAGCTCGTTGACGTCCAGCGTCATCAGCTCGGTCCGTAGGCGCCGTGAGCGGGCGGGGTCGTACGTGTAGGTTGCGGGGTCGGCTGCCGCCAGAAGGTGCCCTATTTCTGCCGCCTCCCACGCACAGACGAAGGCCGCCCCCTCTCGCTGCGCCTGTGACAGATCCAGGGCGAGATGGGACAGTGTGCGCGCCAGGTCGGGTGCGTAGGTGGCGGCGTATTCGGCGGCCAGTCGGCGCCAGATCGCCACTGCTTCCTCGGTGGCAGTCCGGCCCTCGCCTCCGCCGAAGACTTCGGCCCTCTGCGTGCCGAGGTTGGTCAGTGCCGTGGCGAGGTCGGCTTCGAATGCGCGATTGCCGGTAGCCAGCGGTCGCCACATCGCCACCGACTGTTCGGTGAGGTCCAGCCCCTCCTCCGCGCGTCCCACGTTGATCAGATGAGCTCCGACCGCGGTCAGGGATCGCGCTACCTCGTCCCGGAAGACGACCGGGTTGTCCGTGGCGAGCCGGCGCCAGACCGCCAGTGCCTCCTCGGCCCGGCGCAGGGCTGCATCGGTGAGCCCCACCCCCGACAGCCGAACGCCGAGTCGGTGGAGCCCCCTGCCCAAGCCGGGGCCGTGGGCGGTGAAGTCGCGGTGTGCGAGTCGGCGCAAGATGTTCACCGCCTCCTCCTCGGCGGCCAAGGCTTCACGGACACGGCCCACGTGGGCTAGCTGTTCGTCCAGGTTGGACAGGGAGCGTGCCAGGTCGGGCTCGTAGGCGGCCGGGTTCTCGGCCACGAGCCGGCGTCTGATCTCCACCGCCTCCTCCTCGGCGGCCAGCGCCTCGCCCCAACGCCCCAGGTTCTTCAGATCTACCCCGAGGTTGGACAGTGAGCCGGCGAGCTGGGCTTCGAACGAGTCGGGGTCGTGGGCCGCGAGGGGGCGCAAGAGTCGTACGGATTCCTCGGTGGCTGTCAGCGCTTCGTCCAGACGCATGGTGTCCGAGAACCGGAAGCCGAGATTGGAGAGTGCGCCGGCCAGGGCGGACGCGAAGGCCGTCGGGTTGCGGGCGGCGAGCCTGCGCCAGATGCGCACTCCCTCCTGCCCGACGGAGAGACCCTCGTCGAGGCCTCCCGTCTCCGCCAGCCTGATGCCGAGGTGGGACAGCGAATCGGCGAGATGGGGTTGGTAGAGCGTGGAAGCCTGGGCCAGTCGGCGCCAGACGGCCGACGCCTCGCCGGTCGCTGCCAGTGCCTCCGTCCTGCGTCCCAGTTCGCTCAGTTGGATGCCGTAGTTGGAGAGCGAGACCGCGAGTCGGTGTTCCTCGCCGTCCGCCCCGTCCACCACATGCCGCCGCCGGATCTCTATCGCCCGTTCGATGACGGCGAGAGCTTCGGCTCTGTGCCCCACGTGCCCCAACTGGGTTGCGAGGTTGTCGAGCGATGTGGCCAGCACAGGTTCGTGAGCGGGATGCTCGTCAGCCAGTTCCAGGTCGGCCTTTGCCAGACCCCGGCGCAGCCGCAGAACGAGCGGGGCGATGACTCGAGACGACAGGGGCAGTGCGGTGACCGCGCCATAGGCCGCGTCGTAGGTGACGCGTGCGCTGTCCAGAGCCGAGTCCAGAGCGCCCATGACCTGCCGACTCACCTCGATGCGACCGGAGTTGTAGTGGGTGATGGCCGCGCGGGCCAAGACGACGATGATCTGAGCCTGTTGCGCAGGCGCGGACTTCTCGAAGAGGGCCGGGAGCGGAACGTACCCACGCAAAAGGGCAGAGGAGGCCTGATACTCGGCGATGCGGTCCGGCTGGAGGGAACCCCAGCACCGGCTGGGATCGGGTGGGTAGAGGCCGGCCAGCCAGGCCACAGTGTCCATGATCTTGTGGCCGGGCAGGTCGGGAAGCACTCCGATCACCTTGGCGGCCTCGTCCTCGTCGGCCGCTCCGCACAGCACGACCACCGCGACGACGGCCTCCAGGGCCCGGGTGGACAGGGGCAGTTCGAAGGCGGGCGTCTCGGCGCTGTCCTTCCAGAACCGCTTCTCATGGAGCAGGAGGATCTCCTCCGGCGGGGTGCCGGCGGGTACCTCGGCAGGGCGGGGCCCGAGCTGAAGCAGGGCGACCAAGGCGGTCATCTGCAGGGTGAGGGCATTGTCGTATCGGGGGTGGGTCAGGTCATGAGGTGCTTGGAGCTGCCCGGACTGTCCTGCCCAGTCGTACTCGGGCAGCGTCGGGATGCGGGGCAGAATGCGGGCGAGGTCGTGAGCCGCACGGAGGAACGCGCTGTGCCGTTCTGCAAGGGGGCGGCTACGGGGGATGAGCGCGGTGAGTTTGATGCCCGGGGCGTGGGTGAGTTCCTGTCGCACGTCCGGCGCCTCGCTGAGCGGGTCGGTGCGCCAGGGCCCGTCGGACCGGGCGACCAGGAGCAGCCGTACCCGGTGACGGGAGAGGGGGAAGTTGCTTATGAGGCGGCGCACCAGGTGGGGACGTGTCTCCGCGTAGTCCACGACGATCAGGAGGGGCAGTGCTGTGGCCAGAGCGGTGAAGTCCGGTGTGTCGCGATCGGTGAGGTCGGATCGAAGGTGCCCGGTCACCCAGCCTCGATGCCTGAGGAGTTCGGTCAGACGGCGGGCGAGGCGGCTCTTGCCCTGCCCGCCCGGCCCGGTCAGGACCTCCACCGCCACTGCGGACGGTCCGTCCTGGCACCAGGTGATCAGCCGGGTGAGTTCACTGTCGCGGCCGTGGAAGGCGACGGCCTCGGCATCGGCGCGCAGCAGGGCGGCCGGTGACTTCAGATTGCGTGTGGACGCGGCCGGGGCGAACAGGGTTGCTGCTTCGGCCGGCTCGAGGAGTGGCTCCCAGCCGGTGTGCTCGGCCACCACCGCGCGGAAACCGTCGTCGGCGAGGAGACAGTCGCTGGGGGTGGCGATGAGGCGGGTACCCCCCTCGGCCCGGCGGTCGTGGCTGACGACACCGCACAGCAAGTACCCGCCCTTGCCGCCGTCGTGGAGTACGGCGGCCCCCGAAATGCCGGACCAGCGAGTGCCGTTCGCGAGTGCGGGCCGGTGGACGGGGAGGAGGGGATCGGTACTGGAGACCTCGTAGTGCCCGGCCAGGGACCCTTTGCCTCGCGTGATGGAGCCGTTGAGCTGTTCGTCCAGGCGCCCGCCGTCCGGATCCCTCTGCATGCGCGGAAAGCCTGCCAGGATGACGGGACAGGGACGGCTGCCCATCACGAGGCCGAATCTCTGCAGTGGCCGAACCGACGGCTCGACCAGCGAATCCGGGGGCTGCCAGCCGTTGCCGTCGTTGATCTCGACCAGAGCCGCGTCGATGGTCTCGTCCAGGATGTGCCAGCGCACTGTCGCGGGACACTCCGGTCCGCCGGCCGGAGCCAGCCACACAGTTGCCGCGTCACGGTCGGCCTCCCCGAGCACATGGGCAGCCGTGAGCGCCAGCCTGGGCGCGAGCAGGTAGCCCGAGCCGAAGCTCCGTGGGCCCCCTCCGGGAACCTCGACGAAGATCCGCACCAGTCGGTCGTTTGCCACGACGCCTCCCCCTGGGGCGGTTACTCCGTGTCGCGCACCTTGATGTCGCCACTGTCAGGTTGATGAGGTTGCAGCTTCACCGTCACCGTGTGGGTCGCCCTGTGACCGCTCTCCTTCTTGCCGCCGAGGCTGATCACGCTCCAGCGCAGTCCACCGTCGATCCCGTGGGCACCGGTCAGTTCCAGGCCGAGTTCCAGAGTGATCTCCCCCAGCGTGAACAGCACCCCCCGGTCGCCAGGGCCCGAGGGGTTTGAAGGGCGGCTCTGGGCCTCGGCGATCTGTTGTCTCAGCGTCGCGATCGCGTCCGCCAGGTCGAGCCGCCCGCGCTCCAAGTCATGGCTGTCCGTCATCGGCCCCCCGGGTCGTCGACTGTCGCCTCCTACTTCTCCCGTCATGTACGGAAGAAACCAGTCCAAAGGCGTACCTTTGCTACGCCCCTCCCCGAACTGCTGGATATACTGGAATGCAATTCGGATATCCAGGAGTGGTCCCGTGGCCAAGACGCTGATCGACATCGACGAGGAACTGCTGGCCGAGGCGGCCATAGCGTTTGGTACCAAAACCAAGAAGGACACGGTCAACGTTGCTCTCAAGGAGGCGGTCGAGCGCAAGAAGAGGGCGCTGGCGCTGGCCAGGCTCGCGGCGCGCGCCGATGCCGGGGACTTCGACGAGTTGCTCGCCAAGGAGACCTACCGTCGATGAGTACGGCCGTCTACCTCATCGACACCAGCGCCCTGGTCCGCATCTTGAAGCGCCCCGCCCGCTCCCTGTGGGAGAAGCCTCTGGAAGAGGGGCTGATCTCGCGCTGTCCGCTGACCGAGGTCGAGTTCCTTTACAGCGCCAAAAACGCCGAGGACCGGTCCGAACTGGTCCGGGACCTGGATGCACTGTTCGGCTGGACGCCGCTGCACGACCGGGCCGTGAGCCGCGCGTGGGACGTGCAGCGGGAGCTCACGGAGAAGGGGCGGCACCGTTCCGCCGGAGCCGTGGATCTTCTCGTCGCAGCGACGGCCGAACTCCAGGGCCTGATCGTGCTCCACTACGACAACGACTTCGAGACCATCGCCACCGTCACCGGCCAGCCCACCCAGTGGCTCGCGGCGCCGGGCACTCTCTGAACCCGCCGGTACGCGGTAGGGCGCGGCAGCCCCCTCGGCTGCCGCGCCCCTTCCCCGTCCCCCGGCTCCGCAGTGGTCACGGGATGCTGTGGACCTCCGGGAGCGAGCCCGAGCGGGCCGCCCGGCCGTACCACAGGGCACTGGACTTGGGTGTCCGTTCCAGCGTGGTGTAGTCGACGTAGACCGCGCCGAACCGCTTCTCGTAGCCGTACGCCCACTCGAAGTTGTCCAGCAGGGACCACAGGTAGTAGCCGCGCACGTCCGCGCCGTCGGCGATCGCGCGGCGGACGGCGGCGAGGTGGCCGTGCAGGTAGGCGATCCGGTCGGGATCGTGGACCCGGCCGTCGGGGTCGGGCTTGTCGTCGTAGGCCGCGCCGTTCTCCGTGATGTAGATCGGCAGGCCCGGTGCCTCGCGCGAGTAGCGCATGATCAGATCGTGCAGGCCCGTCGGGTCGATCGTCCAGCCCATCTCGGTGCGCTCGCCCGGCGTCTGGTGGAAGGTGACGTCGTCCGCGCCGGGCCAGGGGGAGTGGTCGCTGCTGCCGTGGCCGTCGGCGCGCGGGGTACTGGCCTCCGGGTCGGCGGCCGAGACCAGCGCGGGCGTGTAGTAGTTGAGGCCCAGCGCGTCGAGCGGCTGGTGGATCAGGGCGAGGTCGCCGTCCTCGACGAAGGACCAGTCGGTGAGCAGCTCCGTGGCCGTGAACAGGGTCTGCGGGTACGCCCCGTGCAGGATCGGCCCGTGGAAGACGCCGTTGGCCAGGTCGTCTATCTTCTGCGCCGCCGCCAGGTCCGCCGGGTCCTGCGACAGGGGCCGCACGACCGAGGAGTTGAGGCTGATCGCCACCGAGTTGCGGGCCGGCATCGAGGCGCGCAGGGCCGAAGTGCCCAGTCCGTGCGCCAGGTTCAGGGTGTGCGCCGCCTTCAGCGAGGCCGCGGGGTCGGTACGGCCCGGCGCGTGCACCCCGGAGGCGTAGCCCAGGAAGGCCGCGCACCAGGGCTCGTTGAGGGTGATCCAGTGCTCCACCCGGTCGCCGAGCGCCTCCCCGACGATCTGCGCGTACTCCGCGAACCGGTACGCCGTGTCGCGCTCCGGCCAGCCGCCCGCGTCCTCCAGCTCCTGGGGCAGGTCCCAGTGGTAGAGCGTCACGGCCGGCTTGATGCCGTGCGCGAGGAGCTCGTCCACGAGCTTGCGGTAGAAGTCCAGGCCCCGCTGGACCGCGGGGCCGCGGCCGGTCGGCTGCACCCGGGACCAGGAGATCGAGAAGCGGTACGCCGTCAGGCCCAGGTCGGCCATGAGCGCCACGTCGTCGCGGTAGCGGTGGTAGTGGTCGACAGCGATGTCACCGTGGTCGCCACCGGCCGTCTTGCCCGGGGTGTGGCTGAAGGTGTCCCAGATGGAGGGCGTACGGCCGTCCTCGCGCACCGCGCCCTCGATCTGGTAGGCGGAGGTCGCGGCTCCCCACAGGAAGGCGGGGGGAAAGGTCACCGGGGTCGCCGGCGATTCGGGCTCTGGCATGGAAGCGCTCCCATTGGAGGTCGTCGGACCGACGGATGAAGGGGGAGGGGGGGAGGGACAGGGGCCGCGGCGGAGGCGGCCCGGTCCCGGGAGAGGTGCGGGAGAAGCCGTACGACGGCGTCAGCCCTTGATCGCGCCCTGCATGATGCCGCCCACGATCTGCTTGCCGAACAGGAGGAAGGCGATCAGCAGCGGCAGCGTGCCGAGCAGCGCGCCCGCCATGATCACGGCCTGGTCGGGGACATAGCCCGTGCCGAGCGAGTTGAGGGCGACCTGCACCGTCGGGTTCTGCTGGTTCAGGGCGATGATCGGCCACAGGAAGTCGTTCCAGGCGAACACGAAGGTCAGCAGCCCGAGCACGGCCATCGCGGGGCGGGCCGCCGGGAAGACCACGTGCCACACCACCCGGATGCTGCTGGCCCCGTCCACCCGGGCCGCCTCGATCAGCTCGGTCGGCAGCGCCTGCACCAGGTACTGCCGCATGAAGAAGGTGCCGAAGGCCGTCACCAGGGTCGGCAGGATCACCGTCTGGAGCTGGTTCGACCAGCCGAGGTCCGCCATCCACAGGTACAGCGGTACGACCGCGAGCTGCGGCGGGATCATCATGGTGCCGATCGTCAGCAGCAGCAGGAACCCCGAGAACCTGAACCGCAGCTTGGCGAAGGCGAATCCGGCGAGCGTGGAGAACAGCACGGTGCTGATCGTGATGGCGCCCGCCACGATCACGCTGTTCAGCATGGCGGTGCCGAGTCCGGCCTCGTCCCACGCGGTCTGCATGTTCTTGAACAGGTTCCCGCCGAACCACAGCGGCGGCGGTGTCTCGGCGAGCCTGCGGTCGGTGCGCGAGGCCGCGATCGCCGTCCACACCAGGGGTGCCAGCGAGACGAGCGCGAAGACCGCGAGGACGACGTACGTCATCGGGCCCGCGTGGAGCTGCTTGCCCGCGCCCATGACCCGCCGGGACCGGCGCCCCTCGTTGCGGGACTGCGGCAACGTCAGTTCACTGGTGGTCATTGGGACTTCCTCAGCCGTCGGGTGACCAGCAGATTGATCGCGGCGATGATCAACAGGATCAGGAACATCGACCAGGCGATCGCGGACGCCTTGCCGAGGTTGCCGATGATCCAGCCCTGGTCGTACATGTACAGGCCGAGCGTCTGGTACTGGTGCTCGGAGCCGCCCTTGGAACCGCTCACCCCGCCGAACAGCAGGGGCTCGCCGAAGAGCTGGGTCGCGCCGATGGTGGAGACGACCACCGTGAACAGGATGGTGGGCCGGAGCTGCGGGACCGTCACGTGGAGGAACTGCTGCCAGCGGTTGGCCCCGTCGATCGCCGCCGACTCGTACAGGTCGGCCGGGATGGCCTGCATCGCCGCCAGGTAGATCAGCGCGTTGTAGCCGGTCCACCGCCAGATCACGATCGAGGAGACCGCGAACTGCGAACCCCAGTCGGACTCACGCCAGTTGATGGGGTCGATGCCTACGAAGTCGAGCAGCCAGTTGACCATGCCGCCGTCCCACGAGTACAGCAGCGTGAAGACGAGGGTCGCCGCCGCCACCGAGGTGGCGTACGGGGTGAGCATCACGACCCGCCACACGGTCGAGCCGCGCAGCTTGTAGTTGAGCAGGTGGGCGAGCCCGATCGCCGCCATGAGCTGCGGCACGGTCGAGATCAGACCGATGGTGAAGGTGTTCTTGAGGGCGTTCCAGAAGAAGTCCGAGCTGAGCAGGTTCTTGTAGTTGTCCAGGCCCGCCCAGGTCTGGGTGTCCAGCGAGGACAACTGCACGTCGTGCAGCGAGTACCAGGCCGTGTACAGCAGCGGGACCAGGGAGAACGCCCCGAAGATGACGAAGAAGGGGGCGATGAACACGTACGGAGACGCCTTCATGTCCCAGCGGTACAGCCTGCTGCGCCAGGGGCTTTTGCCCTCGGGCGGCGTACCGCGACCGTCAGCGCCCCGGGCCGCGCCCGGCTGGGAGCCGGGCGCGGCCTCGACGCTCGACGCGGGATGCGCGAGTGCCTGCTTGGGGCTTGTCACTGGCCGAGCACGTCCTTGATCTCGTTCGTGGCAGCGTCCCAGCCCTGCTCCGGGGACTTGCCCTTCTGCTCGACCTGGAGGATGCCGATGTCGGTCAGCGCGGTGTTGATCGGCTGGTCCTTGACGCCGAAGACCTGCGCCGGGATCGTCTTCGCCGAGTCGGAGAAGATCTGCGTGATCGGGGCGTTGCTGAAGAACTCCGTGGTGGCGGGGGCCGGCTGCAGGGAGGAGTACGCCGACGGGGTCGACGGGAAGCTGGCCTGCTTGGCGAAGACCTTGGCCTGCTGCTCGGGCGCGGTCAGCCACTTCGCGAGCTCGACGGCCTCCTTCTGGTGCTTGCCCGCCGTCGGCACGCCGATGAACGAGCCGCCCCAGTTGCCCGCGGTCGGCGCGGCGGCCACGTCCCACTTGCCCTTGCCGGCGTCACCGGACTTCTCCTGGATGTAGCCGATCATCCAGGCGGGGCAGGCGACGGTCGCGAAGGAGGCGTTCGCGTAGCCCTGGTCCCACGGCTTGTCGAACTGCTTGAGCTTCGCCGACATGTTGCTGGTGGCCACGGACATCGCGACGTCCCAGGCGTTCTTCACACCGTTGGACTTGTCCCAGACGACCTTGCCGCTCTTGTCGTAGTAGCGCTCGCTCTCACCGTTGAGGACCGCGTTGTAGACCGAGGAGGCGGAGTCCACGAACTTGGTGCCGCTGGGCGCCTTCTTCATGTACTGCTTGCCGAGGTCGACGTACTTGTTCCAGTCGCCCTTCCACTGCGCGGCGAGCTTGGTGCGGTCGGTCTCCAGACCGGCCTTCTCGAACAGGTCCTTGCGGTAGCAGATCGCCATCGGGCCGATGTCGGTGCCGAGCCCGATGAGCTTGCCGTCCGGGGTGGTGGCCTGGGCGTTCTTCCAGTCCAGCCACTGCGACTTGTCGACGTCCTTGCCGAGGTCGACGAACTTGGAGCCCTGCGTCTGCACGGCCTCGGTGATGTTGCCGACCTCGATGGCCTGGATGTCGTCGGTGCCGGAGCCGGCCTGGAGCCGGGTGAGGACCTTCGGCCAGTAGACGTCGGTACGGGTGGTGACGTTCTCCTTGATGGTGATGTCGGGGTGTGACTTCATGTACTCGTCGTACAGACCGGCCTGCTTGTAGCCGAAGACCCCGAAGGTGCCGATGGTCAGCGTGGTCTTGCCGCCTCCGGCGTTGTTGCCCGAGCCCGACGAGTCGCCGTCGTCCGAGTCGCCGGCACAGCCTGCCAGCACTCCGGTTGTCAGTGCGGCGACGGCCGCCAGGGCCAACAGCCGGTGGGACCGGCGGGTAGTCGTGCGCATTGCGTCCTCCTGTTGCCTGACGTGCCGACCCCCCGGCCAACTGCGTTGTTGGACCCGTTAGTTCTTGCTGCGGCTCGGGCGGGGAACGTGCGGGAAATTTATGTGTCAGGTACCGTGGGAGCGCTCCCATCGGTGATGTGTTGAAGGTTCGCGGGTCGGAGCGAGGGTGTCAAGGGAGTCGGCGAGGGGAGATGCGTTCAGTTATCAGCCCGTTAACTGGACCCGCTCGACACCGCCACCGCTCGCGCACGTGGCCCTGCGGTGCGGGGGCGGTGACCCCCGCGACAGTCACGTCCACACGCGGGACTGTTAAATTCCAGGCCAGCTTAGAGACACGGTGGGAAGGGCGGAGCCCATGGCAAGCCACGGAGCGCGGAGCCGGAGCGGTGGCCGGCCCACCCTCGAAGAGGTCGCCGCGCGCGCCGGCGTCGGCCGGGGGACCGTTTCCCGGGTGATCAACGGCTCGCCCCGGGTCAGCGACGCCACGCGGGCGGCGGTCGAGGCGGCGGTGGCGGAACTCGGGTACGTCCCGAACACGGCCGCGCGCGCCCTCGCGGCCAACCGCACGAACGCGATCGCGCTGGTCGTGCCCGAGCCCGAGACCCGGTTCTTCGCCGAGCCGTACTTCTCGGACATGCTCAAGGGCGTCGGCGCCGAGATCTCGGAAACCGAGATGCAGCTCCTGCTGATCTTCGCGGGCAGCGACCGCGAACGCCGCAGGCTGGCCCAGTACCTGGCCGCGCACCGGGTCGACGGCGTCCTGCTGGTGTCCGTCCACGCCGACGACCCGCTGCCCGACCTGCTGTCCCAGCTAGAGATCCCGGCGGTGATCAGCGGCCCGCGCTCGGCCGCCGAGACCCTCCCGTCGGTGGACTCCGACAACTACGGCGGCGGCCGCTCGGCGGTGGAGCACCTGCTCGCCGGCGGTCGCAGCGCGATCGCGCACATCACCGGCCGCCTCGACGTGTACGGCGCCCAGCGGCGCGTCGACGGCTACCGCGACGCCCTGCGCGACGCGGGCCACGAGGTGGACGAGCGGCTGATCGAGCCCGGTGACTTCACCGAGGAGGGCGGGCGCCGGGCGATGACGAACCTGCTGGCCCGCCGCCCCGACCTGGACGCGGTCTTCGCCGGCTCGGACGTCATGGCGGCGGGCGCCCGCCAGGTCCTGCGCGAGGAGGGCCGCGCCATCCCTTCGGACGTGGCCCTGGTCGGCTACGACGACTCGGCGATAGCCCGCCACATGGACCCGCCCCTCTCAAGCGTCCGCCAGCCCATCGAGGAGATGGGCCGCCACATGATCGACCTCCTCCTCTCGGAGATCGCCGACCGCCGCCCGGCGGTGTCCCGGGAACTGGAGCGCAGGCAGGTGGTCCTGGCCACGGAGCTGGTGGAGCGAGCGTCCTCCTGACCCCGGCGCTCACCGGCACCGGGGCCGCCGCCGGTGATCCCTGCGTTCAACCTCTTGATGCCGCTGCGGCGGGAGGGCCTTCCGCGCTACGGCCTTCCGCGCCACGGTCGCGCGGTGCGCGCCGGGCAGGGGCTCACGCCTTCCCGAAGTAGTGGCCGGCCTCCAGGTCCGGGATCAGGGCGGGGTGCTCCGGCCGCCAGTCCAGCAGTTTCCGGGTGAGCGCGCCCGAGGCCCGCATGTCGATGGCGGCGAAGTGGCCGAGCCAGCCGAAGTGGTCCGTCGCCTCCTCGGGGGTCACGCTCGTGACCGGCACGCCGAGCCCCCGCCCCACCGTCTCGGCGATCTCGCGGAACGGCACCTCCTCGTCGCCGATCGCGTGCAGCCGTACGCCCGCCGGTGCCGCCTCCAGGGCCAGCCGGAACAGCCGGGCCGCGTCGAGCCGGTGGACGGCGGCCCAGTGGTTGGAGCCGTCGCCGACCATGGCCGAGACGCCCTTGTCGCGGGCGAGATTGATGAACATGGGCACGAAACCGGCGTCGCCCTCGCCGTGCACGCTCGGGGGCAGCCGCAGCACCGACGAGCTCACCCCGCGTTCGGCGAGCGCGAGCGTCGCGGTCTCCGAGGCGAGCCGGTGCCGGCCGGGGGAGTCCGGGTCGGCGGGGTCCTCCTCGGTGCCGAGGCGTCCGGGCGCGGTCAGCAGTCCCGAGGTGACCACGAGGGGCTTGCCGGTGCCTTCGAGCACCTCGCCGATCGCCCCGATCGCCCTGAGGTCGGCCTCGCCCGAGGCGGTGAGGTTGCCGAAGTCGTGGATGAAGGCCAGGTGGGCGACGCCGTCGGCGGCCTCGGCACCCCGGCGCAGACTGTCGAGGTCGGTCAGGTCCCCGCGGTGCGCCTCCGCCCCCACGGCCCTCAGCGCCTGCACGGCCCGGTCCGAACGGGCCAGGCCCACGACCTCGTGCCCGGCCCCGAGCAGCTCACGGGTGACGGCGGAACCGACGAAGCCGGTCGCACCGGTGACGAATACACGCATGGTGATCCTTCGCTGTGACGAGTGAACGCATGAGTCGCATGCCTTCTCAGCGTGCGAAGGCGGCCCCGCGACCGTCCAAAGCCTGTTTCGTATGACGCAATACGGAACAGGCATCACCGCAGGTGGAAGCCATTGCGGTCCGGGAATGGCGGTGACGGCGGACGTACGCTTTAGGCATGACCGACCTCGACCTCCGGCTGGTCCGGTACTTCACGGCCGTCGCCGAGCACCGGCACTTCGGGCGGGCCTCCGAAGCGCTGCACATCACACAGCCGTCCCTCAGCCGGCAGATCCGGCGGCTGGAGCAGCAGCTAGGCGCCCGGCTGCTGGAGCGGACCCCGCAGGGGAGCCGGCTCACCGAGGCGGGGGAGGTCTTCCTGCCCCGGGCGAAGGCCCTGCTGCGTGCGGCGACCCAGGCGGCGAGCCTTGCCCGGGCGGCCGCCGAGCCGAGCCGGATCACCGTGGGGTACACGGCGGGGATCATCGTCACCCCGGCGGTGCGCGCGCTGCGGGAGCGCTTCCCGGACGCCGACGTCAGGACCGCGCACGTCGACTGGACCGAGCGGACCACGGTCCTGCCCGAGCTCAAGGTCGACGTCCTGGTGACCCGGCTGCCGTACCCGACCGACGGGGCGCAGGTGACCGTCCTCTACGAGGAGCCCCGGGTGCTGGTGCTGCCCGTCGGCCACCGGCTCGCGGGCCGGGAGTCCGTCCACCTCGACGACATCGCCGACGAGCCGCTGGTCCGGGTGGCCGACCCGGCGTGGAACGCGTACTGGCGCGTTGACCCCCGCCCCGACGGCCGCCCGGCACCCGACGGGCCCCTCGCCGACGCCCTGGAGGACAAGTTCGAACTCGTCGCCTCCGGACAGGCCCTGGCCATCACGGCGTTGCCCCGGGCCGGAACGCTCCGCCCCGATGTCACCGCGGTCCCGATGCACGGTGTCGAGCCGGCCCATGTGGTGCTCGCGACCCGCGCCGAGGAGCGGAGCCGGCTGGTCGCGGCCTTCCGCAAGGCCGCGCGGACCTTCCTCAAGGCGCCCGGTCCCTGAAACGACCTCAGCCGGTGACCTTGTCTCCAAGGTCACCGGCTGAGGTGATTGGGGTGAGTGACGGGACTTGAACCCGCGGCCACCTGGACCACAACCAGGTGCTCTACCAACTGAGCTACACCCACCATGTTCGGCTGTTCGGATCTCTCCGACCGGCCGAGAAAAAGTGTACAGGGTCGGAAGGGGTGCTCGCGCCCGGCTTTACCGCGCAGGCAGGACGTGCTTCGCGGCGATCGTCTTCGCGGTGTCCGAGTCGGGTCCGGGCTGCGGGACGAAGATCGCCTCGCGGTAGTAGCGCAGCTCCGCGATGGACTCGCGGATGTCGGCGAGGGCGCGGTGATTGCCGTTCTTGTCCGGGCTGTTGAAGTAGGCCCGCGGGTACCAGCGCCGGGCGAGCTCCTTGACGGAGCTGACGTCCACGATCCGGTAGTGGAGGTAGTCCTCCAGGGTGGGCATGTCCCGCAGCAGGAAACCGCGGTCGGTGCCGACGGAGTTGCCGCACAGCGGGGCCTTGCCGGGTTCCTTGACGTGCTCGCGGACGTAGGCGAGGACCTGCTCCTCGGCGTCGGCGAGGGTCGTGCCGCCGGACAGCTCCTCGAGCAGCCCGGACGCGGTGTGCATCTGACGCACCACCTCCGGCATCGTCTCCAGCGCCTGGTCCGGCGGGCGGATGACGATGTCCACACCGTCGCCGAGCACGTTGAGCTCGGAGTCGGTGACGAGGGCGGCAACCTCGATGAGCGCGTCGTCGGACAGCGAGAGGCCGGTCATCTCGCAGTCGATCCACACCATGCGATCGTTCATGCGAACACCCTACGGCTGACGTCCCTCTTTGTGGCGCCCCGCGTCGGTGCCGGGCACCGGAACGCCGGGCGGGCCCTCACGGACCACGCCCGGCGTCAGGACGTCACGTGCCGCTGCGCTGCCCCGGCAGGCTCGCCCGGCCGCCGACGTACAGCTCGCGGCCGTTCTCCGAGGGCGGACCCACGGGGGCCGGGGTGCGGCGGGTCTGGAGCGGCACCGGACCGCCCTCGGGGTGCAGCGGCACCGGCGCGCTCGGCGCGGGACCCGTCGGGCCCCCCACCGGACCGTCGCTGTCCACCGGCTTGTCGCCCTGCGGACGGCGGGCCCGGTACGCGGCCCGGTAGGCGGCCGGCGACGAGCCGAGCTGCCGGCGGAAGTGCCCGCGCAGCGCCACCGGCGAGCGGAAGCCGCAGCGCCCGGCGACCTCGTCCACCGAGTAGTCCGACGTCTCCAGCAGCCGCTGCGCCTGCAGCACCCGCTGGGTGATCAGCCACTGGAGCGGGGCCGAACCCGTCAGCGAGCGGAACCGGCGGTCGAACGTACGACGGCTCATGTACGCGCGGGCCGCCAGCGTCTCCACGTCGAACTGCTCGTGGAGGTGCTCCAGCGCCCAGGCGACGACCTCGGCGAGCGGGTCGGCGCCGATCTCCTCTGGTAAAGACCTGTCGAGGTAGCGCTCCTGACCGCCCGAGCGGCGCGGCGGGACCACCAGGCGGCGGGCCAGCGCGCCGGCCGCCTCGTTGCCGTGGTCCGTCCGCACGATGTGGAGACAGAGGTCGATTCCGGCCGCGGTACCGGCCGAGGTCAGTACGTCGCCGTCGTCCACGAAGAGTTCCCGTGGATCGACGTGCACCGACGGATAGCGCTTGGCCAGCGTCGGCGCGTACATCCAGTGTGTGGTCGCGGGGCGGCCGTCCAGCAGGCCCGCCGCCGCCAGCACGAAGGCACCGGTGCACAGTCCGACGATGCGGGCGCCTTCCTCGTGCGCCCGGCGCAGCGCGTCGAGCGCCTCCTCCGGTGGCGGCGAAGTGATCGAGCGCCAGGCCGGTACGACGACCGTGCCCGCGCGTGAGATCGCTTCCAGGCCATGCGGTGCGGTGAGTTCCAGGCCCCCTGTGGTCCGCAGTGGGCCTTCCTCGCCGCCGCACACCAGTAGTCGGTAGCGCGGCACGCCGGCGTCCTGGCGGTCAATCCCGAACACCGACAAAGGTATGGAACTCTCGAAGATGGGGCCGCCGCTGAACAGCAGCACCGCGACGATCTCCTTGCGGCGGCGCCCGGAAAGCTTCCGGGCCGCGGCTTCCGGCGCGGCGGTGGAGTCGTGGCTCATACTGCTAAGCCCCCCTCGGTGGTCGCGGCTCCTCGGTTGTGTCGCTCCTGCACGTTTCCCCTCGGTCCTGCACGAGTCCCCCGCCGTAAGACGTCAAGATCGAATCTACTGTGTCCCGTGGTGTCGGCGTGACCAGTTCGTCATCCGGCACATTGTCGACATGGCAACTTGGCGTAAAGCATTCGATCACGAAGCGTTGCACTCGTGGGCCGTGCAGGGAAGTGCGCCTTGTGGCGGTGGCTAATCCACGTAGGGTGCACAGGGCCTCGGACACCCTATTCGTGCAGGTGGAACGGGGGTTGGGGGGTGCTTGGACCAAGGGACACGCCCAACGCGGAAGTTGGCTGAAAAGAATCGTCGCGGTGCATGGAAACCGGTCAGCCGACCGGTGTATTTCCCCCGGTGTGACGACCGCCTCGACGGGTCCCGGTCCCGCTCCTGTGGCGACGGCCACGACGGGGCGCCCCCTCCTCGGCGTGCAGACGGGCGGCGCCGCGCTCCGACTGGCGCAGGAGGATACGGCAGACGGCCGTGACGGCGGCGAGGCCGAGGGCGGTGCCCGTCGCGCCGGCCAGCGAGGTGCCGTACCAGACGAGCACCACGGGGACGAGGACGCAACTGAAGACGGCCCAGCGGACCACCTCCGTGCTGGAGTCCTCGGAGGGCGGTCGGTGTCCGGTCATCGCGTTCTCCCTGGGGCGTCTCCCTGCGGCGTGGGTCATGGGTTCAACGCCTGTTCGACCCTTCGGTCACTGTGTCGAGGGGCCGTCCGGTGGTCCGGGGGCGGGGAGGCCGCCCGCATCCTGTGCAAACCGCCTGTACAGCGCAGCAACCATTGCGTTACGGGCGCCTGCTCGTGCATGCTCCCTGGAACCCCCACGGACCGAGGGCGGGCTCTGGGCTAAGGAGGCGTGCCGCCGTACCCTTGGGGGTATGGGGTTGGGAAGATGATTCCCGGACACAGCTCCGCCGCACACGGTCGTCCCTCCCACACAAGGATCACAACGCCGAGACAGCCATGGCCGGTCACGAATTCTTCGAACCAGCGGACCGCAAGCGGCCCGTCGCCGATCCGACGGCGGCCGAGCCCCTGGCGGCGGAAGAGCCACGCCACTCCTGCGACCCCGCCTTCAAGCACGGCGTCGTGGTCGGCTTCGACGGCTCCACATCCAGCGAGCGCGCCCTGGCGTACGCGATCGGCATGGCCCATCGCTCCGGCTCGGGCCTGATCATCGTGCACGTCGCCAACCGGCTGCCCACCACCGTGTGGGCCGGCTGCGAGCCACCGGTCTTCGTCGACGTGCCGGACCACCGCACCGAGGTGCTCGGCCTCGAGCTCGCCTGCGCGGACTACCTGGCCGAGGTCCCCTGGATCCTCGTCGAGCGCGGCGGCGACATCTGCCACGAGCTGGAGGAGGTCGGGCGGGAGTACGAGGCGGACGCGATCGTCGTCGGCTCCACCCACGGGATCGTCGGCCGCATCTTCGGCTCCGTCGCGGGACGGCTCGCCAAGCGGGCGAAGCGGCCCGTCATCGTCATTCCGTAACTCGCCGTTCTCCCTGGTGGGATGGGCGAAGCTACTCGTGCGTAGAGGTGTTTGTGCCCTTGTGAAGGGCATATAGGGGTCATCGCACCACCGCACCCGCACGAAGGGAGCCCGCCGTGGACAAAGACGTCTCCGCGGGAATCGCGACCACCACAGCCGTCGGCCGACTGGCCCTGGGAATCACCCTGTTGGCGTTCGGCCTCGGCCACACCGCCGTGATCGACGGCGTGACAGCCGCTGACGCCCTGTCAATCGCCCAGTACGTGGGGGGCGTTGCCCTCTTCGTCACCGGCCTGCTGGCCTTCCGCGACGGCGACGCCGTCTCCGGTACGGCGTTCGCGGCGCTCGGGGCCCTGTGGTTCACATGGGCCGTGTCGGCGGACAGCCAGGTCTCCGAGAACGCGGCCGGTCTGTTCCTGCTGCTGTTCGCCCTGGTGGCGCTCTCGCTGGCCCTCGCGGGCGGCGACCAACTCGGCCAGGCCACCTACGGGTTGTTCTTCGTGTCCCTCGTGCTGCTCGCGATCGGGGTGTTCGCCGACAACGACGGTCTCGCGAAGGTCGGGGGCTGGTTCGCCGTGGCGGCGGGGGCGGTCTCCTGGTACGCGGCGACCGCGCTGCTCGCGCACTGGCCGACGGTGCTGTCGAGGCGTGCGGCCGGCCGGGGCGTGACGGCCACCGGCTAGCTGCGCGGGCTGGGGGGTTGGGCGGCTCCCCGGCGACGAGACGGACCCCCGGTGCCGGGTGGCATCACGTGGGGTCCGTCCTCGTTGTTCGGCCTCTGCGGGCAGTGGGGGTTGCTCGCGCAGTTCCCCGCGCCCCTGAGTGTCCTACTCGACCGTCACCGACTTGGCGAGGTTCCGCGGCTTGTCGATGTCGCGGCCCAGGGCCAGGGCCGTGTGGTACGCCAGGAGTTGGAGCGGGATCCCCATCAGGATCGGGTCCAGCTCGTCCTCGTTCTTCGGGACCACGATGGTCTCGTCGGCCTTCTCCTGGTGCTGGTGGGCGACCGCCAGGATCCGGCCGCTGCGGGCCTTGATCTCCTCCAGGGCGGCGCGGTTCTTCTCCAGCAGGTCGTCGTCGGGGACGATCGCGACCGTGGGCAGGGCCGGCTCGATGAGGGCCAGCGGGCCGTGCTTGAGCTCGGAGGCGGGGTAGGCCTCGGCGTGGATGTAGGAGACCTCCTTGAGCTTCAGGGAGGCCTCACGCGCCACGGGGTAGCCCCGGACGCGGCCGATGAAGAGCATGGAGCGGGCCTCGGCGTACTGCTCGGCCAGCTTCCTGATGTGCTCCTCCTGCTCCAGCATCTCGGTGATCTGCGCGGGCAGCCTGCGCAGGCCCTCGATGATCCGCTTGCCGTCGCGGACCGACAGGTCGCGGGTGCGGCCCAGGTGCAGGGCGAGCAGCGCGAAGGCGACCGTGGTGTTGGTGAAGCACTTCGTGGAGACCACGCAGACCTCGGGACCCGCGTGCACGTAGATGCCGCCGTCCGCCTCGCGGGCGATCGCCGAGCCGACCACGTTGACGACGCCGAGCACCCGCGCGCCCTTGCGCTTGAGCTCCTGGACGGCCGCGAGGACGTCGTAGGTCTCACCGGACTGGGAGACGGCGACGTACAGGGTGTCGGGGTCGACGACCGCGTTGCGGTAGCGGAACTCCGAGGCGGGCTCGGCGTCCGCGGGGATGCGGGCCAGCTCCTCGATCATCTGGGCGCCGATCATGCCCGCGTGGTAGGAGGTGCCGCAGCCGAGGATCTTCACGCGGCGGATCTGGCGGGCCTCGCGGGCGTCCAGGTTGAGGCCGCCGAGGTGCACGGTGGAGAAGCGGTCGTCGATGCGGCCGCGCAGGACGCGGTCCACGGCGTCGGCCTGCTCGTGGATCTCCTTGTGCATGTACGTGTCGTGGCCGCCCATGTCGTAGGAGGCGGCCTCCCACTCGACGGTGGTGGGCTCGGCCGTCGTGCGGGTGCCCTCGGTGGTGTAGGTGCGGAAGTCGTCGGCCTTGAGGGTGGCCATCTCGCCGTCGTCCAGCGTCACGATCTGCCGGGTGTGGGCGACCAGCGCGGCGATGTCGGAGGCGACGAACATCTCCTTCTCGCCGATGCCGAGGACGACCGGGGAGCCGTTGCGGGCCACGACGATGCGGTCGCTGAAGTCGGCGTGCATCACGGCGATGCCGTAGGTGCCCTCGATCACCCGCAGGGTGTCGCGGACCTTGTCCTCCAGCTTCTCCGCCTGGGAGCGCGCGATGAGGTGGACGAGGACCTCGGTGTCGGTGTCGGAGAGGAACTCGACGCCGTCCGCCTCCAGCTTGCGGCGCAGGTCGGAGGCGTTGTCGATGATGCCGTTGTGGACGACGGCGACCTTGCCCTCGGCGTCCAGGTGCGGGTGGGCGTTCACGTCGGAGGGGGCGCCGTGGGTGGCCCAGCGGGTGTGGGCGATGCCGGTGGTGCCCTTGAAGCGGGCCGGGACCTTGGCCTCCAGGTCGCGGACGCGGCCCTTGGCCTTGACCATCCGCAGCCCGGCCGTCTTCGGCGAGGTGACGACGATGCCCGCCGAGTCGTAGCCGCGGTACTCGAGGCGCTGCAGGCCCTCCAGGAGCAGGGGGGCGACATCACGCTTCCCGATGTATCCGACAATTCCGCACATGTAGCTGTGTCCCCTAGCCGTAGACCATGCGGCGCAACTGCCTGAGCGTCAGCTCCGGCGGTGACACCGCTCGATATTTCAGTTCCGCCTCGATCCGTCCGAAGATCTCCGTGTTCACCAGGCCCTGGGTCTGGAGTTCGCGGTGGCGGCGACGGACGTAGTCCTCGGTCGTCTCGTCGAAGAAGGCGAGCACGTCCTGGATCACGCGCAGTGCCTCGCCCCGGTTCAGGGGCGTGGACCGCGTCAGATGATCAACGAGTTCGTCGTGCACCCGGTAGATCCTGGGGTACCGGCAGCCTTTTCGCAAGAATCCTGCCCGATATCGGGCAGGAGCCTGTTGATGTTCTTATGAACGTCTGTTCGTGCGCTGTCCATCCTGTGTCCCACACCTCGTTGCTCATGGCGACGAGTTTCAGACGCCATGGACATTCCTCGCATGGGAGTACCCGAGCAGCTCGCCGAGCGCATGAGCATGGCCGAGCAGCACGAGTACCTGCGCGCCACATTCTCCCGGCGCACGATGATCAGAGGCGGCGCCGTCACGCTGGGCGCCGTCGCCGGTGGCGCGTTCGTGCCGGGCGCCGTCGCCCAGGCCGCCACCCCGACCCGGACCTTCGCCAGTGCCGAGAGCGTCGACGGCGCCCTCGTCGCCCCCTTCGGCCGCCACCTCGCCTACGGCAACGACGCACGCACCGAGATGACCGTCTCCTGGCAGGTGCCGGTCGCGGTCAAGAAGCCCTTCATCCGGATCGGCGCCCGCCCCTGGGACCTCTCCCGCAAGATCGAGGCCGAGGTGCGCACCCTGTACACGCCGGCCGGCGTCGGCGCCAGCGGCGACCACACGCAGTACTACCTGCACGCGAAGCTGACCCACCTGCGCCCCGGCCAGACCTACTACTACGGCGTCGGCCACCAGGGCTTCGACCCCGCCGAGCCGCACCTGACCGGCACCCTGGGCACCTTCACCACCGCGCCCGCGCACAAGAAGGCGTTCACCTTCACCGCTTTCGGCGACCAGGGCGTCAGCTACCACGGCCTGGCCAACGACAGCCTGCTCCTCGGCCAGAACCCGGCCTTCCACCTGCACGCCGGCGACATCGCCTACGCCGACCCGTCCGGCGCGGGCAAGACCGCCGACACCGGCTTCGACTCGCGGGTGTGGGACCAGTTCCTCGCCCAGACCGAGTCCGTCGCCAAGTCCGTGCCGTGGATGGTGTCGTACGGCAACCACGACATGGAGGCCTGGTACTCGCCCAACGGCTACGGCGGCGAGGAGGCCCGCTTCACGCTCCCCGACAACGGACCCGACAAGAAGCACCTGCCGGGCGTCTACTCCTTCGTCTACGGCAACACGGCGATCATCTCGCTGGACCCGAACGACGTCTCCTACGAGATCCCGGCCAACCTCGGCCTCTCCGGCGGCACCCAGACCACCTGGTTCGAGGGGCAGCTCCGGAAGTACCGGGCCGCGAAGGACATCGACTTCGTCATCGTGTTCTTCCACCACTGCGCCTACTGCACCTCCACGGCGCACGCCTCGGAAGGCGGCGTGCGCCAGGAGTGGGTGCCGCTGTTCGAGAAGTACAAGGTGGACCTGGTCATCAACGGCCACAACCACCAGTACGAGCGCACCGACGTCATCAAGGGCGACAAGGTGGCCAAGAAGCTCCCGATCGGCGGGACCGCGTACCCCGAGACCGAGGGCGTCGTCTACGTCACGGCGGGCGCCGCGGGCCGCAGCCTGTACGCGTTCTCCGCGCCCGACTCCTACGAGGGGCACCTGAACGAGCGGGAGTCCGTCTCCTCCTTCGTCAACACCAAGGACGGCAAGGTCGACGAGACGGTCGCCTGGTCCCGGGTGCGCTACCTCAACTACTCCTTCCTGCGCGTCGACGTGGAGCCCGCGGCGAAGGGCCACTACGCCCGGCTGAAGGTGTCGGGCATCGCCGAGACCGGCGACCGCATCGACCACTTCACCGTGGCGCGCAGGGCCAAGTAGCGTCCCCCGCGCGCCTGTCACATCCGCTTGAGGACCGCCTGCTTGGCCAGGGTGAACTCCTCGTCCGTGAGGACACCCGTGCGGTGCAGCTCACCGAGTTCGCGCAGCCGGCGCAGGAGGGCGTCGTGACCGTCCTCGGCGGGGGCGACCGGGGGAGAGGGCGTCTCCGGTCGCGCGGTGAGCGTCTTCCGTACGTCGACGGCGGCGGCCCGGGCCGGGTGGGGGAGCCTGGCCTGGACCGCCGCCGCGACCAACGCCATCAGCGGGTCCTTCCTGAAGCCCCACAGCTCCACCGCGTTGGGGTCGTACTTCGCCGGCGCCTTGGTCGGGGCGTGCCGGACGGTGAAGCGCAGGTGGCCGTTCTCCAGGCCGACCGCGGGCTGCCACTCCACGGCGACGACGTCGGCCAGGGCGAGGGTGCGGGGGCCGGCGGAGGCCTTGGCGTCCTCCGTCTTCCAGTTCCACTCCAGACGTATGTGCTCGCCGTCGAAGGACGCGGTGCCGTCACCCGCGGAGACCGCGAGCGGCACGGCCGGGCCGGGCAGCAGGTATCCGTCCACGGGGCCGGCCGGCACCTGGTCCAGGAGCAGGGCGTTGCGGACCTCGTCCACGAAGTACTCGGCGACGCCGTAGCGGTCCGACTCGACGGTGAGCTGGTACGGGTCGTGCGGCTCGGTCAGCCGGCCGCCGGTCGCGTGCAGCAGGGGGTCGGCGCCGTCGCGCAGCCGCAGCCTCAACCGGCCGCTCTTCCTGCCCTGTTCGAAGAAGACGCCGGCCACCGCGCCCAGCGGGACGACGAGTTCACCCAGCGACTTCCGGAGCAGGCCGACGTTCTTGTCCCTTCCCGGAGTCAGCCGCAGAGCGTCGCCGTCGAAGATCCATGTGCCGTCCTTCTGCAGGATTTCCGCCATGGGGGAATTCTGGCACCGGGGGCTCAGCCGCCCGGTGCCTTGTCCAGTGCCTTGTCCAGGGCTTCGTCCAGGGCGAAGCGCACCGCCCGGCCGGCGGCCTCGGCCGACAGCATGCGGACCTCGCCGTTCGTGACCCCCACGGCGATGGCCGGGTTGTCCTGGCAGAGCAGCGTGAAGGTGCGGTCCGGGCGGGCCCGGAGGAGGAACGCCTGGTCCTCCGGGTAGGGGGCGGTGTCGCCCAGCCGGTAGGCGCACGGCCGCATCTGCATCGGGTCCCCCACGGCCCGGTAGCCCGCGATGTCCAGGCAGAACGCCGACGCCACGTGCTGCAGGCCGACGGCCCCGCCCCCGATGTCGACGACCCGCCACCGCTGTTCCGCGCCCCCGTCGCAGACGGCCGGCGCGGGGACGTCGTCCGGGGAGTCACCGGCGGCGGCGCGCACACAGCTCCCGGTCGCGGCCGCGCTCTTCAGCGGGACGGTGGCGAGCACGGTGCCCGTGCCCCGGGAGGCCGAGGAGGAGACCGACGGGGCCGGCGTGGGCCCGGCGGGCGGCGGGACGTAGGAGTTCACGGCGGCTCCCGACCCGGTGTCGGACAGCAGGTTCAGCGTGACGCCGGTGGCGACGGCCGTCACCACGACGGCGACGGCCAGGGCGACCACGGGACGGCGCGGGGCCGGTGCGACGTCAGAGGCGTCGGTGGCGCTCCGGGGCGCCGGAGGGTCCGAGGGGGTGGCGGGCGATCCGGCCTCGGGGGGTCGCGGGCCCGTGTCCGGTCCGGTCCCGGGTCCCGCCCCGCCGCGTAACGCCGCCCCGCCCCGTAACGCCGCTCTGGCCCAGGCACCGGGCCCGGACCGCGAGGTCCGCTCCACCGGGGCCGGAACGGGTCCGTCGGCGCGCCCGGCCCTCGCCGAGCGGTAGGCGGGCCCGCCCCACACCAGGAGCCGGTCGACGAGCAGGGGCCGTAACTCCCGCGTACCGCCCGAGGTGAGCGTGCGCAGCAACGCGATGTCGTGGGCGCAGAACTCGCAGGTCTCCAGGTGCTGTTCGAGGTCGGCCGGGGTCTCGCGGTGCGTGCCGCGGGCGATGGCGCCGAGCATGCCGCCGTAGTGCACGCAGCGGGCGTCCGCGGTGTGCTCGGCGCGCAGCCGCAGGAAGGTGTCGGCGAGGCGGGAGCGGGCCGACTCGGCCATGGCCGCCGCGAACTCCTCCGAGGTGCTCAACACATGGGCGGCGAGGGCTGGTTCGTCCTCCGCGAGGCACAGCCACAGGGCGGCCCGCGACTGCTCGGCCAGCTCTGCGAAGGCCCGCAGCAGCAGCGCGTCGTGCTCGACGCGGCGCAGGGTGTCCTGCGTGCCGAAGGTCCCGCCCGCCCACCGGGCCCAGTCCCGGAACCCGGGGCGCAGATGTCCGGCGCGGTCGTCCCGCAGCCACCCGAACGCCGTCCGCCGCACGTCGGCGAGGAGGTCCGTGCGGGCCGCGGGTCCCGGCCGGCCGGTCAGCACCGCCGTGGCGAGGTCCGCCGCCGCGGCCGGCCTGCCGCAGAACGCGCCCGCGTAGGCGCGTACGGCCGCCGCGTCCTGCGCCGGGAAGCCGGTCGCCGTATCGTGCGGGGCTTGCTGTGGCGTGTGCTCGGACATCATCGTCTCGTCTCCCCCAAGGAGCGCGGTCACGGCAAGATGTGGACCGTAGTGGCACTCACTATGACGAGACTGTGCACGCGGTGTGCTCAAGAGGCACGAGAAGAGCCGGAAACAGACGGGGCCCGGGAGGACCGTACTCCCGGGCCGCGCCTGGCTTTCGGAGTCGTGCTCAGAGGCCGGCGATGGGGTTGTTCAGCGTGCCGACGAGCTGGAGCGCGCCGGACGGGTCGGCCAGGTCCACCATCTGCCGGTTGTTGCGCAACTGGAGGCGGTTGAGGCAGGACAGGGCGAACTCGGGCGCGAACATGTCGTACTGGGCGAACTTGTCGGCCAGTTCGGGCACCGAGTTCTGGTAGTCGCGGGTGACCTCGGCGACCGTGCGCCAGAAGTCCTCCTCCTCCAGAACCCCCTCGGCGGCGAGGTTCGCGGCGAGGAAGCGGAAGAAGCAGTCGAAGACGTCCGTGAAGATCGACAGCAGTTTCTTGTCGTCGGGGACCTCCACCCGCAGCCGCTCGACCGTCGGCGGCAGCACCGCCTCCGGGTCCATGACCGCGATCTCCTCGGCGATGTCCTTGTAGATCGCCCGCTCGACCACGCCGTCCTTCAGGACCAGGACGACGTTCTCGCCGTGCGGCATGAACACCAGGTCGTAGGCGTAGAAGCTGTGCAGGAGGGGGGTGTAGTAGGCGCGCAGGTAGCGGCGCAGCCAGTCGGTCGGGGTCAGCCCCGACTGCTCGACGAGGGCGCCCGCGAAGGACCGGCCCTCGTGGTCGACGTGGACCAGGGAGGCCATCGTCGCGAGCGACTCGCCGTCCTGGAGGGACGGGACGGGGCTCTCGCGCCACAGCGCGGCCAGCATCTTGCGGTACGGCGAGTAGCGGTCCGTGGCGGCCTCGTACTCCAGGTGCCGGTAGCCGACGGCGGCCCGCTCGCGGATGATCGTCAGGCCCGTCGACTTCAGCACCGGGTCGCCCTCGATGAGCTGGGCGAGCCAGTCGTTGATGGCCGGGGTCGCCTCCATGTACGCGGCCGACAGTCCGCGCATGAAGCCCATGTTGAGGACGGACAGGGCCGTCTTCACGTAGTGCTTCTCCGGGTGCGACCTGTTGAAGAAGGTCCGGATGGACTGCTGGGCCAGGTACTCGTCGTCGCCCTCGCCGAGGCAGACCAGCAGGTCGCGGGCGACCTCGGCGGCGAAGGTGACGGTGAGCTTGTTCCACCACTGCCAGGGGTGGACGGGGATGAGGAGGTAGTCGGCCGGGTCGAGGCCCTTGCCGCGCAGGACGCCGTGGAAGCGCTCGACGGTGTCCTCGCCCAGCTCCTGGCGTACGAAGGTCTCGTACTCGATGCCGACCCCGGCCGTGAACGCGGCGCGGGAGCGGTGGGCGGCGAGCCAGACCAGGCGGACCGGGCTCGCGGTCTCGGGGGCGTACGCGAGGTACTCGTGGATGCCGAAGCCGAGCCGGCCGTTGTTGGCCACGAAGCAGGGGTGGCCCTCGGTCATGCCGGTCTCGATGTCCTGGAAGGAGCTCTTGGCGAGCTCGGCGACCGGGACGCGCGGCTTGGTGAGCTTGTAGCAGGTGCCGGAGAGGGTGGAGGAGATCTCCTCCAGGTAGACCGGCAGGATCTCGTCGCTCAGGCCGAGGGTGTCCTTCAGTTCGATGAAGAAGTCCAGCGCGGCGAGGGGGAGTTCGGCGCCGTCCCGGTGCCGGGTGATGGAGTCGGCGTCGACCTGCCAGTGGTCCAGGGCCCGGCGCACGGCCGTGAAGTCGTAGCGGGTCTTGCCGTCGTCGCTGCGGACGACGTACTGGTCCTTGTCGGTCTCCTCGGGCTCGATCAGCCGCTCGTGCGCGAACTCGGCGAGGCCCTTGCGGATCAGCAGGCGGTTGGCCACCTCCCAGCGCTCGGGGGAGAGGTGGGCCACGGTGTCGGCGAGGCTCATGCGGCCGCTCCCGTCGCGAGCCGGAACTGTTCCCGGGTGCAGAAGCTCAACAGGGCCCTCTTCTCCGGCTTCTGGATCTCGCGCTCGGGCACGAACCCGACCGCCTCGTTCAGGGCGTGGACGGCCTTGTTGGAGACGTCCGGTTCCACCACCACCCGCTCGACGGCCGGGTCCGCGAAGAGGTGGGCCATCACGGCGGTGATGACGGACCGGGTGAAGCCGTGGACGGGCCGGTCGGTCGCCGGGGTCAAGAAGTGCATGCCGATGTCACCGGGCCGGGGCTCGTACAGTCCCACCAGCTCGCGGTGGGCGGGGTCGTACTTCTCCATCAGGAACGCGGGCTCGCCGTCCTGGTCCAGGCCCAGCAGCGCGTGGTGGTGCTCGTCGGCCGCGATGTCCATGTAGGCCCGCTCGACGTCCTCCAGCTTCGCGTCCTGCATCATCCAGAACGCGGCCTTGGGGTGGGTGACCCACCCGTGCAGCAGCTCGGCGTCCTTCAGCGGGTCGAGGGGGCGGAAGGTGAAGGTCATACGGAGAACTCCTGGAACGCGATGGTCTTCTCGACCGGGTAGTACTCGGTGCCGAGCAGCTCCCGGATGATGCAGCTATTGCGGTAGGCGCCCATGCCCAGGTCGGGGCTGGTGATGCTGTGGGTGTGCACGCCGGCGTTCTGCAGGAAGACACCTCTGCCCGTCACGTCGATCGCGTAGGTGCGGGACACGTCGAAGTTGCCGTGCGAGTCGTACACCAGGCGGTCCTTGACCGGTGCCAGGAACTCCGGCTCGGCGTACTTGTAGCCGGTCGCGAGGACCAGGCCCTGCGACTCGATCTCGAAGTCCTTCTCCTGCTCCTCCTGGCGGAAGGACAGCGTGTACGTGCCGTTCTCGTAGCGGGCGCTGTCGAGCGAGGAGTTGGTGAGCAGCCGGGTGGGGACCGGGCCGCCGAGGTTCTTCCGGTAGAGCAGGTCGAAGATCTCGTTGATGAGGTCGCCGTCGATGCCCTTGAACAGGCCCTTCTGCTCGGCGGTGAGCCGGTAGCGGGTGGCCTCGGGGAGCTCGCGGTAGTAGTCGATGTACTCCGGGGAGGTCATCTCCAGCGTGAGCTTGGTGTATTCGAGGGGGAAGAAGCGCGGCGAGCGGGTCACCCAGTTGAGCCGGTAGCCGTGGACGTCGATCTCCGAGAGGAGGTCGTAGTAGATCTCGGCGGCGGACTGGCCCGAGCCGACCAGGGTGATGGACTCCTTCTTCACCAGCTCCGCCCGGTGCTGCAGGTAGCGGGAGTTGTGGATGAAGTCGCCGCCCAGCCCCCGGCAGGCCTCCGGGACGTACGGCGGGGTGCCGGTGCCGAGGACCAGGTGGCGGGCGCGCAGGACGTCCCCGTCTGCCGTCGTCACGACGTACAGCTCGTCCTCGTGGCGGACCTCGGTCACCGTCGTGCCGAAGCGGACGCAGCTCAGTTTGTTTGCGGCCCAGCGGCAGTAGTCGTCGTACTCCACCCGCAGCGGATAGAAGTTCTCGCGGATGTAGAACGAGTACAGCCGGCCCTTCTCCTTCAGGTAGTTGAGGAAGGAGTACGGCGAGGTCGGGTCGGCGAGCGTGACCAGGTCCGACATGAACGGGGTCTGGAGGTGGGCGCCGTCCAGGAACATGCCGGCGTGCCACTCGAAGTCGGGCTTCGACTCCAGGAAGACGCCGTCGAGTTCGGCGATGGGCTCGGTCAGACAGGCCAGGCCGAGGTTGAAGGGCCCGAGCCCGATGCCCACGAAGTCGTGGGTCTTGGCGGGGTTTTCAGGACGCGCGGTCAAGGGACTCTCCCAGGTACTGCTCGGCGTGGCCGGCGATCAGGTCGAGGACGACGGACATGTCCTCGACCGTCGTCTCGGGGTTGAGAAGGGTGAACTTCAGGTAGTGGCGGCCTTGCACCTTGGTGCCCGCGACCACCGCGTCGCCGGAGGCGAACAGGGCCTTGCGGGCGTACAGGTTGGCCCGGTCGATCTCGGCCGGGTCGGTGACCGAGGACGGGATGTAGCGGAAGACGAGCGTGGAGAGCGAGGGCTCGACCACGACGTCGAAGCGGGGATCGGCGGCGAGCAGTCGCCAGCCCTCGACGGCCAGGTCGCAGACCTCGTCGAAGAGCTGCCCGATGCCGTCGGCGCCCATCACGCGCAGGGTCATCCACAGCTTGAGGGCGTCGAAGCGCCGGGTGGTCTGCAGGGACTTGTCCACCTGGTTAGGGATACGTTCCTGCACCATGCGGCGCGGGTTGAGGTACTCCGCGTGGTAGGTGGCGTGCCGCAGCGTGGCCGCGTCGCGGACCAGCACGGCGGACGAACTCACCGGCTGGAAGAAGGACTTGTGGTAGTCCACGGTGACCGAGTCGGCGCGCTCGATGCCGTCGATGCGGTCCCGGTACTTGACCGAGGCGAGCAGTCCGCAGCCGTAGGCGGCGTCGACGTGCATCCAGGTGCCGTACTGCTCGCACAGTTCGGCGATCTCGGGCAGCGGGTCGATGGAGCCGAAGTCGGTGGTGCCGGCGGTGGCGACGACGGCCATCGGGACCAGGCCCTCGCGACGGCAGCGCTCCAGCTCACGGGCGAGGGCGACGGTCTGCATCCGCTTGTCGTGGTCGACGGGGACCGAGACCACGGCGTCCTGGCTCAGACCGAGCAGTTTGGCCGACTTCCTGACGCTGAAATGGCTGACCTCGGAGGCGAAGATGCGCAGGTCGGCGAAGGAGGCGGGGCCCTCCCACCCGTCCCGCCCGGGCTTCGCCTCCTCGCGGGCGAGGAGCAGGGCCTGGAGGTTGGACTGCGTGCCGCCCGAGGTGAACACGCCGTCGGCGACCGGCCCCAGGCCGATGCGCGCGGTCGTCCAGTCGATCAGTTTGCGCTCGATGAGGGTGCCGCCGGCCGACTGGTCCCAGGTGTCCAGGGAGGAGTTGACCGCGGAGAGGATGGCCTCACCGAGCACGGCCGGGATGACGACCGGGCAGTTGAGGTGGGCGAGGTAGCGGGGGTGGTGGAAGTAGACCGCGTCCCGGAGGTAGACGTCCTCCAGCTCGTCGAGCACCGCCGCCGTGTCCAGCAGGGGCTTGTCGAGGTCGATCTCGTCGATGCGGGGGGAAAGGGCGTCGACGGAGACGCCGGTGAACGGCCGTGTGGTGGTGGCGAGTTTGGCCGCCACCCGCTCGATTCCTTCGGTCACGGAGCGGCGGTAGCTCTCCGCGGTCGTGTCGTTGAGCAGGTGCGAGCGCATGTGGGGGTCCTCCGGTGGGGACGATCCGTACGGGACGGGGCAGGAGCGGGGCGGATACCCGGGGCTTCAACTTAGGTAAGCCTAACCTAATTAACTTGAGGCGAAACCTGCCCCACCCGTGACCGCCGTCACGTCGGCGGGAGTTACTCCGCGGCCCGGAGCTGTTCCTCGGTCAGGCCCTGGCGCCAGTAGCCGACGAAGGTGACCCGGCGGCGGTCGATCCCGCGCTCGTGGACGAAGTGCCGCCGCAGCCGCCTCACACACCCTGACTCGCCCGCGATCCACACGTACGGCCGCTCGGCCGGGGGGAGTTGGGCGGCCCGAAGGGTGTCGAGCGCCATGGGGGCGGGGGCGTCTCCCGCGCCTTCGGGGCCGTGGGGGAGCGCGACGCCGCTCCCGCCGGTCACCAGCCAGGTGATCTCCGCGTCGGCCTCGGTCGCGAGGTCCTGGATGTTCCCGGCGTCCCGCACCTCCAGCCAGACACGGGCGCGCTGCCCGGCGGGGAGGGCTTCGAGGATCGCCGAGACGGCGGGAAGGGCGGTCTCGTCCCCCCACAGCAGCACCAGATCGGTGTCCCCGGGCGGCCGGAACCGGATCGCCCGGTTGTCGGCGACGGCGGGCCCGAGCAACTGGACCCGGTCGCCGACGCGGGCGCGCGAGGCCCAGGCGGAGGCGGGTCCGGCAGGCTCGTGCAGCACGAAGTCGATGTCGATCTCGTCCGGATCGCGCCGCAGTCCCCGGAGGGTGTACGACCGCATCACGGCCCGCACCTCGTCCGGCTGCTCCCGCCAGGCCTGCCACCACGCGTCCCCGAGCTCGACGGGGACACCGGGCTCGATCCGGCCCGCGGCGGGGAGGAAGAGGGACAGCGACTGGTCGTGCCCGTCGGAGAAGAAGTGCCGGAGATCCTCCCCGGCGAAGCCGACCCGGACGAGAGACGGGCCGAGCCGCCTCGTCCGCACGACCTGGAGGGAGAAGAAACGGAACGGGGCGGCTACGGCCGTGGTCATACAGGGCTCCTGATGCTCAGGAAGGTGTGAGGGGTTAGCCGACCTTCTTCGCGGTCTCGATCGCCTTCGCGAGGTTCTCCACCATCGCCACGCACTTGTCGTACGACAGGATCGGCTCGGGAGAACGGGCGATGACCTGCCCCGCCTTCACCGCGGGCAGTTGCTTCCAGGTGGCCTCGGTGATGTCGGCCGGCTGGATCGTCGCCGTACGGTCGTCCATCATGATGATGTCGGCCTTGTACTTGTCGACGTTCTCCCAGCTCAGCGACTCGTACCAGCCGCCGCTCGCCTTGAGCACGGAGGCCGGCGGCTCCACGAAGTTCACGCCGAGCGCCTTGAAGTACTCGAGGTCGATGGAGAGGTTGGTGCCGGAGACGTAGAAGACGTCCTGGGCGGCGGACCCGGCGAGCACCTTGATGTCGGGGTGGGCCTTGGCCGCGGTGCGCAGCCGCTCCGACGCCGCCTCGAACCGCTTCTTCGCGTCGGTGACCTTCGCCGCCGTCATGTCGGCGCCCAGGGACTCGGCCAGCTCCCACACCCGCTGGAGGGGCGTGGTGATCTGACGGTCGTACACGGAGACCGCCACGCTCGGCGCCAGTTGGGCGATCTTGGCGGCGGAGGCCGCGGGGACGTACCAGAGGGTGCCGGCGCTGTCGAAGGTCGTGCTGATGAGGACCTCGGGCGCGAAGGCCGCGTACTGCTCGACGTTGAACTGGTCCCAGACGTTGCCGAAGACGGTCAGCTTGCTGACGTCCATGTCGCCGGCCTGGACGTCGGCCTTGCCGTCCTTGGTCTTGGTGGGTCCGAAGACGCCCTTGACCTCGATGCCGTAGTCGTGCAGCGCGGCGGCGACGCCGACGAAGGCGACGATCTTCGTGGGGACCTTGTCGAGCTTGACGGTCGTGCCGCGGTCGTCCTTGAAGGTCCACGCCCCGGACTTCGCGGCCGTGGTCTCCTTGCCAGAGCCCTCGCTGCTGGAGTCGTCGTCACCGCAGGCCGCGAGCACGGCGCCGAGGCCGAGTGCGCCGCCCGCGGCGAGGATGCCACGGCGGGTGAGGTGGGCGGCTCTTGCGTTGGACATGTGTGGCTGCTTTCGAACGGGGCTGAGCGCCCGCCGGACAAGTTCGAAGGTAGGTTAGCCTAACCTCATCGAATGTCCAGAGGGCGGGGCGCCGCCCCGTCGAAGCTGTGGACGCTCTGTGCGCTGCGGGTCAGCCCACCAGCCCCAACTCCCGTGCGATCAGCATCCGCTGGACCTCGCTGGTGCCCTCGCCGATCTCCAGGATCTTGGAGTCGCGCCACATCCGGGCCACCGGGTACTCGTTCATGAAGCCGTACCCGCCGTGGATCTGGGTGGCGTCACGGGCGTTGTCCACCGCGACCGTGGAGGAGTACAGCTTGGCCAGGGCCGCCTCCTTCTTGAAGGGCTCACCGGCGACCAGACGTGAGGCCGCGTCCCGCCAGGCGAGGCGGGCCGTGTGGGCCTTCATCTCCATGTCGGCGATCTTGAACTGGATGGCCTGGTTGGCGCCGATGGGCCGCCCGAAGGCCACCCGCTCCTTCGCGTACTTCACCGACTCGTCCACACAGCCCTGCGCGAGCCCGGTCGCCAGCGCCGCGATGGCGATCCGGCCCTCGTCGAGGATCCGCAGGAACTGGGCGTAGCCGCGGCCCTGTTCGCCCAGCAGGTTCGCCGCCGGGACCCGGACGTCGGAGAAGGACAGCTCCCGGGTGTCCGAGGCGTTCCAGCCGACCTTGGAGTACGGCGGGGCGACCGTGAAGCCCGGCGTGCCCGAGGGGACGATGATCGAGGAGATCAGCGGCTTGCCGTCGGGCTTGCGGCCGGTGACCGCGGTGACGGTGACCAGCCCCGTGATGTCGGTGCCGGAGTTGGTGATGAAGCACTTGGTGCCGTTGATGACCCACTCGTCGGTGTCCGGGTCCAGCCGGGCCGTCGTACGGGTCGCCCCCGCGTCGCTGCCGCCGTCCGGTTCGGTGAGGCCGAAGGCGCCCAGGATCTCACCCGAGCACAGCCGGGGCAGCCACTCGCGCTTCTGCTCCTCGGTGCCGAACAGGTGCAGCGGCATGGCGCCGAGCGAGACGCCGGCCTCCAGGGTGATCGCCACCGACGAGTCCACGCGCGCGAGTTCCTCAAGGACGAGGCCGAGGGCCAGGTAGTCGCCGCCCATCCCGCCGTACTCCTCGGGGAACGGCAGCCCGAACAGGCCCATGCGGCCCATCTCGCGGACGATCTCGTACGGGAACTCGTGGTGCTCGTAGTACTCGCCGATCTTCGGCGCCACTACGTCATGGGCGAACTCCTCGACCGTACGGCGGAGTTCTTCCAGCTCGGGGGAGAGGCGGTGGTCCATGGGTGGGTCACTCCTGGTGGGAGAGGGCGCGGACGGTGCGGGACGGGCTGGGTCGGCCCAGGTGTTCGGCCATCCAGGCGCTGGTGGCGACGAGACGGCCGAGGTCGACACCGGTGTCGATGCCGAGGCCCTGAAGCATCCACACCAGGTCCTCGGTGGCGAGGTTGCCGGTGGCGGACTTGGCGTACGGGCAGCCGCCGAGGCCGCCCGCGGAGGCGTCCACGGTGGTGACGCCGTGCTGGAGGGCGGCGTGGGTGTTGGCGAGCGCCTGGCCGTAGGTGTCGTGGAAGTGCACGCCCACCTTCTCGACGGGGACGTCGAGTTCGGTCAGCAGCGCGCGCACGTGGCCCGGGGTCGCCACCCCGATGGTGTCGCCGAGGCTCAGCTCGTCGCAGCCCATGTCGAGCAGGGCGCGGCACACCTTGACGACCTGGGGGACCGGGACCGCGCCCTCCCACGGGTCGCCGAAGCACATCGACAGATAGCCGCGGACGTGCACACCCGCCGCCTTGGCCCGCGCGACGACCGGGTCGAACATCGCCAGCGCCTCGTCGACCGTGCGGTTGAGGTTGGCCTTGGCGAAGGACTCGGTGGCGCTCGCGAACACGGCGACGCGGGTCGCGCCCAGGGCGAGGGCGCGGTCCAGGCCGCGTTCGTTCGGCACGAGCACCGGGAGGTCCACGGGAAGATCGCTGACCTGCGGGAAGAGCTGCTCGGCGTCGGCGAGTTGGGGCACCCACCGCGGGTGGACGAAGCTGGTGGCCTCGATCGTGGTGAGCCCCGCGTCGGCCAGGCGGCGCACGAACTCCGCCTTGACCTCGGTCGGCACCGTCGACTTCTCGTTCTGCAGGCCGTCGCGGGCTCCGACCTCGTGGATGCGGACGCGGGCGGGGAGCCCCGCCTCCGGTACGACCATGGGGAGCGTCATTCCTCCTCCTCCACCGGGGTGATGACCGCGAGCACCTGGTCCATGGCGACCGTCGTGCCCGGCGCGACGTCCAGCTCGGCGACGGTGCCGGCGTGCGGGGCGGAGATGACGTGCTCCATCTTCATCGCCTCGACGACGAGCAGGCTCTGTCCGGCGGCCACCTGGTCCCCGACCGCGACCTTCACGACGGTCACCGTGCCGGGCATGGGGGCGGTGAGGGAGTCGGCCCCCGCGTGCCCGCCGCGGGTGAGGGACGCGGCCACCGGGTCGTGGTCGCGGACCTGCCAGGCGTCGCCGTCGCGGCCCACCCAGTCGGCGACCCGGTGGAAGGTGTGGCGGACGCCGTCGAGGGTGACGGTCACCTTGTCGGCGGTGACGGCGTGGGTGCCGCGGGGGGTGTGCTCGACCGGGTCCTGCACCCGCAGGGGGAAGGCGACGGCCTTCGTGAAACCGGTGCCGCCCAGCCGCCAGCCGCTCGGCACCGAGAACGGGTCGGTCCAGCCCGCTTCCCGTGGCCGCAGCGCTTCGAGCCGTACGGCAGCCGCCGCCTCGTACACCTCCTCCGGTACGTCCGTGGGGACCAGGTCGTCCACCACCCGCTCGACGAGCCCGGTGTCCAACTCGCCCTTCACCACGTCCGGATGGGCGAGGAGCCGGCGCAGGAACCCCGCGTTGGTCTGCACGCCGAGCGTCACCGTCTCCGCGAGGGCCGCCCTCAGCTTCCTGAGCGCGGTCTCCCGGTCGGGGCCGTACGCGATGACCTTGGACAGCATCGGGTCGTACAGGCTGCCGACCTCGGTGCCCTCGCTGAGCCCGGAGTCGGTGCGGACGCCGTCGCCCTGGGGTTCGTGGAGCCGGAGCACGGTGCCGCCGGACGGGAGGAAGCCCTTTGCAGGGTCCTCCGCGCAGACGCGGGCCTCGATCGCGTGCCCGGTCAGCCGGACGTCCTCCTGCCCGTACGGCAGCGGCTCGCCCGCCGCGACCCGGAGCTGCCACTCCACCAGGTCCAGGCCGGTGATCAGCTCGGTGACCGGGTGCTCCACCTGGAGGCGGGTGTTCATCTCCATGAAGTAGTACGACGACGGATCGTCGCCCGGCACGATGAACTCCACCGTGCCCGCGCCCCGGTAGCCGCAGGAGCGGGCCGCCTCGACCGCCGCCTCGCCCATGGACGCGCGCGTGGCCTCGTCCAGGAGGACGCTGGGCGCCTCCTCGATGATCTTCTGGTGGCGGCGCTGGAGGGAGCACTCGCGCTCACCGAGATGGATCACGTTGCCGTGGCCGTCCGCCAGCACCTGGATCTCGATGTGCCGGGGCCGGTCGACCCACCGCTCCACGAGCAGGGTGTCGTCGCCGAAGGAGGCACGGGCCTCGCGGCGGGCGGCGGCGATCTCCTCGTCGAGGACCGTCAGGTCCCGGACCAGTCGCATGCCCTTGCCGCCGCCGCCCGCGCTGGGCTTCAGCAGCACCGGGGCGCCCAACGCGCGCGCGGCCCCGGCGAGTTCGGGGTCCCGGCCGCCGGGGACCACGGGCACTCCGGCCGCCTGCACGGTCTCCTTGGCGCGGATCTTGTCGCCCATGAGGGCGATGGCGTCGGCGGGCGGCCCGATGAAGACCAGCCCGGCGTCGGCGCACGCGCGCGCGAAGGCCGCGTTCTCCGCCAGGAAGCCGTAGCCGGGGTGGACGGCCTGGGCGCCGGTGCGGGCGGCCGCCTCCAGGAGCCGCTCGGCGGACAGATAGCTCTCCGAGGCGGGCGCCGGTCCGAGGCGTACGGCGGTGTCGGCCTCCCGGACGTGCCGGGCGTCGGCGTCGGCGTCGGAGAAGACGGCGACGGAGCGCACGCCCAGGGCCCTGAGCGTGCGGATGACGCGGACCGCGATCTCGCCCCGGTTGGCGACAAGCACTGTGTCAAACATGGGTCCTCACATCCGGAAGACGCCGAACTGGGGGTCGCCCAGCGGCGCGTTGGCGCATGCGGTCAGGGCCAGGCCGAGCACCTGACGGGTGTCGAGCGGGTCGATGACCCCGTCGTCCCAGAGCCGGGCGGTGGCGTAGTAGGCGTTGCCCTGGCGCTCGTACTGGGCGCGGATCGGGTCCTTGAAGGCGTCCTCGTCCGCCGCCGACCAGTTCTCGCCGCGCTGCTCCAACTGGTCCCGCTTGACGGTCGCGAGGACGGAGGCGGCCTGCTCGCCGCCCATGACGGAGATCTTGGCGTTGGGCCACATCCACAGGAAGCGGGGGGAGTAGGCCCGGCCGCACATCGAGTAGTTCCCGGCGCCGTACGAACCGCCGACGACGACCGTCAGCTTGGGCACGCGCGTGCAGGCGACCGCGGTGACCATCTTGGCGCCGTGCTTGGCGATGCCGCCGGCCTCGTAGTCCTTGCCGACCATGAAGCCCGAGATGTTCTGGAGGAACAGCAGCGGGATGCCGCGCTGGTCGCACAGCTCGATGAAGTGGGCGCCCTTCTGGGCGGACTCGGAGAACAGGATGCCGTTGTTGGCGACGATGCCGACGGGGTGGCCGTGGATCCGGGCGAAGCCGGTGACCAGGGTCTGCCCGAACTCGGCCTTGAACTCGGCGAAACGGGAGCCGTCGGTGATGCGCGCGATGATCTCGCGGACGTCGTAGGGGGTGCGGGAGTCCACCGGCACCGCGCCGTACAGGCCGTGGGGGTCCACCTTGGGCTCCACCGCGGGCTCGACGGACCACGGCAGCGGTCCGCGCGCGGGCAGGGTCGCGGCGATGTTCCGCACGATCCGCAGCGCGTGGGCGTCGTCCTCGGCGAGGTGGTCGGTGACACCGGAGATCCGGGAGTGCACCTCGCCGCCGCCGAGCTCCTCCGCGGTGACGACCTCGCCGGTGGCGGCCTTCACCAGGGGCGGGCCGCCGAGGAAGATCGTGCCCTGGTTGCGGACGATGACCGCCTCGTCGCTCATGGCGGGGACGTAGGCGCCCCCGGCCGTGCACGAGCCGAGCACCGCGGCGATCTGCGGGATGCCCGCGCCGGACATCCGGGCCTGGTTGTAGAAGATCCGCCCGAAGTGCTCGCGGTCCGGGAAGACCTCGTCCTGCATGGGCAGGAAGGCGCCGCCGGAGTCCACGAGGTAGATGCAGGGCAGCCGGTTGTCGAGCGCCACCTCCTGGGCCCGCAGGTGCTTCTTCACCGTCATCGGGTAGTACGTGCCGCCCTTGACGGTGGCGTCGTTGGCGACGACCACGCACTCGCGCCCGCTCACCCGCCCGATCCCGGCGATCACGCCGGCGGCCGGGGCCTGCCCGTCGTACATCCCGTCGGCGGCGAGCGGGGCCAGCTCCAGGAAGGGCGAGCCCGGGTCGAGGAGGGTGTCGACCCGCTCCCGGGGCAACAGCTTCCCGCGCGCGGTGTGCCGCGCGCGCGCCTTCTCCCCGCCGCCCAGCCCGGCGGCGGCGAGCTTGTCCCGCAGCTCGTCCACGAGGGCCCGGTGGGCCTCCTCGTTGGCCTTCCAGGCCGCCGACGCGGGGTCTGCCGCGCTCGTCAGCTCGGGTGCCTGATCCATGTCCCGCGGTCCCCTCACCCAGTGATCGCCTGTTAATGAGCGTTAACCATTTCCCTCAGGTTAACGACCGCTAACCTCCCTGTCTAGAATTGCTTCCATGGCCACCAGAACCGACGCCCCCAGCCGCCGCGAGCAGATTCTCAGGGAGGCCGCGCGGCTGTTCGCCGAGCGTGGGTTCCACGGCGTGGGCGTGGACGAGATAGGCGCGGCGGTCGGCATCAGCGGTCCCGGGCTCTACCGGCACTTCGCGGGCAAGGACGCGATGCTCGCCGAGCTGTTGGTGGGCATCAGCGGCCAGCTCCTGACCGGCGGGAAGCGGCGGGTCGCCGAGTCGGACGGCGGCGACCCCGAGGCGCTGCTCGACTCCCTGATCGAAGGCCACATCGACTTCGCGCTGGACGACCGCCCCCTCATCACCCTGCACGACCGCGAGCTGGACCGCCTGCGCGACAGCGACCGCAAGCTCGTGCGCCAGCTCCAGCGGCAGTACGTCGAGCTGTGGGTGGAGAGCGTGCGCGAGGTCTACCCCGGCCTCGCCGAACCCGCGGCCCGCTCGGCCGTGCACTCCGTCTTCGGCCTCCTGAACTCCACCCCGCACCTCGGCCGCCCCGGCTCCCTCCCGGGCCGCGGCGCCACGGCGGAGCTGCTGCACCGCATGGCCAGGGGGGCGTTCGCGGCCGCGGCGGCGTGACGAGCGTTACGGGAGCAGCTCTGGACGCCTCTCCCTACCCGCCGGTACCTTGATGATCTGAGCAAGCGCTTAGACACGTACCTGGAGGTGGCGGCGGTGCGCCGTACTGTGTTCAACGAGGACCACGAGGCGTTCCGGGAGACCCTGCGCGCCTTCATCGAGGCCGAGGTCGTCCCGGTCTACGACGAGTGGTTCCAGGCCGGCCAGGCCCCGCGCGACTTCTACTACAAGCTCGCCGAGCTCGGCATCTTCGGCATCCGCGTGGACGAGGAGTACGGCGGCGCCGGCATCGACTCGTACAAGTTCGAGGCCGTCATGTACGAGGAGACCGCACGCGCGGGCGTGCAGTTCGGCGGCTCCGGTGTGCACGTCCTGCTCGGCCTGCCGTACATCAAGATGCTCGCCACCGACGAGCAGAAGAAGCGCTTCCTGCCGAAGTTCGTCACCGGTGAGGAGATGTGGGCCCTCGCGATGACCGAGCCGGGCACCGGCTCCGACCTCGCGGGCATGAAGACCACCGCCAAGCTCTCCGAGGACGGCACGCACTACGTCCTCAACGGCTCCAAGACCTTCATCACCGGTGGCGTGCACGCCGACCGCGTGATCGTCTGCGCCCGCACCTCCGCGCCCACCGCCGAGGACCGCCGCCACGGCATCTCCCTGTTCGCCGTGGACACCAGGTCCGAGGGCTACTCCATCGGCCGCAAGCTGGACAAGCTCGGCCTGAAGACCTCCGACACCGCCGAGCTGGCGTTCGTCGACGTCAAGGTCCCCGTCGAGGACCTCCTCGGCGAGGAGAACAAGGGCTTCTACTACCTCGGCCACAACCTGGCCTCCGAGCGCTGGGGCATCGCCTTCGGCGCCTACGCCCAGGCCAAGGCCGCCGTCCGGTTCGCCAAGGAGTACGTGCAGGACCGCACGGTCTTCGGCAAGCCCGTCGCCTCCTTCCAGAACACCAAGTTCGAACTGGCCGCCTGCCAGGCCGAGGTGGACGCCGCCGAGGCCGTCGCCGACCGCGCTCTGGAGGCCCTGGACGCCGGTGAGCTGACCCCGGCCGAGGCCGCCAGCGCCAAGCTGTTCTGCACCGAGGTCGCGCACCGCGTCATCGACCGCTGCCTCCAGTTGCACGGCGGCTACGGCTTCATGAACGAGTACCCGATCGCCCGCCTGTACGCGGACAACCGCGTCAACCGCATCTACGGCGGCACCAGCGAGATCATGAAGACGATCATCGCGAAGGACATGGGCCTGTAGGCCGCGCGAAACCGACGGCCGGTACAACATCTCCATGAGCCAGGCACTCCAGGACCTCCTCGATCTGCTCGACCTCGAGCAGATCGAGGAGGACATCTTCCGCGGCCACTCCCGCCCCGCCGTCGTCCCCCGCGTCTTCGGCGGGCAGGTCGCGGCGCAGGCGCTGGTCGCCGCCGGGCGGACGGTCCCCGAGGACCGGCTCGCCCACTCCCTGCACGCGTACTTCCTGCGCCCCGGCGACCCGGGCGCCCCGATCGTCTACACCGTCGAGCGCATGAACGACGGGCGGTCCTTCACCGCCCGCCGCGTGCTCGCGATCCAGCACGGCCAGCCGATCTTCGCCCTCTCCGCGTCCTTCCAGCGGCACGAGGACGGGTTCGACCACCAGGCCGACATGCCGGCCGCCCCCGACCCGGCGACGCTGCCCACCTCCGCGGACCGGCTGCGCGGCTACGACCACCTCGACGCCACGGTCGTGGAGCGCTTCCTGGAGGCCCGCGAGGCGATCGACCTGCGGTACGTGGACGAGCCGCCGTTCGGGCAGTTCGGCGCGCCGCGCGAACCGCACTCGCAGGTCTGGTTCCGCACCAACGGCAAGCTCGCGGACGACCCGCTGCTGCACGTCGTCCTCGCCACGTACGTCTCCGACATGACGCTCCTCGACTCGATCCTGCTCGCGCACGGGCGCGGCGGCTGGGCCGTCGGTGACGTCGTCGGGGCCTCGCTGGACCACGCGATGTGGTTCCACCGCCCCTTCCGCGCCGACGAATGGCTCCTGTACGACCAGGAGTCCCCGTCGGCCTCCGGCGGCCGCGGTCTCGGCCAGGCCCGCATCTACACCCAGGACGGCAGGCTGGCCATCTCGGTGATCCAGGAGGGCGTGGTCCGGGCGCCCAGGTGACCCGCGCCTACGACAGGCCGGCCTCGCTCAGCAGGTACGCGGTCATCGGGTCGTAGTAGCGCGGGCTCACCACGTGGTCGTCGAGGGGGACCGCCACCTGGAGCGTGCCCTCCGCCTCGCCGACGAACAGGGCCGGGTCGTTGCAGTCGGCGTAGCCCACCGAGTCCACGCCGTGCTGTCCCGCGTAGCCCGCCCAGCCGTGGTCGGCGACCACCAGGTCGGGCAGCGGGCGGCCCTCGCGCTCCAGGGCCGTGAGGATGGCCTTCATCGGGTCGCCGGAGTGGGTGTGCCACAGTGTCGCGCCGTGCTCCAGGACGGCCACGTCCGCGAACTGCATGACGTACCCCTCGTCCGTCTGGAGCCCGTCCGGGATGACGACGATCTCGCAGCCCGCGGCGCGCAGCGCGGCCGCGGTGGCGTGGTGGACGTCGAGCATGCCGCCGGGGTGACCGGTGGCGAACAGCACCCGCTGCCGCCCGTCCGCCGCCTTGCGCAGCCGGGCCGCCATCCGCTCCAGGGCGCTCACGGTCAGCTCGGGGTCGATGGTGTCCTGGCCGTACCGGTACTCCGGGTCGTCGCTGACGCCCACCCGCTCCGCCATCACCGCGAGCACGTCCTGCTCGTCGGTCCACCGGTCCCCGAGCTCCAGCCCCAGCCAGTAGTGGCGGTTGCCGTTCGCGAGCTGGCGGTAGTGGGAGAGGTTGTTCTCCCGCGGGGTGGCCACCTCGCCCGCGATACGGGTCTTCACGAGATGGTCGACGAGCTCGGCGCGGCTGGGTGTCCCGGGTATCGGCATGTCTTCCATTCTGAGGCACGCCTTCACGGGACCGCCGCGCATCCCGCACGCTGGGACACGGCTCACCCGATCATGGCCGGCGCACCGCGAACCACAATTCCATCCGTACGTCCGGGTCGTCCAGGTCCAGCTCCAGCAGCGCCGCGCACTTCGCGATCCGCTGCCGCACGGTGTTGCGGTGCACGTCCAGCGCCACCGCCGTACGGTCCCAACTGCCGTGCAGGGACAGCCAGGTGCGCAGGGTCTCGGTGAGCGCGGGGGCCAGCGGTGCCAGCAGGGCCCGGGCGTGCGCGTCGGCGTCCGCCTCCGGCACCAGGTCGGCGAGAGCGGACCGGGCCCCGTACCGCACCAGCCCGGCGCGGGTCGCGCGGGCGCGGGCCAGCGCCCGGCCCGCCTGGGCGTCGGCGACGGTCCACTCCGCCGGTCCGGCCGCCGCGCTGACCCCGAGCGTCCACCCGGGCTGCGGGGCCGGTTCCCGGTCGGCGGGCAGCAGCACCCGTACGACGTCCCGGGCCACGTCCACCAGCGGGGAGCCGAGTGCCGCGCCGAGCGCGGAGGCCGCGACCGGGTCGGGGGCGGTGGCGCTGTCGGGCCGGGCGCGCACGACGACCCACCGCTCACCGCCGAGGAGCGGGGCCACGTCCGGGGCCGGGGCGCCCAGCAGCAGCCGTACCAGAGCGGACGAGCGCGCCGCCTCCGACCCGCTCTGGTGCTCACCGGTGAGCAGCGACAGCAGCACGGCGGCGACCGAGGCGATGGTGTGGTCGCCGGGGTCCCGGCGGGGTGCGGCGACCCCGAGGACGAAACCGTGCCCGGCGCCCAGGGCGTAGGCGGCCAGATGGAGGCCGGCGGTGGTGTCGGTGGCCGTGGTGGAGGAGCGCTCGGTGACGAGCCGGCGCAACCGCGCCAGCTCCCCGTCGCCCTGCCGGCTGCCCGCCGCCGCGACCTCCGTGCCCTCCGGGCCGTACAGCACCGCCCGTCCGCCGACCCGCTGCGCGAGCTGCCGCAGCACCGACGGCACCGGGTCGGGGCGGGACGCGGCCGCGGCCAGGCTCTGCTGGGCCTCGGTCACCCGGCGCAGTTCCGCGTGGCGGGCCTGGGCCATCAGTTGCCAGACGGCCCGGGCCACCCCGGAGAAGGTGGTCTCGGGCGGGACCTCGATCAGCGGCAGCCCGTAGGTGTCGCAGGCCGCGACCAGGGCGCGCGGGACCGTGTCGTGCACCGGTGCCACGCCGAAGCCGAGCGCCGCCCCGCCGGCCGCGACGATCCTCGCCACGTAGTCGTCGAAGTAGGTGCCCGAGCCCGCCGCCTCCGGGATGTGCACCCCCGCCGTCAGCAGCAGCTCACCGCCCAGCAGGTACGGGTAGGGGTCCGCCATCTCCGAGGTGTGCGCCCAGTGGACCACCGCGCCGGGGTCCGATGGCCCCGCGATCTGCCGCAGGCCCAGGTCCTCGCGGGCCAGCAGCGCGGCCAGCGGGACCGGTGGGGTGGGTGGGACAGCCGGGTCAGGCATTATGGACGTTCCCTCCATCCGGCACCGCTCGAATGGATGAAACGTACACTTCGCAGCCGCTTTCCGGCCACCTAGTGTCGACGCAGACCGGCAGGCCGCAGGCCGGCACGTGCGGACCGGCAAGGTGCAGACCGGCAGGAGGAGGGCTCCGACATGGCCGTCGACTACACAGTGATCGTCGTCTATCTGGCCGGCATGCTCGCCATGGGGTGGTGGGGCATGCGCCGCGCCAGGTCCAAGAGCGAGTTCCTGGTCGCCGGGCGCCGCCTCGGCCCCGCGATGTACTCCGGCACCATGGCGGCGATCGTCCTCGGCGGCGCCTCCACCATCGGCGGCGTCGGACTCGGCTACCAGTACGGCCTCTCCGGCGCCTGGATGGTCTTCACCATCGGCCTCGGCCTGCTGGCCCTGTCCGTGTTCTTCTCCGCCCGCATCGCCCGCCTCAAGGTCTACACCGTCTCCGAGATGCTGGACCTGCGGTACGGCGGCCGGGCCGGGGTCATCTCCGGCGTGGTCATGTGGGCGTACACCCTCATGCTCGCGGTCACCTCGACCATCGCCTACGCCACGATCTTCGACGTCCTCTTCGACATGAACCGGACCGTCGCGATCGTCCTCGGCGGCTCGATCGTCGTCGCCTACTCCACCCTCGGCGGCATGTGGTCCATCACCCTCACCGACATGGTCCAGTTCGTCGTCAAGACGATCGGTGTGCTGCTCCTGCTGCTGCCCATCGCCGTCGTCAAGGCGGGCGGCTTCGGCGAGATGAGGGCGAAGCTCCCCACCGGGTACTTCGACCCGCTGGGCATCGGCGGCGAGACGATCTTCACCTACGTGCTGATCTACACCTTCGGCATGCTCATCGGTCAGGACATCTGGCAGCGCGTCTTCACCGCCCGCAGCGACACCACCGCCAAGTGGGGCGGCACCGTCGCCGGCACCTACTGCCTCGCCTACGCCCTCGCCGGTGCCGTCATCGGCACCGCCGCCAAGGTGCTCTACCCGAACCTCGCCAACGCGGACGACGCCTTCGCGACCATCGTCAAGGACGAACTCCCCGTCGGCGTACGGGGCCTGGTGCTGGCCGCCGCCCTCGCCGCCGTCATGTCGACGTCCTCCGGCGCGCTGATCGCCTGCGCGACCGTCGCCAACAACGACATCTGGTCGCGGCTGCGGGGCAGGAGGGCCGAGGGGGACCACGACGAGGTACGGGGCAACCGCGCCTTCATCCTCGTCATGGGCGTGGCCGTGATCTGCACGGCGATCGCGCTCAACAACGTGGTCGAGGCCCTCACCGTCGCCTACAACCTCCTCGTCGGCGGCCTCCTCGTCCCGATCCTCGGCGGCCTGCTGTGGAAGCGCGGCACCGCCCAGGGCGCGCTGGCCTCCGTGACCGTCGGCGGCCTCGCCGTCATCGGCCTGATGGCCGGCTACGGCATCCTCGCCAACGAGCCCGTGTACTACGGCCTGCTGGCCTCCCTGGTCGTCTACGTCGCCGTATCCCTGGCGACCCCGGCGACCGACACCGCGGTACTCGCGGCCTGGCGGGAACGACTCGCCGGGCGCGAGGTCCCCGAACCGGTTCCGGCACCCCGGTAGACCGAACGCACAGACACAAGGAAGGCATCCGACCATGAGCTCCCCCGAGACCCCCCGCGGCCCCGTCGACTCCTCCCGCATCCCGCGCTACGCCGGGCCCGCGACCTTCGCCCGGCTGCCCCGCCTCGACGAGGTCGGCCGGGCCGACGTCGCCGTCGTCGGAGTGCCGTTCGACTCGGGTGTCTCGTACCGGCCGGGCGCCCGCTTCGGCGGCAACGCGATCCGTGAGGCGTCCCGGCTGCTGCGGCCCTACAACCCGGCCCAGGACGCGTCCCCCTTCGCGCTGGCGCAGGTCGCGGACGGCGGGGACATCGCGGTGAACCCGTTCAACATCAACGAGGCCGTCGAGACGATCGAGGCGGCCGCCGACGACCTGCTGGGCAGCGGCGCCCGGCTGATGACCCTGGGCGGCGACCACACCATCGCGCTGCCGCTGCTCAGGTCCGTCGCCAAGAAGCACGGCCCGGTCGCGCTGCTGCACTTCGACGCCCACCTGGACACCTGGGACACCTACTTCGGCGCCGAGTACACGCACGGCACGCCGTTCCGGCGGGCGGTCGAGGAGGGGATCCTCGACACCTCCGCCCTCTCCCACGTGGGCACCCGCGGTCCGCTGTACGGCAAGCAGGACCTGGACGACGACGAGAAGCTGGGCTTCGGCATCGTCACCTCGGCGGACGTCATGCGGCGCGGTGTGGACGAGGTCGCCGACCAGCTCCGCCAGCGCATCGGCGACCGTCCGCTCTACATCTCCATCGACATCGACTGCCTGGACCCGGCCCACGCGCCCGGCACCGGCACCCCCGAGGCGGGCGGCATGACCTCCCGCGAGCTGCTGGAGATCCTGCGCGGTCTGGCATCGTGCAACCTGGTGTCGGCGGACGTCGTCGAGGTGGCCCCCGCGTACGACCACGCGGAGATCACGTCGGTGGCGGCCTCCCACACCGCCTACGAACTGACCACGATCATGTCCCGCCAGATTGCAGAGGCCCGCGCGCAGTGACTCACGACCACGACCTGGTGCTCCGTCCGACCGAGGCGCAGATCTCGGCGGCTCTGAACCCGCCTCCCGGCCGCAACGGCGGAGACCTGGTCGTGGAGACCCTGGCCGGGCTCGGCGCGACGACCGTCTTCGGCCTGCCCGGCCAGCATGCGCTCGGCGTGTTCGACGCGCTGCGCCGCTCCGACCTGCGGTACGTCGGCCTGCGGGTGGAGAACAACGCGGGCTTCGCGGCGGACGCGTACGGCCGGATCACCGGCGAGGCGGCCCCGCTGCTGCTGTCGACGGGCCCGGGGGCGCTGACGTCCCTGGCCGCCCTCCAAGAGGCCGCGGCCGCCTCCGCCCCCGTCCTCGCGATCAGCAGCCAGGTCCCGACCGCCGGCCTGGGCGGCGGCCGGCACGGCTACCTCCACGAACTCCCGGACCAGTCGGGCTCCTTCCGGGGCGTGGTCAAGTCCGTCCACACCGTCCGCACCCAGTCCCAGATCCCCTCCGCGATCGAGGCGGCCTGGAAGTCGGCGCTGACCGCCCCGCACGGGCCGGTGTGGGTGGAGATCCCGCAGGACGTGCTGCTCGCCGAGACCTCGATCCCGGTGGTGACGGGCGGCGACGCCTTCCCCGAGGAGCTTCCGCCGCGCCCCGAACTCACGGCGGTGGCCGCGCACCTGCTGTCGAACGCCGTCCGCCCGGCGATCATCGCGGGCGGGGGAGTCGTACGGTCGGACGCCTCGCGCAAGCTGCGGCAGTTGGCCGAGACGCTCCGGGCGCCGGTCGTCACCACTCCCGGCGGCAAGGGTGCCTTCCCCTGGACCCACCCGCTGTCCCTGCAGTCCTGGATCGAGGACCGGCACACCACGGACTTCCTGGAGGACGCGGACGTCCTCCTGGTGGTGGGGTCGGGGCTGGGTGAACTGTCGTCCAACTACCACACGTTCAGGCCGCGGGGGCGGGTCGTCCAGATCGAGGCGGACCTCGGCAAGCTGGAGTCCAACCATCCGGCGCTGGGCATCCACGCGGACGCGCGCCTCGCCCTGCAGGCGCTGCTGGAGACGGTGACGCCGAGGACGGACGAGGAGGCTCCGGAGCGGGTGCGGGAGGTCCTGGCCCGGGTCGCGGAGCGGATCGCCGGACAGGAACTCACCCTGGAACAGGGCGTGCTGGCGTCGGTGCGCAGGGCGCTCCCGGCCGGCTCGCCGTCCTTCTGGGACATGACGATCCTGACCTACTGGGCCTGGTCGGCGTTCGACGCCAAGGGCCCCAACCACATGCACTCGGCCCAGGGCGCCGGCGGCCTCGGCTACGGCTTCCCCGCGGCCCTGGGAGCCGCCGTGGCCGATCCGACCCGGCCCGTCCTCGCGGTGTCGGGCGACGGCGGGGCCCTGTACTCGATCGCCGAGCTGGCCACGGCCCGCCAGTACGACCTGGACGTCACCTGGCTGATCGTCGACGACGGCGGCTACGGCATCCTGCGCGAGTACATGACGGACGCCTTCGGCCAGGCCACGGCGACCGAGCTGACCCGCCCGGACTACGTGGCGCTGGCCGAGTCCTTCGGCGTCCCCGGGGTCCGCACGACCCCGGAGACGCTCGCGGACGACCTGGCGAAGGCGCTCGGCTCACCGGGGCCCTCGGTGGTCGTGCTCCCGGCGGTGCTGCGGATGTTCGCGCCCACGCACCGGTAGCCGGGCTCCTACCAGATCGCCTCGACCCACTCCGGGTGGTCGATGAACGGGTTGCGGTTGTGCTGGTAGGTGTCGTAGATGACCTGGTTGCGGCGCTCCTCGAAGGCGCTGGGCGGGTCCGCCTCGTTCCAGGCCTTGAGGACGGCGAGCTTGCCCATGTACGGGTTGGAGCCGTTGCCGACCTTCTCGTTGGGCTCCAGGTCGGCGAAGCCGTCGCCGCCGTCGTAGCGCACGGCCATGTAGAGGATCATGCGGGCCACGTCACCGCGGTCCGCGGCGCGCGGCGCGAAGGAGTCGGAGTCGACGGTGGAGCCGCCGCCGTTGGTGACGGAGCTGCCGCCGTTGTCGAAGTCCAGGTTGCCGCGGATGCTGTTGACCTGGACGTCGCAGGCCCGCAGGTGGTGCAGGTCGGTGCCCGGGCCGGTGACCTCGCCGAAGTCGCCGTGCGACTTGGCCCAGGTGTGCTCGCGGTTCCAGTCGCCGACGTCACCGCCGTTGAGGGACTTGCTGCGGGAGACGCCGCTGTACAGCAGGACGACGTTGCTGCTGTTGTTCGGGTCCTGGTCGGTGACCTTCAGCGCGTCCCAGACGGCCGAGTACGAGATCTTCGACTGGCTGCTGATGATGGTGTGCAGGGACGACTTGAGGCTCGAACCCGTCTTGCCGATCGCGTTCTTGTAGTACGTCGTGTCGTACGCGGTCGTCGTGGCGGCGGCCGGGGTCGTCGTCACGACGGGGGCGGCGAGCCCGGCCAGCACGGCGGCGGTGGTGAGCGCCACCGTCTTCCAGCTACGGATACGTGTCGCCAGCATGGTGGGGGTCCCATCTACGCGGGTTGAATGGAGGCGGCAGATGGGAGCGTGACATGGACATGCGGCCATGTAAATGGATGGCACGTGTCCATTCGATGACCTGAAACGGCAAATCAGGTCGTGTCTACGCGAGTTGACACACAAAACGGCCCCCGACGAGGTACTCGGGGGCCGTTCCTGTGAGAAGTGCCGACTAGTCGGCGAAGAGGGCGCCGAACTGGGGGGTGCCCGCGGTGGAGACGCCCACCGCTGTCACCGACAGGGCGCGGGAGCCGGTCGTGCCGATCTTCGTGCCGGTGGAGGGCAGGTAGGTGACCGCTCCGTCGCCGCCGTCCTCGTAGGACCCGATGACCAGGTCGGCCTTGCCGTCGCCGTTGACGTCGTCGAGCTTGACGTCGGCGCCGAACAGGTCGTTCTTCTCCGAGGTGCCGGGGACGCCCGTCGTGTTCTGCTCGAAGGACTGCAGGCCGGTGGAGGTGTTGACGCCGTTCGCGGAGCCGTACATGACGGTGACCATGCCGGCGTTGCTGACGCTGCCGAGGTCCTCGTTCGGGCTGGAGACGACCACGTCCTGGTAGCCGTCGCCGTTGACGTCGCCCAGGTCCAGGTCCCAGCCGAAGGAGTCGCCCTTCTCCGAACTGCCGGGCACGTTCCCGGTGTTCTGGGTGATGCCGGTGGTCGAGGCGGGGCCGGACGCGGAACCGTAGGTGATGTTGACCTTGCCGCCGTCCGCGGAGTCCGGGACGCTCTGGCCGTCGTCGGTGGTGGCGTCCCAGCCGGCGCCGGTGACGATGTCGCCGTAACCGTCGCCGTTGATGTCGCCGATGCCGGTGACGATGCCCGGCTTGAGGGTCTTGACGCCCGCGACGCTCAGGCCGTTCGCGGTGCCGGGCACCCAGTAGTTGGTGTTCCAGCCGATGCCGGTCTGCGTCTCGTAGCCGTCGACCACCAGGTCGGTGCGGCCGTCGCCGTTCACGTCACCGGCGGTGAGCTGCTGCGGGCCGTAGGGGAAGCCGGAGGAGCCGGGCATGATCGGGGGCTTGATCGTGTAACGCCCGCCGGGCTGGCCGGTGGAGCTGCTGAAGCCGCCCTTGTAGACGTACAGGGTCGCGGACGAGTTGCCGACGGCCAGGTCGGCCTTGCCGTCGCCGTCGAAGTCGCCGGCGGCCAGGGCCAGGCCCCAGTTGTCGTGCGAGGAGACGGCCGGGTCCGGCACGTCGCTCGCCTTGCCGGTGAGGCCGCTCGCCGAGCCCCACAGGATCGCGAGGGCGCCGCCGTCGGTGTCGGTGCCGACCTTCTCGTACGGCGAGGCCACCGCGAGGTCGTCGAACCCGTCGCCGTTGAAGTCGGCGTACGCCGTCGCGGCGCCGAAGTAGTCACCGGCCTCGGCGCTGCCGGGCACGGTGCCGGAGTTCTGGCTGACAACCGAGCGCTTGGCCGAGGTCACACCGTTGCCGGCGCTGCCGTAGAGGGCGACGACCTGGCCGGCGTCGGCGTGGCCGCTGACGGAGGCGCCGGCGGCCGTGGCGAGGACGTCGCCTATGCCGTCGCCGTTGAAGTCGGCCTTGGTGACCTTGAAGGAGTCTGCGGCGGTGGCCGTGGTCGCCGAGACGGTGAGCAGACCGCCCGTCAGCGCGGCCGCAGCGGCCGTCGCGAGGGCGAGTCTGAGGTGCGCGTGGTGCTTCTGGTGCATGCGGGATTCTCCTGCGGCATGCGGGGATGCCTGGCGGGCATCCGCGTCGATGGGGTGCGAACCGTCCGTGTTTGCCGGGTGTTGTCCTCGGTGACACGTGCGGTTGGCGATCAAGAGACCTGCGACGGGCCCCGAGGGTTGTACGCGCGCCGAAGTTTCTTCGGCCCGGAAAACAGGGCGCCGGTGCGGTGGTCAGCCGACGTCGGACGGGTCCAGCCGGTAGACCGTCGAGGTGCTGCTCGACTGACCGCTCTGCGAGGAAGCGCTGCCCGTGTCGTAGTCGCTCGCCTTCACCGCCGTGCCGTTCTTCTGCACCCAGCTCCTGATCTCCTGGCTCAGGCTGCTGTTGCCGCCCATGCCACCGCCGCCGAGCTGGATGTAGTGCAGTTCGCCCTTCTTCACCAGCTCCTTGAGCCTCGCGAGGGTCATCGCCCGGTCGGTGCCGGTGAAGCCCCACATGGAGATGACGGGCTGGTGCGTGCTGAGGATCAACTGGCCCGCGCTCTGCGAGTTGGACACCGCGAGCAGCCACGTGGCGCCGTCCTGGTGCTTCTCCAGGTACGCCACCAGCGCGCTGTCGACGCTGCCGCCCATGCCGCCGCCCCCACCGGGACCGCCGCCCGTGCCACCACCGGGAGCCGTGCCGCCGCCCGGGAACTCCCCGTTCGTGCCGCCGGGTGCGCCGCCGCCCTGCGGGAGCTCGCCGCCGCCACCGGGCTGCATCTGACCGTTGCCGGTGCCGCCGCCGGTGCCGCCGTTGTTGCCGCCGGGGAACTCTCCGTTCGCCTGGCCGCCGCCCTGCTGGGTGCCGCCGGGCATCTCGCCGCCGGGGCCCCCGTCCCCGCCGAAGCCGCCCCGGCCGCCGCCGCCCCCGGGGCCGCCCATACCGCCCCCGGTCGACGGACCCGCCGTCGGGTTGGTGCCGCCCATGCCGCCGGAGGCGGTGGCGAAGGCCGGCGAGGCCGCGTACGCCGTCGGACCCGCGAGGGCCGCCACGACCGCCGCGGCGACCGACACCCCGAGCAGCCGCAGCCTCGTCCCCGAGGACGCCGTACGGAGGACGAACAGGCCCACGATCGCGAGGACCATGACCACCCCGACCGCCGGCCACAACCAGGTGTTCCAGCCGGTCGCCCGGCGCAGCACGACGATGGCCCAGAGACCGGTGACCGCCAGCCCCGCCGGCAGCACCCAGGACCAGCGGGCGTCACCGCCGCGGAAGGCGCGCCACAGCATCACCCCGCCGCCACCGCACAGTGCCGCGATGCCCGGGGCGAGCGCGGTCGTGTAGTACGGGTGCATGGTGCCCTCGGCCATCGCGAAGGTCAGGTAGTGCAGCACCAGCCAGCCGCCCCACAGGACGAGCGCGGCCCGGGTCATGTCGGTGCGCGGGGCGCGGCCGCACCGCACCAGGGCGGCGGCGAGCGCGAGGAGGGCGAAGGGGATCAGCCAGGAGATCTGGCCGCCGAGGACCTCGTTGAACATCCGGCCGATGCCCGCGGTGCCGGCGAAGGTGCCGCCCCCGCCTCCGCCGCCTCCGCCGTTGCCCTCGCCGCCGAGGACCCGGCCCAGGCCGTTGTAGCCCATGATCAGGTTCCAGGCGGAGCCGTCCGTCGAACCGCCGATGTAGGGCCGGTCGTCGGCGGGTACGAGGGAGACCGCCGTCGCCCACCAGAAGCTGGAGACGGCCAGCGCCACCGCCGCGAGGGCCAGGTTGGCGGCCTTCTTCCGCCGGCCGAGCTTCGAGGCGTACACGTACACCGCGAAGACGGCCGGCAGGGCGATGTAGCCCTGGAGCATCTTGGTGTTGAAGGCGAGGCCGAAGCAGACCGCCGAGCCGAGCAGCGGCAGCAGCCGGTCGGTGCGCACCGCGCGCAGGGCGAGGGCCGCGCCGCCCACCATGAGCAGCACCAGGATCGTGTCGGGGTTGTTGTCCCGGTTGATGGCGACGGTGATCGGGGTCAGCGCGAGGACGAGCGCCGCGATCGCGGCCGCCGCGTGCCCGAACACCCGCTTGACGGAGGTGTGCAGGATCCAGATCGTGCCGAGGGCGGCCGCGATCTCGGGCGCCATCATCTGCCAGGTGCCGAAGCCGAGGATCCGGCACGACAGCCCCATGATCATCAGCGCGAAGGGCGGTTTGTCGACGGTGAGGAAGTTCCCCGCGTCCAACGACCCGAAGAACCAGGCCTTCCAGCTCTGCGTACCGCTGTAGACCGCGGCGCTGTAGAAGCTGTTGAGGCTGTTCCCGGACAGGTTCCAGCCGTACAGGACCCCGGCGAGGGCCAGGATCGCGAGCAGTGCGGGCAGCGACCAGCGCGGGGCCCGGTCCGGGGCCGCCGCGGGCGGGGCCGGCGGCGGCCAGTCGGCGGACACCGTCTCGGCGTGGGGGTGGGGATCGGTGGCAGATGTCACCCGGGCATCGTGCAGAGGGGGTTTGGGTGAGGGCTGTGACGCACCTGGCGTCTCTCTGTGAAAACGCCAAGGGCTAGGTAACGACTCGCACAACCATTCCCCATGCGTACAACCATTCCCCCGCTCCCGAGAGTCAACTGGGCATGACACGGGGGATATTCGGACACAGGAAATGGATCGCGGCCGGTGCTCTGGCCGCCTGCGTCGTCGCCGCGGCTCCGGCCGCCGCGGCCACCGCACCGGCCGTGAGCTGCACGTCGGCCAAGGCCGGCCTCGCCGACAAACTCAAGCGGGACATCACGGCCGCCGTCACCAACCGCTCGGGCACGATCGCCGTGGGCCTCTACGACCGTACGACCAAGACCACCTGCACCCTGCGCTCCTCGACCGCCTACGACTCGGCGAGCGTGGTCAAGGTGACCGTCCTCGCCACGCTGCTGTGGGACGCCAAGAAGCACAACAGGTATCTGACCACCACCGAGAGCAACCTCGCCAAGGCCATGATCACCAAGTCCGACAACGACGCCACGAGCAAGCTGTGGCGCCAGCTCGGCCTGACCAAGATCAAGGGCTTCCTGTCCGCGGCCGGCATGACCCAGACCAAGCCGGGGGCCAACGGCTACTGGGGCCTGACCCAGATCACCGTCACCGACGAGCAGAAACTGCTCAAGCTGGTCACCGCGAAGAACACCGTGCTGAGCGACAACTCGCGTGCCTACATCCTGAAGTTGATGGGGCAGGTCGTCTCGTCGCAGCGCTGGGGCACGCCGTACGGCCGCGGGTCGGGCATCTCCTGGCACGTCAAGAACGGCTGGCTGCAGCGCTCCACGCACGGCTGGCGGGTGCACAGCGTCGGCACCTTCACCGGCGGCGGCCACGACTACATGATCACGGTGCTCACGCACGGCAACAGCACCATGAACTACGGCGTCACCACGATCCAGGGCGTCGCCAAGGTCATCCACCGGGATCTCGCGGCGAGCTGACGCCCGCCGCACCCGCGCGTCACCGGGCCGTCGTACGGGGCAGGACGAGCCGGCCCTTCACGACCCGGTCTCCCGCCGGTCACGAAGCCGTCCTACGGTGACGCGCATGCAGCTCAGAACCGTACTCGCGACCACCACCGCGGCCCTGGCGGCGGCGGCCTGCCTGACAGCGGCAGGACCCGCCGTCGCCTCGGCCCCGGTGAGCCACGCCTGCTCCCCGTCCGTCTCCCTCGACCGCTTCTCCGACGCCCTCGACAAGACGACGTACGACGGCACCTTCGTCGGCAACCTCTCCGCGCTCGCCGTGGACCGGGACGGCTCGCTCGCCGCCCTGTCCGACCGCTCCTCGCTCTTCGACCTGGACGCGAGGACCCTCGCGCCGCGCTCGGTCGTCCCGCTCGCCGACGAGAACGGCGCCGCGCTGGACTCCGAGGGCCTGGTGGTCGACCGGGACGGCACCCGGCTGATCACCTCCGAGACCGAGCCGTCGATCCGCCGCTACAGCGCCGACGGGAGGATCCTCGACCGGCTCCCCGTCCCGGCCGCCCTCCAGGTCGCCCCGGCCGGCCGCGCCACCTCGAACCAGACCTTCGAGGGCCTGACCCTCATGAACGGCGGCCGCACCCTGCTCGCCTCCATGGAGTACGCGCTCTCCGGCGACACGGCAGGGATCGTCCGCTTCCAGACCTGGACGCGGCACGGGAAGACCTGGAAGCCCGCGGAGCAGTACGCCTACCGCACCGACGCGGCCTTCCTCGGCGTCCCCGAGGTCCAGGCCCTCCCCGACGGCCGCCTCCTGGTCCTGGAGCGCGGTTTCACCTCCGGCGTCGGCAACACGGTCCGCCTCTACCTGGCCGACCCCCGCCACGCGACGGACACCGGCGGCGTCGAGAACCTGACGGGTCAGACGGACGTACGTCTGATCAGGAAGACCCTGCTCACGGACCTCGCGAGCTGCCCGGCTCTGGGCGCCACGGCCGAGCAGCCGCAGCCGAACCCGCTCCTGGACAACATCGAGGGCATGGTGGTCACCGGACGGGACCACGGCCGCCTGAGGGTCCTGCTGGTCAGCGACGACAACCAGAACGCGGTCCAGACGACCCGTTTCTACTTCCTCCGAGTCCGCGTCTGACCGCCTTTTGTTGCGGAGGGATGAAATCCGCTTCTGTCCGCGTTGGTGTCTTCCGGTAGATCAGGACTTCTGGACGACGGAGGACACCGCGTGGAACCGCAACGGGGCTGGGCACGACGACTGGCCGGGTACGCCTGGCGCTACCCCAAGGACGTCGTCCTCGCCCTCGGCTCCTCCCTCGGCGGCATGGCCGTCATGGCGATCGTGCCCCTGATCACCAAGGTGATCATCGACGACGTCATCGGCGACCACACCCGGGACATGGCCCCCTGGGCCGGCGCCCTCGTCGTCGCCGCCGTCCTCGTCTACGTCCTCACCTACATCCGCCGCTACTACGGCGGCCGTCTCGCCCTGGACGTCCAGCACGACCTGCGCACCGAGATGTTCGACACGATCACCCGCCTCGACGGCCGCCGCCAGGACGAGCTGTCCACGGGCCAGGTCGTCGGCCGCGCCACCAGCGACCTCCAGCTCATCCAGGGCCTGCTCTTCATGCTGCCGATGACGATCGGCAACTTCGCCCTCTTCCTGATCTCCCTGGTCGTGATGGCCTGGCTGTCCGTCCCGCTCACCCTGGTCGCCCTGGCGGTCGCCCCGGCCCTGTGGGTGATCGCCAAGCGCTCCCGTTCCAAGCTCCACCCCGCCACCTGGTACGCCCAGGCCCAGGCCGCCGCCGTCGCCGGCGTGGTCGACGGCGCGGTCAGCGGCGTGCGCGTGGTGAAGGGCTTCGGGCAGGAGGACCAGGAGACCGGAAAGCTCCGGGAGGTCGGCCGCCGCCTGTACGCCGGCCGGCTGCGCACGATCCGCTTCAACTCGAAGTACACCCCGGCCCTCCAGGCCGTCCCCGCCCTCGGCCAGGTCGCGATGCTCGCCCTCGGCGGCTGGCTCGCGGTCCGCGGGCACATCACGCTCGGCACCTTCGTCGCCTTCTCCACCTACCTCGCGCAGCTCGTCGGCCCGGTCCGCATGCTCGCCATGGTCCTCACGGTCGCCCAGCAGGCCCGCGCCGGCACCGAGCGCGTCCTGGAGCTGATCGACACCGAGCCGTACCTGAAGGACGGCACCAAGGAACTGCCCGCCGACGCGCCGGCCACCGTCGAGTTCGACGACGTCTCCTTCGGCTACGAGGACGGCCGGAAGGTCCTCGACGGCCTCTCCTTCGAGATCCGCCCCGGCGAGACCCTCGCGGTCGTCGGCTCCTCCGGCTCGGGCAAGTCCACGGTCTCGCTCCTGCTCCCGCGCTTCTACGACGTCACCCGCGGCGCCGTCCTCATCGGCGGCCACGACGTCCGCGAGCTCACCCTGGACTCCCTGCGGGCCGCGATCGGCCTGGTCCCCGAGGACTCCTTCCTGTTCTCGGACACCGTCCGCAACAACATCGCCTACGGCCGCCCCGACGCCACCCAGGAGGAGGTCGAGAAGGCCGCGCGCGCCGCCCAGGCGGACCGTTTCATCGCCGAGCTGCCCAAGGGCTACGACACCACGGTCGGCGAGCACGGCCTCACCCTCTCCGGCGGCCAGCGCCAGCGCGTCGCGCTCGCCCGGGCCATCCTCGCCGACCCCCGCCTGCTCGTCCTCGACGACGCCACCTCCGCCGTGGACGCCCAGGTCGAGCACGAGATCCACGAGGCCCTCACCCAGGTCATGGAGGGCCGCACCACCCTCCTCATCGCCCACCGGCGCTCCACCCTGAACCTCGCCGACCGGATCGCCGTCCTGGAGCACGGCCGCCTCGCCGACGTCGGCACCCACGAGGAGCTGGAGAAGCGCTCCGCCCTCTACCGCCGTCTGCTCACCGACCCGGACGGCCTCGGCGGCGTCTCCCCGGGCCACGCCCAGCCGGTCGCCGTGCAGGAGGACACCTCCGTACGCGAGGAGCTGGACGCCGAGTTCGACGCCGAGCGCGGGGTGACGCCCCGGCTGTGGACCGGCGACCGTGAGCGCAAGAACGCCGATGACACAGCCCTCGCCGGCACCCCGGCCACTCCCGAACTGCTCGCCCAGGTCGACGCGTTGCCCCCGGCCACGGACACCCCGGACATCGACGAGGCGCGCGCGGTCACGCCCGAGGAGTCGTACGGTCTGCGCCGGCTGCTGCGCGGCTTCGGACGCCCGCTGCTGATCAGCCTGGGCCTGGTGGCCCTGGACGCCGGCACGGGCCTGCTGCTGCCGGTGATGATCCGGCACGGCATCGACGACGGTGTCTCGCGGATGGCCATGGTCGCGGTCTGGACGGCGACCCTGTTCGCCCTGCTCTCGGTGCTCGTCCAGTGGGTGGCCCAGATCGGCGAGACCCGGATGACCGGACGCACCGGTGAACGGGTCCTGTACTCCCTGCGGTTGAAGATCTTCGCCCAGCTCCAGCGGCTCGGACTCGACTACTACGAGCGGGAGCTGACCGGGCGGATCATGACGAGGATGACGACGGACGTCGACGCCCTGTCGACCTTCCTCCAGACCGGTCTGGTCACCGCGTTCGTCTCGGTCGTCACGTTCTTCGGCATCATGGTCGCCCTGCTGGTGATCGACGTACAGCTCGCGCTGGTCGTCTTCGCGACGCTGCCGCCGCTGATCGTCGCCACCTACTTCTTCCGCAAGGCGAGCGTGAAGGCGTACGAACTCGCCCGTGAGCGCGTCTCCTCGGTCAACGCCGACCTCCAGGAGTCGGTGTCGGGGCTGCGGATCGTGCAGGCGTTCCGGCGCGAGGGCGACGGCGGCCGGCGGTTCGCGGAACGCAGCGACAGCTACCGCCAGGCCCGCATCCGGGGCCAGTGGCTGATCTCGGTCTACTTCCCCTTCGTGCAGCTCCTGTCCTCGGTGGCCGCGGCCGCCGTACTGATCGCGGGCGCGGGCCGGGTGGACGCGGCGACCCTGACGACCGGCGCGCTGGTCGCCTACCTGCTCTACATCGACCTGTTCTTCGCCCCGGTCCAGCAGCTCTCCCAGGTCTTCGACGGCTACCAGCAGGCGACCGTCTCCCTGGGCCGCATCCAGGAACTGCTCCGGGAGCCCACGTCCACGAAGCCGGCCGAGGAACCCCGGCAGGTCCCCTCCCTGCGCGGCGAAGTGGCCTTCGAGAACGTGCACTTCGCGTACGGGGACGACGAGGAGGCCCTCGGCGGCATCGAGTTGCGGATCCCCGCGGGCCAGACGGTCGCGTTCGTCGGCGAGACGGGCGCCGGCAAGTCCACCCTGGTCAAGCTGGTGGCCCGGTTCTACGACCCGACGGGCGGCCGGGTCACGGTCGACGGCACCGACCTGCGCGCCCTTGACCTCACCTCCTACCGCCACCGCCTCGGCGTGGTCCCCCAGGAGGCGTACCTTTTCCAGGGGACGGTCCGCGACGCCATCGCCTACGGCCGCCCGGACGCCACCGATGCCGAGGTGGAGGCGGCGGCCCGCGCGGTCGGCGCCCACGAGATGATCGCCACGCTGGAGGGCGGCTACCTCCACGAGGTCGCCGAGCGCGGCCGCAACCTCTCGGCCGGCCAGCGCCAGTTGATCGCGCTGGCCCGCGCCGAGCTGGTCGACCCGGACATCCTGCTCCTCGACGAGGCCACGGCGGCCCTGGACCTCGCCACCGAGGCCCAGGTCAACCTGGCCACCGACCGCCTCGCCGGCCGCCGCACCACGCTCGTCGTGGCCCACCGCCTCACCACCGCGGCCCGCGCCGACCGCGTCGTGGTCATGGACCACGGCCGCGTGGTCGAGGACGGCACCCACGACGAACTGCTCGCACGGGACGGCAGGTACGCGGGCCTGTGGCGCACCTTCGTGGGCGAGGACGAGCCTGCCGCCGCGTGAGCGGAACCGTGTGTCGTGTTGACGGTCGTGCAACCGTCCGACATACGTTGTGCGTCCGTACACCTGTACGCCCGAAAGCTGCGGGAGGGACGGCAGTGAAGAGTGGAGCGATACGGCGGCTGGCCGAGGGGCTGGCGGTGACGGCGGTGGCCGGGATGCTCGCGGTCGCCGCGCCCGGGCACGCGCAGGCCGCCTCCTCCTCGTGCGAGGGGCGCAAGGTCAGGTCGTTCCCGTTCTCCACCGGCACGGTGGAGGTCTACAAGCGACGCGGTTACGTGTGCGCGCTCACGCTCCCCAGACGTCCCGGGGCCCGGCAGCACATGATGGTGAGCCTGCGCGCCTACGGTCTGCTGCCGGTCGAGGACGCGGGCCGGTACAGGTACCGGGCCGGCCCCGTCACCGTGCACGCCGGGCAGCGCAAGGTGTGGGTGAAGGGCCAGGTCGGCCGGGGCAAGTACGACTCGGACGGCTGGATCCGGCTGTGAGGCACAGGTTCCTCACAGGGTTTTCCCCATCAACTGCCCGATTCCCCTGGTGCGGACAGGTCCCGCGCCGCTAGCGTCCGGCGCACATCTGTACTCACAGGGGAGGGTGCATGCGCAAGGCGCTCAGATGGCTTCTCACGCTGGTCGTGCTCATAGGCACGGTCGGCACGGCGGGAGCGGCCACCGCCGCCGAGCCGGAGGCCGGAGGCACCGGTGCCACCGCCGACATCAAGGATCAGCTTCTCGCCGTCCCGGGGATGAGCCTGATCGAGGAGAAGCCGTACACCGGTTACCGCTTCTTCGTCCTCAACTACACGCAGCCGGTCGACCACCGGCACCCGTCCAAGGGCACGTTCCAGCAGCGGATCACCGTGCTGCACAAGGACGTGAGCCGGCCGACGGTCTTCTTCACCGGCGGCTACAACGTCTCCACCACGCCTCGCCGCAGTGAGCCGACCCAGATCGTGGACGGCAACCAGGTCTCCATGGAGTACCGCTTCTTCACGCCCTCCAGGCCCGACCCGGCCGACTGGTCCAAGCTGGACATCTGGCAGGCCGCCAGCGACCAGCACCGCATCTTCACGGCGTTGAAGAAGATCTACGCCAAGAACTGGATCTCCACCGGCGGCTCCAAGGGCGGCATGACGGCCACCTACTACGAGCGCTTCTACCCGCGCGACATGGACGGCGTCGTCGCGTACGTCGCCCCCAACGACGTGGTGAACAACGAGGACTCGGCCTACGACCGCTTCTTCGCGAAGGTCGGCACCGAGGAGTGCCGCGACCGGCTGAACGCGGTGCAGCGCGAGGCCCTGGTCCGGCGCGAGCCGCTGGAGAAGAAGTACGCCGACTACGCGGCGGCGGAGGGCCTCACCTTCACCACCATCGGCAGCCTGGACAGGGCGTACGAGGCCGTCGTACTCGACTACGTCTGGGGCTTCTGGCAGTACAACCTGCTGGCCAACTGCGGTGACGACGCGCTGATCCCGGCGGACGCGCGGACCGCGACCGACGACCAGATCTGGAACTCGATCGACACGATCTCCGGGTTCTCCGCCTACGCCGACCAGGGCCTGGAGACGTACACGCCGTACTACTACCAGGCGGCCACCCAGCTCGGCGCGCCGACGATCAGGTTCCCGCACATCGAGAAGAAGTACATCCGCTACGGCTACCAGCCGCCGCGCAACTTCGTCCCGCGCAGCATCCCGACGAAGTTCCAGCCGTACGCGATGCGGGACGTGGACACCTGGGTGCGGCACAACGCCCGCCACATGCTGTACGTCTACGGCCAGAACGACCCGTGGGGCGCGGAGCGGTTCCGCGTCGACAAGGGGGCGAAGGACGCGTACGTGTTCACCGCGCCCGGCATGAACCACGGGGCGAACGTCGCCGGTCTGGCCGCCGACCAGAAGGCGTTCGCCACCGCGCGGATCCTCGACTGGGCGGGCGTGTCCGCGTCCGCCGTGACCGAGGCCAAGCCGCTCGCGAAGTTCGACAGGCAACTGGACGTACGGGACGTGGAGCGGGAGCCCACGCTGCGTCCGTAGTCCGCGCGCCGCGCCCGGCCGGGTTCACACCGGCCGGGCGCAGCCCACCGGCCGGGCTCCGCCGAGCTGCACGTACAGGGCCGTCGACAGCGGGCACTGGGCGCGCTCGGCGACCGCCTTCATCACCTTGTACTGCGGCTTCTTCGCGCCCTCGCCGTCGCAGGCGGTCTCCCGGACCTGCCCGCTGCCCGCGCCGTACACGCAGTCGCCGACGATGGTCCGCGGCCCGCCCCCGCCGCCCGGGTCGCCCGGGTGCGGCGGTTGCAGGTTGCGCATGCAGGCGTAGCCCTGGGGCACCGCCCCGTCGCCGTCCTCGTCGGAGACCCGGCTCTGCTCACTGATGTGCAGCACGAAGTCGGTGGTCGCCGGGCACGGCGGCCCGTCGGCCGTGGTGCCGTCGTGCCGGGCCACGACCCGGGCCGCCGCCCGTTCGCCGGCGCAGGGCACCTCGGTGAAGCTGGACGTGCCGAAGGAGCTGCACTCGTCGACCCCGAGGAACACCGCGCCGAAACCGGAGGGCCGGCTCACGGACGGCCGGACGGCGACCGACGTGGCGGGTCCGTCGCTCTCCTCGCCGGCCGCCGAGTGCGTGCACCCCGTCAGCAGGGCGGCGAGCAGCGCCCACAGCAGGCACACCACCCCCGCGGAACTCTTCTCGCGCATTGCCATCCCCCCGGACCGTCCCCGCCGTCCAGCGTGACCGTCGCGGCGGGGCCACGCCAGACGTGTGGGGTCCTTTGCGCCTTTCGGGGGTGATGTGCGAGTTGTGCGTCGTACGGGAACTACGTCCCGCGCGCTATCGGTCGTACGACAGCCCGTACCCGACCGGGTACAGCACCTTCGCCGGGTCGTCCGCCCGCTGCACCGGCACCGGCAGCCTCCCGTGCGGTGCCGCCCTCCCGGCGATCACCCGGGCGGCCGCCCGCAGTTCCACGTCGGTCCAGGAGTAGGTCGCCAGGAAGGCCGGGACGGTGGGCAGTTGGGCCACGTCGTAGGGATTGCGGATCGCGACGGCCACCACCGGTCTCCCGGTCGCCACGAGCTGCTCGACGAGCGTCTTCTGGGCGGCCGTGAGGTTGTACGTCCCCACGATCACCGCGTCCGCGTCCTGAGCCGCCGCGACGGCCCGGGCGACGACGGCCGCCGTGGGTGCCGTGCCGGTCGACAGGGCGGTGGCCGTGAAGCCCAGTTCGGTGAGGGCGGCGGCGAGGACCCCGGTGGGCGGCCCCGTCGTGCCGGACGGGGAGGCGGGGTCGGCGCCCACGACGAGCAGCCTGCGGTGGGTGCGCCGGGACAGGGGCAGCAGCCGCTCCTCGTTGACCAGCAGGGTCGTCGTGCGCTCGGCGATCCGGTCGGCCGCGGCGAGGTGGGCCGGGGTGCCGACGGTCCGGGTGACACCGCCGTGGCTGACGTACGGCTGCTCGAAGAGCCGCAGCCGGGCCTTGAGCCGCAGGATGCGCAGGATCGACTCGTCGAGGCGTGCCTCGGTGAGTTCGCCGTCCTGCACGGCCCTCAGGACGGCCTTCCACGCCACGTCCAGGGAGGGCGGGTTGAGGAGCTGGTCGACACCGGCCTTGAGGGCGAGGACGGGGACGCGGTCGTCGCCGTACTTCGTGCGGACGCCCTCCATGCCGAGGGAGTCGGTGACCACGACCCCGTCGTAGCCGAGTTCGCCGCGCAGGATGCCGGTGAGGATCGGGTGGGAGAGGGTGGCCGGGTCGCCGGAGTCGTCGAGGGCCGGGAACTGGATGTGCGCGGTCATGATCGAGTCGATGCCGGCGCGGATCGCGGCCCGGAAGGGCACGGCGTCCAACTGCTCCCACACCTCCCGGCTGTGGGTGATGACCGGGAAGCCGTAGTGGCTGTCGACCGCGGTGTCCCCGTGTCCGGGGAAGTGCTTGGCGGTCGCGGCGACCCCGGCGCCCTGGTAGCCGGCCACCTCGGCGGCCACGAGCCCGGCGACCGCGCCGGCCTCGGAGCCGAACGAGCGGACGCCGATGACCGGGTTGGCGGGGTTGACGTTGACGTCGGCGACGGGGGAGTAGTTCTGCCGGATGCCGAGGGCCCCGAGTTCCTGCCCGGCGATACGGCCGAGGGCGCGGGCGTCCTTGCGCGACCCGCCGGCGCCGATCGCCATGGCACCGGGGAACAGGGTGGCCGGCTCGCCGACCCGGCACACGATCCCGTGCTCCTGGTCGGTCGAGACGAGGACCGGCAGCCCGCGCGGCTGGGACAGCGACGCCTGCTGGATGCCGTTGGAGAGGTCGGCGATCTGGTGCGGATCACGGGTGTTGTGCGCCCAGGTGAAGTAGATGATCCCGCCCACCCGGTACCTGGCGATCATCTCGGCGGCCGTACGGACGCCGATCTCCTTGAGGTTGGCGTCGATGTCGGCCTGGTCGGGGGCGGTGGCGGAGTGGCCGTAGACCCGCATCACGAAGAGCTGGCCGACCTTCTCCTCGAGCGTCATACGGGAGATGAGGGAGCGGAGCTTCTGGTCGCCGGCGTGTGCGGTCCCGCCGACGGCGAGTGCGGCGGCGACACCCGCTGTGGCGGTGAGGACGGTACGTCTGGAGGGCACGTGCGCTCCTTCCGGAGGTGATCCGCTGAAAGAAACTTCCGAGAGGTCACCAATATCCGGGAAGTTTCTGCCAGTCAAGGGAGTGCACAGTAACCAGGGAGGGGCCGCCATCGGCGCAGTTGGAGGGGGGCGCGCCGATGACGGCGTGCTGCCGGCCGCAGTACGGAGGAGAGGGTTGGTCAGCGTTCGCAGCCAGCAGCGAGGCCGACGCCGTACCGCGGTGACTCTCCGGCAGCTTGCGGGTTGGACGAGCGGCGACGGGGCGGGGTTCCCGGCTCGGGCCGGATTTCCCCAAGTTGGTGCGGCCGGGGCCAAGGGGGCGGACGGGTCGGCGACTTGTCCGGCGTAGGGTCGGCGCATGGGTCAGTCGATGCCGCTCCTGATCGTCCTCGGTGGGCTCGCCGTCGTGCTCGGCCTCCTCACGGCCCTGGCCGGACACGTCCGCAGACGGGGCACGGCAGGGGGCGGTCTGCGCGGGGCGCTGGCCGCGCACGACGAGGCGTTCCACGGCACGGCGGCCGACTCGTACCAGGAGCTCCGGGTGCAGACGGACCGGAGGGCGCCGCTGCCGGACGACCGGTGGAAGCGGGGGCCGCGCTCCGGGCGGCGCGCCTGACCGGGGTCCACCCCGTGGACGTGCCGGCCCCGGAGACGGCCGGGCGGCGATCATGAGGGCATGCCCGTCGACGCACCCGCCCCGCGCTCCCTCGCCCTCCCCGGCTCCAAGTCCATCACCGCCCGCGCCCTCTTCCTGGCCGCCGCGGCCGACGGGGTGACCACCCTCGTACGCCCGCTGCGCTCGGACGACACCGAGGGCTTCGCCGAGGGCCTGGTACGGCTCGGCTACCGGGTGGGCCGTACGCCGGACGCCTGGCAGGTGGACGGCCGCCCGCAGGGGCCGGCGGCCGCCGAGGCGGACGTGTACTGCCGTGACGGCGCCACGACCGCCCGCTTCCTGCCCACCCTCGCCGCGGCCGGCCACGGCACCTACCGCTTCGACGCCTCGCCCCAGATGCGCCGACGGCCCCTGCTGCCGCTGTCGCGTGCCCTGCGCGACCTGGGCGTGGACCTGCGGCACGAGCAGGCGGAGGGACATCATCCGCTGACCGTGCGGGCAGCGGGCGTGGAGGGCGGGGACGTGGTGCTGGACGCCGGCCAGTCCTCCCAGTACCTCACCGCGCTGCTGCTCCTCGGCCCGCTCACCCGCAAGGGCCTGCGCATCCGCGTCACGGACCTGGTGTCGGCGCCGTACGTCGACATCACCCTCGCGATGATGCGGGCGTTCGGGGCGGAGGTGACCCGGGAGGACGACGTCTTCGTGGTCCCGCCGGGCGGCTACCGCGCCACGACCTACGCGATCGAGCCGGACGCGTCCACGGCGAGCTACTTCTTCGCGGCGGCCGCGATCACGCCGGGCGCCGAGGTGACCGTCCCGGGCCTCGGCGCGGGCGCGCTCCAGGGCGACCTCGGCTTCGTGGACGTCCTGCGGCGGATGGGCGCGGACGTGTCCGTCGGCGCCGACGCCACCACGGTCCGGGGCACCGGCGCACTGCGCGGCCTGACGGTCAACATGCGGGACATCTCGGACACCATGCCGACGCTGGCGGCGATCGCCCCCTTCGCCTCGGCCCCGGTCCGCATCGAGGACGTGGCCAACACACGGGTCAAGGAGTGCGACCGGCTGGAGGCCTGCGCGGAGAACCTGCGACGGCTCGGGGTGCGGGTGGCCACGGGCCCGGACTGGATCGAGATCCACCCGGGGACGGCCGCTTCGGCCCGCACCGGGATCAGGACCCACGGCGACCACCGCATCGTCATGTCCTTCGCGGTCACCGGTCTGCGGGTGCCGGGTATTTCGTTCGACGACCCCGGATGCGTACGGAAGACTTTCCCCGGTTTCCACGAGGCGTTCGCCGCCCTGCGCGGCGGCATCGGGGGTTGAACGGGTTGAGTTTCGAGCTGCGAGGGCCGGTCCTGGCAGGCGAGTTGGTGCGCCTGGAGCCACTGGGCCACGGGCACACCGCCGACCTGGCCGCGGCGGCGGAGGAGAACCGCGGGACGTACGCGTACACCTGGGTGCCCAGGGCCGACGAGGTCGGCGACTACGTCGACGCGCAGCTCGCGCGGGCGGCGACCGGACGGCTGGCGCCCTACGCCCAGGTCTCGGTGGCGACCGGGCGGGCGGTGGGGGCCACGTCCTTCTGGGAGCCGCGCTGCTGGCGCTCGGAGGACCGACTCGACGCCGTCGAGGTCGGGTTCACCTGGCTGGCGGCCTCGGCGCAGGGCACCGGCGTCAACGCCGAGGCCAAGCTGCTGCTCTTCCGGCACGCCTTCGACACGTGGGGCGTCTCCCGGGTCGACCTGAAGACGGACGCCCGCAACGCACGCTCGCGGGCCGCGATCCAGAGCGTCGGCGCCCGGTTCGAGGGCGTCCTGCGCAACTGGTCCCGCTCCTGGGCACCCGGCGAGGACGGTCTCCTGCGCGACTCGGCGATCTTCTCCGTCACGGCGGAGGAGTGGCCGCAGTGCCGTGCGCGGCTGGAGGAACGGGTGGCCGGATTCGTGTCACGCGGAAGTGCCGCCCTTTGATGTCCGGCGGTTCCCGCACCCCAGACCGGGGCATGGCCGTTGCATGCTGCTGCGCGATGTGACGCCGGACGACCTCGACGCCTATGTACGGATGCGCTGCGACCCCGTCATGATGGGGGACCTCGGTGGGCCGTTGCCGCGCGCGGGCATGGCGGACAAGGTGCGCCGGGACGCGCGGGAGGCGGCGGCCGACGAGTCCTGGATCAAGATGATCGTCCCCGACCCGGACCGGCCCGAGGTGGTGGCGGGGGCGCTGACCATCTGGTCCCACGACCCCGGGGACGGCCCTGTCTCGGAGATCGGCTGGATGGTGCTGCCGGAGTTCCAGGGGCGGGGATGGGGCAAGCGCGCGGTCCGTGCCCTGCTCGAACAGGCCTGGCAGGACGGCCGTTGGGGAGACATCCACGCGTTTCCGGCGACCGGCAACGCCCCCTCCAACGGCATCTGCCGCTCACTGGGCTTCCGCCTCGTCGGTGAGACCGACATGCCCTTCGCGGACCGGGTCCTGCGCAGCAACCACTGGACGATCACGCCTCGCCCGTAGCCGGTGCCCCCCTCAACTGCGGTGTGCCCGCGCCGACACAGGCCACCGCCGCCACGCACAGCAGACCGCCGGTGATCAGTGCCGTCACCCCCGAACTCCAGCCCGCGACCAGGCCGCCGCGCAGGTTCCCGAGGTGCGGACCCGCCTGCCCGACGATCGTCTCCGCGGCGGTGACCCGCCCGAGCAGGGCGTCGGGGGTGCGGGTCTGGACGATGGTCGTACGGGACAGGACGGCGAGGGCGTCCGCCGCGCCGGCCAGCGCCAGCATGCCGAGACCCGCCCACGCGCTGGTGGTCAGGCCGAACAGCGCCAGGGCCGCGCCCCAGGCCGCCGACGCGCCCAGCATCACCGGGCCGGGACGGGCCAGCCGGGTCACCGGGCCGGAGAAGACCGTCGCGGCCACCCCGCCCACCGCGAGCGCGGACAGGAACAGGCCGAGCGTGCGCGGGTCGCCGCCGAAGCGCTCCTCGTTGACCAGCGGGAACAGGCTCACCGGCATGGACAGGACGGTGGCGGCCAGATCGGTCAGCAGCGCGCCGCGCACCACCCGGTGACCGGTCAGGAAACGCAGCCCGTCCAGGACGCCGTGCAGACCGGGGCGGGACTTCTCCCCCTCGGGCGGCAGCGCGGGCAGGCCGAACGCGCCGTAGAAGGACATCGCGAAGCTCAGGGCGTCCAGGAGGTAGCAGACGCCGATGCCCCACCAGCCGAGCACCACCCCGGCGACGGCCGGACCGACCAGCATCATCGCCTGACCGGTGACCTGCTGGAGCGCGAGACCGGCTGCCACCTGCTCGCGGGGCAGCAGCCGCGGCACGAACACACCGGCGGCCGGTGCGCCGAGCGCGGCGAACGAGGTCTGCGCCGCGACCAGCAGCAGGACGACCGGCACGGGCGCGTGTCCGGCGAAGCCCTGCACGGCCAGCAGCAGGGAGCAGACCGCCGAGCCGACGGTTCCGGTGAGGTAGACCCGGCGGCGGTCGGCCCGGTCGACCCAGGCCCCCGCGAACAGGCTGACCCCGACCATCGGCACCGCCTGCGCGACACCGACCGCGCCGCTCCAGACCGTGCTGTGGGTCATGTCCCACACCTGGTACATGACGGTCACCATGGTCATGAAGGTGCCGAGTGTGGACACCGTGCGCCCGAACAGCAGCCGCCGGAAGACCGGCGAGGTGCGCAGGGGCCGTACATCGAGGAACGTACGGCTGAGGCTCATGACACGGGAAGCGGGGCAGGGGCGGGCTGAGGCACCCGGGGACGGTACCCGGCCGCGTCCGCCCCCGCCAGCCGTTTTCTCCCTCCGTCAGGCGGAGTCGTTCAGCAGCCGGGCCAGGTGCTCACGGCCCGTGCCCAGCAGCTCCTCCAGCGGCGCGGCCGCCTCGTACCAGCGCTTCTCGTACTCCCAGCACAGCCAGCCGTCCCAGTTGTGCCGGGAGAGGACCTCCACGCACTCCGCGAGCGGCAGGACCCCGGCGCCGAGCGCGACCGGGGTGGTGTCCTCGGCCGACGCGATGTCCTTGACCTGGACGTATCCGAGGTGTGGGCCGAGGGCCGCGTAGGTCTCCGAGGGCTGTTCGCCGCCCAGCCAGGTGTGCATGACGTCCCACAGCGAGCCGACCTGACCGTGGCCGACCGGGCCGAGGACCCGGATCGCGTCGGCGCCCGTGCGGTGCGAGTCGTGGGTCTCGAGGAGGATGCGCACGTCGAGGTCGCCGGCGTACTGCGCGGCCGTACCGAGTCGCCGGGCGGCCGTGGCGTCGGCCTCCTCGGGGGACTGGTCGGAGGCGGCGCCGGGGAAGACGCGCACGAAGCCGGCGCCGAGGTCGCGGGCGAGGTCCAGGAGGCGGTGGATCTCCTCGATCACCGGCTCGTCGTCGCCCGGCGCGGCCACGCGCGCGTACCCCGCGAGACCGAGGACCTCCACGCCGGCCGCCTTGAACTCGGCGACCGCGTCGGCCCGTTCGGCCAGCCCGATGCCGGGGTGCACCGGCTCCTCGGGATGCGCGCGCAGTTCTACGCCGTGATAGCCGTGCGTGGTCGCGAGCCGCAGCACGTCGGTGAGGGGGAGGCCGGGGACACCGAGGGTGGAGAACGCCAGTTTCATGCGCCCTACTCTCGCCCGGTTCGGTCGGTGAGGTCCAGCCGGGCGGATGCGGCGCCGTCGAGTCGCCCGACCGCCGCGGGCACCGTCACTCGGCCGCGCCGGTCAGGTCCAGTCGCCAGTCCTGTCCGTTCAGGTCCCTGCCGAAGGAGCGGTGGGGCTCCTCGGCGGCCAGCACGAAACCGTGGCGCCGGTAGAGGTGGCGGGCGGCGGTGAGCACGTCGTTGGTCCACAGCACCAGGTCGCGGTAGCCGACACCGCGCGCGAAGTCGACGACGGCCGACACCAGTCGGTCCCCGATGCCGAGTCCGCGCGCCTCGGGCTCGACGAGGAGCAGCCGCAGCCGGGCGGTCGCGGGCGCCTCGTCCCGTACGCACATCACGCAGCCGACCGGACGCCCGTCCAGCTCGGCGATCCACACCCGCTCCAGATGCGGGTCGTGGTCCTCCGCGAAGTCGGCGACGATCCTCGCGACCAGGGCCTCGTAGTCGGCGTTGAAGCCGTACTCGGCGGCGTACAGGGCTCCGTTGCGGGCCACGATCCAGCCGAGGTCACCGGGGCCCGGCTCGCGCAGCAGGACGTCCTCGCGGCGGGGCGGGCGGCCGTCGGACAGCAGGGTGCGGACGGTCCGCATCGCCTCGGTGAGCCGGGGCCGGTCGGCGGCGGGGACGGTCGCGAGGAGGGCGCCCACGGATTCGTCGGCGCGCTCGGCGAGCAGTGCGGCGGTCTCCCGGCCGCGCGCGGTGAGCGTGACCCGGCGCCGGCGCGGATCGCGGTGCGAGGTCGTGCGCTCGATCAGTCCGTCCTGCTCGAACTTGTTCAGGATGCGGCTCAAGTACCCGGCGTCCAGGGAGAGTTCGGTGCGCAGGTCGGCTGCGTCGGTGCGCGGCGAGTGTGCGAGCTCGTACAGGACGCGGGACTCGGTGAGGGTGTACGGCGCGTACAGCCGGCGGCTGTAGTCGAGGGCGCCGATGACGTTCGTGTAGAAGCGGTTGAAGGCGCGGATGTCCTGGACGGTCATGATCGGTCGACCCCCGGATGCTTGACTCGGTCAGAGATACCGACGGACCGAGCGTAGGACGTCCGCGCCCGCCGCGGCTACCCCTCGGTGGCGGGCCGGTAGACGCAGAGCTGCACGCCGGTCTTGCCGGTGACCGTGGACACCAGCTCGAAGGGCCGCTTCGCGCCGTCGTCCGGGAAGATCGACTTGCCGCCGCCGAGCAGCACCGGCATCACGATGAGCTGGAGCTCGTCGACGAGTCCCTCGCTGATCAGCGTGCGCACGAGGGTGGGGCTGCCCATCATGGCCAGCTCGCCGCCCTCGGTGTCCCGCAGCGCACGGATCCGCTCGACGGCCTCGGAGCCCGGGATCCGCTCGGTGTTGTCCCAGGTCAGCTCGTCGTCGCCGAGGGTGTCCGAGACGACGTACTTCTTCAGCGAGTTCAGCCGGTCGGCGAACGGGTCCCCGGCGCGCTCCGGCCAGGCCCCCGCCATCGTCAGATACGTCCGCCGCCCGTACAGCAGCGCCTCGGCCCGCTCCATCCCCTCGGTGAACGCCGGTCCGAGCACCTCCGCGTCGAAGTACGGGTGCGACCAGCCCCCGTGCGCGAACCCGCCGTCGGTGTCCTCCTCGGGCCCACCGGGCGCCTGCACGACCCCGTCCAGACTGATGAACTCACTGACCACGATACGCATGGGACTCACTCCGGTTCGCTAGTCGGGTTACGGCAGTACAGACCGAGGCGAAGGACAGAACTCATCGGCGAAGCGAGCGTACGGCGTCCCCACACCGGGGCCCACCAGAACGGGGGACTCCGGGGCCCACACCATCCGCGGGCATGCGGCACCGCCGCCACGTGGGCCTACCCCCTGGCAGTGACACGCCGTCAACCGTCCGCCCGGCGACCGGCCCCACGGACCAGGGCAGTGGCCCCCCAGGGCGCTCTCAGGCCAGCGGCACGCCGGGGCTTGCCGCACTCGCGCGCCCGCGGCACCCCCAGGCTCACGGCACCTTCGGGCCTACGGCACCCTCGCCCGCGGCGCCTCAAGACTTACGGTCCCCGCACCCACCGCCCGCTCGGGCATGCGGCACCTCGGACCCACCGCACCTTCAAGCTCACCCCACAGCCACCGCCCCCTCACCCCCGAGGCCCCCCCGAAGACCCCCGCACCATCAACTCCCCCCGCACCGTGGCGATCCCGCCCGGCGGTGGCTCCTCGCGGCCCATCGCGATGCGGCCCGCCCGTGCTCCCGCCTCCGCCAGCGGCAGTCGTACCGTCGTCAGGGCCGGTACCGCGTCGATGCTGAACGGGAGGTCGTCGAAGCCGGCGACGGACACGTCGTCCGGGATCCGCAGCCCCGAGTCCCGCAGCGCCGCGCACGCCCCCAGCGCGACGGAGTCGTTCGCGGCGACGACGGCGGTCAGGGACGGGTCCCGGCGCAGCAGCTCCAGCGTGGCCTCGTACCCGGACCGCCGGTCGTAGCGGCCGTGCACGGTCCAGCGGGGGTCCTCCTCGATGCCGTGCGCCGCCAGCGCCGCCCGGTGTCCCTCCAGCCGGTGCCGGGTCGTGGTCCGCTCCTCGGGACCGGCGATGTACCCGAGCCTGCGGTGCCCGAGCCCGATGAGGTGCTCGGTGAGTTCGCGACCGCCGCCCCGGTTGTCGAAGGTCAGCGCGAACGCCCCGGTCTCCGGCGCCGGCGGTCGCCCGCACAGCACGATCCGCGTCCCCGCGTCCGCCAGCTTCCGCAGCTTGGCCGACATCGCGGCCTTGTGCGGCGCGGCCTCCGTCGCCCCGCCCGTCAGGACGACCGCCGCCGCCCGCTGCCGCTGGAGCAGGGTGAGATACGTCAGCTCCCGCTCCGGGGAGCCCCCGGTGTTGCAGACGACCCCGAGCCGCTCACCGCCCGCGCGCCCGCCCGGCCCCCCGATCTCGGACTGGATCGCACCGGCCATGATCCCGAAGAAGGGGTCGGCGATGTCGTTCACGAGGATCCCGACGAGATCGGAGGTGGCGGCGGCGAGGGAACTCGCCGGACCGTTCAGCACGTAGTCCAGCTCGTCCACGGCCCGCAGCACCCGCTCACGCGTGGACGCGGCCACGGGGTAGTTCCCGTTCAGCACACGCGACACCGTCGCGGGGGAGACCTGGGCGCGGGCCGCCACGTCCGCCAGGGTCACCGTCATCTCGTCGTCCTCCGGTCGCGCGCCCCGGCTGCCGCGGTGTGCCGCGGTGTGCCCTGGCGCATCTCAGTCGTACTCCGTCGTACACGCGGGCCCCCACGGCCCGGTTCCGAGCCGAACCATAAGCCCCCCGACCCTCGCCGTTCGCCCCCTCGAACAACTCACCCGGTTCGCGGTCTTGTCCGGACCGCTGGTCAGAGGCTAGCTTCTACCTAGATAGAAAGCGCTTGCTGTAACGCTCATCAGTGGAGCGTGCGCGGCGCGCACAACCGCGTACGACTCCTATGAAGGGAATGACGTGACACGCAAGACGGTGCGTATCGCCATGAACGGTGTGACGGGGCGCATGGGCTACCGCCAGCACCTCGTCCGCTCCATCCTCGCCATCCGCGAGCAGGGCGGCCTCGACCTCGGCGACGGCGACGTGCTGTGGCCCGAGCCGGTCCTCGTGGGCCGCCGCGAGCACGCGCTGAAGGCCCTCGCCGAGCAGCACGGCCTGGACCCGGCGAACATCTCCACCGACGTGGACGCGGTCCTCGCCGACCCGACCGTCGAGATCTACTTCGACGCCCAGGTGACCTCCGCCCGTGAGGAGGCCATCAAGAAGGCGATCGCCGCCGGCAAGCACATCTACACCGAGAAGCCCACCGCCACCGGCCTCGACGGCGCCCTGGAGCTGGCCCGCCTCGCCGAGGCCAAGGGCATCAAGCACGGCGTCGTCCAGGACAAGCTCTTCCTGCCGGGCCTGCTCAAGCTGAAGCGCCTCATCGACGGCGGCTTCTTCGGCCGGATCCTCTCGGTCCGCGGCGAGTTCGGCTACTGGGTCTTCGAGGGCGACTGGCAGCAGGCCCAGCGCCCGAGCTGGAACTACCGTGCCGAGGACGGCGGTGGCATCGTTGTCGACATGTTCCCGCACTGGGAGTACGTGCTCCACGAGCTCTTCGGCCGCGTGAAGTCCGTCCAGGCCCTCACCGCCACCCACATCCCCCAGCGCTGGGACGAGAACGACAAGCCCTACGACGCCACCGCCGACGACGCCGCCTACGGCATCTTCGAGCTCGACGGCGGCGCGATCGCCCAGATCAACTCCTCCTGGGCCGTGCGCGTCAACCGCGACGAGCTCGTCGAGTTCCAGGTCGACGGCACGGAGGGTTCGGCGGTCGCCGGCCTGCGCAACTGCCGGGTGCAGCACCGCTCCGCCACCCCCAAGCCGGTCTGGAACCCGGACATCCCCGCCACCGAGGTCTTCCGCGACCAGTGGCAGGAAGTGCCCGACAACGCCGAGTTCGACAACGGCTTCAAGGCCCAGTGGGAGCTCTTCCTGAAGCACGTCTACGCCGACGCCCCCTACCAGTGGGACCTCCTCGCCGGCGCCCGCGGTGTCCAGCTCGCCGAACTGGGCCTGAAGTCCTCGGCCGAGGGCCGCCGTCTCGACGTACCGGAGATCGCGCTGTGACCATCCGACTCCCCACCGGGGACGGAGGGTTCACGGCGTACGAACCGCGCCTCGAACCCTTCGCCGCCACCTCCGGCACCCCCTTCACCTCTCGTACGGTCTTCTCGGCCGCGCACGTCGTCGCCGACCCGTTCGCCGACACCAGCCCCGACTCGCCGGCCGCCGTCGACTGGGACGCCACCCTCGCCTTCCGCCGCCACCTGTGGTCGGACGGGCTCGGTGTCGCCGAGGCGATGGACACCGCGCAGCGCGGGATGGGCCTGGACTGGGCGGGCGCGGCCGAGCTGATCCGCCGCAGCGCCGCCGAGGCCAGGTCGGTCGGCGGGCTCATCGCCTGCGGTGTCGGCACCGACCAGCTCACCGGCCCGGCGACCCTGGACGAGGTCCGGGCCGCCTACGAGGAGCAGCTCGCCCTCGTCGAGGAGTCCGGCGCCCAGGCCATCCTGATGGCCTCCCGGGCCCTCGCGGCCGCGGCGAAGGGCCCCGAGGACTACCTGGAGGTCTACGGCCACCTGCTGCGCCAGGCCGGCGAGCCGGTGATCCTGCACTGGCTGGGCCCGATGTTCGACCCGGCCCTGGAGGGCTACTGGGGATCGAGCGACCTCGACGCGGCGACCGACACCTTCCTGGAGGTCATCGCCGCCCACCCGGACAAGGTCGACGGCATCAAGGTCTCGCTCCTGGAGGCGCGGCGCGAGGTCGACATCCGCCGCCGTCTCCCGCAGGGCGTCCGCTGCTACACCGGTGACGACTTCAACTACCCCGAGCTGATCGCGGGCGACGACCAGGGCTTCAGCCACGCCCTGCTCGGCATCTTCGACCCGCTGGGCCCGCTCGCCGCCGAGGCGGTCCGGGTGCTGGACACCGGGGACGCCAAGGGCTTCCGCGAACTCCTCGACCCCACGGTCGAGTTGTCCCGGCACCTCTTCCAGGCGCCGACCCGCTTCTACAAGACGGGCGTGGTCCTCCTCGCCTGGCTGGCCGGCCACCAGTCGCACTTCACGATGGTCGGCGGCCTCCAGTCGGCCCGCTCCCTCCCGCACTTCGCGCGCGCCTACGAACTCGCCGACGGCCTGGGCCTGTTCCCGGACCCGACCCTCGCCGAGGAGCGCATGAAGAACCTGCTGTCCCTGTACGGGGTGACCCAGTGACCGACCTGTCCCGCTTCTCGATCAACCAGATGACGGTCAAGCAGCTCTCCCTGCCCGAACTGGTCGCCGCCTGCCGCGACCTGGGCGTCGGCAACGTCGGGCTGTGGCGCGAGCCCGTCCGCTCGTACGGCGTCGAGGAGACGGCCAAGCTGGTCCGCGACGCGGGTCTGACCGTCACCACGCTGTGCCGCGGCGGCTTCTTCACGGCGATCGACCCGGACGAGCGGGCCGCGGCGCTGGACGACAACCGCCGCGCGGTCGACGAGGCGGCCGCCCTCGGCACCGACACCCTGGTGCTGGTCTCGGGCGGCCTCCCGGCCGGCTCGACGGACCTGCACGGCGCCCGGGAACGCATCGCGGACGCCCTGGCGGTACTGGGTCCGTACGCCGAGGAGCACGGGGTGCGGCTGGCCATCGAGCCGCTGCACCCCATGTACGCCGCAGACCGCTGTGTGGTCTCCACGCTCACCCAGGCCCTCGACCTGGCGGAGCGCTTCCCCGCCCGGCAGGTCGGCGTCACGGTGGACACGTACCACATCTGGTGGGACGACAACGCGCCCGCGCAGATCGCCCGCGCGGGCGCCGGCGGCCGTATCCACACCTTCCAGCTCGCGGACTGGACGACCCCGCTGCCGGAGGGTGTGCTGAACGGCCGCGGGCAGATCGGCGACGGCTCGATCGACATGCGGGAGTGGCAGCGTCACGTCGAGGCGGCCGGGTACACCGGGGCCATCGAGGTGGAGCTGTTCAACGACGCGCTGTGGGCCCGCGACGGCCGCGAGGTCCTCGCCGAGACCGCCGAGCGCTTCGTGGCCCACACCGTGTGAGCGGGCCGGATATTTCGAAGGGGCCCGGTCGACAGACCGGGCCCCCTCGGGTTTCCCTCCCCATCAGAACCCCCGTGATCCCCCCAGATCCCCCTCCAAGAGTCCTGATGCCAAGTACGACCCGCGAGGTCGGGGGAGGGTTGTACGGGCTACCGACTTTTTTCGCCCCCTTTTTTCGCGGTGCCGGCGGTGACGGAGGGAAGCGGCCGAATCCATACGTTGCCGGTGTGGCGCCCGAGGCCCAGGCTGCTCCGTGCCGAGCACGACTGCCGACGATCCCGGGGGACGTTCCGTGCTGCGCATCCACTTCACGCCCGATGACCTGACCCGCATCCGGGTGGCGAACACACCTGACCCGCTCTGGGAGACCGCCTTCAGCCTCCACCGGCTCCAGACCACCCAGGGCCGCTGGGCCTACGCGGACTGGCACCGCAGCACCCGGGCCACGCTCACCGGCACCCGGCTGGGCGCCGCGGTGCGCGGGCTCCTCATCCCCGTGCTGCCCAGGGCCCGTTACTGGCCGGACTTCCTCACCCCGGCCGAGTGCGCGGACGGGCTGGAGGCGGGGCTGGCCGCCGTCCGGGACACCCCGCCCGAGCGGGTCGTCCACGAGATGAAGCTGCTGGCCCGGTGCAGCGGCGCCCCGGACTGGGTGACCGGACTGGCCGAACACGACCCCCGCGACGAGCTCGTCCGGGTCCTGCGCGCCTACCACGACGCCGTCGTCGCGCCCCACCACGACCGGATGGGCGAGGCGCTCGCCGGGGAGCGCGTCCTGCTCGCCCGTTCGACGCTCAACGGCGGTGTCGGCGGCCTGCTCAACGGCCTCTCGCCCACCATGCGCTGGCGCCCGCCCGTGCTCCACGTCGACTACGTCGAGGACCGCGACCTGCACCTCGGCGGGCGCGGCCTGCGCCTCGTGCCGTCCTACTTCTGCTGGAAGACACCGGTCTCCCTGGCCGACGGCACACTGAGACCGGTGCTGGTGTACTCCGTGCAGGGCGTCAGGCCGCCCGACCCCGCCCTGCCCGACGCCGCGCTCTCCGCGCTGCTGGGCAGGACCAGGGCCGCCGCGTTACGCGCCGTGGCCCTCGGCATGACCACCTCGGAGCTGGCCCGCTTCCTGGGCGTGTCCCCGGCCACGGCCACGCACCACACCACGGTGCTGCGCGACGCCGGCCTGAGCACGAGCCGCCGCCTCCAGAACACCGTCCTGCACACCCTGACCCCGCTCGGGGCGGCGATGCTGCGCCGTCCCGCCCCGGCCGAGCGTGCCGGGGCGACGGTGCCGAGCGACTTTTAGTCACCGGCGGCCCGCAATTCAGGACATCCTCCGGCTCATGGGCCCCGGCCGTCGCACCCGCCGCAACGGAGCGACGAACTCCGCTGCCCCGCCTGGACTTTTCGAGTCTGTTCGAAGGTCGTGGTCCGGACCGGACCCGCGCTGCGACTGTGTGCGGCGGCACCACCACCCACCGGAAAAGGGGAACCAAGCATGCCGAACAGAGACCGCAGCCGCCGGGCCGTCGTCGCAGGAGCACTCGTGTTCGTCTCCGCGGCGACCGGCATGGTGCTCGCCCCCGCCGCGTCCGCGGCCCCGCAGGCCTGCACGGCCTCGTCGCTGACCACCGGCGAGTACGAGAGCCAGGGCACCGTCCGCAACAAGTCCGCCACCAGCTCCTGCGGCGACCTCAACCTGACGTACTCCTTCAACAGCACGTCCCGCACCTACGACTACTACGCGGGCCGTCTGCGCCGCTCCGACGGCACCTGGTTCACCTGCGCCAAGCGCTATGTCCAGGCCTACGACGGCAGCCACAGCGTCAACGACTCCACGTACTGGCTGTGCACCGACGTCAACGACAACACGCCGTTCAGCGTGTCCAGCCTCCTCGAGGGCGGCGACAGCGTCACCATCACCCACTGACCTCGACTCCGGGTCCCGGGGTGCCGCGCCCGCGCGGCACCCCGGCCGGCGGAAGGACGGACGTGAACCGCACCAGCCTCGCCCGCACCGCGGTCGCCGCGGCCGCCGCCATGCTCACCGCCGCGTGCGGCACGGCGGCCGACCCGTCGGGGGCGGGGCCGGCCGCCGCGCCCGCGCCGACCACGGCCGCGGCACCCGCGCGGGTCACCCACGCCCTGCCCCGGGACCCGGTGCGCATGGTGCTCCCGGTGACCGGTGCCGAGAGCCGCTGGACCCAGGGCCTGGACGTCCTCGGCCGGCAGGTGGCACGCACCGCCGCCGACCGCTGCGCCCGGACCGCGGGCATCCGGCTCCCCGAGGAGGCCCCCTTGGCGTTCATCTCGTACGCCGAACTGCCCGACCTGGCCTTCCTCGGCCGCCACGGGTTCGGACACGGCACCGAGGTGCCCCCGCCCACCCCCGCGCCCACAGCGGCCGCCGGCACCGCCCGAACCGGCAGCGCCGCGCAGACCCGCCGCTGCCGCGCCGAGGGCGAGGCCGCCGCGAAGGCCGTACGCGAGGCCTACCTGCCGTTGCAGCGGGCGTGGTTCGGCGAGCTCTCCGCCGCCCGTCGCACCCCGGCGGCCACCCGCGCCCTGGCCGGCCTGCCCGGCTGCCTCGCGGAACGGGGGTACCGGGTGCGCGACGAGAACGCCTTCTTCGCCCTCGTCGACTCCCGCCTGATGAACGCGCCCGCGGCCGACTACGCGCGCGTGGACAGCGCGCTCGGCAACGCCTACGCCACCTGCATGCGCCCGGTCGAGACCGCACGCGAACCGGCCCGGCGGGACCTGCGTGATCGGTTCCTCGCGGACCACGCCGAGGAGGTCCGCGCACTGCGCGCCGCCCTGGTACCGGCCCTCCGGCGCGCCGAGCGGACGTACGACCTGCGCCTCGCCTTCCCGGCGCCCTGAGACCCCGGTGTCAGAAGAACACCCCGCACCTGAGCAGCACGTTCGCGTACGGCTGTGCCTCCCCGGTGCGTACGACGAGCCGGGCGCCCGCCGACATCTCCTTGAGCTGCTCGTGGGAGACCAGGTCCAGCTCGGGGAGGCGGGCGACCAGCAGCTCCGCGGCCGCCGGGTTGGCGTCCCGCACCTCCTCCGCCGCCGTGCCCCCCTCGACCACCAGCTCGGCGAGCAGCCCGTCGAGGACCTCCGCGAAGGACGGCACCCCGGCCCGGAAGGCCAGGTCGACCACGCGCGGCCCGTCCGGGATCGGCATGCCGGCGTCGCACACCAGCACCCCGTCCCCGTGCCCCAACTCGGCGAGCGCGCCGGAGAGATGGCGGTTCAGTATTCCGGCCCTCTTCACAGCGCGCCGACCTCCTCAGCGGTGGGGAAGGAGTCCTGCGCGCCCTTCCGGGTCACCGCGACCGCCCCGACCCGGGACGCGTACGCGGCCGCCTCCACCAGGGAGGCACCCGCCCCCAGCCGGAACGCCAGCGCCGCCGTGAAGGCGTCCCCCGCACCCGTCGTGTCCACGGCGTCCACCTTCACCGACGCCACCCGGCTCACCCCCGCCGAGGACGCCACCAGCGACCCCCCGGCGCCCAGCGTCACCACCACCGACCGGGGCCCCTTGGCGAGCAGCAGCCGCGCCCAGTCCTCCGGCACGTCGCTCACACAGGCCTCCCCGAGGATCACCTTCGCCTCGTGCTCGTTGACGATGAGCGGATCGCAGGCCGCCAGCACCTCGGTGGGCAACGGCCGCGGCGGCGACGGGTTCAGCACGAACCGGCTGTCCGGCGACAGACTCCGCACGACCTCCACGACCGTCTCCAGCGGGATCTCCAACTGGGCCGACACCACCCGGGAGGCGTGGAAGAGGCTGACCGCGGCCCGTACGTCCCCCGGCGTCAGACGCCCGTTGGCACCCGGCGACACCACGATGCTGTTGTCGCCCGACGGGTCGACGGTGATCAGCGCGACCCCCGTCGGGGCCCCGCCCACCAGCACGCCCACCGTGTCGACCCCGGCCGTCCGCTGCGAGTCGAGCAGCAGTCTGCCGTGTCCGTCGTCGCCGACCCGGGCCAGCAGCGCCGTCCGTGCGCCCAACCGGGCCGCCGCGACCGCCTGGTTGGCGCCCTTGCCCCCCGGGTGCACGGCCAGGTCCGAACCGAGCACCGTCTCGCCGGCCCCCGGCCGCCGCTCCACGCCGATCACCAGGTCGGCGTTGGCCGACCCTACGACCAGAAGGTCGTAGTCGTACATGAATGACTCCCCTAGTCAGTGACGCGGGGCGGGCGGTCGAAGCGACCGCCCGCCCGTACGCCGTCGTCAGCCCGTGAAACCGGCCACGTTCTCCTTGGTGACCACCTTCACCGGCACCTTGACGGTCTCCTCGACCTTCTTGCCCTCAAGGGCCTTCAGCGCGTTGTCCACCGCGATTTTGCCCAGTTGGGAGGGCTGCTGTGCCACGGACGCGTACAACGTGCCGCCCTTGACCGCGTTCAGGCCGTCCGGAGTGCCGTCGAAGCCGACCACCGAGACCGACTTGCCGGCCTTGGAGCCCAGCGCCTTGATCGCGCCGAGCGCCATCTCGTCGTTGGCGGCGATGACGCCCTGGACGTCCGGGTGGGCCTGGAGCAGGTTCGACATCACGTCGAGGCCCTTGGTGCGGTCGAAGTCGGCGGGCTGCTGCGCGACGACCTGGATGCCCGGGTACGCCTTGAGTCCCTTGGCGAAACCCTCGGCGCGCTCACGGGCCGCCGACGTGCCCGCCTGGCCCTGGAGGATCACGATCTTGCCCTTGCCGCCGAGCTTGTCGCCGATGGTCTTGGCGGCGAGCTCACCGCCGGCGATGTTGTCGGAGGCCACCAGGGCGTCCGTCCTGGCGTTGTTGACGCCCCGGTCGACCGCGATGACGGGGATCTTCGCCTTGTCGGCGGCCTTGACCGAGTTGCTCGCCGCGTCCGAGTCCACCGGGTTGACGATGATCGCGCCGAGGTTCGAACTGGTGAAGTTCTGGAGCTGGTTGGCCTGCTGGGAGGCGTCGTTCTGGGCGTCCGTGACCGTCAGGTCCACGCCCAGCTTCTTCGCCTCGGCCTGGGCGCCCGACCGGATCTGCACGAAGAAGGGGTTGTTGAGCGTGGAGAGCGACAGGCCCACCTTCGGCTTGGCCGTCGAGGACGAGTCGTCGTGCAGGAACGAGGTCGCGCCCACGATCGCCACGGTGACCACGGCCGCGAGACCGTACGTCGCCGCCTGGCGCCCCTTGCCGCCCTGCGGGGCACCGGCCACCGGGGTCGCCCCGGCCTTGCGGCGCAGCGTGTCGAGCAGCACCGCCAGTGCGATGACGACACCGATGACGACCTGCTGCCAGAACGCGGACACGTTCAGCAGGTTGAGGCCGTTGCGCAGCACCGCGAGGATCAGCGCGCCGATCAGCGTCCCGGACGCCTTGCCGGTGCCGCCCGCGAGCGAGGCGCCGCCGATGACGACCGCGGCGATCGCGTCCAGCTCGTAGCCGTCGGCGGCCTGCGGCTGCGCCGAGGACAGCCGGGCGGCGAGCACGACACCCGCGACGGCCGCGAAGACACCGGACAGCGCGTAGATGGCGAGCTTCTGCTTCTTGACCCTGAGGCCGGAGAGACGGGCCGCCTCCTCGTTGCCGCCGATCGCGTACATGGAGCGGCCGATGTAGGTCCGGCCCAGCACGAAGGCCGCGATCAGCCCCATGAGGACCATGACGAGGACGGGCACCGGCAGCCAGCCGCCGAGCGTGTCACCGAGGTGCGAGACGGAGTCGGGGAAGGCGATCGGGGAGCCCTCGGAGATCACCAGCGACAGACCGCGGGCCACCGAGAGCATGGCCAGGGTCGCGATGAACGGGGGCAGCTTGCCGTACGCGATCAGGAAGCCGTTGACGAGACCGGCCGCGATGCCGGTCACCACGGCGAGGACGACGGCTATGAAGACCGGCACCCCGTGCGACGTGGCGCTCCAGGCGAGGACCGTCGCCGACAGGGCCGCCACCGAGCCCACCGACAGGTCGATGCCCGCGGAGACGATCACGAAGGTCACACCGAAGGCGAGGATGGCGGTCACAGCCGCCTGGACGCCGACGTTGAGCAGGTTGTCGGTGGTCAGGAAGTCGCCGGACAGCGCCGACATGGCGATGACGAGGACGATCAGCGCGGTGAGCGCGCCGTTGTCGAGCAGGAGACGGCGCAGGCCACCCGCGCTCGCCCCGCTCTTGAGCGTGTCAGTGGCCACGGGGGGCCTCCTTCTCGGTCTTGACGGTGTTCGTGCTGACGGCGAGAGCCATCACGGAGTCCTGCGTGGCCTCGTCGGCGGTGAGTTCGCCGGCGATCCGGCCCTGGGCCATCACCAGCACCCGGTCGCTCATGCCGAGCACCTCGGGCAGATCGCTGGAGATCATGAGGACGGCGGCACCGGCCGCGGTGAGTTCGTTGATGAGCTGGTAGATCTCGACCTTGGCGCCGACGTCGATCCCGCGCGTGGGCTCGTCGAGGATCAGCACCTTGGTGTCGGCGAGCAGCCACTTGCCGATGACGACCTTCTGCTGGTTGCCGCCGGAGAGCGTGCGCACATGCTGGTGCAGGCCCGCCATCCGCACCCCGAGCTGGTCGGCGATCCGCGCGGCGGCCGCCCGCTGGCCCTTGAGGTCGACGAGCCCCCCGCGGGTGGCGGCCCGCATGGTCACCAGGCCCAGGTTCTCCTCGACCGACTGGTCGAGCACCAGGCCCTGGCCCTTGCGGTCCTCCGGGATCAGCCCGATCCCGGCGGCCATGGCGGCGCCCACGTCGTGGCCCCGCAGCGCCGTCCCGGCGACGTGCACGGCCCCCTTGTCGTACGGGTCCGCGCCGAACACGGCCCGCACGACCTCGGTACGGCCCGCGCCGACCAGCCCGGCGATGCCGACGACCTCGCCGGCGTGCACCTCGAAGCCGATGTCGTGGAAGACGCCGTCGCGGGTGAGGCCCTCGACCCTGAGCAGGGCCGCTCCCGTCTCGCCGCGCTGCCGCGGGTACTGCTGCTCGATGGACCGCCCCACCATCAGGCGCACGAGTTCGTCCTCGGGCGTGGTGGCGGGCACCTGGCCGACCGACTTCCCGTCCCGGATGACCGTGACCCGGTCGCCCAGGGCGGCGATCTCCTCCAGGTGGTGGGTGATGAAGACGATCCCGACCCCGTCCTCGCGCAGCCTGCGCACGATCGCGAAGAGCTTGTCGACCTCCTCGGAGGTGAGCACGGCGGTCGGCTCGTCCATGATCAGCACGCGCGCGTTCAGGCTGAGCGCCTTGGCGATCTCGACCATCTGGAGCCGGGCGATGCCGAGTTCACGCACACGCGCGCGTGGCGACACGTTGACCCCGACCCGCTTCAGCAGGACCTCGGCGTCGGCCTCCATGGTCTTCCGGTCGATCATCCCGAGGCGGCGCGGCTGGCGGCCCAGGAAGATGTTCTCGGCGACCGTCAGGTCGGGGACGAGGTTGAACTCCTGGTAGATGGTGGCGATGCCCAGCCGCTCGGCGTCCTGCGCCCCGCGGATGTGCACCTCCGCGCCGTCCACCAGGACCCGGCCCTCGTCGGGGTGGTAGGCGCCCGAGAGCATCTTGATCAGCGTGCTCTTGCCGGCGCCGTTCTCGCCGAGCAGTACGTGCACCTCGCCCCGGCGCAGGTCGAAGTCGACGCCGTCGAGCGCGACCACGCCGGGGAAGGACTTCCGTATGCCCTCGATGCGCAGCAACTCGTCCTCGTTGCTCACGACTCGCTCCTGTTCGTTACGGGGTTCTCGTGCGGGTTCTCGCCGCAGGAACGGCGGACGACGAGACGGGCGGGGAGGGTGACCGACGCGGGACGCCGGCCCTCGATGCGGTCGACGAGCGCGCGCACGGCGGCCCGCCCCAGCTCGCCCGTGGGCTGGGCGACCGCGGTGATCGGCGGATCGGTGTGCACGAACCACGGGATGTCGTCGAACGCGGCCAGAGCCAGGTCCTGCGGCACCCGCAGCCCACGCGCGCGTACGGCGTCCAGGGCGCCGAGCGCCATCAGGTTGTCGGCGGCGAAGACGACCTCGGGCGGTTCGGGCAGGTCGAGGAAGCCCTCGGTGACCCGCCGTCCGCTCTCGGCCTGGAAGTCGCCCTGGCCTATGTAGGCGTCGGGCAGCTTCAGGCCGTACGCCTCCAGGGCCTCCCGGAAGGCCGCCACGCGCTCCTGGCCGGTCGTGGTGGCGGCGGGCCCGGCGATGATGGCGAGCCTGCGGTGCCCGAGGCCGTGCAGGTGGGCCACGAGGTCGCGCACGGCGGCCCGTCCGTCGGCCCTGACCACCGGCACGGCCACGCCGGGGATCCAGCGGTCCACGAACACCATCGGGGTCCCCGCGCGGACGGCGTCCAGCATCAGCGGGGAGCCGCCGTCGGTGGGGGAGACCAGGAGGCCGTCGATCCGGCGGTCCAGCAGGTTGCGTACGTGGTGGTCCTGGAGGTCCGGGCGTTCGTCGGCGTTCCCGATGATCACGCTGTAGCCCAGCGCGCGGGCCTCCTCCTCGACGGAGCGGGCCAGCTCGGTGAAGTAGGGGTTCAGCACGTCGCTGATGACCAGGCCGAGGGTGTGGGTCTGGTCGGTGCGCAGGGAGCGGGCGACGGCGTTCGGGCGGTAGCCCAGGGTCTCCACGGCGGCCAGCACGCGGGTGCGTGCGTCCGCGCTGACCGACGGGTGGTCGTTCAGGACCCGCGACACCGTGGCGACGGAGACCCCCGCCTCGGCAGCGACGTCCTTGATGCTCGCCATCGCCGCTCCACCTCCTTGTGGAATCGATTACACGAGTGCGTGTACCGAGGATTGGAATCGATTACACGGCCGTTTGCAAGACCCCGATACCAAATCGTGATGTGGCGGGCCGCGCGGGGGCGGACCAGGCTGGAAGGGGCAGAAGTCGTTTCCTCAAGGCCTGGGAGGCCGGAGCGGAGGAGCCATGACGGCGGCCACTCGTGACGACGTACCCGTCGCCCTCGCGGGCGACGGCGTGGAGGTGCGCACCCGGCCGATCGGCGGCGGCATGTCCGTCGCTTGGCTCCGGCTCCCGGAGGGCACGGACATGGGCCCCGCCCTCAAGGGCCTCGAAGGCGACGCGTGCCAATGCCCGCACTGGGGCTACCTGTTGAAGGGCCGCCTCAAGATGCTCACGCCCTCCGGCGAGGAGGAGTACGAGGCGGGCCAGGCGTACTACTGGGGCCCCGGCCACGTCCCCGTCGCCCTGGAGGACTGCGAGTTCGTGGAGTTCTCCCCGACGGAGGACTTCGCGACGGTGATCGACCACGTGACGTCACAGGCGGGGTAGCGGACCGGGCGTGGGCCGTGGGGAGCAGGAGGCACCCCAGGCGTGTCACGCCGTCCCCCTCCGTCCCCCACGCCGACCCCCTGGGCTGTCACTGCCGGGCGGTACCGTCGGGGCATGTCCAATCAGGCGGGGGCCTCCACGGGTGAGCGACGGCTGGCCGTGCTCGAAGGCGTGCTGGAGCGCATCACGTACGCCAACGAGGACAACGGCTACACCGTCGCCCGCGTCGACACCGGCAGGGGCGGCGGCGACCTCCTCACCGTCGTCGGCGCGCTGCTCGGTGCCCAGGTGGGGGAGTCCCTGCGGATGGAGGGGCGTTGGGGCTCCCACCCGCAGTACGGCAAGCAGTTCACCGTGGAGAACTACACGACCGTCCTGCCGGCCACCGTCCAGGGCATCCGCCGCTATCTCGGCTCGGGGCTCGTCAAGGGCATCGGCCCCGTCTTCGCCGACCGCATCACCCAGCACTTCGGCACCGACACCCTGAAGATCATCGAGGAGGAGCCGAAGCGGCTCGTCGAGGTCCCCGGCCTCGGCCCCAAGCGCACCAGGAAGATCGCCGACGCCTGGGAGGAGCAGAAGGCGATCAAGGAGGTCATGCTCTTCCTCCAGACCGTCGAGGTGTCCACCTCCATCGCCGTGCGCATCTACAAGAAGTACGGCGACGCCTCGATCTCGGTGGTGAGGAACCAGCCCTACCGGCTCGCCGCCGACGTCTGGGGCATCGGCTTCCTCACCGCCGACAAGATCGCCCAGTCCGTCGGCATCCCGCACGACAGTCCGGAGCGGGTCAAGGCGGGCCTCCAGTACGCCCTTTCGCAGTCCGCCGACCAGGGCCACTGCTACCTCCCCGAGGAGCAGCTCATCGCCGACGCGGTCAAGCTCCTCCAGGTCGACACCGGCCTGGTCATCGAGTGCCTCGCCGAACTCGCCCTGCCCGACGAGGACTCCGGCGACCCCGGCGTCGTACGCGAGAAGGTGCCCGGCCCCGACGGCCACGAGGTCACCGCCGTCTGGCTCGTCCCCTTCCACCGCGCCGAACTCTCCCTCGCCGCCCAGGTGTTGCGCCTGCTGCGCACCGACCAGGACCGCATGCCGGCCTTCCGCGACGTGGCCTGGGACAAGGCGCTGGGCTGGCTGAAGTCCCGTACGGGCACCGAGCTCGCCCCGGAGCAGGAGGCCGCCGTCAGGCTGGCGTTGACCCAGAAGGTCGCCGTCCTCACCGGCGGCCCCGGCTGCGGCAAGTCCTTCACCGTGCGCTCGGTCGTGGAGCTGGCCCGCGCCAAGAAGGCCAAGGTCGTCCTCGCCGCCCCGACCGGCCGGGCCGCCAAGCGCCTCGCCGAGCTCACCGGCGCCGACGCCTCCACCGTGCACCGGCTCCTGGAGCTGAAGCCCGGCGGCGACGCGGCCTACGACAAGGACCGCCCGCTCGACGCCGACCTGGTGGTGGTCGACGAGGCCTCCATGCTGGACCTGCTGCTCGCCAACAAGCTGGTGAAGGCCGTACCCCCGGGCGCACACCTGCTGTTCGTCGGGGACGTCGACCAACTGCCCAGCGTCGGCGCGGGGGAGGTCCTCAGGGATCTGCTCGCCGACGGCGGGCCGGTGCCCGCCGTGCGCCTCACCCGGGTGTTCCGGCAGGCCCAGCAGTCCGGTGTGGTCACCAACGCGCACCGGATCAACGCCGGGCAGCACCCCGTCACCGACGGCATGAAGGACTTCTTCCTCTTCGTCGAGGACGACACGGAGGAGGTCGGCCGGCTCACCGTGGATGTGGCGGCCCGTCGGATTCCGGCCAAGTTCGGCCTCGACCCGCGCCGGGACGTGCAGGTGCTCGCGCCCATGCACCGCGGCCCCGCCGGCGCCGGCACCCTCAACGGCCTGCTCCAGCAGGCCATCACCCCGGGCCGCCCCGACCTCGCCGAGAAGCGGTTCGGCGGCCGGGTCTTCCGGGTCGGCGACAAGGTCACCCAGATTCGCAACAATTACGAGAAGGGCACCAACGGTGTCTTCAACGGCACCGTGGGCGTGGTCACCTCGCTCGACCCGGTCGACCAGCGCCTCACCGTGCTGACGGACGAGGACGAGGAGGTGCCGTACGACTTCGACGAACTGGACGAACTGGCCCACGCGTACGCGGTGACCATCCACCGTTCCCAGGGCAGCGAGTACCCGGCCGTGGTGATCCCGGTCACCACCAGCGCCTGGATGATGCTCCAGCGGAATCTGCTGTACACGGCGGTCACGCGCGCGAAGAAGCTCGTCGTCCTCGTCGGCTCCCGCAAGGCGATCGGTCAGGCGGTGCGCACGGTCTCGGCGGGGCGGCGCTGCACGGCGCTGGACTTCCGGCTCTCGGCCCTGTGACGGGCGTCAATCGTGAGACGACACAAAAAATGATCGATCAAATGAGTCACGTGGGTCACAGAGCCCTTCCGGAAGCGGGTGGGGAGGGGCAGGATGAGCAAGTTGGCGGCACTCAGTGCCGCTGATACGCCCAACGGCCGACCCCGAGTGCACTCTCCTGCGCCAAATGGGGGATGGTAGAGACAGTCAGGGCAACCTCGAAGAAGAGGCACAACGTCGGTGAGGGATGACGTGAGCGACAACTCTGTAGTAGTGCGGTACGGCGATGGCGAGTACACCTACCCGGTGATCGACAGCACCGTCGGCGACAAGGGCTTCGACATCGGGAAGCTCCGCGCCCAGACCGGTCTGGTCACCCTGGACAGCGGCTACGGCAACACCGCGGCCTATAAATCCGCCATCACCTACCTCGACGGTGAGGCCGGCATCCTCCGGTACCGCGGCTACCCGATCGAGCAGCTAGCCGAGCGCTCCACCTTCCTGGAGGTCGCCTACCTCCTGATCAACGGTGAGCTCCCGACCGTCGACGAGCTCTCGGTCTTCAAGAACGACATCACGCAGCACACCCTGCTGCACGAGGACGTCAAGAACTTCTACAAGGGCTTCCCGCGCGACGCCCACCCGATGGCCATGCTGTCGTCGGTGGTCTCCGCCCTGTCGACGTTCTACCAGGACAGCCACAACCCCTTCGACGAGAAGCAGCGCAACCTCTCGACGATCCGCCTGCTCGCCAAGCTCCCGACGATCGCGGCGTACGCCTACAAGAAGTCGATCGGCCACCCGTTCGTCTACCCGCGCAACGACCTCGGCTACGTCGAGAACTTCCTGCGCATGACGTTCTCGGTGCCGGCGCAGGAGTACGACCTCGACCCGGTCGTGGTCTCCGCCCTGGACAAGCTGCTCATCCTGCACGCCGACCACGAGCAGAACTGTTCGACCTCCACGGTCCGTCTCGTCGGCTCGTCGCAGGCGAACATGTTCGCGTCGATCTCCGCCGGCATCAACGCCCTGTGGGGCCCGCTGCACGGCGGTGCCAACCAGTCCGTGCTGGAGATGCTGGAGGGCATCCAGGCCTCCGGCGGTGACGTCGACTCCTTCATCCGCAAGGTGAAGAACAAGGAGGACGGCGTCCGGCTGATGGGCTTCGGCCACCGGGTCTACAAGAACTTCGACCCGCGCGCGAAGATCATCAAGGCGGCGGCGCACGACGTCCTCTCGGCCCTCGGCAAGTCCGACGAGCTGCTGGACATCGCCCTCAAGCTGGAGGAGCACGCGCTCTCCGACGACTACTTCGTCTCGCGCAGCCTCTACCCGAACGTCGACTTCTACACGGGCCTGATCTACCGCGCCATGGGCTTCCCGACCGAGATGTTCACGGTCCTGTTCGCCCTCGGCCGCCTCCCGGGCTGGATCGCCCAGTGGCACGAGATGATCAAGGAGCCGGGCTCCCGCATCGGCCGCCCGCGCCAGATCTACACGGGTGTCGTGGAGCGGGACTTCATCCCGGTCGAACAGCGCTGACACCTGCCGGTGAGCGAAGGGGCGCCGCTTCGGTGGCGTCCCTTCGGCGTTCCCGGCGGGCGAGCCTCTGCGAGCACGCAAAACGAAAGGCGCCCTGGCGACGGTCCCCCCACGGGCCGGCGTCCAGGGCGCCTTCCCATGTCCCGGTGCGGATTCCCCCCACGGGATCCGGCCGGGCGTCTGAGAGACCAGCGCCTGAATCGCTGTCTTTCCGGTACTGCTGTTGAGCAGAACGAGCAGAACTCCTCGTACTACTCCAGTGTGCGGCCTGCCGGGACAGCGCACGGTCGGGAGGGCCGCTCAAAGCTTCCCTAAGTGCGTGCCCCGGCAACGCAGCTCCGAGGAAGTCCCCCAAGACATCCTCAGACGTCAGTCAACGCCCCCCAAGACGCTGCCTGACATCGCCAACTTAGACCTTCGAACCCCTTCGATGGTTACGTTCGCATCACTGTGATCTGCGTCTCTTGCAAATGTCCGTTAGATACGCAAGAGCCCGGATACGGTGAACGGGACCCCAGCGTAAGGACGATGCGCGAGTCTTGTGAAGAGCTTATGTGAGCGTGGCTCCGGACTCCAGAGGGGGTCTGTCAAAGGATCCTCAACGGAAGGCACGCAGCCGCAGGCTGTTGGTCACCACGAACACCGAGGAGAACGCCATCGCCGCCCCGGCGATCATCGGGTTCAGCAGCCCGGCCGCGGCCAGCGGCAGCGCGGCCACGTTGTAGCCGAAAGCCCACACGAGATTGCCCTTGATCGTGGACAGGGTGCGCCGGGAGAGCCGGATCGCGTCCGCGGCCACCCGCAGGTCACCGCGCACCAGCGTCAGATCCCCCGCCTCGATCGCCGCGTCGGTCCCGGTCCCCATGGCGAGCCCCAGGTCGGCGGCGGCGAGCGCGGCGGCGTCGTTGACCCCGTCGCCGACCATCGCGACGACCCGGCCCTCGCGCTGCAGCCGTCGTACGGCCTCGACCTTGTCCTCGGGCAGCACCTCTGCGACCACCTCGTCGATCCCGACCGCCCGGGCCACCGCCTCCGCCACCGTCCGGTTGTCCCCGGTCAGCAGCACCGGCGTGAGCCCCAGCGCCCGCAGTGACCGCACCGCCTCGGCGCTGCTCTCCCTGACCGCGTCGGCGACGGCCAGGACCCCGCGGGCCACGCCGTCCCACCCCACCACGACAGCCGTACGGCCGTCCCGCTCGGCCTCCTCCCTGGCCCGGGCCAGCTCGGCGGGCAGCACGTCGAAGAGCCGCCCCACGGCCACCTCGTGGCCCTCCACGCGGCCGCGGACGCCCCTGCCCGGGACGTTCTCGAACCGCTCGGCCGGCGGCAGCGCCCCGACCCGCTCCTCGGCGCCCGCGGCGACCGCCCGCGCGACCGGGTGCTCGGAGGCGTGCTCCAGGGCGCCCGCGAGCCGCAGCACCTGCTTCTCGTCGGCCCCGTCGACGACGTGGATCTCCTGGAGGGTCATCCGGCCCGTGGTGACCGTGCCGGTCTTGTCCAGGACGACGGTGTCGACGCGCCGCGTGGACTCCAGGACCTCCGGGCCCTTGATGAGGATGCCGAGCTGGGCGCCGCGTCCGGTGCCGACCATGAGCGCGGTCGGTGTGGCCAGGCCCAGCGCGCACGGGCAGGCGATGATGAGCACGGCGACGGCCGCGGTGAACGCGGCGACGGTGTCCCCGGTGGTGCCGAGCCAGGCCCCGAAGGTGGCCACCGCGACGAGGAGCACGGCCGGCACGAAGACCGCGGAGACCCGGTCGGCGAGCCGCTGCACCTGCGCCTTGCCGTTCTGGGCGTCCTCCACGAGCTTCGCCATCCGCGCGAGCCGGGTGTCGGCCCCGATCCGGGTCACGGCCACGACGATCCGCCCGCCGGCGTTGACGGTGGCCCCGGTCACGGCGTCCCCGACGCCGACGTCCACCGGCACCGACTCGCCGGTCAGCATGGAGGCGTCCACGGCCGAGGAGCCCTCGACGACGGTGCCGTCGGTCGCGATCTTCTCGCCGGGCCGTACGACGAACCGGTCCCCGACGGCCAGCCGCTCCGCCGGGATCCGCACCTCGCGCCCGTCCCGCAGGACGCAGACGTCCTTGGCCCCGAGCTCCATCAGCGCCCTGAGGGCCGCCCCCGCACGGCGTTTGGCACGGGCCTCCAGATAGCGGCCGAGCAGGATGAAGGCGGTGACCCCCGAGGCCACCTCCAGGTAGATCGCCGAGGCGCCGTCCATGCCGCCGGCGGTGAGCTCGAACCGCTCCCGCATGCCCGGCATGCCCGCGTCACCGAAGAACAGCGCCCACAGCGACCAGCCGAACGCGGCGAGGGTCCCGACCGAGACGAGGGTGTCCATGGTCGCCGCGCCGTGCCGGATGTTGGTCCAGGCGGCCCGGTGGAACGGCCACGCGCCCCAGACGACGACGGGCGAGGCGAGGGTCAGCGCGAGCCACTGCCAGTTGTCGAACTGGAGGGCGGGGGTCATGGAGAGCACGACGACCGGGACGGCGAGCGCGACGGAGACGAGCAGTCGCTGCCGCAGGGAGGCGAGCTCGGGGTCCGTGTCCTCGGGCTCCGCTGCGGCGGGCGCGGGCTCCTGCGCCGTGTAGCCCGTCCGCACGACGGTCGCGATCAGGTCGGCGACCTCGACGTCCGCCGGGTAGGCGACCCTCGCCTTCTCGGTCGCGTAGTTGACCGTGGCGGTGACGCCGTCCATCCGGTTGAGCTTCTTCTCGACCCGGGCGGCACAGGAGGCGCAGGTCATCCCGCCGATGACGAGTTCGACCTCGGAGACGGGCGCGGGCGGGGCCGTGGTGGACATGTTCCCTACTCCAGAAACGATTCGTCCGCGCTCCTGCGGGGCGCGGTGAACAGTGCGACGGGCCGTGGCCGGCCGTCGGTCGCCCGGCGGCCCGCCACGGCGCTTCCCCGGGCGGTCAGGCCTTGCCCACGAGCTCGAAACCGGCCTCGTCCACGGCGGCCCGCACGGCTTCCTCGTCCAGCGGCTCCGCCGACACGACCGTGACCTCGCCGGTGGAGGCGACCGCCTTCACCGAGCTGACCCCCGCGATCTCGGAGATCTCACCGGAAACGGAACCCTCACAGTGCCCGCAGCTCATCCCGCTCACCTTGTAGACGGCGGTGACGGATCCCGGGGTATCGGTCTGGGCGGTCATGTCGTTCTCCTCGTGGAGGCGTGTGGGGTTACTGCATCACAGCCTATACCCCTAGGGGGTATTTCTCCAAGAGTCGTCGGCCGGGTCCGGCCGGCGGACCGGCGACCCGTCAGGATGTACCCGCAGACGGAATCGGCGAGGGAGACGCGGATGCGAGCGGTTGTCTTCGAGAACTACGGCGAACCCGCACAGGTACGGGACGTGCCCGACCCCCGCCCCGCGGACCACGGAGCGGTCGTCCGCGTGGAGGCCACGGGCCTGTGCAGAAGCGACTGGCACGGCTGGCAGGGCCACGACCCCGACATCACCCTCCCGCACGTGCCCGGGCACGAACTCGCGGGCGTGGTGGAGTCGGTCGGCCCCCGCGTGCGCGACTGGCGTCCCGGCGACCGGGTCACCGTCCCCTTCGTCTGCGCCTGCGGCACCTGCGCGGCCTGCGCGAGCGGCGACCACCAGATCTGCGAGCGCCAGACCCAGCCCGGCTTCACCCACTGGGGCTCGTTCGCCCAGTACGTGGCGCTCGACCACGCCGACGTGAACCTCGTCGCCGTACCGCACGACATGACCTTCGCCACGGCCGCCGCCCTGGGCTGCCGGTTCGCCACGGCGTTCAGGGCGGTCGTGCAGCAGGGGCGGGCCGGTGCGGGGGAGTGGGTCGCGGTGCACGGCTGCGGCGGGGTCGGCCTGTCCGCGGTGATGATCGCGGCGGCCTCGGGGGCCCGCGTGGTGGCCGTGGACGTCTCGGCCCGGGCGCTGGCCCTGGCGAAGGAGTTCGGCGCGGCGGAGTGCGTGGACGCGGGCGGCACCCGGGACACCGCGGCGGCGGTCCGCGAGCTGACCGGCGGCGGGGCCCATCTGTCCCTGGACGCCCTCGGTTCCCCGGCCACCTGCGCGGCCTCCGTCGAGTCGCTGCGCCGGCGCGGGCGGCATGTCCAGGTGGGTCTGCTGCCCTCGGCGGACGGCACGACGCCGGTGCCCATGGCCCGCGCGATCGCCCTGGAGCTCGCGCTCCTCGGCAGCCACGGCATGGCCGCCCACACCTACCCGCCGATGCTGGAACTGGTCGCGGCGGGCGTGCTGCGACCGGATCTGCTGGTCACGTCCACGATCCCGCTGGACGCGGCCCCGGCCGCCCTCGCGGCCATGGGCACGGCCCCCGGAGCGGGGGTGACGGTCATCCAGCCGTGGGGTTGAGGGCGGCCCACTCGCGGTCGAGGAGGCCCATGACCACCCAGTCCACCCACTCGCCGTCCCGCAGGTCGGACTCCCGCCGCACACCCTCGACCGTGAACCCGGCCTTCTCGTAGACCCGCAGGGCGCGGGCGTTGTGGCGGTAGACCTCCAGCTCGACGCGGTGCAGGCCGAGCCGCTCGAAGCCGTGGCCGACCACGAGGCGAGTGGCCTCGGTGCCGAGCCCGCGTCCGCGCCCCCGGGGCCCGATGAGCGTGCGGAAGGTGCAGCTCCGGGCCTGGGGGTCCCACTCGTGGAGGACGACCTCGCCGACCAGTTCACCCGTGGCGCGGTCGGTGACGGCGAGGTCGAGCCGGTCGGTCTGCTCGGACCGCGAGCCGTACCAGGAGCGCAGCCGCTCCAGGGTGAGTTCGCCGGCGGGCGCGCCGGTGAAGCGGACCACCTCGGGGTCCTCGATGATCTCCGCCATGACCTCGGCGTCGGCCTCCGTGAACGGCCGCAGCACGGTCCGCTCACCGGTCAGCACGGGTTTCACGGAGAAGTCGCTCATGGCCCGACTGTGTCAGACGCGGCCACCTCCCGGCCCGCGGTTTTCCGCGGCCCGTCCGGCGCCGCCTCAGTCCTCTCTCCGCCCCCGGTTCCCCGGCCGGGACGCGACCCACGCGCGCACGGTGTCCGCGTACCAGAAGGGCTTGCCGCCCTCGACGTGGTCGGGCGCCGGCAGCAGCCCGTGCTTGCGGTACGACCGCACGGTGTCCGGCTGCACACGGATGTGCGCCGCGATCTCCTTGTACGACCAGAGCCTTCGGTCGGTCATGTGGTGCACCTCCCCGCGCGCACCGCGGCGGCGGCCGGGAACGGCCGTCGGGGGTACCGGGCGCTGCGCTGGCGATCACAAAGCCTGTGCCCCGTGAACGAGACGCGGTGACCGGTGGTCAGGGTCTGTGCGCGCAGTGTGACGGGGAGCCCGCGTACACGCGACATGTGTGACACGGAAGGGGACTTCGTGACAGAGGTGACGCAAAGGCGTACGCGGGCGTGCGGGCGCGGCGCGTTGACAACGGCCGCTTTCGGCCTCCGCGGCCGTACCGCGTCCCCCGGCGCCCTCCGGAGTCTCCAAGAGCGCGGGGAACCGGGCGACCGGCCCCCCCGCGCGCCCGCAGGTGACCGGCTACGCCCCGCAGGAGCGCAGGAACGCCCTGGTCCGCTGGGCGATCGGCAGCGGCTTGTCCGGCTCGCACGGGTACATGTCCTGCTCGACGATCGCGAACAGGTCCACGTCCAGTTGCTGCGCGGCCTCCAGCACCGGACCGAGCTCCGGGACCCCGGACGGCGGCTCGCACATCACACCCTGGGCCACGGCCGGCCCGAACGGCGTCCCCTTGGCCCGTACGTCCGCCAGGATCTCCGGGTCCACCTGCTTGAGGTGCAGGTACCCGATCCGCGAGCCGTACGTCTCGATCAGCTTGACGCTGTCCCCGCCGCAGTACGCGTAGTGCCCGGTGTCCAGGCACAGCGACACCAGGGAGGAGTCGGTGGCGTCGAGGAAGCGGACCACGTTCTCCTCGCTGTCGATGTGGGTGTCGGCGTGCGGATGGACGACGATCTGCAGGCCGTACTCGTCCTTCACGCGCTGTCCCAGGCGCTCGGTCAGCGAGCTGAGGTTGCGCCACTGCCCGGGTGTGAGCGTGTCGGACTCCAGCACCTCGCCCGTCTTGTCGTCCCGCCAGAACGACGGGATCACGACCAGGTGCTTCGCCCCCATGGCCTGGGCGAGCACCGCGTTGTCCGCGACATGCGCCCAGGTCTTCTCCCACACGGCCTCGCCGTGGTGCAGGCCGGTGAAGACGGTGCCCGCGGACACCTTCAGGCCACGCCGGGAGACCTCCTCGGTGAGGACTGCGGGATCGGTCGGCAGGTACCCGTACGGCCCCAGCTCGATCCACTCGTAGCCGGAGTCCGCGACCTCGTCGAGGAAGCGCTGCCAGGGGACCTGCCGGGGGTCGTCGGGGAACCACACGCCCCAGGAGTCCGGAGCCGAGCCGATCCGGATGCGGGACAGTGAGGGCTGAGGTGCGGGCGCTGTCATGCCGGCCAGCTTCGGTTCGCGCAGCAAGCGCTGTCAAGGTCTCGTCCGAATGTCTGGACAAAACATTGACAGGGCTCCTCGTGCGGGGCTACAAACGCCGGGAGAGCCGACGCAGGTACGAAGGGAAGCCGATGGCGTACGACCTGATCACCATGGGGCGGATCGGTGTGGACCTGTATCCACTCCAGACCGGTGTCCCGCTGCCGCAGGTGACGTCCTTCGGCAAGTTCCTCGGGGGCTCGGCGACGAACGTCGCGGTCGCCGCCTCCCGCCTGGGACGGCGGACCGCGGTGATCACCCGCACCGGCGACGACCCCTTCGGCACCTATCTGCACGAGGCCCTCCAGGGCTTCGGCGTCGACGACCGCTGGGTCACCCCGGTCCCGGGACTGCCGACCCCCGTCACCTTCTGCGAGGTCTTCCCGCCGGACGACTTCCCGCTCTACTTCTACCGGCAGCCCAAGGCCCCCGACCTGGAGATCGACGCCCACGAGCTGGACCTCGACGCGATCCGCGAGGCGAGCATCTTCTGGGTCACCGGCACCGGCCTGAGCGAGGAGCCCAGCCGGACGGCGACCCTGGCGGCCCTCGCCCACCGGGCCAGGGCGGGCGCCACCGTCTTCGACCTGGACTGGCGCCCGATGTTCTGGAAGGACCCGGACACCGCCCGCCCCTTCTACGAGGAGGCCCTGCGCCACACCACCGTCGCCGTCGGCAACCTCGACGAGGTCGAGGTCGCGACCGGGGTGCGCAAACCCCGCGAGGCGGCCCAGGCGCTGCTGGACGCCGGGGTCGAGCTGGCGGTCGTCAAGCAGGGCCCCAAGGGTGTCCTCGCCGTCGACGACAAGGGCAACGAGGCGGAGGTCCCGCCCCTGCCCGTGAACGTCCTCAACGGTCTCGGCGCCGGGGACGCCTTCGGCGGCTCCCTCTGCCACGGCCTGCTCGCCGGCTGGGACCTGGAGAAGATCATGCGCCACGCCAACGCGGCGGGCGCCATCGTCGCCTCCCGACTGGAGTGCAGTTCCGCGATGCCCACGGTCGACGAGATCGAGGACGCGGTCGCGGCGGGAGCGGTCAAGTGAGCGTCGACATCACCGAACTCGTACGGCTGCGCGCCGAACGCCCCGAGGCGATCGCCGAGGCCGCCGCCCGCCGCCCCCGGCGTCCGCTCCTCAACGACCACGGCCGGCTGATGATCGTCGCCGCCGACCACCCCGCCCGGGGCGCGCTCGGCGTCGGCGGCAACCGCATGGCCATGGCCAACCGCGCCGACCTGCTCGAACGCCTCTGCCTCGCGCTCTCCCGCCCCGGCGTCGACGGCGTCCTCGCCACCGCCGACATCCTGGACGACCTGCTCCTCCTCGGCGCCCTGGACGGCAAGGTCGTCATGGGCTCCATGAACCGCGGCGGCCTCCAGGGCGCCAGCTTCGAGCTCGACGACCGCTTCACCGGCCACCGCCCCGAGGACATCGCGCGGCTCGGCTTCGACGCCGGCAAGCTGCTCCTGCGCATCGACTACGCCGACCCGGGCTCCCTGGCCACCATGGAGTCCACGGCCCGCGCCATCGACGACATGGCCGCACGCAGGCTGCCCGTCTTCGTCGAGCCGTTCATCAGCGGCCGCACCACCGAGGGCAAGGTCAGGAACGACCTGTCCGCCGAGGCCGTCACCAAGTCCATCGCCATCGCCTCGGGCCTGGGCGGCAGTTCGGCCTACACCTGGCTCAAGGTCCCGGTCTGCGACAACCCCGACGACATGGGCGAGGTCATGGCCGCCTCCACGCTGCCCGCCGTGCTGCTCGGCGGCGAGGTCGGAGACGACCAGGACGGCGCGTACGAGAAGTGGCGCGGCGCCCTCCAACTCCCCACCGTGCGCGGCCTCGTGGTCGGGCGCTCCTTGCTGTACCCGGCGGACGGCGACGTGGCCGCCGCCGTGGACACCGCCGTAGGACTGCTGTGAGGGCCGCCGCATGACACAGACCGAGCTGTACGTCCCCAAGGGTGCCTCCACCAACGCCCAGTACGCGGTGGACATCGACCCCAAGCGGGCCGGCTGGACCCACAGCAGCCTGCGGATCGTCGAACTGGCACCCGGGGGCACCCACACCTTCACCTCCGGTGACAGCGAGTGGATCGTGCTTCCGCTGGAAGGCGGCTGTACCGTCCACGTTGGTACCGAAGAGTTCCAACTCCTGGGCCGGGAAAGCGTGTTCGCCGGAGTCTCGGACTTCGCGTACGTGCCCCGGGACGCCCAGGCATCGATCGCCTCCGGCGCGGGAGGCCGCTTCGCCCTGGCAGGAGCGAAGTGCGAGCGACGACTCCCCGCCCGCTACGGCCCCGCGCCGGAGGTCCCCGTCGAGGAGCGCGGCAGCGGCACACAGTTGCGGCACGTGCGCAACTTCGCCTCCGCCGACGCCTTCGACTGCGACAAGCTCATCGCCGTCGAGGTCGTCACCCCCGGCGGCAACTGGTCCTCGTACCCGCCGCACAAGCACGACGAGCACCGGCCCGGTGAGGAAGCCGAGTTGGAGGAGATCTACTACTTCGAGATCGACGGCCCGAACGGTTTCGGCTATCAGCGCGTATCTCCCTCCCGTGAGGGCGGATCCGACGTCCTCGCCGAGGTCCGCTCCGGCGACGCCGTCCTCGTCCCCGACGGATGGCACGGCCCGTCCATCGCCCAGCCCGGCCACGACATGTACTACCTCAACGTCATGGCGGGACCGGGTGCGACGCGGGAGTGGCGGATCTGCTTCCACCCGGACCACACGGAGGGGTACCGATGACCACCCGCCTGACCGTCGCGCAAGCGCTGGTCCGCTTCCTGGCCGCCCAGTACACCGAACGCGACGGGGTACGGCAGCGGTTGATCTCCGCCACCTGGGGCATCTTCGGCCACGGCAACGTCGCCGGGCTCGGCCAGGCCCTGGTCGAGTACGGCGACGAGATGGCCTTCCACCAGGGCCGCAACGAACAGTCCATGGTGCACGCGGCGGTGGGCTACGCGCGTCAGTCGAACCGTCTCTCCACCCACGCGGTGACGACGTCGATCGGCCCCGGCGCGACCAACCTGGTGACGGGCGCGGCCCTCGCGACCGTCAACCACCTCCCGGTCCTGCTCCTGCCCGGGGACATCTTCGCCACCCGCGTCGCCGACCCGGTCCTCCAGCAGCTCGAAGTGCCGTACGCCGGTGACATCTCGGTCAACGACTGCCTGCGGCCCGTCTCGAAGTACTTCGACCGCGTCACCCGGCCGGAAGCCCTGATCCCGGCCGCCCTCCAGGCGATGCGGGTCCTCACCGACCCCGTGGAGACGGGCGCCGTGACGCTCGCGCTGCCCCAGGACGTCCAGGCCGAGGCGTACGACTGGCCGGAGGAGTTCTTCGCCGAGCGCACCTGGACCGTACGGCGTCCCGGCGCCGACCCCGCCGAGCTGGCCGAGGCCGTCGGCGCGATCAGGTCGGCGCACCGCCCCCTGCTCGTCGCCGGCGGCGGGGTCCACCACAGCCGCGCCGAGGAGGCCCTCGCCGAGTTCGCGAGCGCCACCGGCATCCCGGTCGCCTCCACCCAGGCCGGCAAGGGCTCCCTGCGCCACGACCACCCCCAGGACGTCGGCGGCATCGGCCACACCGGCACCGCCACCGCCAACGAGCTCGCCCGCCAGGCGGACCTGGTGATCGGCGTCGGCACCCGCTACACCGACTTCACGACGGCCTCCGGCACCCTCTTCGCGGGCGACGGCGTCCGCTTCCTCAACCTCAACATCGCGCCCTTCGACGGCCACAAGCTCGCCGGGACCCCGCTGGTCGCGGACGCCCGCAGCGGCCTCCAGGAGCTCACCGGGGCACTAGCCCTGCACGGCCACCGCGTCGAGGACGGGTACGTCGACGAGTACAGCCTGGACAAGGAGCGCTGGGAGCAGCGCGTCGACGCCTGCTACGAGGCCGACGAGCCCGACGTCAGGCCGACCCAGCCGCAGGTCCTCGGCGCCCTGGACGCACTCGTCGACGAGTCCGACGTGATCATCAACGCGGCCGGCTCCCTCCCCGGCGACCTGCACAAACTGTGGCGTGCCCGGTCCCGGGACCAGTACCACCTGGAGTACGGCTACTCCTGCATGGGCTACGAGATCCCGGCCGCGATCGGGGTGAAGATGGCCGCTCCCGACCGCAACGTCTGGGCGCTGGTCGGCGACGGCACCTACCTGATGATGCCGACGGAGATCGTCACGGCCGTGCAGGAGGGCGTCGCGATCAAGCTCCTGCTGATCCAGAACCACGGCTACGCCTCCATCGGGGGCCTGTCCGAGACGGTCGGAGGCGAGCGCTTCGGCACGGCGTACCGCTATCAATCCGACGACGGCACCTACACGGGCGCCCCGCTGCCCGTGGACCTGGCCGCCAACGCGGCCAGCCTCGGTATGCGCGTACTGCGCGCGAAGACCGTACGAGACCTCCGCGCCGCCCTCGAACAGGCGCGGGCCGCCGACACTCCCACATGTGTCTACGTCGAGACCGAAACGGCAGACACAGTGTCGGGCGCGCCTCCGGCGCAGGCCTGGTGGGATGTTCCTGTGGCCGAGACCGCGACGCGCGCGTCCGCGGTGAAGGCCCGTGAGCTGTACGAACGGCACGTCTCAACCCGACGCCGCCATCTGTGAAAGGGAGTACTCGGTCATGACGAAGATCGTCAACCACTGGATCGGCGGCAAGACCGTCGAAGGCGCGTCGGGGAACTACGGGCCGGTCACCGACCCGGCGACCGGCGCGGTCACCACGAAGGTCGCGTTCGCCTCGGTCGACGAGGTCGACGCCGCCGTGGCCGCCGCGAAGGACGCGTTCCAGACCTGGGGCACCTCCTCGCTCGCCAAGCGGACCAGCATCCTGTTCCGGTTCCGGGCGCTGCTCGAGGCGAACCGGGACGCGATCGCCGAGCTGATCACCGCCGAGCACGGCAAGGTGCACTCGGACGCGCTCGGCGAGGTCGCCCGCGGTCTGGAGATCGTGGACCTGGCGTGCGGGATCACCGTGCAGCTCAAGGGCGAGCTGTCCACCGAGGTCGCCAGCCGGGTGGACGTCTCCTCCATCCGCCAGCCGCTCGGTGTCGTCGCGGGCATCACGCCGTTCAACTTCCCGGCCATGGTGCCGATGTGGATGTTCCCGATCGCCATCGCGACCGGCAACACCTTCGTGCTCAAGCCCTCGGAGAAGGACCCGTCGGCCTCCCTCAAGATCGCCGAGCTGCTGGCCGAGGCCGGTCTGCCCGACGGCGTCTTCAACGTCGTCCAGGGTGACAAGGTGGCCGTCGACCGCCTCCTGGAGCACCCGGACGTCAAGGCCGTCTCCTTCGTCGGCTCGACCCCGATCGCCCGCTACATCCACACCACCGCCTCCGCCAACGGCAAGCGCGTGCAGGCCCTGGGCGGCGCCAAGAACCACATGCTGGTCCTGCCGGACGCGGACCTGGACGCGGCCGCCGACGCGGCCGTCTCCGCCGCCTACGGCTCGGCCGGCGAGCGCTGCATGGCGATCTCCGCGGTCGTGGCCGTCGGCGCCATCGGGGACACGCTGGTCGAGAAGATCCGCGAGCGCGCCGAGAAGATCAGGATCGGCCCCGGCAACGACCCGGCCTCCGAGATGGGCCCGCTCATCACGAAGGTGCACCGCGACAAGGTGGCCTCCTACGTCGAGGGCGCGGCCGCCGAGGGCTGCGAGGTCGTCCTGGACGGCACCGGGCACACCGTGGCGGGCTTCGAGGACGGCCACTGGATCGGCATCTCCCTGCTCGACAAGGTCCCCACCAGCGCCAAGGCCTACCAGGACGAGATCTTCGGCCCGGTCCTGACCGTGCTGCGCGTGGACACCTACGAGGAGGGCCTGGCGCTGATCAACGCCTCACCCTTCGGCAACGGCACCGCGATCTTCACCCGGGACGGCGGCGCCGCCCGCCGCTTCCAGTTGGAGGTCGAGGCCGGCATGGTCGGCGTGAACGTCCCGATCCCGGTCCCGGTCGGCTACCACTCCTTCGGCGGCTGGAAGGACAGCCTCTTCGGCGACCACCACATCTACGGCAACGACGGCACGCACTTCTACACCCGCGGCAAGGTCGTCACCACCCGCTGGCCCGACCCGGCCGACGCCCCGGCGGGCGTGGACCTGGGCTTCCCGCGCAACCACTGAGCACCCCCGACGGGGCCGTCCGCATGGCGGACGGCCCCGTTTTTTTGCGCACACGCGCTGCGGTTCCCGTACTCCCCAAATCGCGGATTTCTTCACGGCAAACTGTTGAATCCGCCATCGCAACCGGTTCTTCACTACGGATTTCGCAGCAAGTCATCTATTGACGGGTCGGTTTTCGTCGGGGTTCCATGCAGCACCATGACCGACACCCTCCGCCCTGCCGACAACGCCGTCCCAGAGGCGCTGGAGCACGGCCACGCCAAGCTCAACCGTTCCATAGGCGTGGTCGGCGGCACCCTCCTGACGCTGTCCTGCGTGACCCCGGCCTCCACGCTCTTCGTGGTCGTCCCCGACCTCTTCGGCTCACTCGGCACCGCCACCGCCCTGACCATCGCCATCGGCTCCCTCCTCTGCATCGCCGTGGCGTTCTGCTACTCGGAGCTGGGCACCCTCATCCCCAGCGCGGGCGGCGAGTACGCGATGGTCTCGACGCTGGCGGGACGACTCGCGGGCTGGCTCGTCTTCGTGCTCTCCCTCCTGGTCGTCATGATCGTCCCGCCGGTCATCGCGATGGGCACGGCGGACTACCTGGCCCCCGTGATCCACCTGGACCCCTCCCTGGCGGGCGCCGGAGTCATGCTCCTGGCCACCCTCGCCGGCCTCCTCGACCTGCGCGCCAACGCGTGGATCACGGGCATCTTCCTGGTCCTCGAGGTGATCGCGGCGGCGGTGGTGGCGCTCCTGGGCTTCACCCACGCCGAACGCGGCCCGGGCAGCCTCCTGTCGATGCAGGTCGCGAACGCGCACGGCGGCACGGACACGGTGACGGCCATGCTGGTGGTCTCCGGCCTCGCGATCGCCCTCTTCGTCACCCAGGGCTTCTCGACGGCCGTCTACCTCTCCGAGGAACTGGAGAACCCGCGCCGCAACGTGGCCCGCACGGTCCTCGCCACCCTCGCGATCTCCACCGTGATCATCCTGGTCCCGGTGGCCGCGATCACCATGGGCGCCTCCGACCTGACCGCGCTCACCGGCGGCGACATCAGCACCATGGTCACCGCCTGGTCCAACTCCGCGGTCGGCACCTTCGTCAGCCTGTGCGTCGCCCTGGCGATCATCAACGCCGGCATCGTCATGGTCATCCAGAACTCCCGGGTCCTGTTCGCCTCGGCGCGGGACAAGGCCTGGCCGGCCCCGGTCAACACGGTCTTCTCCAAGCTCGGCCGCTTCGGCAGCCCCTGGGTCGCCACCCTCGCGGTCGGCATCCCGGGCGCGGCCCTGTGCTTCGTGAACCTGGACACGCTGTACGGCGTCACCGGCGTCTCGGTGACGGGCATGTACCTCCTCGTCGCGATCGCCGCGCTGCTGTCCCGCCGCGACCACCACAAGCACACCCCGGCCTGGCGCATGCCCCTGTGGCCCGCGATGCCGGTCCTCCTGATCGCGGTCCTGGCGTACATCCTGACCCAGCAGGAGACGGAGTACCTGCTGTGGACGGGCGGCATCACGGCAGCGGCCACCCTCTACTGGGCCCTGTATCTCCGCCCGCGCAGGGGCACGAGGTGGCTGGTCTCGATTCCGGACGAGTGAACCCGCCCAGGGGCGCGGGGCTGTATCGATGTGCGGCTCCGCCGCGTGGGCGCGACCAGCCACAGCGAACCCGCAGACGGCCGTGAAGAGGACGCACCACCCCCGTAGCCGTACCGCACCCGCTGTACACGACGAACCCCCGTCCACCCCCAGGATGGCCCGGAGTTCAGCCCCCGGTCGACAAGTGACCGACAGTTTCACCCCGTACCGTTGACGCATGGATCTTCGACGCCTCCGGAGGCCGCGGTGGATCGCCGCCGCGGCCTCCGTCGTCGTGCTCGCCGCCGCCGGGACCTGGACGGCCGCCGCCTCTGACGACCCACCCCCGGTGCACCGCGCGGACCAGATCATGGCGATCGACGGCGTCCGCATCGACACCTCGTACTTCACGACGAACGGCACCGGAAGGCGCCCCGCGGTCCTCCTCGGCCACGGCTTCGGCGGCAGCAAGAACGACGTACGCCAACAGGCCGAGGACCTCGCCAGAGACGGCTACGCGGTCCTGACCTGGTCGGCGCGCGGCTTCGGCAGGTCGACCGGCAAGGTCGGCCTCAACGACCCGAAGGGCGAGGTCGCCGACGTCTCCCGGCTCGTCGACTGGCTGGCCGAGCAGCCCCAGGTGCGGCTCGACAAGCCCGGCGACCCCCGGGTCGGCGTGGCGGGCGCCAGCTACGGCGGCGCGATCTCCCTCCTCGCCGCCGGACACGACCGGCGCGTGGACGCGATCGCCCCGTCGATCACGTACTGGAACCTCTCGGACGCCCTCTTCCCGAACGGCGTCTTCAAGAAGCTGTGGGCCGGCATCTTCGTCAACTCCGCGGGCGGCTGCGAGAAGTTCGAGCCGCAGATCTGCGCGATGTACCAGCGGGTCGCCCAGTCCGGCGTCCCGGACGCGCAGGCCGTGCGGATGCTGGAGGAGCGCTCACCCTCGGCGGTCGCCCGGGACATCAAGGTCCCCACCCTCCTCGTCCAGGGCCAGACCGACTCCCTCTTCCCCCTCGACCAGGCCGACGCCGCCGCGAAGGCGATCCGCGCCAACGGCGCCCCCGTGGACGTCGACTGGATCGCGGGCGGCCACGACGGCGGCGACCTGGAGACGAACCGGGTCCGGGCCCGCGTGGCCGACTGGTTCGACCGCTACCTCAAGGACGACGGCTCCGCCGGCACCGGAACCGCCTTCCGCGTCACCCGCACCCTCGGCACCGACACCGGCGACGGCGAGACCCGCCTGACCGGCGTCACCGCCGACACCTACCCGGGCCTGGAGGGCGACGACCACCGGATCACCCTGACCGGCCGCGAACAGGACTTCGACAACCCGGCCGGCGCCAGCCCGCCCGCCGTCTCGGCCCTGCCCGGCCTCGGCGGCGGCGGCCTCTCCCAGCTCTCCTCCCTCGGCGTCGGCGTCTCCCTCGACTTCCCCGGCCAGTACGCCGCCTTCGAGTCGGCCCCGGTCGAGGACGACCTCCGGATCACCGGCTCGCCCACGGTCACCGTCCACGTGACGTCGACGACCGACGACGCCGTCCTGTTCGCCAAGCTGTACGACGTGGGCGGCCGGGGACAGCAGACACTGCCCTCCCAACTCGTCGAGCCGATCCGGATCCAGGGCGCCAAGGCCGGCAAGGACGTCACGATCACCCTCCCGGCGATCGACCACGAGATCGACGACGGCCACCGACTGCGCCTGGTCCTCGCCTCCACCGACCTCGGCTACGCCTCCCCGGCCGCCCCGGCGACGTACACCGTCTCCCTGAAGAGCGACCTGAACGTGCCGGAGCCCCTCGGCGAGAAGAACACCCAGGCCCCCCTGCCCGCCTGGGTGTGGTGGCTGCCGCTGGCCGGCGCGGTGCTCGCCCTGGTCCTCGTGGTGACGGGCCGCCGCCGTACGACGGCCCCCGCGGCCCCCGAGCCGCAACTGACCGAAGTCCCCCTGCAGATAACCGACCTGAGCAAGCGGTACGCCAGGTCCGCCGACCGGTACGCGGTCCGCGACCTCTCCTTCCGCGTCGAGAAGGGCCAGGTCCTCGGCCTGCTCGGGCCGAACGGCGCGGGCAAGACGACCACCCTGCGCATGCTGATGGGCCTGATCAGGCCGGACGGCGGCGAGGTCCGCGTCTTCGGCCACGCGATCGCCCCCGGCGCCCCCGTGCTCTCCCGGGTCGGCGCCTTCGTCGAGGGCGCGGGCTTCCTCCCGCACCTGTCGGGCCGGGAGAACCTGGAGCTGTACTGGCAGGCCACCGGCCGCCCGCCCGAGGACGCCCGCATGGACGAGGCGCTGGAGATCGCCGGCCTCGGCGACGCGCTGTCCCGCGCGGTCCGCACCTACTCCCAGGGCATGCGCCAGCGCCTGGCCATCGCCCAGGCCATGCTGGGCCTGCCGGACCTGCTCATCCTCGACGAACCGACCAACGGCCTCGACCCGCCGCAGATCCGCGAGATGCGCGAGGTGATGATCCGGTACGCGGCCGCCGGGCGCACGGTCATCGTCTCCAGCCACCTCCTCTCGGAGGTCGAGCAGTCCTGCACCCACCTCGTGGTCATGGACCACGGCAAACTGGTCCAGGCGGGTCCGGTCGGCGAGATCGTCGGCTCCGGCGACACGCTCCTGGTCGGCACGGCCGCGGCCGTCGAGGAGCCCGTCGTCGAGAAGGTCGCGGCCCTGCCCGGCGTGGCCTCCGCGGCCGCGACGGAGGGCGGCCTGCTCGTCCGGCTCGCCGCCGACGGCAGTGCGGCCCGCCTGGTCGCCGAACTCGTCCGGCTGGAGGTCCCCGTGGAGTCGGTGGGCCCCCACCGCCGCCTGGAGGACGCCTTCCTCACCCTGATCGGAGACTCCGCATGAGCAGCACGCTGACCGAGCGCGCGGAGGTCGCCGACGGCTACCGCGCGGGCCGTACGCTGCCGGTCCGGGTCGAACTGGTACGGCAGTTGAAGCGCCGCCGCACCCTCGTCATGTTCGGCATCCTCGTCGCGCTGCCCTTCGTCCTGCTGATCGCCTTCCAGTTGGGCGGCGGACCGGGCTCGGGCAACAACCGCGTCAACCTGATGGACACGGCGACCGTGTCCGGGGCGAACTTCGCCGCGGTGAACCTCTTCGCCTCCGCGGGCTTCCTGCTGGTCGTCCCGGTCGCGCTGTTCTGCGGGGACACGGTCGCCTCCGAGGCGAGCTGGTCCTCCCTGCGCTATCTGCTCGCGGCCCCGGTGCCGAGGGCCCGTCTGCTGTGGTCCAAGCTCGTCGTCGGCCTGGCCCTCAGCCTGGGCGCGATGCTGCTGCTCCCGCTGGTCGCCCTCGCGGTCGGCACGGCCGCCTACGGCTGGGGGCCGCTCCAGCTCCCCACCGGCGGCGCACTGGAGCCGGGCACGGCGGCCCAGCGCCTGCTGATCACGGTGGCGTACCTCTTCGTCTCCCAACTCGTCACCGCGGCCCTCGCGTTCTGGCTCTCGACCCGCACCGACGCCCCGCTCGGCGCGGTCGGCGGCGCGGTCGGCCTGACCATCGTCGGCAATGTGCTGGACCAGGTGACGGCCCTCGGCGATTGGCGCGACTTCCTCCCCGCGCACTGGCAGTACGCCTGGCTGGACGCCGTACGGCCCACCTTGCAGTGGTCCGACATGATCCAGGGCGCCTCCCTGTCGATAACGCTCGCCCTGGTGCTGTTCGCCCTGGCCTTCCGGGGTTTCGCCCGCAAGGACGTGGTCTCCTAGGTCAACGGAAGATCACCCACCGGTCTCGACAGGCCCTCTCCGTGCCCCCTTCGAGACCCATCCGCAACGCTCCGTCGCGCACGTTCCGGCCCCCCGGCCCGTCACAGTCGCAGAAGCCGACGTCAACAGGCCCAGGGGGTACGGACGATGGAGCGACAGCGGACACGACAGGTGATGCTCGCCCTCACAGTGGCGGGCGGCCTGCTGCTCACCGGCTGCGGCGGGGGCGCCGACGCGGGAAAGAGCAGCGCGGACGGCGCGAGGGGCGGCTCGTACGACTCGGGCTTCCCGGCCCCGGCGCAGCCCGAGGGCGAACAGGACTCCGGGGAGTCCCGCGGCGACTACGTCGCCCCGTCCCCCGACCACCTCTCCACCTTCGCCCTCGACGTCGACACCGCCTCCTACGGCTACGCCCGCCGCACCCTCGCCGAGGGCCGCCGCCCCGACCCCGCCACGATCCGCCCCGAGGAGTTCGTCAACAGCTTCCGCCAGGACTACGACCGCCCCGACGGCAACGGCTTCACGGTCACCGTCGACGGCGCCCGCACCGACCGCGACGACTGGTCCCTGGTCCGCGTGGGCCTGGCCACCAGGAGCGCAGCCGAGGACGCGGAACGCCCGCCCGCCGCCCTCACCTTCGTCATCGACATCTCCGGCTCCATGGCCGAGCCCGGTCGCCTCGACCTCGCCCGGCGCTCCCTGGACACCATGACGAAGCGGCTGCGCGACGACGACTCGGTCGCCCTCGTCACCTTCAGCGACCAGGCCGAGACGGTCCTGCCGATGACCCGCCTCGGCGACCACCGCGACCGCGTCCACGACGCGATCGACAGCCTGGAACCGACGTCCTCCACCAACCTCGGCGCGGGCGTCGAGACCGGCTACGGGACCGCCGTCGAGGGCCTGCGCGAGGGCGCCACCAACCGGGTCGTCCTCATCTCCGACGCCCTCGCCAACACCGGTGACACCGACGCCGACGCGATCCTCGATCGCATCGACTCCGCCCGCCGCGAGCACGGCATCACCCTTTTCGGCGTCGGCGTCGGCAGCGACTACGGCGACGCCCTGATGGAACGCCTCGCCGACAAGGGCGACGGCCACACCGTCTACGTCTCCGGCGACGACGCCGAGAAGGTCTTCTGCGAACAGCTCCCGCAGAACATCGACCTGACCGCCCGCGACGCCAAGGTCCAGGTCGCCTTCGACCCCGAGACGGTCGCCTCCTTCCGCCTCGTCGGCTACGACAACCGCCGCGTCGCCGACGACGACTTCCGCGACGACCGCGTGGACGGCGGCGAGGTCGGCCCCGGCCACACCGTCACCGCGCTCTACGCGGTCCGCACCCGGCCCGGCGCCGACGGCCACCTCGCCACGGCCACCGTCCGCTGGCAGGACCCGAAGACCCGGGCCCCGCACGAGGAGTCGGCCGGCCTGGAGACCTTCGACGACTCGCTGCGGGAGGCGAACCCTCGCTTCCAGGTCGACGCGGTGGCCGCCTACTTCGCCGACGCCCTCCGGGAGACCTACCGCGACAACCACCTGCCGGGCCGGCCGTCCCTGCGTGAACTCGCCGACTGGGCGATCGAGTTGGGGGACCGCACCGAGGACAGCGCGGTACGCGGGCTGGCCGACACCATCCGCCGGGCCCGGGACCTCGAGGACTGACTCCCGACCCATTGACCTTTTCTTACTTCAGAGTAAGTTAGCGGCCCAGTCGGAGCCGACCGGGGAGCCACCATGGGCGTACGCAGGGATCTGAAGAGGGCGAAACACCTGGCGGGCCGCACCAGGGTCGAGGTCGTCAAGGACGAGAACGGCGTCGTACGCGAGGCCCGCACACCGCCCCTCGCCCCGCCCCCGACCACGGGCAGCATCGCCGACCTCCCCTTCACCAACGCGGCCGAGGCCCCCGACGCGGTGGTGCTGCACCGCCGGGACGAGACGGGCTGGCGACCGGTCACCGCCCGGCAGTTCGCCGACGAGGTCACCGCCGTGGCCAAGGGGCTGATCGCCGAAGGACTCGAACCGGGCGGCCGGGTCGCGGTGATGTCCCGCACCCGCTACGAGTGGACCGTCCTGGACTTCGCGATCTGGGCGGCCGGCGGCCGGACGGTCCCCGTCTACGCCACCTCCTCGGCCCAGCAGGTGGAGTGGATCGTCCGGGACTCCGGAGTCAGCCACTTCTTCGTGGAGACCGACGACAACCTGAGGACCGCGACCGCCGCCGGCCGGCCCTCGCCCGACCTGGTGCGCTACTTCCGGATCGACAGCCACGACCTGGCCGCCCTCAGGGCCAAGGGGCTCGACGTCCCCGACGAGGAGGTCACCAAGCGCCGTACCGCCCTGACCCCCGACACCATCGCCACCGTCTGCTACACCTCCGGCACCACCGGCCGCCCCAAGGGCTGCGTCCTCACCCACGCCAACCTGCACGCCGAGGCCGCCAACACCGTCGAGCTGCTCCACCCGATCTTCAAGGAGGTCACCGACCAGACCGCCTCCACCCTGCTGTTCCTCCCGCTCGCCCACATCATGGGCCGCACCCTCCAGATCGCCTGCCTGATGGCCCGCATCGAGATCGGCCACTGCCCCAGCATCAAGCCCGACGAACTGCGGCCCGCGCTCAAGGAGTTCCGCCCGACCTTCCTCGTCGGCGTGCCGTACCTCTTCGAGAAGATCCACGCCACCGGCCGCGCCACCGCCGAGAGGATGGGCCGCGCCGCCTCCTTCGACCGCGCCCACCGCGTCGGCGTCCGCTTCGGCGCGGCCTACCTGGACAAGTTCCTGGGCCGCGGCAAGGGCCCGGGCCTCGGCCTCTACGCCGCCTGGGGCCTGTACGACCTGCTGGTCTACCGCCGTATCCGCAAGGAACTCGGCGGCCGCACGCGCTACGCCATCAGCGGCGGCTCACCCCTGGACCGCGAGCTCAACCTGTTCTTCTCCGCGGCCGGGATCATCATCTACGAGGGCTACGGCCTCACCGAGACCAGCGCCGCCGCCACCATCGTCCCGCCCCTGGACCCGCGCCCCGGCACGGTCGGACAGCCCGTTCCCGGCACCGCGATCCGCATCGCCGACGACGGCGAGGTCCTCATCAAGGGCGGGGTCGTCTTCGGTGCCTACTGGAACAACCCCGAGGCCACCGACGCGGTCCTCAAGGACGAGTGGTTCGCCACCGGCGACCTCGGCGCCCTGGACGAGGACGGCTATCTCACCATCACCGGCCGCAAGAAGGACCTCCTCGTCACCTCCGGCGGCAAGAACGTCTCCCCGGCCGTCCTGGAGGACCGCCTGCGCAGCCAGGCCCCCGTGGGCCAGTGCCTGGTCGTCGGCGACAACCGCCCCTTCGTCGCCGCCCTGGTCACCCTCGACCCGGAGGCGATGACCCACTGGCTGTCGGTGCGGGGACTGCCCGCCGACACCCCCCACTCGGAACTGGTCGGGGACGAACGGCTGCGCGCCGACATCCAGAAGGCCGTCGACCACGCCAACGCGGCCGTCTCCCGCGCCGAGTCGATCCGCGCCTTCCGGCTGGTCGAGGGGGAGTTCACCGAGGACAACGGCATGCTCACGCCGTCCCTGAAGGTCAAGCGGCACGTGGTGACGGCGGCCTACGCGGAGGAGATCGAGGAGCTGTACCGGCGCTGACACGCCGAAGGGGCCGCCGAGATGCTCGGCGGCCCCTTCGGCCCTGACCGGGGGACCGGGATCAGCGACCGGCCTCTTCGGCGGTGGACAGGATCGACACGTCCTCCAGCAGGTGGGCCAGCGCACCGTCCCGCTTGGCCTGGGTGGAGTTCTCCGCACACTGCTGGGTCTGCTGGTCCGACAGGATCGGCACGTCCTGGACGTTGACGACCTGGAGCACACCGATGGGCAGGTCGCTGACGGCGATGCAGGGCTTGTTGAAGGAACCCTGGATCAGCGCCATCTGCGGGCTCATGTTCCCGTAGGTGCTCGAGTTGCCGAAGCTCTGCCACGAGCCGTTGCCGTTCGCCGCGGTCGGTCCCTGGTCGTTGCCGATCGCGAGTGCCTGCGGAGCCGCGGCGGCGGAGGCACCCACGGCGGACGCGGCGATGGCCGCGGTGGCAACAATCTTCTTGATCACTGGCCAGTCCTTTCTGAGGAAGCCCCGTGGACCGGAGCGTTCTGGCTAACTGCGGGCCCGCGAGGAGGTTTCTCCCGTTCACTCCGACGGCCGATAGCGCGGAGCACCCGGGAGCCCCGCCGGAACCCGGTCCCCGCCGGGCGTCCAGGACGCCGATAGGGCCAAAGGAGTGAACGCCCGCAACCATTCCGCACGTGCCGGGTTGATGTGGCCGTAGGGCATTGTGTCGCTACGAGGAAAGGAACGCGAAGTGCTTAAGAAGGCAATGGCCGCCGCGGCGGCCGCCGCTTCTGTCGTCGGAATGTCGGTGGCGGCAGCTCCGACGGCGCTTGCCATCGGCAACGACAACGGACCGACCGTGCAGAACGGTAACGGCGCCACGTCGTCGTTCGGCAATTCGGCGACCAAGGGTGACATGAGCCCCCAGCTCTCGCTGGTCCAGGGCACGCTCAACAAGCCGTGCCTCGGCCTGAGCGACACCAACGTCGGCGTCCTGCAGATCGTCAACGTCCAGGACGTCCCGATCCTGTCGGACCAGCTCACCCAGCAGTGCAGCGACAACTCCACCCAGTCCAAGCGGGACGGCGCCCTGTCGCACGTCCTCGAGGACCTGTCGGTTCTGTCGGCCGCCACCGAGGACTAAGGCGAACCCGACCGACCGGGCGGCCCGCGGCATTGTCTGCGGGCCGTCCGGTTTTTTGCGTGCCCCTTTCCCGTGCGGTCGAGGGGGAAATGAGTGACGGCACAGGGCAATCGAGTGAATTCTCCCGCGCCACGCGTTCGGTAGTTTCTCCGACGGCTATTCCTCGTTCTACAGCCTGCAGGTCATGGCGCGAGCCGTTCCGTCTGTGCTCGCTCGGTCACACGCCGACAAAGGGGCATGACCGCAGAGAAGGGAAATCTCATGAAGAAGACCGCCGCTGTCGCCGCGGGCGTGATCATGGCCTTCGGCGTGGCCGCCCCGGCCTTCGCGGACTCCGGAGCTCAGGGTGCCGCTGTCGGTTCCCCGGGCGTCCTCTCCGGCAACGTGGTCCAGGTGCCCATCCACGTGCCGATCAACGTGTGCGGCAACACGATCAACGTCATCGGTGCGCTGAACCCCGCGTTCGGCAACGCCTGCGTGAACGACTGATCGCGTAACGACTCAGCCGTACCGGCTGTCTTGGCCGGCCCTGGACCGCTCGATGCCGTCCGGGGCCGGCTTTTCCCACTTCTACAAGCAGGAAGACAACGAGATTGCGACAGACCCTGAGTAGGGGAATGGTCGCGGCCGCCGCCGCGACAAGCATTCTGTCCCTGTGCAGCAGCCCTGTCCTCGCCGACACGCACACCAGCGGGGTCGCCACGGATTCGCCCGGCGTCCTGTCCGGCGACAGCGTGGCGGCGCCCGTCGAGGTGCCGGTCAACGCCTGCGGCGACTCCGTCGACGCGGTCGCCGGACTCAATCCGGCCTTCGCCAACTCCTGTGCCGTCGAGCCGGGTTCGGGCAGGCACGACGCCCGCGGTCCGCGTCACGGCGACGACGGCCCGGGTTACGGCGACTCCGGGCACCAGGGGGACGGCGGGTACGGGGACGACTCCGGCGAGGAGGGGGGCGGCGGCTACGGCGACCACACACCTCCACCGGGCGGCCACCACACGCCCCCGCCCGGCGGCCATCACACGCCCCCGCCCGGTGATCACCACACGCCCCCGCCGGGTGACCACACGCCTCCGCCCGGTGGGCACACGCCGCCTCCCGGCGGTGGGGAGCACACGCCTCCGCCCGGGGACCATCACACGCCCCCGCCCGGGGACCATCACACGCCCCCGCCGGGTGACCACACTCCGCCTCCCGGTGGGGAGCACACCCCTCCGCCCGGCGACCACACCCCGCCTCCCGGTGGGGAGCACACGCCTCCCCCCGGTGGGCACACGCCTCCCCCCGGTGGCGAGCACACGCCCCCGCCCGGTGGCGAGCACACTCCGCCTCCCGGTGGGCACACTCCGCCTCCCGGTGGCGAGCACACCCCTCCGCCCGGTGGGCACACGCCTCCCGGGGGTCACCACAGGCCTCCGCCCGAGCTGCCGCACACCGGTGCCGAGGCCATGCTGGCCGCTTCCGGTGCCAGTGCCGCGATGATCGTGGGCGGAGTCGTCCTGTACCGCCGCGGCCGAGCCGCCTCCCGCCGTTAGCGCGCCGGGTGCCGGACCGTCAGCGTCCGGCACCCGCGGCCCGGCATCCGGGGCCGACGGCGTCAGCCGCGTGCACCCGCCGACGCCCCGCTGTGCCCCCGCCTCCCCGGCGCCGGTACCGCCGCGCCCACGCCCCCGGCCCGCAGCCGGTGCCGCACGCCCCGTACCAACGTCCCCGCCGTGTAGGCCGCCCCGTGCACGAACCGCATCGCCGGGCCGAACCCCGGTGCGGTGATCAGGCCGGCCAGGAAGAGGCCCGCGTGCGAGGACTCGAAGGCCGAGGTCACCCGGGGTGAACCGGCCGAGCCCGTCACCAGGGCGGCGCGCAGATCGGGGGAGAGCAGGGTCAGCCGGTCACAGGTGGCCGTGAACCCCGTGGCCGCGACGACGTGGTCGGTCTCCAGGGCCGACAGGAGACCGGGTCCCTCGCCGCCGTCGCGGTGCACCACCTCCAGCCTGACCCCGGCTCCGTCCCGCACCGACCGGGCCGCCGCCACCTCGTGCCCCGGCAGCACCTCCACCGCGCTCTCGACGCGGTCGCGCACCCACCAGGCGCCCGCCGGGCCGAGTGCCGTAGCCGCGACGCGGGCCCGGGTCGGCTCCGGGAGGCGGTGGAAGAGGCCGGGGCGCTCGGCGTAGAACCAGTTGCGCCAGCCGCAGCCCAGGCCGCTGTGCGGGGCCCGCGCCGACTGCCACCAGGGCCGTTCCCACGGCGGTGGGACGTCGTTCCAGAACAGGCGGTCGGCGCGCACCAACACCCGCACCCGCGTGCCCTGTTCGGCGAGCAGGGCCGCGGTCTCCAGGGCCGCCTGGCCGCCGCCGACGACGGTCACGTCCCGGCCGCGGAAGCGGGAGAGGTCGCTGTGGTGGCTGCTGTGCGAGACGAGGGACGCGGGCAGACCGCGCAGGGCGGGCGGGATCTCGACGAAGGGGAGCACACCGACCGCCAGGGCGACGGTGCGGGCGTGCAGGACCTGCCCGTCCTCGGTGACCGCCTCGAAGCCGCCGGGGCAGGGGGCCACCCGGGTCACCGTGCGTTCGTCGACCTCGGGCGCCGCGTTGCGTGCGAACCACAGGCCGTACTCGGCGAAGGTCTCCACGGGGATCGGCTCCCCGTGCCGGGCCGCCGTCCCCCGGTCCGCGCAATACCGGTCGAGCTGCCAACGCCCCGCCGGGTCGGAGAGGTTGGAGGCCCAGGGCTCCGACTTGAGGAACATGCCGCGGGGCATGTGGTCGCGCCAGGACGCCATGGGCCGGCCGAGGACGCGCAGTCTGAGCCCGGCGGCCGCGGCGTGGGAGGCGATGGACAGGCCGTACGGCCCGGCGCCCACCACCAGCAGGTCGTACATCAGCAACTGCTCGCTTTCTCGTCGCAGACGCCGTCGGAGACGTTGCCGGACAGCTCGGAGGACAGCTCGGAGGACAGCTCGGATGACAGGTCGGGGGACAGGGCGTCGGGCAGGTCCGGTGGGAGGGCTGGGGACAGGACCGGGGGCGGCGAGTCCGTGGAGCGGGCGGTGGCGGAGGCGCGCGCCAGCAGCCGGCCCGACACACGGCGGGCCCACAGCCCCCACAGCGCCCGCCCGGGACCCCGGTCGTCCCGTGCGTTCCAGGCCAGTTCGCGGCCGGCGGGAGGGGCGGGCCGCAGCGCGGTCAGCGGGGCGTAGTTCTCCACCACGAACTCCCGCCCCGGCAGCGGCACCCCGGCCGGCAGCGGACGGTGGGTCAGGTCGAGGTGCAGGGCGCGTACGACGTCCAGCCCGGCGCTGTCCGTGAAGAGCCGGAACTGCGCTCCGGGGCGCGGGTTGAAGTCGAGCAGGTGATAGCGCCCGGTCGCGCCGCAGCGACGGAAGTCGAGGTCGAGGATGCCGCGGTAGCCGAGCGCGCCCGCCAGTTGCTCGGCGAGCAACTGCACCCGCGGGTTGGGTGTCCAGCGGCCGACCGCCGTCAGCCCGGCGCCGCGTGGCCAGGCCCGGGTCTTCACGCCGGGGCCGCCGGCGCACACGGCCCCGGAGCGGTCGGCGTACCCGTGGAAGAACCAGTCCCGGTCGGGGCCGGGCGGCAGGAACGCCTGCAGCAGCAGCCGGCTGCCGGCCTCCGCGGTCCGCAGGTACAGGTCCCGCGCCTCCTGCGCCGAGCGGACCACGACCGTGCTGCGCAGCCCGGACCCGGCGGGCAGCAGCCAGGGGCGGCTCCACTTGGCGACCACCGGGAGCCCGAGTCCCCGGGCGGCGCGCACGGCGTGCTCCGCGCTCTCCGGGAGGACCGTCTCGGGATGGGGCACGCCCGCCGCCGCGCACACCTCGGTCAGTTCCGCCTTGTCGGCCACGCGTTCGGGCAGCGCGCCCGGCTGCTGGGGCAGCAGGTAGGCGGGGGCCAGTTCGTCCCGCAGTCGGCCCACCGCGATGGCGCTCGCGTCGTCCATCGGGATCAGCACGGCCGGGCGCGCGACACCGTTCGCGATCCGGCGCAGGGCGACGGCGATGTCACCGAGGGAGGCGCCGGGTGGCGGCGGGGGGTGGATCTGCCGTACGAACCGGGATGCCCGGACCGGACTCCCGGTGGAGTCCGCGACGAGGTGGACATGGACCCCCGCCCGGCCGAGTGAGCGTACGGCCCCCAGTGTTCCGTGGTGAAAGGGGTTCCGGTCGATCCGCAGCAGGACGGCGGGGACACGGGTGTCGAGCAGCGACACGGGCATTTCCTTCGGGTGGTTTCACTCGGGCGGGCCATCGGTGCACTCGAAAGCCGCAACCGCGGTGGCGTTGGTCATATTGATGTGACTGAGTGTCAGTTATCGGAGAGAAAGGAGCAGGCATGTCCTCACAGCAGCGAGGAGCCCGTTCCCGACGACTGGCGGTCACCACGGCGGCGGTCGCCGCGGCGGTCGTCCTGGCCTCGGGTCCGGGCTTCGCCGCGGGGACGGCGCGGGTCGCCGATCCTCCCGCTCCGACACCCACGCTCACCCCGCCGGTCCCGGCGCCGACGCTCACCCCGCCGGTGCCCTCGGTCACGCCGGTTCCGCCGGTCCCGGTCCCGCCGGTGAAGAACGTCCCCGCCTTCGGCGCCTACCTCGACTACGGCCCCCGCGGCGTGGCCCGCATCGCCGAGCTCAGTCACTGGCTGGGCGGTACCGAGCTGCGCGTCGGGCACACCTATCTGCCCGGCGACCGCTGGAGCAACATCGAGGGCCGGTACGGCTTCCTCGACGTGTGGGCGGACTGGCGCACCCGGCAGGCCGACCGGATGCTCGTCCTCAACGTGCCGATGATGGAGCGCAACGAGGAGAACGTCTCCGACGCCGAGGTGCGGCGGCTGCTGCGCCGGGGCGCCGCCGGCGAGTTCGACCGCCACTTCCGGGTGCTCGCCGAGCAACTGGTCGAGCTGAAGGTGCCGGACACCGTCCTCGTCCTCGGCTGGGAGATGAACGGCACCACGTACACCCACCGCTGCGGGCCCGACCCGGAGACGTGGAAGACGTACTGGAAGCGGATCGTCACCACGATGCGCGCGGTGCCGGGCCAGAAGTTCCGCTTCGATTTCGCTCCGAGCCGCGGCCGGGACGCCGTCCCCTGGACGGAGTGCTACCCCGGGGACGACACGGTCGACATCATCGGAATGGACTCCTACGACCAGCCGAGCGGACTGTCCTTCGAGGAGCAGGTGAAGGAGCCGTACGGCCTCCAGCACCAGGTGGACTTCGCGAAGGCGCACGGGAAGCCCGTCTCCTATCCGGAATGGGGGCTCTTCCGCAACGGTGACAACTCCGCGTACATGCGGGGCATGCTCGCCTGGATGGACGCGCACAAGCCGCTGTACAACACGCTGACGGACTACTGCCCGCACGGCGTCTGGCAGTGCGCCGACAACCCCCGGTCCTCGCAGGTCTACCGGTCCGTGCTCTCCGGCCGCCCCGACGCCCCGACCCCGGAGCCGACCAAGCCCGGCGGAGAGACCACACCCCCGACACCCACGACACCTACGACACCCACGGCACCGGTCACCCCGACCGCACCGGCCACGCCCGTGAATCCGGCCAACTGCTCGCCGCTGCAACTCGGCGACTGGGTCGAGTACTGGCTCGGCGGGAAGTTGTGCGTGCGCCTCGACTGGTGGTCGCGCGGCCGCTGACGCCGAGACGGCGACGGGTCGGTCACGGCCCGTCGCCACCGCGCTCCCTCCAGCGTCGCAGCAGTTCCTTGCCCCGCCGCCGGGCGGCCACGTCGCACAGCGTCGCCGACAGCAGTGGCGCGGTGCGTCGCCGGGCCAGCAACAGCCTCTGGTTGACGACCGGTTCGGGACGCCAGTGGTGCTTGTAGGGCTCGTTGCCGCGCAGCAGGCTCAGGGTGCCGCGCCCGCCGGTCCGGGTGTGCTCGGCGCACGCGTCGAGCAGCATCACCGCCACGTCCGCCTTGCTCTCCCGCAGCCTCGGGTGGGCGCCGTACAGGTAGCCGCCCGCCAGCCGGTGCGACAGCAGTGTCAGGTCCACGGCCACCACGTCCTCGCCGAGCCGGAACTCGGTGACCACGGCGTCCCCCGACCGCACCATCGGTCCGACCGAACGCACCAGGTGGTCGCAGAACCGGGGCCGCAGATGCTCGGAGGTCACCTTCCGCCCCTGCCACTGGAGCCGGTGCAGCTCCAGCAGCCGCCGCAGCGCGCTGTCGACCTCCTCCGGCCGCACCACCTGACGTTGCACGCCGAGCGCGGTCAGCCTCCGCAGCTTGGCCCGCACCCGCTGGGCCTTCGCCGAGGGCAGCCGGGCGACCAGTTCGTCCATCGGCACGGCGGGCAGCTCCAGGCAGAGCGAGTCGCTCACCCGGCGGCGCGGGCCGTGCCAGCGGTCGTAGATCCGCTCGGCGGCGCCTCCCGGCCGTACCTCGCGGAGGTCGATCAGCGCGGTGCGGGCCGCCGCGGCGAGCCCCTCGGTGAGGGCGGCCACCGCCTCCTCGCCGCGCTCGTCGTCCAGCAGCACGTCCCCGTAGTCGGAGATCGCCCCGCCGAGCGGCACGAGCGTCGGCACCGGACGCCGCACCCGCATCAGCGGGGCGGCGGCGACGAGTTCGCGGCCGTCGCGGACCAGCAGGAGGCGCAGCTTGCCGCGGCTGCCGTAGGACAGCCACCACGAGTGCAGCCAGGCGTGGTTCTGGAACGGGGTCGCCGCCGCGCACCTGCCGTACAACCGGCCCCAGTCGGGGGCGAGTTCGGCGAAAGCGGTGTCGTCGGTGACGAGTTCCACGGAGTACGTCACGGCTGTCCGTGGACGTCGGCGGCGGTGGCCGGGCTCGGCACGGACGGTGGCCGTACGGGTTCGCCCGTGACGGTCCGCCGGGGCCGGACCAGCAGCACCAGCCCGCCGAGCAGACCGCCCGCGCTCGCCCCGACCAGCCCCGTCACCTCGGGCGACGCCGAGGACGGCCCGCCGGGACGGACGGCGCGGGCGAACTGCTTGAGCTCGACGTGGGTGTCGGCCTGCGAGTCGTTCGCGTGCCGGGTCAGCGCGCGCGAGACGGCGTTGGCCATGTCGGCGGCCAGGTCCGGGCGGGAGGAGGTCGCCGTGATCGCGACCATCGGCGCGTCCGGCGAGGTCGCCGTCTGCACGCTCGACCGCAGCGTCTTAACCGGCACGCCAGCCCACACCTGCGCGTCCCCGAGCACCGCGAGCTGGGTGGCGACCCGGCCGTAGGCCTGTGCGAAGCCGAGCGCGGTCGCCGAGTCGGACCGCTCGGTCGGCACGGCGACCACATAGCTGGTGGCCGTGTACGTCGGCGTCCTGACCAGGCCGTACGTGCCGCCGAGTAGACCGCCGGCGAGGACACCGGCCGCGAGCAGGGACCAGGCCGGCAGCGACCTCGTGCGGGTGAGGGCGCGGTACGGGCGGCGGGCGCCGGTGGGATTCTCGGTCATGAAGAGCTGACTCCGTGAGGTGACGGGGACGAGGAGTGGGCCGCCGCGTAGACGTCCATGAGCAGCGCGGCGCTGCGGGCGATGCTGTAGTGGTGGGCGGCGTCGGGCGCGGTGCGCGGCAAAGGGCCCTCGGTGCGGGCCGCCGCCAGCGCCCGGGCGAACGCGTCGGGGCCGCCGCCGGTCACCCGGCGTGCGCCCGGCGCGGAGTGCGGGGGCAGGTCCTCGACCGCCGGGCAGGCGGCGTAGCGCACGGGCAGTCCGGCGGCGAGGGCCTCCACGACGGCCAGGCCGAACGCCTCCTCCGGGCACGGCGAGGCGAGCAGGTCCATCGCGGAGGTGAGCGAGGGGAGGTCGGGCCCCGGGGAGCCGTCGGGCACGCAGGGGCGTTCGCCGGTGAACAGGACCCGGTCCGCCACCCCCGCCGCGTGCGCGGTGCGCCGCAGGACGTGCTCCTCCGGCCCGCCGCCCACCAGCAACAGCCAATAGTTGTCCGGGAGTTGGGCAATAGCGCGAATGAGTACGTCGAACCGCTTGGCCGTCGTGAGACGGCCGATGCCGCCGACGACGTACGCCGTCTCCGGCAGTCCGAGCCGCTGGCGGGTGCGCAGCCGCCGCGCCGGGTCGAAGCGGAAGGGGGCCAGGTCGATGCCGTTCGGGACGACCTCGATCCGCGGGGCCGGCACCCCCCAGCGGCGCAGCCGGTCGGCGACCGTGGGGGAGACGGCGACGGTGGACCGGCCGAGCCGCTCGCTGGCCAGGTACAGCGCCCGGACGCCCGAGGTGAGCTGGCGCCCCTCCATCTGCGAGTCGCCGAGGGAGTGTTCGGTGGCCACGACCGCCCTGACCCCCGCGAGGCGCGCGGCGAGCCGGCCGTACACGCAGGCACGGTAGAGATGGGTGTGCACGAGGTCGTAGCGGCCCCGGCGGATGTGCCGGACCAGCCGGGGCAGCGCGCCCAGGTCGCGGTTGCCGGCCATGCCGAGGTGCGTGACCCGCACCCCGTCCGCGGCGAGCCCGTCGGCGACCGCGCCCGGGTTGGTGAGCGTCACGACCTCGCAGTCCACGGGCAAGTGGCGCAGCAGCAGCCGCAGTTGCTGCTCGGCGCCGCCGACTCCGAGGCCGGTGATGATGTGCAGGGCCCTCATGTCACAGACCCTCCACGGGACGCCGCCGCAGCCGGTGCAGCCGGTACTTCAGGAACAGGCGTACGGAGTCGTCGTTCTGCCCGATGTGCAGGCGGGGCAGGGCGAGCGGGCCGGTGAGCGGGCCCGGGTCGATGGCGCAGGCGTAGCGGTACCCGGCGCTCCGGACGGCCTCGACGGCCCGCTGGTCGAGCGTGCCGTAGGGGTAGCAGAAGCCGTCCACCGGAGCGCCGAGCAGGTCCTCCAGGGCGGCCCGGCTCTCGACGACCTCGGCCTTCAGCCGGAGGTCGTCCGCGGTCGTCAGGTCGATGTGGGTCAGCCCGTGCGAGCCGATCTCGATGCCCGCCCGCGCCGCCTGCCGGATGCCGTCCGCCGTCAGCAGCGGCTTGCGCGGGCCCAGCGGGTCCCAGGCGTTGTCGCCGCCGAGCCGGCCGGGCAGCACGAAGAGGGTGGCGCCGAAGTCCAGCCGCCGCAGCACCGGCAGGGCGTGGTCGACGAAGTCGGCGTAACCGTCGTCGAAGGTGAGCCCGGCCAGCCGCCGGCCCTCGCCGCGCGCGCGTGCGGCCAGCAGCTCGGCCATGGACACGCCCCGCACCCCCCGCAGGGCGAGCCATCTGAGCTGCCGCTCCAGTTGGTCGGGTGTGACGGTGATGCGGTACGGGTCGTCCGGGCAGTCCGTCACCGAGTGGTACATCGCCACCCAGGGAGCGGAACCGCGGCGGGGCGCCGTGCGGGTGCCGGCGGAGTCAACGGCCATGCGGGAGCCTTCGGGTGAGGGTACGGGCGGCGGCCCGTACGGAACGGAGGGCGGGTGCGAAGCCCTGGGCGCCCAGGGCCAGGCCGAGCAGGACGAACACGGCGGTCGCGGTCGCCGCCCCCGCCAGGAGCCCCGGCAGCGGCTGAGCGGTGCGGCTCGCGACGAGCCACCCCGCCGGTGTCGCGGCCACGGCCGCGCACACCGGCCGGCTCAGCTCCGCGAGCACCTGCCGGGTGCGGACCGGGATGCCGCGCGGGACGCCCCGGTACGTCGTCCCCATGCCGGCGAGCAGCAGGGAGGCCGTCACGGTGATGCCGGCGGCGTTGGCGGCGGCGATCCCGGACACACCCCAGGGGCCCACCGCCCAGGCGCCGGCCGACGAGGTGACCACGATGCCCGCGGCCATCGCGCAGACCGGGTACCAGGTGGGGCGGCCCGCCGAGAAGTACGAGCGGATCAGCGCGCCGACCAGGGTCTGGCCGAGCAGCCCGAGGGCGTACACGCGCATCACGCCCGCCGTGGCCGCCGTGTCCCGGGCGGTGAACGCGCCGCGCTGGAAGAGGACCTCGATGATCTGCGGGGCGCAGGCGATCACCGTGGCCGCGCCGAGCAGCACCGTGCAGGCGGCCAGCGCCAGGTCCCGCTCCACGCGGGCGCGGGCCCGCTCGGTCTCCCCGTCGGCCAGGGCCCGCGCGACCACCGGGAAGGTGACCGTGCACAGCATCAGCGACAGGGTCATCGGGATCTGGGCCACCTTCTGCGCGTAGTTCAGGTGCGAGATGGCCCCGGCGGGCAGCGGTGAGGCGAGGAAGCGCTCGACGAGGACCTGGGACTGCCGGCACAGCGCGAACAGCAGCACGGTGGCCACGAGCGCCAGCGTCACCGCCCGGTCCGGGGTCTCCGCGGGCGCCTCCCGCCGCACCGGGGAGTGCCGCAACCGCCGCCACACCGCGGGGAGTTGCACCACGACCATGAGGGCACCGCCCACCGCGACACCCGCCGCGGCCGAACGCACCCCCCAGGCGCCGCCCAGCACGAACATCGCCGTGATGATGCCGGCGTTGTACGCCACGTAGATCGCGCCCGGCATCAGGAACCGCCGGTGCGCCCGCAGCACCGCGCTGCAGTACCCGGCGAGCCCGAAGCTCAGCACGCAGGTCGCGGTGAGCCGGGTGCAGTCCACGGCCAGGCCGGGGTCGGGCAGGCCCGGCGCCAGGGCCTCGACCAGGTAGGGGGCGGTCGCGACGATCAGCGCGGACGCGGCGACGAAGACCAGGGTCAGACGGGGCAGGGTGGCGGCGACCAGGGCCCGGACCGGGTCGCCGGGGGCGCCCTGGGCACGCCGGGCCAGGGCCAGGCTGAACGCCGGGATCAGCACGAAGGCCAGCCCGTCCTCGATGAGCAGCGTGGCCGCGAACTCCGGCACGGTCCACGCCACCAGGAAGGCGTCCGTCCCGCTGCCGGCCCCGAACAGCCGGGCCAGCGACTGGTCACGGACCAGCCCGAGCAGCGCCCCGGCGACGGACAGGGCGGCGGTGACGGCGGTGGCCTTGGCGAGGAAACGGCGGGACACGGGCGGCAGTTCGTGAGCCCCGCCCGGCGCCACGTCCGCGCCCCGGGCCGAAGGAACGGCGACCGGCATGCCACCGGGTCCCCGGGTGCCCGGCCTGTCACCGGGTCTCCAGGTGCTCGGCCCGTCACCGGTTTCCCGGGTGCTCGGCCCGCCACCGGTTCTCAGGGAGAGCGGCCCGCCCCCGGTTCCCCGGGTGATCGGCCCGTCATCGGTTCTCAGGGAGAGCGGCCCGCCACCGGCTCCCCGGGTGACCGGCCCGTCACCGGTTCTCAGGGGGAGCGGCTCGTCACCGGTTCCCCGAATGCTCGGCCCGTCGCCGGTTCCCCAAGTGCTCGGGCCGCCACCGGTTCCCCGGGTGATCGGCCCGTCACCCGTTCCGTACGCGACCGGCCCGTCGCCGCTTGCGTGGGCGACGGGTTCGGAGGCGGGACCGGCGTCCGTGCCCGCATCGCGGTCCGCCCCGGTGGCCCCAGTGGCATGCGGAGGTTTCACCGTCATCGTGTCCCGGCCCCCTCGGCCTCGGCGGCCCCCTCCCGCACCGGGACGGAACCGTTGCCGTACCGCGGCGGCAGGGCACCGCTGCCGACGAGCGCCCACCACGCCACCACGCCGAAGCACACCGCCGTCAGCACGGTCGAGGGCCCGCCGATGTCCGCGTACGCGAAGTCCGTGAGCTGCCACACCAGCAGCCCGCAGCCGACGAGCGCGCAGTCCAGCCCGCGCCCGGACACCCGTGCCCGCACCAGCCCGCGCAGTCCGCACACCAGCAGCGCCAACCAGGCGCCCGCGAGGGCGAGCAGGCCGATCAGGCCCTGTTCGGCGAGCACGAGGAGGTACATGTTGTGGGGGGACAGCAAGGGCTGCCGGCGGAAGGCCGCGCCCGCGCCCTCCGTGTCGCTGCCTGCGGACAGCGCGAGCGAGGCGTGCCCGTCGCGCTGCTCGGGGAAGCCCTTCAACCCCACGCCGTTCAGCGGCTGTTCGCGCCACATGCCGACGGCCGCCGCCCACATGGTGTACCGGTCGGTCACGGACTGGTCGGGGGCGTCGGTGACCTGCGTGATGCTGCTGATCCGCTCCTGCAACTGCGCCGAACCGACGCCGAAGCCGCCCACCAGGACCACGCCGACGGCGGCCGTCACGGCCCCCACCACCAGCGCCCGCCGCAGCCCGGCCAGCACCAACTGCGCCGAGCAGGTCACGGCCGTCGCGATCCACGCGCCCCGGCTGAAGGACAGCGCCAGCGGCAGGAGCAGCGCGAGCGCGCACCCGGCGGCCACCGCCCGCTGCCGCACGGACGCCTGTCCCAGCGCCAGCCCGAGCGCGCACACCAGACCGAAGGAGACGACGGTCGCCATCCCCATCACGTCCGCCGCGCCGAAGGTGCCGACGGCCCGGATGTCCTCCCCCTGGTAGGAGGCGCCGGTCCCGGTCGCGTACTGGTGCACGCCGATCGCGCCCTGCCACCCGGCCAGGGCCACGAACGACCAGGCCAGCAGCCGGAAGTCGCGCCGGTCCCGGACCAGCAGCAGCACGGCCGCCGGGACCAGCACGAACACCTGGAGGTAGCGGCCCAGACCGGTGAGCCCGGCCGCCGGCGAGGAGGCGCCCACCGCGGCGACGGCCAGCCCGGCCACCGGCAGCCCGAGGACGACGGCGGCCGTCCACGACAGGGGGCGCCGGCGCTCCCGCAGCAGCCGGACCACGCAGTACAGCACCACCAGGCCGGAGACCGCGTCGGCCGGACCCGCACCGCTCTCGGCGGTCGGCGACACCGGCAGCGCCAGCAGGGCGACCACGGCCACCACCGGCAGGACGGGGGTGAACTGCCGTACCCGTGCCAGGTTCAGCGCGAGGCTCATGCGCGCTCAGCTCCCCGTCGGACGCACGAGCGCGGCCGCGGTGCGCAGCAGGATGCAGATGTCCTGCCACAGCGACCAGTTGTCGATGTACGCGTTGTCGAACCGGCAGCGGTCCTCGATCGAGGTGTCCCCGCGCAGCCCGTGGATCTGCGCGAGGCCGGTGATCCCGGTGCGCATCCGGTGGCGGGCCGCGTAACCGGGGTAGGTCTGGCTGAACTTCGTGACGAAGTAGGGTCGTTCGGGCCGCGGGCCGACCAGGCTCATGTCGCCCCGCAGGACGTTCCACAACTGGAGCAGCTCGTCCAAGGAGGTGCGCCGCAGGAACCGGCACAGCCACGGCATGTGGTGCTCGTTCGCCACGCTCCAGCGGGTCGCCGCCTCATGGGCGTCGACCGGCCGGTGGGTGCGGAACTTCAGCAGCGTGAACGGCTTGCCGTCCTTGCCGATGCGCTCCTGCCGGAACACCACGCCGGGCCCGCCGCTCAGCCGCAGCGCCACCGCGCACACCAGCAGCAGCGGGCTGATCAGCAGCAGCAGCGTCCCGGACACGACCACGTCCAGCGCCCGCTTGCCTGCGCTGCCCCGCCGCCGGGACCCCATGACCAGACGCCGGCAGGAGAACCCGGCGAGCTGTTCGCGCATCTCGTACGACGGCGACTCCGCGTCGATCTCCCACACCGCGCAGCCCGACTCGGCGAGCGCCCGCAGCAGCGGGCCCTGCCGGGACCGTACGGACGGGTGCACGGTCAGGACGTCCCGTACGCCGTTCTGGATGAGGGCCCGCTCGACCTCCTCGCCGGTGGTGAGCACGGGCAGCCCCTCGCCGCCGTCGGGCTGCTCGGTCACGATGCCCACCGGGCGGACCCCGCAGCCCGGATGGCGCAGCACGGCGGCGGCCACGCGCTGCGCGGTCCCCGCCGGGCCGATCACGAGCGCGGCGCGCGGCCGGGTGAGCCGGGCGAGGCGCTGGCGCCGGCGCACGGTGCCGCGGCCCGCGCAGGCCACCGCCGACTGGAGCAGGAAGCCGGCGCCGAGGGTGGTCGGGGAGAGCGCCCGGTCCGGGTCGTACGCGGCCGCCGCGGCGGCGAGGGCCAGCCAGGCGACGGCGATCCGGGCGCAGACGGCGGGCAGTTCGTCGAGGACGCCGGTCACCTGGCGGGGCGGGTGCGGGCGCAGCAGCAGCGATCCGGCCACCAGCGCCGCCACGAGCAGCGGCCGCCACTGGGCGGTGCTGAGCGCGAACGCCCCCACGAGGGCGGCGACGAGGTCCGCGGTGAGCAGCGGGACCGGGGAGACGGGGCGCGCCGGGGGCCGCCGGGCGGGGAACCGGAACCCCGCGCCGGGGCCGCGCGGCGGCATGATCGAGACGGATGAGAATCCGAGGTCCCTGGCTTGTTTGCCGGGAGAGGGGACGGTGCTTTCCGCGGTCACGAGTGGATGGGCTCCCTGTACTCGGTGGGCGCGACGCGCGCGGCGGGCTCGGCGTCGAGCAGGTCGCGGTACAGGCCCGCCACCGCCTCGGACGTGCGCCGCACGTCGTGCGTGGACAGGACGTGACGGCGCCCCTGGTGGCCGAGCGACGCGCGCAGCGACGGGTCGAGCAGGAGGGCGGCGACGGCGTCGGCCAGCGCCGCCGGGTTCTCCGGGGGCACCAGGCAGCGCGGCGCGAGAGCGGACGGCAGGCTCTCCCGGGCGCCGTCCACGTCCGTCACCACCACGGGCCGCCCGCAGGCCATCGCCTCCAGCGGGGCGAGGGCCATGCCCTCCCAGCGTGACGGCAGGACGACCAGATCGGCGGCCCGGTACCAGGGCACGGCATCGGTGACGGCGCCTGCGAAGTGCACGGACCGCGGGGCCCGTTCGCGCAGCCGGTCCCGCTCGGGTCCGTCCCCGACGAGCACCAGCCGGGCCCGCGGCACCCGGTGCAGCACCGCGTCCCAGGCCCGCAGCAGGACGTCCTGCCCCTTCTGCCGGCACAGCCGCCCCACGCACACCACGAGCGGCGCCGCCGGATCGACCCCGGGCAGCAGCCGCTCCCGTACGGCGTCCGCGGCGGCGGGGCGGAAGCGGTCGGTGTCGATCCCGTTGGGGATCACGCTCCACCGCCCGGCGATCCCGGCCCGCAGCCCCGTCCGGCGCTCCGCGTCGCTGACGCACACCGTCCGCGCGGCCCAGCGCGCGCCGCGCCGCTCCCAGTTCAGCGCGAGGGCGGCGGTGACGCCGCCGACCGCCTCGAACGACCAGGCGTGCGGCTGGAACACGGTCGGGATCCGTCCCCGCACGGCGATCCGTCCGGCCAGTCCGGCCTTCGCGCTGTGCGCGTGCACCAGGTCGGGCCGCACCTCGTCGACCACCCGGGTGAGCCGCCGTACCTCCCGGACGAGCGCCGGACCCGGTGAGCGGGTCGCCTCCCAGCGCCGTACGTCCGCGCCCAGGGCCCGCAGTTCGGCGGAGAGGGGGCTGTCCGGGCAGGCGACCGTGACGTGCAGACCGGCGGCGACCTGGGCCCGCGCCAGATCCGTCACCACCCGGGCCACCCCGCCGTCCACGGGTTGCGTGAGGTGCAGGACCCGTGGCCCGGGGTCGGTTGCTGACTGGTGCATTGCGCGGTTTCCTCGCTCACGGACGGGCTCGGGACGGGCCGGAACGCGCCTACTGCCGGGCGTCGACGGCGACGAAGAGCGCGCCGGCCCATGCCGCGTCCCGCTGGGAAACGAGCCGGAAGGCCAGGTGGTCACCGCCGTGCCGCAGGGCGTTCCCGAGTTCGAACACGTCCGAGTCGTAGCCGAGGGTGTGCGGGTAGGAGGGCACACGCTCCGGCGCGAGCGCCCCCGCCTCGGAGATCGTGGAGTTCAGCACGTCGTCGCGGGGTCCGCCGGGACCGACGAGCACGGTGTGCGCGCCGCGGCCGGTCGACACGGTGAACGAATCACCCGTACGGCCGCGGTCGCCGTCGTAGGCGACGAGTCCCACCCGGCCGGTGCCCCTCGGTGCGAGGCGCAGTCCGCCCAGGCGGATCCGCGGGGCGGTACGGGAGTTCAGGGCGTCGAACCCGTCCCAGAGGGCGAGGTGCCGCAGCGGCTGCGCCGGGTTCCGGTACGCCACGACCAGCGTCCAGCCGCCCCACGCCCCGGCCTTCGACCTGCCCTTGGCCACGTTGACCTGCGCCACCGTGTACAGCCCCGGACCGCTGTCCCGGACCAGGTCCGTGACGTCAGCGGAGGCCTGGAAGGCGTCCGCGCCGTGCGCCGCCCGGTGACCCACCACGGTGTCCGCGAGGAGGGCCTTGTACTGCCCGCCGGGCTCCGCGACCAGCACCCGCCCGTTGTCCTTCGGCGGCTTCTGCTCGCCCACCCGCAGGTTGCCGCCCCAGTACAGCCGCGCGTACGTCACCCGCGAGCCCTCGGGCAGCCGGACCTCGGCGCGGGAGGAGTTGTAGGTGTTCGGGTCGCGGTCCACGTCGACGTAGACCATGTCGAAGTCGCCGTTGGCCCCCTTGCCGCCCGCGCGTACGGTCGGGCAGGCGGCGGCGGCCCCGGCGCCGGTGGCGCGGCAGGTGATGGAGGTGTTGGCGGCGCGGACGACACCGCCGTGCTGTGTCGCGCGGTACCGCTCGGCGAACGGGAGCCGCCGCGCCTCCGCGGCCGACGGGTCGGGCACCGTCGCTTCCGCGCGCACCGGCGCGCACAGGGCCGCCAGCAGGAGCACGCCCGCGATCGCACGGCGCGGCAGTGGGCCCGGGGAATTGCGCATGACCGGCGTTGCCCTTTCGGGAAAGTACGGCGCCCCGTGCGGGCGACGTGCCGTCTGCGGGGGCCTCGGGAGGTCCGCAACTCTAGTCACGATCCGGACTATTACTGTCAAATCAGTCAACCGTGTCGGCATCGCACGCCCGGGGCTCGGGCAGATCACCCCTTTGGCCGCACAACTCGCGCGGGCGCCGCGCGTTGACACAACGCCGGGCATCCCGCCCGGGTGTTTTGTGTCAACCCCCAAGGAGCAACTCTCCATGTCGCGTATCGCGAAGGGCCTGGCCCTGACCTCCGTTGCCGCCGCGGCCGTCGCCGGTGGTGCGGGCATCGCCGTCGCCGACAGTGGCGCGCAGGCCGCCGCCGCCCACTCCCCGGGCGTCCTGTCGGGCAACGTCGTGCAGGTTCCGGTTCACGTTCCGGTCAACGTCTGCGGCAACACCGTCGACGTCATCGCCCTGCTGAACCCGGCGTTCGGCAACCAGTGCGAGAACGACTGACGTTCACACGCCACCCCGTAGGCCGGCCGCCCTCCCGTGTTCGCACGCGGGAGAGCGGCCGGTCTGCGTTTCCCCGAACGGGGGATGCGGACGCCGGGCCGCCGCGCCGGGCCCGACAGCCGCACTCACCAGCGGCGACCCGGGTGACATGCGGCGCGACCCGGCACCGTGCGCGATCGATCGGTTGCGGGGCACGGTGGGTGAACACACGGTGGGCACAGATCCGACGCTCACCGAAAGGAACCCCCATGCGTGGTCTGCCCGCACGGCGTATCGCGTCCACCGCACTCTGCGCGACCCTGTTGGTCGGCCTGGCCGGTCCGGCCGCCCTGGCCGCCGACCCGGTCCGGGAGCGTGCCCACGCCGCGGCCCACGCGCCGCTGCCCGACGCGGACGCACTTCTCGGCCAGGTCAGGAGCCTCGGCAACCTCGGTGGCGTGATCACCCCGGTCACCGACCTGCTGAACGCCGTGCTCAAGGCCGACGAGGGCCGCCTCCCGGCCGACCGGGCGAACGAACTCGGCACCGCCGTGAAGGACGCCATCGCGCAGGCCACCGCGACGGCTCCGGCGTCACCGGGCGCGGGCACGTCGGCCACCACGCTCCCCGCGCCCACGCGGAACGGCACGGCGGCCCCCGCCGACGTCATCGGTGACGCCCTCGCCGCGCTGCAGAAGGCGATCGACGAGCTGATCCGGGCGGTGACGTCGGGCGCCGCCGCTCAGGTCTCCGCGGCGGTCACCGACACGGTGACGAGCCTCGTCAACACCGTGGCCGCGACGCTCGTCGGCGGCGGACTGCCCGCGCCGAGCCTGCCGGGCGTCCCCGTGGGCGGCCCGTCGAGCTGACCGACGGGATCTCATATGAGGACTCATAAAAGGAGTTTCCGCTCCGGTCGCAACTCGTTGGGCACGGCGTCAGAATTCCCTCTGGCGACCTGAGTTGCCGAAGAAAGGAACACGATGAAGTCCCTGAAGGCCGCTGCTGTCGTTGCCGGTTCCCTGGTCCTCGCCGGTGCCGCAGCGCCCGCGTTCGCCTACAACAGCGCCGACCTCACGCCCACCAGCCTCAACGGCGCCGTGAACGCGCTCACCAGGGGTCCCATCGACGTGATGCCGCTGCAGCACCAGTCGGACGCGCTCGACACCGAGAACACGGGCTCCGTGCTCAACGCCGTGAAAGGCGCGACCCAGGACCTGAACAACGACGGCGGAATTGCCGGCGTTCTTCCCGTGGGTGGCTGAATCCGCTTTTCCCGGCGCCCGGAGACATCCGGAAAAGGGGCCGATTCCCTGGTGGCCGTACAGGCCCCGGGATCGGCCCTTCGCGCTGTTCGACCCCGTCCCTCGTTCGTGTGGACGGACCGCGGTACATCGCCCGCTCGGGTGAGAACGCCCGGGCGGCCCCCCGGAGCGTCGCTATGGTCGCCCGGTGACCTCAACCTCAAGCGAAACCCGCCCCTTCCGCTCCGCCGACCTGGGCACCGTCGTCGTACTGCCCTGGAGCGGGGAGAACGCGGACGGCGTCGCCATCCCCCACCTCCTGGTCTGCTCCCTCGGGAACACCGAGGGCGGTCCGGAGGCGACGTCCGCCGCGGTCGAGCGGCTGCTGACCGACAACGGCCTGCCGGTCGGCCGGGAGCTGGTCGACGGCATCGCCAGGCCCAGTCTCCCGGTCGGCCTGCTCGTCGTCGCGGGCCAGGCCGTCCTGACCATGCCGCGGCTCAGCGTCCAGTGCACCGTGCCGCCGGAGTGGCTGGAGGCGATCGAGGCGCGCGGCTTCGCCTACCTCATCTTCACCACCCGCGCCTGGACCGAGGCCGAGCCGGGCGCGTCCGTCGACCCGGAGGCGCTCGCCGAGTTCGTCAACGCCGACGAGACCCTGGACGCCGCCGCGCACATCGTGCTGCCGGCCCGCAGCCTGCGCGCCTGACCCCGTGACCGCCCCGGGGCGCCAGCCGCGCGAACCCGTGGGCGCGAGCCGCGCCTTCGCCCTCCTGCTGGTGGTCACCGGGGCGGCCGGGCTGCTGGCCTCCTGGGTCATCACGCTCGACAAGTTCAGGCTGCTGGAGGACCCGGACTTCACCCCCGGGTGCAGCCTCAACCCGGTGGTCTCCTGCGGCAGCGTCATGGAGAGCGACCAGGCCTCGGCCTTCGGGTTCCCCAACCCGATGCTGGGCCTGGTCGCCTACGGCATCGTGGTCTGCGTCGGCACGGGCCTGTTCGCGGGCGCCCGCTTCCCGCGCTGGTACTGGCTGGCGTTCGGCGCCGGCTGCCTGTTCGGGCTCGGGTTCGTGTCGTGGCTCCAGTTCGAGTCGCTGTACCGGATCAACGCCCTGTGCCTGTGGTGCTGCCTGGCCTGGGTCGCCACCATCACGCTGTTCTGGTACGTCGTCGCGCACGCCGTACGCCACCGGCTCCTGCCCGCGCCCGCCCCGCTGAGGGCGTTCCTCGACGAGTTCGCCTGGGTGCCCCCGGTGCTGCACACCGGGATCGTCGGGATGCTGGTCCTGACCCGCTGGTGGGACTTCTGGACGGGTTGACCGGCCGTTGTCGGTTCGTCGTACTACTGCGGCACCCGGGGGATTCTTGCGCCGGTGACCGCCCCAGGATCGTTACGCGGTACGGACGTTGAGCCCCCGAACCCTGAAAAGGACCGCACCTGCCATGAAGTCGACCCCCCGAGGAACCCTTGCCGCCGTCGTCACCGGCGTCGCGGCCGCCATGGGCGCCGCCGCCGCGCCCGCCGTCGCGGTCGGCACGGTCCCCGTCCCGGTGCCCCTGGAAGCCGCCGAGAAGACCCTCAACATGGAGCTGCCGAGCCTGAACGGCGAGATCCCGCTGCCGCGGCCGGGCAAGCCCGACGGGCCGCAGTTCGTCGAGGGCCGGCTCCTCCCGGCCCGCACCGTCCCGCAGTTGCCGGTCACCGGCGGCCTGCCCGGCGCCGGCCTGCGCGCGCCCGTGCCGCACGTCCTCGGCACGGAGTTCGACCACGTCGGTGTCGGCGTCCCGACGTCCGACCTGCGCACCCTCTCGCCCGGCCTGAGCGTGGACGCCCCGCTGACGCGGCCCAACCCCGAGCACATGGGCCTGCCGGACACCAAGCTCCCGCAGGCGGGCATCCTCGCCCCCGTCCTGCAGACCGTGCCCGCCGCGAACCTGGGCATGGGACCGGGCCTGTAGGACCGCTCACGGCCCCGGTCCACGGCGTGGCTCCCCGGGCCGCCCGGACCGCAGGAGTGACCACGGGGGCCCTCGGACGGTTACGGCTGTGTACATCGCAACCGGACGAGGAGTGCACGATGGTCGTCAGCGTCGGTGGGGGAATGGCGGGAGCCGGGACAGGGGCGGTGAGACCCCGGCCGGTGCGCACCGCGCGGCGGGACGTGCTGCGCGGACTGCTCGTCACGGCCGTGGCCATGGCGCTGGCCCCCGTCGTCGCCGCCTCCCGGCCCCTGCGCCGGACCGCCCGGCCGGCGGACCTCGCCCTCGACTTCGACGAGATCCGCCGCGGCCACCGCATCCGGGGCTCGCGGACGGCGACCGTCGGGCACCCCGTCGACGCCGACGGCCCGTGGCACGTCACAGTGGACGACCGGCCGCTGCACCTCATGCGCCGTGCCGACGGCAGTTGGCTGAGCATGGTCGACCACTACCGCTCGTACCCGAGCCCGCTGGCGGCGGCCCGCGCGGCCGCCGACGAACTGGGGCCGGGGCGGCGGCTGCGCGACACGGACGCCATGGCGGGCGACACGCACTCGGGGGGCCACCATGGCGTACACGCGTAAGGACGTCAGCACCCTGACCGCCGGCGAGAAGCGGCGGTTCGTGAACGCGTTGCTGGAGCTGAAACGGCGCGGTGAGTACGACGAGTTCGTGCGCACCCACATCCAGTACTACGTCTCCGACGGCGAGGACGGACTGCGGACCGCCCACATGGCGCCCTCCTTCCTGCCCTGGCACCGCCGCTTCCTGCTGGACCTGGAGCGGGCGCTGCGCCGGGTGGACTCCTCGGTGACGGTGCCGTACTGGGACTGGACCCGGGACCGCACGACGACGTCCCCGCCCTGGACCAAGGACCTCCTCGGCGGCAACGGGCGGCGCTCGGACCGCCAGGTGACGACGGGGCCGTTCGCCTACGCGAGCGGCAACTGGACCCTCACGGAGGGCATCACCGACGCGGAGTTCCTCACCCGGGATCTCGGGCGCGCCGCCGCTCCCCTCGCGCTGCCGACCAGGAGCGAGCTGGAAGGGGCGCTCGCCGACCCCGTCTACGACGTCTCGCCCTGGAACTCCACGGTGACCAAGGGCTTCCGCAACAAGCTGGAGGGGTGGGGGAGCGGACGGGGCAGCGTCTCCTGGCGCAACCACAACCGGGTGCACCGCTGGGTCGGCGGGGCCATGGTGGGCGGCGCGTCGGTCAACGACCCCGTGTTCTGGCTGCACCACGCCTTCGTCGACCTGTGCTGGTACCGCTGGCAGCGGCGGCACGCCGGCGCCCGCTATCTGCCCGCCAGGCCGCCCGGGCCGGCCAGCGACCAGCACGAGCGGGTCGTGGCCCGGCACGAGCACCTGCCGCCGTGGGACGTGACGCCGGATCAGCTCGAGGACGTCAGCAGGATCTACCGGTACGCCTGAGCGCCCACGCGGGCCCGCGGACGCGGAACGGACAGCGAAGAGCCCCGGCGCTCGAGGTGCCGGGGCTCTGGTGCGCGTACGGACGATCAGCCGCCGTAGCCGCCGTGCCCACCCGGGCCGGGGTTGCCCTTGTGGCTGTCGCTGACGTTGGCGCAGCTATTGCCGAAGGCCGGGTTCAGCAGACCGATCACGTTGACGGTGTTCCCGCACACGTTGACCGGGATGTGGATCGGGACCTGGACGACGTTGCCGGACAGGACGCCGGGCGAGCCGACGGCGGTGCCGTCGGCGCCCGCGTCCGCCAGGGCCAGGCCCGCGCCGCCGATGACCACGGCGCCGGTGCCGAGCGCGACACCTGCTGCCTTCGCGATGCGAGACATCACGTTCTCCTTCTGACTCGGTGAGTGCGACGGCAGGACGCGCCGTCGCACTTCCCCTTCAACGCGGAGGCTCACTCCTGGTAACGGCGTTCATGTGGGGATCACCCTTCTTGAAGCGGAGGCCCGGGTACCGCCCGCGTCAGGGGAGCCGTCGTACGGGGGAGCCCGCCAGGTAGGCCTGGATGTTCTCGACGGCCTGGCCGTAGTAGGTCGCGTAGTTGGCCTGCGAGACATAGCCGAGGTGCGGGGTGGCGAGCAGGCGCGGCGCCGTGCGCATCGGGTGGTCGGCGGGCAGGGGCTCGGTGTCGAAGACGTCGACGCCCGCGCCGGCGATCCGGCCCTCGTGCAGGGCGGCGAGGAGCGCGTCCTGGTCGACGATCGCCGCGCGGGAGGTGTTGACCAGGTAGGCGGTGGGCTTGAGGAGGGCGAGTTCGGCGGCGCCGAGCAGACCGCGGGTGCGGTCGCCGAGGGCGAGGTGGACGGAGACGAAATCGCTCTCGGCGAGCAGCTCTTCCTTGGAGTCGGCGAGGTGGACGCCGACCTCGTCGGCGCGCTCCCGGGTGAGGTTGCGGCTCCAGGCACTGACCTCCATGCCGAAGGCGAGCCCGACCTGTGCCACCCGGCCGCCGATCTTTCCGAGGCCGAGCAGTCCGAGGCGGCGGCCGTGCAGGTCGGCGCCGACCGTGGACTGCCAGGGGCCGTTCGCGCGCAGGGCGTTGCTCTCGTCGACGATCCCGCGGGCCAGGCCGAGCAGCAGCGCCCAGGTCAGCTCGACCGGCGGGGTCGACGAACTCGCCGTCCCGCAGACGGTGACCCCGTGCGCCTCGGCGGCCGTGTAGTCGATGACGGAGTTGCGCATGCCGGAGGCGACGAGCAGTTTCAGCCGGGGCAGGCGGGCGAGGAGGGAGGCGGGGAAGGGGACGCGCTCGCGCAGGGTGACCACGATGTCGGCGTCGGCGAGGGCGGCGGCCAGCGCTTCCTCGTCGGCGAAGTGGGTGTCGTACGCGACGACGTCGACCCGGTCCGCGAGCGGTGACCAGTCGGCGAGCCGGGTCGCCGACCGCTGGTAGTCGTCGAGCACGGCACAGCGCAGACGCATGGCGGCCCTTCCCCTGCTTGATCCGGTCAGGGTGATCGACTCTACGCCGCGGCACTGACAGCGGGAGGGGCGCGTGATCTCGTCGGCCCGGGGCGGACATGAAAAGACCCTCTGCCCGGAACGCGTGGTCAGAAGGTGTGTGCGCCCCCGGCAGGACTCGAACCTGCGGCCAAGCGCTTAGAAGGCGCCTGCTCTATCCACTGAGCTACGGGGGCCGGGTGTGGTGGCTCCTGTCTTGGGTGCCCGGGTGTGGGCCGTTCCGTGACGTTGCCGGGGACAAGGATAGGGCTCCCACGACCTTGTCCCTGTTGCTTCGCCTCCGTGGCTCGATGTGGAGGTTCAGTGAAGCGGTCCTGATAATCGCAGGCAGGTACGAATCGTGCATCGCTTTTGGCGCCTGGCGCACCGGGTGTTGTGCACTCGTTATGCCTGGACTATGCCTCCGTCCCAGTCATCCCTTCCGTCCCTTGTGTCCGGTCGGCGCGCAGACATGGTCATATGCTTCAGAATTCCCCTAAAATTGGGCATTCTTCACATGTGGTGACCTTGGACGTACGGCCTCAGCTTCTCGACGCACTGTCCGCCTTGCGCGACCGTGTCGCCGCCGCACGCTTTCCGCTGCCCCTGGCGGGGGCGCCACGCGCGCGTGCCAACCGTGACGAGCTGCTGGCCCAGCTCGACGACTATCTGGTGCCCCGGTTGCGGGACCCCGAAGCGCCCCTGCTGGCCGTGGTGGGCGGTTCCACCGGGGCCGGCAAGTCGACCCTCGTCAACTCCCTTGTGGGACGCCGGGTGAGCGAGGCGGGCGTCCTGCGGCCGACCACGCGGACACCCGTACTGGTCTGCCATCCGGAGGACCATCACTGGTTCAGCGGAATGCGCGTACTGCCCGACCTCACGCGCGTGTGGGTGCCCCACGGGGAGCAGCCGGACGAACTCCTGCTGCCCGGCGAGAACCCCGCGCGCGTGCTGCGCGTCGAGACCGCCGACACCCTCCCGCCGGGCCTCGCGCTCCTGGACGCGCCCGACATCGACTCCCTCGTCGCCGACAACCGCGTCCTGGCCGCCGAGCTCATCTGCGCCGCCGACATCTGGATCATGGTCACCACGGCCGCCCGCTACGCCGACGCCGTGCCCTGGCATCTCCTGCGCACCGCCAAGGAGTACGACGCCACCCTGGTGACCGTCCTCGACCGGGTGCCGCACCAGGTCGTCTCCGAGGTCTCGCGCCAGTACGGCGCCCTGCTCACCAAGGCGGGCCTCGGCGAGGTCCCCCGGTTCACGGTGCCGGAGCTGCCCGAGTCGGCCTGGGGCGGCGGGCTGTTGCCGGCCACCGCCGTGGCCTCGCTGCGCACCTGGCTCGTCCACCAGGTGCAGGACCCCGCGGCCCGGCACCACGCTGTCGCCCGTACGGCCAACGGTGTGCTGGCCTCCCTCAAGTCGCGGATGCCCGAACTGGCCGGGGCGGCCGCCGCCCAGTACTCGGCCGCACTGCGGCTCACCGCCGCCGTCGAGGGGGCGTACGACAGCGAGTACGCGCGTGTGCGGGGGCGGCTCCAGGCCGGTGCCGTGCTCGCCGGTGACGCCCTCAAGCGCTGGCGGGCCTTCCCCCTCGACTGCACCGCCGAAGAGCTCCTGGACGCGCTGGTGGAGAGCCTGGGCGCCCTCCTGCTGTGCGCCGTCACGGCCGCCGACGAACGCGTGGACGAGGCCTGGCGGCGCGAACCGGCCGCGGCGGCACCGGAACTGACGGAGCGCGACCCCGGCCCGGAGAGCGCCGAGCACCGGATCGGGATGGCCGTACGACGCTGGCGGCGGGAGCTGGAGGAGTACGCCGAAGAGGAGATCCGCGACCTCGACCGTGGGGTCGCGCCCGACCCGGAGACGGTCGCCGCCCTCGTCGCCACCGCGCTGCTCGGCGGCCGCCGGGCCCGGGTCGCCGGCGAGGGGCTCGGCGAACGGATCGGCGCCCACGGGGCCCTGCGGCTGCGCGACCGGGGCGGACGGCTGCTCGCCGAGCACCTCGACCGGGTCGTGCACGCCGAACGCGAACGCCGGCTCGCCCCGCTGGACGCACTCGAGGTCCACCCCGAACCCCAGGCCGAACTCATCGCCGCGCTGTCCGTACTGCAGAAGGAGAGGTGACCGATGACCGCCGTCACGGATCAGGACCACACGGAGCGGGCGGGGGACACCACGTCCGGGAACGGGAAAGAGCGGGTCGAGGAATCGGTGGGTGACGCGGTGGCGGACGACAGCGGGAAGGACGGGCACGCGCGCGTGAAGAGGGCGCGGGCGGACCGGCGGGCGGATGCCGACTCCGGTTCCGCGCGGGCGGACGCAGGCCGGGCGCCTGCGCGCGGGGACGCCGGTCGGGCGTCTGCGCGCGGGGAGGCCGTGGAAGCGACCGGGGAGCAGGACGACGCCGAGTCCGGGGGTGCCTGGGACGACGGGCTCATCGCCCGCCGGGTCACCGCCGAGAGCGAGCAGACCACCGCCGTGGAGGCCCGCGGGACCAACGCCCCGCCGCCCGCGCCGCTCACCTACGACGGCCCCCTGCGCTCCCGTCTGGAGGCGCTGCGCGAACTCGTGGGGCTCTCACGGGCCCGGCTCGACAGCCGCACGCTCGCCGAGGCCGGGCAGGTCCTGGACGAGGCGGCCACCCGGCGCAGGCTCTCCGGGCAGCACACCGTCGTCGCCATCGCGGGGGCGACGGGCAGCGGCAAGTCGCAACTGTTCAACTCGCTCGCCGGAGTGGCCATCTCGGAGACCGGCGTGCGCCGGCCCACCACGGCCGCGCCGATCGCGTGCAGTTGGAGCGACGGCTCGGCGACCCTCATCGAACGGCTCGGCATCCCGCCCCGGTTGCGGCGGCGCCCGCTCCAGAGCGCCGAGGCGGAGGCGCAGTTGCGCGGGCTCGTCCTGATCGACCTGCCCGACCACGACTCCGCGGCGGTCCAGCACCGCGAGCACGTTGACCGGGTGCTGGCCCTCGTGGACGCCGTCATCTGGGTCGTCGACCCCGAGAAGTACGCCGACGCGATCCTGCACGAGCGCTATCTGCGGCCCATGGCGGGCCACGCGGAGGTCATGTTCGTCGTCCTCAACCAGATCGACCGGCTGCCCGGGGAGGCCGCCGAGCAGGTCCTCGACGATCTGCGGCGGCTGCTGGACGAGGACGGGATCGCCCTCGGCGAGTACGGCGAACCGGGCGCGACCGTGCTCGCGGTGTCGGCGCTCACCGGGGACGGTGTCGGGGAACTGCGCGAGGCGCTGGGCCAGTTCGTGACGGAGCGCGGAGCGCCGGCGCGGCGGATCGCGGCCGACGTGGACGCGGCGGCCTGGCGGCTGCGACCCGTCTACACGACGGGCCGGCGCACCGGGCTGAGCGAGGCGGCGCGCGACGACTTCGCCGCCCGCCTCGCGGACGCGGTCGGCGCCACCGCGGCGGGCGAGGCGGCCGAGCGCGCCTGGCTGCGCAACGCCAACCGCGCGTGCGGGACGCCCTGGCTGCGGCTGTGGCGCTGGTACCAGGACCGGTGCGAACCGGCCACGGGGCGGCTGCCGTTGCGCGCCCAGCCCGACGAGGAGGCGACCGCGCGGCAGCGGGTCGAGCACGCCGTACGGACGCTCGCCGACCGGGCCTCGGCCGGCCTGCCCGCGCCGTGGGCGCAGGCGGTGCGGGAGGCGGCCGTACGCGGCTCCCAGGGGCTGGCGGAGGCGTTGGACGAGCTGACGGCCCGGGCCGGGCTGCCGCCGGGCCGACCGCCGCGTCCCGGGTGGTGGCCGGTGGCCGTGCTCGCGCAGGCCTCCATGACGCTGCTCCAGATCGTCGGCGGGCTCTGGCTGGTGGGCCAGATCGTCGGGGTCATGGCGCCCAACCTGGGTGTCCCGGTGCTGCTGATGGTGGCCGGCATCGTCGGCGGCCCGCTCGTCGAGTGGAGCTGCCGGATGGCGGCGCGGGGGCCCGCGCGGCGCTACGGCGTGGAGGCGGAACGGCGGCTCAGGGAAGCGGCGTCCGGGTGCGGACGGGCACGGGTGCTGGACCCGGTGGCGGCGGAGCTGCTGCGGTACCGGGAGGTCCGGGAGCAGTACGGCAAGGTCGTCGGAGTGGGGTGAAGGTCGGAGTGGGGTGAAGGTCGGAGTGGGGTGAAGGACGGTCCCTCGGGCGGAAGCCCTCGTTCGGGTGGCGGAGTTCTCCACAGCCCGGGGGCGGTCCACAGGGCGCGGCGGGCTCGGCCCGGCGGAGGCAGTCTGGTGTCGCGGCGATCGCGGTGACGCGGTCGGCGCGCAGGCAGCAGCCGTACGGGACGGGCCCGTACGCATGTCCGGGAGGGGTTCCAGCGATGAACGAGACCATGATCTGCGCGGTGGGCAACGTGGCGACACAGCCGGTGTACCGGGAGCTGGCGACGGGTGCGTCGGTGCGGTTCCGGCTCGCGGCGACGGCGCGGTACCTGGACCGCGAGAAGAACGAATGGACGGACGGGCACACCAACTTCTTCACGGTGTGGGCCAACCGCCAGCTCGCCACGAACGTGGCCGGGTCGATCAACCTGGGTGATCCGGTGGTCGTGCAGGGCCGGTTGAAGGTGCGGTCGGAGGTGCGCGAGGGGCAGCCGGCCTGGACCTCGGCCGACATCGACGCCGTGGCGATCGGCCACGACCTCGCGCGCGGCACCTCGGCCTTCCGGCGCACCCAGCGCCCGGAGCAGGCCGCCGCGGGCGCGTCCGCGCAGCCGGAGCCCGCTTGGGAGACACCGCCGGGCGAGGCCGCGGACCGGGAGGAGCCCGTCGCGGTGACGTGACGGCGGCCGGGGACGCGGCAGGGCTGACCGAAGTGCGGCTTATCGGCGCATGCGCTCCGGATGTCGCCGGTCGACTTGTCGATAAGCCAGACGGGTCAAAGCTCCTGGCGATAACGATTCCGAGTCGGATCGATCTTCCGACCGCATCCTCGGGAAGAGGGGGGCGGCCGCGTCCCTAGGATGCCGAACACAGCTCCCGGGGCTACTGATTCTGCTGGTGGGACCGCCACCCCGCTCGACAACGGGTCCTGCTCGAAGGGGAATTCCGTGTTTTCTGCGTTCTCTGCGCTGTCCGTGCGCGGACGTGGGGCGGCTCGCCTCGCGGCCGTCACGTTCGTCTCCGGCCTGCTCGCCGCCGGTGCGACGGTCGCCGTCGCCGGCCCGGCGGCGGCGGACGGGGCGGCGCAGAACCAGAGAGGGGCGACCGCCACCATAGGGGGCCTGAAGACCTACGGTGATGCGGTGATACACGCCGCCGACGGCGATCTCCAGGTGTCCGCCGGGCTGTTCGAGATGTCCGTCGAGGGCGGCGGCACTCTGCAGACCTACTGCGTCGACCTCTACAACCCCACGCAGAAGGACGCCAAGTACCACGAGACCGACTGGAGCGGCACCTCGCTGGGGGCCAACAAGGACGCCGGCCGGATCCGTTGGATCCTGCAGAACTCCTATCCGCAGGTCAACGATCTCGCGGCGCTCGCCGCCAAGGCCGGTGTCGCCTCGGGCCTGACCGAGCAGGACGCGGCGGCGGGCACCCAGGTGGCGATCTGGCGCTACTCGGACCACGCGAAGGTCGACGCCGCCGACCCGCAGGCCGAGAAGCTCGCGGACTACCTGGAGAAGAGCGCCCGTGACGCCGCGGAGCCGACGGCGTCCCTGACGCTCGACCCGCCCGCGGTCTCCGGCCACCCCGGCGAGCTGCTCGGCCCGGTGACGGTGCACACCAACGCGGCCGGCGCCACGGTCACCCCGCCGGCGGACGCGGCCACCAGCGGCGTGCGGATCGTCGGCAAGGACGGCAACCCGGTGACCTCGGTGAGCAACGGCAGCGAGCTCTACTTCGACGTCCCCGAGGACGCGGCGGCGGGCTCGGCCGACCTGACCGTGCAGGCCTCGACCACCGTGCCGGTCGGCCGGGCGTTCGCCTCCGAGAGCCGCAGCCAGACCCAGATCCTCGCCGGCTCCAGCGAGTCGACGGTCTCGGCCGCGGCGAGCGCGTCCTGGGCGAAGGCGGGCGCCGTCCCCGCCCTGTCCGCGGCGCGGAACTGCGCCGAGAGCGGCCTGGACATCACAGCCGTCAACGAGGGCGACGAGGAGTTCGCGTTCGAGCTGATGGGCACGGAGTACGTCATCGCGGCGGGCGAGACCCGCACGGTCACGGTCCCGCTCCAGGAGGACCAGGCGTACGACTTCACGATCACCGGACCCGACGGCCTGTCCAAGCGCTTCACCGGTGTCCTCGACTGCCGCACCCGCAGCAGTGAGACGGGCACCACGACCCAGACGCTCAGCGAGCCCAGCCCCGCCACGGTGGCCGTCCCCACCACCGACGTCAACCTCGCCGAGACCGGCGGCTCCGCCACCACCCCGCTGATCGCCGGTACCGCCATCGCCCTGGTGGTGATCGGGGGCGCGGCCCTCGTGATCACCGGCAGGAAGCAGAACGGCGCACAGGACTGAACGGGAGAGGCCGGGCCGGGCAGAATGGCGTCATGACCAAGCCCTCCGCATCGTCGGCGCGTCACACCTCCTCGGACTCGGTGCTGTCCCTGTGGTCCCGGGACTCGGTCCTGTCGATCGGCTCGGTGGGCTCGGTGCTGTCCATCGGCTCCGTGGGCTCGGCCCTGTCGGTCGGCTCGATCGGCAGCGCCCTGTCCGTGGGCTCGATCGGTTCGGCACTGTCCCTGATCTCCGGAGGCTCCTGGCTGAGCACGGCGTCGCTGCTGTCGGCCCGGTCCCGGTGGTCGGTGCTGTCGGTGGGCACGTCCCGGGGGCTGATGCGGTCAGCGGGAGCGGTGGGGGCGGTGGCCGTGGGCGCGGCTGTGCTGGTGGCCATGCGCAGGGGCGAGGACTGATCCGACGCCCGGCGGGTGGCGGCGGGTTCACGGGCCGCCGTCCCTGGGCCGTCCGGCGCCCCCTGGGCCGCGCCACGGCAACGGACAGTGACCGTCGAGCCACCGCCGACGGTCGGGAAACCCCAGGTCACAGCCCCCCGGCCGAACGGGTTACCACCCGAGGGTGGACCTCAGGCAAGATGGGGTGTATCTGCCCACTGCCAGATTTCAAGCTGCCGGACGGTTTCTCTTGGCTGAGTACATCTACACCATGCGCAAGACGCGCAAGGCAATCGGCGACAAGGTCATCCTTGACGACGTCTCGCTGAACTTCCTGCCTGGCGCGAAGATCGGTGTGGTCGGCCCGAACGGTGCCGGTAAGTCGACCATTCTGAAGATCATGGCGGGGCTGGAGCAGCCGTCGAACGGCGATGCCTTCCTGTCGCCGGGCTACACCGTGGGGATCCTGCTGCAGGAGCCGCCGCTGAACGAGGACAAGACCGTCCTGGAGAACGTCCAGGAGGGCGTCGCCGAGGTCAAGGGCAAGCTCGACCGGTTCAACGAGATCGCCGAGCTCATGGCCACGGACTACTCCGACGCGCTGCTCGACGAGATGGGCAAGCTCCAGGAGGAGCTCGACCACGCCAACGCGTGGGACCTCGACGCGCAGCTCGAGCAGGCCATGGACGCGCTCGGGTGCCCGCCCGGCGACTGGCCCGTCACCAACCTCTCCGGTGGTGAGAAGCGCCGCGTGGCCCTGTGCAAGCTGCTGCTCGAAGCGCCTGACCTGCTGCTTCTCGACGAGCCCACCAACCACCTCGACGCCGAGTCGGTGAACTGGCTGGAGCAGCACCTGGCCAAGTACGAGGGCACCATCGTGGCCGTCACCCACGACCGGTACTTCCTGGACAACGTCGCCGGCTGGATCTGCGAGGTCGACCGCGGCCGCCTGCACGGCTACGAGGGCAACTACTCCAAGTACCTGGAGACCAAGCAGACCCGTCTCAAGGTCGAGGGTGCCAAGGACGCCAAGCGCGCCAAGCGGCTCAAGGAAGAGCTGGAGTGGGTGCGGTCCAACGCCAAGGGGCGTCAGGCCAAGTCCAAGGCCCGTCTCGCGCGCTACGAGGAGATGGCCGCCGAGGCCGACAAGATGCGGAAGCTGGACTTCGAGGAGATCCAGATCCCGCCGGGCCCGCGGCTCGGCAGTGTCGTCGTCGAGGTCAGCAACCTCAGCAAGGGCTTCGGCGACAAGGTCCTGATCGACGACCTGAGCTTCACGCTGCCGCGCAACGGCATCGTCGGTGTCATCGGCCCCAACGGCGCCGGCAAGACCACCCTCTTCAAGATGATCCAGGGCCTGGAGGAGCCGGACTCCGGCACCATCAAGGTCGGCGAGACCGTCAAGATCTCGTACGTCGACCAGAGCCGCGCGAACATCGACCCGAAGAAGACGCTGTGGGCGGTCGTCTCCGACGAGCTCGACTACATCAACGTCGGCCAGGTCGAGATGCCGAGCCGGGCGTACGTCTCGGCCTTCGGCTTCAAGGGCCCGGACCAGCAGAAGCCGGCCGGTGTCCTGTCCGGCGGTGAGCGCAACCGCCTCAACCTCGCGCTCACCCTCAAGCAGGGCGGCAACCTGCTGCTCCTCGACGAGCCGACCAACGACCTCGACGTCGAGACCCTCGGCTCGCTGGAGAACGCGCTCCTCGAGTTCCCGGGCGCGGCTGTGGTCGTCTCCCACGACCGCTGGTTCCTGGACCGGGTCGCCACCCACATCCTCGCCTACGAGGGCGACTCCAAGTGGTTCTGGTTCGAGGGCAACTTCGAGTCGTACGAGAAGAACAAGATCGAGCGGCTCGGCCCGGACGCCGCGCGTCCGCACCGCGCCACCTACAAGAAGCTGACCCGGGGCTGATCTTGCGGCACATCTACCGCTGCCCGCTGCGCTGGGCGGACATGGACGCGTACGGCCACGTCAACAACGTGGTCTTCCTCCGCTACCTGGAGGAAGCCCGTATCGACTTCCTGTTCCGCCCGGAGAAGGACTTCCAGCAGGGGTCCGTGGTGGCACGCCATGAGATCGACTACAAGCGGCAGCTCGTCCACCGGCACGCGCCGGTGGACATCGAGCTGTGGGTCACCGAGATCCGAGCGGCCTCCTTCACCATCGCCTACGAGGTGAAGGACGGCGACGAGGTGTACGTCCGGGCCTCGACGGTGATAGTGCCGTTCGACTTCCCGGCCCAGCGGCCGCGCCGGATCACCGCGGAGGAACGGGAGTTCCTCGAGGGGTACCGGGACGACGACGAGGAGGAGGCCGTCGCCGCATGACGGTGCTCCACCTCGCCGACGAGGGGGAGGCCGCGGACCTCGCCGCCTTCCTCTCCCGGCTGCTCCACTACGACCGCTCGGCCGCGGTGCGCCTCCAGGGCACCGGCACCGCGCTCGCCGTCTTCGGACGGCCGCCGTCCTTCGAGGTGCTGGCGATCCGCGCGGTGCGCCTGGCCAAGCCGTACGAGAACGGGCTCGACGTCACGCTCGACGTGACCGTGTCCGCCGGCGAGCTCCTGGAGTCCGTCGACGAGAGCGCCGGCACGGCTGTCGTGCCGGCGGCGGTGACCGGCCCGCCGTGGGCCGGAGTGCTGCCGCCGCGCGGCGGATGGCAGGAGGCGCCCGGGCTGCCGGAGCCGGAGACGCTGCGGGCGCTCGTCCACGCCGGGGTCGCCGAATTCCGTTCCCGCACCGAGGAGTTGGGCCCCGAGGCGCGTACCCGGGCCGAACTCGACCGGATCGGGCGGGAGATCTGGTCCCGGACCGTGGGGGACACCCGGCTGCCCGTCCGGGCCGTGCACGCGGCCCAGTCGCTCGGCTTCCTGCTGCCCAGCAGCCAGGCGGCGCTGTTCGCCTCGGGAGCGTGGCTGCGGCTGCGCACGCCGTACGGCTCGATCGCCGTACGCCAGGGGGGACTGGGGGCGCTCGGGGTCAGCGTGCGCTGACCGGCCGTCAGTCCCGGTCGCTGTCGTCCGGCCACACGCCGATGTGGTCCGGCTCCAGTTCCAACGCGACCCGGTCGCGCATGCCCAGTGCCTCGGTGTACTCCTTCGGGAGCTGGAGGCGGCCGGCGCGGTCGAGCATCGCGTACTCCCTCGCCACCAGGGTCTCGTCGCCCGTCGCCGCGTCCACCTGACTGCGGCGCAGGACCTCCGTGGAGGTGCGGCCGTCCCTGATGGCCACCGCGCGGCGGACCTCGCCCGCCACCGCCTGGTCGTGGGTGACGATCACGATCGTCGTGCCGAGCTGCTCGTTGGCGGTGCGGAACGCGGCGAAGATCTGTTCCGCGGTCTGGGAGTCGAGTTCGCCCGTCGGCTCGTCGGCCAGCAGGACCGCGGGGCTGTTGGCCAGCGCCACGGCGATCGCCACGCGCTGCTGCTGGCCGCCCGACATCTGGTGCGGGCGGCGGTTGCGGCAGTCGGCCACCTCCAGCAACTCCAGGAGTTCCAGGGCGCGTTCGGTCTGGGCGCGGCGGGGTGTCCGGGAGCCGGAGAGCTGGATGGGCAGGGTGATGTTCTGCGTGGCGGTGAGGTAGGGGAGCAGGTTGCGGGAGGTCTGCTGCCAGACGAAGCCGACCGTCCTGCGGCGGTAGGCCAGGCGGTCCTTCGCCGTCATGGTCAGCAGGTCGTGGCCCGCGACCCTGGCCGCGCCGGCGGTGGGGGTGTCCAGTCCGGCGAGGATGTTCATGAGGGTGGACTTGCCGCTGCCGGACGCGCCCACGAGGGCGAGGAGTTCGCCCTCCCGGACGAGGAGGTCGAGACCCTGGAGGGCCTGGACCTCGACGCCGTCCGTGGTGAAGATGCGGACGAGCCGGTCGCAGGTGATCAGGGCGTCGTGGCCGTAGGCGGGGCGGTCGCGGAACCGGGTCGCCTTGTGGGCGAGGTCGGTGAGGGTGGGGTTCGTGGTCACTGGCCGTCTCCTGAGGGGGCGCCTGTCGATGTGCCGCGCTGTGCCGTCGGGCGGGTGCCGTGGTCCGGGGGCGGCCCTGCCGCCGGGGTGGTCGCCGCCCGTGCGAGGTCGTTCATCTCGCGTCCCCTGCCGCCGCGGAGTCGCTCATCCCGTGGTCCCGCCCACGCGGAGTCGTTCATCTCGCGTCCCCCGCCCGCAACTCCTGTACCGATCCCCGTCTTCCCGACCACCACGCCTGGCCGATCCCCATCCCCACCGCGAGCAGCAGCACTCCCGCCGCCGGTATCGCCAGGGAGAGGACGTCCGTGCGCAACCGCGCTCCGCCGTCGGCGGGTTCGGCCGCGGGCAGGGCGATGGCGGTCAGGTCGATCCCGGGGGACAGGAGGTGGATGGCGGCCCAGCCCGTGAGGGCGCCGCCCAGCGCGGCCAAGACCGCCTGGGGCAGGGACTCCAGGATCAGCAGGCGGCGGCCCGCCGCCCGGGTCAGGCCCATGGTGCGCAGGCGGGCCAGCAGGGCGGTGCGTTCGGGGGCCGTGCGCAACAGGGACAGCAGGAGGGCCAGGACCGCGTATCCGGTGCCGGCCGCGACGGCCGTCGCGTAGACGCCCTCCGCGCCGGTCTGGAGCGGGGAGTCGGCGTAGCGCCGCCGTTCCTCGGACCGCAGGTGCACGGACGCCGCCCGGGGGGCCGCCTCGCGCAGCGCGGCCCCGTCCAGGTCCCGGCCCGTCAGCAGCAGGGCCGTCGGCCGCGCGGTCGCCGGGTTCAGCGCCGCGCGGTTCACGACCAGGAAGTCCGTGCCCGCCACCGCGGGGGTGCGGTTCAGGACGGTGGTGATGCGGACGGTGACCGAGCTGCCGTCCGGGAGGAGGACCGGGAAGGGCCGGGTGCCGTACGTCCGGGCGGTGGCCGTGGAGGCCAGCGCCGGGACCGTGGCGCCGGGGGCCTCGTCCCGCAGCCGGGCCGCCGTGAAGGCGCCGATGTCCGTCCGGGACGACAGGGCCGCGTAGTCCGCGGGGTCCACCCCGACCAGCGGCAGCGACTGTGCCCCGTTCTCCGGCTTGGCGTCGTAGGTGACGCTCACCGCGGACAGTTCGCTCACCCCCGGTGACCTGCGCAGTCGGTCCGGCAGCCCCGACGGGAGGGGCGTCGAGGTCTCCACGCGGGCGTCGGCGCCGACCGCGAGGAGGGCCGCGTGGTCGCGGGCCTCCGCCACGCCCGCGAGGACCGAGCCGCCGAAGGCCGCCGTGGTCAGGGCGGTCAGCAGGGCGAGCAGCGGCAGGACGGCGGAGGCCGAGGTGCGGCCGGCCCGGGCCAGGGACAGATGGGCGAGGACACCGCGCAGCCGGGCGGCAGGCCGGGCCAGGCCCCGCAGCGGCAGCGGGTACAGGCGGACCAGGACCAGCGCGGCGATCACGCCCACCAGCACCGGCGCCAGCGAGACCAGGTCGTCGGACCCGCCGGACGTGCCCCGGCGGCGCAGCGACGCCACCGCTCCGACCGCCAGCACCAGCAGGGTCAGCTCGGCGACGGCACGGCGCCGGGACGGCCGTACGGCCGCGATGTCCTCGCGGCCGGTGTGGAGGCGGACCACGCGGTGGGCGGCCGCCGCGCGGAGGGGGAGGGCCGCGCAGGTGACGGCGGTGACCGCCGCGGCGGCCGCGACCGCGTACCGCGGGCGGCCCTCGGGGACCGCGACGAGCGCGGCGGCCAGACCCAGGGCGCCCGCCGGGACGGCCACCACCGCGGTCTCGGCGAGGAGGCGGGCGGTGAGACCGCGCAGGGAGGCGCCACGGGCGCGCAGCAGGGCGAGTTCGGTGCGCCGGCGTTCGGCGGTGAGGCCGCCCGCCATCAGGAGGACGACGGCGGCGACCGTGCCGGTGCCGAACGCGGCGACCGCGACGAGCGGGGCGACCCCCGCACGGAACCGGTCGTAGGCGATGAGGACCTCGTCGAGGTCGGTGAGGATCTCGGTCTGCCCGGTGATCTGCGTGAGCTCGGTCGGCGGGCCGTCGATCCGCAGGCGCGTCTTCCGCAGCGCCGGGCCGGCCTCCAGGGAGGCGAGCGCGGACCGCAGGGCCGGGGTGTCGCGGGCCCGGAGGACGTCCTCGGAGGGCGCCAGATGCCAGTAGCGCTCCGGGCGGCCCGGCGTGGCCAGCAGGGCCGGGGCCGCCTCGGGGGCGATCAGCAGGGCGCCGAGCCAGTGCATGTCCACGGACGGCGCGGGCTCCCGGATCAGGGACGGGGAGCGCAGGATGGGCCGGGTGCCCCAGTAGGCGCCCTTCGGGTCGCGCGGGGTGACGACGCCCGTGACCCGGACGGGCAGGGTGCGGCCGGCCGCGGGCAGGTGAAGCACCGAACCGACCTTGATGTGCAGGGACTTGGCCGTCTCGACGCTGACGGCCGCCTCCAGTTCGGGCGCGGCGGAGGTGATGTCCGCCGCCGCGCGCGGCAGCCGTCCCCGGACGGCCGAGGTGTGGGCGCCGAGACCCGACTGGGCGACCAGGGTGACCTCCGCGGGCTTGCCGGTCGGCCTCGGCAGCCACGGGTCCGGCACCGGGATGTCCAGGGTGGTGCGCACACCGTACGCCGACTGGTCGCTGTCGAGGGCGAGCGCAGGCGGGACCTCGGCGCGGACCTTGGCGTACTGCCGGGCCAGCAGGGCAGGGCGCAGCACGTCCTCCCGCTCGGGCGGCGTCAGCATCACGGACGGCGGCGGGGCGTACACCTGGACGCTGGTCCGGTCGGGGCGGGCCTGCTCGACGGCCGCGCGCAGTCCGGAGTCCTCGTACCGGTCGACGGCCCGCGGGAACGCGGCCGCCAGGCAAGCGGTCAGCGCGACCAGCAGCGCCAGCCAGAACGCGGTGCCGGGCGCGGTCCGCAGCCGGGTGCGCACCCAGGGCACGGTCGCCCCGGGGACTCCCGGCTCGGCCCTCCTGAAGAACCTCACCTCACTCACCCCCCTCACGCAGTGCCCGCGCCGGATCCGCCCGGCGCAGCGCGAGTGCCGCCGTCACCAGGAGCGGGGCGAGGGCCACCGCCGCCAGCAGCGCGGCCGCCTGCGGGAGCGGGAGCTGGACCAGGACCCGCGGGACCGGCCGGGTCGCCTCGTCCGTCAGCACGATCAGCGGGACCACCGCCCGGGTCAGCGCCGCGCCCAGCAGCGCGCCCACCAGCAGCGCCAGCACCACCAGGACGCCCTGTTCCACGGCGACCGCCCGGGCCAGCCGCCGCCGCGGGGCACCCAGGGCGCGCAGTACGGCGAACTCCGCGCCGCGCTCCCGCAGCGACCCGGCCGAACTCACCGCGAAGCCGACCGCGGCCAGCGCCGCCGCCACCGCGGCCGCCGCGGCGAACGCGGCCTCGGGGCCCGCCCCGAACGGGTCGTCACGCAGTTGGCCGGCGAGTTCGTCCCGCACCACGACCTGCGCGGGGTCCATGTCGGGCCGGGCCCGCAGTGCCGCCGCGACCTCGTCCGAGGCACCCGGTTCCGTCGACAGCCACCACTCGGTCGGCTCCACACCGCCCCCGGACCGCTCCTGCAACTCGCGGTTCACCGTGCGCAGATCGATCAGCAGGGCCCCGCCGCTGTCCGAGGCGGTGGGCAGCTCCCGGATCGTGCGCACGATCCGCACCCCCACCGTCTCGCCGTCCAGCGGCACGTCGACCAGGTCCCCGACCGCCGCGCCCGCGGAGGCCAGGAAGCTCTCGGTGGCGACGGCCGTGATCCCGGGCGCCTTCGGCTGCGGGGCCTTCAGCCGGACCGTCAGCGACCCCGAACTCCACTGGTCGTCCCACGGGATGAACCCCGTGCCGTAGGCCACGCTCAGCCGCCCGGCTGCCGAGCTCAGCCGCGGTGCGGTGGGTTTGGTCTTGGGGTCCGGCAGCGAACTCGCCCCGTCGTTCTGCGAGTTCGCGTCCCAGTCGGTCGGCAGCGGGAGCCGGCGCACCGCCCCGTCGGTGCCCTTGGCCGTCAACTCGCTGACGGTGAGCCGCTGTCGGTCGGCCTTGCCGCCCGGCACGGACACCACCAGCTCCACGGCGGTGAGGGTCAGCGGGCCCCCGGACACGTAGACGTCCAGCGGGTGGGTCCGGCCGTCGGCGGCGAGTTCGCCGGCCGGGATCCGGTAGGGGGTGCCGTAGTCGTCGATCAGGGTGACGGCGACCTGCGCCGTCGTGCTCGGGACCGCGCTGCGCATGCTCGCCGTCAGCCGCAGCCGTGCGGTGCCCGCGGGTACCCTCACCCCCACGGTCGGGCCCTCGGGGGCGAGGCCCTGGAGGAACGGCCCGGAGTGCAGGTCGGGGCGGATCAGCATCGAGGCGTGCGCGGTGTCCAGCGCGAGCACCGTCGCCACCCGGCTGCCGGACAGCGGCAGTTCGGAGCGGGCCGCGGGGGCGGTCCGCCGTACGCCCGCGGTGGCCGCGTACTGCTCGGTGCGGCCGATGCCCGCGTCCCCGGACACCAGGACCCGCACCGGCGCCCCGGCCCGGAAGTCCGCCTGGTCGGACTGCGAACGGTCCCAGGAGGCGCCCTGTCCGATGGCCAGCATGCCCAGCGCCATCGCGAGGACCAGCAGCAGCACCGGGCCCGCCCCGCGCATCGGGCGGCGGGCGATCTGCCAGCCCGCCAGGGCCGCGGTCAGCCCGCGTCCGCCGGTGGCCCGGCGTTCGGCGAGCCGGGCCAGCGGCGGCAGCAGCCGCAGCGTCAGGACGGTCCCGGCCAGCAGCGCGAGCGCGGGCGCCGCCACCAGCAGCGGGTCGACGCCCAGCGTGCCGGAGGTGTCGTCGGACACGGCACCGGAGGTCTGGCGGCTGAGCTGGAAGTACGCCACCCCGGCCACGGCCAGCAGCCCGAGGTCCGCCCCCGCGCGCACCGCTGCGGGCAGGCCCGCGGCCCGGCCGCGGGCGAAGGAGGAGGTCAGGGCGGGCAGGGTCACCGCCAGCGCGCACCCGAGCGCCACCACCCCCGCCACCAGCCACACCCCCGGGCGCCCGCCCGACGGCACCTCCAGGTGCAGCCCGATCCGGGCCAGCGGCCCCCGCCCGGCCAGCAGCCGGGTCAGCGGGCCCGCCAGGAGCGGCGCGCACAGCAGCGCGGGGGCCGCGAGCAGCACACCCTCCAGGGCGGCCAGTCCCGCGATCCGGGCCCGGGAGGCGCCGCGCGCCAGCAGCAGCCGGCTCTCACCGGTGCGCTCGCTGCTCAGCAGCCCGGCCACCAGCAGCAGGGCGCAGCCCGCGAGCAGCACCAGTTGGAGGGCGACGATCAGCAGGGTCGAGCGGGAGACCAGCAGCGAGCGGTCGGTGCGGTCGAGGACCTCGGGCAGCGAGGTCGACGCGGTCGTGGCGCCGCCGAGGGAGGACTCCTTGCGCAGGGCCGCGTTCGCGGCGAGGGCCGACCCGCGCAGCGCGTCCGACCGCGCGGTGGTCACCGTCGCGAAGTCGGCCGTCGCCAGCCACCCGGACGTCCCGACGCTCACCGTCCCGTCGGCCAGCACGCCGGGGTCGGCGAGCAGGGGGCCGTACGTCGTGAAGTCGAGCTTGTTGACGCCCCGGCCGTGCAGCTCGTCGAGGAGCCAGTACGGGTCGGCCGCGCGGACGGGCCGGTACAGGCCGGTCACCGCGACCCGTACCGCCGGGCCGCGCAGCCGGTCGGCGAGGGTGAAGCGGGCGCCGGAGGCGAGGTGCAGGGTGCGGGCGGCGGCCTGCGGGAGCGCCACCTCGACCAGCCCCTCGGCCGGCCGTGGCAGCCGCCCCTCGACCAACCGCACCCGGCTGCGGTCCAGTTGCGCGAAGTGGGTCAGGTCCGGGTCCCCCGACCGCGCGGACTCGGGCTGGAGCGACCGCGGCAGCGCGTACGGGCCCGACCGCAGGAACGTCCGCACGGTCACCGGCAGCCCGTCGAAGGCCCGCCGCGCCACGTCGCGTACGGCGCTGTCGGCGGCCTTGCGGCGCTCCTCGGGCACGTCGGCCTTGACGACCAGCGCGGTGTCGGCCGTGTTGCGCGGGTCCCCGAGGGAGTGGCGCAGGGCCGCGTCGCCGATCGCGCCGGAGTAGGCGGTCAGGGTCGCGAGGACCGCCGTGGTGAGCAGGACCGTGAGCAGCGCGGCGGCGAGCAGCAGCCGGTGCGCCCGCGCACGCAGGAACACGAGACGTGCGATTCCCCCGAACCCCGTCACCCGGCCCCCCGCCGTGTCGTGCCAGATCTTTGGCGAGGATGTCAGAGGCGCCGGTCACGGGTAAGCGCCTGTAGCGCGGGCTTGACCTGATTGTGACCGGATTCCGGCACCACGCGACCGGAATCCGGCAATCAGTGAGCGGCGGTCACCGAGGGGTGATCGACGAACGGTGCACGAGGGATGATCAGTCGGGGGTGTTCACCATCGAAGCGGCCGCGTACGTCAGGTAGTTCCACAACTGGGTCGCGTGCTCCTCGGACAGGCCGAGTTCGTCGACGGCGTCCCGCATGTGCCGCAGCCACGCGTCGTGCGCCTCGCGGTTGACCACGAAGGGCGCGTGCCGCATGCGCAGCCGGGGGTGGCCGCGGTTGTCGCTGTACGTCGTGGGGCCGCCCCAGTACTGCATCAGGAACAGCGTGAGGCGCTCCTCGGCCGGGCCGAGGTCCTCCTCGGGGTACATGGGCCGCAGGACCGGGTCCTCGGCCACCCCCTCGTAGAAACGGTGGACGAGGCGGCGGAAGGTCTCCTCCCCGCCGACCTGCTCGTAGAAGGTCTGCGTCTGAAGCGTGCCGCGCCGGATCTCTTTCACGTCAACCATGGTCTCAGACCGGCAGGACGAGGACTCAAGGCTTAGGACCTCCCTCGCTCAGGGTGCAGAGTGGAGGTATGGGCGCGCACGCTCTCGACAGGGAAGACCTCGCCGGACTCGCCGCCTCCGCGCGGGCCGCGCTGGTGCGGGAGATCGACGCGAGCGGGGCCTGGGCCGCCGACCCGGCCTGGCGGGCGGCCTTCGAGGCGGTGTCCCGGCACCTGTTCGTGCCGTACTACTACGTCGGCGTCAGGGGCGGCTACGAGCGGCGCTGGGGCGAGAGCCCGGACCCGCGCACCCGGGAGGAGTGGGTCCGCGGGGCCTACGCGGACGCCCCGCTGGCCACCCGGCTGCGCGACGGCGAGCTCGTCTCCTCCAGCAGCCAGCCCTCGCTGATGGCGAAGATGCTGGCCGAACTGCGGGTGCGGGACGGCGACCGGGTCCTGGAGATCGGTGCCGGCACCGGCTACAACGCGGCCCTGCTCGCGCACCGGCTCGGCGACGACCACGTCACCACCGTCGACCTGGAGCCGGAGATCACCGAGGCGGCGCGAGCTCATCTGGCCGCCGCCGGGTACCACCCCGTCGTCGTCACCGGCGACGGCGCGCGCGGGGTGCCCGAACGCGCCCCCTTCGACCGGATCATCGCCACCTGCACCCTGGATGCGGTGCCCACCGCCTGGCTCGCGCAGTGCCGCCCCGGCGCACGCGTCCTGGGCCCGCTCGCCACCGGCCTGATCGCCCTGACCGTGCGGGACGCCGGGCACGCCGACGGGCGGTTCCTGCACACGCCCGCCTACTTCGTGCCGTTGCGTGGCGCGGGCCGGCGGGAGCAGGAGCCGCCGGACCCGAGCGGTCTCCCGCGGCGGGCCCGGGAGAGCGACCTGTTCCGCTTCCTGCTGGCCCTGAGCCGCGGCAGCCTCGAACCGCGGGAGGCGTACGCGCTGTGGGAGCGCGAGGGGCAGCCGAGCCGCGAGCGGTACGGCGTCACGGTCAGCGGGGACCGGGAGTGGGCGTGGCTGGACGATCCGGAGGGACCGTGTGCGTGGCCCCTCCGGTGACGTGGCCGTCCGCTAGCCGCGGCGGATCGTGATCGTCGTCCAGGCGCCGACGTGCACCCGGTCGCCGTCCTGGAGCGGCACCGGCACGAACGGCGTGATGGGTTCCTCGGCGCCGTTGACCGTGGTGCCGTTCGTCGAGTTCTGGTCGACGACCGCCCAGGACCCGTCCGGCTGCTGCACCAGCACCGCGTGCTGGTGCGAGACGCCCGGGTCCTCCGGCGGCACCGACAGGTCCACGTCGGGGGTGTCGCCGGTGGAGTGCCGGCGGCGGCCGATGGTGACCTGGTTGCCGGTGAGCGTGCGCTGTTGCTCGGGGGAGTAGGCGGGCAGGTTCAGGCCCGCGGCCTCGGGGCCGGAGCGCTGCATCATCGCCATGAAGTACTCGCGGTCCGGGCCGATGGTCGCCGTCCAGGTCGCCGGCTGCTGCGGGAAGGACGGGCCGGGGGGCGCGGGCGGGGCCTGGGTGCCGCCGGGCTGGGGGTAGCCGTAGCCGCCGGGACCGCCCGGGCCGCCGGGACCGGCCTGGCCGGGGCCGCCGGGGGCGTTGCCGGAGGGCGGGGAGATGACCCAGTCGTCGGCGCCGCCGCCACCGAAGGACGGACCGCCCGGCTGGGGCCGGTTGGTCTCCTGCGGGAAGGCGGGCGGGGCGGACGCGCCCTGCGCCGGGAAGCCCTGCGGGGCACCGCTCGTGGCGCCGGGGCCCGCGGGCGGGGTCGGACCGGGGGGCGGCGGGACCGGGCGGGAGGGGTCCGCGCCGAAGTTCGGCGGACCGCCGGGACCGCCACCGGGGCCGGAGGGGCCGCCGGGGCCGGGTCGTCCGGGGTCGCCGGGGAAGCCCTGTTGGCCGCCGGGGCCGGACTGGCCGGGGCCGCCCGGACCGGGCTGGGTGGGAGGGCCGCCGAAGCCCTGCGGGCCACCGGGACCGCCGGGACCCGAAGGTCCGGGCGGGGCCTGGGTGCCGCCGGGCTGGGGGTAGCCGTAGCCGCCGGGGCCACCAGGGCCGCCGGGACCGCCCGGGCCACCAGGACCGGACTGGCCGGGGCCGCCGGGGAAACCGGAGGGGCCGGGGCCGCCGGGACCACCGGGGCCGCCTTGGAAACCGGAAGGACCGGGTGCGCCGGGACGTCCGGGGTCACCGGGGAAGCCCTGCGGGCCGCCGGGGCCGGGCTGGCCGGGACCGCCGGGGCGGGCCGGGTCGCCGGGGAAACCGGAGGGACCGGGACCGCCGGGGCCACCGGGGCCGCCTTGGAAACCGGAAGGACCGGAGGAGCCCGGACCACCGGGACCACCGGGACCGTTGGGACCGCCGGGGCCTGACTGGCCGGGGACGCCGGGGCGCCCCGGGTCACCGGGGAAGCCCTGCGGGCCGCCGGGACCGCCCGGGCCCGTGCGGCCCGACGGCTCCGAGCCGAAGGGGATCGGTTCCGCGGGGCGGTTCACCTGGGACGGACGCGAGCCCTGGTACTCGTAGGAGTCACCGCCGCCGCCGAAGGACGGGCCGGGGCCGGGACCGGACTGCTGCTGGAAGTGCGAGGGCGGGCCGCCGGAACCGGCCGGCGGGCGCGGGGCGGCCGGGGTGTACGAGGTCGCCGTGTTCGTCAGGAAGTTCCACCGGCACTCCTCGCAGAAGGGCGCACCGCCCTCACGGGGCGTACGGCACTGCGGGCAGAGCTCCGGCTCGGGGTCCGGTGCGGCGGACCCGTGCCGGCGTCCACCGGGCTGGCCGCCGGGACCACCGGGCGGCGGGAAGCCGTAGCCGCCCCCACCCGGACCGGGCGGCGGAGGGGGCGGAGGCACGGCACCGGCCATGCGGTGACCGCAGACCTCGCACCAGTCGTCGGAACCCGACTGGTGTCCGTTCGGGCAGGTCGGCATGTCGGCGCTTCCCCCTCTCGGATCAGGGAACTTCTACGTCACTTCTTTACACGAACAGTCTTTGTCGACCGGGTCTCGAGAGTCATCTCGTCGGCCTCCTCGACCTTCGCCTTCAGTCGCACAGTACCTGTCGTGGCATCGACGACGTCCACCACCTTCGAAAGCAGTTTCGCAGTATCGGCGTTCCCGGAGTCGTTCGCGAGCTGAACGGCACGACCCAGTTTGGCCGTTGCTCCATCGATATCGCCCGCTTTGCGAAGGTCGAGCCCCTGTTGGATGGCCTGGGCCAGTTCGGCCTGCCCGGTGTAGTGGGCGACTTGGGGGTTGATCGACGTCGAGGCGACCATGTCGTCGGTCCACACGGCTCGGACCAGCCCCTGCGCGCCCAGGTTCTGCGTGCTGCCGTCGGGCTGCGGGACGACCAGGGAGACCCGGGCGGCGAGCATCTCCTGGCCGATGTTCGCGGCCGGGACCTCGACGCAGACGTGGTAGTCACGGGACTCGTCTCCCCAGGAGCCGGTGGGGTAGTCCCCGGCGCGCGGGCCGGCCTCGGTGCGGCGGTCGGTGAGCTCCTCGACGGTGGGCGCGACCTGCTTGACGAACTTGATGGTGGTGCCCACCGGGGTCCACACCCGCAGGGCCACGTCGGCGACCTCCTTGCCCATGGCCGTCTCCATCATCTGCGTGAAGTCGGCGGCGAGGGCGGCCGGGTCGGCCACGATGTCGGCGGTGCCGAGCAGCGCCGAGGCGATCCCTGTGACTTCTTTCACTTCCCAGTCGGTGCCCACGCCCCGGGCGTCACAGGTGAAACGGCCCGCGCAGGTGTCGAGGGAGGCCTTGAGGTCCTCCGGCGACTCGTGTTCGTTGCGCCCGTCGGTGAGCAGGATGCCGTGCCGTATGGCGACGTCCGCCGAGGACAGCAGGCGGTCGGCGAGACGCAGCCAGGTCCCGATGGCCGTACCGCCGCCGGCGCTGAGCCTGCGCAGGGCCTGCTTGGCCTGGTCGCGGGTGGTGGCGTCGGCGACCGCGAGCCGCCCGCCGCCCGGATACACCTCCTTCGCCACGTGGGTGCCGCCGATCACCGCGAAGTGCACCCCGTCGCGCAGGGTGTCGATAGCGGCGGCCGTGGCGTCCCGGGCGTTGCGCATCTTGGTCGGCGGGTAGTCCATGGAACCCGAGCAGTCGACCATGACCGCGACCGCGGCCGAGGGGCCCTGCCCCGCCGACCACAGGTGCGGGGCGGCGACCGCGCTGCCGATCGTGCCGCCGCCGGTCGCCGTCACCGTGACGATCGCGTTGACCTCGCGGCCGCCCTCCGGCAGGTACTCGTTCTGGTAGACGTCCATCGCGAACTGCGGCACGTTCGACTTCGAGAAATTGGCCATGCCTGCTCACATCCCCCTCACGTACCCCACAGCCGTGGGGCGACGAATGATCGCGGACCGGTCCCCTCCGGCCCGCTGAGGCATCCCCGTTGGTGCGGCCTCAGGCCGATCCTGCCCCCTGCACCGGGGTCGGGAACGGCACGACGGCCACTGTTACGTTGTCGTGGCCCCCGCCGTCCAGGGCATGGCCGACCAGCACCCGGGCGGCGTGCAGCGGGCGCGCGGCGGCGTCGGCCGGTACGGCCTCCGCCATCTCCTCCGCCGCCTCCGCGTAGTTCCACAGACCGTCGGTGCACACCACCACCGCGCCGGGCCGGTCCGGCTTGAAGGAAGCGGTGTGCGGGTCGAGTTCGTAGGCGTCCGCGCCGAGCCAGCCGGTGATCGCGTGGGCGCGCTCGTCGGCGTACGCCTCGGCCTCGTTCATCAGGCCCGCGGCGACCATCTGCGCCGCCCAGGAGTCGTCCTCGGTGAGCCGGGCCGGGGGTGAACTGCGGTCCGTGGGCACCCAGTAGACGCGGCTGTCGCCGACCCAGCCGACGACCAGCAGGCTCGGGGTGACGACCGAGCCGACGATCGTGCACGCCGGGGCGTTCTGGTGCGGCTGGTGCTCACGGGCCGTGGCCGGTTCCCCGGCGAGGGAGTTGACCGCGCGGGAGGCGGCGACGATCGCCTCGTGCAGTGCCTGCTGGGGGTGCGTGCCCTGCGGCAGCGCGGCCAGCAGCGAGTCGGCCGCGGCACGGGAGGCGGCCAGGGAGGCGTCGTCGGGGCGGGTCGCGGAGGACACGCCGTCGCAGACCACCGCGAAGGTCACGGGCTGCCCGTCCGGCAGCACGCCGGTGCCGAGGCTGAAGGCGTCCTCGTTGCGGTGGTGGCGCAGACCGCGGTCGCTGACGGCCGCGATCGGGCCGGCCTGCTGCTCCATGTGGTCGCGCTCCCGGGGCTGGGCGTGCCCGCAGTTCTCGCAGTAGCCGTCGCCGTCGACCCGGCCCGCGCGGCAGGCCACGCACACCTTGGTCTCCTCGGCATGGCCGGCCGGTCCGGCGGCCACCCGCGGGTCCGGCGCCTGCAGGGGGTACTCGTCGGGCTCCGGCGGACGGTCGAAGCGCACACCGGAGGCGGGGGAGACCGGTGATCCGAGCACCGGCCCCGACTGGGGCGGCACCGGGGGCAGTTCGTGCTCGCCCGACGCGGAGGCCCGCAGGTCGCCGGGCAGATGCAGCTCGGCCGGGGGGTGCGGGGCCGGTGGCCAGGGGCCGTCCGGCGGCGCGCCGTCCAGGACGACGGTCGGGTGGTCGTCCGGCCGCGCCGGGACGGCGGACAGGTCGTATCCGCACGCACCGCAGAAACGGTCGCCCGACTCGAGGGGTTCCTCGCAGCTCGGGCACCGCGAAAGGGCGGTCTGCTGGGGCATCTGCGACATCAACTACACCCACGTCCGGGGGCGGTAACGGTTGGCTCGTTCCACCAGGTCGATCCTCTCCTCGCCGCCCTGCGCGAGCCGGGCCAGCGCGCGGTACGAACGCTCCAGGCCGAAGCGCAGTCCTCGCTCGTCCAGTCCGCTGCCGAGCAGTGCCCGTTTCCCGGTGGCGGGGGCGACGGAGTCCTGGCCACCGGAGAGTATCCAGTCCAGGGCCGCGCCCAGCACCTCGGCCGACAACTGCTCGCGGCGCGCCGGATCCAGTCCGTACGCGTCCAGCGCCTCGACCTGCCCGGCGGCGGCGGTCAGGTCGTCCAGGAAGGGTACGTCGCCCGCGGTCGCGGTGCGTCCACGCAGCCGTGCGCGGACGGCTGCCACCCGGGCGGCGGTGTAGTGGATGGAGGACTCCGGCACCGACTCCAGCGTCCGCACCGCGCCACGGCGGTCCCCGGTCGCGAGCTGCACGCGCGCGAGACCGAAGGCGGCGCTCACGTAACTGGGATCGGTCGACCAGACCAGCCGGTAGTACTCGGCGGCGTTGTCGAGCTGTCCGAGGACCTCCGCGCACAGGCCGAGGGCCAGCTTGGGGGCGGGTTCGCCCGGGAAGGCGTCGTAGATCGCGTCGAAGGCGAGCGCGGCGGCCTCGTGGTCGCCGGTCGCGAGGGCGGCCACGCCCCGGTACCAGACCACCCGCCAGTCGTCGGGCCGTTCGCCCTCCAGCTTCCGCAGTGCCTCGTCCGCGGTGTACGTGTCGCCGTTCTCCAGCCAGGCCCGCACCTGCCGGAGCCGGGACTCCGCCGAGGGGGCCGGCGCGGCCGCGAGGGCGCCGAGCAGCTCGGCGGGCGCGGTCGTCATCAGCCCGGCGAGGAACCCGGCGTTGGGGTCGGCGGGGTCGACGTGGGGGACCGGGAGCGCGAGGGAGGCGACCGGCGTGTTGACCGGCTTGACCAGGGTCCCGGCGGGGCTGAACCCGCCGCCGCCCGGACGCGGGGCACCCGCGGCGCCCGGGGAGCCGGCGGAGGCCTTCCGGGAAGGCACCACCCGTCCCCCGAGCCGTGACACCTCCCCGTCCAGCTTCGGGAACAGCTCCGTGTCGGTGACCCGGACCTCGGGGCCGAAGAGCGTCGACAGGGAGGGCCTCGCCCGCCCCGTCTGCAACGAGACGACCTCGCGCAGGACGCCCGTGAGCTGCTCCGACATCTCCTGCGCGGAGGCGAAACGGCGGGCCGGGTCCGGGTCGGTGGCCCGGACCAGCAGCCGGTAGAAGGACTCGTACTGGCGGAAGACCTCGATGTGGTCGGGGTCGGGCAGCGAGTCGACGAAGACGTTGGTGTAGCCCTGGAAGTCGAAGGTCAGCACGGCCAGGGTGCGGCCGACGGTGTACAGGTCGGAGGCGACCGACGGACCCACGTCCGCGACCTCCGGCGCCTGGTAGCCCACCGTGCCGTAGATGGCCGACTCCTCGTCGTCCATCCTGCGCACCGCGCCCATGTCGATCAGCTTGAGCTGGTCCTCGGTCTGGATGGCGTTGTCGACCTTGAAGTCGCAGTACAGGAGGTTGCGGCTGTGCAGGTGGCCGAGCGCCTCCAGGGCCTCGATGCCGTAGGCGCACGCCTGCTCCACCGGCAGCGGGTCCCGCTTGCCGTCCGCCGAACGGCGGCCGTTGGCGATCTCCTTGAGCGACTTGCCGCCGACGTACTCCATGACGATGTAGCCGTCGAGCGAGCCGGTGCGCTGGTCGAGGTGCTCGACGAAGTTGTAGATCCGCACGATGTTGGCGTGCTCGATCTCCGCGAGGAAGCGCCGCTCGGAGATCGCGGCGGCCATCGCGTCCTGGTCGCCGGTGTCCAGCAGGCCCTTGAGGACCACCCAGCGGTCGGACACCGCCCGGTCCACGGCGAGATAGACCCAGCCCAGCCCGCCGTGCGCCAGACAGCCCGCCACCTCGTACTGGCCGTGCACGATGTCGCCGGACTTCAGCTTCGGCACGAAGGAGTACGGGTGGCCGCACTTCGTGCAGAAACCCTCCGTGCGCCCGGACCGCTCCCCGCGCGAACGCCCCACCGGGGCCCCGCAGTCGGAGCGCGAGCAGAACCGCTTGCGCTCGGGCACCTCCGGGTTCTCCAGCACCATCTCGCGCGGGTCGGGCCGCGGCACCCCGGGCACCTCGACCAGTCCCGCGCCGAGCCGGCCGCGCCCGGTCGAGCCGGCGGAGGAACCGGAGCCGCGCACCGACACCGAACGGCCCGTGGACTTCCCGGAGACCGAGCGCGAGAGCCGCCCCGACACCGAGCGCCGCGACTTCGACGAGTGCGAGGACGTCCGCGCGGAACCGCGGCCGGTGGAGGGCGTGCTGCCGCTGCCCTGCGAGTCCCGGCCGCCGGTCCTGCCGCTGGGCACCGAGCCGGCCCGGCCGCCCCCGCCGGAGCCCCCGCCCGCGACGACCGGCGCCAGACCGCAGGTGTCGCAGTACAGCTCGCCGCCGCCCATGTCCTCGTACGTCCCGTCGCAGCCGGGCCGCTGGCAGGGCTGCTGTTCCTGACTCATGACGACGACTCCCCCCTACGGTCCTCGGGACCGTGCTGCGGCACCCGCGGGGCGCTCAGCAGCTCGGCGGCCGCGTGCTGGTAGCGCAGCACGGCCTGTTCGGCGACCCGCAGGTCGCAGGGCGCGCTCCACAGCATCCGCCGGGCCGCGTCGTACCGCTCGATCAGGAACGGGTCCTCGGCCAGACCGTGCCGGGCCACCTTCGCCTTGTACGCGTCGAGCCGGCCGCGCAGCTCCGCGCGGACCGCGAGCGGCGCGGTGACCGCGGTCAGCGACTCGCGGGCGCGCAGCAGTTCGTCCTCCGCCTTCTGCTCCAGGGACTCCAGGAGCGGGGACAGCCGGTGCCACTGGGCGTGTCTGCGGTACTCGGCGGCCGTCGCCAACTGCTCCTGAAGCACGGTCGGCGGGCCGCTGACGACCGGCACCTCCGTGGCCGCGATCTTCGCGAGGACCTCGCCGCGCGCGATACGGGCCTCGGCGAGCGTGCGGTCCGCTCGGGAGAGCACGTCCCGCAGCCTGACCAGCCGGGCCTCGGCGTCCTGCCGGACGGTGAGCACCGCGTCGATCTCCCGGCGCACGTCCTCCAGGGCGCGCGCCTCCCGGTCGTAGGCCGTGGTGTCCGGCCTGCCGCCGCCGGGGGCCGAACTGCCCTGCGCGCGCTGCCAGAAGGCGAGCGGGTCGGAGATCACCCGCTCGCGCAGCGAGGTCAGGGTGCGGGTGATGCGCTCCAGGTCGTCGCCCGCCGGATGCTCCCCGGGGCGTACGCCGACGGAGTGCGCGAGCTGGCGGGTGCGCTGGAGTTCGGCGGACAGCAGGTCTATCCGCGCGGGCAGCGCCGACCAGACCGCGTCGGCGGCGACGACCATGTCCAGGCTCGTCGCGTACAGCTCGTTCATCCGCTCCACGAGCGTCACCAGCGAGAACCGCTCGCTGAGCTTGCTCGAAGTGCCGTTCAGGGTCGGCGCGTTGGCGGTGGCGGTCGCCGAGCCCGCGACCGTGACCGACTCGCCGCGCAGCAGCTCGGTCAGCTCCGCCAGGTCCTCGCGGCTGGACCAGCGGCGCCGGGAGCGGATCTCACGGGCGGAGCGCAGCGCGTCGGAGTACGCGTCGAAGTACGCCCACAGCAGGGTGATCGACGCGTCGGCGGACTCCCAGCGCTCCTTGGTGACCCCGGTGAGGTCGGCGCCTTCGAGGAGCCTGCGGCCCGCGTGGTCCTGGAGGGCGAGGAGCGAGGTCTCGATCGCCTCGTGCTCCGCGCCGAGCCGCGCCAGCGCACGGTCCACCTCGTCCCGGTCCATCACCGGCCCAGGGGGTCCCGTGACGCCCATCGATCACCTCTCGCTGCTGAAGGGTTGCTGGGTGGTTGAGTGTTCCGGACGGTCCGTCAGCTCGTGCGCAGGTACTTCGCCGGCGGGGGTTGCGACTTCGCCGGGTTCCTGTCCAGTGTGGCGGACAGCCATCTGTCGTACGACGCCTGCCAGCCGTTCGTGCGGTCCTTGCGGTAGTCCACCAGGATCTGGTTGACCCGGCGTACCAGATCGTCGGCGTCGCTCTTCATCGCCACGCCGTAGTACTCGGTGGTGAAGGGGGAGCCCTTCAGTTCGACCGTGGGGTCCTGGGCGGCCTGGCTGGCGGCGAGCGCCCCGTCGGTGACGACGGCGTCGACCTCGCCGAGCTGGAGCCGGACCAGGCAGTCGAGCTGGTTGGGCACCGTGGTCCTGATGTCGGCGGAGGCGACGAGGTCTCCCGCCTTCTTGTCGTCGTCCAGCTTGCTGAAGGCCGTCGAACCCTCCGCCGTGCAGATCCTCTTGTTCGCCAGGGTGTCGTCGTAGCCCTCGATGTCCGAGGAGTTGGGGGCGAGGACCTGCTGGCCGGTCTTGAAGTACGGGGCGGAGAACGCCACTTGGCCGACACGGGTGCAGTTGATCGTCATGGTGCGGACGACCATGTCCACCCGGCCGTTCTGTATGGCCGGAATGCGCTGGTTGGTGGGGATGGCCTTGAACTGCACGGCGTTCGGGTCGCCGAGGATGTCCTGGGCGATCCGGTGCACCAGGTCGATGTCGAAGCCCTCCAGGTCGGCGTCCTCCCCGCCGTTGGGGTTGCGGTAGCCCCAGCGGTAGCTGTTCTGGTCGACGCCGACGACCAGCTTGCGCTTCTCGCCCTCGCGGGCCTTGATCCGCTCGATGGTCGGGCCGTCCGCGCCCGACGGGGAGAGCGTCCGGTCCTCGGGGTGCGCCTTGATCGCGGGGTCCAGACAGGGGTCGTCCGCCGCGGCCTGCTCGGCACGGGTCAGGCCCGGGCCGCCGGTGCCCGTGCTGCCGTCGCCGGGTGTCCGCAGCAGCGGCAGCAGCAGGGCGAAGGCGAGCACCAGGGTGCAGACGACGGCCATCGCCCCCACCCCGCCCCAGCCCCTGAGACCGGTTCGCACACGTCCACGCATCCGCATCGTCACGCCCCCTCTCACCGGTACTCCGACAGCCTGCGCCCGATGCCGAGGACCGCGCCGGCGGCGCCCAGCACGGCCAGTACGGCGGCGCCCACCGACAGCCCCGTCATCGCGTCCAGGCCGTCACCGGCCGACTTCCGGAACTCCGACTCCTCGTGCGTCAGGGCGAGATGGAGGTTGTGGTCGACGCTGTCGAAGCACTCGCCCGTCGCGCCCTTGCCGCCGACGACCCGGCTCAGCGCCTCCTGGTAGTTGCCGTAGTCGTCCTGCTCGCGGGCCGCGGCATGACGCTCCTTCCAGACCTTCATGTTGCCCTGGGCCGCGGTCACCGGCTTCTCGCCGCTGTTGTCGTCGGCGAGCTTCGACGCCTCGGCCAGCCCCTTGCCGAGGACGTCCATGTCCTGGTCGAAGTCGTGGTCGTAGGCGTCGAGGGTGACCTTCTCGCCGGTCTTGCGGTCGGTGAGCGTGACGGTCTCCGCGCCGCGCGCCACCAGCGTGAGGTTCTCGTTGCCGCGGGCCTTCAGGGAGGCGATGCGGGCGTCGTGCAGGACGTTGAGCGAGCGGACGCCGTGGTCGTAGGAGTCGTTGAGGCCCGCGCGTGCCAGGGTGTGGCCGACGACCAGCCACAGCAGCACCACGGTCGCCGCCGCGGTGGCCGCGACCAGGCCGTGGTTGAGGACCCGGTTGGTGCGCCGGTAGTTGCGGTGCTGGGCCCAGGCGAGCCCGGCGAGCGCCAGGACGCCGAGGCCGATCGCCGCCCACGGGTAGGGCGTGGCGTCCGCGTAGTCGGCACGCAGCCGCTGGTTCTCGCTGGTGTAGAGGTTCTGCGCCTTCGGGAGCATCTCCTCCTGCATCTTCTCGTTGGCGTACCGCAGATACGCCCCGCCGACCGGGAAGCCCTGGCGGTTGTACGTCCGGGCCTGCTCCACCAGCCCCTTGTACTCCGGCAGCAGGGTGTTGAGCTCGGCCACGGTCCTGGCGGCGCGGGAGTCCGGGTCGGAGTTCGAGGCGGCCCTGACCAGACCCGCGGCGGCCCGGTCGATGTCGTCCTCGTAGCGCTCGCGGGACTCGGCCGACTCCTGGCCGCCGGCGAGGAAGCCGCTGGAGGCCGCGGTGTTGGCGTCGGCCAGGTAGCGGTAGATGTCGGCGGCGGCGCTGCTGAGCGGCTGGCTCTTGTGCAGCACGTCGTCCGCGGCGGCGGCCCGCTCGTCGGTCTGCCAGGCGGTCACCGCGCCGAACAGGACGACGAGCAGGGCGAGGGCCGCGCCGATGATGCGCAGCCTGCCCGGTTCGGTGGTGGCGGCCGCGCGCACCTGGTCGAAACCCTCGGCGAAGGCCGTACGACGGGCGGGCGCCCGCTCCGGCGCGGGGGCGGGCGGGGACACCTGCGGGGCCGGGGCCGGAGGTCCCGGCTGCGGCGGTACGGCCGGCATCGTGGGCACCCCGGAACCCGGTGGTGCCGCGCTGCTCTTCGGCGGGTGTGTCACCGTTTGACCTCCCCCATGGTCATCCCTCGCCGCAAGTATCGCTGCCGGGACCGACATCCGCACCGGGCTTCACTCGATCTTGATCGGATCGCAGCGGACCGCCCGCCGGCGGCTCCGCGTTCTGCACCACCCCTTGCCCATGAATACGCCGCCGGAATCGGTTCGGTTCCCCCGGGGGCGCGTAGGGTCGCCGTCGTGCGCGGGGTACGTGTGGTGATGATCGGCGGAACGTCACATACCGGTAAGTCCACGGTCGCGGCGGAGGTCGCCGGGCGGCTCGGCGTCGGGCATCGCTCGACCGACCTGCTGGCGAGACACCCCGGGCGGCCCTGGCGCACGCCGGAGCGGGAGGTGCCGCCGCACGTGGCCGAGCACTACGCGACGCTCGGCGTCGACGAGTTGATCGCCTCGGTCCTCGCCCACTACGAGCGGCTCTGGCCCCGCGTCGAGGAGCTGGTCCGGACCCACGCGGGCGCGGGGCCCGGCCTGGTCCTGGAGGGTTCCGCCCTGTGGCCCGAGCGGGTCGCCGCACTGGACGTCCCGGGCACGGCCGCCGTGTGGCTCACCGCCGGCGAGGACGTCGTACGCGCCCGGATCCGTGCGGGCGGGCGCTACGACGAGGCGTCGGAGGCGGAACGCGCGCTGATGGACGCGTTCCTGGCCCGCAGCGTGCGTTTCCAGGAGCTCGTGGTGGCGGCGGCCGACCGGCTGGGGCTGCCCCGCGTCCACGTCGAGGACGGCATGTCCGTCCCCGACGTGGCCGACGCGGTGCTCGCTCAGGCCTCGTAGAACGCCCGCACCCTCGTCTGCGCCTCCGGGGACGCTCCCGCCCGGTCCAGGCCGAGGAGCGCGGCGCCCAGGACCGGACTCGCGGTCACCACCCGGGGCACCGCCTTCGGGGCCCGGGCGGCCAGCAGTTCCCGTACGCCGTCGTCCAGTTGGGGATGGCGGGCGGCCAGGACGCTGCCGCCGAGCAGGACCGGGGTCTCCTCGTCGAGCAGGTCGAGACGGGTCAGGGCCACCGTCGCCATGGACACCACCTCGTCGGCCAGGCGGTCGACGAGCGAGCGGGCCACCGGGTCGCCGGCGGCGGCCGTGGCGAACAGCACCGGCGTCAGTTCGTGACGGCGGGCGGTGGCGATCTCCTCCAGGTGCAGGGCCTCGATGAGGGCGTACATCGACGGCAGCCCGAAGTGAGCGGGCAGCACGCGCGCGAGCTCGGTGTCGGCACCCCGCCCGTCCTCCGCGCGGGCCGCGTGCCACAGGGCCTCCTCCGCGAGGCCCCAGCCGCCGCCCCAGTCACCGGAGATCCGGCCGAGCGCGGGGAAACGGGCGGTACGGCCGTCGGGCCGCATGCCGACGCAGTTGATGCCCGCGCCGCACACCACGGCGACCCCGCGCGGTTCGGTGGCCCCGGCCCGCAGGATCGCGAAGGTGTCGTTGCGGACCTCCACGTCCCGGCTCCACGCGCGCGCGTGGAGCGCCGCGGTCAACTGCTGCTCCTCCACCGGGAAGTCCGCGTTGGCGAGACAGGCCGACACGTGCTCCACCGCGCTCACCCCGGCGGCGGCGAAGGCCCGGCCGACCGCGTCGGCGACGACGTCCACCGCCTTCTCGACGCCCACCACCGGCGGCCGGAACCCGCCGCCGCGGGCCGTGGCGAGGACGCTTCCGTCCGCCGCCACGACCGCGACGTCGGTCTTGCTGTTGCCCGCGTCGACGGCGAGGACGCTTGCGGTCAGGCCCACGCGAGATGCTCCCGGTTGTGTGCGATCAGTCGGTCCGTGAGGCCCTCGGCGTACGCGTACTGGCCGACGAGGGGGTGGGCGAGCAGTGCCTTGAAGACCCGGTCCCGGCCCCCGTGCAGGGCGGCCGCCAGCGCCAGGTCCTCGTACGCGGTGACGTTGGCCATCAGCCCCGCGAACAGCGGGTCGACAACCGGTACCGCCAGCGGGGTCGGCCCCTTGGGACCCACCGCGGCCTGCACCTCGATCACCGCGTCCGCGGGCAGGAAGGGCAGCGTGCCCCGGTTGAGGGTGTTGACCACCTGGTAGGGGCTGCCGCCCCCGCCGAGCAGCCCGGCGGCCAGGTCCACCGCCGCCTCCGAGTAGTAGGCGCCGCCGCGCTTGGCGAGCAGCTCCGGCTTCTCGTCCAGCGCCGGGTCGCCGTACATCCGCAGCAACTGCTCCTCCATCGCCGCGACTTCGGCGGCCCGGGACGGCTTGGTGCCGAGTTCCCGTACGACCTCGTCGTGCGCGTAGAAGTAGCGCAGGTAGTACGACGGGACCACGCCGAGCCGGTCCAGCAGCACGGGCGGCAGGTGCAGGTCGCCGGCGATGGTCTCGCCGTGCTCGCCGAGCAGCTTGGGCAGGACGTTCTCGCCCTCGGGGCCGCCGAGCCGTACCCCGGTCTCCCAGGTGAGGTGGTTGAGGCCCACGTGGTCGAGGTGGACGTCGGAGGGGGTGACGCCGAGCAGCCCGGCGAACTTCCGCTGGAAGCCGATCGCCACGTTGCACAGGCCGACCGCCTTGTGGCCGGCCTGGAGGAGGGCGCGGGTGACGATCCCGACCGGGTTGGTGAAGTCGATGATCCAGGCGTCCGGGTTGGTCCGGCGGACGCGTTCGGCGATGTCGAGGACGACCGGGACCGTGCGCAGCGCCTTGGCGAGGCCGCCCGCGCCGGTGGTCTCCTGGCCGACGCAGCCGCACTCAAGGGGCCAGGTCTCGTCCTGCAGACGGGCCGCCTGGCCGCCGACGCGGAGTTGCAGCAGCACGGCGTCGGCGCCGTCCACACCCGCGTCCAGGTCGGAGGTGGTGACGATACGGCCGTCGTGGCCCTGCTTGGCGAAGATGCGCCGGGCGAGCCCGCCGACCAGCTCCAGGCGCTCGGCGGCCGGGTCGACCAGGACGAGTTCCTCGACGGGCAGGGTGTCGCGCAGACGGGCGAAACCGTCGATCAGTTCGGGGGTGTAGGTCGAGCCTCCGCCGACCACGGTGAGTTTCACTGGGGGTTCCCTCGCTTCCGGGTGCCGGGGACGGTGTCGGTCGGCCGGGGGTCCGGGGGTCGGCCCCCGGGGAGACGCAGCATGCTTGGTTAACCCTTCACTCCGGTCAGCGTGACGCCCTCGACGAACGCCTTCTGTGCGAAGAAGAACACGAGGATCACGGGGGCCATGACCAGTACGGTCGCGGCCATGGTGAGGTTCCAGTCGGTGTGGTGCATGCCCTTGAAGGACTCCAGGCCGTAGCTCAGTGTCCAGGCGTTCTGGTTCTCCGAGGCGTAGATCTGCGGGCCGAAGTAGTCGTTCCAGGCGTAGAAGAACTGGAAGAGCGCGACGGCCGCGATACCGGGTTTGGCCATCGGGATGACGACCCGCAGCAGGGTGCGCAGGTCACCGCAGCCGTCGACCTTCGCCGCGTCCACGTACTCGTTCGGGATCGTCATCAGGAACTGCCGGAGCAGGAAGATCGAGAACGCGTCCCCGAACGCCATCGGGATGATCAGCGGCCACAGCGTGCCGGACAGCCCGAGCTGCTTCGCCCAGAACAGGTACATCGGGATGATGACGACCTGCGGCGGCAGCATCATCATCGAGATCACCAGCATCAGGGACAGGTTGCGGCCCCGGAAGCGGAACTTGGCGAGCGCGTACGCCACCGGGATCGACGACACGACCGTGAGGACCGTTCCCAGCCCCGCGTAGATCAGCGTGTTGCGCCACCAGGTCAGAAAGCCCGGGGTGTCGAAGACCCGCCGGTAGTTTCCCCACTCCCAGGTGTGCGGGATCAGATCGCGGCTGAGGGCCTGGCTGTCGCTCATCAGCGAGGTCAGGAACACGAACACGAAGGGCAGCGTGAAGAAGAGGGCGGCGGCGATGCCGAGGGAGTGCACCGCCACCCACTCCAGGAGGGCCCGGCGCCGGGCGGTGCGCTCGGCGGGGGAGGCCGGGGTCTTCAACTCCACCGGCCGGTCCAGTACTTGGGTCATGGTCAGTCACCTGCCTGGAGGAGACCGCCCCGGCGCCGCATCAGGAACGCGGTGAACACCATCGACAGGGCGAAGAGGACGAGGGCGACGACACACGCGGAGCCGTAGTCGAAGCGCTGGAAGCCGAGGTTGTAGACGAGCTGGGGGAGGGTCAGCGTGGACTTGTCCGGATAGCCGGGCTCGAACTGCGTGCCCGCGCCCTGGATCACCCCCGAGGCAACCTTCCCCGCGATCAACGGCTGTGTGTAGTACTGCATGGTCTGGATGACGCCGGTGACCACCGCGAACATCACGATCGGCGAGATGTTGGGAAGGGTGACGAACCGGAACCGCTGCCAGGCCGAGGCCCCGTCCAGCTCGGCCGCCTCGTACTGCTCCCGGGGCACGTCCAGCAGGGCGGCCATGAAGATGACCATCAGGTCGCCGATGCCCCACAGGGCGAGCAGGGTGAGGGCCGGCTTCGACCAGGTGGGGTCGTTGAACCAGCCGGGGGCCGGGATGCCGACCTTCTCCAGGATCGAGTTGACCGGCCCCGTACCGGGGTTGAGCAGGAACGCGAAGGCCATGGTGGCGGCGACGGGCGGGGCCAGGTACGGCAGGTAGAAGAGCGTCCGGAAGACCCCCGTACCCGTCTTGATCTTCGTGATCAGCAGGCCGATCCCGAGGCCGAAGACGACCCGCAGGGACACCATCACCACGACCAGCCACAGGGTGTTGCGCAGGGCCGGCCAGAAGAACGGGTAGTGCTCGAAGACATACGTCCAGTTCTTCGTCCCGCTCCAGGTCGGCGGCCTGAAGCCGTCGTAGTGCATGAACGAGAAGTACAGGGTGGACAGCAGCGGGTAGGCGAAGAAGACCGAGAAGCCGACCAGCCAGGGCGACATGAAGGCGAGGGTCCGCAGCGCCGACCGGCGGCGCTTGGCGGCGAGGGTGATCGTCGCGGCCATCACTGCGCCTGCGTGATGTCCGTGTCGATCTGCTTGGCCGCGGCGGCGAGGCCCTTCTTCAGGTCGGTGACCTTGCCGCTCTCGTAGTCGTAGCCGAGCTGCTGGATCGTGGTGAGGTACACGCCGCCGTTGATCGAGGACGGGGCGGTCGTCGAGTCGGGGTTCGCGGCGATGTCCAGGAAGGTCTTGAAGCGCGGGTCGTACTTCAGCTTCGGGGACTTCAGGGCCGCGAGCGTCGAGGGCACGTTGTGGATGGCGTTGGAGAAGCCGACCACCGCGTCCGTGTCCGTGGTGATGTACTTCAGGAACTCCCAGGCCGCGTTCTGCTTGGTGCTGTTGGCGGCGATGCCGGCGATGGTGCCGGTGATGTAGCCCTTGCCGTACTGCTCGGCCTGGTCGTCGGGCACGGGCAGCGGGGCCACGCCGATCTCGAAGCCCGGCTTGGCGTCCACGGCCATGCCGAGGCGCCACTCCCCGTCGAGCTGCATGGCGACCTGACCGGTCTGGAAGGGGTGCTTGGGGCCCCACTCGTCGCCGAGCCCGGCACGGTACTTCTCCAGCTTGGTGTAGCCGCCGAGATCGTCGACGAGCTTCTTCTGGAGGGTGAACGCGGCGGCGACGGCCGGGTCGGTGGCGATCGTGGACTTGCCCGCCTTGTCGAAGTAGGTGGGCGAGAACTGGCCCATGTAGTGCTCGGTCGTGGTCTCCCAGCCGTGGTAGTTCGGCATGAACCCGAGCTGCTTGTACGAGCCGCCCTGCGCGATCGTCAGCTTCTTGGCGTCGGCCGCGAACTCGCTCCAGGTCTTGGGCGGGCCGGCGATCCCGGCCTTCTCGAACGCGGTCTTGTTGTAGTAGAGGCCGTAGGCGTCGCCCAGCAGCGGTACGGCACAGCGGTCGTCCTCGAACTGCGTGTACTGGTTCATCGCGGCCGGGAAGGTCTTGGCCGGGTCGATCCCCGACTTCTCGAGGAACGGGTTCAGGTCGACCAGCGCGCCCGAGGAGCAGAACTTGCCCACGTTGTTCGTGGTGAACGACGAGATGACGTCCGGGGCCTTGCCGCCGCCCGCGCGCAGCGCCTGGTTGATCTTGTCGTCGGTCATGTTGCCGACGACGTTGACGTGGATGTTGGGGTGCGCCTTCTCGAACCCGGCGACCAGCGCCTTCACCCCCGCCACCTCGGAGTCCGCGCTCCAGGCGTGCCAGAAGTTGACGGTCGTCTCCTTCGAGACGTCGTCGTCGGCACCGGAGGAGGACTGGCCGGTGCAGGCGGTGGTGACGAGCACCGCGGACACGGTCAGGGCAAAGGCCGCTTTTCGGGCGGACGAGGGTATGGCTGAGCGCATGACGGGGTCTCCCAGGGACGGGCGGTGAGTGAGATGTGTGGGGGAGTACGGAAGGTCAGCGTGAGGTGTCGAAGACCTCGTCGCGGGTGGCCGCCAGCGCGCTCTCCAGCGCGCCGCGCAGCACGGGGTGTGCACGGACGGCGCCGACGACCAGCCGGGGCCGGGAGGCTGCCAGTTCCTCCAGCTCGGCCTGGACGAGGGCGCGCAGGGTGTCGCCGCCGGCGGTGAGCGAGGCACCGCTGAGGACGACGAGCTCGGGGTCGAGGACGGAGACGAGCGAGGCGAGACCGGTGGCCAGCCGGGTGGCGTAGGTCTCCAGGAGCAGCCGGTTCAGGGCGGTGTCCTCGGCGGCGGCCCGCTCGACGAGGGTGGCGGCGACCTCGGCGTACGGTCCCGACGGGATGTCGGTCATGCCGAGCTCGCGGGCGAGCCGGGGGACGGCCTGGGAACCGGCGAGTTCCTGGTAGCCGCCGCTGTTGGCCTTGGTCACCTGGCGGACCAGGGGTGCGCCCGGGACCGGCAGGAAGCCGACCTCCCCGGCACCTCCGGTCCAGCCGCGGTGCAGCCGGCCGCCGAGGACCAGGGCGGCGCCGAGCCCGCCCTCGTTCCACAGCAGTACGAAGTCCTCGTGGCCGCGGGCCGCCCCGAGCCGCTGTTCGGCCACCGCGACGAGGTTGACGTCGTTCTCGTACTCGACCGGCATCGGGAGCGCGGCGGCGAGTTCGTCGAGGAGGGTCGGGGTGTGCCAGCCGGGGAGGTGGGAGGCGTAGCGCAGCCGGCCCGTGCCCGGGTCGAAGGCGCCCGGGGTGCCGATGACGAGCCGGTGGACGTCGCCGCGGGCCAGTCCCGCCGCCTTCACCGCGCCGTCGAGGGCGTCGGTGACCTGCCGCACGACGGGCTGGGCGGGCCGGCGTCCAGGGGTGGGCAGTTCGTAGGAGCCCACCGTGCGGCCGGTGATGTCGGCCACGGCGGCCAGGACGCGCTCGGGGGTGACGTCGAGCCCGGCGGCGTAGGCGGCGGTCGGGTCGACCTCGTAGAGCTGGGCGTTGGGCCCGGGCCTGCCCTCGCTGGTGCCGGTGGCGAGGACCAGCCCCGACGCCTCCAGGCGGGCCAGGAGCTGGGACGCGGTCGGCTTGGAGAGGCCGGTGAGCTTGCCGATCCGCGTACGGGAGAGGGGGCCGTGCTCCAGCAGGAGGTCGAGTGCGGCACGGTCGTTCATGGCGCGCAGTGTGCGTGGTGTGCCTGCCATGGGTGCCCCTCTCCGTGACTGCCGGACGACTTTACTGTCCGGAAACTGTTAGGAAGGTTTCCTATCTGATGCACGGGAACTTAGGTCTGGGCCACCTGTCAGTCAAGAGGGGAACGACAAACCGCCCCCGCAGGAGACGGAGTCGTTACCTGCGGGGGCGGTCGCGCGGGAGGTGCGCCCTACTTCGGGGCCGGGCGCTGGACCGGTGCCTGGGCGAGCGGGGAGGCCGCCGCCGACTGCGGGGACTCGGAGTTCGCGAAGACCGACGGGGCCGCGACCGCCGCGGCCGGGTCGGCGCTCTCCTCCTCGGCGGGGACGGTCGCGCCGCCCACGATGCGGATGTCCGCCGCGTCGAAGGCGCGCTTGATCCGCCAGCGCAGCTCGCGCTCGACCGTGAGGGACTTGCCGGGCATCGTCTTGGCGGAGACCCGCACCACCATGGAGTCCAGCAGGACGCTGTCCAGGCCGAGGACCTCGATCGGGCTCCACAGGAGCTCGTTCCAGGGCTCCTCCTTGCTCATCTTCTCGGCGACCTCGCCCAGGACCCGCTTGACCCGGTCGAGGTCCTCGGAGGCGCGCACGGTCACGTCGACGCCGGCCGTGGCCCAGCCCTGCGAGAGGTTGCCGATGCGCTTGACCTCGCCGTTGCGGACGTACCAGATCTCGCCGCTGTCGCCGCGCAGCTTGGTCACGCGCAGGCCGACCTCGATGACCTCGCCCGAGGCCACGCCCGCGTCGATGGTGTCGCCGACGCCGTACTGGTCCTCCAGGATCATGAAGACACCGGAGAGGAAGTCCGTGACGAGGTTGCGGGCGCCGAAGCCGATCGCCACACCCGCGACACCGGCCGACGCCAGCAGCGGGGCGAGGTTGATCTCGAAGGCGCCCAGGACCATCAGGGCGGCCGTGCCCATGATGATGAAGCTCGCCACCGAGCGCAGCACCGAGCCGATGGCCTGCGAGCGCTGGCGACGGCGTTCGTTGTTGACCAGCAGGCCGCCGATCGCCGTGCCGTCGACCGCCTGGGCGGTGCGGTTCATCCGGTCGATGAGCTTGGTGATCGCCCGCCGTACGACCATTCTCAGCACCGCGGCGATCACCAGGATCAGCAGTACCCGCAGACTGATCGCCAGCCAGGTCGACCAGTTCTGCTCGACCCAGCTCGCGGCGTTCGTGGCGCTCTCCTGGGCGTCCTGGAGACTCGGCACGGCCGGCGTCGAGGTGTCCGAGGGGGACGGCGACGGGCTCGCGGCCAGTAGGACGGCGGACAAGGACACGGCAGGTACCTCCAGGTGCTGCGTCTGCCGTCCGGTACGGCGGTCAAGGTCACGAAAAGGTCACCGGTACGGCAGGCTCACCACACTAACGGTGCATCGTGTGTGGATCGTTGCAATGTTCGGGGGAGAGACGGCTCTCACCTGGGGATGAAGAAAGGTGTGGTCGAAAACACTCCCAGCCCGTTACCGGGACATGGTGGCGTTTCTCCCGGCCGAGAGGGGAGACTGACCTCAGTTCGTCCCGGCGCGAGCCACGCGCCGCCGACGCCCAAGGAGGCATCCGTGCCGCATGTCCTGGTACTCAACGCGTCGTACGAGCCCCTCGGCGTCGTACCGCTCCGCCGCGCGCTCGTCCTCGTCCTGGAGAACAAGGCCGTCTCCCTGGAGGAATCCGGCGCCTTCATGCACAGCGCGACCGTCACAGTCCCCGCACCCAGCGTGGTCCGGCTCAAGCGATTCGTCCGGGTTCCCTACCGTGGGCCCGTTCCTCTCACCCGCAGGGCGCTCTTCGCCCGCGACGGGGGCCGGTGCATGTACTGCGGTGGCGTCGCAACCAGCGTCGACCACGTCATCCCGCGCAGCCGCGGGGGCAAGCACGTCTGGGACAACGTCGTGGCGTCCTGCCGGCGCTGCAACCACGTGAAGGCCGACCGGCACCTGTTCGAGATCGGCTGGCGGCTGCGCCACAAGCCCGCTCCACCCTCCGGCCTGGCCTGGCGCATCATCGGCACCGGGCACCGGGATCCGCGCTGGCTGCCGTACTTGCAACCGTACGGCGCCGAGGACGCCATGGCCCGGATCGACGGCATCTCAGCCTGACGACGATCCGGGCCTTTGTGTTGCCGCACACGCCGGCTCGGCCCCGGCCCCGGAGGACCCCCGTGCCTCCGGGGCCGACCCGTCACCGCGCCAGGCGTGCCTGAGTTCCGCGGGCTCGTGTCCGAGTGCCGCGAGTCCGCCGAGCCGTACGTGGCGCGGACCGCCGTCCTCCGCATGACCGCCGGAGCCGGTGGCGCGGCGGTGTCAGGGGTGTCCGAGTTCCGCGGGCACGTGTCCGAGTGGTGCGAGGTCGCGAGCGGTACCCGGCGCCGATCTCCGCACCCTCCCAGCCCGCCACCGCGACCGACGGAGCCGGCGGCAGGGAGGCCGCCGCGGCCGGGTGGACCGCGACGGGGCCAGGAGCGCGACGTACGGCAGGCCCATGCCCGAGCGGTGCGAGCCGTGCCTGGCACCGATCGCCGTGTCCCGACCGCCGGAGCCGTCGGCAGGCCGGTGTCAGGCGTGTCTGAGTTCCGTCGGGTGGGCCGAGCGGCGCAGTAGGGGGAGGGAGGCGGTCGCGGCCAGCAGGCAGGCGGCGTAGACCGCGACGGGGACCAGGAGTGCGGCGTACGGCAGGGTCGTGTCCGAGTGGCGCGAGGCCAGCGAGGCGTACCAGGCGCCGATCGCCGTACCTCCCAGGCCCGCCACAGCGACCGCCGGAGCCAGCGGCAGGGCGGTCTCCAGCAGCGTGGCCCGGGCCAGCACCCGGTACGGCACCCCGGCGGCGACCTGGGCGGCCAGTCCGCGGCGCCGGGCGGCGAGGGACTCGAGGGTGCCCACGGCCAGACCCGTCACGGTCAGGGCGAGGGCGACGAGGATCGCCGCGGCCGTCAGGTCGATGCCGGTCGTGTAGTACGCCAGGTCCGTGCCCAGCGTCCCCTCGCGGCGCATGGTGTGCAGGGTCTCCAGGAGCACCTGGCGCACGCCCACGAAACCGGCCCCGACGACCGTCACCAGCAGCACCGCGGCATGCGTGCGGGCCGCCGCCCACGGGTCGTCCCGCAGTCGTTCCGCCGCGATCAGCAGCGCGGGGCTCTGCGCGCGGGCGGCGAGGGCCCCGCCCAGCCTCCGGGCCGCGGTACCGGCCAGCGACACCGTCGCGATCCCGACGAGCAGGACGAGGGCGAACAGCGCGGGCGGCCCGAGGGCGAGGCGGACCGGACCGCCGGTGAACGAGGACCCGCCGACGAGCAGCGCCGCGCCCCCGAGCAACGCGAACACCGCCTGCAGGGTCCGCCCCGGCCCCCACACGGGCCGTACCCGCCGGACCCACCCCAGCGGTGAGGCCACCACGCGCCGCAGCGACAGCGCGCTCACGGCCGCGCCCAGCACCGGTACGGCCACGGCGACCAGGGCGACACCGGCCCACGCGAGCGCCGGGGGACGGGCCCACAGATGCAGCAGCAGGGGTACGCCCAGGGCGGTCGCCGTCAGCGAACCCGCGAGGCACGCCGGTCCCGACTCCAGGGCCGCGATCCGCCGCACCTGCCACGCGTCGGCCCCCGCCAGCCGCAGCGCGGCCAGCCGGCGGTCCCGGTGCACCGCGCCGATGCGCGCGCACTGGCCGACGAAACCGAGCACCGGGATCAGCAGCAGCGCCGCCACGACGCTCACGTTCCGCCGGTCGCCCGCCGAGTCCAGCAGCCCCGCCCCGAAGGACACGGAGTAGCGCCCGTCCAGTGAGTTCAGCGCGACGACCGCCGCCCCGATGCCCGTCGCGAGCGCCGCCCCGGCGGCCGTGAGCCCGATCCGCCACCACTCCCGCCGGTCGGACCCGCGGGTGAGCAGCCAGGCCGTCCGCAGCTCGCTCGTCAGCGCCTTCACGCCGTCACCTCCAGCGGGACGACGGCCCCGTCGGCCATCCGCACCTCGCGGTCCGCGTACGCCGCCACCTGGGCGTCATGGGTGATCAGCAGAACAGCCGTGCCGGTCTCGCGGGCCGTGTGGACCAGCGCCGTCATGACCTGCTCGCTCGCCAGAGAGTCCAGCGCGCCGGTCGGCTCGTCCGCAAGGACGACCTTCGGGCCGGTGACCAGGGCCCGGGCCAGCGCGGTCCGTTGGGCCTGCCCGCCGCTCAGCTCGCCGGGCCGCAGTCCGGCCTGCCCGCGCACCCCGAACCGCTCCAGCCACGCACCGGCCCGCGTGTGGGCGTCGGCGCGGGACAGGCCCGCGAGCAGCAGCGGCAGCGCCGCGTTGTCGAGGACGGTCAGCTCGGGCACGAGCTGCCCGAACTGGAAGACCACACCGAACTCCGTGCGCCGCAGCTCGCTCAGCTTCTTCTCGGGCAGCTCGGCGAGGCGGCGACCGCGGTAGGACACCGAACCGGCGTCGGGCGCGACGATCCCGGCCAGGCAGTGCAGCAGCGTCGACTTCCCGCTGCCGCTGGCACCGGTCACGGCGAGGATCTCGCCCGCGTCCAGGCGCACCGAGGCGCCGCGCAGGGCCTCGGACCTGCCGTACGTCTTCACGAGGTCGCGGGCCGCGAGCAGCGGCTCTGGGTTGCTCATGCTGAGTCGACCTCCGCGGTCAGGGTGGTGAGCCGGGCCGCCGTGGTGGACATCCAGCGGAGGTCGGCGTCGAGGTGGTTGAGGGCGTAGTCCGCCGAGAGCACGGTCGCGAGGTCGGCCCCCTCGGCGGTCTTGACCGCCGTGAGCTCCCGCATCCGCGCCATGTGGGCGGCGCGCTGGGCCCGGAGGTAGGCGGCCGGGTCGCCGCCGGACAGGATCGAGACGACGACCTTGGCGAAGATCTCGTTGGTCACGAAGGGGGCGGGCGGGGCGATCTGCCCGGCCCACTCGGCCAGTTCGCGCGACCCGGCCTCGGTCGAGCGGTACCTGGTGCGCTCCGGGCCGCCGTCGGAGTCGGTGCCGTCGATCTCGGCGAGGCCGTCCCGGACCAGGCGCTGGAGGGTCGTGTAGACCTGCCCGTAGGCCAGCGGACGGGCCTCGGGGAAACGGTCGTCGTGGCGTCGCTTGAGGTCGTAGCCATGGCTCGGCCCTCCGGCGAGCAGCCCCAGCAGGATGTGGCGGGTGCTCATGGTGATCAGTATGCATCACGTATATGTACTGAGTGAATAGTGATCTCCGGACGACCGGCGATCTACCGGTGGAAGCGGACGGCGGAGTCACCGAACAGGGTGATCTGCGGCCGAGCGGTGGACGTGGGTGACCGGGCCACGGAACATGACGAAGAGCACGTTCTCCCCTTCGGTACGTCTGGCGCCGCGTCCTGTGGGTAGGGCTGCGGTAACCCCCGTCGTCGTACTCGACAAGGAGGCCCCCGTGGCCGCACCGGCACCCCTTCTGCTCCCGGCCCTGTCCAAACCCGAGGCGCCCGCTGAGCACTTCTGTGTCTTCAGCGCCGAGGGCGCCTGCACCGAGACCCCGCTCACCAGCGAACCGCCCCTGCCCGACGCCGAGCAGCCCCTCACCAGCGAGCCGCCGCTCGCCGACGCCGCCCCCCTGACCAGCGAGTCCGACGCATACCTGGAGCCCTAGATGGCGGCGCCCCCCGGTCCGGAGCTCACCCGGCTCGCCGAGTCGTACGGCGTCGCCACCTCCTACCAGCCCTCCCCGGACCGCACGGTCGCCGCCTCCGCCACCGCCGTCACCCTGGCCCTGGCCGCCCTCGGCGTCGACGCGGGCGACCCGGCCGCCGCCCTCGCGGCCCGGGAGCGCGAGCTGCGCGCCCGCCTGCTGCCGCCGACGGTGGTGTGCTGGAGCGGCAGCCCGCCCGCCTTCGTCGCCGACCTGCCCGCGGGCACCCGGCTGCGCATCACCACCGAACAGGGCGAGACCCGCGCCGCAGCCGACCAACTCCCGCCAGGTGTCCACCGGTTGACCGCCACCGCGCCCGACGGCCGCACCGGCGACGCCCACCTGATCGTGGCCCCGCCGCGGCTGCCCGCACCGCCGAGGCGGTCGTACGGCCTCCTCGTCCAGCTCTACTCCCTGCTCTCGCACCGCTCCTGGGGCATGGGCGACCTCGGCGACCTCGCCGAACTGACCTCCTGGGCGGGGCGTGCCCTCGGCGCCGGCTTCGTCCAGGTCAACCCGCTGCACGCGGCGGTGCCCGGCGCCCCCACGGACCCGTCCCCCTACCGACCGTCCTCCCGCCGGTTCCCCGACCCGGTGCACCTGCGCATCGAGGACATCCCCGAGTACGTCCACGTCGCCGACTCCGAACGGCTGCGGACCTTGCGCGAGCGGGCCGAGCGGCTGCGGGGCGCCGTGCTGGACAAGGGCGCGCTGATCGACCGGGACGCGGTGTGGGAGCTCAAGCGCGAGGCGCTCGAACTGATCCGCGAGGTCCCGCTCGGGCCCGGCCGCCGCGCCGCCTACGCCGACTACCTCGCCGAGGGCGGCCAGGCACTGGAGGACCACGCGACCTGGTGCGCGCTGGCCGAGGCGCACGGCCCGGACTGGCGCGGCTGGCCCCCCGGCCTGCGCGACCCGCGGTCCGCCGAGACAGCCCGCGCCCGCCGCGAGCTGATGGACCGCGTCGACTTCCACTGCCGTCTCGCCTGGCTCACCGAGAGCCAGCTCGGCGCCGCGCAGCGCACCGCCCGGGAGGCCGGGATGCCGGTCGGCGTCGTCCACGACCTCGCGGTGGGCGTGCATCCCGAGGGCGCGGACGCATGGGCCCAGCAGGCGTACTTCGCGGCCGGGATGTCCGTAGGAGCACCCCCGGACGCCTTCAACGCCCGCGGCCAGGACTGGGGACTGCCGCCGTGGCGCCCGGACCGGCTGGCGGAGTCGGGCTACGCGCCCTACCGGCAACTGCTGCGGGCCCTCTTCCGGTACGCCGGCGCGCTGCGCATCGACCACGTCATGGGCCTGTTCCGGCTGTGGTGGGTCCCGCAGGGGCACCCGCCCACGGAGGGCACCTACGTCCGCTACGACGCCGAGGCGATGCTCGCCGTGCTCGTCCTGGAGGCCTCGCGGGCCGGGGCGGTGGTGATCGGCGAGGACCTCGGCACGGTCGAACCCGGTGTGCGCGAGGCGCTGCGCGAGCGGGGGGTGCTGGGGACGTCGGTGCTGTGGTTCGAGCGGGACTGGGAGGGCGACGGGCGGCCGCTGCCGCCCGAGCGGTGGCGTGCGGACTGTCTCGCGACCGCGACCACGCACGACCTGCCGCCCACCGCCTCCCGCCTCACCGGGGAACACGTCGAACTCCGCGACAGCCTCGGCCTGTTGACCCGGCCGCTGGAGGTGGAACGCGCGGAGGCCGCGGCGGACACGGCGGAGTGGCTGGAGCTGCTGGCCCGGCTCGGACTCCTGCACGGCACGGGCGGCGGCGCCGACCCCTCCGCGGAGGAGGCGCAGATCCAGGCCGTCCACCGGTACCTGTTGAACACCCCGGCCCGCATGGTGGGGGTCTGGCTGCCCGACGCGGTGGGCGACCGCCGCCCGCAGAACCTGCCTGGCACCTGGGACCAGTACCCGAACTGGCGGTTGCCGATCGCGGACGGGGAGGGACGGGCGGTGACGCTGGAGGACCTGGCGGGATCGGCCCGGCTGCACGCCCTGGTGGAGGTGCTGCGGGCGCCGTAGGAGGGGCGTCCGGCCGGCCGGGGCACCTCGTACGGCACCCCGGGCGCGCGGCCCGAACCGCCGTTGGATACTTTGACTCCGTGGACAAGAAGAACGCCCTGCGCGCCGGCGCCCTGGTGGCCGGTACGACGCTGATGATGCTGCTCATGTCGTCCCCCGCCTCCGCGCTGACCCGCGACGACGGCGACGACCCCGGCACGGGCCTGAGCGTCATCGAGACGCTGGGTCTGTTCGTCGTGGCCCCGCTCGTGCTGTTCGCGGTCATCGCCGGCCTGGTGCTGGTCCTGGACAAGTCCAAGGAAGAGCACCGGGTGACCAGCCGCAACATCAGGACCAAGCCCGCCGAGGCCGAGGCCAAGGCCGGATCCAAGGCCTGACATCGCCTTCGCCGGGACCCTGGTCCCGGCTCTTCCGAGGCACTGACCTCGGTGTCCGGGGCGCCGGCCCCGCCGTACGTACGCGCGTCAGCCGTCCGTGGGCGAGGCCGGCGCCCCGGCGCGTTCTCCCGGCGCGTTCTCCCGGGGCGGGCTCAGGGGTTCGGCGCGGTGAGGTACCGCTGCACCGTGGGGGCCAGCCACGCCACGATCTCCTCGCGCGCCAGCGCCACGGTCGGCGGGAACCGCAGCACGTACCGGGTCAGTGCGAGCCCCAGCAACTGCGTGGCGGCCAGCGCGGCCCGCGCGGGGGCCTGCTCCGGGTCCGGGCACACCCGCAGGGCCACCGGCAGCACCTGCTCCCCGAAAATGCCCCGCATCCGCTCGGCCCCCGCCTGGTTGGTCGCGCCGACCCGCAGCAGCGCGGTGAGCACCTCGTTCTCCTCCCACAGGTCCAGGAAGCGCGACACGAGCGCGCGTCCGATGTCGTGCGGGGGCAGGGAGTCGGGCTCCGGCAGCCTCAGGTCGACGGAGACGGCCGCCGCGAACAGGCCCTCCTTGTTGCCGAAGTAGCGCATCACCATGGACGGATCGATGCGCGCGTCCTTGGCGATGGCGCGGATGGTGGCCCGCTCGTAGCCGTCGGCGGCGAAGCGCTCGCGGGCCGCGGCGAGGATCGCGTCGCGGGTGTCGTCGGAGCGGCGGCGGGGGGTCTCGTTCATGCCGACGATCGTAGGTCAACGTGTGTTGGCCAACAAGTGTTGACGCTGTGGTCAGGTGCCGCTACCTTCGTCAACAGGCGTTGGCAAACAACCGTTGACTTTCGAATCGTCGGCAGCAGGAGGCCACCATGAACGGCACCTCGAAGAACGGCACCCCCGTGATCGTCGTCGGTTCCGGCCCCACCGGCCTGCTCCTGGCCGGTGACCTGGCCGGCGCCGGCGTCCCCGTCACCGTCGTCGAGAGGCGACCGCACCGGATCAGCAACCTCTCCCGCGCCTTCGTCCTGCACGCCCGCACCCTCGAACAGCTCGACGCCCGCGGCCTCGCCGACGGCCTGGAGGCGGTGGGGCAGCGCCTGGACAAACTGCGCCTGTTCGGCAACCTGACCATCGGCCTGGACACCCTCCCCTCCCGCTTCGCCCACCTGCTGGTCCTGCCGCAGTACGAGGTCGAGAAGGCCCTGGAGCGGCGGGCCGTGGAGGCGGGCGTCGACTTCCGGTACGAGACCGAGGTGACGGGCCTGTCCCAGGACGAGAACGGCGTGACGGTACGGGTCGAGGGACCGGGCGGGTCGACGGAGACCCTGCGCGCCGAGTACGTCGTGGGGGCCGACGGCATGCGCAGCGCCGTACGCGACGCGATCGGGCTGCCCTTCCCCGGCCGCTCGGTGATCCGCTCGGTGGTCCTCGCGGACGTCCGCCTCGCCGAGCAGCCCGAGACCCTGCTCACCGTCAACGCCGTGGGGGACGCCTTCGCCTTCATCGCCCCCTTCGGCGACGGCTACCACCGGGTCATCGCCTGGAACCGCGCCCATGACGTCCCCGACAGCGAGCCGCTCGACCTCGACGAGATCAAGGAGGTCACCCGTCTCGCCCTGGGCCGCGACTTCGGGATGCACGACGCCCGCTGGATGTCCCGCTTCCACAGCGACGAACGCCAGGCGCCCGCCTACCGGGTGGGCCGGGTCTTCCTGGCCGGCGACGCCGCCCACGTCCACACCCCGGCCGGCGGCCAGGGCATGAACACCGGGCTCCAGGACGCGGCGAACCTGAGCTGGAAGCTGGCCCAGGTGGCGGGCGGCCACGCGGGCCCCGAGCTGCTGGACACCTACCAGTCCGAACGCCACCCCGTCGGCAGGGCCGTCCTCCGCAGCAGCGGCGGCATCGTCCGCCTCGCGATGGCCAAGCGCCCCTGGGAACTGGCCCTGCGCACCGCCCTCACCACCGTCCTCGACCACGTCGGCCCGGCCCGCCGCAGGATGCTCGGCCAGGTCACCGGAATCGGCTACAAGTACGCCGCGCCGCGCTCGGCCCATCCCCTGACCGGCACCCGGGTGCCCGACGTGGCCTTCGCGGACGGCGGCCGCCTCTACGCGTCCCTGCGCGGCGGCAGGTTCGTCCTGATCACCCCCGAGTCCCACGCCGCCTCGGCCGTCCACAAGGACCGCCTCGCCGTGGAACGCTGGGCGAGCGCCCGGCGCACGACCGTACTGGTACGCCCCGACGGGTACGTGGGGTGGGCGGCGGAGGGGGCGACGGCGGAGGAGATCGAGGGGGCGCTCGCCATGTATGTCGGCTGAGCGGGTGCGGGGCCGGGGTCACTCCGGGGGGTTCTGGGTGCCCTCCAGCAACTTGCGCAGCAGGTCGGACAGTTGGACGGCCTCTTCGTCGTCGAGGGCGGAGAGGGCGTCCGTCTGGGCGGTCAGGCCCGCTCCCACCGCCTCGTCGATGACGTTCAACCCCTTCTCCGTCAGGGTCACCTGGAGGCCGCGGCGGTCGTGGGGGTCGGGGGAGCGGCGCAGGAGGCCGGCGCGTTCGAGCCGGTCCAGGCGGCCCGTCATGCCGCCCGTGGTCAGCATCAGCGTCGAGGAGAGCCGGCGGGGGGAGAGGGTGTACGGCTCCCCGGCGCGGCGGAGTGTGGCGAGGACGTCGAACTCCCCGCGGGAGATGCCGAAGGGGGCGTACACCTTCTCCACGCGGTCGCCCATGGCGCGGGAGAGGCGGTAGACGCGCCCGAAGACCTCCATGGCCCTGGTGTCGAGGTCGGGCCGTACGGCCGCCCACTGCTCGATGATCGCGTCGACGGCGTCCTTGCGCGGTGCACTCATGGGGCGAGTATCCGTGGGCACCGGCTCGGCCGCAAGAAAGTGGCTTGCGGAAAAGTAGCTTAGGAGTAAGCTACTTTCACGCAAGCTAATCGTCTGGGGGAGCCATGAGGAAACCGGGCATCAACCGTTCCGCCACCGTCCTTCTCACCGCCCTCGCCCCCGTCTCCTGGGGCACCACCTACGCCGTCACCACGGAGTTCCTCCCGGCCGACCGGCCCCTGTTCACCGGCATGATGCGGGCGCTGCCCGCGGGGCTGGTCCTGCTCGCCCTCGCGCGGGTGCTGCCGCGAGGTGTCTGGTGGGGGAAGGCGGCGGTGCTCGGGGCCCTGAACATCGGGGCCTTCTTCCCGCTGCTGTTCCTGTCGGCGTACCGGCTGCCGGGCGGGATGGCCGCGGTGGTCGGGTCGGTGGGGCCGCTCATCGTCGTCGGGCTGTCGGCCGTACTGCTGGGGCAACGGCCGGCCACCCGGAGCGTGCTCACCGGACTCGTCGCCGCGTTCGGTGTCAGCCTGGTCGTGCTCAAGGCGGCCGGGGCCCTCGACGCCCTCGGTGTCCTCGCGGCGCTCGCGGCCACCGCCTCGATGTCCGTCGGCACCGTGCTGACCAAGCGCTGGGGCCGCCCCGACGGTGTCGGCCCGCTCGCGCTCACCGCCTGGCAGCTCACCGCGGGCGGCCTGCTCATCGCACCGCTCGCCCTCTTCGTGGAGGGCACCCCGCCCGCGCTCGACGGGCCCGCGGTCGGCGGCTACCTCTACCTCGCGCTGGCCAACACGGCCGTGGCGTACTGGCTCTGGTTCCGCGGCATCGGCCGCCTCACCGCCACCCAGGTCACCTTCCTCGGCCCGCTGTCCCCCCTCACCGCCGCGGTGGTCGGCTGGGCGGCCCTCGGCCAGGCCCTCACGCCGGTGCAGCTCGCGGGGATGACCCTGGCCTTCGGGGCGACGGTGGCGGGCCAGCGGGGAGCACACCCGCCGGCCCGCGGGTCGCTCGGCTCGGAAGGGCGGGAGCGGCGGGGGGTGCCGACGGGGGTGGAGCCGGTGGCGCTCCGGCGATAGGGGGCACTTCCCTCGGCCTGCTGTCACCTCTGGTCGCGGCGGTTGTCGGGTGGGCGGCGGTTCGGCCGACGCCGGCCCCGTTGCGCGGGATCACTGCAAGGACCGCGCTCCCGCGATCCGCGCACGCGCCACCCGGCGCCGTTGTAACGTCACTTCGTCCCCGTGTTACGAAACTTCCGGAGGCGTACGTGGGCGCAGGCGGCTGTGCGGTGTGTGGGGAGCCGTTGCCCGCGCGGGCCGGGCGGACCGGGCGGGGGTCCGTCTACTGCTCGGCCGCCTGTCGGCAGAAGGCCTACCGGGGGCGGCGGCAGCCGCAGGGACTCACCGTGCAGGGGCTCATCGACGACATCGGGCGGCAGGCCCAGCGGTTGGCGCCGCAGCCGGCGGACGCCCTCTACTCGACCGTGTCCGAACTGTCGGAGTCGGTCGCCCAGTTGAGGCGTGTGGCGCGCACGGTGCGGGACACCACCCACGACGCCGGGGATTCCGTAACAGCGGGATCCGTTACGCAACCCATTGAAGCCGCTTCCCTCTCCGAGACCGACTTCGCCGCCCTCACCGAGCAGTACCGGCGTGAGATCCAGGTGCACTGCTACCGCATGACGGGGTCGTACGACGAGGCCGAGGACCTCGTGCAGGAGACCTTCCTGCGGGCCTGGCGGGCGCGGGACGGCTTCCAGGGGCGGGCGAGCGCGCGGACCTGGCTGTACCGGATCGCCACCAACACCAGCCTGGACCTGCTGCGACGCACCGCCCGCCGCCCGCAGCGCTACGAGCCGGTGCCCGGGATGAACCACGGCGAGGGGGAGCCGCCCGCCCGTGTCACCTGGTTGCAGCCCTACCCCGACGACGAGATGCCCCTCACCGAGGAGCACGAGCAGCCCGAGTCCGCCGCGGTGTCCCGCGAGACCCTGGAGCTCGTCCTCCTCGCCGCGATCCAGCACCTGCCCCCGCGCCAGCGGGCCGCGCTGGTCCTGCGTGACGCCCTCGGGCTGACGGCCGCCGAGACCGCCGAGGCCCTGGAGACCAGCGTGGCCTCCGTCAACAGCGCACTCCAGCGGGCCCGGCCCACGCTGCGCGAGCACCTGCCCCGGGAGCGCGCGGACTGGCGGGCCACCGTGCCCACGGAGGGCCAACAGGCCGTACTGGACCGGTACATGGCCGCCGTCGGACGCCTCGACTTCGACGCGATGGCCGCGCTGCTCACCGAGGACGTCACCCTCACGATGCCGCCGAACCCGTTCTGGTTCGTCGGCCGGGACGCGATCATCGACTTCGTGCGGGTCAGCCTCGACCCCGCCTCCCCCGTGTTCCTCGGACACTGGCGCAGCCTGCCCACCCGGGCCAACGGCCAGCTCGCGGCGGCGAACTACGTCCGCAGGCCCGGGACCAGCGTCTTCCGTGCCCAGGTCCTGGACGTCCTGCGCTTCGGCGACGAGGGCCGCGGCGACCGGATCGCGGAGATCACCTCCTTCGAGCCGCATCTGTTCGCCGCGTTCGGGCTGCCCCCGCGGCTGTGACCACCGAGGAGCCGACCGAGGAGCGGTGACCCGACCGATGAGCGTCGGGGGAGTCGTACGTCTGCATGGATGTCACGTACGAAACACCTTCCAAGGAGTTCACCATGCTGCTCACCGACAAGACCGCGATCGTCTACGGCGCCGGCGGTTCCATCGGCGGGGCCGTCGCCCGTGCCTTCGCCGAGCAGGGCGCGCGGGTCCACCTCGTCGGCCGTACCCGTGCCTCCCTGGAGGCGGTGGCCGCCGACATCAAGGACGCCGAGGTCGCCGTCGTGGACGCGCTGGACGAGGCGGCCGTGGAGGCGCACGCCGAGCAGGTCGGGGACATCGACATCTCCATCAACCTGGTCACCCGCGGCGATGTGCAGGGCGCGCCGCTGACCGACATGCCGGTCGACGACTTCATGCGGCCGGTCGCCGACGGTCTGCGCGCCAACTTCATCACCGCCCGCGCTGCCGGACGCCGGATGGCCGCACGCGGCTCCGGTGTGATCCTGGCCCTCAACAGCGGTTCCGCGCACGGCAGTCCGATGATGGGCGGCACCGGACCGGCGGACGGGGCGATCGACACCCTCGTGCGCAACCTGGCGATCGAGCTGGGGCCGCGCGGGGTGCGGGCGGTCGGGCTGTGGGTGGCCGGGGTGCCGGAGACCTTCACCGTGGAGAAGCTCTCCGCGGTCAACCCGGCCATCGACGAGGGTGCCGTCCAGGGCATCGTCGACCACCTCGCGGGGATGCGCATGACCCGCCGCAACCCCACCCTCGCCGAGGTCGCCGCCACCGCGGTGTTCCTCGCCTCCGACCACGCGGGCGGGATCACCGGCACGTTCGTCAACGCGACGGGCGGGATGGTGTCCGTCTGAGCCTGCGGCCGTGCCACCAGGTGCGCAGCCACAGGGCGTGCAGCCCGCCGAGCGTGACGACGACGGCGATCCCGTCCAGCCGGTCCCAAGCCGTCTGCCCCGCATACGACTTGACCAGCGCTCGGGTGAACAGGGCGAGGTCGGCGGGCAGGGTGACGGCGGCGAAGAACGCGAGACACAGCGTGGTGCCGAGGACCAGCACCACGCTGTACGCGCGCACGGCCCGCCGTTCGTGCGCGGGCAGTTCGAGACTGGGGTCCACCTCCCCGGTGCGCCGCAGCAGACGCCGGGCACGGTAGCGCGTGTACGCCACCCCGTCCCCGAACAGGTCGCGGCAGCGGGTGAGGTCCTGGAGGACGAAGTACAGGTCCGTGCGCATGAAGACCAGGAGCTGGAACGGGAGGGGGAGCAGGGCGAGCAGCGCCACCGCGGCGAGGACGCGGCGCGGTGTGCCGCTCGTGGCGCCCGCGGCGAGGGCGGCCAGGCACGCGGCCGTCAGGTTGGTCGCGATGCCGGCCAGGTAGGCGGTCAACCGGTGGCGTCGCGGGGCGAGTTCGATGCCGCTGATGTCGGTCTGCATGACCAGGAACTGGAGCCGGGTGCCGAGCCGCATCCGCCCCGCCACCCCGGTCGCCCGGGCGGTCAGCAGATGGGCGCACTCGTGGAGCAGCAGCAGGCTCCAGCCGACGCCCGCGCCGAGGGCGAGGACCGCGCTGCCGTGCGAACTCCACAGCAGGGTGCGGTAGTCGAGCGGCACGGGCGGACGGGTGAGCACGGTGACCGCGATCAGCAGGACGACCGCCACGGGGACGGCGGGACTCAGCAGCCGGCGCACATGACGGGGCCGTATCCACGCCAACGTCGGTGTCGGCGGCGGCTCCTGCTCGATCGCACGGCCGTCGACCTCCGCGACGAACCCGAGGTCCAGCAGGGCCGCCACGAAGTCCGGTACGTCGATGTCGTCGCCGGTCCGGTCCCGTAGCCGGGCGCCCACCTCGGCCGGGGTCAGGCCCTCGTCGAGCAGGTCGAGGGCCTGCTTGCCCACCTCGGGCAGGGCCACGAAACGGCCGGTCGCGCGGCGGCCCACGATCCACTCGTCGCCGTCGGGGCGGGAGTCCAGCGCGTGCAGCCGTACCCGGTTCACGCACGCTCCCCGCACGCCGGGCAGTCCGGGAGCCGGGGTGTGCGCTGGTGGACCGGGTCGCCGGGGAGCATGAGGTTCACGCCGAAGCGGAAACCCGGCTCCATCGCGGGGACCCCGGTCAGCAGGGCGAGGGCGGCATGCGCGAGCAGCGCTCCCGAGAGCCCGGCGGTGACGGCGCTCGCAGGGTTCCACGGCATCCGCGGCGAGGCGATCTCCGGGTCCTGGCCCGGCCCGAGCCGCAGGTCGCGCCGGGCGATCTCGCCCTCCCGCAGGCACTCCCAGCAGGCCCCCCGCCCGGGTACGTACACCCCGGCGGTCACCAGGGGACCCCGGTATCCGGCGTCGACCCACGGCAGTCCGGCCGCCAGGCACGCCCGGTTGGTCCAGCGCCGGAGGGCCTCGGGACGGTCGGCGGCGAGGACGAGGAGGTCGTACGGGGAGGAGGCCCGGCGCCCGCGTTCCCGGGGGCCGGCCAGCAGCTCCGCCAGGTCCTCCTGGCCCGTCACCTCGCTGCGCTCCCCGGTCACCGTCACGTCCGAGTTCAGTGCCCGCAGGGTCGCCAGTGCCGCCTCCACCTTCGGGCGGCCGAGGTCGGACTCCCGGTACAGGGGCTGGCGGTTGAGGTTGGAGAGCTCGACTACGTCCGGGTCGACGCAGTGCACGTGGCCCACCCCGGACGCGACCAGGGCCTGGGCCGCGTGGCCGCCCGTGCCGCCGACGCCGAGCAGGAGGACGCGGGCCCCGCGCAGCCGGAGCTGGGCGTCCCAGGGGCTGGTGCGCGGGGCGAGGTCCATCCAGCGGAGCAGGGGGACACCGCGGCTGTAGCGGTCCTCCTCGCGGGGCGGCACCGGTACGGGCGCCCCCGCGTCGTCCACGAAACCGGCGGTCAGCAGGTCCGCCATGGCCTGGCGGGCGTCCGCGTCGGTCAGCCCGGGGTGCGTGCGCAGGACCTCGGCGACCACCTCCGACGGTCCCCGCGTGCCGTCCATCGCCTCGACGAGCGTCCACACCCAGCCCTGCGGGTCGGCGATCTCCGCGCCGATGCCGTGGATCACGCTGCCGACGCGGACGTTGCCGTCGACCGTGCGGTAGGCGCGGTGCTCGGGCTTGATGCGGGGGCGCCCGAGCGACTCGACCGTCACCGTCACCGTATCCGCCACCAGGGCCCCCTCCCCTTTACACGTACACCTTCTTGACACTCTGACCCCCTCGGCACAGCCTTGACAAGAGCGGTCAGCGATCGCTTCGGAAAGGTCAAATCCCGTACTAAGACGAGGAGTTGCGATGCCGACAAAGATCGTGATCCGCCCCTTGGACAAGAAGGAGACCACGGGGGACAGCGGCGGCAACGGCGGCAGTTGAGAGGAGCTCACATGACCGTCAAAATCGTGATTCGCCCGCTGGACAAGAAAGAGACCACTGGGGACAGTAATTCCCAGGGTGCTTGATCGGATCAACAGCGTTCTCGGAGGACCGGCGTGCGGACTTCGCTCTATCCGGCAGTCGACGAACTGGAGCGAAGGGCCCGTACGCTGGTCCGCGCCGCCCCCGGCCTGCTGCGGCTGGACCGGGTCGGCACGAGCCGCGCCGGGCGCCCCCTGTGGCTGCTGTCCGCCGGACACGGCGCCCGCCATGTCCTCGCCGTCGCCGGTGCCCATGCCAACGAACCGGTGGGCGGGGCCTCGGCGTTGCGGCTCGCCGCGCTGTTCGCCGGCCGGCCCCGCGTGCTCGAAGCGCTCGGCTGCACCTGGCACTTCCTGCTCTGCCTCGACCCCGACGGGGCGCACCTCGCGCACGGCTGGCAGCCGGAGCAGCCGGAGCCGTCCCTGACGGAATGTCACCGCTACTTCTACCGGCCCGCGTTCGCCCTGCAGCCGGAGTCCCTGCCCGTGCCGCCCGGACTGCCGCTGCCCGAGTCGGCCGCGCTCCTGCGGCTCCTCGACGAGTTGCGGCCCGTCGCCCAGTTCACCCTGCACGGCATCGAGTTCGGCGGTGCCTTCGTGATGATGACGCGGTCGGTGCCCGGCGCCGCGGAGGCCTTCCGGCGGACGGCGGCACATCTGCGCGTCCCCGTCGACCGGGACCCCGTCGACGGACCCGACTGGCGGCTCGACCCGCCCGGTGTCCTCGTGCTGCCCGACGGGCACGGCGAGGGTGAGCGCGACCCGAGCGGTTACGTCGCCGAGAGCACTTGGTTGCACCCCCGCCGCCACGGCACCCTGACCACCCTGATCGAGACCCCCGCCTGGGCCGTGCCCTCGGTGAGCGACGCCCGGCCCGTCGCCGACCCCGACCGGGCGGCCGCGCATCTGGGGGAGGTGCTGCTGGGCCGGACCCGGGAACTCCAGGACGTCCTCGGGACCCGGCTCGACACCGCCGTACCGGACGATCTGGCCCCGCTGGGGGCCGCGGCGCGGGAACTCCTCGACGTGGCGCCGTCCATCGTCGCGTGCTGGGCCGCGGAGGAACCCGGCCGCTTCCACGGCCACTTCGCGTCCCGGGGGATCTCCGCCCGCCGCATCCCGCTCAGGGTGGCGGCGATGGCCGCCCGCGCCCTGGCCCGCACCGACCCCCGCGCCGCCGAGATCCTCGACGACCTGGTGCGCGAGTGGAGCCAGGAGCTGGGCAAGACGTACGACCTGCGCTGGATCCCGGTCGCCGCCCAGACCGCCCTGCACCTCCGCACGATGCTGAACACGGCCCACCTGATCTGCACACAAGACGCTTAACCGGGACCCCCGCCCCGCCCCGGGTTGCTGAACTCCCGCCTTGCGCCGGGCGGCTGGGCCGCATGCGTCCCGCCGGCTGTTGCTTGCGCGCGTCCCGCCGGGCGGTTGGGCGAACCGCGCCCGCCGGACGGCAGGGCGCCCGCTTCACGCCGGGTTGTTGGGTGCCCGGCGTGCGCCGGGTGGCCTGGCAGCCCCGCGCAAGGCGGGCTGTTGGGCCCCCGCCGGACCGCCGGGCGACCCGCGCCGCGTCGGGTCACCCGGCACCCGTGGCCGCCTTCGATCGGACCGCTGACCCACCCGCGCCCCGCAGGACCGTGGGCCAGGACCCTCGCAGGGCCGCCGTGTTCCGCAGGGGCAGGAGTCCTGCTGGGCCACCGGGCCCCGCAGGGCCAGGCCGGCCCCCGCATGACGTCCGCCCCCGCAGGACGCCGACCCCGCAGGGCCGAGCCTCCCGCCGGACCAGCCTCCCGGCAAGACCGCCGGGCCCCCGTTGGGTCAGTGGCCTCCGCCCTCTACTCCCCCGCCTGGGCGTCCGCCGTCTGGGCCCTCAGGGCTCGTTCCACGCCTGCGCGGGACTCGGAGACCAGGCGGCGCAGGGCCGCGTTCGGTTCGGCTGTGGACAGCCAGGTGTCCGTCCGGTCCAGGGTCTCCTGGGAGACCTGGAGGGAGGGGTAGAGGCCGACCGCGATCTGCTGGGCGATCTCGTGCGAGCGGGACTCCCAGATGTCCTTGACCACCTCGAAGTACCGCTCTGTGTACGGCGCGAGCAGCTCCCGCTGGTCGGTCTGCACGAACCCGCCGATGACGGCCTCCTGGACCGCGTTGGGCAGTTGGTCGGACTCGACGACCTGCGACCAGGCCTCCGCCTTCGCCTCCTCGGTCGGCCGCGAGGCACGCGCGGTCGCCGCGTGCCGCTCACCCGCCGCCGTCCTGTCCCGCTCGTACTCCGCCGCGATCTCCGACTCGTCGTAGCGGCCCACGGAGGCCAGCCGCTGCACGAACGCCCAGCGCAGCTCCGTGTCGACGGCGAGTCCCTCGACGACCTGGGACCCGTCGAGCAGCGCCTCCAGGAGGTCGAGCTGCTCGGGGGTGCGGGCCGTCGCCGCGAACGCCCGCGCCCAGGCGAGCTGGTGGTCGCTGCCGGCCGCCGCGGACCGCAGGTGGGCCAGCGTGGCGTCGGTCCAGCGGGTCAGCAGGGTCTCGCGGGCGGCGGGCGCGGCGTACAGCTCGATCGCCAGCTTCACCTGCCGGTGCAGCGACTGCACGACACCGATGTCGGACTCCTTGCCGATCCCGGAGAGGACCAGCGAGAGGTAGTCGCGGGTCGCGAGCTCGGCGTCCCGCGTCATGTCCCACGCCGACGCCCAGCACAGGGCGCGGGGCAGCGACGACTCGAAGTCACCCAGGTGCTCGGTCACGAAGGCCAGCGACTGCTCGTCGAGGCGGACCTTGGCGTACGACAGGTCGTCGTCGTTGAGGAGCACGACCGCCGGACGGCGCTTGCCGACGAGCTGCGGTACGGCCGTCAGCGCACCGTCGACGTCCAGCTCCACACGCTCGTCGCGGACCAGCTTGCCGCTGGTGTCGTCGAGTTCGTACAGGCCGACGGCGATGCGGTGGGGCCGCAGGGTCGGCTCGCCCTTGGCGCCCGTGGGGAGCGCCGGGGCCTCCTGGCGGATGGCGAAGGAGGTGATGACACCGTTGCCGTCCGTCTCGATCTCCGGGCGGAGGACGTTGATGCCGGCCGTCCGCAGCCATTTCTCCGACCAGTTCCCCAGGTCACGGCCGGAGGTCTCCTCCAGCGCGCCCAGCAGGTCGGACAGCCGGGTGTTGCCGAAGGCGTGGCGCTTGAAGTACGCCTGCACCCCGCCGAAGAACTCGTCCATGCCGACGTAGGCGACGAGCTGCTTGAGGACGGAGGCGCCCTTGGCGTACGTGATGCCGTCGAAGTTGACCAGCACGTCGTCCAGGTCGCGGATCTCGGCCATGATCGGGTGCGTGGACGGCAGTTGGTCCTGGCGGTACGCCCACGTCTTCATGGAGTTGGCGAACGTGGTCCAGGAGTGCGGCCACCGGCTGTCCGGGGCGTACGCCTGGCAGGCGATGGAGGTGTAGGTGGCGAACGACTCGTTCAGCCACAGGTCGTTCCACCACTCCATGGTCACGAGGTCGCCGAACCACATGTGGGCCAGCTCGTGCAGGATGGTCTCGGCGCGCATCTCGTACGCGGCGTCGGTCACCTTGGAGCGGAAGACGTACTGGTCGCGGATGGTGACCGCGCCCGCGTTCTCCATCGCGCCCGCGTTGAACTCCGGCACGAACAACTGGTCGTACTTCTCGAACGGGTACGCGTAGTCGAACTTCTCCTGGAACCACTCGAAGCCCTGCCGGGTCACCTCGAAGATGGCGTCCGAGTCGAGGTGCTCGGCGAGCGAGGGGCGACAGTAGATGCCCAGCGGCACGGACTGGCCGTCCTTCTCGTACACGCTGTGCACGGAGTGGTACGGGCCGACGATCAGGGCCGTGATGTACGACGAGATCCGCGGGGTCGGCTCGAAGACCCAGACGTCGTCCTTCGGCTCGGGCGTCGGGGAGTTGGAGATGACGGTCCAGCCGGTCGGCGCCTTCACGGTGAACTGGAAGGTGGCCTTCAGGTCCGGCTGCTCGAAGGACGCGAAGACGCGGCGGGCGTCCGGCACCTCGAACTGGGTGTACAGGTACGCCTGCTGGTCGACCGGGTCGACGAAGCGGTGCAGGCCCTCACCGGTGTTGGTGTAGGCGGCGTCGGCGACGACCCGCAGGATGTTGCGCCCCGCCAGGAGGCCCGGAAGGGCGATCCGGGAGTCCTTGAAGACCTCGGCGGGGTCGAGGGCGTCCCCGTTCAGCGTGACCTCGTGGACGGTGGGGGCGACGAGGTCGATGAAGGACTCGACACCTCCCCCACTCTCGGCTTCGCTCGAGCGGGAGGTGCCCCCATCGGCGACGTCGAAGCGCACCGTGGTCACGGACCGGTAGGTACCGCCCTCCTGCGCGCCGGAGAGGTCGAGATCGATCTCGTAGGACTCGACACTGAGCAGCTTCGCGCGCTGCTGAGCCTCTTCGCGAGTCAGGTTTGTGCCAGGCACGCGGTCATCTCCTTGTTTCCTCGATATGAGTAGGTTCGGCGGTCCGGCCATCCTTCCACGAACTGTCTCCCACGCATCGGGGGATTACCCTGCGGTTCCGGGGGTTCGAGGTCCGGTTTCCGCCGGTCATCCGCGCGCGGCCGCGCCAGCCTGGTGCCATGACGACCTACACCGCACGGCCCGTCGCCCCCGCCGTGGCCGCGGAACTGCGCACCGCCGACGACTCCGGCCGCCCGCTGTCCCCCTTCACCGACGAGGAGGGCGGCGCCCCGCTCCGCTGCTGTCTGCGCCGCAGCGAGCCGGGCGAGCGGATCGCGCTGGTCTCCTACGCACCCCTGCGCCGCTGGGCGGCCGTCACCGGCGCCGAGCCCGGGGCGTACGACGAACAGGGTCCCGTCTTCCTCCACGCCGAGGAGTGCGCGGGGCCGGACGGACGCGAGCGGTATCCGTTCGCGGACGCCCACCGGACCGTCCGGCGGTACTCCGCCGCCGGGCACATCCTGGGCGGGGAGCTGGTCGGGAGGGTCGACGACGACGCCTTCCGAAACGCGTTCGACGACCCGTCCGTGGCGCTGGTCCACGTCCGGGCCGTCGAGTACGGCTGTTTCCTCTACGAGGTCAGGCGGCCCTGAGGGTCAGCCCTTGAGCTCCGCCGCCACCAGCTCCGCGATCTGGACCGCGTTCAGCGCGGCGCCCTTGCGGAGGTTGTCGTTGGAGATGAACAGGGCGAGGCCGTTGTCGACCGTCTCGTCGCGGCGGATGCGGCCGACGAAGGAGGCGTCCTGGCCGGCGGCCTGCAGGGGGGTCGGGATGTCCGAGAGGGTCACGCCCGGGGCACCCGCCAGGAGCTCCGTCGCGCGCTCCGGGGGGATCGGGCGCGCGAAACGGGCGTTGACCTGGAGGGAGTGGCCGGAGAAGACCGGGACGCGCACACAGGTGCCGGAGACCTTCAGCTCGGGGAGCTCCAGGATCTTGCGGGACTCGTTGCGGAGCTTCTGCTCCTCGTCGGTCTCGTTCAGGCCGTCCTCGACGAGGTTGCCCGCGAAGGGCAGGACGTTGAAGGCGATGGGCCGCTTGTAGACCTGCGGCTCGGGGAAGTCGACCGCGCCGCCGTCGTGGGTGAGCCGGTCCGCGTCGGCGGCGACCTTCTGCACCTGCCCGTGCAGCTCCGCCACGCCCGCGAGACCGGAGCCGGACACCGCCTGGTAGGTGGTGGCGATCAGCGCCTGCAGGCCCGCCTCCGCGTCCAGCACCTTCAGGACCGGCATCGCGGCCATCGTGGTGCAGTTCGGGTTGGCGATGATCCCCTTGGGGCGGTCCGCGATGGCGTGCGGGTTCACCTCGGAGACGACCAGCGGGACCTCGGGGTCCTTGCGCCAGGCCGAGGAGTTGTCGATCACGACCGCGCCCTGCGAGGCGACCTTTTCGGCCAGCGCCTTCGAGGTCGCGCCGCCCGCGGAGAACAGCACGATGTCCAGGCCGGTGTAGTCGGCCGTCGCCGCGTCCTCCACCGTCACGCCGTCCAGGACCGAGCCGGCCGAGCGGGCGGAGGCGAACAGGCGCAGCTCCGTGACCGGGAAGTTCCGCTCCTTGAGGATCTTCCGCATGACCGTGCCGACCTGTCCGGTGGCTCCGACGATTCCGACCCTCACGGTGACTCCCTATCTCTGCGTGCTTGACCGAGGCTTTTCCATCATGCGGCCGACCCGGGTGAGCCTGTCCAATTCTTTGTGCTCCATGCTCGAGGACTGGGACGCCGGGCGGTGGCGATCCGTTGCGGAACACCCGTCCCCCCGTCGCTGAGCTGGAGAAATTCGCCCCGCCGCGGTTCCGTGCCGCAAGCCGTACGGTCCCGGGCGCCCGGTGTGACGTACACCTCGGAGAAATTGTCGCGGGCCCCGCCGAACGTTTTCCGTCCCACCGGCGTCGTAGGAGAAACGCGGCGAGGGGAGGGGTGTCGGTGCTGCGCGGAATCGGCCGCCGGACCCAGGGGGACGACCCCCTGGACGCGGCGCAGGAACGCCGGGTGCGGGCCGTGCTCGCCCTGGGCGGGGTGCCGCAGGCGGACCTGCCGGACGGGGTGCAGCAGGTCCGCCTGCGGTTGCTGGAGCGGGCGGCGAAGGGGCACGAGGCGCCGCGGGACGTGTCCGCGTGGGCCGCCGTCGTCGCCTCCAACCTCGCCATGGACTGGCACCGGGCCAAGAAGCGCCAGGAGCGCCTGGGGGAGCGGCTGGCCTCGCTCAGACAGCACGAGCACCCCTCCGGGGAGGACACCAGCGTGCTGTCCGTCGCTGTCGCGCAGGGTCTGGACGAGCTGCCCGACCAGCAGCGCCAGGTCCTGGTGCTGCGGTTCTTCGCGGACCTGCCGGTGCGCTCGATCGCCCAGGAGCTGGGCGTCCCGGAGGGCACGGTGAAAAGCCGCCTGCACACGGCGGTGCGGGCCCTGCGCGCCCGGCTGCACGAGGACGAGGTGGTGTGACATGAGCGCCGAGAACGAGACGTACGACAGCGACGCGCTCATGGCCGCGATCACCGGTGCGGAGCTCGGTGACGAGGCCCGCGCGGACGAGGCGTTCCTCGCCGAGTACCGGGCGGCCGAGGCCGACATCGGCCTGCTGAGGGAGCAGCTCGGGCTCCTCGGCGAGGCGCTCGCCGCCCCGCCGCCCGCCCCGGAGCCCGTGTCCGCGCGGCCCCGGCCCGCCCCGGCCCGCCGCCGCGTCCGCATCCTGGCCTTCGGCACCCTGGCGGTGGCAGCCGCCGCGAGTGTCGTCACCGGCCTCGGCTGGCTCGTCGGGCACACCGGCGCGAACATCTCGGACGCGGGCGGCAGCGCCGACTCGGCCTCCAAGGCGGAGTCGGGCGTGCGCTTCGGCAGTCCGGCCTACCTGGCCTGCGCGACCACGGTCGCCGAGGGCGAGGTGACCGCCGTCAGGGAACTCCCGGCCACCGGGGAACTGCAGGTCACCGTGCAGGTGAGCCGGTACTTCAAGCCGGCCCGGGGCGCCGACCGCCTCACCTGGGTGATCGGCGCCTACGACCTCCCCGAGCCCCTCACCCGGGGCACCCACGTCCTGTTCGGCGTGAGCGAGGGCTCACCCGCTCCCGACCACTGGGTCGTCGGTGAGCGGGAGATCGCCCGGGAGCGGGCCTGGATCACCGCCTCGCTGCCGCAGTCGCGGGCCTCGGCCTGCTGAGACACGGGAAGGGGCGGGCGCCCTCACGGACACCCGCCCCTTGTCGCCGTACGGAGAAGTGTTACGGCGTGACCTTCTCGATCTTCACGTTGCCGCTGCCCGCGACCGTGCCGCGCGCGTTGACGAGGCTGACCTGACCGAAGAACTCACGGCCCTCCGGAGCGGGCGCCAGGGCGGTGACGCTGCCGGAGACGGTCGTCGAGGCGCCGGTGGCGAGCTTGACCGGCGCGTCGGAGACGGTGACGGTGCCCAGGGCGCTGGAGAAGAACACGTCCTGGTAGTCGTACGCCGTGGAGCCGGCCGGGACCGAGTAGCCCACGACCTCGATGGTGTACGTACCGGCGGCGGGCGAGGCGACCGAGACGGCCTCCTCCGAGTCACCGTCGGCGGACGAGCCGACCACGGTGCCGGCCGCGTCGTAGACCGTCAGGTCCAGGTCGGCGGAGACGTCGGAGACGTTGCCGATGGCCACGTCGAGCGACTTGGCGCCCGCGGGCACCTCGACCGTGCTGGTCTGGGTGGTGCCCTCGGTGATGGTCGGGCGGGCCGTCTTGGACGAGCCGAGCGGGCCGCCGGCCGGCTTGCCGTCGATCGCGGCGAGGGTGTTGGTCACCTTCCAGGAGGCGGTGGCCGGGGTGCCGACCTTGGCCTCGGGGACGGTCACGGTCTCCGGGTCGAAGGTCGCGCCGTAGACGGCGACGTCCAGCTTGTACGGGTTGTCGAGCAGCGGCGAGGTGCGGCGCGACTCGACCTCGATCTCCCAGACACCGGCCTGCGGGTCGGCGTAGGAACGGGCGTCGGGCTTGCAGCCGTTGCCGTCGAGGTAGTTGTTGTAGCAGTACGGCGTGCTGGTGTTGTCGACCGGGACGCCGTAGGGGTGGATGGCGATGAAGCGGGTCTGGCTCTTGTCCTTGAGCCCGCCGATCGCGACCTCCAGCGACTTGGCGCCCGCGGGCACGGTCACGAAGTACGACTGGGTGCTGTTGCGCTGCACGGTGTTCGACGCGGTGTAGGTGTACTTCACCGGCGCCGAGACGACGACCGTGGTCAGGACCTGCTGGTCGATGCCCTCGGTCCTCGGGTCGTCGACGACCAGGATCGCGCTCTTGAGGCCCGCGGACCTCGGCTGGGCCTGGACCTTGACGGTCACCGGCTGGTTCAGCGGGAGCCGGACGTCGCCCTTGCCGAGGATCCGGAAGGTGTCACCGGCGTTGTTGCGGATGCGGAGGTCGTGCCGGATCGCCTTGTCCGCGCCGGACGTACGGGTGATGGTGACGTCGTACGTCTTCTTCTGGCCGGCCTTCAGGCCGCCCTCGCGGTCGTAGAGACCGGTGCCGTAGCCCGGGGTCTTCAGGAGCTGGTCGATCGCGGTGTCGACCGGGGCCTTGACGGTGTAGTCGTGGGCGGTGGCGCCGTCCTTGATGGCGTCCCAGGCGTCCACGATGTCGATGAGGCCCGCGCCCTCCTCGTACGCCTGCACACCCTTGATGTGGTCGGCGGTCGAGGTGAGGGCGGTGCGCAGGGTGGCCGGCGTCAGCGCGATGTGCTTCTGCTTGGCGGCCGAGATCAGCAGCGCGGAGGCGCCCGCCGCCTGCGGGGAGGCCATCGAGGTGCCCTGGAGCATCGAGTAGCCGGCCGGCAGCGAGTAGCCCGCCTCGGCGACCGGGGAGCCCGGCAGCCAGGTCTGGGTGGTGTTGATGGCCGCACCCGGGGCGGACAGGGTCGGCGTGAAGCCGCCGTCCTCACGCGGACCGCGCGAGGAGAACGGCATCATCGCGTACTTCTTCTCCACGACGGAGCCGTAGTTGGCGGCCCAGGTCGCCTTGGAGACGGTCGCGCCGACGGAGATGACCTTGTCGGCCAGGCCCGGGTCGCCGATGGTGTTGGCACCGGGGCCGGAGTTGCCCGCGGAGATCACGAGCTGGACGCCGTAGGTGTCGATGAGGCGCGTGTAGAGCTCGGCGCGCGCGTTGTTGCCGTCGTTGAGCGCCGGCAGACCGCCGATCGACATGTTGACGATGTCGACCCCGCGGTTGACGACGAGGTCGATCATGCCCTCGGTCAGCGCCACGTTGGTGCAGCCGCCGGTCCAGGTGCAGGCACGGGAGGAGACGAGCTTCGCGCCCGGGGCCGCGCCGTTCATCCGGCCGCCGAACAGGCCGTTGGCGGCGGTGATGCCGGCCACGTGGGTGCCGTGCTCGGACTCGATGACGCCGATGTTGACGTAGTCGGCCTTGCTGCCCGCGGCGTCGTAGACGACGTCCTTGCGGATCTCGACGACGAACGGCTGGCGCTCGGCGACGTCGGTCGACGGGTCGTCGGTGCCGAAGTACCCGACCTGGAAGCCGTCCTTGTACGGCTTCATGGGGGTGTCGTCGGCGAAGTTCTGGTTGTTGTTCAGGTCGACCCGGACGGTCCCGGCGGCCTTGTCGTACAGCACGCCCCAGGTGTCGGTGGTGTCGCCGTCCCGGTTCGCGTCGCCCTTGGCGTCGCCGCCCGTCGTCGCGGCCTCACGGAACAGGTTGACCTGGTACGACCCGGCGGGCGCCGTCCAGGTGCGGCCGTCGAAGGCGAAGCTCGGGCCGGAGACCGAGGTCGTCATCCGCCGCCAGGTGGCGTCGCCGTCGGCGACCGGGTCGGTCGCCGTCACCCAGTCGACGATCTTCCGCTCACCGGTGGTGGTCTTCTGCAGGGCCGGGTGGCCGAGGTCCACACCCGAGTCCAGGATGCCGATGGTGACACCGCGGCCGTCCGCCTTCGGGTGCTCCTGCACGAAGTCGACGGCGCCCGTCTCGAAGGACGGGTTGTACGGGTTCTCGGCGGGGGTCTTCCTGTTCGGCGCCGGGTAGGTCGTCGTGGCCTTGTGCGCGGCGCCCTTCGCGGTGTCGGCGCTCGGCGTCGGGTCGTCCAGCGGGATGTCCTGCTTGACGTCGATGCCGTGCACGGAGGAGAGCTTCGCGGCGGCGGCGATGGCCGAGTCCGCCTTCGCGGTGGGGACGGTGGCCCGGACGTAACCGAGCTTGTCGTAGGTCTGGCCCACCAGGCCGCCCTTGACCGCGTCCAGCTCCTCGGCGACCTGCTCGGTCTTCCCGGGGGCGGTGGCGACCATCAGCGTGATGTTCTTCGCGCCGTCGGCCTTGGCCTCGGCGAGCGCGTCGGCGTCGTCCGCACCGAGTTTCTCGTCGGCGGACTTCAGGCCCGGGTCCGAGGCCGCGGGGGTGGTGCCCGCGTCGGCGGAGAAGGCCATGGGTATCGGACCCGCCGCGGAGAGCGCGGCGACGAGTCCGGCGGCCGCGGCTATGCGCGCCACACGTCTCGCGCCCGATATCGGAGCGCGCTGGGGGGTGAGGGTCATCGGCATCCCTTGTAGGTAAAGGAACGAGCGGGTGTGTGACCGGGACCGATCGGTCCTGGCCACGGCGATCCGGAAGAAGACCCCGGATGACCGCCCAGCTTTACGCATGGGAAGGATGTTTAGGGAGAGTTGACCGAATCGATATGGGTGTATGGGGAAAACCCGCGATGCCCTTTGGGGACATCGGTGAAGTCGCGCCAGAAAGCGGGCAATTCACCCTGACGCCCTCTTGGGTGACTCTTTCGGGCGCCCCTCAGGCGTCCTTGGTGCGCGCGTAATGCCGGGACGCCTTGGCGCGGTTGCCGCAGGTCGCCATCGAGCACCAGCGCCGGGTGCCGTTCCTCGACGTGTCGAGGAAGTGCAGCACGCACGACTCGTGGGCGCACGACCTGATCCGGTCCGGCGCGGTGTCGAGAAGTCGCAGGTAGTCGCGGGCGGCGAGCCAGCCGGGGCCCCAGGCCGCATCGCGCAACTCGGGCCGCTCGAAGGGGCCTTGGGGGGTCAGCGCGACCCGGACCCGCCCGTGCTCCAGCACCGCGTCGACGAGCGGCGCCCCCTCCTCCAGTGACCCGTCCACCGCCGTGCGCAGAGCCTCCCGGGCCTGCCGCACGTGCCGCAGCATCCGGTCGTCCGGGGTGTGCTCGCCGCCCAGTCCGGCCGAATCGAGCCACACCGCGAGCCCGTCGACGTCGGTGAGGAGGTCCTGGAGGGTCCCCTCGCTCATCCACCGCGTGTTGAGCAGGTCGAGTGCGAGCGGTTCACCGGTGAGCGGGCGGGGGTCGCGGGGGGCGGGCATGTGGGGGCTCCCTTCCGTGCTAACCGGTCAAGCGTACGTGACCGGTTGCATGCACCACTTCTAACCCCTAAAGTCCCTCACAAGGGTTAACCACCGGGTTATCCAAGCTGAAGGGGACAGCCGTGACCTTGCGCACCGGCCACATCGGCCTGAACGTGACCGACCTCGACCGTTCGCTCGCCTTCTACCGGGACGTCCTCGGCTTCACGTCCCTCGCCGAGGGCAAGGAGGAGGGGCGCAGGTACGCCTTCCTCGGCGAGGGCGACACCCTCGTCCTCACCCTCTGGCAGCAGGCCGAGCAGCCGTACGCCTCCGACCGCGCGGGCCTGCACCACCTCGCCTTCCAGGCGGACTCGATCGAGCGGATCAGGGAGTACGAGGAGGCGCTGCGGGCGTACGGCGCCGACTTCGCCCACGACGGGGTGGTCGCCCACCGCGAGGGCGCGGCGTCGGGCGGCATCTTCTTCCACGACCCCGACGGCACCCGCCTGGAGATCTTCGTGCCGAGCGGCGCCCAAGAGGCGCCGGCCCCCTCCGGTGCGGCCCCGACCTGCGGGTTCTTCTAGCCATGGGGGTCTTTCACGCGGGCTCGCGGGCCGTGCAGGACCGGGTCGGGGTGCGCGAGCAGGCCGATCACGTCGGCCGCTCGGTCGGCTCGGGCATCCGGGAGGTCGCCGCGGCCTTCCTGGAGCTCCAGCCATTGCTGGTGGCCGGTGCCGCGGACCCCTCGACGGGCCGGGTCTGGGCGTCCCCGCTCACCGGCGCGCCGGGCTTCGTGCGGGCGACGGGCCCGCACCGCGTCTCGGTCACGGGCGGATGGCTGCCGTCCGACCCCCTCGCGAGGGCGTTCGCCACCCCCGGCACCCCGATCGGCACGATCGCCCTGGACCCCCGCACCCGCCGCCGGATGCGCCTCAACGGCCGACTCGGGCCCACGGCAGGGGGGTTCACCATCGAGGCCGAGCAGGTCTTCGCGAACTGCCCGAAGTACCTCCAGAAGAGACAGTCGTACGAGGTGGTGGCCGGCCGGCGCCCCGGGGGCGCGCTGCGCGGCCGTGAACTCACGCCCCGACAGGCCGAGTTCGTCACCACGGCGGACACCTTCTTCCTGGCCTCGGTGCGCGAGGGCGGCGCCGACGCCAGCCATCGGGGCGGCAACGCCGGCTTCGTGCGCGTGGACGCACCGGGCGAGCTGAGCTGGCGCGACTACCCGGGCAACTCGATGTTCCTCACCCTCGGCAACCTCGCCGCGGACCCGCGGGCCGGTCTGCTGTTCCTCGACTGGACGACCGGCACGGCCCTCCAGTTGACCGGCGAGGCGAGCACCGAGTTCGGCCCGGAGCGCAGGGTGCGCTTCACCGTGCACGAGACCGTCGAGACCCCCTGCGCGCTCCCGCTGCGCTGGTCCGCGCCCGAGTACTCACCGGCCAATCCGGTCCCGGCGGGCTAACTTGCCCGTATGTGGAAGAAGTCGAGGGTGGCGGCCTACGCCGTGTGTGTCCGTGACGGTCAGATCCTGCTGGCCCGCTGGCTCAACCACGGCCGGCCGCAGTGGACCCTGCCGGGCGGCGGCATGGAGCACGGCGAGGACCCCTACGACACCGTGCTGCGGGAAGTGGCCGAGGAGACGGGTCACCGCGTCGAGCTCACCGGTCTGCTCGGCGTGCGGTCGGTGCGCTTCCCGGAACGGCTCCGCTTCGGCCGCACGGCCGACGCGCACCACGTGGGCCTCCTGTACGAGGCCCGCGTCACCGGAGGCGAACTGCGCTTCGAGGTCGGCGGTTCCACGGACATGGCCGCCTGGCACGACCTCGACGCGGTACCGGAACTGAACCGGGTGCCGCTGGTCGACTTCGGCCTGCGGCTGTGGCGGGAGCGGCCGGTGGCCGGCCGGCCCGGGGGATAGCAGTCCTACCCCGGAAGATGAACACGGAGTGACCGCCCCCGGGCCGTTCGACGAGCGCTCCTGGACACGCGAGGTGGGCCAAGATCCACGTACGGTGATCGGCGTTGCGCGTTGCCGTCTCGTTCACGCGCAGGTCATTCCCGGTGCCAAGCATCCAGAGCGAGCGGGTCGTTCGCGAACGCGATCACCCGCGACCACTGCCGACGCAGTTCGCACTCGGGGAGATCGCGCCATGTCGCGCACACGCTCTGTCGCCAGCAGCACGCTGGGGGTCCACCGCCGTACCGTCCTCGCCGCCGCGGGCGCGGCCGCCGTCTCCACGGGCGCCGGCTACGCCCTGCGGCCCACCGACAGCCAGGCCGCGACGGCCACCGGGGCCGCCGAGGCGCCGGTGGCCCAGCCCGTCCACCGGGCCGCCGCACCGGCCGCGGCCCCCCTCGCCCCGTACACCCGCGGCACCACCGTCGCCTCCGTCGCCGCCCCGCGCACCGGCTCCGGCTACCGGCGCCTCGGCGACGGCCCCGGCTGGAGCCGCACGGTGCGCTCCGAACTGGCCGCCCCGAAGGCCGGGCGGGCCGGCCGCCGTACCGCGCTGGCCGCGTTCGTGCAGCTCACCGACCTGCACCTGATGGACACCCAGCACCCCATGCGCCTGGAGTACCTGCGCTCGACCGACGTGCACGCCTGGCGGCCGCAGGAGGCGCTGACCGTGCCGGGCGCGATCTCGCTCGTCGAGCGGATCAACGCGCTGCGCGGCGCCCCCGTCACCGGCGCCCCGCTCCAGTTCGCCATGACGACCGGCGACAACACGGACAACAACAGCCACACCGAGCTCGACTGGTTCCTGGCCGTCATGAGCGGCGGCAGGATCACCCCCAACTCCGGTGACCCGCGGCACTACGAGGGCGTCCAGAACAGCGGCCTCAAGCAGTACTGGCAGCCCGACTCGACCACCCGCGACGCCGACAAGCAGCGCGGCTTCCCGCACCTGCAGGGCTATCTCGCCGCCGCCGTAAGGGAGTTGAACAGCCCGGGCCTCACCATCCCCTGGTACTCCACGGTCGGCAACCACGACAGCCTGCCGCTCGGCTGCTACGGCCACGGCGACTCCTGGCTCGCCGAGTACGCCGTCGGCGGCAAGAAGCTGATGTCGCTGCCCGCGTCCGAGTCGAAGAAGCTCCAGGACATGATCCGCACGGCCTCCGACCCCCAGGGCCACGCCTTCCGCGACCTGCTCAAGACGCACGCCAGGAGCATGCGCTCGGTCACCCCGGACGAGCGGCGCGCCCCCTACACCGCCCGCGACTACCTCACGGCCCACCTCGACCCCGCACACCGGGGCGTCGGCCCGGTCGGCCACGGCTACTCCACCGCCAACCTCGACGCGGGCACCCAGTACTACAGCTTCCGCATCGCCGACGACGTGGTGGGCATCAGCCTAGACACCACCGACCCGGGCGGCCACTACCAGGGCTCCGTCGGCACCCGGCAGTTGCGCTGGCTGGACCGGACGCTGCGGGAGAACAAGGACTCCTTCGCCGTCGTCTTCAGCCACCACACCAGCGACTCGATGACCAACACCCGCCCCGACCCCGCCCACCTGGGGGAGCGCCGGCACAACGGCCAGGAGGTCGTCGCCCTGCTCGCGAAGCACAGCAACGTCCTCGCCTGGGTCAACGGCCACATCCACCGCAATGTGATCACCGCCCACTCCGCCCCCGGCGGCCGGTCCTTCTGGGAGATCTCCACCGCCTCCCACATCGACTTCCCGCACCTCGCGCGGGTCGTCGAACTGGCCGACAACAAGGACGGCACGATCTCGATCCTCACCACCCTGATCGAGTCCGCGGCGCCCCACCGCACCGACTTCGCCGACCTCTCCCAGACCGGTCTCGCCGCCCTCTACCGCGAACTGGCCTACAACGCCCCCGGGTCGAGCGACAAGCTCGGCGGCGCCTCGCGGGACCGGAACACCGAGCTGGTCCTGAAGAAGGGCTGAAACCGGCTCAACCCTCCTGATCCACCTCAACCCTCGCCGTCCGCGGTGAGTCTCTCCCGCCGATCACGCTCGCCGAGCGTGCCGGAACAGGGGGAAGACATGACCGTACGCACGACTGTGGTGGTCGGGGCGGCCGCCGTGGCGCTCGCGACCGGCCTCGCCGCCCCGGCGACGGCGGCCGGGGCCGACCCGCACGAGGCCACCCGACAGGCCGTCCGCGCCGCGGTGCAGGACGGTGTGCCGGGGGTGACGCTCACCGCGAGGGACGGCCGCACCACCTGGTCGACCACCGCGGGGGTCGGCAACCTCCGCACGCACGCCCCGCGTTCGGCGGACGACCGCTACCGCGTAGGCAGCATCACCAAGACCTTCGTCGCCACCGTGCTGCTCCAACTGGAGGCCGAGGGACGGCTGTCGCTGGACGACACGGTGGAGAAGTGGCTGCCCGGCACGGTCCACGGCAACGGGCACGACGGCGGCCGGATCACCCTGCGCCAACTCCTCAACCACACCAGCGGCGTCTTCGACTACACGTCCGACGAAACCTTCGCGAGCACGTACTTCCTCAAGGACGGCTTCCTCGCGCACCGCTACGACACCCAGAGCCCCGAGCAGCTCGTCGCGATCGCCATGGCCCACCGGCCGGACTTCGCACCCGGCACCTCCTGGAGCTACTCCAACACCAACTACGTCCTGGCCGGCATGGTGATCCACCAGGTCACCGGACGGACCTACGGCGAGGAGATCCGCCGCCGTGTCATCGCGCCGCTGCACCTGACCGCCACCTCGGTCCCGGGCACCCGCGTCACCGTGCCCCGCCCCAGCAGCCGGGCCTACTCCAAGCTCGCGCGGACGGCGACCGGACCGACGTACGACGTCACCGAGCTGAACCCCTCCCTCGCCTCCTCGGCGGGCGAGATGATCTCCGACTCGGCCGATCTCGACCGGTTCTACTCGGCCCTGCTGCGGGGGAAACTGCTCCCGCCGAAACAGCTCCGGGAGATGAAGGCGACGGTGCCCGTCGACGAGCACCAGGGCGCCGGTTACGGCCTCGCCCTGATCGACCGCGAGCTGAGCTGCGGGGTCCATGTGTGGGGCCACGACGGCGGCATCCACGGCTCCTCCTCCGTCGCCGTGACCACGGCCGACGGCCGGCACTCCCTCGCCTTCAACTTCAACGGCGACTGGTCGGGGGACAGCGACGCCGTGATCGAGGCGGAGTACTGCGGCGGGTAGGCGCGCACGAGGAGGGGCCACGGCTGTCCGCTGCCGTGGCCCCTCCTCTCCCCTCCTGGCCCTGCCCCGGTCCGTCACTACCGGGGCAGCACCACGACATAGGCGGCGGGATCCCGGTCGCCGGAGGCCATCAGGGCCGTACGGACCACCGTCGCCTGCTGTTCCATCGCGTCCCTGAGCTTGCGCGGGGTGATGTGGACGACCGTGATGCCGAGCCGCTCCAGGTGCTCGCGTTTGCGGGCGTACTCGGACCACAGGGCGTCGTCGTCCTGCCGATGGCCTTGCCGAGGTGCCCGGGTGTCCAGCTCCAACGCGACGGCCTGCTCGGGCCAGTACGCGTCCAGGCCGCCCAGGTGGGGGCCGCCCGGCAGCCTCAGGTCCACGTTCCACACCGGGTCGGGCAGGCCGTACTCCTGGACCATGCGGTACAGCCGGTCCTCCGCGATGGCGCGGCCCTCGGCGAGCAGGGAGTCCACCGCGTCCACCACGTGCGGGCGGCTCAGCAGCTTGGCGTTGGTCAACTCCCGCACCACGGCGGCCGGTTCGCAGTGTCCGCCGCGTACCGCCTCGGTCAGCAGCCGGCGTACCGCGCCCGCGTCCGTCAGCTCGGTGACCGCGTCGGCGAGGGCCCGCGGCACCGGGGCGACCGGAACTCCGGTGACCTGTTCGGCGGCGGGCAGCGCCGAGGTGCGGACGATCCGCGCGCCGCCCGTCGAGCGCAGCCGCCGCAGCCTCGGGACCAGGACGTCGATCCGGTCCAGGGAGAGCAGCGGCGGGGTCGAGCTGAAGCCGTGCAGCGTCAGCGCCGCGAGGCCGGTGATCATCGCCTCCGCGTACACCGGCCGGTGCGGCTCCTCGGCGCCCGGCTGCACGGGAACCCCGGCGCTCTGCTCCCGGGCCGCGTACATCAGCACCGCGTGCAGCCGCTCCTCGCTGGTCGGCGGGCCCGGGTGGAGCAGGAAGACGCCCGGGAGGAGCTGCTGCCAGGGGCCGCCGGGCCGGCACTGCTCGTTGGCCTCGGCGACCGAGACGCCGGTCGCGCGCAGCCGGCCGGCGGTCACGACACGGCGGTGCACCTCGGCGAGGTGGCGCAGGGGGCGGGGGGAGAGCGGGGGGACCGGGGTGTTGTGGTTCATGCAGCGGAGATTCCCGCCTCCGGAGCGCCCGATAACCGCTGTTACACGCCTGTCGACAAATACGGACAAGGCAGTACTAAAGGACGGGTGTTCGGGTGCCGAGTAGGCAGCGAAAACCCCTGGTCCATTCGGGTGGGACCAGGGGTTACGGCTGCTATTGAACGGATTTCGTAACGGCTACCGGGCGCCCAAGCTCAGGCCAAAGGTCATTCAGGGTTGACGGCGTTGACGGCCTGCGCGTCGCACTCCTGCCCCCGCAGCGCCCGCGCCAGATCGTCCCGCCCCTCCAGCACCAGCCTGCGCAGCGCCGGCGCCGCGTCCTCGTGGGCGGCGAGCCACGCGTCGGCCGCGTCCAGCGTCGCCCGCGAGTCCTGGAGGGAGGGGAACAGCCCGGAGACGATGTTCATCGCGATCTGGATCGAGCGCTCCTTCCAGACCCGCTCGATCACCGCGAAGTACTTCTCCGTGTACGGCTCCAGCAGGTTCCGCTGGGACGGCTGGTCGAACCCCGCGATGGTCGCCTCGGCCAGGGCGTTGGACAGCGCGTCGGACTCCACGACCTGCGCCCACGCCTGCGCCTTCACCGCCTCGGACGGCCGCGCGGCCAGGCAGCGGACCTGGTGGCGCTTGCCGGACGCGGTGTCGTCGCGGGCGAGCTCGGCGGCCAGCGTCTTCTCGTCGGCCACCCCCCACACGGTCAGCGGCTGGAGGAACGCCCACCGCAGCTCCTGGTCGACCTCCAGCCCCTCGATCACGGACGTGCCGTCCAGCAGCCCCTGCAACAGGTCGAAGGCGGCCCGGCCCTCGGCCGTCCGCGCGAAGAACCGCGCCCACGCCAACTGCTGCTCGCTGCCCGGCCCGGCGGCCAGCAGCTCCCGCTCGGCGCCCTCGGCGAGCAGCCGCGCACCCGGCTCCCGCCACTCGGGCGCCACGTAGTGCACGAGGGCCGACTCGGCCCAGGCGTGCAGCATCTGCAGGACGCCGATGTCGGACTCGCGGCCCGCGAAGCGCAGCACGATGGCGATGAACTCCCGGGCGGGCAGCAGCGCGTCCCGGGTCATGTTCCACAGCGCCGACCAGCACAGGGCGCGGGCGAGCGGGTCGCTGAGGTCGCCGAGCCCCGCCTTCAGGGTCTCCAGGGAGCCCGCGTCGAAGCGGGTCTTGCAGTACGTCAGGTCGTCGTCGTTGACCAGCACGAGCTCCGGTGCCTCGGCACCGGCCAGCTCCGCCACGACCGTACGCGGGCCGTCGACGTCCACCTCGGCGCGCGCGTACCGCTCCAGGGCCCCTTCGGGCGTACGGCGGTACAGGCCCACCGCCACCCGGTGCGGGCGCAGCTCCGGGTGCGATTCGGCCGCCTCCTGCACGACCGCCAGCTCGTCGACGCGCCCCTCGGCGCTCAGCAGCACCTGCGGGGTGAGGGAGTTGACCCCGGCCGTCTGGAGCCAGGACCGCGCCCACGCGCCCATGTCCCGGCCGCTGGTCTCCTCCAGCACGGACAGCAGGTCGCCGAGGCGGGTGTTGCCGTACGCGTGCCGCTTGAAGTAGCGCCGGGCGCCCTCCAGGAACGCGTCCTGGCCGACGTAGGCGACGAGCTGCTTCAGGACCGAGGCGCCCTTGGCGTACGTGATGCCGTCGAAGTTGAGCTTGGCGTCCTGAAGGTCGCGGATGTCGGCGGTGATGGGGTGCGTGGAGGGAAGCTGGTCGGCGCGGTAGGCCCAGGCCTTGCGGCGGTTGGCGAAGGTGATCCAGGAGTCCTTGAAGCGGGTCGCGCCGACGTTGGCGAAGGTGCCCATGAAGTCCGCGAAGGACTCCTTCAGCCACAGGTCGTCCCACCACACCATGGTGACCAGGTCGCCGAACCACATGTGGGCCATCTCGTGGAGGATCACGTTGGCCCGGCCCTCGTAGGAGGCCCGGGTGACCTTGCCCCGGAAGATGAACTCCTCGCGGAAGGTCACCAGGCCCGGGTTCTCCATCGCGCCGAGGTTGTACTCCGGCACGAACGCCTGGTCGTACTTCCCGAAGGGGTACGGGTAGTCGAAGTGCTCGTGGAAGAAGTCCAGGCCCTGCTTGGTGACGAGGAACACGTCGTCGGAGTCGAAGTGGGGGGCGAGCCCCTTGCGGCAGAGCGCGCCGAGCGGGATCTCCAGACGGGTGCCGTCCTCCAGGACCCGCTCGTAGGAGTCCGTCACGTAGTGGTAGGGACCGGCCACCACACAGGTGATGTACGTCGAGATCGGCTTCGTCTCCGCGAACCGCCAGACCCCGTCGCTCTCCGTGCCGACGCCGTTGCTCCACACCGTCCAGCCCTGCGGCGCCCGCACCTCGAAGCGGAAGGGCGCCTTGAGGTCCGGCTGCTCGAAGTTGGCGAAGACCCGGCGGGAGTCGGCCGGCTCGTACTGGGTGTAGAGGTAGACCTCGCCGTCCTCGGGGTCGACGAAGCGGTGCATGCCCTCGCCGGTGCGGGAGTAGGCGCACTGCGCGTCCACGACGAGTTCGTTGTCGGCGGCCAGGTCCTCCAGGGCGATCCGGGAGCCGTCGAAGACCTCGCCGGGGTCGAGGTCCCGGCCGTTCAGCGAGACCGCCGTGACGCTCGGCGCGATCAGGTCCGCGAAGCTGGTGGCCCCCGGCTCGTTGCACCGGAAGCGGATCGTGGTCACCGACCGGAAGGTGCGCGGACCGTCCCCGGCGTCGTCACCGACCGCCGAGCGCAGGTCGAGGGACACCTCGTACCCGTCGACGGACAGCAGGGCGGCCCGCTCCCGGGCCTCGTCACGGGACAGATTCTCACCGGGCACGGCGATGCTCCCTCGGATGGTGTTCAGCATGCGGACAGGCCCGATCCTGCCATGTGCTCCTGACATCGGTCAGCCGGGAATGGGGTGGGCGGCCACCGGTGTTGCCGGGGGAAACGAACACTCTTCTAGGAGACCCATGTCCGAGACCGCGAACGCCTCCGGCAAGACCCCCGTCGACTTCTGGTTCGACCCGCTGTGCCCGTGGGCCTGGATGACCTCCCGCTGGGTCCTGGAGGTCGAGAAGGTCCGGGACATCGAGGTGCGCTGGCACATCATGAGCCTGGCGGTGCTGAACGAGCCGAAGCTCGACGAGCTGCCCGAGGAGTACCGCGAGCTGCTGGAGACCAAGGCCTGGCAGCCGATCCGGGTGGTCACCGCGGCCTGGCAGAAGCACGGCTCCGACATCCTCGGTCCGCTGTACACCGCGCTCGGCACCCGTATCCACAACGAGGGCCAGGGCCCGACGCGCGAGGCCGTCGAGGGCGCCCTCGCGGACGTCGGCCTGCCCGCCGACCTGATCGAGTACTTCGACCAGAAGGACTTCGAGTTCGACGCCGAGCTGCGCGCCTCCCACAAGGAGGGCATCGACAAGGTCGGCCAGGACGTCGGCACCCCGGTCATCGCGGTCCCCGGCGCCGACGGCGAGCAGATCGCCTTCTTCGGCCCGGTCGTCACCCCGGCCCCCAAGGGCGAGGAGGCCGCCCGCCTGTGGGACGGCACCCTCGCGGTCGCCTCGGTCCCGGGCTTCTACGAGATCAAGCGCACCCGCACGAAGGGCCCCGACTTCAGCAACCTGTAGTCAGTCCTTAGGCTTGGGAAAGGACCCTCCGTCGTTCTGATCCCCGAGCCGCTGGTAACGAAGACAGCCCTCACGGGCACAGCGGTAGTACGAGCCCAGGCGAGTGTGCCTGGGCTTGTGCTCCCGGACGAACTTCTGCTCGTCATCAGTGAGCGCGCGAAACTCCTGAAGACTCCCACCACAATTCGAGCACCGCATGAACACCGTGCACTCCAGCCCACCCAGGGGCGCGGGGAACTGCGCGACCGGCCACGACGAAACCCGCAGCTAACGACCGGCAGTCCCCCGAGCCACATCCAACCGCGCCACATGCGCCTGGAACCCCTTCGCGTAGTACGCGGAACGCCCGGGATCCGGTTCAACGATCATCGTCGGCTCGGTCCAGACCCCGGCGTCGAGAGAAACCCCGTACCGCTCCGCCGCCGCCAACACCGCCCCCCGGGCCCCCACCTCCCCCTCCACGACCCTGAGCGGCCGCCCGAGCACATCGGCCAGCAACTGCATCCACGCCGGACTCCGCGTCCCACCCCCGCACACCGCGAGCGACCCGGTCAGCCCGGCCACCTCCAGACAGTGCCGGGCCGCATAGCCGATCCCCTCACAGGTCGCCCGGACCAGATCGGCCTTGGTGGTCTCCAGCGAGACCCCCGTCAGCTCGGCCCGCAGACGCGGCTCGACGAAGGGAGCCCGCTCCCCGGAGGGGGCGAAGTACGGCAGCACCCGCACCCCGTGCGCCCCCGGCGGAGTCGACGCCAGCAGCCCGTCCACCTCCGCGTGCGTCACCCCCGTCGTCGACAGCACCCAGTCCAGCGCGGCCGTCCCGACCATCGCCGGCATCGCCCGCAACCGATGCCCGGGCCGGTCCGTGGAGATGTACAGCCCGGCCGGCTCACCCGACAGATCCAGTTCCGTCGTGGCGACCAGCGCCGCCAGGCACGTCCCGACGATCAGGAGACCGTCCCCCGGCTCGGTGACCCCCGCGCCCAGCGCGCACGCCGGGAGGTCGTACGGCCCGTTCGACAGCCGCGTCCCGGCGGGCAGTCCCTCGCCGCGCGCCTCGCCCGTGCTGATCGGGTCGCCGATCGAGGGCAGCAACCGCCGCCGACGGGTCAGCCCCAGCAGCTCCACGACCCGGTTGTCGTACGTCCGGGTCCGCGGATCGAGGAACGGCATCGACGCGTCCGACACGTCCGTCACGGCGAGCGCGGCGCCCGTCAGCCGCTGGAAGACCATGTCCTTGCAGTACACGGCGGCCGCGGCGGCGTCCAGGGACTTCGGGTCGTACCGGTCCAGCCACGCCAGCAGGGGCCCCGGCGAGCCCGGGAACATCGCGCCGCCGGTCCGCCGGAACACCGTTTCGAAGGTGCCGTCCGCGAGCCACTGGTCGAGCAGTTCGTGCGCCCGTCCGTCCATCCAGGAGAGCGCCGAACGCACCGGCCGCCCCTCCTTGTCGACCAGCCACACCCCGTCGCCCTGACCGGTCAGCCCGGCCAGCTCCACCGGCTCCGGCACCGCCCCGGTGAGCCTGCCGAGGACGTCGACGACCGCGTCGTAGATCTCCGCCATGTCCTGCTCGACGCGCCCGCCGTGCAGGGACAGCTCCACCGGGCGGGACTCGACGGCCAGTTGGCGTCCCGCACCGTCGAAGGCGGCGGCCTTGACGACGGACGTGCCCACATCGATACCGACGTACATGCAGATTCCCTCCTACGACCTCACGTCAGGCAGTGCGCCAACCGCTCTCCCCGCGCCCAGCGGCCCACCTCCTGAGCCGCGATCCTCGCCGCCTTCTCGGCCACCGCGCGGCTCGCCCCGCCGAGGTGCGGGGTCAGGACGACCCGGTCGGCCAGGGCGCGCAGCCGGGAGTCGGTGGGCAGCGGTTCGTGCTCGTAGGTGTCCAGGGCGGCCGCCGACAGCCGGCCGGCCTCCAGGGCGTCGCACAGCGCGCTCTCGTCGACGAGCGGGCCGCGGGCCACGTTCACCACGACCGCCCCCTCGGGCAGCAGGCCCAGCTCGCGGGCGCCGATCAGGCCGCGGGTCTCGGCGGTGAGGCGGGCGTGCAGGGTGATCGCCCGGGAGCGGGTGAGGAGCTGGTCCAGGGAGTTCACGCGCAGGCCGTGGATCTCGCCGCGCACATAGGGGTCGTACACCATCACCTGCGCGCCGAAGGCGCACAGCACGCGCGCGACCCGGCTGCCGACGGCGCCGTAGCCGACGAGCCCGACGGGCAGGTCCTCCAGCTCCAGGCCGCTGTGCTCGTAGGTGTAGTAGGCGGCGCCGCCCGCCCAACTGCCCTGTGCGGCGAGGAGGTCGTGGGCCTGCGGGATGCGGCGCAGGGCGGCCAGCAGCATGCCGACGGTGAACTCGGCGGTCGCGGCGGCGTTGCGGCCGGGCGCGAAGCACACCCGTACGTCCCGGGCCTTGGCCGCGTCGAGGTTCACGTTGACCGGGCCGCCCCGGCACACGACGACCAGCCGCAGGCTTTCCGCGGCGGTCAGCACCCGCTCGGTGACCGGGCCCATCTGGGTGACGAGGACCTCCGCGCCCTGCAGCGCCTCGATCAGCTCGTCCTCGGCGTCGCTCGCCTCCGTCACCTCCGAGACGGGCCCGAAGGGCTCCAGCGGCCAGCCGAGCGTCACCTCCCTCGTCTCCGCGGCGATGCCGCCCAGCTCGGCCTCGACGGCCCCGGCGATCAGCCCCGGCAGTACGAAGTGGTCGCCGGCCGCCACGACACGTACGGGATCGGTCCTCTGGGTCATCGTCGACCTCCGAGTCGTCGCTTCACTGAGACGATGTTGAGCCGCGAGTCCCGGGTACGCATAGACCCCGTGCGGGTGGGAGGTCCCGATGACCGGTATGACGGACGAGAACGAGACGGCGTGGCTGGGGATCGACCTCGGCACGCAGAGCGTGCGCGCGCTGGCGGTCACGGCCGACGGCACCGTGCTGGGCCGGGGTTCCGCCCCGCTGGGCGGCCGGCGCGAGGGCGTGCGGCACGAGCAGGACCCGGGGCAGTGGTGGGAGGCGGTGCGCACGGCGTCCCGTGCCGCGCTGCTCACCCTGACGGGTGTACGGATCGGCGGTGTCGCGGTGTGCGGGACCTCGGGGACGGTCCTGCTGACCGACGCGGAGGGCCGGCCGACGAGCCCGGCCCTCATGTACGACGACGGACGGGCGGCCGGCGAGGCGGCCGGGCTGCGCGAGGCGGGCCTCGCGGTGCAGGACACCTGGGCGCTGCCGAAGGCCCTGTGGCTGGTGCGGGAGCACGGCGCGAAGGGCCGGGTCACCCACCAGCCCGACCTCGTCACCGCCCGCCTGACCGGCGGGCCGGTGCCCACCGACTCCAGCCACGCGCTCAAGACGGGCTACGACGTCGAGCGGGGCGCCTGGCCGGACCTCGCCCTGGATCTTCCCGAGGTCGTCCTCCCCGGCACCCGGCTCGGCGAGGTCTGCCCCGCCGCCGCCGCGGCGACCGGGATTCCGGCGGGCACGCCCGTCGTCGCCGGGATGACCGACGGCTGCGCCGCCCAGATCGCCGCGGGCGCCCTGCGGCACGGGTCCTGGAACTCGGTGCTCGGCACCACCCTCGTCCTGAAGGGGGCCACCCCGGACCCGGTGCGGGACCCGGCCGGCGTGGTCTACAACCACCGGGCGCCGGGCGGCACCTGGCTGCCCGGCGGGGCGTCGAGCGTGGGCGCGGGGGCGCTCCCGACGGACGTGGACCCCGCCGCCATGGACGCACGGGCGGCCGCGTACGAGCCGTCAGGGGCGGTGGCCTACCCGCTGGTGGCACGGGGGGAGCGGTTCCCCTTCCGGGCCCCGGACGCCGGCGCCTTCCGTCTCGGGGAGCCCGCCGACGACGCCGACCGCTGGGCCGGGCTCCTCCAGGGCGTCGGGTTCGCGGAACGCCTGTGCCTCGACTACCTGCACCACCTGGGCGCCCCGCTCGACGGCCCCCTCACCTTCACCGGCGGCGCGGCCCGCAGCCCGTACTGGAACCAGCTCCGCGCCGACATCCTCGGCCGCCCGGCCCGCGTCCCCGAACAGACCGAACCGGCTCTGGGAATGGCCGCGTTGGCCCTCCACGGCACCACGGGCACACCGCTGGCGGAGGCCGCCGAGCACATGGTCCGCATCCGCACGGTCGTGAAACCCCGCCCCGACCGCACGACCCTCTTCGCCGAGCCGTACGCCCGCCTGGTCGACGAACTCACTGAGCGAGGCTGGCTCCCCACCCCGGTTGCGGCGCACGCCCACAGCCGACTGCACTGGGAAACCAGCCCGGACACGAACCTGCCCAGGGGCGCGGGGAACTGCGCGACCAGCCACCACGGCGCCGCACCTACCGACTGGACCAGCCCATGACAACCAGTACAACACTCCTGCTGGCCCGGCACGGGCAGACCATCTGGCACGCCGAGAACCGTTACGCGGGCGTGAGCGACATCGGGCTCACCGACGAGGGCCGCGCCCAGGCGGAGGCGCTCGGACGCTGGGCCGCCGTCCACCGCCCCGACGCGGTGTGGACGTCACCCCTGTCGCGGGCGATCGCCACCGCCGACCCGGCCTGCCGCGCCCTCGGCGTCACCCCGTACCGCGAACCCGGCCTGCGGGAGTGCGACTTCGGGGTGGTGGAGGGCCGCACCCTCGCGGAGTTCGCGGCCGAGGTGCCGGACGCGGCCGAGGCCTTCCGCGCCGACCCGGTGTCGTACCCCTTCCCCGGCGCGGAGGACCCGGCGGCCGCCGCGGCCCGGGGCACGGAGGCCCTGCGCCGCATCGCCGCCGCCCAGCGCGGCGAGCGGGTCCTGGTCGTCGCCCACAACACCCTGCTGCGGCTGGTGCTGTGCGCGCTGCTGTCGATCCCGCTCGGGGAGTACCGCAGGGTGTTCCCGCGGTTGCGCAACGCGGCGATCACCGAACTCCGCCTGGACGAGGACGGATCCGCCGCACTTCTCTCCCTCAATGTGCCGTGCGAGCCGGACAGGTCGTAGCACGATAGGCCCATGACGGAGATCGACACCTCGGTGCCGCATTCGGCCCGGATCTGGAACTACTGGCTCGGCGGCAAGGACAACTACCCCGTCGACGAGGCGGCCGGCGACGCCTACACGGCCGTCTTCCCCGGCATCGTCACGATCGCCCGCAGCAGCCGGGCGTTTCTCGGCCGCAGCATCCGCTACCTGGTCGAGGAGGCGGGCATCCGCCAGTTCCTGGACGTGGGGACCGGGCTGCCCACGGTCGACAACACCCACGAGGTCGCCCAGCGCATCGCCCCCGAATCGAAGATCGTCTACGTGGACAACGACCCGCTGGTCCTCGCCCACGCCCGCGCCCTGCTCACCTCCACCCCGGAGGGCGTGACGGCGTACGAGGACCTGACGCTCTACGAGCCGGAGAAGATCCTTCAGGCGGCCTCACGGACCCTCGACCTCACCCGCCCCACGGCCCTGATCCTCAGCGGGCTCCTCGGCCATGTCGCCGACTACGACCTGGCCCGGGACCTGGTCCGCAGGCTGCTGGCGGGTCTGCCCTCGGGCAGCTACCTGTGCGTCAACGACGGCTCGCGCGGCACCGACCCGGACTACGAGCAGGCCCAGGACGCCTACAACGAGACCGGCGCAGTGCCCTACTTCCTGCGTCCGGTGGACCGGATCGAGGCGTTCTTCGAGGGCCTGGAACTGGTGGACCCGGGCGTGGTGTCGGTCCCGCTGTGGCGCCCGGACGGCGACACGGCCCCGGCCCCCATCGGCCAGCACGGCGGCGTGGGCCGCAAGCCCTGACGCGAACCGGAGGGCCCCCGCGAGTCACGTCCTCGCGGGGGCCTTCCGTCCTTCCGCCCGCCCGCGTGAAAGGTGAGAAGACGATCACGAGGCGGGACGCTTCGGTACGGCCGCTCAGGGCGCCAGCAGCAGCACGTCCGCGCGGGACGTGGCGGCCGCGTATCGCCGGGCCACGTCCTGCCAGTCCACGACGGCCCACATGGCGTCGATGAAGTCGACCTTCTGGTTCCGGTACTGCAGGTAGAAGGCGTGCTCCCAGGCGTCGAAGACCAGGATCGGGGTCGAGCCCTGACCGACGTTGCCCTGGTGGTCGTAGACCTGCTCGACGATCAGCCGCCCGCTGAGCGGCTCGTAGGCGAGCACGCCCCAGCCGGAGCCCTGCGTGGTCGCCGCGGCCTTGCCGAGCTGCGCCTTGAAGGCGGCGAACGAACCGAACGACTCGGCGATGGCGTCCGCGAGTTCGCCCACGCCGTCGGCCTCCCGCGGCTCGCCGCCCCCGTCACCGGACATGTTCCGCCAGTAGATGGAGTGCAGGATGTGCCCCGAGAGATGGAAGGCGAGGTTCTTCTCCAGCCCGTTGACCGCTCCCCACGCCTCCTTGTCGCGTGCCTCCGCCAACTGCTCCAGGGTGTCGTTCGCGCCCTTCACATAGGCCGCGTGGTGCTTGTCGTGATGCAGTTCGATGATCTCCGGACTGATCACGGGCGCGAGCGCCGCGTAGTCGTACGGCAGGTCGGGCAGCGTGTAGACGGGCATGCGCGGGTCCCCTCCGAACCTCTTATTGCAAAGAGCTTGCAACTACACGCTAGCAACAAGAAGGCGCTTCTGTCGCGCGTACCCGGCGCCCGCCAGCGCGAGGGTCATGCCGCCGGTCCAGTACAACTGCACCCGGGTGTCCGGCTCCCTGGCCATCAGGACGAGGATCGCCGCCATGCCCGCCAGGGCGATCCAGGTCAGATACGGGAAGGCCCACATGCGCACGGCCGGCTTCCCGGGGGCCTCGCGCTCCAGCGCCCGGCGCAGCCGCAGTTGGGAGACGGCGACGAAGCCCCAGACGACCAGGACGACCGCGCCGATCATGTTGAGGAGCCAGGGGAAGACGTCGTCGGGGCGCCAGTGGCTCAGGACCACGCAGCCGAAGCCGAACGCGCTGGAGGCGAGGACCGCGACACGCGGCACCCCGCCGGAGACCCGGCCCAGGAACCCCGGCCCCATGCCCCGCTCCACCAGGGAGTACGCGATCCGGGACGAGCCGTAGACGTTGGCGTTCATCGCGGACAGCAGCGCGATCAGCACGATCACGTTCATGAGCTGTCCCGCTCCCGGGATGCCCAGTTCGTCGAGGGCGGCGACGTACGGGCCCTTCTCCACGACCGCCTCGGCGTCCCAGGGGACCAGGGTGACGATGACCGCCATCGAGCCGACGTAGAACAGCGCGATGCGCCACATCGCCGTACGGACCGCGCCCGCCACGCCCCGCACCGGGTCCTCGGACTCGGCGGCCGCGATGGTGACCGTCTCCAGACCGCCGTACGCGAAGACGGAGGCGAGCAGGCCGACGACCAGGCCCTCGCCGCCGCCCGGGAAGAAGCCTCCGTGGCCGGTGAGGTTCGCGGCGCCGGGGGCGGCCGTGCCCGGCAGCAGCCCGGCGATCGCCAGCACCCCGAGGACCAGGAACAGGACGATCGCGCCGACCTTCAGGGCCGCGAACCAGAACTCGAACTCGCCGAAGTTGCGCACCGCGGCCAGGTTCGTGCCGCAGAAGACCAGCATGAACAGGGCCACCCAGGCCCACTCGGGCGTCCCCGGCAGCCAGCCGGTCACGATCTTCGCGGCGCCGATACCCTCCAGACCCACGGCCGTGCACAGCAGGACCCAGAACGACCACCCGGCGGTGAAACCGGCCCACGGGCCGATCGCCCGCTCGGCGTGCGCGGAGAAGGAACCGGAGGAGGGGTGGGCGGCCGACATCTCGCCGAGCATCCGCATCACCAGCATCACGAGGAGGCCGGAGAGCGTGTAGGCGAGGACGATCGACGGTCCGGCGGCGGCGATCCCCGCGCCGGAGCCGACGAAGAGTCCGGCGCCGATCACCCCGCCGAGGGCGATCATCGACAGATGGCGCTGCTTGAGGCCGTGGGCCAGGGAGGCGTCGGACTCCTGTGCGGCCTTGACGGTGGTGGTGGGCATGGGCGCGGTTCGTCCAATGCGTGAGACGGCAAAAACGCCCACAGTCTGGGCGGTCCTCCCTGGTCAGAGGGGAGACCGCCCACCATGCGGACCCGTCCCGCACCCGCTGTGACTAGGCGGCTACGGCCGTGTAGTGCGAGGCGTCGCCCTCGATCGACCAGCTCTCCTTGCCCTCCACGCCCACCGGGACGTCCCCGGCGACGGTCACCCGGTGCAGCCGCCGCGGCAGACCGTCGTAGTTGTCGACGGCGTAGTGCTGGGTGATGCGGTTGTCGAAGAGGACGAGCTGGTTCTCCGACCAGCGGTGGCGCAGCAGGTTCTCCGGACGGGTCACGTACGACTGGAGGATGTCGAGCAGCTTGCGGGACTCACCGGTCGACAGCCCCACGATCCGCTGCGCGAAGCCGCCGATGAACAGCCCGCGTTCACCGGTCAGCGGGTGGACCCGGACCACCGGGTGGGCCGTGCGGTAGGTGATCGAGGTGAACTGGGCGCGCCGGGCGGCCTGTTCCTCGTCCACGGTCTCCTCCGGGACCGCGTAGTCGTAGTCGTTGGTGTGCTCGGCCCACAGCTCGTCGGCCAGGCGCCGCAGGGGCTGCGGCAGGTCCCGGTAGGCGGCCGCCGCGTTGGCGATCAGGGTCTCGCCGCCGTACGGCGGGATCGTCAGGCTGCGCAGGGTGCTGGCCTGGGGCGGGTTGAGGACGAACGTGACGTCGGTGTGCCAGTGGTTGGCTGCTCGGCCGCCCTCGCTGTCCACGGGCAGGACGTTCGGGGTGCCGTCGACGGCCGGCACGGTCGGATGGGCGGTGGTGAGCTCACCGAAGTGCCGGGCGAAGGCCTGCTGGCCCTCGTCGTCGAGGTTCACGTCACTGAAGACCAGGGCCTTGTGGACGTTGAGGGCTTCACGCAGGGCCGTGGCCGTCTTCTCGTCGAGCGGCGCGGTGAGGTCGACGCCGGACACATGGGCGCCGATGTTCGCGGTGACCTTGCGGATCTCGATGTCGGACATGAGAGGGGTCCTTCCTAGGCGTAGGCGGGTTGGACGTGCTGGTTGGCGGGACGGGGGAGGCCGTAGCGCTCCCGCAGGGTCCGGCGCGGGCCGTACTCCTCGCGGAGCAGGCCGCGGGCGCGCAGGATCGGGACGACGTGGTCGACGAAGGCGTCGAGCCCCGAGGGGAGCACCGCGGGCATGATGTTGAAGCCGTCGGCGGCGCCCTGGGTGAACCAGGTCCCGATCGCGTCGGCGACCTGTTCGGGTGTGCCGGCGAAGGTGAGATGGCCGCGTCCGCCGCCGAGCCGTCCGATCAGTTGCCGCACGGTCAGCCGGTCGCGCCGGGCCAGCTCCACGACGAGCGTGTAGCGGCTCCTGGCGCCCTCGACGGCGGACTCGGGCGGCAGGTCGGCGGGCAGAGGACCGTCCAACTCCAAAGTCCCCGAAGGCAGTTGCAGAAGCCGCTCCAGGTTGGCCACGCCGTGCCGGTGCACGATGTGGTCCTCCAGCTCCTGCTCCTTCGCGCGCGCCTCGGCCTCCGTGGCGCCGATGACGGGGACGATCCCGGGGAGCACCTTGATGTGCTCGGGGTCCCGTCCGGCCGCCGCGGTACGGGACTTGAGGTCGGCGTAGAAGGCCCGCGCGTCCTCGACGGTCTGCTGGGCGGTGAACACGGCCTCCGCGTACCGGGACGCGAACTCCTTGCCGTCCTCGCTGGAACCGGCCTGCACGAGCAGGGGGTGGCCCTGGGGCGTGCGGGGCACGTTGAGAGCGCCCTCGACACGGAAGTACGTCCCCCGGTGGCGGGGCGGGTGGATCTTCGCGTCGTCGCCCCAGACGCCGGCCGCCTTGTCGCCGAGGACCGCGTCGTCCTCCCAACTGTCCCAGAGCTTCAGGGACACGTCGACGAACTCGGCGGCCCTCGCGTACCGCTCGGCGTGCGCGGGCTCGGCGTCCAGACCGAAGTTGCGGGCCGCCTCCGCGCCGGCCGTGGTCACGATGTTCCAGCCCGCCCGGCCGCCGCTGATGATGTCCAGCGAGGCGAACTTCCGGGCCAGGTTGTAGGGCGAGTTGTAGGACGTGGACGCGGTCGCGATCAGCCCGATGTGCTCGGTGGCCGTGGCCAGCGCGGTCAGCAGCGTGAGCGGCTCCAGCGCACCGGCGGGCCGCTGGGCGAGGCTGCTCCACAGTTGCGGCCCGTCTGCCAGGAACAGCGAGTCGAAGGTCCCGCGCTCGGCGATCCGGGCAAGGTGCACGTAGTGGTCGAGCGAGACATGCGCGAAGGGGTCGCTCTCGGGGAGCCGCCAGGAGGCTTCGTGGTGACCGGTGTTCATGAGGAAGGCGTTGAGGTGGAGGTGGCGGGGCATGGCAGGTCCTTTGCTGTGAACCGGAGGGATTGCTCGGAAGCCGCTCGTCAGTCGCCGGCGCCGACGGTCACGCCCAGCGCCGCCAGCAACCGCACCCGGTACTCCTCCCGGGGCCGCTCACGGTCGATGACCTCGTCCAGCCCGATCCGGCCGTCCTCCAGCACCAGCACCCGGTCGGCCAGGGCGATCGCCTCGTCCACGTCGTGCGTCACGAGCAGCACCGACGGCCGGTGGCGCTTCCACAGCTCCCGCAGCAGCGCGTGCATCCGGATGCGCGTCAGGGCGTCGAGGGCCCCGAACGGCTCGTCGGCCAGCAGGAGTTCGGGTTCGCGGACCAGTGAGCGGGCGAGCGCGGCACGCTGGGCCTCACCGCCGGACAGCTCGCTCGGCCAGGCCCGTTCGCGGCCCTTCAGTCCGACCTCGGCGAGCGCCTTCCGACCCCTGTCCTGCCCGTCCGTCCCCAGCAGGACGTTGTCCAGCACCCGCCGCCAGGGCAGCAGCCGTGAGTCCTGGAAGACCACGGACACCCTCTCCGGCGCCGTGAGCTGCCCGCTGCCCGCCACCTCGTGGTCCAGCCCCGCCACCGCCCGCAGCAGCGTGCTCTTGCCGGAGCCGCTGTGCCCGAGCAGGGCGACGAACTGTCCGGGCGGGATGTCGAGGTCGACGCCGTCGAGGACGGTCCGCCCGTCGAACGACCGGGTCAGGCCCCGCAGTCGTACGGCCGGCCGGGTCAGATGCTCAGTGTGCGGCGCCATGACAGCACCCTCCGTTCGATGAGACGGACCGCGCTGTCGGAGGCCAGGCCGAAGACGCCGTAGATGACGAGACCGACGAGGATCACATCGCTCTGGCCGTAGTTCTGGGCCTGGAACATCAGGTAGCCGAGTCCGCTGGTGGCGTTGATCTGCTCCAGGACGACCAGGCCCAGCCAGGAGCCGGTGACGCCGAGCCGGAGTCCCACGAAGAACCCGGGCAGCGCCCCCGGGACGACGACCTGCCGTACGAAGGCGAACCTCGACAGCCCCTGGACCTCGGCGAGTTCGACATAGCGGTGGTCGATTCCGGCCAGCGCGGCATGGGTGTTCAGATAGATCGGGATGTAGACGACGATCGCGATGATGGCGACCTTGAAGGACTCGCCGATGCCCAGCCAGAGGATGAACAGCGGGATCAGACCGAGGGTGGGGATCGCCCGGTTGAGGTTCACCGTCCCGTCGATCAGTGCCTCGCCGACCCGGCTGAGCCCGGCGGCCAGGGCCAGCAGGACACCGGCGGCCAGTCCGATCGCGAAACCGGACGCGGCCCGCTGGAGCGAGGTCAGGATGTCGGTGGGCAGGGTCCCGGCGCTCCACAGGTGGACGCCGGTGCGCACCACCGTCCAGGGCGCGGGGACCGCGGCCGCGTCGAGCCGTCCCGCCGCGGAGGCGGCCGCCCACAGGGCGATGAGCAGGAGCGGGCCGACGAGCCGGGCGGCGGGCAGCCGCCGGCCGGGGGAGAGCCGCCGGCGCCTGCGGACCTGAGCCGTGTCCGGGGCGACCGCGGCGGTGGCGGTCACGGTGGTGGTCACGGCGCTCACCTCCGGTACTCCGCGCTCACGGACTGCGCGGCGATGCCCTCGAAGCGGTGGTCGAACAGCTCACCGACGTCGAACTTCTTCACGAAGCCGCCCTCCGCCAGCAGATCCGCCGTCTCCTGCTCCCACTTGATCGCCTCGTCCCAACCGGGCGGGAACAGCGGCTTGTTGGCCAGCGCGGTCACCGCCTTCGCCTGGGCGGGGGTCAGGTTCTGCGTCTTCACGTAGAACTCCTCGTTCCAGATGTCGGGGTTCTCGTACGTCCACACCTGGCCCCTGGCCCAGTACGGGATGTACGCGGCGACCGCGGCCGCCTTCGCGGGGTCGCCCAGCACCGAGGTCGGCGCCCACAGCAGGCTGAGCAGGTCGACCACGTCGGTGGTGAGGGCGTGCGCCCCCTTCGCCCGGTACTGCTGGAGGTAGGCGGGTGCCTGGCTGTTGGCGAGCGGCGCCACGTCCACCTGACCGGACTGCAGGGCGGTGAAGAACTGGTTGCTGGTCAGCGGGACCAGTCGTACCTCGTCGTAGGCGAGCCCGGCCTTCTTCAACGCCCGCAGCAGGACCACGCCCTGGGCCTGCCCCTGGGAGAACGCGAGCTTCTTTCCCCTGAAGTCCTCGACCGTGCGGATGTCACTGCCGGGCTTGGTGGCGAACAGGTAGTTCGGCTTGCGGGTGATGTTGATCGCGACGATTTTCGCGTCGTAACCCTGGAAATGCGCCTGGATCGGCGGGATTCCCGCGTTGTTGGCGACGTCCAGGGAGCCGGCCCGGAAGGCGTTGATGACATCGGGGCCGGCGCTGATATTGGGCCAGCTCGTCACCTTGAACGGTGGATCGCCCAGCTTTCCGAGTTTCAGTTGCAGTTGCTGGGTGCCGGAGTACGAGGCGATTTTCAGGCTCGTGCCGGCCGGGACCTCGGCGGCGAGCGGGGCGGTCAGGGCGTCCTTGCCGGCGGCGGCACTGCTGCCGGCGCAACCGCTGAGGCCGGCGACACCGGCCGCGGTGCCGAGGAGCGAGGAGAGGAACAGCCGCCGGTCGATGCCGGACGAGCCGATGCCGGACGTGCGGGAAGAGCGCATGGGAAGGCTCCCTGAATCAGTGCAGGAGAAAGTCACGAAGAAATGCGTTCAGGCCGGGGAAATGAGCGCGTCACGCGGGGCAACGTGTCAGCAACAAAGGGCGCGACAGTACAGGTGCGGGCTCATGGAAAGGATGTTCTCGGTTCTTCGGAAGCCCTGTCAACATTCGGAGTTGCTGAATTAAATAGCCTCAGGTGAAGCGGCCAGCGGATCTCGGTAGAGCACGTCGAGCGCCACCGAACCGCCGGCCACGGCGAGGACGGAATCCGGGAAGCTCGACGGAACGACGGAAGCCGCGCGGTCGTCGCCCACGCCCTCGCGCAGGGCGGCCAGGCAGTCCTCCCGGTGCAGGACGCCGACCTCGGTCACCACGACCGTCTCCGGGTTCAGCACATCGAGGAGCAGCCGCGCCACCCGCCCCACGGCACCCGCCCGCTCCGCCAGCAGCCGGGCCGCCGCCGGGTCGCCCGCGGCCGCCGCCGCGACCACGTGCATCGGGTTCACGCCCTCGACGATGCCCGCCCGCCGGGCCCGCCGGCACAACGTCCGCTCGCTCAGCTCGGCCTGGAGGCATCCGGTCCGCCCGCAGTCGCAGGGCTCGGTGCCGCCCGGTACCGGGAGATGGGCGATCGCGCCCGCCTGGGAGCGCGGCCCGTGATGCACCTCGTCGTTGGTGGCGAACGCCGCGTCCACCACGTTGCCGACGAACAGATGCAGCACGCTCCGGCTGCCGCGGGCCCGCCCGAACAGCCGCTCGGCGTTGACCAACGCCCGGGCGTGCCCGTCCACATGGACCGGCAGGCCGGTGCGGATGCCGAGCAGCTCCCGCACCGGCACCTCGTGCCAGTCCAGCAGGGGGTGCTCGACCACGGTCCCGGAGTCCCGGTCCACCCAGCCGCCGGCCGCGAAGCCGACGCCCAGGCAACGCAGTCGCGGGAACCGGGTGAGGAGCGCACCGAGCGCCTCGGCGGCCCGTGCCAGGACCGCGTCGGCGCCCTCGACCCCGTCGTGCCGCAGCTCCCGCACGGCCACCACCCGCCCGCGCAGATCGAGCAGCGCCACGGTCGTGTAGGGGACGGCCACATGGACCCCGCCCACGATGAACCGTGACGCGTCGAGGTCCACGGGCACATGGGGGCGGCCCACACCCTGGGAGCGCCGGGGCGTCTCCGACTCACGGATCAGACCGAGTTCGGTGAAGCGCGAGCAGTAGTCCGTCACGGACGCCGGGGACAGTCCGGTCAGCCGGGCGATGGTGCTGCGCGCCACCGGCCCGTGCTCCAGCACGGACCGCAGGACGACGCTGGCGCTGGTCCGGCGCCGGGACGTGAGAGGGGAGGGGGAAGGGGAAGCGACAGGGAGTGCCACGGAAGGGGGCATGGAGGACCGTCCTCGGGAACGGGGGCCGACACGTCTCGGAGGTCGAGGCGCGCCGGAGCCCGCCTCACACCGGACGGCGACAGACAGCCGTGCCCACGCGTCGCAGGTCGACATGGCGACGCGAGGAGAAGTACCGGGACTGGGCGACCATGTCTGGAAGGGTAGGTCAGGAAAGGTGAATCCGACCAGACCACTAGGGTTCATTGGTGATTCCCCACAGCGAGGGCCCTCCCGCCCGCTGTACTCCGCCTCACCTCACCTCAGTGACAGGCATCACGCCGAACCCGGTGTAAGCCCCACTCTTTGTCCGGAGTCCACCAAGCCGCTGTTCGAGGCTTTGTCGACCGTTGACGGTGGTCGGCCCGAGGACGCCGGGATAGCGTCACCGTGTCCCCTGTCGATCACACCCGCGGAGTCCCCATGAGCACCGCCGTCGCCCCCGCCCGCACCGGCCAGGTCCTCGCCGACCTGATCCCCGCCTCCCGCGTCCGGGACGTCGCGCTCGTGGTCGGCGGTGCCGCGCTCACCGGGCTCGCCGCGCAGCTCTCCGTGCCCGTGCCGGGCTCCCCGGTGCCGGTGACCGGCCAGACCTTCGCCGCGCTGCTCGTCGGCACCACCCTCGGTGCCCGCCGCGGGGTCGCGTCCCTCGCGCTGTACGCGCTGGCGGGCCTCGCCGGACTCCCGTGGTTCGCCCAGGGCACCTCCGGGTTCTCCGTCTCCTTCGGCTACATCCTCGGCATGATCCTCGCCTCGGCAGCCGTCGGCGCCCTGGCCCGCCGCGGCGCCGACCGGAACGTGTGGCGGACGGCCGGTGCCATGCTCGTCGGCGAGGCGATCATCTACGCGATCGGTGTCCCGTACCTCGCCTACGCCGCCGACATGTCGCTGTCCGCCGCCGTCGCGGCCGGCCTGACCCCCTTCCTCCTCGGCGACGCCCTCAAGGCGATCCTCGCGATGGGCGTCCTGCCCGCCGCCTGGAAGCTCGTCAGGCGCTGACACCGCCGCGGAAGAGGCTCGCCGGGTCGTGACGCGACTCCAGCCCGGCGAGCCTCTTCCGTGTCCCGGCGTCGTACAGCCCCTCGGTGCGGTCCCCGGCCCCGAAGGCGAAGTTGACGCTGCGGCCGAGGGTGACGGGCGCGAGCAGCCCGAAGGCCGGGTCCAGCAGCGCCCGCGCCCGCTGCCGCTCCCCACCGGTCAACAGCCGTACCAGGAAACGCCCTTCGCGGTACGGCACCGAGTTCGGCGCCGGCCGCGCCAGCGCCCCGCCCAGATGGTTGATCTGTACGACGACCATGGCGCCGGCCCCCGGACCGGTCCGTCCGAGCAGCTCACCCACCCGCTCCACGTCCAGTCGGCTCAGCACCGCGCTGTCCCCGTAGTAGCTGTGCGGGGCGTCGGGATCGCTGTGGATGGTGCGGCTGTCGGCGTACGGCATCTCGCGCAGGGAGTCCGCGAGCACCGGCCCGATCTCCCGCAGCGGGGCGGTGCGCCGGCCCCCGTCGGCCCCGGTGTACGCGACCCGGACCGAGAGGACGTACCGCCCGCGCAGGTGCGCCGGCAGCGCCGGGACGTCCGGATACGCAACGGCCGCGAAGGACGAGGTCAGCGTGGACGGGACGGTCCTGGTCCACTCCTCGTACGCCCGCAGCGCGGCCACCGGGTCGACCGCGCGGCCGTCGAAGGCGAGCGAACCGCCGTACAGCGTCCGCACCGGGACGAGCCCGATCTCCAGCTCGGTGACGACACCCAGGCGCCGGCCGCCGCCGAGGAGGCCCCAGTACAGCTCGGACCCCTCGGTGACGTGCCGCTGTTCGCCGTCCCCGGTGACGACGTCGAGGGAGCGGACGTGGTCGGCGGCGTAGCCGAACTCCCGCGCCAGGATGCCGAGTCCGCCGCCCAGCGTGTACGACACGGCACCGACGCCCGGAGCGGAACCGTTGAGCGGCGCGAGGCCGTACGGCGCGGCCGCCTCGACCACCTGACCCCAGCGGACGCCCGCCTGGAGCCGGGCGGTACGGGCGCCGGGATCGACGGTCACCCGGTCCATGTGCCGGGTGCCGATGAGCATGCCGCCCCGCACCGCGCCGGGCAGCCCGTGCCCGGTGGCCAGCACGCTCACCGGCAGGCGTGCCGCAGCCGCGTGGCGCACGGCGGCGACCACGTCGGCGGGCGAGCGGGCCGGGACCACGAGGTCGGGTCGCAGCGCGAACCCGGTCTGGAAACTGGTGACTTCGTCGCCGGTGGCGGAGTCCGAGGCGGTCAGGATGTCCGTGGTGTTCATGCCGGACATGCTGGAGGCATAACCTGACAGTTTCCGTCAGGTTATGCCTCCCGCCGTGCCCCGTGGTGGATCAGACCGTGCGCTGCGGCCGGCGCTGCGACCACCACAGCCCGGCCGCGCCCGCCGACATCAGCGCCGCGCCCGCGGCCCCGAGGGGCAGCAGGTCACGTGCCGGGCCGGTCTTCGGCAGCTCGCGCGGGGTGTCCCCGCCCGGCGCCACCGGCTTGTTGTCGGTGCCCAGCAGCAGCGGGGTGGCCGGGGCGTTCGGCGACGGGTTCGTCGTGCCGAACGGAACCGGGCCCTGCTGCCAGAACGTCTTCTTTCCGTCGCCGGTCTGGACCGGCAGACAGATCTTTCCGGTCTTCTTGAGATCGAATGTCGCGGCTACGGCGTACGACTTCGACTTGCCGGCCGCGAGATTGTCGATCGGGCACGCGAATCCGCTGTTCGAGCCCTCCGGCAGATCCTTTTCTTCGATCGGAGAGCAGCCTTGAACGTTTTTGACCGTCATGCCGTCGAAACCGACGACCAACAGCCTGATCTTTCCGCTGTCCTTGCTCCCGTCGTTCTTCACGGTGGCCGTGAGATCGGTCTTCTGCGAGCTGTTGTCGACGGAGATCGTCCCGGGCAGTGTCGTCGTCAACTCCACCCCGGCCGGCGCCTTGTCGACGGCCTTTCCCCCCTTGCTGCTTGCCGGTCCCTCGTCCGCGCTCGCGGTGAAGGAAAAGATCATCACCGTCGAGAAGGATGCCGTGACCAGCGATCCGGCAATGGTCGTCATTCGACGAGAACTCATGTTCGCCCCCCTTGGCTGCGCCTGAATTCGCAGTACTTGAAGAGGTACCACAAGATTTCTCCGCACTATGCTGGTACGGCTCGAAGTGTGACCATTGTGTTCCACTCGGGGCGTCGTTGAGGGGGTGCAGCGGATTGCCGGGGAATACGGGAGAGACGGGAAATGCGAGGCGCGGCGGAGTTTCAGGGCTTCTGGTGACAGGACGCTATCGCCTGGTCGAAAGCATCGGCCAGGGGGGAATGGGGCGGGTGTGGCGGGCCGCCGACGAGATGCTGGACCGGCAGGTCGCGGTCAAGGAGATGCGGATCGACGGCCTCGACGCGGAGGACGCCCGCACCCGCCGTGAACGGACCCTGCGCGAGGCCAGGGCCACCGCCCGGATCGACCACCCCAACGTCGTACGGGTCTACGACGTCGTGGACGAGGGTGAACGCCTGTGGATCGTCATGGAGTTGGTCAAGGGCCGCTCCCTGGAACGGATGACGGTGGAGGACGGTCCGCTGGACCCGCGCGAGACCGCGCTGCTCGGCCTGGGGCTGGTGCAGGCCCTGCGTCAGGTCCACGCGCGGGGCGTCCTGCACCGGGACATCAAGCCGGGGAACGTCCTGGTCGAGTCCGCCGACCGCACCGGCCACCGGATCGTGCTGACGGACTTCGGCATCGCCGCGATGCAGGACGCCGAGGCGCTCACCATGGTCGGCATGCTCGTCGGCTCGCCCGACTACATGGCCCCCGAGCGGATCTCCGGGCGCCCGCAGGGGCCGCCCTCGGACATCTGGTCCCTCGGGGCGACGTTGAGCGCGGCCCTCGGCGGCCGCTCCCCGTTCTCCCGCGACACCACGCTGGCCACCCTGCACGCCGTCCTCTACGAGGAGCCGGAACTCCCCGCGGCGGCGGGCCCGTTGACCGACATCCTGACGGCCCTGCTGGAGAAGGACCCCTCGATACGCCCGGGCCTCGACGAGGTGGAGGCGGCCCTGCGCCTGGTCGCGCTCCCCGCGGCCACGCCGACGCTGCGGATGGAGGCGGGGGAGCCGGAGCCGAGTGACCCCCCAGGGGACGCGCGCCGTTCCGCCGCCTCCGCGACCGCGGGAGCCTCAGGGACACCGGGTGACGCGGACGCCTCCGAGGAGACCGGGACGTCGGGCGGCCCGGGAACACCGGAGACACCCGACGCACCGGACACGTCGGATGCCGGACCGGGGCTCTCGGAGACCCCGCCCGTGCCGTGGGCGCGACGGGAGTCGGCCACACCGGCCTACCTGGAACCCCGGGTCGTGCGGGCGGTACGGGATCCGAGGGTGCCGGACCTCTCGGACGGGGCCGTCGCCGAGAGCGCGGAGACGGAGACGGGGGCGGAGGGCGCCCGGTCCTCGGCGGAGGGCGCCCGGTCCTCGGTGGAGGGCGCCGAGGCGGTCGTACGACAGCCCGCGGCTGACGGTGTGGTCGGAGAGCCGTCGGATGCCGTACCACCGCCCGCAGGGGCTCGGGTCGACGCCGAGGCCGAGGAGCCGTCGGACGCCGTGCCGGTGCATGGTGGGTCGACGGCCGTGGGGGGAGCCGGGGACCAGGGCCCGGACGGTACCGAGGACGAGGACGGTGTCGAGGACGTGGGTGTGCGGCCCGGACCCCGCTCACCCGTCGCAGGAACTCCGACGCCCGCCGAGACGGGAAGGCCCGCCGAACCCCGTTCACCCGCAGGGACCGGCACATCCCCCGCCCCCCTGACGGCCTCGGCCGATCATGCCGCCAGTGCCTCCACCGAGGCCGTCTCCGAGGAGCGTTCGGAGGTGCGGTCGGAGGCGCCGTCGGGGAACTCCGTGGGAGCCGCGCTGCGGGCCGGGGCCACCACGACCAGCACGCCCCTCGCGAGCGCCCCCACCCAGGACTCCCTCGAGGCCGGCGCCCCCACCGAGCACTACCCGATGCCGGACGCGCCGACGCGGGACAACGCCCCGCACGCCGCCTCCGCCCCCACCCGGGTCGGCCCGGTACCGGCGACCCGGCGGCGGCCACAGCACCCCGGCGTCTCCCTGGTCCGCGGCGAACAGGCCGGACCCGGTCAGCGGTCCGAGGCCACCGTCGGCCCCGGCTCCGGCAGTGCCACCGGAGAGCCCGCCGCGGACCCCCGCGCCGGTTCCGCCCCGCTCCTCGGGCCCCACCCTCACCGCATGCCCCCGGGCGAACTCCCGGGCCCCGCCCGGCCCGCCGCCCCGCACCGCGGCCGGCGCCGGACCGCCCTGCTCGCCGCGGGGAGCGTGGTCGCCGCCGCTGCCGTCGTGGTCGCGGTCATCCTCGCCACCGCGTCGGACCCGCCCGGCGACGACAAGGCGGGCGGCTCCCCGTCCGCCTCCGCGTCGGTCTCCGTCTCGGAGCCCGGTGCCTCCACCCCCGGCGGCACCCCGTCCTCCACGGTCGAGGGCACCTCCCGCCCCCGTTCGCTCCCGCCGGGCGCGCACGAGGAGGCCGGCGGATTCGCGTGGACCACCCCCACCGGCTGGCGGCGGGACGTGAAGACGGGGGCCGAGGTCCACTACACCTCGCCGGACGGGAAGCAGGAGCTCGCGGCCAAGTCCTCGCTCGCCCGGGGCGACCTGATGGAGACCTGGAGGACCTCCGAGCAGAACGCCCACCAGGGGCAGGACTACCGCAAGATCCGCCTGGAGGAGACGACGTTCCGCGAACACCCCGCGGTCGTCTGGGAGTACACCTTCACCCTCGGCGGCGTCCCGTGGCACGCCCGGCTGCTCGGCTTCAACGTCGGCGACAAGTCGTACCAGATCAACACCTGGTACCAGCCGGACAACGAGGCGCAGGCGCTGGAGACGTACGAAGAGGTGATGGAGAGCTTCACCGTGCTGTGAGCCGTACCGTCCGGTGCACACGGAAAGGGGCCCCGCGGCACACGCCACGGGGCCCCGCCCAACGGTCCGTTCAACGGTCCGCCCAGCGATCCGTTCAGCCGACGGAGACCTTGTCGGTCACCTCGCCCGCGGGGGCGGCACCCGCCCGGCCGCGTCCGATCCTCTCCTTCACCACGGCGATGGCCAGCACCACCGCGGCGACGAGCAGCGACAGCAGCACGGTCTCCCGGCCGTCGTGCTCGGTGTCGGTCAGCATGTACCCGAGGACGAACACGATCAGCGCGGCCGTCGCCCAGGTCAGGTACGGGTACAGCCACATCCGCACGACCAGCTTCTCCGGCGCCTCGGCCTGGATGATCTTCCGCATCCGCAACTGCGAGAAGCAGATGACCAGCCACACGAACAGGGCCACCGCACCGGAGGAGTTGACGAGGAAGAGGAAGATCTTGTCGGGGGAGAGGTAGTTGAAGAACACGGCGACGAAGCCGAACACCACCGAGGCGAGGATCGCGGCCATCGGCACACCCCGGCCGTTGACCCGCGCGAACGCCTTCGGCGCGTCTCCCCGCTCGCCGAGCGAGAACGCCATCCGGGACGCCGTGTAGAGGCCGGAGTTCAGGCAGGACAGCACCGAGGTCAGCACGATGAAGTTCATGATCTGGCCGGCGTGCGCGATCCCGAGGGAGTCGAGCGCGGCGACGTAGGAGCCGTCGTCCTGGATGGACTTGGAGTCCCACGGCAGCAGGGCGACCACGACGAAGATCGAGCCCAGGTAGAAGACCGCGATCCGCCAGATGATGCTGTTGGTCGACTTGGTCACGGCCCGCTGCGGGTCCTCCGACTCACCGGCCGCGAGCGTCGCGATCTCGCTGCCCATGAAGGAGAAGACGACGAGCAGCACACCGGTGAGGATGGCGCCCGGCCCGTGGGGCAGGAAACCGCCGTGGTCGGTGAGGTTGGAGAAGCTCGCCTGGTCGGCGTCGACGCCCGGCAGGACGCCGAACACCGCGAGCAGACCGATGACGATGAACGCGCCGATGGCCACGACCTTGATCCCGGCGAACCAGAACTCGAACTCGCCGTAGGACCCCACGGAGACCAGGTTGGTGGCGGTCAGCACCACCATCACGATGAGCGCCCACCCCCACTGCGGTACGGCGGGTATCCACCCTTCGAGGATCTTGGCGCCTGCGGTCGCCTCGACGGCGAGGACGACGACCCAGAAGAACCAGTACAGCCATCCGATGGAGAAACCGGCCCAGCGTCCGAGGGCCCGGTCGGCGTGCGCCGAGAAGGAGCCGGAGTTCGGATTCGCGGCGGACATCTCACCGAGCATCCGCATCACGAGGACGACCAGCGTGCCGACGAGGGCGTACGACAGCAGGATGCCGGGTCCGGCGGTGGCGATACCGGAGCTGGAGCCCACGAAAAGGCCCGCTCCGATGACACCGCCGATGGCGATCATCGAGAGGTGGCGGTTCTTGAGTCCGGCCTGGAGACCAGTCATACGGGGAATTCCTTCGTGCCGGGTGTGGGGATTCCGTACGAGCGGTGTACGGGTCGGTCCAGTGAATCGGAGGCAAAGAAATTCGTGAACCTTTGAATCCAGATCGTTACTTGAGGTTTCCTTGAGGTTCCAATGCGGGACTCATGATTTCCCTGGCCGACACCCGGGGCTGCTGCCCTGAAACAGCCGTGTCACACTCATCCCATGCGCGTGTATCTCGGCTCCGACCATGCGGGCTTCGAACTCAAGAACCACCTCGTCGACTGGCTCAAGGCGGCCGGCCACGAGGCGGTCGACTGCGGCCCCCACATCTACGACGCCCAGGACGACTACCCGCCGTTCTGCCTCCGCGCCGCCGAGCGCACCGCCGCCGACGCCGACTCCCTCGGCATCGTGATCGGCGGCTCCGGCAACGGCGAGCAGATCGCGGCGAACAAGGTCAAGGGCGTCCGCGCGGCTCTCGCCTGGAGCGAGGAGACCGCGGCGCTGGGCCGCCAGCACAACAACGCCAACGTCGTCGCGGTGGGCGCCCGCATGCACTCCACCGAGGAGGCGACGAAGTTCGTCGAGACCTTCCTCGCCACCCCGTTCTCCGGCGACGAGCGCCACCAGCGCCGCATCGACATGCTGTCCGCGTACGAGACGACGGGCGACCTGCCGGAGATCCCGGCGCACCACCCGCAGCAGTAGCCTCCGGCGGCGGGGCGGCGGGGTTCGCCGTCGGGTGCAGGTCCGGTGAGGGCTGGTCGCGCAGTTCCCCGCGCCCCTGGGGTGGGTCACCTGCGCGCAATTCAGCCCCTCCGGCGTTTGAGGAGCGGGGGTCCGGGGGCGGAGCCCCTGGGGGCGGGGTCGAAGGGGCGGCAGCCCCTGGAGGATGGGACGGGTAGGGGCGGCGGGGGCGAGAAGGACCCGGCGCTCACCCCCGACACGCACAGGAGGAGCCACCGTGCCCGAGGGCCACACGATCCACCGCCTGGCCCAGGACTACGGCGCCGCCTTCCGAGGCACCACCCCCCACGTCACCAGCCCCCAGGGCAAGTTCTCCGACGCCGCCGCCCTCCTCACCGGCTCCGAACTCACCACCACCGAGGCCCACGGCAAGCACCTCTTCCTCGGCTTCCGGGACACCGACTGGGTCCACATCCACCTCGGTCTCTTCGGCAAGGTCACCTTCGGCCCGGCCCCCGCACCCCCGCCCACCGACACGGTCCGCCTCCGTCTCGCGAACAGCACGGCGTACGTCGACCTGCGCGGCCCGACGACCTGCGCCCTGATCACCCCCACCGAGAAGCAGTCGATACACGACCGCCTCGGCCCGGACCCCCTCCGCGAGGACGCCGACCCGCAGGCCGCGTACCGGCGGATCTCCCGCAGCCGTACGACGATCGCCGCCCTGCTGATGGACCAGAAGGTCATCGCGGGCGTGGGCAACGTCTACCGGGCCGAGGTCCTCTTCCGGCACCGCCTCGACCCGTACCGCGCGGGCCGGGACATCACCCCCGCCGAGTGGGACGCGATCTGGAACGACCTCGTCGGGCTGATGCGCGAGGGCGTGCGGAACAACCGCATCGACACCGTCCGCCCGGAGCACACCCCGGAGGCCATGGGCCGCCCGCCCCGCGTCGACGACCACGGCGGCGAGGTCTACGTGTACCGCAGGGCGAACCTGCCCTGTCACATCTGTGGCGGCGAGATCCGCACCGCCGATCTCGCCGCCCGCAACCTCTTCTGGTGTCCGGCCTGCCAGAGCCGGTGAGAACAGGCCCCTAGAAGCCGTGCGGCAGCCAGGGCGCCACCGCCGACCCGAAGGCCACCGCCGCCTCCGCCAGCGCCCCCTGCCGCACCTCCCGCACCAGCCCGGCCCCCGCCTGCCCGGCGAGGCTCACCCCGCCGAGATAGGCCGCGCCCAACTCCCGTACGGACAGGGCGAGGTCGGCCGGATCCGTCGTACGCTCGCAGGAGGCGCCCTTGGTGTCCCCGCTGAGCCGCCAACGCCCGCTGTTCCAGGGGCAGAAGGCGTCCTCGACGTCCAGCACCACGTCCACCGGCGTCTGATAGGTCCGTGCCTCCAGGGCGGCCCCGACGTCCACCAGCCGTACGTGCAGCGAGTCCCGCACCAGCAGGGAGCAGCGCCGTACGTCCGAGACGAGGTACTGCCAGGCCTCGTCGACCGGCCGCCGCCGGGCGTCGATGTGCGAGGTGAGGTCGAGGTCGAACAGGAACCGCCACAGCGCGCCGTGGGCGGCCGGATCCAGCGCCTCCAGGTCGGAGAGCACCACCGTGCCCCTGGCCCCGGCCGGCTCCCAGTCCGCCTTGACCCGGTACCGCACGAAGCCCACGACCTCGCCGTCCCGCTCCGCGACCACGCACTGCAGCGGAGAGGCACCGCCCCGGTCGCCCTCCGGGTCCAGCAGCCCCACCCGCTCCCAGCCCGGGATCCGGGCGACCATCCCGGGCCGCCGGGGCACGAGCCGGGCGTACACCGCCTCGCACGCGTCGAGCACGTCGGCGGGCGCCGCGTACCGCAGCCGTACGTCGTCGGTGCCGGGCGGCAGGGACAGCCGTACCCGGCTCGTGTCGATGTCGGCGTTGAGGTGGTAGGTGCCGACGCCGTACCCGAACCGGCCGTAGATCGCCGGCTCGGAGGCGGTGAGCACGGCCAGCGGCTCGCCCCAGGAGCGCACGTCGTCCAGTTGCCGGCGCATCATCGAGGTCAGCATCCCGCGCCGCCGGTGCGTGCCGGCCACGCCGACCATGGTGACGCCGGCCGCGGGCACGGCGGCCCCGCCGGGCACGGTCAGCCGGAAGCTGAACGCCCCGGCCGTGCCCACGCACCGCCCGTCGTCCCACACGCCGATGGAACGGTCGTGCTCGGTGAGCTCACGCCACAGCTCCCGCTCCTCGGCCGACTCCGGAACCCCGCCGAAGGCGCGGATCAGGCTGCCGTACCACTCGTCCCAGTCGTCCTGCCGAAGCACCCGCAAGTCAGTCCCCATGAACCATGCCTACCAGGGCACCGCGGCCCGGGCGAGGGAATTACGCCGGGGCCGCCGTGAGCCGGCGCGGGCACGGCCCTTGAACGGCTGTGAAGTTGGGCCCCGCACGGGGGACAAGTCGTACCTCCTGTGCCAAGCAGGGGGTTCGACGGATAAGGTCCCGAACTAATGGCAGCAGGACGAGAGCGGCGCGCGGAAGCCGAGACGTTCACGGCCCGGTTGAGGATGCAGTGGCACCGGGTCCGCGTCGGCCTGCGCAGAAGCGCCGTGGACTACTTCCGCGGCGACGGCTCGGACTGGGTCGCGCTGGCGGGCCTGCTCATGACCGTCCCGGTGATCGCGGCCGTGACGTTGATGAACTCGGTGTGGTGCTCACCGGCCGCGCTGGTCCTCCCGATCGTCGCCGGCGGTCTGCTGCTGCGCCCGGCGAGCCTGCTCGGCCTGTACGCGGCCGCGGCGACCGCGCTGATCGTGGAGTCGGTCCGGCTGGGCCCGTACACCGAGGGACCGTCCCGGGTCACCCCGGGCGTGGTCCTGGTCGTGGCCGCCTGCGGGTTCTTCGGCCTGCTGATCGCCCAGTTCCGCAGCCGGGTCGGAGTGCCCTGGCGGCGCGGCGGCACCATGCTGTTCGACCTGCGCGAACGCATCCGGGTCCAGAGCAAGCTGCCGCACCTGCCGCACGGCTGGCACCGGGAGATGGCGCTGCGCCCCGCGGGCGGGCAGTCCTTCTCCGGTGACTTCGTGGTCGCGGCCCGCACGAACGGCGGCCGGACCCTGGAGGTCGTCCTGACGGACGTCTCCGGCAAGGGCATGGACGCGGGGTCGCGCGCCCTGCTGCTGTCGGGGGCGTTCGGCGGCCTGCTCGGCTCGCTGCCCCCGCACGCCTTCCTGCCCGCCGCGAACGGCTACCTGCTCCGCCAGGACTGGGACGAGGGCTTCGCGACCTCCATCCACCTGGTCCTGGACCTGGACTCCGGGGACTACGAGCTCTACTCGGCCGGCCATCCGCCGGGCCTCCAGCTCAGCTCCGGCAGCGGCCGCTGGGAGGAGAAGGCCGCGGAGGGCCCGCTCCTCGGCGTCTACGACGGTGCCCAGTTCGACCCCGTGAAGGGCTCGCTGCGGCCCGGTGACGTCCTGATGCTCTTCACCGACGGTCTGGTGGAGACGTCCGACCGCGACATAGTCGAGGGCATCGACCGGCTGACGGGGGAGGCCGACCGGTATGTGGCCGGCGGTTTCCACGGCGCCGCCTGGCACCTGATCGAGGCGGTCGCGAAGGACGTCAACGACGACCGGGCGCTGCTGCTGATCTGCCGCGAGGGTCCGACGGCCCAGGCCGCACCGCACTAGCCGTCCGCTGCGGCCGGAGGGTTTCACCCCGGTCGGATCCGCCGGCCGCCCTGTGATCCGCACGTCCGAGGGGACGACAACGGACCGAAGGGACACGTCCTGCCGGCCGGCCGGGGTGAGGGCAACTCCGCCGTCCGCCCTCCGCGGCATCGACTCACCCCCTGCCGCCCGTCACCTACACCGCGGGCCTCCCAGCCCGCGCGCCGCTGTGGCGCGACACACTGGGGGCATGACCGACGAGTTGACCCTGGCCGAGGTCGAGGCCCTCGCCCGCGCCGCACACGAGGGCCAGACCGACAAGGCCGGCCACCCCTACGCCGAACACCTGCGGGCCGTCGCCGAGGGCGTACGCGCGCGCGGCGGCGACGACGACCAGATCGCGGCGGCCTGGCTGCACGACTCCGTCGAGGACGACGCGCTCACCGAGCGGTGGCTCGACGAGGCCGCGCTCAGCCGCCGTACGAAGGACATCGTGCGCGCCGTCACCAAGCGGGCCGGGGAGCCGCCCGAGGCGTACGCCGGGCGCATCCTGGCGACGCCGGGCGCGCTGCTGGTGAAGGAGGCCGACCTGGCGCACAACGCGGACCCGGAGCGCCTCGCCGTCCTCGACGAGGCGACGCGGAGACGACTGACCGAGAAGTACGCGGGGATGCGCGCGCTTCTCGGTCTGGGCGGCGGCGGGTCCGTCTAGACGCCGGCCGTCTCGCGGGGAGCCGTCCGCTGTTCGCGCGCCCGGGCCACGTCGGGAGCGTCCTTCCTGAACGCCCAGTCCATGTCGGGCTCCATCACGCACCGGAAGACCCGGCGCACCGGCGCGGTGCACAGCAGGGTGACGGCGACCGCGGCCAAGGCGCTCACGAAGAGCTCACCGGCCGGCCCGTGCAGCCAGGCGTGGTCGAACCAGCCCGCGAAACCGGCGCCCTTGATCAGGAAGCCGTGCAGCAGGTAGCCGTACAGCGTGCCCGCGCCGAGCGTGGTGAACCACGTCCGCCGCCCCGGCACCCAGGCGAAGAAACAGGCCGTCAGCAGCAGCGAACCGCCGAACATGGCCAGCACCATGACGGGCCCCGTCCACCAGGGCGCGCCCATCTCCTGGACGGCGTTGCGGTGGTAGAACCACTCGGTGTTCATGCGCGGCACCGCCCACCAGCCGACCGCGAGCGCGGCCGCGAACACCGGCACCGCCGCGATCCGCATCGAGCGCCGGCGCACCATCCGGAAGTGCTCGGGCCGCATGACCAGGCCCAGCACGAAGTACGGCAGGAACTGCAGCACCCGCTGGAGGTCCAGGTCGTCACCGATGTCCGGGGTGACGGACGCCAGCATGGCGATGCCGAGCGCGAGCGGCAGCGGCCACCGCACCAGCCTCCAGATCGGCGTGGTCAGCCGCCAGACGAACAGCGCCACCAGGAACCAGGTCAGGAACCACGGGTCCAGGAGGCTGATCTCCATGCCGGGGTCGTGGTCGGCGTAGCGCTTGAAGAGGGAGTACGCCGTCTCGAAGACGATGTACGGCACAGCGACGCCGGTGACGAGCCGCTGCAGCCGGTCCGGGCGCATGTCGAAACTGCGCGAGAAGAACCCGGAGATGAGGATGAACGCCGGCATGTGGAACGAGTACACCACCGCGTACACGCCCTCCAGGATCCGGCTGTCGCCCTTGAGCGGCTCCCAGGAGTGCGCGACCGCCACCAGGACGATCGCCAGGTACTTGGCGTTGTCGAAGAAGGCGTCACGCTGCTTGGGCGGCGGCGGGTCCTGCGGCGGGCGCGGACGGGGGACTGCGTCGGCGGCGGCTGAAAACATCTGAGGCACCCTAGTCCCGGCTGTGTGTTTCCGTAAAACCGGCTGCCTCGTTGCTGATTGTTCACTTCTGAGCCGTCTTCAACAGGCCTGCATTGTCAGGATTAATCACCCTGAAAAGCCACACAACCACACCCCTCGCACACCTGTGTCGGTGCTTCGCGTTCCCTGCGGACGGAATGTGCGGACGCGGTGACCGCGGACCGAAAGGAACCGGCCAGGGGGTGCCGCGCGTGTATCGGCATGGCCAAACGTTGCGTCACCGGCCGCATATGCGGGCCGCGTTGGTGGCACGATGGTTCTGGCGGGGGTCGCGGGGTCGCGTCCCCGGGCCGGGAGAGCGGGACCGACCGAGGGTGTGATCAGTTGTGGCCATTTCGCTGTCAGTGGTGCTGCTGTTGGGGATCATCCTGGTGGTGTTGATGCGGGGAGGCTCCATCAAGGCCGGCCCCGCCATAGTCGCGGTGCTCTTCGGCTTCTTCCTCGCCTCCACCGGCATGGCCGACGACATCCAACGCTTCCTGGACTCGATAGCGGAGACCATCAACTCGATCCAGTTCTAGCCCCGGACACGGGCAGGCGCACACGCCAGAAGACCTCCGGCCCGATCCCCTGGGGGACCGGGCCGGAGGCCTTCATCGGAGCGGGCGACGGGAATCGAACCCGCGTAGCTAGTTTGGAAGACTAGGGCTCTACCATTGAGCTACGCCCGCACAGGACGCGCCGCGGTCCGCTGACCGACGGCACGCAAGCATCGTACCGGGTCGTCACCCCTCGTCGCACACCCCTTCCGCCGCGCGGCGCCCGGAGAGGGCTCGCGGTGGATCCCGGGGGCGCGTGCGGGCCTCCGCCCGGCCCCCGTACGTTCCGCGCATCCGAACGCCGGACGGGTGTCCGCGACTGCCCAACACGGGGTCCGTCTCGGGTACGACCCGCTGCCGCGCTCGCCCGAGCTGTCGGGCGCCTGAAGTCCGGGTGCGGCCCGCCGCCGGGCCGAAGAGGGCTCACCGGCGGGGACGTGTGAAGCGGGGCGCCGGTCGGGTGCCCGCGGTCCCGGAGGCGAGCGGCCGGTCGCGGGGGCGCTCCCGAGGGGCGGTCTTCGGCGGAGCGTGCACCCGGCCTCCGAGGCAGGGCCCGGCGCGGTCCGGGCTCGGTGGTGCGCGACGCGCCCGTCGATCGAGCCGGACTCGAGCCCCGCCGGCGCCGAGGGGTGGGGGCGCGGGCGTACGCCGGGGCGCTGTGGGTCGGGGCTCGTGAAATGGGGCAACCCCGCAGCCTGCGGGCATGTACCCTACGTGTCGCACCAGACGGGGTGTGGCGCAGCTTGGTAGCGCGTCCGCTTTGGGAGCGGAAGGCCGTGGGTTCAAATCCCGCCACCCCGACCACCTGCGCGATCAGCACGCGCGCCCGAGTCCGTGATCGCCTTTGGGGCGTGTCGCCGCTGCCGTTACTATGCAAGCTGCACGCCCGTGTGTCTCTCCTACTAGAAGTCCTCCGGGCGGCTATCCGCCGGAGCCGTTCTGGCCCCGGCAGAATCCGAGAAGTCAGCCACAAGGAGACCGAACCGTGAAGAGCGCCGTGGAGACCCTGAACCCGACTCGGGTTCGGCTCAGCATCGAGGTGCCCTTCGAGGAGCTCAAGGACAGCCTCGACGCGGCGTACAAGAAGATCAACCAGCAGGTCACGGTGAAGGGCTTCCGGAAGGGCAAGATCCCGGCCCGCGTCATCGACCAGCGGTTCGGCCGCGGTGCGGTGCTGGAGGAGGCCGTCAACGACGCGCTTCCGAAGTTCTACACCGAGGCGGTCAACGAGGCCGAGATCGACGTCCTCGGCCAGCCCGAGGTCGACATCACCGAGCTGAAGGACGGCGAGACGCTGAACTTCACCGCGGAGGTCGACGTCCGCCCGACCATCGAGATCCCGGACTACTCCGGCATCGAGGTCGAGGTCGACGCCGTCGAGGTCACCGACGAGGACATCGAGAAGTCGGTCGAGCAGCTCCGTGAGCGCTTCGCCTCGACGTCCCCGGTCGAGCGCGCCGCCGAGGACGGCGACGTCGTGACGATCGACCTGGAGGCCAAGGTCGACGGCGAGGTGCTGGAGGACGGCGTCGCGAGCGGCGTCTCCTACACCATCGGCTCCGGCGAGCTGCTGGACGGCATCGACGACGCCGTGAAGGGCCTGGAGGCCGGTGGCGAGGCCACCTTCACCTCCGAGCTCAAGGGCGGCTCCGCGGCCGGCAAGGAGGCCGAGGTCACCGTCAAGGTCACCCAGGTCGCCGCCCGCGAACTGCCCGAGCTGGACGACGAGTTCGCGCAGCTCGCCTCCGAGTTCGACACCCTGGAGGAGCTGCGGGCGGACAGCCGCAAGCGCCTCGAGAACATGAAGCAGTACGACCAGGCCACCCAGGCCCAGGAGCGCGTCCTGGAGAAGCTCCTGGAGCTCGTCGAGGTGCCCGTCCCCGAGAAGCTCCTCGAGGACGAGATCAACACCCGCAAGCACAACCTGGAGCACCACCAGCTCGGCCAGATGGGCCTCGACCTCGAGAAGTACCTCGAGATCCAGGGCAAGACCGCCGAGGAGTTCGACACCGAGACCAAGGACGCCGCGGTCAAGGGCATCAAGACCCAGTTCGTCCTCGACGAGCTCGTCAAGCGCGAGAAGCTGAACGTCAACCAGGAGGAGCTCACCGAGCACCTCATGCGCCGCGCGGCTTCCTCCGGCATGTCCCCCGACCAGTTCGCCCAGGCGGTCGTCGAGGGCGGCCAGGTTCCGCTCCTCGTCGGCGAGGTCGCCCGCGGCAAGGCCCTGGCCGTCGTGGTCGAGGCCGCCACGGTCAAGGACACCAACGGCGAGGTCGTCGACCTGGACGACGACGAGGACGAGACGGCCGCGGCCCCCGCGGCAGACGCCTCGGCCTCCTCCGAGGAGACCCCGGCCGAGGCCGAGGAGAAGACCGAGGGCTGAGCCCACGGCACCTCCACGTCGTAGGAAGGGCCCCGGAGACCAGGTCTCCGGGGCCCTTCCGGCACCCGGCCGCGGAACCGGACCGGAGCGCGGGCGGGCGCGCGGCGGGCGCGGATCGCGTGCGCCCGGCCACGACCCGGCGATACCACGGCGCTACGCCCCCGGCGAACACCCCCCTTACCGGGATTCCCCAAGGGGACCAGCGCGTTAGGGTCCATGAGTACTAGGGCAGGGAAGTTGCGCAGACTGCCCAGCCCCCGGACGGGAACACGTGAGACGGCCCGGCGCCGTCGTAAGACGAGCAGGTGGATACGTGACGAATCTGATGCCCTCCGCCGCCGGCGACCCCTCCATCGGTGGTGGCCTCGGTGACCAGGTCTACAACCGGCTGCTCGGCGAGCGGATCATCTTCCTCGGCCAGGCGGTCGACGACGACATCGCCAACAAGATCACCGCACAGCTTCTGCTCCTTGCCGCTGACCCGGAAAAGGACATCTACCTCTACATCAACAGCCCCGGCGGATCGATCACCGCGGGCATGGCGATCTACGACACCATGCAGTACATCAAGAACGACGTGGTGACCATCGCCATGGGCCTCGCGGCCTCCATGGGCCAGTTCCTGCTCAGCGCGGGCACCCCGGGCAAGCGCTTCGCGCTGCCCAACGCCGAGATCCTGATCCACCAGCCGTCCGCCGGCCTCGCCGGTTCGGCCTCGGACATCAAGATCCACGCCGAGCGGCTGCTGCACACCAAGAAGCGCATGGCCGAGCTCACCTCGCAGCACACCGGCCAGACCATCGAGCAGATCACCCGCGACTCGGACCGCGACCGCTGGTTCGACGCCCACGAGGCCAAGGAGTACGGCCTCATCGACGACGTGATCGCCACGGCCGCCGGCATGCCGGGCGGCGGCGGCACCGGGGCCTGAGCCCCATGCGGGGCCACCACACCCCCGCACAGCCCCTCAGCCGACCGCCCAAGCCCCTAGGAGACAGACAGTGAACGACTTCCCCGGCAGCGGCCTCTACGCCCGCACCGAGGCCGAGTACACCGGCCCGCGCGCCGAGTCCCGCTATGTGATCCCGCGCTTCGTCGAGCGCACCTCGCAGGGCATCCGCGAGTACGACCCGTACGCGAAGCTCTTCGAGGAGCGCGTGATCTTCCTCGGCGTGCAGATCGACGACGCCTCCGCCAACGACGTCATGGCGCAGTTGCTGTGCCTGGAGTCGATGGACCCCGACCGGGACATCTCGGTCTACATCAACAGCCCCGGCGGCTCCTTCACGGCGCTCACCGCGATCTACGACACCATGCAGTTCGTGAAGCCGGACATCCAGACGGTCTGCATGGGTCAGGCGGCCTCCGCCGCCGCGATCCTGCTGGCCGCCGGTACGCCCGGCAAGCGCATGGCGCTGCCCAACGCGCGGGTGCTGATCCACCAGCCCTACAGCGAGACCGGCCGCGGTCAGGTCTCCGACCTGGAGATCGCCGCCAACGAGATCCTCCGGATGCGCGCGCAGCTCGAGGACCTGCTGGCCAAGCACTCCACCACGCCGATCGAGAAGATCCGCGAGGACATCGAGCGCGACAAGATCCTCACGGCCGACGACGCCCTGGCGTACGGCCTGATCGACCAGATCATCTCCACCCGGAAGATGAACAACGCCGCCGTCCGCTGACGCGGACCCGTAGGATATGCCGCCCCTTGGTACAGCGCACGTCAAAGTGAACCCTGCCAAGGGGGGCCCGAACGGGGGGCCCGGCAAGGTACCGTCGGACATAAGGCAGCACCAGGAGCCGCTGGACCTAGGCGTCTCCCAGGCGAAGGGGAAGCACACCGTGGCACGCATCGGTGACGGCGGCGATCTGCTCAAGTGCTCGTTCTGCGGCAAGAGCCAGAAGCAGGTCAAGAAGCTCATCGCAGGGCCTGGTGTGTACATCTGCGACGAGTGCATCGACCTCTGCAACGAGATCATCGAGGAGGAGCTCGCCGAGACGAGCGAGGTGCGCTGGGAGGAACTCCCCAAGCCCCGCGAGATCTACGAGTTCCTGGAGGGCTACGTGGTGGGCCAGGAGGCGGCCAAGAAGGCCCTCTCCGTGGCGGTGTACAACCACTACAAGCGCGTCCAGGCCGGCGAGAACGGCGGCGGCAACGGCCGTGACGACGCGATCGAGTTGGCGAAGTCCAACATCCTCCTGCTGGGCCCCACGGGCTCCGGCAAGACGCTCCTCGCCCAGACCCTCGCCCGCATGCTGAACGTCCCGTTCGCGATCGCCGACGCGACCGCGCTCACCGAGGCGGGCTACGTCGGCGAGGACGTCGAGAACATCCTGCTCAAGCTGATCCAGGCGGCCGACTACGACGTCAAGAAGGCCGAGACCGGGATCATCTACATCGACGAGATCGACAAGGTCGCGCGGAAGAGTGAAAACCCGTCGATCACGCGGGACGTGAGCGGCGAGGGTGTGCAGCAGGCGCTCCTGAAGATCCTGGAGGGCACCACGGCCTCCGTGCCGCCGCAGGGCGGACGCAAGCACCCGCACCAGGAGTTCATCCAGATCGACACGACGAACGTCCTGTTCATCGTTGGCGGTGCCTTCGCGGGTCTGGAGAAGCTCATCGAGTCCCGGGCGGGCGCCAAGGGCATCGGCTTCGGGGCGACGATCCGCTCGAAGCGGGAGCTGGAGGCGAAGGACCAGTTCGAGGACGTCATGCCCGAGGACCTGGTCAAGTTCGGCATGATCCCCGAGTTCATCGGCCGCCTGCCCGTGATCACCTCGGTCCACAACCTGGACCGTGAGGCCCTCCTCCAGATCCTGGTCGAGCCGCGCAACGCGCTGGTGAAGCAGTACCAGCGCCTCTTCGAACTCGACGGCGTGGAGCTGGACTTCGAGCGCGAGGCGCTGGAGGCCATCGCCGACCAGGCCATCCTCCGCCAGACCGGCGCGCGCGGCCTGCGCGCCATCATGGAAGAGGTCCTCCAGGGCGTCATGTACGAGATCCCGTCCCGCAAGGACGTGGCCCGAGTCGTCATCACCGCGGACGTCGTCCACTCCAACGTCAACCCGACCCTGATCCCGAGGGATGCCCGCGGCCGGGGTTCGGGCGAGCAGAAGACGGCGTAGCGGTCTCCCGCACATGTGAAGTGCTCGGTACCTGAATCAGGTGCCGAGCACTTCGTCTTGCGTTCTGGCCAATCACGCCACGCGAACAGGTCAGGTCCCTGCCGAGTTCTTGCGGACGGTTCGTGCACTTGATCAAGTCGACCCGACCACCATCGGGCGCCTGCCTGGCGTTTCCGGTGGAAAGAAATCGGGAGGAATGGCGTGAGACTACTAGGGGCCAAGAGACTCCTGGCTGCGGCAAGTGTGGTTGTCGCGGCCGGAGTTGTACCCATTGCAGCGGCTGCACCGGCAAGCGCGGACCAGAGTGACTGCATAACCTTCTTGAAGCACCGGGGCTATACGGTCGGCGTCAAGGTGCGGGCGGCCTGCAGCATCAGGCATCTCCCTGTGGGACCGAATCCGGTCTGCATAAGCGATCTCGTCGTCATCGGTGTCACTACGGACCACGCGACCATCGCCTGCAAGTTTGCCTGAGCGTTGAACCGCTGAGGCGGCGAGGCGCTCGCGGGTGCGGTGCCTCGCCGCCGATCAGTAGCGCGTGTCAGGCCTTGACGCGAACTTCCTTGCGGAGCTTGGCAGTCATGTCCGCCGCGTTCGAGAGGTCCGCCGCCTTGCCGGCCATGGCGTCCGCCATGTCGACCGGGATGACCACGCCGAGCGTGCTGTGGTCGCCCCAGATGCACACCGGCATGCTGATCGAGCTCGGACCGGAGCCCGAGCTGTCCTTGATCTTCGTCTCCTGGCACTTGAGCACCGCGCCGTCGAGACCGGCCGGCGTGTACGCCTTCGGGCTGCCGACGGCCTCGCCGTCGGAGTCCTCGGCGGCGCTCTTCTTCATCTCGGCGAACATCGCGTCGACGACCTTCTCGGGATCGTCGATGTCGCCGTAGACGCCCATGAAGTTGACCATCTTCATGGCGAGGTAGTTGGTCGCGTCGCCGGACTGGTAGGTCGCGCTCACGTCCTTGGCGTTCTTCACGCCGTGCTTCTCGGCGTCCTTGACGTCGTCCGCGCTGAAGCCGTCGCCGCCCGCGCCGGCGGACTTCTTGTAATCCGTGAGGACCGTGGCGGGCGTGGTGAGCGTGTGCGCGCCGTCGTCCGCGATGTCCGAGCCGCCGCCGCTCCCGCTCCCGCCGATCACCAGGTACGCGCCCACCGCGATCGCCGCGACGACCGCCACCGCGGCGATGATGATGCCGACCTTCTTGCCGTTGCCGCCGGCGGGCGGCGGGGGCTGGGGAACCCCGTAGGGCGCCTGGCCGTACGGCTGCTGCTGGCCGTACGGCGGCGGGGCCTGCGGCGGCACCCCGCCCTGCTGCGGGTAGCCGTAGCCCGGCTGAGGCGGCTGCTGGGGGTAGCCGTACCCCGGCTGCTGGGGCTGCTGCCCGGGCTGCTGGGGGTAGCCGTAGCCGGGCTGGGGCGCCTGCGGGGCCTGCGGGGGCTGGCCGTAGGGGCCCGGCTGGCCGTACGGCCCGGGCTGCGGCGGCTGCCCGGGCTGCTGGGGCTGCCCGTACGGGCCCGGCTGGTTGTGACTCATCTCTGGGTTCCCCTCCAGATGCTTATGTGTTCCCGACATCCTGGCCCAGGCGCGGGCGGCGCACCGCATCGGGGCCCCCACCGTTACAGAACAAACGCGTTTCGGGACATGCCCGGGACACCCCTAAACTGACCCCGTGACCGAGAACGCTCAGCAGCAGCCCACAGCGCCCAGCACCGAACTGCCGACCCAGTACGCGCCGGCCGAGGTAGAGGGGACGCTGTACGAGCGCTGGGTGGAGCGCGGTTACTTCGCCGCCGACGCGAAGAGCGACAAGCCGCCGTACACCATCGTCATCCCGCCGCCGAACGTCACCGGTTCGCTCCACCTGGGCCACGCCTTCCAGCACACGCTCATGGACGCCCTCACCCGCCGCAAGCGCATGCAGGGCTACGAGGCCCTGTGGCTGCCCGGCATGGACCACGCCGGCATCGCCACCCAGAACAAGGTCGAGCAGCAGCTCGCCGAGGAGGGCAAGTCCCGCCACGACCTGGGCCGCGAGGAGTTCGTCGAGCGCGTCTGGCAGTGGAAGGAGGAGTACGGCGGCAAGATCCTCGGCCAGATGCGGCGCCTGGGCGACGGGGTCGACTGGAGCCGTGAGCGCTTCACGATGGACGAGGGCCTGTCCAAGGCCGTCCTCACCATCTTCAAGCGGCTCTACGAGGACGAGCTGATCTATCGCGCCGAGCGCATCATCAACTGGTGCCCCCGCTGTCTGACGGCCATCTCCGACATCGAGGTGGAGTACCAGGAGGACGCGGGCGAGTTGGTCTCCATTCGCTACGGCGAGGGCGAGGACAGCCTCGTCGTCGCGACCACGCGCGCGGAGACGATGCTCGGTGACACGGCCGTCGCCGTCCACCCCGACGATGAGCGGTACAAGCACCTCATCGGCAAGCAGATCAAGCTCCCGCTGACCGACCGCACCATCCCGGTCGTCGCCGACACCCACGTCGACCCCGAGTTCGGCACCGGAGCGGTCAAGGTGACCCCGGCGCACGACCCGAACGACTTCGAGATCGGCCGCCGCCACGACCTGCCGTCCCTGACGATCATGGACGAGCACGGTGTCATCACCGTCCACGGCCCCTTCATCGGCCTGGACCGCTTCGAGGCCCGCTCGGCCGTCGTCGGCGCCCTCAAGGAGCAGGGCCGGATCGTCGCCGAGAAGCGCCCGTACATGCACTCCGTCGGTCACTGCTCGCGCTGCAAGACCACGGTCGAGCCGCGTCTGTCCATGCAGTGGTGGGTCAAGGTCGGTCCGCTCGCCAAGGCCGCCGGTGACGCGGTCCGCGACGGTCGCGTCAAGATCCACCCCGAGGACATGTCGAAGCGCTATTTCGACTGGGTCGACAACATGCACGACTGGTGCATCTCGCGTCAGCTCTGGTGGGGCCACCGCATCCCGATCTGGTACGGCCCCGACGGCGAGGTGGTCTGCGTCGGACCGGACGAGGAGCCGCCCACCGGCGAGGGCTGGACCCAGGACTCCGACGTCCTGGACACCTGGTTCTCCTCCGGTCTGTGGCCCTTCTCCACGCTCGGCTGGCCCGAACAGACCGAGGACCTGCGGAAGTTCTATCCGACCGACGTCCTGCTGACCGGCCACGACATCATCTTCTTCTGGGTCGCCCGGATGATGATGTTCGGCCTCTACGCCATGGACGGCCAGGCCCCCTTCCACACCATCGCGCTGACCGGCCTGGTCCGTGACGAGTTCGGCAAGAAGATGTCGAAGTCGAACCCCAACGCGGTGGACCCGCTGGTCTGGATGGACGCCTACGGCTCCGACGCCGTCCGCTTCACCCTCGCCAACGGCGCCAACCCGGGCGCGGACGTGCCGATCGGCGAGGACTGGGTCAAGGCCTCCCGGAACTTCACCAACAAGCTCTGGAACGCCACCCGCTTCGCCCTGATGAACGGCGCCACGGTCGAGGGCCCGCTGCCGGACGCCTCCGAGATGTCGGCGACGGACCGCTGGATCCTCTCCCGGCTCAACACCACGGTCGCCCAGGTCGACGCGTACTACGACGACTACCAGTTCGCCAAACTCGCCGACGCGCTCTACCACTTCGCGTGGGACGAGGTCTTCGACTGGTACGTCGAGCTGTCGAAGACGACGTTCTTCGCGGGTGGTGAGCAGGCCAGGGTCTCCGGCCGGGTCCTCGGCGAGGTGCTCGACGTCACGCTGCGACTGCTGCACCCGGTCATCCCGTTCGTCACGGACGCCCTGTGGACCACCCTGACCGGCGGCGAGTCCCTGGTCATCGGAGAGTGGCCGGCGGACAGCGGCTTCCGCGACAAGGACGCCGAGCTGGAGATCGAGCTGGTCCAGCGGGTGGTCACCGAGGTCCGCCGGTTCCGCAAGGACCAGGGCCTCAAGGACGGCCAGAAGGTCCCGGCCCGCCTGGACCTCACCGGCACCGCCCTAACCCCCCACGAAGCCGCCATCCGCCAGCTCCTGCGCCTTCAGCCGGAGGGTGAGACCTTCGCGGCCACGGCGACCCTCCCGGTCGCCGGTGCCACGGTCGCGCTCGACCTCTCCGGCACGATCGACGTGGCGGCCGAGCGCAAGCGCCTCGCGAAGGACCTGGCCGCGGCCGAGAAGGAGAAGGCCCAGGCCAACGCCAAGCTGGGCAACGAGGCGTTCCTCGCGAAGGCCCCGGACAACGTCGTGGACAAGATCCGCGGCCGCCTGGCGAAGGCGGACGAGGACATCAAGCGGATCCAGGAGCAACTGGACCGCCTGCCCGAGGCATAAGGCTCACCGGGGCCCCGGAGTCCGTCGGACTCCGGGGCCCCGCGGCTGCCACCCCACTCCGTGGGCACTGTGTCGGTCGGCCTCCGTAGACTGGGCCCCGTGAGTGAGACCGACCCCTTCGACGAGATCGTCGCCGCCGAGACCGACCGTGACCCCGACCTCGCGGTCATCGAGGCCGGCAGCCGCACCCTGCGCACCCAGGGCGGCCCGCCGGAGGCAGACGTGCCCGCCCGCCCCGAGGACCCCGAGGTCGACAAGGCTCTGCGCGAGGTCGAGGCGGAGCTCGCCACCCGCTGGGGCGAGACCAAGCTGGAGCCCTCGGTCAGCCGGATCGCCGCGCTGATGGACGTGCTGGGCGAGCCGCAGCGGTCGTACCCCTCGATCCACATCACGGGGACGAACGGCAAGACCTCCACGGCCCGCATGATCGAGGCCCTCCTCGGCGCCTTCGAGCTGCGCACGGGCCGCTACACCAGCCCTCACGTGCAGTCGGTCACCGAGCGCATCAGCCTGGACGGCGCCCCGATCTCGGCCGAGCGGTTCATCGAGACGTACGAGGACGTCAAGCCGTACGTCGACATGGTCGACGGGCAGCAGGAGTACCGGCTGTCCTTCTTCGAGGTGCTGACCGGCATGGCGTACGCCGCCTTCGCGGACGCGCCCGTCGACGTGGCCGTCGTCGAGGTCGGCATGGGCGGCTCCTGGGACGCCACCAACGTCATCGACGGCGATGTCGCCGTCGTCACCCCCATCGACCTGGACCACACCGACCGGCTGGGGGAGACCCCCGGGGAGATCGCCGTCGAGAAGGCCGGGATCATCAAGCAGGGCGCGACCGTCGTGCTGGCCCAGCAGCCGGTCGACGCGGCGCAGGTCCTGCTGAAGAAGGCCGTCGAGGTCGACGCGACCGTCGCCCGCGAGGGCCTGGAGTTCGGGGTCGTCTCCCGGCAGGTCGCCGTCGGCGGCCAGCTCCTGACCCTGCGCGGCCTCGGCGGTGAGTACGACGAGGTGTACCTGCCGCTGCACGGCCCGTACCAGGCGCACAACGCGGCCGTGGCGCTCGCCGCCGTGGAGGCGTTCTTCGGGGTGGGTGCCCAGCGCCCCGACCCCCTCGACATCGACACCGTGCGCAAGGCCTTCGCCGCCGTCTCCTCCCCGGGCCGCCTCGAGGTCGTACGGCGTTCCCCGACCGTCGTCCTGGACGCCGCCCACAACCCGGCGGGTGCCCGCGCCACCGCCGAGGCGGTCGGTGAGGCCTTCGACTTCAGCCGGCTGATCGGCGTGGTCGGCGCGAGCGGCGACAAGAACGTGCGGGGGCTCCTGGAGGCCTTCGAGCCGATCTTCGCCGAGGTCGTGATCACCCAGAACTCCAGCCACCGCGCGATGGACGCCGACGAGCTCGCCGCGATCGCCGTCGAGGTGTTCGGCGAGGAGCGCGTGCAGGTCGAGCCGCGGCTGCCGGACGCCCTGGAGGAGGCGATCACGCTGGCCGAGGAGGACGGCGAGTTCACGGGTGGCGGGGTGCTCGTCACCGGGTCGGTCATCACGGTCGGCGAGGCCCGGCTGCTGCTCGGAAGGGGCTGAGCCGCGCCATGCGTACGCTCTGTGCATCCACCCTGATCGGCGAGTTCTTCGTCATCGGCTTCGCCGCACTGGTCGCGATGAAGGACCCCGACCTCGCGACCTCCACGGTGTGGACGGTCAGCGGCATCGCCATGTTCCTGTGCCTCGCCCTGTGCGGGGTGGTGACCCGGCCCGGCGGCATCGCCTTCGGCTGGGCGCTGCAGATCGCCCTGATCGCCTCCGGTTTCGTGGTGCCGACCATGTTCTTCATGGGCGCGGTCTTCGCGGCCCTGTGGTGGGCGTCGGTGCACTACGGCCGCAAGATCGACGAGGCGAAGGCGAGGTTCGCCGCCCAGACCGCCCAGGCCGGCCCCACTACACCTGACGCTGTGTGACGAGCGGACCGACACGCCCTGTAATCTCGTCCCACCGCACATGTCAGCAGGTTAGGAGCCCCTCGTGAGCCAGCGCACCCTCGTCCTCCTCAAGCCCGACGCCGTCCGTCGTGGCCTGACCGGCGAGATCATCAGCCGTATCGAGCGCAAGGCAGGCTGGCAGATCACCGCGCTGGAGCTGCGCACCCTGGACCAGGACACGCTGGAGCAGCACTACGGCGAGCACAAGGGCAAGCCCTTCTACGAGCCGCTGGTGGAGTTCATGGCCTCCGGTCCGGTCGTGGCGCTGATCGTCGAGGGCGAGCGGGTCATCGAGGGCGTACGCCAACTGGCGGGTCCCACCGACCCGATCGCCGCGGCTCCCGGCTCCATCCGGGGGGACTTCGGTGTCATCGTCCGCGAGAACCTCATCCACGCGTCCGACTCGGAGGAGTCCGCCGAGCGCGAGGTGAAGATCTTCTTCCCCGGCCGCGCATAGGTCACCTGCGTACGTCACGTGCGTAGGTTTCGTGGCAATTTCTGAGGGCGCGTCAGCTCGCACTCCCGTCTGACCTGGGGCGGCCGTACTTTTTCGGCCGTCCCTCGGCATATGCGTGCCGATCGGGGGAACGAGTGGCCCTTATGGACCGTCTCCACAAGCGAGGCGGTGTCTGATCTGCTGACAATGGCGAAGACCCTCGCGCAGTGTTCGTGCAGGCGCGTCTACGATGGAAGCCTTCACGTCACAGCACCCACTTCGCCGACCTGAAAAGCCCTCAAAAGCTCCCAGGAAGGCCAGACGAATCCTGATGGGGAACTCAATGTCGTTCATCGGCCGTGACATGGCTGTCGACCTCGGGACCGCCAACACGCTGGTGTACGTCAGGGGTCGCGGGATCGTACTCAACGAGCCGTCCGTCGTCGCGATCAACACGAACACCGGTGGAATCCTGGCTGTCGGCGCCGAAGCGAAGAAGATGATCGGGCGGACCCCCGGCAACATCGTTGCCGTGCGGCCGCTGAAGGACGGCGTGATCGCCGACTTCGAGATCACCGAGCGGATGCTGCGCTACTTCATCCTGAAGATCCACAAGCGTCGGTATCTCGCGCGGCCGCGCGTCGTCGTGTGTGTCCCCTCGGGCATCACCGGCGTCGAGCGCCGTGCCGTCATCGAGGCGTCGTCCCAGGCCGGCGCCCGCCAGGTGCACATCATCGAGGAGCCCATGGCGGCCGCCATCGGCTCCGGCCTGCCGGTCCACGAGGCCACGGGCAACATGGTGGTGGACATCGGCGGCGGCACCACGGAGGTCGCGGTCATCTCGCTCGGCGGCATCGTCACCGCCCAGTCCATCCGTGTCGCGGGCGACGAACTGGACAACGCGATCATCCAGCACATCAAGAAGGAGTACTCCCTCCTTCTGGGTGAGCGGACCGCCGAACAGATCAAGATCACGATCGGTTCGGCGTACGACCTGGACGCTGACGAACACACCGAAATCCGTGGCCGGGACCTCGTGTCCGGACTGCCCAAGACGGTCGTCATCTCGGCCGCCGAGGTCCGCAAGGCGATCGAGGAGCCGGTCAACGCCATCGTCGACGCGGTCAAGACGACCCTCGACAAGTGCCCGCCGGAGCTCTCCGGCGACATCATGGACCGCGGCATCGTCCTCACCGGCGGTGGCGCCCTGCTGCGCGGGCTCGACGAGCGGCTGCGCCGGGAGACCGGCATGCCGATCCACATCGCCGAGGACCCGCTGGACAGCGTGGCGCTCGGCTCCGGGAAGTGCGTCGAAGAATTCGAGGCGCTCCAGCAGGTGCTGGACGCCCAGCCGCGCAGATGACGTAACTCTTCGATTCCGCCGTACGAGATGATCTCCTCTCGTACGGCGGATCGTTGATATAGAGGCATAAGCTCCCACAAACGCCACTCCAATAAGAAGGGCACGGCCGCCGCACGTGAGGGACACACGAGAGAGCCGGCTGCTCCTGGTGCTGCTGATCGCCGTCGCGTTCGCGCTGATCACGGTGGACATCCGCGGCGGGGAGGACTCGCCGGTCGACGGTGCCCGCCAAGGTGCGGCCGCCGTGTTCGGCCCCATCGAGGACGGGGTGTCCTCCGCGGTCGACCCGGTCGGCAACGCCGTCTCCGCCATCCGCGACTCCGGCGAGCGGCACGACCGGCTCGCCACGCTGGAGAAGGAGAACGCCGCCCTCAAGGCGCGGCTCGGCAGCGACGACCGCAACACCAGCCGCCTCAAGCAGCTCGACAAGATGCTGAAGATCGCCGGCGCGGGGCAGTACGGCATCAAGGGCGCCCAGGTGATCGCCATAGGAGCGGCCCAGGGCTTCTCCTGGACCATCACCATCGACGTCGGCGCCGACGACGGCATCCGGCGCGACATGACCGTCCTCAACGGCGACGGACTGGTCGGACGGGTCACCACCGTCGGCCCGAACACCGCCACCGTGCTGCTCGCCAACGACCCCGACTTCACCGTCGGCACCCGCATGGAGGCCGGCGACGAGCTCGGCTTCGCCTCCGGGCAGGGCGACCGCCCGCTGCGCGTCGAACTCCTCAACGGCAAGGCCGAGGTGAAGAAGGGCGACCGCCTGGTCACCTTCGGCTCGCAGGCCGACAAGCCGTTCGTGCCCGGCGTCCCGGTCGGCGTGGTCGCCCGCGTCGACCCCTCCGGCGGCGACCTCACCCGCACCCTGTACGTCACGCCGTACGTCAGCTTCACCAAGCTCGACATCGTCGGCGTCGTCGTCGAGGCCCCGAAGAAGGACCCGCGCGACACGGTGCTGCCCGCCAAACCGAAGCCGACGCCCACGCCGACCGTGACGGTCACCGTCACCCCGTCCGCCAATGCGCCGGTCGACGGCGAGATCCAGCAAGAGCAGTAGGAGCTGTAGTCATGCGCGTCAACCGGATCCTGCTGTCCTCCGCCCTGATCGTGGTCGCCCTGGTGATCCAGGTGAGCGTCCTCGCCCGCCTCCACCTCCCGGGCGCCGTCCCCGACCTGCTGCTCCTGACCGTCCTCGGCCTGGCCCTGGTCTACGGCCATGTCGGCGGCGCCCTCGTCGGCTTCGCCGCCGGCCTCCTCGCCGACCTCGCCCCGCCCGCCGACCACGCGGCCGGCCGCTACGCCCTGGTGCTGTGCGTCATCGGCTACCTCGCGGGCCTGGCCAAGCCGGAGAACGGCCGGCTCAAGTCGGCCACCGGCCCCATGGTCGTCGTGGTCGCCGCGGCCGTCGGCACCACCCTGCTGTACGCCGGTGTCGGCGCCCTCGTCGGCGACACCGCCGCCCGCCATGTGGGCCTGCCCAGCCTGCTGTTCACCGCCGCCCTGTACGACCTGCTGCTCGCCCCGTTCGTCGTCCCCGGCATCATGGCGCTCGCCCGCCGTGCCGAGAACGACCCGCTGGCCGAGACCGGTTCGGCGGCCAAGTCGGCCGACATCTCCTCCGGCTGGCTCTCCTCGGGCACCGGTCTGAAGATCGGCGGTCAGCGGGGCGGACTCGGGAGCCTGAAGACGAAGGCCCGGACACGTACGGCGCGGGTAGGGCGCATCAAGGGGGTCAAGCGGCTGTGAGGGCCTCGGAGTTCAGGGCAGCGGAGTTCACTCGAACGGGTTCGCCGGGGCGGAACGCGGCTTCACAGGTCAGCCGTTCATCATTCGTACGCGCACACACGTCGGCGCACTGAGAGGGGGCGGCAACCGCAGTGACCAACATCCCCGAGACCGGACGGACCCCACGGGTCCAGATCCGACTCGTCGTCATCCAGATCCTCGTGCTGTCCCTCCTCGGCACCCTCGGCGGCCGCCTCTGGTACCTGCAGATCCGCGAGGGCGACGCGTACGCCAAGGAAGCCTCCGGGAACCACGTCCAGCAGGTCGTCGAGCCCGCCGTGCGCGGCTCGATCCTGGACGCCCGCGGAGTGGCCCTGGCGGACAACGAGACCCGCCTGGTGGTCTCCGCCTCCCGCACCGACCTGCTGAAGATGAAGGACGACGGCAAGGCCGTCCTCACCAAGCTGGCCAAGGTCCTCGGCATGTCCGCCAAGGACGTCATGCTCAAGGTCCGGCTCTGCGACGCGAAGACCCCCCAGCCCTGCTGGAACGGCTCGCCGTACCAGCCCATCCCCATCACCGACGAGGCCACCGCCAAGCAGGCCCTGCAGATCCGCGAGCGCGCCGAGGACTTCCCCGGCATCACCGCCGAGCCGGAGGCCGTGCGCCGCTACGCCGCCCCCGGCAAGTCCAACGCCGCCCAGGTCCTCGGATACCTCTCCCCGGTCACCGACGACGAGATCACCAAGGCCCAGGACACCGACTCGCCCTACCTGCGCTCCGACCAGGTCGGCCGCTCGGGTCTGGAGCGCGAGTACGACAAGGAGCTGCGCGGCAAGGCCGGCGTGACCCGCTACGAGGTCGACAACCTCGGCCGGGTCATCGGCCAGGCCGAGGCCGACGAGGCCCAGCCCGGCGCCAACCTCGTCACCAGCATCGACGCCCGCGTCCAGCGTGTCGCGGAGTACGAACTGAACGACGCGATGAAGGAAGCCCGCAAGCAGTTCGACGACAACACCGGCGAGAACTACAAGGCCGACTCGGGCGCCGTCGTCGTCATGGAGGCCAAGACCGGCCGCATCGTCGCGATGGCGTCCAACCCGACCTACGACCCGAACGCCTGGGTGGGCGGCATCTCCGCCAAGGACTACGCGAGGCTCACCGGCAAGAAGTCCAACTACCCGCTGCTGAACAGGGCCATACAGGGTCAGTCCGCGCCCGGCTCCACCTTCAAGGTGATCTCCACGGCCGCCGCCGTGGAGGCCGGCTACGACTTCGACGGCCGCTACCCGTGCACGAGCTCGTACTCGGTGGGCGGTCAGGTCTTCAAGAACTTCGAGTCGGAGAACTTCGGCCCCATCTCGCTCGGCCGGGCCCTGGAGGTCTCCTGCGACACCGTCTTCTACGGCCTCGCCCACAAGGAGTGGCAGCGGGACGGCGGGATCAACCCGAAGAAGGGCGAGCCCAAGGACTACTTCTTCAAGGCCGCCCACCAGTTCGGCCTCGGCAAGGAGACCGGCATCGACCTGCCCAACGAGGTCACCGGCCGCGTCCCCGACCGCCAGTGGAAGCAGTCCTACTGGAACGCCAACAAGGACGGCTGGTGCAAGACCGGCAAGAAGGACGGCAGTTACGTCGAGAAGATCGCGTACGAGAACTGCCTCGAAGGCAACAAGATGCGCGCCGGTGACGAGATCAACTACTCCATCGGCCAGGGCGACACCCTCGTCACCCCGATCCAGATGGCCACGATCTACGCGGCCATCTCCAACGGCGGCACCCTGTACAACCCGACGGTCGGCAAGGCCGTCGTCAGCGCCGACGGCAAGAAGGTCGACGAGATCAAGCCCACCTCGCACGGCAGGCTGCCGATAAGCCGTACCACGCTCAGCAAGATGGACGAGGCCCTCGCGGGCGTCGCCACCCGCGGTACCGCCGCCTGGCGCTTCGCCCAGGTCGGCTGGCCGCAGGACAAGATCCCGATGCACGCCAAGACCGGTACGGCCGAGGTCTACGGCAAGCAGACGACGTCCTGGTTCGCCACGTACACCAAGGACTACACGGTCGTCATGACGATCTCCCAGGGTGGTACGGGCTCCGGTGCCTCGGGCCCCGCCGTCCGCAACATCTACGACGCGCTGTACGGCGTCTCCGACGACGGCACCATCGACAAGAAGAACGCCCTGCTGCCGACCCCGCAGAAGAGCCTGCCGAAGGTCCGCACGGACGGGACCATCAAGTCCCCGAAGGTCGCCAAGGACCCGGCCAAGGACCAGCGGGCGAGCCAGGAGGGCGCGCCCGAGCCGGACGAGACGCAGCAGGGCGCGACCGTGAACACGTCGACCGGCGGGAACCGCGACACCCGCAGGCGGCACCGCAGGAGGGGAAGCCGGAGGATGCTCACATGACCGGGGCGAACAGCTTCCAGGTCTCCGGGTACGGCCCCGCACGCGCGGGCTGGACCCGGCTGCTGGCCCGCGACTCGCTCGCCCGCCGGCTGGACTGGCCGATACTGTTCTCGGCGCTCGCCCTGTCCATGATCGGCTCGATCCTGGTCTTCTCGGCGACCCGCAACCGCACCGAGATCAACCAGGGCGACCCGTACTACTTCCTGATCCGGCACGTCATGAACACCGGCATCGGGTTCGCCCTGATGATCGGCACCGTGTGGGTCGGCCACCGCACCCTGCGCACCGCCGTGCCCCTGCTGTACGGCGCCTCGGTGTTCCTGATCCTGCTGGTGCTCACCCCGCTGGGCTCCACGGTCAACGGCGCCCACTCCTGGATCGTGCTCGGCGGCGGCTTCTCGCTCCAGCCCTCGGAGTTCGTGAAGATCACGATCATCCTCGGCATGGCGATGCTGCTCGCGGCCCGGGTCGACGCCGGCGACAAGCCCTACCCCGACCACCGCACCGTGCTCCAGGCCCTGGGCCTCGCCGCCGTACCGATGCTGATCGTGATGCTCATGCCCGACCTCGGGTCGGTCATGGTCATGGTCATCATCGTGCTCGGTGTGCTGCTCGCCTCCGGCGCCTCCAACCGCTGGGTCTTCGGACTGCTCGGCGCGGGGACGGCCGGCGCGCTCGCGGTGTGGCAGCTCGGGGTGCTGGACGAGTACCAGATCGCCCGCTTCGCCGCCTTCGCCAACCCCAGCCTCGACCCGGCGGGCGTCGGCTACAACACCAACCAGGCGCGGATCGCGATCGGTTCGGGCGGCCTGACGGGCGCGGGCCTCTTCCACGGCTCGCAGACCACCGGCCAGTTCGTCCCCGAGCAGCAGACCGACTTCGTCTTCACCGTCGCCGGTGAGGAACTGGGCTTCGTCGGCGCGGGCCTGATCATCGTCCTGCTCGGCGTGGTGCTGTGGCGGGCCTGCCGGATCGCCCGCGAGACGACCGAGCTGTACGGCACGATCGTGGCCGCCGGGATCGTCGCCTGGTTCGCCTTCCAGTCCTTCGAGAACATCGGCATGACCCTCGGGATCATGCCGGTCACCGGTCTGCCGCTGCCGTTCGTGTCGTACGGCGGATCGTCGATGTTCGCGGTGTGGGTGGCCATAGGGCTGCTGCAGTCGATCAAGGTGCAGCGGCCGATGTCGGCGTGACCGGGCTGGGCCGGGTGGCCGTGGCCCTCTGCCGGAACCGGTGCCTGACCATTAGATTCGAATCATGGCGGACACAAAGCGGGAGATCGAACGCAAGTATGAGTCCGACGACAGCGGCCTGCCCGACCTGACCGGAGTCGCCGGGGTCGAGGCCGTCGTCGACAAGGGCGTCGCGCATCTGGACGCCGTCTACTACGACACCCCGGACGAACGCCTCGTGGCGTCCTCGGTCACCCTGCGCCGCCGAACCGGTGGGTCGGACGCGGGCTGGCACCTGAAGCTCCCCGTCTCCGAGGGCGTGCGCGACGAGATCCGGGCACCCCTGTCCGACACCCTTCCCGACGAACTCGCCGCACTGGTCCGCTCCCGCGCCCGGGGCGTCGAGCTGGTGCCCGTGGTCCGGCTGCGTTCGAACCGCGATGTGCGCCATCTCCTCGGGGCGGACGGGCGGTTGCTCGCCGAGGTCAGCGTGGACGCCGTGCACGCCGAACGGCTCAGCGGCGGCGTCGGCGACGCCCAGTGGACCGAGATCGAGGTGGAACTCGCCGACGGCGGCGACCCGGCCTTCCTCGACAAGGTGGAGAAACGCCTGCGCAAGGCGGGCGTACGGCCCTCCGGGTCCGCCTCGAAACTGGCCCGGGCCCTCGCGGAGACCGCACCGAGGAAGAAGCGCCCGGCCGGCGGCGACCCGGTGACCGCCGGCGACCACGTCCTCGCGTACGTCCGCGCCCAGCGGGACGCGATCGTCGCCCTCGACCCGGCCGTCCGCCAGGACGTCGAGGACTCCGTGCACAGCATGCGTGTCGCCACCCGCAGGCTGCGCAGCACCTTCAAGTCGTACGGCAAGGTCCTGGACCGGGACGTCACGGACCCGATCGGCGACGAGCTGAAGTGGCTGGCCGGCGAGCTGGGCGTGGACCGGGACCGCGAGGTGCTCAGCGAGCGCCTGTCGGCCGCCCTCGACGAGGTGCCCGGGGCGCTGGTCTCGGGGCCCGTGGCCGAGCGTCTGGGCACCTGGGCGGGGGAGCGGCCCGGCGGGGCGAGCGCGCGGCTGGTCGGAGTGCTGGACTCCCGGCGCCACCTCGCCCTGCTCGACGCCCTGGACGCGCTGATCGCGGACCCGCCGCTGCTCGACGCGGCCGGGAAGAAGCCGCACAAGGTGATCGCCAAGGCCGTGCGGAAGGACTTCCGCAAGGTCGCCGGGCTCGTCGGCCAGGCGCTGGACCTGGAACCCGGCACCGACCGGGACAAGGCGATGCACGAGGCCCGCAAGAAGACCAAGCGCACCCGCTACGCGGCCGAGGCGGCCCGCCCGGCCCTCGGCAAGCCGGCCAAGACCATGGTCAAGTCCATGAAGGCGCTCCAGAACCTGCTGGGGGAGCACCAGGACGGCGTGATGGCCCGGCAGACCCTGCGCGAGCTGTCCGCGGTCGCCCACGCGGCGGGGGAGAGCGCCTTCACGTACGGGCTGCTGTACGGGCGTGAGGAGCAGCGGGCGGCGGCGGTGGAGGCGGAGCTGCCCGGGTTCTGGGACGGGATCAGGGGGGCCGCGGACGCCCTGTGACCCTCCGGGCGTACGGGGGGTGGCCGCGGCCGCGTTACGCTAGATGGTCACCCCTGTCCGTCCATGGAAGTGCGAGATGTCAGCCGAAACCGCCGCGTCGGTGTTCCCGCAGCTCGAAGCTCTGCTCCCGCATGTGCAGAAGCCGATCCAGTACGTCGGCGGTGAGCTCAACTCCACCGTCAAGCCGTGGGAGTCCTGCGACGTCCGCTGGGCACTGATGTACCCGGACGCCTACGAGGTCGGCCTGCCCAACCAGGGCGTCATGATCCTCTACGAGGTCCTGAACGAGCAGGAGGGCGTCCTCGCCGAGCGCACCTACAGCGTGTGGCCGGACCTGGAGGCGCTGATGCGCGAGCACCGGGTCCCGCAGTTCACGGTGGACAGCCACCGTCCGGTGGGCGCCTTCGACGTGTTCGGCCTGTCCTTCTCCACGGAGCTGGGCTACACCAACATGCTGACCGCCCTCGACCTGGCGGGCATCCCGCTGGAGTCGAAGGACCGGGGACTGGACGACCCGATCGTCCTGGCCGGCGGCCACGCGGCGTTCAACCCCGAGCCGATCGCGGACTTCATCGACGCGGCGATCATCGGCGACGGCGAGCAGGCCGTGCTGGACATGACGAAGATCATCCGGGAGTGGAAGGCGGAGGGCCGGCCGGGTGGCCGCGAGGAGGTCCTCTTCCGCCTGGCGAAGACGGGTTCCGTCTACATCCCCGCCTTCTACGACGTCGAGTACCTCCCCGACGGCCGTATCGCCCGCGTGGTCCCCAACAAGTCGGGGGTCCCGTGGCGTGTGGCCAAGCACACCGTCATGGACCTGGACGAGTGGCCGTACCCGAAGCAGCCCCTCGTACCGCTTGCGGAGACGGTCCACGAGCGCATGTCCGTGGAGATCTTCCGCGGCTGCACCCGCGGCTGCCGCTTCTGCCAGGCCGGCATGATCACCCGCCCGGTGCGCGAGCGCTCCATCACGGGCATCGGCGACATGGTGGAGAAGGGCCTGAAGGCGACGGGCTTCGAGGAGGTGGGGCTGCTGTCCCTGTCCTCGGCTGACCACTCCGAGATCGGCGACATCGCGAAGGGCCTGGCGGACCGGTACGAGGAGGACAAGATCGGCCTGTCCCTCCCCTCCACCCGCGTGGACGCCTTCAACGTCGACCTGGCCAACGAGCTCACCAGGAACGGCCGCAGGTCCGGCCTGACCTTCGCCCCCGAGGGCGGCTCCGAGCGCATGCGCAAGGTCATCAACAAGATGGTCTCGGAAGAGGACCTGATCCGCACGGTCTCCACCGCGTACGGCAACGGCTGGCGCCAGGTGAAGCTGTACTTCATGTGCGGCCTGCCCACCGAGACCGACGAGGACGTCCTCCAGATCGCCGACATGGCGACGAAGGTGATCGCCGAGGGCCGCAAGGTCTCCGGCCAGAACGACATCCGCTGCACGGTGTCGATCGGCGGCTTCGTCCCCAAGCCCCACACCCCCTTCCAGTGGGCCCCGCAGCTCTCCGCCGAGGAGACCGACGCCCGCCTGCAGAAGCTCCGCGACAAGATCCGCGGCGACAAGAAGTACGGCCGCTCCATCGGCTTCCGCTACCACGACGGCAAGCCCGGCATCGTCGAGGGCCTCCTCTCCCGCGGCGACCGCCGCATCGGCGCCGTGATCCGCGCCGTCTACGAGGACGGCGGCCGCTTCGACGGCTGGCGCGAGCACTTCTCCTACGACCGCTGGATGGCCTGCGCCGACAAGACGCTGCCCGCGTTCGGCGTGGACGTCGACTGGTACACGACCCGCGAGAAGACGTACGAGGAGGTCCTCCCCTGGGACCACCTGGACTCCGGCCTCGACAAGGACTGGCTCTGGGAGGACTGGCAGGACGCCCTCGACGAGACGGAGGTCGAGGACTGCCGCTGGACACCGTGCTTCGACTGCGGGGTGTGCCCGCAGATGGACACCCACATCCAGATCGGACCCACCGGGAAGAAGCTGCTGCCGCTGACGGTCAAGAACGCGACACCGGCACCGGCGGGGAGCGGGCACTCGCACTGAGGCTGCGGGGCGCTACGGCAGGGGGCGGAACGGGTACAGCATGTCCGGGCCCGGCTGGATGACGCCGTAGGTGCTTTCCGGGACTTCGTTCCAGGCTCCTGGGAGGTCGCCCAGGGGCTCGGAGACGACCAGGCGGGTTTCCTCGTCGACCTCGCGGAGGAACGCGGCGTCCGGGTGCAGGGCGCGCAGGGAGTCCACCGCGGTGCTGTAGAAGAGGGACCGCGACTTGCCCTCGCTGGAGTAGCGGAAGGCCCACACCCGCTCACCGTCCGAGAGGGCGACGGTCATCTGGAGGGGGTGGGGGACGCCGTGCCGTCGGCCGGTCTCCTCCACCAGGCCGGCCATGCGGGCCACGGCGCCCGGCGGGTCCTCGGTGAGGCCGAAGGTCAGGGCCAGGTAGAACATCAGCTCGGAGTCGGTCGAACCCTCCATCTCGGGATAGAGGGCCGGATCGACGGCCAGGGCCAGGTCGCGGCGGAGCCGGTGGAACTCGTTGATCATGCCGTTGTGCATCCACAGCCAGCGGTCCCTGCGGAAGGGGTGGCAGTTGGTCTGCTGGACGGCTGTCCCGGTCGTCGCCCTGATGTGGGCGAAGAACACACCCGAGCGGACGTGGTGAGCGACCTCCTGCAGGTTCCGGTTGTTCCAGGCCGGGCCCACGTCCCGTAGGACCGCCGGGGTGGCGAGGTCCTCGGCGTACCAGCCGATCCCGAAGCCGTCGCCGTTGGTGGTCTCCACCCCCATGCGGGAGTGCAGGCTCTGGTCGATCAGATTGTGCTGAGGCTCGAACAGGACGCGGCTGAGCAGGACAGGCGTGCCCGAGTAGGCGATCCAACGGCACATGCGCGCACTCACCTTCCTCGCAGGAGGAACGGCGTCACTTCCGTCACCAGTATGGACCGCCGGGGCGGGAGGAGCAGGGCGAGCGGTTCGCAGCGCCCCCCGCCCCGGGCCCGCTCAGCTTCCGTCGGCGGAGCCGGGGCCGTAGAGCGCCGCGATGTCCTTGGAGGTGGTCCAGCGGCTGTAGGTGGGCGCCTGGGGCCAGCCCTCGGGGGAGTCCTGCCACTGCTCCTGGCGGCCGTAGGGGAGGAGGTCGATCAGGGCGAAGGTGTGGCTGAGCTGCTCGGTGCCGCGGCCGTCGGTGTGCCAGGTGCGGTGGACGGTGTCGCCGTCGCGCAGGAGGACGTTGACCGCGAAGCCGCCGCCGGGCGGGGCGCCGACGTCCTCGCCGAAGGGGCTGTTCGCGGTGGAGTACCAGGGCATCCGGTTGCCGACCCGCTCCCGGTAGGCGAGGACCTCCTCGATCGGGCCCTGGGTGACGACGACGAACCGGGCGTCGTAGTTCTCCAGGAACTCCAGCCGGGTGAACTGCGCGGTGAAGCCGGTACAGCCCGGGCACTGCCACTCCTGGCCGGCGTTCCACATGTGGTGGTAGACGATCAGTTGCCGCTTGCCCTCGAAGACGTCCACCAGGCGTACGGGGCCGCCCTCGCCGTCCAGGGTGTAGTCGGGCAGCTCGACCATCGGCAGGCGGCGGCGCTCGGCGGCGATGGCGTCGAGTTCGCGTGTCGCGGCCTTCTCCCGGGCTCGCAGTTCGCCGAGCCGGCGCTCCCAGGTCGCGGCGTCGACGACTGGAGGCAGTGCGTGTGCGGTCATGGGTCCCCTCACAGAGTGCGGTTCTCTCCGGAGGCAGACCCCGGCGGGCGCGGGAACTCATCGGTCGCGGGAGGGAAGGGCCGCCGGTGCCGCGGCCCCTCCCCTCGGCAACGCCCTTCCGGTGCGTGCTACTTGCTCGCGGCGAAGCGCATCAGGGCCAGCTCGTCACCCTGCTTGATCTTGCCCGTCACGTTGATGACCTCGAGCTTCCAGGTGGCGCCGACCCGGACCGCCTTGGCGACCGCGCAGCCGTTGTCCGTGGTGAGCATGCTCGGCCAGATGTCGGCGACCTGCTGGGAGCTGCCGCCGGTGGCGTCGTACACCTTGAAGCTGATGTTGCGGGCCTTCTGGAAGGAACTGCCCTTCTTGTAGGCGGCGGCCACGAAGACGATCGACGTGATGTGCGGCGGGATCTTCGCGAACTCGACGGTGACCGTCTCGTCGTCGCCGTCCCCGTGGCCGGTCTGGTTGTCGCCGCTGTGCAGCAGGGAGCCGTTGCCGATGGGGTCGAGCGAGTCCAGGCCCGCCAGACGCACCGGGTCGCCGTCGTGCATGGCGATGGCGATCAGGTCGAGGTCCGTGCCGGTCTTGCGGCGCAGCTTGCCGATCACCCCGCCGCTGGCGCCCGCGGTCGGGTCCCAGGAGACCCCTATGGACAGATGGGTCACGCCGTCCAGGTCGGCGGGGCCGTCTTCCTTCGTAAGCGTAATCATGGGGACATACTGCACGGGCTTTCTCCGAGGTCCCACAGCGGATCCGTGGCCGTCGTCGACGAGAGGCGCACCGAGCCGCAACGGCCCTGCCACCGGGGTGGGTTGACGGTGACGGCAGCCGGTCCGTGCTCGCGGCCCCGCCGCCGTCCGTCGTCAACCGGCCCTCGCCCGGCCCCTGGTCACCCGTGCCGCCACCGACACCGCCTCTCGTAAGGTGACCGCGTCAGGGGCGGAGAATTCGAGGACCGGTGCGGAGCGGAGCCGCCGTACGGGATCCGGACGGGGAACTGAGGCGTCTACGTCGTTATGGACCTGGAGAAGCAGCCCGCGCAGCAGGCGTCCCCGCCCGAGGGATGTCTCACCGTCGCGATTCGCATCCCCGTACGCATCGTCGTGCTCGTGCTGGTCGTGCCCGTGCGGATCGCGTGGGACGCGCTCGTCGTGGTGGGACGCTTCCTGCGCGACAGCGTGCTGCGGCCCCTGTGGCGGGCGCTCGTCGTCTGGCCCTGCGTGGCCGTGTGGCGGTACCTGGTCGTGCCCCTCGCCAAGGCGGTCGGCTGGCTCGGCAAGGTACTCCTGGTCCTGCCCCTGGTGTGGCTGTACCGGTGGGTGCTGACACCGGTCGGACACGGCATCGCGTGGGTCGTACGGGGGATCGTGGCCGGCCTGGTGTGGGTGTACGCGCGCGTGCTCACCCCGGTCGGGCACGGGATCGTATGGCTCCTCAAGGGCGTGGGCGCCGGGCTCGTCTGGATCTGCACGGTGACCGGGCACGGCATCGCGTGGGTCGTGCGAGGGATCGTGGCCGGGCTGACGTGGGTGTACGCGCGCATGTTCACGCCGGTCGGGCACGGGATCATGTGGCTCCTCAGGGGCGTCGGGACCGTGCTCCTCTGGATCCTCACGCCGGTCGGGCGCGCGATCGTCTGGTGCGCGCAGGGGATCGCGTGGTGCGCCAAGGGCGTCGCGTGGCTGGCGAGCGCCGTCCTCACCGGCATCGGCGTCGCCCTGTACTGGATCGCCCGCGTCCTGCTCGTCCTGCCCTTCGTCGCCCTGTGGCGCTGGGTCCTCGCGCCCGTGGGGCGGGCCCTCGCCGTCGTCGGCCGGGAGGTGTGGGACGCCCTCGGGCACGCGTGGCGGATCGCCGGGCACATCTCCCTCGCCGTCGGCCGGTTCCTCTCGACCCTCTTCCGGTGGATCTTCGTCGAGCCGGTGCGCTGGGTGTACCGCGAGGTCCTGACACCCGTCGGGCACGTGATCCGGGACGCGGTGCTGCGGCCCGTCGCCGAGGCCGCGCGCAGTGTGGGCCGGATCACCCGGGCCACGCTCGCCTCCGCCCGGGAATCCGTACGGCAGGCCCGGGCCGACGTCCGGCGGGTTCTTTTCGGCAGTGCCGGGGGAACCCGTGAGCGTGAGGTGGTGGCCCGGCGGGAACCGACGGGCGCCGACACACGTACTCTTGGTAGCAGTACGACCGCACTCACGAAGGACTGAGCGACACTGGGCAAGCGACAGCCCGAAGGCCCGCCGCCCGCACCGGCGGTGCAGCGCATCCGACTGCGCTACACCAAGCGCGGCCGCCTCCGGTTCACCAGCCACCGTGACTTCCAGCGCGCCTTCGAGCGTGCGTTGCGCCGCGCCGAGGTGCCCATGGCGTACTCGGCGGGGTTCACGCCGCATCCGAAGGTGTCGTACGCCAATGCCGCACCCACCGGCACGGGCAGTGAGGCGGAGTACCTGGAGATCGCGCTCACGCAGGCGCGCGACCCGGAGAAGCTCCGGCTCCTCCTCGACGAGTCGCTGCCCGCCGGGCTCGACGTCGTCGACGCGGTCGAGGCCCGGACCTCGGGACTCGCCGACCGGCTCACCGCTTCCGTGTGGGAGCTCAGGCTGGACGGCGTGGCACCGGCCGAGGCCGAGCGCGCGGTCGCCGCGTTCAACTCGGCCGAGGCGGTCGAGGTCCAGCGCACCACCAAGAACGGCCTGCGGACCTTCGACGCCCGCCCCGCGGTCGTCCACCTGGAAACGCACAGTGAACCCGCTGATAGGCCGACCGACCAGCCCTGTGCGATACTGCGGCTGGTTGTTCGGCACGTGACGCCTGCCGTACGACCCGACGACGTCCTGTCCGGTCTCCGCGCCGTGGCCGACCTGGCGCCGCCGGTCCCCGCAGCGGTGACCAGGCTGGCGCAGGGGCTGCTCGATGAAGAGACCGGCACGGTGACCGACCCGCTCGCGCCCGACCGCGAGGCAGTCGAGGCCCACTCAACGGCCGAACCGACTGCCGCCGCGAAGGCGCCGGCGTAAGGAAGGTCCCGCGAAGGACGGGCGTCGTAGCGCAGCCCTCGTACTCGGGAGCCACCTGGGTCGGGCAGCGCACCGACCACAAGACTTTCGCCAGGCCGTACCCAACAAGGGCGTACGGAACCGGCGAGACAGGACACAGAGAGCTCCCGTGCGGCGCCCGCGCCCCGGACGGCGGCACCGCGCATCGCGCGAGCCGCGGACGTCACCGGCATCCTCGCCGGACCAGGCGCGGCGCCCGGGAGCCTGACGGGAGACAAGCCCGCATGCTCGAACCGACCGAACCCATCGAGGGTTCCGAACAGAACACCCCGAGCGACACCCTGCCGCCGCGTCGTCGGCGCAGGGCCGCTTCCAGGCCGGCGGGACCGCCGGTCGCCGGCGCCCCGGGCGCCGAGGAGGTCGTCGCTCCGGCCATACCGGCCGCGGAGGCCGAGGACCTCGTCACGGACGAGGAGGAGAAGCTCGACGAGAACGTCGTGGCGGAGGAGCCGGCCGAGGCCGCGCCGCGTCCGCGCCGACGTGCCACCCGCCGGGCGTCCGCCCCCGCCGGGGCCCCCGCGGCGGCCGAGGCCGCCGAGACCGTGGTGCCAGTGGCCGCCGCCGAGGCGCCCGCACAGCTCGCGGCCGAGGACACCGCGCCCGCCGAGACCGAGGACGCGGCTCCGCCCGCCGCGCGCACCCGTCGGCGTGCGACCCGCCGGGTGACCGCGCCCGCCGCCGCCCCCGCGGCCGAGGAGTCGGCCGGGACCGAGGCGCCGGTGACCGCCGAGGCGCCCACAGAGACAGAGGCGCCTGACGCCGAGACCGCCGCGCCGGCTCCGCGCACCCGTCGCCGTGCCACGCGCCGGGCCGCCGCGCCCGCCGGTGCTCCGGAGGCCGCCGAGCCGGTGGCCGCGGAGCCGGTGGCCGCCGAGGCGTCCGAGGAGTCCGCCGCGCCCGCCGGGCGTACCCGTCGCCGTGCCACGCGGCGCGTCTCCGCGCCCGCCGGGGCCCCCGAGGGCGAGAGCGTCGAGGCCGCGCCGGCCGAGGCCGCCGCCGAGACCCCCGTCGTGCAGGAGCCCGCCGCCGAGGCCCCCGTCGAGGAGGCCGCCCCGCGCCGTGCCCGTCGCCGGTCCGTCCGTCAGGCCGCCACCGGGTTCTCCGAGCCCGCGCGGCGCGGCGGCGCCGCCGGTGCCGACGACGAGGACGGGTCGGCGCGCCGGCCCGCGCGCCCCGCGGTCGCCGTGTTCCAGGCTCCCGTCTTCACCGAGCCGCAGTTCCAGACCCCGCAGCGGGCCGCCGCCGAGGCCGCCGCCGAGGCGGAGGCCGGACAGAGCGAGCCGGCCGAGGTCGTCGAGCCGGTCGAGGAGACCGCCGTCGAGGAGCAGACCGGCTCGCGGCGCCGCCGCCGTCGCCGGGGTGCCGGTGACGAGCCCGAGGTGCAGGAGACCGCGGCCGAGACCGTCGTCGAGGAAGAGGAGACGGACGAGGCCGCCGAGGACGCCGCCGAGGACGACGCCGACGCCGAGGAGACCGGCTCGCGCCGCCGTCGCCGGCGCGGTGGCCGCCGCCGGCGCCGGGGCGAGTCCGCCGAGGCGTCCGGTGACGAGGACGCGGACGACTCCGACGAGCCCGCCGCCGAGGAGGCCGGGCGCTCCGCTCAGTCCGCTCAGTCCGCTCAGGACGAGGACGACGCCGACGCCGACGCCGAGCACGACGACGAGGACGACGAGGACGCCCGTTCGGACGAGTCCGGCGGTTCCAGCTCCAGCAGCCGTCGCCGCCGTCGCCGCAGGCGCCGGTCCGGTGACTCCGCCGACAGCGAGCCCGGTGACGGCGACCCGGAGCGGACCGTCGTCAAGGTGCGCGAGCCGCGCCCGAAGTCCGAGCCGTCCGACGAGGTGCAGTCCATCAAGGGCTCGACCCGTCTGGAGGCCAAGAAGCAGCGTCGCCGCGAGGGCCGTGAGCAGGGCCGCCGCCGCGTGCCGATCATCACCGAGGCCGAGTTCCTGGCCCGCCGTGAGGCCGTCGAGCGCGTGATGGTCGTCCGGCAGAGCGGTGAGCGCACCCAGATCGGCGTGCTCGAGGATGGCGTGCTCGTCGAGCACTACGTCAACAAGGAGCAGGCCACCTCCTACGTCGGCAACGTCTACCTGGGCAAGGTCCAGAACGTCCTGCCGTCGATGGAGGCCGCATTCATCGACATCGGCAAGGGCCGCAACGCCGTGCTGTACGCCGGTGAGGTGAACTTCGAGGCGCTGGGCATGGCCAACGGGCCGCGCCGCATCGAGTCCGCGCTCAAGTCCGGCCAGCCGGTGCTCGTCCAGGTGACGAAGGACCCGATCGGGCACAAGGGCGCGCGTCTGACCAGCCAGGTCTCCCTGCCGGGCCGTTACCTCGTGTACGTCCCCGAGGGCTCGATGACCGGCATCAGCCGCAAGCTGCCCGACACCGAGCGGGCGCGTCTGAAGACCATCCTCAAGAAGATCGTCCCCGAGGACGCGGGCGTCATCGTGCGCACCGCCGCCGAGGGCGCGAGCGAGGACGAGCTGCGCCGCGACGTCGAGCGACTGCAGGCGCAGTGGGAGGACATCCAGAAGAAGGCCAAGAGCGGCAACGCCCCGACGCTGCTCTACGGCGAGCCGGACATGACCGTCCGGGTCGTCCGCGACATCTTCAACGAGGACTTCTCCAAGGTCGTCGTCAGCGGTCAGGAGGCCTGGGAGACCGTCCACGGATACGTCTCCCACGTCGCCCCCGACCTCGCCGAGCGGCTGCAGAAGTGGACCTCCGAGGTCGACGTCTTCGCCACGTACCGGATCGACGAGCAGCTCGCCAAGGCGCTGGACCGCAAGGTCTGGCTGCCCAGCGGCGGTTCGCTGGTGATCGACCGGACCGAGGCGATGGTCGTCGTCGACGTCAACACCGGCAAGTTCACCGGCCAGGGCGGCAACCTGGAGGAGACGGTCACCAGGAACAACCTGGAGGCGGCCGAGGAGATCGTGCGTCAGCTCCGGCTGCGCGACCTCGGCGGCATCATCGTGATCGACTTCATCGACATGGTGCTGGAGTCCAACCGGGACCTGGTGCTCCGGCGTCTGCTGGAGTGCCTGGGCCGGGACCGGACCAAGCACCAGGTCGCCGAGGTCACCTCGCTGGGCCTGGTCCAGATGACCCGCAAGCGGGTCGGCCAGGGCCTGCTGGAGTCCTTCTCCGAGACCTGCGTCCACTGCAACGGCCGCGGTGTCATCGTGCACATGGAGCAGCCGACCTCCGCCGGTGGCGGCGGCAAGCGCAAGAAGCGCGGGCGCGGCGGCGACGGGCACGAGCACACCCACGAGGCCGCGGCCGTCGTGGAGGCGCCGGAGGAGATCGAGGTCGAGACGGAGGCGGAGGTCGCCGCCGAGGTGGCCGAGCCGATCGCGCTGACCCCGGCCGAGTTCGCGCCGGACGAGGAGCTGTACAGCAGCATCGCCGAGGCGGAGGCGGCCGCCACGCGCGGACGTGGCCGTCGCAGGGCGAGCCGCCGGGCGTCCGCTCCGGCCGGTGCCCCGCGGGGCGGCGGGTCGAGGCGTTCGGGTGGTGCCGAGGCCCCGGCCGACGTGGAGAGCCCGGTGTCCGAGGACGTCGAGGTCCCGACCGCCCAGGCCGTGCCGGCCGAGGCGGAGGTGGCGCGTCCGGTGCAGCCGGAGACGGCCGCCGAGGCGCAGGCCGAGCCGGTCGCGGCGGAGGACCCGGTGGTCGAGGCCGCGCCGGCCGCGCCCGAGCCCGCCGTCGCCGAGTCCGCCGTCGACGAGGCCGCTCCCAAGGGCCGTACGCGTCGCCGCGCCACCCGCAGGGCGTCGGCTCCGGCCGGTTCCCCGGCGGGCGCCGAGGCGGCCGTGGTGACGGTCGCCGAGACCGTCGAGGCGGCTCCCGCGGCCGTGGCGCCGGTCGAGGAGGCCGTGTCCGAGGCCGCTGCGGCCGAGCCCGAGGCGGCCCCCGAGAGCGCCGCCCCGGCCCGTCCGCGCCGCCGTGCCGTCCGCAAGGCCACCGCGCCCACCGCGTCGGAGGAGGCGGCCGTCGTGGTCGTGCCCTCGGCCGAGGCGCCGGCCGACCCGGAGGAGGCCGCCGAGGAGGCGGTTCCGGCCAAGAAGACGGCTCGCAAGACGGCCAAGAAGGCCACGGCGAAGAAGGCGGCGACCAAGAAGACCGTCGCCAAGAAGACGGTCGCGAAGAAGACCGCCGCCAAGAAGACGACCGCGAAGAAGGCGGCGTCGAAGAAGACGGTGGCGGCCGAGCAGAAGGCGCCCGGTGCCGTCTCCAGCCCGGCGGAGGAGTCCTGACGGTCCACGTCGTCTGACGGACGGTCACCGAATGGATTCGGCCGTATGAAGATCGAAATCCGCTCCTGGTTCGCCGGGAGCGGATTTCGTGATTCTGTGGGTATTGCGTCCGAACGGAAAGTTGTCAACCGGTGATCCATCATGTGAATGGCCGGTGAATCCCCGGCCTGTCCCCAGGGTTATGATGTGAGCCGAGATTGACGCTTAATTTAGACAAATAGGGATTTTCGTGAAGGCTCTCGTGCTCTCCGGGGGAGCGGGCACCCGCCTCCGCCCGATCACCCACACCTCCGCCAAGCAGTTGGTGCCGGTCGCCAACAAGCCGGTGCTGTTCTACGGCCTGGAGGCGATCGCCGAGGCCGGGATCAGCGAGGTCGGCATCGTCGTCGGCGACACCGCGGAGGAGATCCGTGAGGCGGTGGGCGACGGCTCCCAGTTCGGGATCAAGGTCACCTACATTCCGCAGGAAGCGCCGCTGGGCCTCGCCCACGCCGTCCTCATCGCGCAGGAGTTCCTGGGTGACGAGGACTTCGTCATGTACCTCGGCGACAACTTCATCGTCGGTGGCATCACCGGTCTGGTGGACGAGTTCCGCGCCGAGCGGCCCGACGCCCAGATCCTGCTGACCCGGGTCCCCAACCCCACCTCCTTCGGTGTCGCCGAACTCGACGCCGACGGCCGCGTGGTGGGCCTGGAGGAGAAGCCCAAGCAGCCCAAGAGCGACCTCGCCCTCGTCGGCGTCTACCTCTTCACCCCGGCCATCCACGAGGCCGTCCGCTCCATCGAGCCCTCCTGGCGCGGCGAGCTGGAGATCACCCACGCCATCCAGTGGCTGATCGACCAGCAGCGCGACGTCCGCTCCACGACCATCTCCGGCTACTGGAAGGACACCGGCAACGTCACCGACATGCTGGAGGTCAACCGGTCGGTCCTGGAGACCGTCGATCCGGTGAACGAGGGCACGGTCGACGAGACCAGCGAGATCATCGGCCGGGTCCGCATCGAGGCGGGTGCCAGCGTCAGTGGCAGCCGGATCGTCGGTCCTGCCATCATCGGTGCCGGCACGGTGGTCAACGACGCCTACATCGGTCCGTTCACGTCCGTCTCCGAGGACTGCCGGATCGAGGACAGCGAAATCGAGTACTCCATCGTGCTGCGCGGCTCGTCCGTGACCGGCGTGCGCCGCGTGGAGGCCTCGCTCATCGGACGTGACGTAGAGGTCACGCCCGCGCCCCGTAACCCCAAGGCACACCGGCTCGTGCTCGGTGATCACAGCAAGGTGCAGATCTCTTCATGACCACTCGGATTCTGGTGACCGGCGGTGCCGGCTTCATCGGCTCGCACTACGTCCGTACCGTGCTCGGTTCCCAGGGCCCCGGTGACGTCTCGGTCACCGTCCTGGACAAGCTGACGTACGCGGGCAACCCGGCCAACCTCGACGAGGTGCGCGAGCACCCGGGCTTCGCCTTCGTGCAGGGCGACATCTGCGACCCCGAGCTGGTCGGCAAGCTGATGGCCGAGCACGACCAGGTGGTGCACTTCGCCGCCGAGTCGCACGTGGACCGTTCCATCGACGGTGGCGCCGAGTTCGTGCGCACCAACGTGGTCGGCACCCACACCCTCATCGACGCGGCCCACCGCGCGGGCATCAAGACCTTCGTGCACATCTCCACCGACGAGGTCTACGGCTCGATCGACGAGGGCTCCTGGCCCGAGACGCACCCGCTGGAGCCCAACTCGCCGTACTCCTCGGCGAAGGCGTCCAGCGACCTGATCGCGCTGTCGTACCACCGCACCCACGGCCTCGACGTGCGCGTGACCCGCTGCTCCAACAACTACGGGCACCACCACTTCCCCGAGAAGGTCATCCCGCTCTTCGTGACCAACCTCCTCGACGGCAAGAAGGTCCCGCTGTACGGCGACGGCGGCAACGTCCGCGACTGGCTGCACATCGACGACCACGTCCAGGGCATCGAGCTCGTGCGCACCAAGGGCCGGGCCGGCGAGGTCTACAACATCGGCGGCGGCACCGAGCTCTCCAACAAGGAGCTCACCGGCCTGCTGCTGAAGGCCTGCGGCGCCGACTGGGAGACCAGCGTCGAGTACGTCGAGGACCGCAAGGGCCACGACCGCCGCTACTCCGTCGACTGCACGAAGATCCGCGAGGAGCTCGGCTACGAGCCCCGCAAGAGCTTCGAGCAGGGCCTCGCCGAGACCGTGCAGTGGTACCGCGACAACCGTGCCTGGTGGGAGCCGCTGAAGGAGCGGGCCGCGCTGTGACCGACAACCGCACCTGGCTGGTCACGGGCGCGGGCGGCATGCTGGGCCAGGACGTCCTGGCCCGGCTGTCCCGGTCGGGGGAGCGGTTCGTCGCCCTCGACCGCAAGGCGCTGGACCTCACCGACGCCGACGCCGTGAGCGCGGCGCTCGAGGAGCACCGGCCCGACGTGGTCGTCAACTGCGCCGCCTGGACGGCCGTCGACGACGCCGAGACCCGTGAGGACGAGGCACTCGCCATCAACGGCGACGGACCGCGCCACCTCGCCGAGGCCTGCGCCCGCACCGGCGCCGTCCTGCTGCACGTCTCCACGGACTACGTCTTCGCCGGCGACGCCGAGGAGCCGTACGCCGAGGACGCGCCCACCGCGCCCCGCAGCGCCTACGGCCGCACCAAGCTGGCCGGCGAGAAGGCGGTCCTGGCGACCGAGCGCGGCTACGTCGTGCGCACCGCCTGGCTGTACGGCACCGGCGGCCCCAACTTCGTCAAGACGATGATCAAGCTGGAGGGCGTCAAGGACACCCTCGACGTCGTCGACGACCAGCGCGGCCAGCCCACCTGGAGCGCCGATCTCGCGGGCCTGCTGGTCGAGTTGGGCCTCGGCGCCCTCGCCGGCACCGCCCCGGCCGGCGTCTACCACGGCACCAGCTCCGGCGAGACCACCTGGCACGGCTTCACCCAGGAGATCTTCCGGCTGCTCGGCGCCGACCCGGCCCGGGTCCGCCCCACCACCAGCGACGCGTTCGTACGCCCCGCTCCCCGTCCCGCCTACAGCGTCCTCGGTCACGGCCGGTTCGCCGAGGCCGGCATCGAGCCGCTGCGCGACTGGCGCACGGCTCTCACCGAGGCCTTCCCGGAGATCCACCGGGTCCATCTGAAGGAGAACACGGCGTGACGGTCAAGGTCAGCGTCGTCATCGCGGTCTACAACCCCGGCAAGTACGTCGAGGACTGCATCACGGGCCTGCTCCGGCAGAGCCTGACCCCGGACGAGTTCGAGGTCTTCTTCGTCGACGACGGCTCCACCGACGAGACCCCGGCCCGCCTGGACCAGCTCGCCGCCGAGCACCCGCACTTCCACGTCATCCACCAGGAGTCCTCCGGCTGGTCGGGCAAGCCCCGCAACACCGGCATCGAGGCCGCCCGGGGCGAGTACGTCATGTTCGTCGACCACGACGACTGGCTGGGCGACGAGGCCCTGGAGCGGATGTACGACTACGGCAAGGCCAACGAGGCCGACGTGGTCGTGGGCAAGATGGCGGGCATCGGACGCCCGGTCCCGCAGGAGCTGTTCCGGGTCAACCGGCCGCGCGCCACCGTGTCCAACGCGCCGCTGATCGACAGCCTCACCCCGCACAAGATGTTCCGGCGGGAGTTCCTGAACCAGCACAACATGCGCTTCAAGGAGGGCCGCCGCCGCCTCGAGGACCACGTCTTCGTCGTCGAGGCCTACCTGCGCGCCAAGAGCGTCGCCGTGCTCAGCGACTACCTGTGCTACTACCACATCACCCGGGACGACGGCTCCAACGCCGGCTTCCAGCGCTTCGACCCGGTCGGCTACTTCGGCAACCTGCGCGAGGCCCTCGACGTCGTCGAGGAGCTGACCGAGCCCGGCGCCCTGCGCGACAAGCTGTTCAGCCGCTGGCTGCGCAACGAGATGGTCGAGCGGCTGCGCGGCAAGCGGCTGCTCAAGCTCCCCGAGGACTACGCCGAGGAGCTGTACACCGAGATCCACAAGGTGGTCACCGAGCGCTTCGGCCCCGGTGTCGTCGCCCGTCTCGGTCTCACCCAGAAGGTCGTCGCCGGGCTGGTCTTCGCCGACCGCTACCAGGACGTCCGCGCCCTCGCCGAGTGGGAGGCCGGGATCACGCCCACCGGCGAGCTCACCTCGCTGGAGTGGCAGGACGGCACCCTGCACGTCGGCTTCGACGCCGAACTGCACAACGGCGACGCGCCCATGACCTTCCGTCAGGAGGGCGAGCGCCGGCTGCTCGCCCTGCCGCTGTCCGACGAGGCGCTCAAGGCGCTCGACGACCAGGGCGTCAAGCTGGACGCCCCGCTCGCCAAGAGCGACGTCGACCTGGTGGTCCGGCACCGCGAGGACGCCCGCCAGTTCTACCTCCCCGTCACGAGCGAGCCGCGCGAGATCGAGGCCGGCGACGGTGCGGTCCGCCAGCGGATCTCCGCCCGCGCCGAGCTCGACCCCGAGACCGCGGCCTCCGGCGCCCCGCTCGACAAGGGCATCTGGGACCTGCACCTCAGGATCAAGTCCTGCGGCTGGAGCAAGGAGACCCGGCTCGGCGCGGTGCGCGGCGAGGACGTCGAGGCCGGCCGGCTGGCCGCCCTCACCGGCGAGTCCAAGAGGCTCGTCCTGCCGTACTGGACCGACGGTCCCGGCAACCTCTCGCTCGACGTCGACCAGCACACCAACAAGCTGGAGGGCGAGGCGGTCGCCGTCATGCCGCCCGCGGACGCCACGGTCGAGGGTTCCGCCGTACGGCTGCCCCTGCCGCTGCACGTCGCCGCGACCGGCGGGGACCCGGTCCAGCTCCGCTTCGAGCGCAAGAACGTCGGCAAGTACCCGGCCGACGCCGCCGTGGACGGCCGTACCGTCACCGCCGCGCTGCCGCTGGAGAAGCTCACCGGGATGCGCTGGGCGGTGCGGATCGGGGTGCCCTCGGCCGCTCGCGGTGAGCGCAAGTGGACGCGGCTGCCCGTCGACGTCGTGGTGGACGCCGCCCGCGCCGCCAAGGTGATCGACCGGCACACCCCTTCCGAGAAGCCGGCCGCGAAGAAGGCGGCCGCCCCCCAGAAGAAGGCGGCCGCGCCGCGCCCGCTGTGGCGTCGGGCCGCCGGGCGCATCAAGCGCGCCCTGACCAACCAGAAGAAGGGCTGAGAACTCCGCGATGCGACCCCTTTCGATCTCCGGTGCCTGGGTGTTCGAGCCGAAGGTCTTCCCCGACGGCCGGGGCAGCTTCCACGAGTGGTTCAAGGCCCCGGCCTTCGCGGAGGCCGCGGGCCACCCGCTGAGCCTGGCCCAGGCCAACATGTCGGTCTCCAGCCGCGGCACCCTGCGCGGCATCCACTTCGCCGACGTGCCGCCCGGGCAGGCCAAGTACGTCAAGTGCGTGCGCGGCGCGGTCCTCGACGTGATCGTGGACATCCGGGTGGGCTCGCCCACCTTCGGCCAGTGGGAGATCGTCCGCCTGGACGACCAGGACCACCACGCCGTCTACCTCTCCGAGGGGCTCGGCCACGGATTCATGGCGCTCACCGACGACGCCACCGTGGTCTACCTGTGCTCGGAGGGCTACGCGCCCGAGCGTGAGCACGGCATCCACCCGCTCGACCCCGAGATCGGCATCGAGTGGCCCGAGGGCGTCGCCCCGCTGCTGTCCCCCAAGGACGAGCAGGCGCCCACCCTGGCCGAGGCCCGCGAGCAGGGGCTGCTGCCCTCCTACGAGGAGTGCGTGGCCTACCGGGAGAGCCTCGGCTCCTGACGCGTGGGTTTGAACGCGACGGGGCCCGGTTTGACCCGTTCGGCCGCGGCCCCGTAACCTAGACCGTCGGCGTGTCCACTGGTGACACGCCACATCCCCGTAAACCTCTTCCTCTCGGGTCGCTGTTCTGGCCGGGAGAGGCCGTCTGCTCTGCCGGGCGGCTGGACTGCGGGGGTGCCGTTCCCGAGCGAGAGAGTGAGATCCGCGTGTACGCCATCGTGCGCAGCGGTGGTCGCCAGCACAAGGTTGCTGTCGGCGACATCGTTGAGGTTGACAAGATTTCCACTGCCAAGGTTGGCGACACGGTCGAGCTCTCGACCCTGCTCGTTGTCGACGGCGACGCTGTGACCAGCGACCCGTGGGTCCTGGCCGGCATCAAGGTCCAGGCCGAGGTCGTGGACCACCACAAGGGCGTCAAGATCGACATCCTTCGCTACAAGAACAAGACCGGCTACCGCCGTCGTCAGGGCCACCGCCAGCAGTACACGGCGATCAAGGTCACTGAGATCCCCGCGGCTGCGAAGTAAGGGACTGAGGAGAGATGGCACACAAGAAGGGCGCATCGTCCACCCGTAACGGTCGTGACTCCAACGCTCAGCGCCTCGGCGTGAAGCGCTTCGGCGGTCAGGTCGTCAACGCGGGCGAGATCCTGGTCCGCCAGCGCGGCACCCACTTCCACCCGGGTGCGGGCGTCGGCCGTGGCGGCGACGACACGCTGTTCGCGCTGAACGCCGGTGCGGTGGAGTTCGGTACCCACCGTGGCCGCAAGGTCGTGAACATCGTTCCGGTCGCCTGAGCTCACGCTTAGACCGAACTTTTCGCGAGGCGGACCTCACTTCCCTGGTGGGAAGGCGGGTCCGCCTTTCGCGTGTTACGCCAGTAGTACCCATACGTTTTTGGAGGCACCGAACCATGACCACCTTCGTGGACCGCGTCGAACTGCATGTCGCCGCGGGTAACGGAGGTCACGGCTGTGCCTCCGTTCACCGGGAGAAGTTCAAGCCGCTCGGCGGTCCCGACGGCGGGAACGGCGGACGGGGCGGCGACGTCATCCTGACCGTCGACCAGTCCGTGACCACGCTGCTCGAGTACCACCACTCCCCGCACCGCAAGGCCACCAACGGCAAGCCCGGCGAGGGCGGCAACCGCTCCGGCAAGGACGGCCAGGACCTGGTCCTGCCGGTCCCGGACGGCACCGTCGTCCTCGACAAGGCGGGCAACGTCCTCGCCGACCTCGTCGGCCACGGCACCTCCTACGTCGCCGCCCAGGGCGGCCGCGGCGGCCTCGGCAACGCTGCCCTGGCCTCCGCCCGCCGCAAGGCCCCCGGCTTCGCGCTGCTCGGCGTGCCCGGTGACCTCCAGGACATCGTCCTGGAGCTCAAGACCGTCGCCGACGTGGCGCTGGTCGGCTACCCGAGCGCCGGAAAGTCCTCGCTGATCTCCGTCCTCTCGGCGGCCAAGCCGAAGATCGCCGACTACCCCTTCACCACCCTGGTCCCGAACCTGGGCGTGGTCACCGCCGGTGAGAGCGTCTACACCATCGCCGACGTGCCGGGCCTGATCCCGGGCGCCAGCCAGGGCAAGGGCCTGGGCCTTGAGTTCCTGCGGCACGTGGAGCGGTGCAGTGTCCTCGTGCACGTCCTGGACACCGCCACCCTGGAGTCCGACCGCGACCCGGTCTCCGACCTCGACATCATCGAGGCGGAGCTCAGGGAGTACGGCGGCCTCGACAACCGTCCCCGCATCGTCGTCCTCAACAAGATCGACGTACCGGACGGCAAGGACCTCGCCGAGATGGTGCGGCCGGATCTGGAGGCGCGCGGCTACCGCGTCTTCGAGGTGTCCGCGGTCGCCCACATGGGGCTGAAGGAGCTCTCCTTCGCGCTCGCCGACCTGGTCGGACGGGCACGGGCCGCGAAGCCCAAGGAGGAGGCGACCCGCATCGTCATCCGGCCCAAGGCCGTGGACGACACCGGCTTCACCGTGGTCCGCGAGGAGGACGGGCTGTTCCGGGTGCGCGGCGAGAAGCCGGAGCGCTGGGTGCGGCAGACCGACTTCAGCAACGACGAGGCCGTCGGCTATCTCGCCGACCGCCTCAACCGCCTCGGTGTGGAAGAGGAGTTGATGAAGGCGGGCGCCCGTTCGGGTGACGGCGTCGCCATCGGCCCCGAGGACAACGCGGTCGTCTTCGACTGGGAGCCCACCGTCATGGCCGGCGCCGAGATGCTCGGCCGGCGCGGTGAGGACCACCGCTTCGAGGCACCCCGCCCCGCCGCCCAGCGCCGCCGTGACAAGCAGGCCGAACGGGACGAGGCCAGCCAGGAGTTCGACGACTTCGAGCCCTTCTGATCCGACCCGCGGATCGGCCGCAAGACAACCAACCGCCCTTCCTGTGAGTCGTACCGGGCAATCCGTACGACCGTCACAGGAGGGGATGCGGCATGCGCGTACAACGAAGAGGGTGGCGTACGGCGCTCGCCGTCGCCCTGGCGCTCGGCGCAGGCGCCGCCGCGCTGCCCACCACCGCCGGGGCCGCCGAGGCCGCTCCCCGCCAGGTGCGGGACGACTTCAACGGGGACGGGTACGCCGACCTCGCGGTGGCCGCGCCCGACGGGACCGTGGCCGGCAGGGCGAAGGCCGGGTTCGTCGGTGTGCTGTACGGCTCGGCGAGTGGCCTGAAGTCCGCCACCGAGCGGGTGTTCAGCCAGAACACGGCGGGCGTCCCGGGCGGTGCCGAGGCCGGCGACCGGTTCGGCAGCGCGCTCACCGCCGCCGACCTGGACCGGGACGGGTACGGCGACCTGATCGTGGGCGTGGGCGGTGAGGACGGCGGCTCCGGACGGGTGCAGGTCCTGTGGGGCGGCGCCCGCGGTCTGTCCGGCGGGGCCATCCTGGCCTCCGGCGCGGCCGGCGACCGGCTGGGCGCCGAGGGACACCTCGCGGCGGGGGACGTCGACGGGGACGGGGCGACCGACCTGCTGACCGCGGTGGACCGGTACGGCCTGGTGGCGACCGGCGGCCCCTTCACCCGCTCCGGCGCGGCCACCGGGGAACGCCAGGTGGTGAAGGACAGGTACGACAGCCGGGTCCTCGACCTCGACGTGGGCGACCTCAACGGCGACGGGATCACCGACGTCGTGGCCGCCCAGACCGGCACCGACACCTTCGACTCCCGGCGGATCGCGTACTGGTGGGGCACCAGGGACGGCCTCACGCCCTGGACACTGGTCTGGGACATCGACGGCGCCGCGCTCCAGGGCGGCGAGAACCTCGCGGTCGGGGACGTCGACCGGGACGGCCACGCCGACATCGTGGTGGGCCGGGCCGTCGACGGCTACGCGAGCGACCATGACGCGTACCGGGCCAAGGGCGGCCGTGTCACCTGGATACCCGGCACCTCGGGCGCTCCTGACGGAGTGGCGGAGCAGGCCGTCAACCAGGACAGCCCCGGGGTGCCCGGCACCGCCGAGAAGGGCGACGGCTTCGGCACCGACGTCCAGCTCGCCGACGTCGACGGGGACGGCTACCTCGACGTGGTCACCGGCGTACCCGGCGAGGACCTGGGGCCCGCCTCCGCACCGAACTCCGTCAAGGACGCCGGTGCGGTCGTCGTGCTGAGCGGCCGGGCCGACGGGCTGACCGGAGCGGGCTCCCACCAGGTGGTCACCCAGAACAGCCCGGGAGTGCCGGGAGCCGCCGAGAAGGGTGACGTCTTCGGCAAGGCCGTCCATGTGGGGGACGCGAACGGCGACGGGCTCGCTGACCTCGCGGTCGGCGCGCCCGGCGAGAACACGGGCGCCGGGTCCGTGTGGTCCTTCCGGTCCCGGGGGGAGTACGTCGCCTCGCCCGGCGGCCTGCCGATTCCGGCCACCGTCCTCGGGCCGGACGGCACGTTCACCTTCGGCCACACCCTGCTCGGCACCACCGCGGCGAACGCCCGTCTGGGCTCGTACTTCGCCAACTAGAACCCAAAAGATCGTCAGTCGGCGGTGTCCTGAAGGCCGTTGCGCCGGGATCACGTTCATCATGTGATACCCGAGTCGCAACGGCTCTTCTGTTGTCTACCTATTTGTCATGCACGCGAACACTCTGGTTCAACGCACGGATCACCCCGAAGCGTGAGCTTCCAGGGTGCCCAAGAGGTCAGCGACGCAAGGGAGTTCGCCCATGTACGGAGCAGCATCACCCGGCCGACGCCGCTTTCTGACCGCCGGTGCCGCCGTGCTCGGCGCCGCCGCCTCCACCCAGCTCTGGCTGCCGGGCACCGCGCGGGCCGCGGAGACCCCGCTGCCCGACGGGGTGTTCAGCCTCGGCGTGGCCTCCGGTGACCCGCTGCCGGACGGCATCGTGCTCTGGACCCGGCTCGCCCCCGATCCGCTGAACGGCGGAGGCATGCCCGACAGGGTGGTCCCGGTCGAATGGGAGCTCGCCGAGGACCAGCGCTTCAGAAAGGTGGTCCGGCGCGGCACCGCCCAGGCCCTGCCCGCGTACGGACACAGCGTCCACGTCGACGTACGGGGCCTGCGCGCCGGCCGTGCGTACTGGTACCGCTTCCGCGCAGACGGCCAGCTCTCGCGCACCGGCCGCACCCGCACCGCCCCCGACCGGCACAGCTCCGGCGGCAACCTCCGGGTGGCGCTCGCCTCCTGCCAGAACTGGCAGCACGGCTACTTCACGCCGTACGCCGACATGCTGGACCAGGACCCCGACGTCGTGCTGTTCGTCGGCGACTACATCTACGAGTCGGCACCCTCCTCGTCCGGTCCGCGCCGGCACGAGGGCACGGGGGAGCCGTACACCCTCGCCCAGTACCGCAACCGGTACGCCCAGTACCGCACCGACCCGGACCTCGCCGAGATCCACGCGAGCGCGCCCTGGGTGGTCACCTTCGACGACCACGAGGTCGACAACGACTGGGCCGGCGAGATCCCGCAGGACCCCGACAAGCAGCCGCACGACGCGTTCGTGGCCCGGATCACGGCGGCCTTCCAGGCGTACTACGAGCACATGCCGGTGCGTGCCACCGCCGTCCCGAACGGCCCGCACATCCGGATGCACCGCAGACTGGACTTCGGCCGGCTGGTCCGGCTGAACGTGCTCGACACCCGGCAGTTCCGCAGCGACCAGGTCACCAGCCAGGCCGCCGCCCAGGACCCCTCGCTCACCATGCTCGGCGCCGAGCAGAAGCAGTGGCTGCTCGACGGGCTGCACGGCTCACCGGCCCGCTGGAACCTCATCGCCTCGCAGATCATGATGGCCGAGACCGACATCCTGCTCGGCGAGGGCAAACTCTGGTACTACGACGCCTGGGACGGCTACCAGGTCGAGCGCAACGCCCTGCTGGAGGAGTTCAAGCGGGTGCGCAACCCCGTCGTGCTCTCCGGCGACCGCCACCTCACGATGATCAGCGACCTCAAGGAGGACTACGCCGACCCGTCCTCCCGGGTCGTCGGCGCCGAGTTCGTCGGCACCTCCATCTCCAGCAACGGCGACCAGGACCAGGCCGCCTTCCACGCCCAGTGGGACCCGCTGACGGCCGACAACCCGCACTGGAAGTTCATCGACGCCCACCGCGGCTACCACCTCTTCGACATCGACCGGCACGGCATCGACGCGCAGGTCAGGGCGGTCGACACGGTGGTCAGGCCGGAGGCGGTGACCACCACGCTGGCGCAGTTGCGAGTCGAGGCGGGCAAGCCGGGTGTCCATCCCGCGTGAGGCGGGTTGCCTGGGAGGGGCGTGGTCTTCATCACAGTCCCACACTCCTCTCAGGCAACACTCAGGCAGTTCTCTTACCGTCCTCTGACTATGGAGACGGACTGTACGAGAGACGACCTTCCGGTGAACGGCGTGACCGCTCCGCTGCCCGCCGGCACGCGCCTGCTGCACATCGGCCCCCACAAGACCGGCACCACCGCCATCCAGGGCGCGCTGTTCGCGGCGAAGGACCGGCTGCCCGAGCACGGGGTCGTCTTCCCGGCGCACACCAGACACCCGATGGAAGCCGCCCTGGCCGCCTGCGCGCGGCCCGCGATGATGGGTGACACCGCGCCCACCGAGAAGCACTGGACACGTCTGCTGGAGCAGGTCGCGGCCACCGGCGGCCGGACCTCGGTGATCAGCAGCGAGTTCTTCGCCGACGCCGAGGACGACGAGACGGTCGCGCGGATCGTCGAGCAGCTCGGCGGGGAGCTCGTGCACGTCCTGGTCACGCTGCGCCCGCTGGTGCGGATCATGCCCTCGCAGTGGCAGCAGTACGTGCAGAACGGCCTGCGCATGGGTTACGAGGACTGGCTCACCCACATGCTGCGCAAGGCGCCGTACGAGCAGCCCAACCCCAGCTTCTGGCGCCGCCACCGGCACGACCGGCTCGTCGAACGGTGGGCCCGCGCGGTCGGTCCGGACCGGATCACCGTCGTCGTGGTCGACGACCGCGACCGCGGCGCGCTGCTGCGCACTTTCGAACAGCTCCTCGGGCTCCCCGAGAATCTCCTCCAGCCCGTTCCGGACGCCGCGAATCGTTCTCTTACTCTCGCCGAGACCGAAATGCTGCGAAACCTTAACAAGGAATTCCGCGGCAATGGACTGCCGGACGAGTTGTATTCCAAGCTCGTCCGCAACGGCGCCGTCATGCATATGAAGAACGCGTGCAGTCCGTCACCCGATGACGTGAAGATCCTCACTCCTGAGTGGGCTCTCGAAGCCGCGGCCGGGATCGGTGCCGAGATGGCCCGGAACATCGGTGCCGCCGGCGTGCGGATCATCGGTGACCCCGGTCTCCTGTCCGCCGTACCGAAGGCGCCCGCACGGGACGGCGTCCCCGCCCCGCGGATCTCTCCCGAGGTGGCGGCGCAGGCGCTGTACGGGGCGCTGGCCGCGGCGGCCGAGTCGCCGGTGCGGCACACCTCTCCGGCCAAGGCGCGCACGGTGCATCAGACGTCGTCGAAGGAACTGATGCGGGTACTCGGTCACCGGTGCCTGAAGAAGCTGCGCCGACGCTGAACTCCCGGACGGCCGCCGTTACCGGCAGTGCAAGATGAATGACAGGTAGCGCGTACATATGCGGCGGACGGCGGTCACCTTGCACAGCGGTAACCGCAAGTGGGACCATTTCCCCGTTCCCTGTCGCCCCGAGGTAGGTCTTCTGTGTCCCAGCACATCGCCAAGCCCCGTACCACCGCAGTGATCCTGGCCGGTGGCACCGGTCAGCGCGTGGGTCTCTCGATCCCCAAGCAGCTGCTGAAGATCGCCGGCAAGGCAGTCATCGAGCACACCCTGACCACCTTCGAGAAGGCCGACTCCATCGACGACATCATCGTCCTGATGGCGCCGGGCTACGTACCCGACATAGAGAAGATCGTCGCCAAGGCCGGGTTCACCAAGGTCAAGAAGATCATCGAGGGTGGCTCCACCCGGAACGAGACCACCGAGCGCGCCATCGCGGCCCTCGGCGAGGGCCTGGCCGAGGGCGAGGACCTCAACGTCCTGTTCCACGACGCCGTGCGCCCGCTGCTCTCCCGGCGCGTCATCGACGACTGCGTGGTCGCCCTGGAGCGCTACCAGGCCGTCGACGTGGCCATCCCGTCCGCGGACACCATCATCGTCACGCGCAAGCACGGCGGGGACGGCGAGTTCATCACCGAGATCCCGGACCGCTCCCGGCTGCGCCGCGGGCAGACCCCGCAGGCCTTCAAGCTGTCCACCATCAAGCGCGCCTACGAGGTCGCCGCCGGTGACCCCAACTTCCAGGCCACGGACGACTGTTCGGTCGTGCTCAAGTACCTGCCGGACGTGCCGATCCACGTCGTCGCGGGTGACGAGTACAACATGAAGGTCACCCAGCCCGTCGACGTCTTCATCGCCGACAAGCTCTTCCAGCTCGCCTCGACCGCCGCGCCCGAGCAGGTCGACGACGAGGCCTACCGCGAGCTGCTCACCGGCAAGACCATCGTCGTCTTCGGCGGCTCCTACGGCATCGGCAAGGACATCGGCGAGCTCGCCGAGTCCTACGGCGCCAAGGTGTACGCGCTGGGCCGCTCCACCACCGGCACCCACGTCGAGAACCCGGAGGAGGTCGACGACGCGCTGTCCAAGGCGTACGCCGAGACCGGGCGGATCGACTACGTCGTCAACACCGCGGGCGTGCTGCGCATCGGCAAGCTCGCGGAGACCGACAACGCCACCATCGAGGAGGCGCTGAAGGTCAACTACCTGGCCCCGGTGCAGATCGCGCGCTCCTCGTACAAGTACCTGGCGGAGACCAAGGGCCAACTGCTGCTGTACACCTCCAGCAGCTACACCCGCGGCCGCGCCGAGTACAGCCTGTACTCCTCGACCAAGGCGGCGATGGTCAACCTGACGCAGGCCCTGTCCGACGAATGGGCGGGTGACGGCGTCCGGGTGAACTGCATCAACCCGGAGCGCACCGCCACGCCCATGCGCACCAAGGCCTTCGGCCAGGAGCCCGCGGGCAGTCTGCTGTCCTCCGAGGCGGTGGCCCGCACCTCGCTCGACGTGCTGCTCTCCGAGCTGACCGGCCATGTCATCGACGTCCGCCAGCAGGACCCGACGGCCTCCGCGGGCCAGGCGTCCGGCTTCGAGCAGGCACTGGCCAGTGTCCTGGACCGTCAGGACGGCGTGGCATAATCAGGGACAAATAGCCTTCTGTAAATTCAGGCCTCTGTGGCTGCCCGTTCCTGGCGCATTCACAGGGGCCTGAAGGCTTAAGCAAGGTCCTGAAGCCCCAAGCACCGCTAATTCGTAAACAACCGGCATCCCTCCCAGAGCAGGTTTTCAGTGATAAGCACCGCTATTCGCGTCGCCCGGGTGGGCAGCGCGGCCGAGCTGGCCGCGGCGGTCCTCATGCTGGCGGGGTTCCCCGCCATAATGGTGGCCGCGCTCATTCCGAGCGTCCCCGCCTTCGCGGCCGCGACCGCCGTCACGTACCTTGCGGACCACTATCTGCACCGCCAGGGCAGTTATCTGATCAACCGCCTCAGCAAGGTCCGCGCCGGTCTGTCGATCCGCTTCCTGATCAGGCAGCTCCTGCTGATCCTGCTGCTGGCCCGGCTCGACCTGTCCAACAACCTGATCTTCTACGGGGCCACCGCCTGCTTCATCGCCTTCTACGGCCTGCAGGCCCCGCACGGTGCGCTGGTCACCCTGATCCGCAACCGCCGCCGGCTCCCGGTCGCCACCCGCAACGTCGACCTGGCCTCCCGCATCCGCATCCCGGACGCCCCGCCGCTGGGACTGCTGAACCGGTCGGCCGAGAAGATGCTGCACCTCGACCTCGCGGCCGTGGTCGGCATACTCGTGGCCGCCGCCACCGACACGGCACTGCCGGGCTTCGTCGGCATCGGCGTGACGATAGTGCTCGGCACCCTGTACGTCCTGGCGCTGATGCCGTACGTGCGCGGCAAGAAGATCCCGCCGAACGCCGACAAGGTCCTCGCCAAGGTCGACGAGTGGCTGCGCGAGTACAAGCCGGAGACGGTGCTGTACTTCTCCGGTTCCAAGGACTCCGCCTACCAGGTCAACATGTGGCTGGAGACCATGGAGCAACTGGACTCCCGGCCGCTGATCATCCTGCGTGAGCGCGTCATCCTGCAGAACCTCGCGCCCACCACGGTCCCCGTCATCTGCGTGCCTGGAGGGGTGCACCTGATGAACATGGACCTGTCCACGGTGCGGGTCGCGCTGTACGCGGCGAACGTCGGCAAGAACATCCACCTGCTGCGCGTGCCCACCATGAAGCACGTCTTCATCGGCCACGGCGACAGCGACAAGCTGGCGAGCGTCAACCCGTTCAGCAAGGCGTACGACGAGGTGTGGACCGCGGGCCGGGCCGGCCGCGACCGCTACGCCATCGCCGACGTCGGGGTCCGCGACGAGGACATCGTCGAGGTGGGCCGTCCGCAGCTCGCGCCGATCCGGAACGGGCAGGGCGTGCCCGCGGGGCGGATGCCGACCGTGCTCTACGCGCCCACCTGGGAGGGCTGGGACGGCAACCCGGGCAACACCTCGCTGATGCTGGCCGGCGAGAACATCGTCAGGCAACTGCTGAAGGCCGACCCGCCGGTCCGTGTCCTCTACAAGCCGCACCCCTTCACCGGCACGGTCCTGCCCAAGGCGGGCGCCGCGCACCAGAAGGTCAGCGCGCTGATCGAGAAGGCCACCGCCGAGCGCGCCGCGGACCCCCGTTTCCCGGCCGACGCGACCGCGCTGGCCGCGGCCAAGGCCGAGCTCGCCCGGATCGAGGCGCGGCTCGCGGTCCTCGCCGGCAGCGGCGGCGAGAAGGGCGACGAGGCCGAGGCCACCCGTGACGGCGTGGTCGACGTGGCCAAGTACGAGGAGATCGCCCGGCTGCGCGGCGAGTGGAACGACGCGTACTGGCGCTCCTTCCCGGTGTGGGAGCACCGGGTCATCACGGGCGCCGAACCGCGGCTGTACGACTGCTTCAACGTCTCCGACGCGATGGTCTCCGACATCTCCAGCGTGGTGTCCGACTTCATCGCGAGCGGCAAGCCGTACGCGGTCACGGACTCCGCCGAGCTGGGCGTGGAGGAGTTCAAGCGGCAGAACACCGCGGTGCGGGCCGCCACGATCCTGTCCAACAAGGCCGCCGAGCTGGGCGAGTTGCTGGACGCCGTGCGGGACCCGGCGGCCGACTCGCTGGCGGAGGACCGGGTGGAGCTCAAGCAGTACCTGCTCGGACCGGACGAGCCCACCTCCATCGAGCAGTTCAACACCGCGGTGGCGAACCTCGCGATCAAGGCCGAGGCACGCAACGTCGGCCAGGAGTCCCGGGCGGCGGCCTCCGCGGCGGAGACCGTGGTCTGACCTCGGGTTGGTAAAGAAACGGCCCGGTTTTCGGTGGTGATTCCCGAAAACCGGGCCGTTGCTGCGTATGTCAGGGCACCGGAACCACCCACCGTGTCCAGGGGGAACAGTGTCCTTCGCGCAGCCTGATGTGACCGTCGTCGTCGGGGCGTACGAGGCGATGCCGTACCTGGTCGACTGCCTGGCCTCCGTCGAGGCCCAGACGATCGGCCACGCGCGCATCGAGGTCATCGCGGTCGACGACGGCTCGACCGACGGCACCGGCGGGTACCTGGAGGAGTTCGCCGCCCGCACGTCCCTCGACGTCACGGTGATCCGGCAGGACAACTCCGGCGGCCCCGGCGGCCCGCGCAACGTCGGTCTGGGCAAGGCGAGCGGGCGGTACGTCTTCTTCCTGGACGCCGACGACCGGCTCGGCCCCGAGGCCCTGGAGCGGATGGTCGCGATGGCCGACCGCAACGGCACGGACGTCGTGCTCGGCCGGGTCGAGGGCGTCAACCGCAAGCCGCCGACGTCGATGTGGGGGCGGACCCTGGAGCGCACCGACGTCTTCTCGTCCAACATCAAGTTCACGCTCAGCGCGCAGAAGCTGTTCCGCCGCGCCTTCCTCGAACGGCACAGCATGCGCTTCGACGAGTCCCTGTGGACCGGCGAGGACGCGCTGTTCACGATGGAGGCCTATCTGCGGGCCGACGGTGTCTCCGTGATCGCCGACCACACCTGCTACTACCTGGTGGGCCGTGAGGACGGCAAGCACGTCACCAGGACGGGCAGCCACACCCTGCGCTTCGACTCCGCGCGCGCCCTGATGAACCTGATCGCCGACATGGTCCCGGCGGGCGCGAGACGCGACGCGCTGATGGTCCGTCCCTTCCTCGTCACCCTGCTCCCGCAGTTCGGCCCGGGGTTCCTGAAGGACGGCGAGGCGGTCCGCCGGGAGAAGCTGGAGCTGGCGAGGCCCCTGGTGGACGCGTACTGGACCGGCGAGGTGGCCCACCGGCTCCGCGTCCACGAGCGGCTGCGGCTGCACCTGGTGGCGCTGGGCCGCCCGGATCTCCTGGTGGAGGTCCTGGAGTTCATGAGGGCGGGCAGGACCCCGCGGGCCGTGCTGGAGAAGGGCGGCCGCCGGGTGTACCTCGCGTACCCGTTCTTCCGCGACCGGTCGGCGGGCCTGCCCGACTCCGTCTACCTGGCCGAGCCGCGCGAGGCCCGGGACGTCCCCGGCTACCGGGAGGTCGGGGTCGATCAGTTGTTGCGTCGGGCGGTTCGCAAGGCGCGCAGGGTGCTCACCCCGGCAGCGTGAGCGTCCCCGAGGCGCGCACGGTCCCCGCGTCCCGCCGCTGCCCCGGAAGCCGGCGCTCCCGGGCCGCCGCGCACAACGCCTGAACGGCCGTGTCGAACCGTTCCTGCGCGGTCGGTTCGTCCGGCCCCAGCAGCCGCCGCTTCAACTCGGCCCGCGCACCGACGAGTTCGTCCCGCTCCGGGTGCCGTACCGCGTCCAGCAGCGCGGCCACGCCCGCCGCGTCCGGGGTCAGCACTGTCGCCGCCCCCGCCGTGGGGAAGGCCGCACGGAACGCGTCCTCGTCCAAACCGCTGGTGTTCGCCACCGCGTAGGGCTTCCCGCTGGCCAGGAAGTCGCTGACCACGCTGGACACATCGCTGATCAGCACGTCGGCCCGGTTGAAGCAGGCGTACAGCGCGGGCCGGGCGTCGGTGACGACCTGGTGCTCCCACTCCGGCAACGAGGCCCAGTACGCCCGCTCCCAGGCCGCCGTCGCCCGCGCCACCGCCTCCGCGCGGCCCGGTTCCGGCGTGGACTGCAGCAGCATCCGCTCGGCCGAGTCCGCGGCGGCCCGGAAGGACGCGATGGTGAGCCGGTCCAACTCCTGGGTCCTGCGGGTCAGTTCACCGTCGTCCTCGGGCCGCTCGCCGGTCCGCTCCCGGTTCGCCGCCCGGACCAGCTCACGGATCCTGAGGTCCGCCCTGCCCGCCCGCGGATCCACCGAACCGGTCAGCGGATGCGGCTTGTACAGCAGCCGCACCCCCGGGTCCGCCAGCAGTGCCCGCACGATGTTCTCGCCGGCCTCGATCACCGAGGTGTTGCCGGGGTTGCCGTCCCAGCCCTCCCAGGTCGGGGCGTACAGCACCGTGGTGTACGGCCCGGTCGGCGGCCCCTGGTACGGCCGTACGGCGTCGAGCTGCGGGCGGCCGATCTCCACCACGTCCTTGTCCTCGACGCCGACCTGGGCCGCCGCGTACCGCTCGCGGGCCGCGGGACCGGCCACCCACACCTCGTCGTAGGCCTTCGCGTACGGGTTGCAGGAGGACAGCTTGTCGCTCTCGCCGTGGTTGACGAAGGTGTGCTTGATCGTCGGGATGCGCAGGACCTGGGAGGTCTTGCCGGAGTTCGACGGGTGGACGAGGACCTGGAGCGTGGACTGCTCCAGGCGCAGCAGCGTGGACACCTTCGGCAGGCAGACGATCGGCACGTCGGTCGCGGCGATCCTCTGCATCATGAACCGTTCGCGCAGGACGATGACCGGCTTCCCGCCGAGCTTGGCGAGCGGCTCCAGCCACATGTTGGCCTGGTAGGCGGAGGAGACCCCGCCGGAGAAGTACAGGCCGACGGTCGGCCGGTAGGCGGCGAGCCACGCGTCGAACCAGTCCAGCACCTCCTGCTCGCCCGCCGGACGCCGGCTCGGCAGCAGTCGTACGAGAAGGTCCGCCAGGCCCACGAGGGCGAGGCCGAGGGACACCGCGATGCCGACGGCCGCCCAGCGGGGCTCGCCGGTGGCCGCCGTGACCAGCAGGCCCGTCGTGGCGGGCAGGCCGTGGACCAGCAGCCGGGGGCCCGGGCGGCGCAGCAGGGCGGGCGGGGCCGGGGTCAGGCGGAGCGCGGCGGCGTCGATGTTGCGGGTGACCACCGGGAGGGTGCGGGTGCGCCGGACCAGCACCGAGGCCGCCTGGATCGCGCAGTGCAGGGCGTAGAAGGCGAGCAGACCGGCCACCAGCACGGTGTACGCCGTCTCCTCGTGCTCCGGGGTCAGCCGCAGCAGGCCGAAGACCAGCAGCAGGTCGCGCAGGACGTGCCGCACGGTGATGTCCGCGTGGGACTTGGCGAACAGGGAGACCATGCCGCGCTGCCAGCGGTGCAGGACGGCCTCGACGGCCAGGGAGGCGGCCGTCGCGGCGAGCAGCAGGGGGACGTGCGGACGCAGCGCGGCGGCGGCCTGGGCGACGACGGCGGCTGCCAGGACGGCTGCGACGAGCGCTCTCGTCGCGGTCTGCCGGCCCGGCAGCCGCAGCGCGGACCGGAGGCGGGGGAGGCGTTTTCGCACGGGGGACACTCCAGGGTCGTCGCGAGACGGACGTCCTGGTTAACGCGTGGCGACCTCCGGACGACACGCGCGTGTCGCTGTCCTGCGGACCGGACAGGTGCTATGCGCCCGTCCGGTCCGGCGGCGGCCCCTAGGCGACGACCTCGGCCAGCAGGTCCTCCGCCCGCTCCGCCTCCGCCCGGTCGGCCAGGTCGTTGACGGCCGCGTTGAAGCGCTCCATCGAGGTCGGGCGGTCCGGGCCGAGCACGTACTCCTTGAGGGTGCGGCGCTGCGCGGCCATCGGGTCGTGGCGGGGTTCGCGGACCGCGCGCAGGATCTCCGGCAGCCGGGTGCAGGCCCGGTCGAGCAGATACGCCCCGCCCGCGGTGGTGTAGGCGGCCCGGAACTCCTCGTCGGGCAGGTCCTGGGCGTTGGTCAGGACGTACGGCTTGAGGCTGGCCACGAAGTCGGCGACCACCGAGGAGACGTCACTGACGAGGAGGTCCGCCTGGTTGAAGCACTCGTACAGGGTGGGGAGCTGTTCGAGGATCACGTGGTGGCGGGCGCCGCTCCGGCTGGCCCAGAAGACCCGGTGCCACTCGTCCCGCAGCTCCTGCCACTCGCCCGCGCCGTCCCCCTCCGGGACCCGCGCGTCCCTCAACTGCTGGGCGTCGTCGCCCTCGTGGCGTCCGGACAGCTCGTCGAGCCGGGCCCGGATCTCCTGGAGCCGGGTGCGCGTGGCGTCCGCGACCTTCTCCTCGTCGCCCCGCAGCATCTCCCTGATGGCCCGGTCCGCGGCGGCCGCCTCGGCCGAGCGCTTACCGGTGAGCGGGTGCGGCTTGTAGATGACCCGTACGTTCTCCGCCACGAGCCCCTGGACCAGCGGTACGCCCATCGGGATCAGGGAGGTGTGGCAGTCGTCGTCGCTCCAGCCCTCCCAGGTGGGCGCGTAGAGGACGACGGGCACCGGCCCGGGGACGTGCTCGGCGTGCGAGCGGACCGGGGCGAGCTGCGGGCGGCCCACCTCGACGATGGCCCCGTCGCTGATGGCGTGCCGCACCCGCCGGTAGCGGTCCCGGCCCGCCCGTCCGGCCACCCAGATCTCGTCGTACACCTTGCTGACGCGGTTGCTGCTGGCGAGCTTGTCGCTGTCGCCGTGGCCGATGAAGACGTGCTTGGCCTCGGCGATCCGCAGCATGTGGACGTTCTTGCCGGCGTTGCCGGGGTAGAGCACGACGCGGACGCCGGACAGCTCCAGCTCGGCCAGGTCGTCCGCCTTGGGCACGCAGATCACGGGGATGCGGGTGCGGGCGAGGAAGCGGAACGAGGCCCGCTCACGCAGCACGATCACCGGGCGCCGGTCGAGCTGCTCCAGCGTCTCGATCCACATGTTGACCTGGTACATGAAGTCCCGGGAGACCGCGGCGAAGCTGAAGTACAGGGCCACCTCGGGCCGGTAGCCGGCCAGTTGGCGGTTGACCTCGCCGATCACCGCGTCCCGGCCGGGCATCCGGCGGACCGCGCGGAACCGGCCCAGCAGGGCCGCCAGGGCGACCACGGCGGTGCCGATCGTCAGCGCGTAGCCGGCGTAGGCCGCGTACCAGGTTCCGGTCGCCAGCGCGACGATCAGGCCCGCGTGCGCGGGCAGGTCGAGGTGGAGCAGCTTGCGCAGGAAACGCCGGTAGAGATAGGCGGGGGGTCGTTCGGGTATCTCGATCCCGCTCATGTCGAGATTGCGCACGATCACCGGGAGCACGCGGCGCCGGCGGATCGCGTGGTGCAGCGCCGAATACATCATCACGAGCAGGAAATGGGCGCTGAGGACGGCGAGTCCGATGATCAGCACCGCGTCCGGCGCGTCCATGCGGTCCGCCAGGGCGAGCAGCATCACCGTGCGCACGGCGAACCGCATCGTGCGGCTGAGCTGCAGGGTCGCGAGGCGGCGGACGAATCCCGGGGCCCTGCTGTGCAGGGCCTCGTCGGCCAGGTACGTCACGGCCCACGCCGCTGTGAACCCCCACAGCGACGGCAGCAGCGCCAGGACGGGCAGCGCCGCGAAACCGGCGGCGAAAAGGAACACCAGGAGAAGTTCGGTTTTCCCGCTGACGCGCAGGACGGCGCACAACCGACGGATCGTCATGGGCAGGGCTTTCTCGAGCTACGGCAATGACCTTGATGTCGGCCAGTTCGACACGAGGAGGCGGTGAATGGTTGTACATCCGACGGTCGGAAAGAATTCACTTCCGATTAACGGGAGGGTGTAACTCCGTTTTCCTGCGAACGGGAACCGGAACGCCCTCCGGAGGCGTCCGGTACCGGGTCCGGCCCCTGGACGGATGCGCGGCGCCGCGTCCCCTTCGCGTACATTGCGGACGAGGTACCCACACGTGGCGCGAGGGGACAGGACACAAGGTGGCAGGGGCAAGGCAGGCCGTGGGCGAGGCCCGCAGGATCGTCGTCAAGGTCGGTTCCTCGTCGCTGACCACCGCCGCCGGCGGCCTCGACGCCGACCGGGTCGACGCGCTCGTCGACGTCCTCGCCAAAAGCCGCAGCGGGGGGGAGCGCGAGGTTGTGCTCGTGTCCTCCGGGGCCATCGCCGCCGGACTCGCCCCGCTCGGCCTGCGCCGCCGCCCCCGGGACCTCGCCCGCCAGCAGGCCGCCGCCAGCGTCGGCCAGGGCCTGCTCGTCGCCCGCTACACCGCCTCCTTCGCCCGCTACGGCGTCCGCGTCGGCCAGGTGCTGCTGACCAGCGACGACATGAGCCGTCGCGCCCACCACCGCAACGCCTCCCGCACCCTCGACAAGCTCCTCGCGATGGGCGCCCTGCCGATCGTCAACGAGAACGACACCGTCGCCACCGACGAGATCCGCTTCGGCGACAACGACCGGCTCGCCGCCCTGGTGGCCCACCTGGTCCACGCCGACCTGCTGGTCCTCCTCTCCGACGTCGACGGCGTCTACGACGGCGACCCCAGCAGGCCGGGCACCGCGCGGATAGCGGAGGTGCGGGGCCCCGAGGACCTGGCGCACGTCGAGATCGGCAGCGCCGGCAAGGCGGGCGTCGGCACCGGCGGCATGGTCACCAAGGTCGAGGCCGCCCGGATCGCGGCCGCCGCCGGCATCCCCGTGGTGCTGACCAGCGCGGTGCACGCGGCCGAGGCGCTGTCCGGCGGTGACACCGGCACCTACTTCCACCCCGCCGACAAGCGCTCCGCGGACCGGCTGCTGTGGCTCCAGCACGCGTCCACCCCGCAGGGCTCGCTGACCCTGGACGACGGCGCGGTGAAGGCGGTCGTGGACCGCCGCAAGTCGCTGCTGCCGGCCGGGATCGCCTCCGTCGAGGGGGAGTTCGTCGCGGGCGACCCCGTCGAACTGCGGGACGGCACCGGCCGGGCCGTGGCCCGCGGGCTCGTCAACTTCGACGCCAAGGAGATCCCGCGGCTGATCGGCCGCTCCACCCGGGAACTCGCGCGCGAGCTGGGACCGGCCTACGAGCGCGAGGTCGTCCACCGGGACGATCTGGCGATCCTGCATCCCTGAAGGCACCCCTGAAGCACCCCTGGGGACACCCCCGAGGGCCGAACCGGCGTCCTGCGCGGGTCCGGCTGCCCGAAAACGGGGTGAACGCCGTGCCAAGACCGTCGCCCTCAGGTGGACGTTCCGCAAAACCGCCCCACGAGCCCTTGCGGCCTGCTCAACTTTGTCCCAGGGACACATTCCGCCCGACCCGTGGGGTCGACCTGTGCATGAAGGAGGCCGTCGTGAGACGAGTGCGCCCTGGGGCGGCGGCGTCCCGCGCTGGTGCGGCGGCTTCCCGCGGCGGCTCCGGTCCCCCCGCGGGGACCGTGGCACGGGCCGCGGGCGAGGCCGGTGGGGCGGCCGCGCGGGCGGCCGGTGAGGAGCGCACCCTGACCAGCGTCGGGACAGGCGAGGAGCGGGCCCTGACGAGCGTCGCGGCCGGTGACCGGTACCAGGGCGAGGAGCCCCGGGACCTGCCGCGCCTGTGGCACGTCACCCTCAGCGTCTCCGGCGAGGAGGCCCCGCTGAAGGAGGTCAGGCGCGCCCTCGAACAGCTCGCCCACGACCATCCCTTCCTGCTGACCAGCCGCTACGCCAACGACCACGCGGAGATCCGGTACTGGGAGGAGGCCCGCGACCTGCACGACGCGGCCGCCGTCGCCCTGCGCCTGTGGGGCGAGCACCGCCAGACCGCGGGTCTGCCGCCCTGGGAGATCGTCGGCCTGGAGGTCATCGACCGCCAGACCTACCACCAGCGCATCGCCGAGGGATACGGACCGCCCCCGGCCACCCCGGTCGGCGCGCACCCCTTCTGAGGACGTCACCGTCGGCTTTGCGCGGTCCGGGGGTTCTGCGCGGCTTGTCTCGGGGTGTGGAACACGCGGTGAACGGCTCCGCGCCGCGCACTACCCTTCCCGTATGACCTCGCTCTCGCCGTACGACTCCATGACCCCGGTCATCCAGGCCGCCTACCGGGCCAAGGCCGCTGCCGCCGACCTCGCCCCGCTGCCCCGGGCCGAGAAGGACGACGCGCTGCTCGCCATCGCGGACGCCCTGGAGGTCCGTACGAGCGAGATCGTCGAGGCCAACGCCAAGGACGTCGCCAAGGCCCGCGAGGCCGGCACCGGCGAGTCGATCGTCGACCGGCTCACCCTCACCCCGGAGCGGGTGCGGGCCATCGCCTCCGACGTCCGGGACGTCGTGGCGCTGCCCGACCCGGTCGGCGAGGTCGTGCGCGGCTCGACCCTGCCGAACGGCATCGACCTGCGCCAGGTCCGCGTCCCGCTCGGCGTGGTCGGCATCATCTACGAGGCCCGCCCGAACGTCACGGTCGACGCCGCCGCCCTCTGCCTGAAGTCCGGCAACGCCGTCCTGCTGCGCGGCTCGGCCTCCGCCTACGAGTCGAACACCGCACTCGTCCGGGTCCTGCGCGACGCCGTGGGCGGGGCGGGACTGCCCGCCGACGCGATCCAGCTCGTGCCGGGCGAGTCCCGCGAGAGCGTGCGCGAGCTGATGCGCGCCCGCGGCCTGGTCGACGTGCTCATCCCGCGCGGCGGCGCCTCCCTGATCCAGACCGTGGTCACGGAGTCGATCGTCCCCGTCATCGAGACCGGCACCGGCAACTGCCACGTCTACGTCGACGCCCAGGCCGACCTCGACATGGCCGTCGACATCCTGATCAACTCCAAGGCCCAGCGGCCCAGCGTCTGCAACGCCGCCGAGACCCTCCTGGTCCACCAGGACATCGCCCCCGAGTTCCTGCCGCGTGCCCTGGACGCCCTCGCCGAGGCCGGCGTGACCGTCCACGCCGACCAGCGGGTCCTGGCGTACGCCAAGGACACCAAGGCGACCGTCGTCGAGGCGACCCTGGAGGACTGGGACACCGAGTACCTCTCCTACGACATCGCCGCCGCCGTCGTCGACTCGCTCGACAAGGCCGTCGAGCACATCCGGCTGTGGACCTCCGGCCACACCGAGGCCATCGTCACCACCTCCCAGCAGGCCGCCCGCCGCTTCACCCAACTGGTCGACTCCACGACCGTCGCGGTGAACGCCTCCACCCGCTTCACCGACGGCGGCCAGTTCGGCTTCGGCGCGGAGATCGGCATCTCCACCCAGAAGCTGCACGCCCGCGGCCCCATGGGCCTGCCGGAGCTCACCAGCACGAAGTACATCGTCACCGGCGACGGCCACATCCGCCGCTGAACCGCGCGCCCCGGGGCGCGCGGGAGGCGTCTCACACGGCGGATGAATTTCCATACCGTCTGCCCAAATTGACCCCCCAGGTCTACTCTGGATCCGTGCCGGAGGACGTGGGGGGCACGCCGTTCCCTGACGGCTGGGAGCCCGACGACGACCACGACCGCGGGGTGTCGGACGAAGAGTTCGCCTCCGTGGTCTTCGACGAGGCCTTCGTCCAGGCGGCCGTGGTGCACGAGCCGACCGCCGTGGAGCGCCTCCTGGCCGCCGCCCAGGCGAGAGCGGAGGCCTCCGAGGCCGAGGCCCGCCGCGCCGGCCCCAGAACCGAGCGGTACGACGACGGCTTCGGCCCCGGCGGTTTCGGCCATGATCCCGACCTGGACGACCTGGACGACACCGAGATCCTCCAGGGCCGCTACGGCGCCCCCGGGACGTACGGCAAACAGGTCCGCTGGCACCGCCCCGTCGCCTGGATGCTCGCCCTCGTCATGGGCATCGGCATGGTCGCGCTGGCCTTCACCGCGGTCTACCGGGGCGCCTCCTCCGGCAGCCGCGACCGGGTTCCGCCGCCCGCCTCGACCGGTCTGGAGCAGGGGAGCACGGTGACGCCCTCCGCGTCCGCCGACTACTCCCAGCCAGCGGTCTCCGCGGTCCCGCGAACGCCCTGACAATCCTGGTGAGAACCTGTCAGAACTTGTCGCACGGCAGGGCGTTTACCCGAGCTTCCCGAGACCTACCCTGAAGATATGGGAGGGCCAGGAGACCCACCTGAGGGGACACCCGAGGGCGGCCCCGTGGGTGGTGAGGACGAGTACCGATCCGTCGTCTTCGACGAGTCGTTCGTCCGCGCTGCCCGCCTCCAGGAGTACTCCGCGCGGGAGCGCATGTCCGACCACGCGCCCGCCGTCCGCCGCCGGCCGCCGCTGCGCCGGGGGCTGTCCCGGCAGGTGCTGGTCCTGGTCCTGCTGATCGCCGTCGCCTTCGGCACCGCGATCTACATGGGCGTACGGCACCCCTACCAGCCCTCCGCGATCCGGCAGCCCGCCGAACCCCTGCGGATGACCGTCATCCCGCTGGCCCCCGCGGGCGAGGTCCCGGGGCACGCCGACGCCGAGTACCTGTACGCGCACAGCCCCGCCGCCCAGTACCGCGTCGGCGCCGAGGGCATCCCGCTGCCGGCCTCCCGCCGCACCGCGCACTTCTCCGACAGCCAGGTGGTGTCCGCGCTGAGCACCGCCAAGGACTACATCGTGCGGTCCTCGCTCGACCCGGACGTGCTCGCCGGCGACCAGGTCCGTACCGTGCGGGTGCTCCTCGACACGGACCAACTCGACCAGTTCGACCAGAGCTTCGCCCACCCCGCCGCCGACGGCCGGCACGCGCCGACCGGATGGCTGGTCCGCTTCGACCCCGCCCAGGCGCGGCTGGCCGACGGCAGGATCCGGGTGCAGGGCAGTCTGCAGGCCGCCGAGACCGACGCGTCGACGCTGGAGGTCACGGCGGACCACACCTTCGTGTACGCCCTGCGGGCGGCGCGGGCCGGTGCCCCGAAGGAGGCCTCGCTGTTCACCGTCCGGCGGGAGCTGCACTTCCGCTTCGACCGCGACGACCTGCGGATGCACACGGCCCAGCTCGTCGTCTCGTACGTCCAGGCCGGACCGCTGTCCTGCGCGGAGGACTCCACGAACCGGCTGCACCCCCTGCTGGCCGGGCAGACCGCGAAAGCCGGCGGGCCGGCGGGGACGGACCCCTACGCCACCGGCAGTGCCACCGCCCTGTGCGGGTCGCTGGCCACCAGCGCGCAGCCGCGGGTGTGACGGCGGCCGGCCAGGATTCCCGGCCGGCCGCCCGTCGCGTGCCCGGAGGGCCTCAGCCTCCCGCGCTGTCCCGCGGGGTGTCCGTCGGGGGCTCGTCCTCCCGCGGGGCGGAGCCCGAGAAGCCGCCGAAGCCCCTGCGCACCCGGCCGCCCAGGTCGCCCGCGCCCCCCGCGATGTCGCTGACCAGCTTCATCAGGGGGTCCTTGGAGCTCTTGACGTTGGTCGCGTAGCTCGCCGCCGACTCACGGAAGGAGTCCGTGACCGAGGTGTCCTTGTCCTCGCTGCGGCGCGGGTAGTGGCCGTCCATGATCCGCTGGTGGTCGCGGGACTCGGCCCACTTCTTCAGCTCCGCCGCCCGCACGGTGGTGAAGGGGTGGGAACGCGGCAGGACGTTCAGGATCTTCAGCACGGAGTCGCGCAGGTCACCGCCCGCCTCGTACTCCTCGGCCTGCTTCAGGAACGCGTCCACGTTCATCTCGTGCAGGTGGTGACCGCCGGCCAGCTTCATCAGGCCCCGCATCGAGGCCTTCAGGTCCTGGCCGACCAGCAGGCCCGCCCGGTCCGCCGACAGCTCCGACTTGCGGAACCACTCGCGCAGCGCCGTCACGATCGCCATGATCGCGATGTTGCCCAGCGGGATCCACGCCACCCTGAGGGCGAGGCTGGTCAGGAACAGCAGGATGGTGCGGTAGACCGAGTGGCCGGACAGGGCGTGGCCCACCTCGTGGCCGACGACCGCCCGCATCTCCTCCTCGTCGAGCAGGTCGACCAGACCCGTGGTGACGACGATGATCGGCTCGTCCAGGCCGATGCACATCGCGTTGGGCTGCGGGTCCTGGTTGACGTACATCGGCGGGACCTTCTCCAGGTCCAGGATGTAGCACGCGTCCCGCAGCATGTCGTTGAGGTACGCGAACTGCTGGTCGGATACGCGCACCGAGTCGGACAGGAACAGCAGCCGCAGGCTCCGCTCGGGGAGCAGACCGCTGAGCGCCTTGAACACCGTGTCGAAGCCGCTCAGCTTGCGCAGCGCCACCAGGGCGGAGCGGTCCGCGGGGTGCTCGTACGCACGCGAGGAGATACCCGGGAAACGCCTGCGCTGCCTGCTCGGCACGTGCTCGTGTCCGTTGTTGTGGTGGCCGTCGTCGGACATGTCTTCCCCCAAGTGCGTCTTTGGCGGTGCCGTCTCCGGCTGTGCCCCTTCGGCCGCTCTGATCCTTTGCGGACCCTTGTGCGGCCCTTTGCGCCCCCGAAGCAGAGCCCAGCCTAGGCGGAGATAGCGTGGACGGGCAGTACAGCGAAGGAGTCCACGTCATGGAGCACACCCGGGCCGCCTGGCTCACCGAGGCCGCGAGCGCAGCCGAGCAGCAAGGGGCCGGAAACCTGCTCCGGGTGGTGCTGGTCGTGATGTTCCTGGGCTGTGCGTTCACCGCGTGGTTCCTGCTGCGGGGGTACAAGCGGAAGGACGACTGACGCAGGGCGAAGGTTCCCCGCCGCCCCCAACGGTGGAGTCGGCGTGATGGCCCTCACCGCGCCCGCTTACGATGGGCCGACATCTTTATCCCGCCCACCGGATAGGTCCTGACGAAGATGAGCTTCCACAGCACCGCTGCCCAGTTGGTCACCCTTGCCGCCGAGGGCGAGGAGCACGGCGGCAACCACGAGAGCCTCGACCCCCTGGTGACCGGCGGCGCCGCCTTCATCATCCTGCTGCTCCTGCTGTGGATCACCACTCGTTTCAACCGCGACCGCTGAGGCACGGAGTGTCCAAAGCGGGGCACTCCGGGCCTCCGCCGGCCGGGGTCCTCAGGACGGGCCGGTAGGGTCTGCACGCATGGGAGAGCAGGACATGCCTACCGGCCCGGGCAACGCCCCTTCGAGCCCCGGCAAACGCCGACTGGGCGTCATGGGCGGGACGTTCGACCCGATCCACCACGGGCACCTCGTGGCGGCCAGCGAGGTCGCCGCGCAGTTCCATCTGGACGAGGTGGTGTTCGTGCCCACGGGCCAGCCGTGGCAGAAGACCCACCGCAAGGTGTCCCCGGCCGAGGACCGCTATCTGATGACGGTCATCGCGACCGCCGAGAACCCGCAGTTCTCCGTCAGCCGCATCGACATCGACCGCGGCGGCGCGACCTACACCACGGACACCCTGCGCGACCTCAAGGCCCTCAACCCCGACACCGACCTCTTCTTCATCACGGGCGCCGATGCCCTCGGCCAGATCCTCACCTGGCGGGACGCGGAGGAGCTGTTCGCCCTCGCGCACTTCATCGGGGTCACCCGGCCCGGCCACACCCTGGCCGACCCCGGGCTCCCCGAGGGCGGTGTCTCGCTCGTCGAGGTCCCGGCCCTCGCCATCTCCTCCACCGACTGTCGGACGAGAGTCGCCAAGGGCGACCCCGTCTGGTACCTGGTGCCGGACGGCGTCGTGCGTTATATCGACAAGCGCGAGCTGTACCGCGGCGAGTGAGCCGAGAGGGGCACCGGTGAACGACCGATACGACGCGGGCTACGGCGACGACCAGGACAACCAGTACGCGCTGGTCGGCTACGACGACTACGGCCGACCGGTGTACCGGCAGGTCCCGCCGCAACAGCCCCCGCAGCAGCAGTACGACCCGTACGCCCAGCAGGGCTACGGCTACGACCCGTACGCCACGGGCAGCGGGCAGGCCGCGCCCTACGACACGGGCGCCCAGCAGCCCGTACCGCCCTACGACCCCTACGGCACCGGCGACACCGGTCAGCAGGCGCCCGTGCCGCCCTACGACCCCTACGCCGACGGCGGCCGGCAGGGCGGCGCCCCCGCGCCGGCGTACGACCCCTACGGCCAGGCCGCCGCGAGCGGCCGGCAGCCCCGGGTCGCCGAGCAGACCGCGTACATCCCGCAGCAGGGCGGACCGGTCGGGGGCACCCAGGCCGGTCAGGGCTACGCCGCGGGCTCTCAGGGCGGTCAGGGCGGTTCGCAGGCCGGGCAGGGGTACGCCGACGGTCCTCGGGCCGGGCAGGGGCACGCCGGCGGTCCTCAGGCCGGTGCGCGGGACGACGAGGGGGACGAACGGCAGTACCACACCGCGCAGTTCGCGTTCGTCGAGGAGCCCGACGGTGACTCCGAGGACGTCATCGACTGGCTCAACTTCACCGAGAACCGCACCGAGCGCCGGGAGGAGGCCAAGCGCCGCGCCCGCAGCCGGCTCGTCGCCCTGGTCGTCGTCCTCGCCCTGGTCGCGGTGGGCGGCGTCGGCTACCTCTGGTACGCCGGGAAGCTGCCCGGCCTGTCCGACCCGGAGAGCAAGAAGGGCACCACGATCGCGGCGAGCGCCCAGAACCGCGACGTGATCGTCGTCCATCTGCACAACACCACCGAGGGCGGCACCTCCACGGCACTGCTCGTCGACAACACCACCACCAAGCAGGGCACCACCGTCCTGATCCCCAACTCCCTCAACCTGACGGCCGACGACGGCGCCACGACGACCCTCGCCAAGTCCGTCGACGACGACGGCTCCTCCGGGACCGTCGACTCCCTCGACACCGTGCTCGGCACCGACATCGAGGGCACCTGGCGCCTGGACACCCCCTACCTGCAGAACCTGGTCGACCTCGTCGGCAACATCGACATCGACACCGATGTCGCCGTGCCCGACCCGGCCGCCAAGAAGAAGGGCCAGGCTCCCCTCGTGGGCAAGGGGAAGGACCAGACCCTCAGCGGCAAGATGGCCGTCGCCTACGCCACCTACCGCGGCGCGGGCGAGGCCCAGAACGCCCAACTCGAACGGTTCGGCCAGGTCCTTCAGGGCGTCCTGCGCAAGCTGTCCTCCGACCCGACGGCCGCGACCACCACCGTGCAGACGCTGGCCCAGATCCTCGACCCGTCCCTGACGGACAAGGACCTCGGCACCTTCCTCGCCAAGCTCGCGGACCTCGCCAAGAGCGGCGACTACAGGACCGCGCTGCTGCCCGTCCAGCAGGACGGCACCCTCAGCGCCGAGGCCAGTGCGAGCGTGGTCAAGGAGGTCCTGGGCGGCAAGGCGAAGAGCCCCGACAAGGACGCGGCCGTGAGCGTCTCGGTCCAGAACGCCACCGGCACCAAGGACAACACCGAGAAGGCCCGCGTCGTCCTCCTCAACGGCGGCTTCACCTTCGTCGACGGCGGCACGCCCGCCGCGGCCCGGTCCACGTCCAAGGTCGTCTACGCCGACGCCGCCGACAAGGCGAACGCCACCGAGGTCGCCAAGACCCTGGGCCTGCCCGGCAGCGCGGTCGACAAGGGCACGACCTCCTCGAGCGCGAACGTCTCCGTGATCCTCGGACAGGACTACGAGCCGGACTCCGCGTCCTAGGCCCGGCACCGCGCCCGGAGCGGCACCCCGCGTGATCTCCGTCATCACGTGGGGTGCCGTCGGCGGTCCGTGAGACCCTTGAGGTCAAGTGACCACCGACCGAAAGCCTTGTAGTGACCGCGACTGACCGTTCCCTCGAGCTCGTCAACACCGCCGCGCAGGCGGCCGCCGACAAGCTCGCCCACGACGTGATCGCCTACGACGTCAGCGACGTCCTCTCGATCACCGACGCCTTCCTGCTGGCGTCCGCACCCAACGACCGCCAGGTCAAGTCCATCGTCGACGAGATCGAGGAGAGGCTCTCCAAGGAGCTCGGCGCCAAGCCGGTGCGCCGCGAGGGCGACCGCGAGGCCCGCTGGGTCCTGCTCGACTACGTCGACATCGTCGTCCACGTCCAGCACAGCGAGGAGCGGGTCTTCTACGCCCTGGAGCGGCTGTGGAAGGACTGCCCCGAGCTGGAGCTGCCGGCCGACGCCAAGGCGACCCGCGGCAAGGGCGAGGAGCACGCGAAGCTCCGGGCCGAGGAGGACGACGCCGAGTACGGGGAACAGCGGTGACCACTCCCGCCGACCGCAAGGGCCGGGGCCGCCGCGTCATCCTGTGGCGGCACGGCCAGACCTCCTGGAACGTGGAGCGCCGCTTCCAGGGCACCACCGACGTCGAGCTCACCGAGACCGGCGTCGGCCAGGCCCGTCGCGCCGCCCGGCTGCTGGCCTCCCTCCAGCCCGACGCGATCGTCGCCTCCGACCTGCGGCGGGCCGCGCACACCGCCGCCGAGCTCGCCGCGCTCACCGACCTGGACGTAGCCCTCGACGAGGGCCTGCGCGAGACCTACGCCGGCGTCTGGCAGGGGCTGACGCACGAGGAGATCATCGCCCGGCACGGCGAGGAGTACGCCGCGTGGAAGCGCGGCGAGCCGATCCGCCGCGGCGGCGGCGAGCTGGAGACCGAGGTGGCCGACCGCGCCGCCCCCGTGGTGCTCCGGCACGCCGAGAAGCTGCCCGAGGACGGCACGCTCGTCGTGGTCAGCCACGGCGGCACCATCCGCACCACCATCGGCCGGCTGCTCGGTCTGGAGGCCCGGCACTGGGAGAGCCTCGGCGGCCTGTCCAACTGCTGCTGGTCCGTCCTCGGCCAGGGCGCGCGCGGCTGGCGCCTCCTGGAGCACAACGCCGGCACCCTCCCGGAGCCGGTGCTCGGCGACGACGACTGAGGGCCCTGGACCGGATTTCACTTTCCGGCAGGTCGCAGGCTAAAGTTCTTCTTGTTCGCCCCGCCGAGCGGGGCCGGACACCATGTGACTGCGTCGCGTGGACCAGGGGCTATAGCTCAGTTGGTAGAGCGCCTGCATGGCATGCAGGAGGTCAGGAGTTCAATTCTCCTTAGCTCCACTCGACGAAGATCCCGTCTCCCTCAGGAGGCGGGATTTTTCGCGTGTCTCCTCGTCCTCCGGTGTGTAGACCACGATCCGGCACTCGGGCATCCCGTCGATCGACAGCGACTGGGAGGTCATGCGCAGTTCGCCCACGGCCCGGTGGCGGAACGTCTTCACCCGGGGCCCCGGCGGCACCACCGCTCCGCTCGCCCAGATCTCGGCGAAGTCCGGGCTGGCCGCGGACAGCCCCCGGACGAACTCCTCCCAGGCCGGCTCGCCCACATGCCTGCCGTACGAGGACCGCAGCGTCGCCACCATCACCGGCAGCTCGCGCTCCCGGTGCATCAGCGGGCAGGCCTCGTCGGACACCGTGAACAGCGTCCACAGCGCGTTGGCCACCCCGATGTCGACGATCTCCGGTATCAGGAACAGGTCGCGGTAGCCGGCGTTCGTGGCCAGGATGTCGTAGCGCGAGTTGTAGACGACCGCCGGGAGCGGGTCGAGGGCGTCGATGATGCCCTGCACCTCCGGGCCCGTCGACCGCGTCAGCCGCTCCGGGTCCGGGACGAACGGCACCTGCGCCAGGCGGTACAGATGCTCCCGCTCCGGCGGGTCCAGCCGCAGGGTGCGGGCCACGGCGTCCAGGACCTGCGCGGAGGCGTTGATCGGCCGGCCCTGCTCCAGCCACGTGTACCAGGTCACCCCGACGCCGGAGAGCTGGGCGACCTCCTCGCGGCGCAGACCCGGGGTGCGGCGCCTGAGGCCGGGGGGCATCCCCACGTCGGCCGGGGTCACCCGGGCCCGCCTGCTGCGCAGGAAGGAGGCCAGCTCGGGCCGCCGGCGCTGTGCCGTCCGCGGCCCTGTCGTCATGTGTCCCGCCGTCGCGTTCGTCATCGTCGCGTTCGTCATCGTCGCGTCCCCCATCGCCACGTCCCCCTCGTCACGACCATCCTCGGTGCTGCGCCCGGCGCTTGCCAGGTGCTGGCAGTACCAGCATCGACGGGCTCTCGGCACCCGTACCCGGCCGTCCTCATGCTCGACGGCATGACCACAACGCCCCGGACGGGACCGAGTCCCGCGTCCGTATCCCCACCTGCCGAAAGTGAAGCACCCGCCACTGACAACCGGCCCCGGCCGCTGCTCGCACTCGTGCTCGCCGCCCAGTTCATGGCACTGCTCGACGTGTTCATCGTGAACGTCGCGGCGCCCACGATCGGCACGGAACTGCACGCTTCGGGCGCCCAACTCCAGCTCGTCGTCGCCGGGTACGCCATCACGTACTCGGTGCTGCTGATCACCGGCGCCCGGCTCGGCGAACGGTTCGGGCACGGCCGGGTCCACCTCGCCGGGCTCGCCCTGTTCACCGCGGCCTCGCTCGCCTGCGGTCTCGCCCAGGGCGCCACCGAGCTGATCGTCTTCCGGCTGGTGCAGGGCACCGGTTCGGCGGTGATGATCCCGCAGGTGCTCAGCCTGATCCAGCGCCACTTCACCGGCGAGGCCCGGATGAAGGCGCTCGGCTCCTACTCCGCGGTCCTCGCGGTCGGCGCCGCCGCCGGGCAGGTCGTCGGCGGGATCCTGGTCGGCGCCGACCTGTTCGGCACGGGCTGGCGGCCGGTGTTCCTGGTGAACGTACCGGTGGGGCTCGTCCTGCTGGCCCTGGGCGCGAGGGTCCTGCTGCCCGGGGACCGTCCGACGCCCCGGGACCGGGCGCGCGGCCTCGACCTGCCCGGCCTGGTGCTGCTCGGCGCGGCCGTGTCGCTGTGCACGGTGCCGCTCGTGCTCGGACAGGAGGCGGACTGGCCGCTGTGGTCCTGGCTGTCGATGGCCTCCGCCGCGGTCCTGTTCGCCGTCTTCTGCGGCTACGAGTCCCGGCTGGCCCGGCGCGGCGGTGCCCCGCTGATCACGCCGAGCGTGCTGCGCCACCCCGGCATGGGGCGCGCCGCCTTCCGGATCATGGCGGTCATGGCCGTCAACGGCGGCTTCCTCTTCGCGCTCACCCTCCATGTGCAGGGCGGCCTCGGCTACAGCCCGCTGCGGGCCGGGCTCTCCTTCGCGCCGACCGCGGTGATCTTCGGCATCGTCGGATTGACCTGGCGCCACTGGCCCGCGCCCTGGCAGCGGCTCCTGACGCCCGCCGGGTTCATGATCACCGCGCTGGCCGCGCTGGGCGTCGGCCTGGCGCTGAAGGGCGGAGGCGAGGGCGGCGTCGCGCTGTACGCCGCGTACGCCGGCGTGGGCGTGGGGCTCGCGCTCGCCTTCAGTCCGACGCTCACCGGGGCGCTGGCCACGGTGCCGCCCCGGCACGCGGCGGACGCCAGCGGACTGCTGGCCACGGTCACCCAGCTCGGCCAACTGGTAGGAGTGGCGGGCTTCGGCACACTGTTCTTGAACCGACTTGAGTCACTCGGCCCCTCTGAGGCGTATACCTCTGCGGAGGCGCTGTGGACGTGCATGTTCGCGCTGGCCGGGACCGCCGCGGTGGGCGCCGTGTCCGGACTGGTACGCAGGCGTCGCTGACCGTATTGGTCCGGCCGTGGCAGAATCAAACGGCCGGAAGGGGGCGCGGCCCGACGGGAGGGAGCAGTGATGCCTGCGAGCATCATCGTGGAGGTCGGCCACCTCCGCGACGCGGCGTCGACACGGGACACGACGGTCCGACTCATCTGCCCTTCCTGCGGTTCTGTCCACGTGGCGCAAGTACTCGGCGACAACGGCGGAATCTCCTACGTGTGCACGGCCTGCGGCCACTGCTGGAGCTGATTGATGGGTGCACACAGGCGAAAGTGCGACTGGTGCGGCAGCGGGACTCCGATCGTGCGCGACATGGAGCCGGTCAATCCCGACTACCAGTACTGGTGCGAGGAGTGCGCGCGGGCGCTGATCATAAAAGGCGACCCCATCGAGACGTACCGCGAACTCGAGGGCGAGCCGATCTACGGTCGCCTTCTGGAGGAACACTGCACGCTGAAGCGGTTCTACTCGTTCGTGACCGCTTGACGTCGTTCCTCCTGCCCCCAGGGAAACGATTTGGTGTTCCACCCGGTGGACCGTGTAATGTTGGCGTCGCCGCCAGGGAAACCGGGTGGCACGCGACACGGGGCTATAGCTCAGTTGGTAGAGCACCTGCATGGCATGCAGGGGGTCAGGAGTTCAAATCTCCTTAGCTCCACAGAAAGATCCCGTCGGATCATGTGATCCGGCGGGATTCCTTGTTTTCAGGGGCAGTTACGACCGAGGGGGCCGCCCGATCCGGGCGGCCCCCTCGGTGCTGTCGCTCAGCGGCCCAGCGCACGCCGTCCGCGGCCCTGGGACAGGACCGGCAGGTTGCGGGTGGGCCCCTTGTCGCGGGGGCTCTCCTCCTCCAGGCGCAGGGCCAGCGCGGGGCAGCGGCGCACCGCGCGCAGAGCCTTCGCCTCGGCGTAGCGCGGCACCTGGGCCTGGGCGACGGTCGGGAAACCGTCGGCGCCGAGCTCGAACACCTCGGGGAGGATGTCGGCGCACAGGCCGTGCCCCCGGCACAGCGTCCAGTCGACGTAGATCTTCTGACGGCTGGGACCGGTCTCCTCGGCCTCGCCGCCGCCCGGGATGCCGGTGGGCATCCTCCCGCCCTCGAAGAGCGGCAGAACGCCCTCCACGGGCCGTCCGCAGCCGTTGCCGAGGACATGGGCGGCCAGGTCGTCCGTGAACGCCTTGATGGTCGACTCCAGGAACATCGCGGAGCCGTCCGGGTGCGAGCACGCGCCGCGCCGCTTCACGTTCTTGGCGACCTGCTTGAGCGCCTCCAGGGCGGCCGGACCGCCGCCGTTGAGGATGTCCTCCATGCCGCGCGCGGCGGCCGGCAGACCGAGGTAGCAGGGGCCGCACTGGCCCGCGCTCTCCTCGGCCAGCCACTGCGCCACCCGCAGCGACTCGCCCAGCGGGCAGGTGTCCTGAGTGATCGGCAGGATCGCGCCGGCACCGAGCGCGCCTCCCACGGCGTCCAGGGAGTTGCGGGAGACGATCGCCTCGTTGACCGTCGCCGCGTCGATCCACTTGCCGTGGTAGCCGCCGGTCAGCACACCCTGCGGCACCGGCGGGGCGCCGGCCAACTGCAGGACGTAGCGCAGCGGTACGCCCGTGGGGACCTCGATCACCATGGGGCGCGCGACGGCCCCGGAGACCGTGAGCATGACGGTGCCCGGCTCGTCGTAGAGCCCGGTGTTGCCGTAGCGCTCCGGGCCGATGCGGGCGGCGATCGCCAACTGCGCGAAGGTCTCGGCGTTGGACAGCAGGGTCGGCGCGCCGCCCACGCCGCTCTGGGACGCGCTGATCTTGCGGCCGGGCGGGATCGCCGGGCCGCCGTCGATGGAACGGATCAGTGACGCGGCCGCTCCGGTGACCATACGGACGGGATTGCGCTGCACGCGTGCGCGTAGCGCCGATCTGCGGCCGTTGCTGAGCCCGCGCTCGGCGAGGGCCGCCTCCATGGAGCGCTGGGTGGACTCCCGGGTGACCCCCACCACGAGCGTGCGGGCACCCAGGGCCTCGGCGGCCAGGAGGGCGCCGTCCAGGATGAGGTGCGGGGCACGGTTGATGAGCACCGTGTCCTTGCGGCAGGCGGGTTCGTCCTCGCTGCCGTTGACGACGACGACCGGCCGGACGCCGCGCTTGATCGCCGCCTCGGCGACCGAGCGCAGCTTCTTGTGGAAGGGGAAGCCGGCACCGCCGCGCCCCTTCAGGTTGATGGCTTCGGAGAGCTTCGCGAGTTGCTCGCCGCCCATGGGTTCGAGCGGCCCGTGCACCTTCAGGTGCATGGGCAGGTCAAGTCGTTCGACAAGGTCGAAGCCCGACGTGAGCTGGGGAAGACCGACCACGCGGACTTCGGGTACGTCGGGCAGGGCCTCGTTCACCTATAGCCTCCGGAAGGCGTGTTCCAAGGTTCGCCCGGACCCGGTGAGTCGAAGTCGTACGACTGACCGGGCGTTGGATCAGTGGCGGGACCGCTGTTGTACGTGTCGTTCGGGTTGTACGTGCCGTAAAGGGTGTTCGTCTCACCGGTGTCGCGTACATCACCTGTGAGGTAGCCGGCGGTGCCCGAATTGCCGCCATAGGTCGGGATGTTGTAGCCCGTGTCCTGGAGCGGGTCGTAGGCGGAGGGGGGTGCCTCGCCGACCGGCGGCGGGGACGGGACGGGCCAGCTCCCGGAGGTGCTGCCGCTGTCCATGCGGGCGATGGGGTCGGTGGCGGCCTGCATGTCCATCGGCATGTCCATGCGTGCGGTCTGGCCGGTGTCGAAGGGCTGCTGGGCGCCCGGGGACATGGCGCGGTAGGCGGCGGCGAACCCGCTGCCCGCGGGCTCGGCCGCGGGAGGGGCCTGGTAGGCGGGTACGGAGCCGGTCTGGCTCAGGCCCTCGTAGCCCGGCAGGGACGACTCGGAGCGCCGGCCCGCGGACTCGGCTCCCCTGCGGCCCTCGCGGCCCGGTGCGGCGCTCTCCGCGGCCCTCCTGGCCCGGCTGGCCTCCAGCTCCTCGCGGCCCGGCCGCTCCTCGGCGCCCAGGAGCATGGCGACCCGGTCGGTGACCTTGCGCTTGAACGGGCGCGGGGCCGAGCGCAGGGCCAGGGCCGCGATGACGGCGAGCACGCAGAGCGCGTACATGTAGGTGAAGATCGGGGCCTTGACCGCGCGCCCCGCGTACAGGCCGTGGATCAGCCCGGCGCACCAGGCCGGGTAGGCCAGCATGTGCATGGCCCGCCAGCGGGCCGCGACCGGGGCGGGGGACGCGAAGCGGTTGCGCAGGGCGCCGGTGATGCCGACGAAGATCATGAGCTGGCCGGCCAGGGTGCCCAGGCCGATGAGGCCCCCGCTGCTGCTGAAGCCGAGCCCGAACGGGATGAACGCGGCGATCCACGTCGTGTGCTCAAGGGTGAGTTTGATTCCGATGTGCAGCAGAAGGAACGCGATCGAGCCCACCGCGGTGATCCGGTGCACGCCCTGGGCGACGATCCGCTGGCGGGTGTTGAGGATCAGCCGGTCCTGCGCGACCAGCCCCCAGATCACGGAGCAGGTGAGCAGGACAAGCGTCACCACGCCCGCCCCGAAGTTGAGGAAGTCCTGGAGCCAGACGCCTCCGTACACCACGACCAGAGGGATGGCCAGCAGGAAGACGGCCGTCGCCACCCCATAGGCCGACCGGCCCGTCCGGGGGAGCGTGCTGTTGCTACTACGAGGGTTCATGGGGGCAACTCCGAGCGGTTCGGGAAGGCGGTCCCGCTGCCGCACTCTAAGTGGCGCCATACCGATGGGTACGACGTTTGAGTTATTGCGTTGTTATCAAACGGCCGTGGGGCTGCTGTGATGCCCCTTAGTAGCTGTTACGCGAAGTAATCATTGACCTTGGTTCAGTTCCTGTCGGATCGGACGGTGCGCTCGACTGCGGCGGCGAGTGCGGCACCCGGTGCCGAAGAGGCATACGTAAGCTCGTCGCGGCTTGCTCAACGGCTGCGGTACTCTGACGCCATGCGTGCCGTACGCCTTCTGCTTAGCGAGCCGCGCTGATCAGTCCCGACCACCGGTGAAGACGTGGTCGGAATCGGCGCGGCGTCCCCTCCTGTGCGAGGGGATTTTTCGTTTCCGGACGACACAGCCGCTGGCAGAGACGATCGATGGAGCTTTGAGGACATGAGCGAGACGAACCCCGCTGCCCCCGCCGAGGTGGCCGCGCCGCACCGCTACACGGCCGCCGTCGCGGCCGAGATCGAGGCACGCTGGCAGGACTTCTGGGACGCCGACGGCACCTACGCGGCGCCGAACCCCAAGGGCGACCTGGCGGGCGACCCCGAGCTGGTTGCCAAGCCCAAGAAGTTCATCATGGACATGTTCCCGTATCCCTCGGGCGCCGGCCTGCACGTCGGCCACCCGCTGGGCTACATCGCCACCGACGTCTTCGCCCGCTTCCAGCGGATGACGGGGCACAACGTCCTGCACACCCTGGGCTTCGACGCCTTCGGCCTGCCCGCCGAGCAGCACGCCGTGCAGACCGGCGAGCACCCGCGGATCACCACCGAGGCCGCGATCAACAACATGAAGTCCCAGCTCCGCCGGCTGGGCCTGGGCCACGACAAGCGCCGGTCGTTCGCCACGATCGACCCGGACTACTACAAGTGGACCCAGTGGATCTTCCTGCAGATCTTCAACTCCTGGTACGACGACGAGGCGAACAAGGCGCGCCCGATCGCCGAGCTGGTGGCCGCGTTCGAGTCCGGTGAGCGCGCGGTCCCCGGCGGCCGGTCCTGGGACTCCCTGACCGCCGCCGAGCGCGCCGACCTCCTGGGCGAGTACCGCCTGGCCTACGCCTCCGACGCCCCGGTCAACTGGTGCCCGGGCCTGGGCACCGTGCTGGCCAACGAGGAGGTCACCGCCGACGGCCGCTCCGAGCGCGGCAACTTCCCGGTCTTCAAGGCCAAGCTGCGCCAGTGGAACATGCGGATCACCGCGTACGCCGACCGCCTGCTGGACGACCTGGACGAGCTGGACTGGCCCGAGGCCATCAAGCTGCAGCAGCGCAACTGGATCGGCCGCTCCGAGGGCGCCCGCGTCGACTTCCCGATCGACGGCGAGCGCATCACCGTCTTCACCACCCGCCCCGACACCCTGTTCGGCGCGACCTACATGGTGCTGGCGCCCGAGCACCCGCTGGTCGAGAAGTTCACGCCGCAGGAGTGGCCCGAGGGCACGCACGACGTGTGGACCGGCGGCCACGCCACGCCCGCCGAGGCCGTCGCCGCCTACCGCGCGCAGGCCGCCTCCAAGTCCGACGTGGAGCGGCAGGCCGAGGCCAAGGACAAGACCGGCGTCTTCATCGGCGCGTACGCCACCAACCCGGTCAACGGCGAACGGATCCCGGTCTTCATCGCCGACTACGTCCTGATGGGCTACGGCACCGGCGCGATCATGGCCGTCCCGGCGGGCGACCAGCGCGACTTCGAGTTCGCGCGCGCCTTCGAGCTGCCGATCCAGTGCATCGTCGAGCCGACCGACGGCCGGGGCACCGACACCTCGACGTGGGAGGACGCCTTCTCGTCCTACGACGCCAAGATCATCAACTCCAACGGCCGGGGCGTCTCCCTGGACGGCCTGGGGGTCGTCGAGGCCAAGGCGCGCATCACCGAGTGGCTGGAGCGCGAGGGCATCGGCGAGGGCACCGTCAACTTCCGGCTGCGCGACTGGCTGTTCAGCCGCCAGCGCTACTGGGGCGAGCCCTTCCCGATCGTCTACGACGAGGACGGCATCGCGCACTCGCTGCCCGAGTCGATGCTGCCGCTGGAACTGCCCGAGGTCGAGGACTACTCGCCGCGCACCTTCGACCCGGACGACGCGGACACCTCCCCGGAGACCCCGCTGTCCCGCAACGAGGACTGGGTCAACGTCACCCTGGACCTGGGCGACGGCCCCCGGAAGTACCGGCGTGAGACCAACACCATGCCCAACTGGGCCGGTTCCTGCTGGTACGAACTGCGCTACCTGGACCCGCACAACGACTCCGTCCTGGTCGACCCCGAGATCGAGCAGTACTGGATGGGCCCCCGCGCGGGTCAGCCGCACGGCGGCGTCGACCTGTACGTCGGCGGCGCCGAGCACGCCGTGCTGCACCTGCTGTACGCGCGCTTCTGGTCCAAGGTCCTGTTCGACCTGGGACACGTCTCCTCGGCCGAGCCGTTCCACAAGCTGTTCAACCAGGGCATGATCCAGGCCTTCGTCTACCGCGACAGCCGTGGCTTCCCGGTACCGGCCGCCGAGGTCGAGGAGCGCGACGGCCAGTTCTTCTACGCCGGTGAGCAGGTCAAGCGCGAGCTGGGCAAGATGGGCAAGTCCCTGAAGAACGCCGTCACCCCCGAGGCGATCTGCGAGGAGTACGGCGCCGACACCCTGCGCCTGTACGAGATGGCGATGGGCCCGCTGGACGTCTCGCGGCCGTGGGACACGCGCGCGGTGGTCGGCCAGTACCGCCTGCTGCAGCGGCTGTGGCGCAACATCGTCGACGAGGCCACCGGAGAGGTGACCGTCGTCGACGCCGAGCCCGACGAGGCCACGCTGCGCGCCCTGCACAAGGCGATCGACGGGGTCCGCCAGGACCTGGAGGGCCTGCGCTTCAACACGGCCATCGCCAAGGTCACGGAGTTGAACAACCACCTGACCAAGACGGGCGGCGCGGTCGCGCGTCCGATCGCCGAGGCGCTGGTGCTGCTGATCACGCCGCTGGCCCCGCACATCGCCGAGGAGCTGTGGCACAAGCTGGGCCACACCGACTCGGTCGTCCACCAGGACTTCCCGGTCGCCGACCCGCGGTACGTCGTGGACGAGACCGTGACCTGCGTGGTCCAGATCAAGGGCAAGGTCAAGGCCCGCCTGGAGGTCTCGCCGGCCATCTCCGACGACGAGCTGGAGAAGGTCGCGCTGGCCGACGAGAAGGTCGTGGCGGCGCTGGACGGGGCGGGCATCCGCAAGGTGATCGTGCGGGCGCCGAAGCTGGTGAACATCGTTCCGGCGTGACGCCCCCTAAGGGTCTCGTGCGGGCAGGTTCGGGGTTCCTCCGGAACTCCGGGCCTGCCCGTCGCGTTTACCTTGGAGGAACGGCAGGCGACCGCCGGCCGGGCTGAGGAGGAGTTACGTGGAAGCAGTGATCGCGATCGTGGCCCTGCTCTTCGTGCTCTTCGTGGCGCTCGGCGCCTACGCCACGGTGAAGGTGGTCGGCGCCGCCAAGCGCGGCGTGGACCGCACCATCACCCAGGCCCGGCGCACGGTCGAGGACCACACCCTGCGCGCCAAGTCCTTCGCCCAGCTCGGCCCGGCGGGTGAACTGGCCCAACTGCGGCTGAGGCTGCGCACCTCGATGCGGGCCACCCAGGACGCGCTGCACGCGGGCGTCGCCGAGGACGAATCCCTCAAGGAGTCCCTCGGCCTCTTCCAGCGGCTCAGCGCGCACGGCCACGAACTGGACGGCGAACTCAAGCGCCTGGAGTCCGAACCCGACCGGGCGACGCTCGCCGAGCGCCTGCCGGGCCTGCGGGAGCGCACCGAGCGCATCACACAGTCGGCTGACGCCCTGCGCTGGGCGGCCCGTGACCGCGCCCGCCGCTTCGCCGACGACGACCTGGACACACTGAGCGCGCAGATCGACGTCGAGTCCGGCGCCCTGCGGCACTGGACGAAGACGGAGCCCGCCGCGACTCCGCCCCCGTGGCCCGAGGCGCCCGCCGCCGACGCCGGTCCCGAGCGGCAGACCTGGCCCGGGACGTCCGGCTCCCCTACCGCGGAGGAGCCGACGCGGCCCGCGATCACCCCGCCGGGGCCTCGCCCCACCTATCCCTGGCAGAAGAAACCCCGTCCCGAGAGCACCACTTGATCCGCACACGGCAGCCCCAGGTCACAGGGGCCGGGCTGCCACCCGGACGCTACGGCAGGTAACCTCCAGCTCATGTCCCGCCATGTCGCGATCGTCACGGATTCAACGGCCTACCTGCCGCAGGGGACGATGGAGCGGCACGGCATCACAGCGGTACCCCTGACCGTGGTCCTCGGTGACCGCGCGCTGGAGGAGGGCACCGAGATCACCGCCCGGTCGCTGGCCCAGGCACTCCAGAAGCGACGCCCCGTCACCACCTCGCGACCCAGCCCCCAGGCCTTCGCGGAGCACTACCGCAAGGTCGCCGAGTCCGGCGCGACCGGCATCGTGTCACTGCACCTGTCCGCCGAGCTCTCCGGCACCTACGACGCTGCGGTCATGGCGGCGCGCGAGTCGCCGGTGCCGGTGCGGGTGGTCGACACCGGCATGATCGCCATGGCGCTCGGGTTCTGCGCGCTCGCCGCCGCCGAGGCCGCGGAGACGGGCGGCACCGTCGACGAGGCGGTCACGGCCGCGGAGAAACGGGCCGCGGGCACCTCCGCGTACTTCTACGTCGACACCCTCGACTATCTGCGCCGCGGCGGCCGGATCGGGGCCGCGCAGGCCCTCCTCGGCTCCGCGCTCGCCGTCAAGCCGCTGCTGAAGCTCGTCGGCGGACGGATCGAGCCGCTGGAGAAGGTGCGGACGGCGTCCCGGGCCATCGCCCGCCTGGAGGAGATCGCGGCGGACCGGGCCGGCAGCGCGCCGGTCGACATCGCGGTCCACCATCTGTCCGCCCCCGACCGGGCGTCGGCCCTCGCGGACCGGCTGCGGGCCCGGCTGACGGGACTCGCGGATCTGCATGTGAGCGAGGTCGGGGCGGTGATCGGGGCGCATACGGGGCCTGGGTTGCTGGGGGTCGTGGTCTCGCCTCGGTGAGCCCGGGGGATGAGGGCGCACGGCGAGGTAGGGGTCCGCGGTCGTAGAGGTGGGTTCGTCACTCGTCCGGGTGGTCGGGTTTTCCACAACCGGTGGGTAATCCCCGGGAATTGACCAAGATCATCGCGAGGGCGCGGAGGTGTCCGATCCTCGGCGCATGGCACTTCGATCACGCTCACGCACAGCTACGGCGACCAGCGGGCCGGGCCGCGGACCTCGATCCGACGGACGCTCACGACACCGCCGACCGTCTGACACCCGGGACCTCGACCGTGACCGGGGTCAGGGCCGGGACCGGGACCGTGACCGGGATCGTGACCGGGGTCAGGGCGGCCGGGTCCGGCATCGGCACGCCGCCTCGGCGGACGAACTCCGGCGGCGGGCGGAGGTGCTCTTCGCCGAACGGGCGGGGGAGCGAAGGGACTCGGGGAAGGGACCGCCGCCGGAGGACGAGGCCGCGGGGATCGTGGAGGAACTTCTCCCGGACGACCGTCCCCTGGAAGGGAGTTGGGGAGAGTCCGGGGGCAGTCCCGGTGTCCTGCGTGAGCGGGCCGGGGCGGCTCTGCGGGAGCGGATGCCCGTGTGGTTGCAGACGCGGTGCGGGCTGGAGCGGCGGAGCGTACTCGCGCTCTCCGTACTGCTCGTCGTGGCCGCCGTGTTCGCCCTGCAGCACTTCTGGACGGGCCGGACACACTCCGTCCAGGCGCCCGAAGTGGTGCGCGCGGCGGCCCCGTTCGGGGAGAGCGGCGCGGAGAGGGGGCGGACCGGTGCCGGCGGACGGCAGGAGGTGGCCGGGTCCGTTGTCCCGGGCGGGAGCCCCGGCGCGGCGGGATCGGCCGGCGCCGAGATCGTCGTGGACGTCGGCGGGAAGGTCCGTGAACCGGGGATCCAGCGGTTGCCGGCCGGTTCGAGGGTCGCCGACGCCTTGAAGGCGGCCGGTGGCGTGCGGCCGGGCACGAACACCGACACGCTCAACCGGGCGCGCTTCCTCGTGGACGGCGAGCAGGTCGTCGTCGGCGGCCCCGCCGCACCCGCACCGGCCCCCGTACCCGGCGCGGGCGGTCCCGTCGCCGGTGGTCCGGCGGGTACGGCGACCGCTCCCGTCTCCTTGAACACCGCCACCGTCGACCAGCTCGACACCCTGCCCGGCGTCGGCCCCGTGCTGGCCCAGCACATCCTCGACTACCGCACCCGGCACGGCGGCTTCCGCTCGGTGAACGAACTGCGCGAGGTCAACGGCATCGGCGACCGCCGCTTCGCCGATCTGCGGAATCTCGTACAGCCATGAGGCGCGGCCCGCAGGTGCCGCGGAGGCACGAGGAGGCGTCACGTGCACGGGCCACTGTGCACGCCGCCTCGGGGACGCGGCTCGGGAGTGCTCACCCGCGGCAGGAGGGGCCCACGGATCTGCGGCTGGTACCGGCGGCTCTCGCCGCCTGGGCCACGGCCGCGGTGGCCCTGGACGTGTCGTCGGGATGGCTCACGGGGCTGGTGGCCGGCTGTCTGGTCCTCGCCTGCGCGCTGCTGTCGTGGCGGGGACGGGGGCGGGGGCAGGCGCAGGGGCGGTGGACGGTGAGGGGGACACGGGGCCCCGGTGGGAACGGCCGGGTGCCGGTCGCCGCCGTGCTGCTCTGTGTCGCGGCGGCCGCCGCCTCGGCCGGACTGCACGGCGCCGATCTGCGGCGGGGGCCGGTGCCCGCGCTGGCCCGGCAGTACGCCACCGTGACCGCCGAGGTCCAGGTGACCGCCGACCCCCGGCTGACCCGGCCCCGGATCACGGGGGACCACGCGGCCCCGACCGCTGTCGTCATCGAGGCCGACGTCCGGCGGGTGGAGACGGAGGACGGGGCAGTGGTGGCGACGAGGGCGCCGGTGCTGTTGATCGTCGACGCGCGTGCGGGGGCCGGTTCGGGAGGAGAGCTGACGGCCGCCGACCGTTCCGGGAGCGATGGGGCCGGTAGGGGCAGTGGGGCCGGTAGGGCCACGCACGGCTCGACGCCCGCCGTCGAAGGTCCCGCTCGCTCGCCCTGGCTCGGGTTGTTGCCGTCCACGCGGGTGCGGGTCACCGCGCGTGCCGCGCCGGCGCTGGTCGGGGGCGACCGGGTCGCGGCCGTTCTGCGGGTGCGGGACCGGGCCGGCCCCGAGGTCGTGGGGGAGGCGTCGGGGACGCAGAGGTTCGCGGGGCGGTTGCGGGCGGGGCTGCGGGAGGCCACCGACGGGTTGCCGGCGGATGCGCGGGCCCTGTTGCCGGGGCTCGTCGTCGGGGACACCGCGCGGATCACACCCGAGTTGGACGAGGCCTTCAAGGAGACCGACCTCGCACACACGCTCGCCGTCTCGGGCAGCAACCTCACGATCCTGCTCGCCCTGCTCATCGGGCCGCCCGGACTCGCCCAACTCGTCGAACGACGGGGCCTTGCGCCCCGCCTCGGGGTGTCGCTGCGGGCGACCGCGCTGCTCGGCGGCGGGCTTACCCTCGGGTTCGTCGTGGTGTGCCGGCCGGACCCGAGCGTGCTGCGGGCCGCCGCCTGCGGAGCCGTCGCCTTGCTCGCCCTCGCGACCGGACGCCGTAGGTCCCTCATCCCGGCGCTGGCGACGGCCGTCCTGCTGCTGGTGCTGTACGACCCGTGGCTGGCCCGCAGTTACGGCTTCCTGCTCTCCGTGCTGGCCACCGGGGCCCTGCTCACGCTCGCGCCGCGTTGGAGCCTGGCGTTGCGCCGGCGCCGGGTGCCGCCGCGGCTCGCGGAGGCGCTGGCCGCCGCCGCTGCCGCGCAGGCCCTGTGCGCGCCGGTGGTCGCCGTGCTGTCGGCGCGGGTCAGCCTGGTGGCGGTGCCGTGCAATCTGCTCGTGGAGTTCGCGGTCGCCCCGGCCACCGTGCTGGGCTTCGCGGCGCTGGCGACGGCACCCGTGGCGATGCCGGTGGCCGAGGCGCTTGCCTGGGGCGCGAGTTGGCCCGCCGGGTGGATCGCGGACGTCGCCCGGACGGGGGCGTCGCTGCCCGGCGGGGGAGTGGACTGGCCGGGCAGTTGGACGGGGGCGGGGCTGCTCGCTCTCGTCACCGGGCTGGTGCTGCTCGTCGGGCGGCGGTTGCTGGGACATCCCTGGTGGTGCGCCGTCTGCGCGTTCGTGTTCGTGCTCGCGGTCGTGCAGCCGCCGCCGTTGACCCGGGTGATCACGGGGTGGCCGCCGCCGGGCTGGCGGTTGGCGATGTGTCGTACCTTCCCTGTTGGATCAGCGTGTTGAAGCCGATATAGCAGGGCGGGACTGTGGCGGAATGGCGTATGTTTTGGGTACCGACGGCAAGGGCGCAGAACCGTACCCGGCTGGACCCGTTGACGGGGTGGGAGGACCTTGCCGCCCGGGAGGCGTCGGTGGGGGTACGCCCAGGTTCTCCCATTCTGCTCGCACCGGATTACCGGGTCGACGAGTTGCTGGGCCTCTACTTCAGCAGCTCCCCGTTCGTCCACTACACCCCTGAGACGAAGCGTAACTACGTCACTGACCTCTGCCTCTACTTCAATTTCTTGTGGCAGAGGGGGAAGCTATGGACGCAGGCCGACGCCGCTGACCTGAGCGACTATCAGTACTGGCGTCAAGAGGCCCCTGCCAATCCGCAGCATGTGGGTGGGGCGAAGTGGAATCGTGAACTCGCGGCATTGAGCGGTCTGTACAACTGGGCCTGCCGTGCCAGCAACGCGTTTGTGCCGGTGAACCCTGTGCTGACCCATCAAATCATGGGCCGGGACGGGAAGATGATGGAGATCCCCCTGCTTAGATCGGGAGACGCCAAAGGCAGCAACGTGCACTGGCTTACTCCGCGTGCCTTCCGTCGCTGGGTGGACGTGGGCCTGCGCTGCCAGACCCGGGAGGGACTGCCGACACGTGAGTGGGCCGGACGACTGGAGGATCGCAACGTCGCCTGCGCCCACCTGCTCTACAGCTCGGGAATGCGGCTGCTGGAGGGGTCTTCGCTGCTGACGTTCGAGGTCCCGACGCTGAAGCTTGACGGCGGCCGCTACTACGCGGGCCGGGTGGCCGAGGCGGTGACACGGTCCAAGAAGTCGCGCACGTACTACGTCTCGGCCGGTGTGGTGGGAGAGATCGAGAGCTACGCGGAGTCTTCCCGGGCGGCAGTGATCCGCAAGGCCCAGGCGGCGGGCCGATACGAGAGCCTGCCCGAGATGCGGCTGGTCACCGAGGTCACCGGAGGCCCCCGCCGGATCATCCACTGGTACGACCAGGACGGTGTTGTGGGTGAGACCGACCTGAATCTAGCCACCGCCGCGAAACGACTGACGTTCTACACCGAGGGTCCGCGCGGTCCTGAGCCGCTGTGGTTGTGGCTGAACGAGCAGGGCCTGCCGTTCCTGCCGTCCTCGTGGGAGGGCGTTTTCAGGACTGCCAACACGCGGTGCAAGAAGGTCCTTGCGCCCGAGGGCACGAGCCCGCTGAGGCTGGTGCCAGGTGTGGTGGATGCGCCCTATCTGACGCCGCACGGATGCCGGCACAGTTTCGCGCTCTACATGTTGGTGATCTTGCATCACCTCATGGACGAGCGGTTCGGTCTCACTCCGGAGGAACGCCGGGACTACCGGCTGCTCTACGGCGACCCCTGGCGGATGGTCCAGGATCTACTCGGTCACGCAAGCCGTGAGACGACTGTCGAGCACTATCTGGCGCCGGTCGCTGACCTGCAACTACGGTCTTTGCTGGCAACAGCGCCCGCATCGCAGGCGGGTGAGGCTGCGGCAGGGTCGCTCGACTCGGTCTTCGCCCGGCTGGCCCGGGAAGCCGAGGGAATCCAGGACATCGACGACAGAATGACCGCGGCATGAGCCGCCGTGGACGCAAGGCGGCACTGCCGCCCGGTGAGCCTCCCCGCCGACCGCCGACGCAGGTTCCGGGCACGCTGCTGGTCGAACACCTCGACAAGAAGGGCCGCATCGCCCGCTACGACTTCGCACAATGTCAGGGACCGGCCCCGCTTAAGGCGTCACTGGCACGGCTGTTCGCAGGGTGCTGCACACGCGGAATCTGGGACTCACTCGACACGAGTAGCAATGCGTTCTGGGTTGTCCGGACATTCACGACGTTCATGTCAGAGCACCATCCGGAGGTCGAGGACGTGGACGACGTGACGGCGGTCGTCTGGAAGGAGTGGAAACTCAGCCGCCCTGCAAGGTCGGGGGGAAACACCCAGGTCAAACTCATCGCCCGGCTGCTGCGGAAGGATTCGCGCCTGAGCGAGACGGCCCGGGAAGCCATCATCGAACGAAGCACCCCGGTCAAGGCATCGGAACAGTCCTATGGCCCGGCCGAGTTCACACAGGTCGCCACCGTGGCACGGCGCATTTTCAGGGCCGCTCACCTGCGCATCACCGCCAACGCCGCCCGCCTGGCGGCCTGGAGGGCTGGTGAGTACGCAGAGGGCAGTGACGAGTGGCTGGTGGGTGAGGCGCTCGACTGCATGGCCCGCACCGGGGACACTCCCCACTACATTGGGCAGGGCGGTCGGCGCAGGCCTGTCTACCGCTATATCCGGCCGCTGGGCGGGGCGAACGCGTTGTACACGTGGCGACGCCTGTTTCCCAATCTGTCCGAGATGACGGCACTGGCGACGCTGCTGACCGTTGAGCACGGACTGAACCTGTCGACGGCAGCGCACCTGGCCGCTCCCCGAGCGGCACCGGATCCAGGCGAGGACGGCTTCCCCGTCTATCGGCTGGAGCTGGAGAAACAGCGCCGAGGCCGCGGCCGACACTTCGAGACCCGCAACCTCGCCGACTTCGGCGCCGCCTCACCCGGACGGCTGATTACGCAGGCGCTGGAAGTCACCGCCTTCGCCCGCGCTGTGGTCCACGAGCAGGCCCCTGACCTGGACCGGCTCCTGATCTGGCGCGATAGTTCCGGACGGGCTTACGGCGAGGACATCGTCCGGGTCGGACCGTTCGGCGTCGGCACGACCACGGCCTACGCGAGCGTCTGGGCAAGGGCTGAGGGCCTATCGGGATCGCCGTTCCGGCGCACCCGGCGCACAGTCAATGTCCTGCACCGGCGTGAGCCGGGCCAGAACACCCAGGACACTCACGACAGCGTCTACGTTCTGCCGGACCGTCAGGCACAGCAGGAAGCCGCCGGCACCATCGCTGACGGGGCCGCCTCGGCCCTGCACAAGGCTCGTGAGACGGTGCTGGTCGCCGTTCTGCGGAATCGTCCCGACCCGCAGGACGAACTGGCCGCGACAGCGGACTGCCACGACAGCAAGCACAGCCCCTTCACCGCACACGGCGTCAGCTGCTCGGCCTCCTTCCTGCTGTGTCTGGCTTGCCCCAATGCCCGTATCCATCCGGGGCACCACCCCCGTCTCGCCCACCTCCACCAGGCACTGGAGAACCTCCGAAGTGTCATGGATCCCGCCGAGTGGCACGCCGACTGGTACGACATCCACGCCCGCCTGAACCATCTGAGGAAACTCTTGGGCCCACCCGCATGGGACAAAGCGCTCCAGGACGTGACGGGGGCCGACCGGGACATGATCGACCACCTTCTCAAAGGGGACTTCGCCCAGTGACCCTGCTCGCCGACGCCTTGCCGCGTCCGTCCCGTCTTCCTCAACCCGGTGATCCGGCCATCGGTACTGAGTGGCTCGTTGCCGGTTACACCGGACCCGTCGCCGCCTACGCCGCCAGCGCCTGGCCCCTGGCACCTCTGGTCGACAACCCGAGCGCGACCCGGCACGTCATCCACTGGAACGAGTTCCCGGCCGGAATGCGGGAAGAGTTCCGGCTCCTCGCTTGGACGATGATCAACGGTGGTCTACCGAACGGCTTCCTCCACGGCCGGGGGGCTGGCTGGCGGTCGCGGATGGGTTCCTCCGCCTTCTACGCCACGGTGCTGCGCTGGCGGCGCCTGGCTGTCTGGCTGCACCAGCGCGGTCTCACCACGCTCGCCGGGATCACGCCGCAGTTGCTGGAGGAGCATGTGGCCGGTGTCCGGGGACGCGGTCTAACTCGCGGCGAGGTGAGCGGGGTGCTGACGGCCCTGACGCGCCTGTGGGCCTTTGACCAGGTCAGCCCTGCTCCGATCGGGGTGTGTGAGCCTCCGTGGGAACAGGAGGGAGCGGATGACTATCTCCCGGCGGCCACCTCGGCCGGAGAGAATGCCACCGACCCGGTCACCGAGCAGACGATGGGCCCGCTCCTGATCTGGGCGATGCGGATGGTGGACGACTTCGCGGGCGACATCCTGACCGCCTGGAGCGAACATCAGCGCCTGCGGACCGCAGCCCTGAGCCAGAAGGCGAGCAGTGACTCGCGCACGGCTCTGCGGGCTTACCTGGACGACATCGCTGCCGAGAACCGTCCGGTTCCCGCCGTCTTCACCAAGGGCGAGCACCGCCTGGCCCACGCTTACATCGCGGGCACCACCGGTGCCTCCATTGCGCAGTTGCAGCACGCAACCCGCGGGTGGGGATGGGGCGCACGCGTGAAGGAGAACCCGGGACCGTGCCCTCTTGCCTCACCCGTCACTGGCAAGGTCGACAGCTTGCCTTGGCGGTCGGTGATCGACTACTCCGAGGCTGCGACGCTCATGAGGCATTTGGGCACCGCCTGCTTCATCGTCATCGCCTATCTGACGGGCATGCGCCCTGGCGAAGTGCTCGGCCTGCGCACGGGCTGCTGCCCGGACCCCGAGGACGGAGGCAGGCACCTCATCCGCGGGCACGTCTACAAGACCGCCCGCGACGATATGGGCAACCACCTGTCCTCGGGCCAACTGCGCGACGTCCCGTGGGTCGCCATCGCCCCGGTCGTCCACGCGATCCGCGTCCTGGAGCGCTTCGTCCCCGACGGCCAGCTCCTGTTCGACCACAAAGCCCACGACCTGATGGCCTCCCGGCCCGGGGTGGGATCGCTGAACGCGGAGACGATGGGACAGCGCATCACGGACTTCATCACCTGGGCCAACGGGGAAGCAGTCCGCCTCGAGCGGCCGGGCGAGACCATTCCCCCCGACCAACACGGCGGTGTGTCTGCTACCCGCTTTCGCCGCACACTGGCCTGGCACATCGCCCGCCGCCCCGGCGGTCTGGTAGCCCTGGCCGTTCAGTACGGCCATATGCGCACCGCAATCAGTGCCAGCTATGCTGCCCGCAGCAGAGACGGCATCCACGATCTGCTCGACGTGGAGACCGCCCGCGCCACCATCGACACCGTCGCTGACCTCCAGGCTGGCCTGGAAGCGGGGGAAGGCCTTTCGGGTCCGGCGGCCCGCCGGGCCATCAACGCAGCAGCTCATGCACCCCAGTTCGTGGGCACCCTCATTACCCCGCGGCAGGCCCGCAACGTCATGAGCAACCCGGATTTGGCCGTCTATGACAACCAGAACGCACTGCTGATGTGCGTCTACAAGGCCGACAAGGCACTATGCCGGCGCGAGGGCGCCAAGAGTGCCCCGTCCCTGGACCGCTGCGTGAGCACCTGCGCGAACATCGCCCGCACCGACCACCAAGCCGATCAACTCCAACAACGAGCCGAGGAGTTGGAGTTGAAATCCCGGCACGTCCCGCACGCTCTCGCGCAGCGTTTCCGGACCAGCGCGGCCCGCCTGCGCGAGGCCGCCGACCAGCATCGCCTAACCCGTATCACTCTCAGGAAGTCCGATCAGTGAGCCCGGCCCTCGACGAACGCGACCGCATCCGCGCCGCCATGGACCGCATCATGGCTGGTGCCGCCGAGCACTCGAGCGGTGCCATGACGATCGTGGCCCTGGCCGCCGAAGCTGGTGTTCCCCGCAACGCGCTCACCCAGCGCCACCTGGACCTGAAGAACGAGTTCTACGCGAAGGTCAAGGAACGGGGCCAGCCCACGGACGCCGAAGTGCGGCTACGCAAGCGAATTGTGAAACTCAAGGAGCTCCGTGAGACAGACCTGCTCGAACTCGGCGAGCTGCGGGCTGACCGCGAGGCCCTGGTCAGGGTCGTCAACCAGTTGACTCTGGAGAACCGTCAGCTACGCCAGCAACTGGCGTCTCCTGGCCCCGTCGTCCGCCTCCTGCCCACCCAGCCTCAGCCTCCCGCCGGCTGAGCAGGCGGCGGGCTTGGACGGTCAGTGCTATCTCGGCCATTAGAACCCGGATGCGCTGTTCGAACTGGTCGGAGACCGGCGACCGCGTCGCTGTCCTGCCTGGCGGGGCGCCGAGTGTCCACGGTTCGCCGGAAGGCGAACTCGTCGCGCCAAACGCCAAGCCCTGCCTTCCCCAGCCAGTACTCGGGCGCCAAGAGGCGGATCCTCCCACGAGGGCGACCATGGACATATGGGTCTGGATACCGAGGTGCGATTGAAGTTCGGACGATCGCGAGTGCACACCGCTGAGCTCGAGGGAGCGATCCGCACATATAGAGACCGCAGGCCGTTTGGGATTCACCCGGAGGAGGAGCTAGCGACTGGTGATCTAGTCTATCGCGTCAAGGTAAGCGAGTCCCCACCGATCGAGATGAGTCTGCTGTTGGGTGATGCTATCCACAATGCGCGATCAGCCTTGGACTACCTTGCTTGGCAGCTGGTGATAGCTGGCGGAGGGACGCCAAATAAGCGCACTATGTTTCCGATTGCGGAGAGTCGGGATAAGTTCAGGGAGAGGTACCAAGCGGACCTGAGGGGCTCATCACCAGCCGCCATAGCGGCAGTACAGGCTCTGCAACCCTTCTCTGGCGGCGACGAGCGCTTCTGGCGCCTGCATCAGCTGGATATCGAGGACAAACATCACCTGCTCGTTACCACTGGTGTAGCTCTCGGCAGTGTCAACGTGTCTTTTAGCGTCCCTGGCATAGACCCCCTAGTGGTTCCTCTGAAGCCAGCCGATAGAGCATACCCACTTCAAGACGGCGAGGAAGTATTTCGGGTAAAGAAGGCAGTCAAGGAAGGCGCCGACCGAGGAGTGGGTGGGGCTCATTCGTTCAGCTTTGATGTTGCCTTTGGCGAGGGGGGCGTCGTCAGCGGCGAGCCCATCATTCCAACACTTTCCGATCTGGTCACTGGGATCGAGGGGGCAGTTGCACCATTGTTCGCGTTCCTGACGTGACCTCACGCGCAGGGCCAGGAGGCTTAAGGCCGTGTCCTACGTGGTCAGGCGGACGAGTCGTTTGTAGCAGCACGCAGCAGCGGCGAAGCCGAGAAAGGCCAGGTAGTTGCGGGGATTGTGCTCGTAGCGAGGGTTCAGACGTCGGTAGCCGGACAGCCAGGACATCGTCCGCTCGATGACCCAGCGGCGGCGGCCCAATCGCCCGCTGGACTCGATGCCTTTGCGTGCGATCCGTACTCCGATGCGCTTGCCGCGTACCTATTTCCGCAGGTCGGCGCAGTCGTAGCCTTTGTCCGCATACAGCCGCTGGGGCTTGAAGAACCGGCCGCGATCGAGGTCGTGTCTCGTTCGGCGACCCTCGACCATGGGCTTCAGCCCTTCACTGTCGTGCGTGCTGCCGGCCGAGACGCCGACGAGGAGGGGCAGTCCGTTCGCGTCCGACAAGATGTGCATCTTGGAATCCGGCTTGCCGCGGTCCACGGGGCTCGGACCTGTGTATTCGCCCCCTTTTTAGCGCGGACGTGGGCGGTGTCGAGGACGACGCGGGTGACATCGACCAGGCCGGCGTCGTCAAGTTGGTGCAGCACGGCCTCGTGCTGTCGGCCCCAAGACATCGGCCCGCGACCAGATCAGGAACGGCGGTGGGCCGTCGACTTCGAAAGCCGAAGCAGGGCGGCAGTGGGCGCCAGGCGCAGCCGCTAACCATGACGTAGACGATCGCCGCGAACAGCGTCCCATCAGGCGTGGCCAAGGTGCCTCCACCCTGCGGCCGCACCTTGGACGGCGGGATCAACGGCCTCGCGATCTCCCACAACCCCTCCGGAACAATCCAACTCCACGTACCCCGCCCCGTGCCCGGCTCAACGACGCCTCACTACGTAGGACGCGGTCAAGCTCGCTCCATTAGTCGTCGTTAGCCTATGCAAGGATGATGAGCAGACGCATCGACCATGCTCACTCTTCCGACTTTCGCTCAAGAACCAAAATCTCACTTGCCATAGTCAAGAACGCGGTACTGCCATACGTGACAAGCCTATAAACCGATAGCGGTATGTAGGTCACGGTTACCGGATGTGCTAAAACCATGTCCCACAACCGCATTGTGTGGTCGTTGCTGGTGGTGATGGCATGGGGGCGGCCATCGATCTGCGTCACCGCCACCGTATTTACCCGGTCAGTGTGGCCGGTGAGAGTGGCACGTTCAGTCCCAGCCTCCAGGTCCCACACCCGCACCGTGCGGTCGTTGCTGGTGGTGACAGCATGCGGGCGGCCCTCGATCTGCGTCACCGCCACCGCGAGCACTTCGCTGGTGTGGCCGGTGAGGGTGGCCCGTTCGGTGCCAGTCTCCAGGTCCCACACCCGCACCGTGCTGTCATCGCTGGTGGTGATGGCATGGGGGCGGCCTTCGATCTGGGTTACCGCCACCGTATTCACCTGGTCGGTGTGGCCGGTGAGGGTGGTCCGTTGGGCCCCAGATTCCAGGTCCCAGACCCGCACCATTCTGCCGTCTCTGGTGAGGTCGTTATGAGTGATGAGGGCATGGGGGCGGCCTTCGATCTGCGCAATCGCCACCGCGAGCCCCGGGCAGTCGAGGAAGGTGCGTGCGGTCCCCGCTTCCACGTCCCACACCCCCACCGCTCCTTCGTCATCGCTGGTGGTGATGGCATGGGGGCGGCCTTCGATCTGTGCTATCGCCACCGCAAGCACCGTCCTATAGTCGACCATGGAGGTGGCTCGTTCTGTCCCAGCCTCCAAGTCCCACACCCGCACCGTGTGGTCGGAGCTGGTGGTGACAGCATGCGGGCGGCCTTCGATCTGCGTCACCGCCACCGCAAGCACCGGCCGAAGGTGGCCTCTGAGGGAGGCCCGTTCTGTCCCAGCCTCCAAGTCCCACACCCGCACCGTGTGGTCGGAGCTGGTGGTGACAGCATGCGGGCGGCCTTCGATCTGCGTCACCGCCACC
>NZ_JBVJPC010000001.1:403371-516261 GCF_055582845.1 Streptomyces sp. NPDC107471 | reverse complement strand
CGCATTCACCCAGTCGATGTGCCCGGTGGGGGCGGCTCGTTCTGTCCCAGCCTCCAAGTCCCACACCCGCACCGTGTGGTCGGAGCTGGTGGTGACAGCATGCGGGCGGCCTTCGATCTGCGTTATCGCCACCGCATTCACCTGGCCGGTGTGACCGGTGAGAGCGGCGCGTTCAGTCCCAGCCTCCCAGTCCCACACCCGCACCGTGTGGTCGACGCCGATGAGGGCATGCGGGCGGCCCTCTATCTGCGTTATCGCCACCGCATTCACCTGGCCGATGTTGCCGGTGAGGGTGGAGCGTTTGGTCCCAGCCTCCAGGTCCCACACCCGCACCGTGTGGTCGTGGCTGGTGGTGACAGCATGCGGGCGGCCCTCGATCTGCGTCACCGCCAGCCTAATCACCTGGTCGGTGTGGCCGGTGAGAGTGGCACGTTCAGTCCCAGCCTCCAGGTCCCACACCCGCACCGTGCGGTCGTTGCTGGTGGTGACAGCATGCGGGCGGCCCTCGATCTGCGTTATAGCAATCGCGAATACCAGGCTGGTATGGCCGGTGAGGGTGGCCCGTTCGGTCCCAGCCTCCAGGTCCCACACTCGCACCCTGCTCTCGAGGCCTCTCGTGATGGCATGCGGGCGGCCTTCGATCTGTGCTATCGCTACCGCATTCACCTGGTCGGTGTGGCCGGTGAGGGTGGCCCTATTGGTGCCCGCTTCCAGGTCCCACACCCGCACCGTGTGGTCGGAGCTGGTGGTGACGGCGTGCGGGCGGTCCTCGATCTGTGCTATCGCTACCGCATTCAATTGGTCGGTGTGGCCGGTGAGAACGGCGCGTTCAGTCCCAGCCTCCAGGTCCCACACCCGCACCGTGTGGTCGGAGCTGGTGGTGACGGCGTGCGGGCGGTCCTCGATCTGTGCTATCGCTACCGCATTCACCTGGTCGGTGTGGCCGGTGAGGGTGGCCCTATTGGTGCCCGCTTCCAGGTCCCACACCCGCACCGTGTGGTCGGAGCTGGTGGTGACGGCGTGCGGGCGGTCCTCGATCTGCGTTATCGCCACCGCACCCACCCAGTCGGTGTGGCCGGTGAGGGTGGCGTGGTGAGCGGGGTTAACGAGGGTGCCGGTTGCCCAGCGGGGCGTCCAGGGGCGGGTGCGGGACAAGCGGGAGGCAAGGTGAGGTTGTTGGTAGCGGGCGGCATCGATCGCGAGGATGTCGCGGCGCTGGTCGGGGGGGAGCGTGATGTGGATGTTGGCTGAGGCGCGGTAGACCGCGGCGGCAAGGCGGGAATCCGCCGTTTGCATGGCCGGAGTGTGCAAGGCGAACGCGTTTAGGAGATGTGGGGGGTGAGCGTGGACGAGGTACTCGGCGTCACGCACGAAGCCGTTGAGAATGTCGCCGGCGGCGGCGTGGGTGGCGACGTGGTGGCGGATGTAGGGGTGAGCCGCGGGCCAGTCGGTGAGTTCGGTTACTGGATCGGTAGAGACCAGGCGAGCGAGTGTGAGGGCGATGAGGGCTTGGTCGTCGGCTGCTCGAGCGGGGCGGCGCAAGTGTTCGGCCATTGTCTCGTGGAAGAGCCGGTAGGTGGATCCGTGCGGTGAGCAGGTTTCAGTGATGTAGGCGCCGGCATGGGCGTGGAGCCAGTCGAGATCGTCGTTGGAACAGGGCACGCCCGAGAGGGCTTCGGCGAGTGGCGCCCAGAGAGTGGACCAGGGCAGACCGGTGCCCTGGGCGTATGCGAGCGGGCGCAGGAGCCGTTCAACTTTGGGGCGCTGCGTGCCGAAGCGGTCGAGGTAGGCTGCGAACGCCTCCCCGGCGTCACTGGGCAGGCGTTCGCGCCAGCCGGACCGGCTGGTGTCGATGCGGATCTGGCCGTGGACGAGAGCGCGTGCGGTCATCCGGGCCACCAGGAAGGACGAACCTGCGCGCCGGGCGATGCCGGCGGCAACAGTGGCCGCCAGGTCTTGCAGGCCCCGGTACGGAGAGCGGGAGTGGGGATCCTCGGCGTCTTCAAGGAGGGCTTGGGCATAGGCGACGATGTCACCGGCGGTGAGGTAGACCGGCTCGTCTAGGTCGATGACCAGGACGGCGTGGCCGAGGGCTCGAATTTGAGGGGATCGGGTACCGATCACGAGCCGTACGGACGGCATTACGGACAAGGGCTGGAGGAGTTCACGGGCGACGCGCAGGCTCTCACCGGCATCGCCGGCGATCCCGGCCTCATCCAGAGAATCGACTACGACAGCCACCGGGTCGGTCCGTGCTGCCAAGGCGGTCAGGATGTCGTCCCGCCCTGCTTCGGCGGGCAGGCCCAGAGCCGCGGCAAGGTCGGCCACCAGATCTTCCAATGGCACGCGGCGCGCATGCAGGGGAATCACCGGCAGCGGAGGACGGCCTGCGGTCGCTGATGATGCGCTGTGCAGCCCGGCAGAGAGGGACGCTGTTGGTTCAGGCTGGGTATGGTCGCTGCACGTCAGCAGACGCCCCAGCAAGGCCGACTTGCCTGAGCCGGGCTTTCCGGTGACAACGCGGGCCTTGCGGTCGTGCTCAGCGTCGGCTGTGGTGAGGAAGGCCGTAAGTTCCTGCAGCGCGCGTGTACGGCCTATGAAGTAGTCGCCGCGCTCGCCAACATGCTCCACGCCCCGGCTGCGTGGACCGAAGAACCCCGCGTGACGGCGGCGCAATTGGGCCAGGGCGGCGAGGTCGATGCCGTCGGTGGGCAGGCCAGGGATGAAGATGCGGCTGGGAAAGAAGGGGTCCTGGCCGTCGGTCTCTGACGTGGTCAGACGGGCCTGCTGGAGCCGCCGGTGCTGGGCGAAATACTCGTTGACGCGTTCGGTGACTTCCCGCACGCTCATGAACTGCTGGGTGACGCCGTGCCGGGGGTTGGTGAACGCATCGGTGAGCGCATCCACGAATGCATTGTCCTTGGCGCGATCCTTGGCTCGTGCGGCCGCCAAGTGCCAGCGGTTCGCCCGCTCCCGGTGGAGGTGGGCGAGTTCACCGGCCAGCCTGTTGATGTCCTGCGTGCCGGCCGCGGCGTAGCAGGTATCCAGCATGACCAGCAAGTGCCCGACCTCGCTCATCACCAGCGGGCGCGCCAGGTCTTCAGCAGCTAGGGCCCGTGCACGGCGGCCGGGCTGGCTGTCGGTGCACTGGAGGTAATGACGGTCAGCGGCTCGGAAGCCGTGGCCGGCGAAGTACACCACCACGATGTCCTGTGGGCCCAGCAGCGCTTCTTCCGCCCAGTTCTCGATACCCTCGGCGAGCATGGCCCGTGTCGGGTTGAGGACGAGGCCGGGAAGCACATGGGTGTAGCCCATGGGCTCCAGCAGCTCGCGCATCCGCTCGGCGTCCCGCCCCGCACCAGCCAAATCAGTGATTCCCGGGTGTTGGTGTGTCTCCACCCCGGCAGTGATCAGGAAGCGTCGCCCCTCCCCCCGGCCCAGATGGTGAGACTGGGACGGCTGCGGTGTAGACACCATCGCTACCCCTGCAGTCCCACGGCAATCGCCGACGCGGTCTTTGGCGCCGTCAGGTACCGCTGGAGATCATGCATCTGCACCCCGTTGGTAATCGTCCGGTCGGCAACCGCTCCGGCAGGCCCGGGCGCGAAGCAAGGTGCCAGGGTTTTCACGAGGGCGACGATGTCGCCGGGGTCCGCGATGTTCGTCCACCGCACTACGCTCCCCGGCCACGCGCCACGGCCCTCTGCTGGCAGAGGGCTAAGACGGCGGAAGATCACCGGCAGGCCCAGCGGCGAGCCCACCGTCACCAGGTCCGTCACCGGCCACTCAGGGTGCTCACACAGCGTCTCGTACGCAACCACGGACCCCAGCGAATGCGCCACTACGACCCTGGTATCAGCCTGAATATCCGCTGCCACCGCGGCGCGAGCCGCCTGCCAGACAGGCGGCTCGTCCAGATAGCGGCGCACCTGCTTCAACTCACCGATCAACATCCGCTCCGTCACCGGCTTGAAGAACCGTGCGCTGGACAGCGCGTCCAAGGCTGCCCGCACTCGCTGCGACAACAGCAGCCGCGAGGCACCGAACCCCACCGCCCCGCGCGTGTCTTCCTCCTCGACGGGAGGAACACCTTCATCGATCGCCGCAGCCTGCTGCCACCACGCGCCAAGAAGGTCCGCTTCAAGCCCCTTCTCAACATCGTGCTCATTCCAGGGCGGCAGCTCGTCAGATCGCGTACCAGGCTCGACAAACACGTCCCCGTAGAAAGCACACGTCACATCGTCCTGCGTCAGCCGTATCCCCGACGCCAGGCGCACACCGTCACGCAGCGCGGTCCCCAGCCGCAGTGAGAGCAACTCCGGTCCCTCGTACTGCTGGCCGATCCCGTGCACTAGCACGACTCGCGCCATGCCACTCACCCCCGAACGCGATCCCCGAGCCATCCAGGCTAACCGCGCATTCAGCCCATCGCAGGCGAATCAACGCCTCACCGCTACATTCGACGAGCTGCCGGGTTCCAGTACCTACCGTGTTTCTCTGCTGGCATGCGGGCAAGGCAACCGAGGTGGCCAGTGGAGCGCCGCATGCAGCCGCTGGGGCCTGAAGAACCGGCCGCGATCGGGGTCGTGTCTCGTTTAGTGACCCCCGACCATGGGCTTCCGCCCTTCGCTGTCGTGCGTGTTGCCAGCCGAGACGCCGACGAGGAGGGGCAGTCCGTTCGCGTCCGACAAGATGTGCATCTTGGAATCCGGCTTGCCGCGGTCCACGGCTGGCTCATGCTGCACCGGCGCCTGGCCCGCGACTACGAAACCAAGCCTGGTTGGTCGCCTATCCGGCAGCACTCGACCTGCCGCACGGCCTAACTACTGACCTTTTGGGGGTGGTGACGGGTGGTGATCCCTGCGGTAGGCCGGTGGTATGCGGTACGCGCAGGGTGGTGGGCTGACCGCGGAGCGGCGGCGGTTTCGGGAGCGGATCCGGTACGAGGCGGGCGAGCGGTTCGCTCGTGGTGAGAGAACTGCGGTGATCGCGAGGGATCTGCGGGTCAGTGAGCGGTCGGTGGAGCGCTGGCGTCGTGCCTGGCGGGAGGGCGGTTTGGACGCGCTGGCGTCCGCGGGACCGCCGAAACTGCCCAAGCTGTCCGACGGGCAGTTCGTCGAGTTGGAGCAAGAGTTGGCGTTGGGGCCCGCCGTGCATGGCTGGGAGGACCAGCGGTGGACCCTGGCCCGGATCAGGGTGCTGATCGCCCGGAAGTTGTCCGACCTGGATGATTCCTCCCTCCGCCAAGGACAGCCGTCCTCCTCTTCTCGTGAACGAAGAGGAAGGGCCGGCGCTACCGATCAGGAGGGGGGCGGTGGCAGCGAGCTTGGGCCTGCTGGTCGCGTTTGCATCGCGGTGCCGAAGGCTAGGCATCCTGGAGACGTGCAGCGCATGTAGGCGCTCGCGTCTCTCACGCCTTGGCCGCGCAAGTAGTCGCTCTCGCTGCTCGTCAGGGGCCGGAACTGCTGCATTTGGCCGCACGATGGGCAGCGTCGCCGCGCTCCAACCGCCCCTCGCCGAACGCCCGGGGCAGGTGCGTCCGTCCCAACGGACGGATGCGTTGTGCCACGTGCCCGTTTCAGCTCCGCCACACCGCGGGTGCCTGCTCCCTCACCCTCAGGATAGGGGTGGGCGGCTGGATAGGGGGGTCTGAAGCCGGGGGCACGTTTGGAAACCACAGCCAACACCCGTCCCAGGAACGACTCTGCGGCGATCATGACGCGCTCCCCGATGGATTGGTCTCCTGCTGAGTGTCAACGCTGGCTCCGCCTGACGGATTCCCGCTCGCCCCCGGGACTGCCCCCAATGCGGCGCCAACGGCGTTTGTCACGGCCAAGGGAATGAACGCGGTCACTTGCTCCACAACTGAGAGCGCGCCGATACCAAGGAAGTAGGCCACGATCGGGGATATGGCTTCTGGGTAACTCGCCACGATGACGGCGGGCAGCGCCCCGCTAACCAAGAGGGTGAGTGCGCTGGCGACGCAGTACGCCCGCCACCCCGGAGGTGGCGTCCGCTCTTCGCCCGGGGCGACCTCAGCCCTGGGTGGCAGCGGGCGCTCGCCCTCCGGCGGAACGTTCCACGGCATCTGCTGATGCCACTTGACAGACTTGATGACAGCGAGTGCCTCCATCGTTGCTCCGCCTGCCACGCCCAGACCACAGGCTGCCAACCAATTCATGGGCTGAGGTTAGAGCGCAACAGCCGCGCACTGAAAGAGAGCGGCAGCGGCACCGCGAGAGCCCGTCTCAGCATCCCGCCTGCTCCCCTCCGTTCGGCACGCTCGCCGCTGCGCCCCGCTTTGCACGGATGACGGCAGTTGGAAGACAGGCTTTGACTCACGGTGACCCATGCGCGTTCTGGGCGATCGGAAAGCGGCCGCGCGTGCCCAGATCTCATCCGCACGGGTTGCCCAATTGGGCAAGAATGATCTTGGGCTGCTGGCTGAACCCTCAACCTGTGCACCGATGCCGTCAGGGGCACGCCCATCCCACCCGAGGCACAGCGTTACAGTAATGGGGTCACGATGCCCATCGTCACCCGCGAGGGTGGCCGACGCTGCAAACCCCCGCCGCCTCTGTGTCGCTGGGCTTGTCTACGTCTCGGCCGCTTCGTCGGCCTCTGTGGCCTTTGGTGCGTCCTCGGCGTCCCCGAAGGCTTTGGCGATGCCCGTCTCCAGTGCCTGAGTCGAGATGTGTTCACCTGAGACGTTCACCGTGAGCGGGTCGCCGTCTTCACGCTGGATTGTGATGGTCATGGAGCGCGAGCGGTCGCGCCGCAGCCAGAGTTCGATGAGTTTGACCACGGCCCAGGCAGCAGACGGCGCTCCAGGTGCCAGGATGAGTTCCGAGACACCACCCTTCTCGCCCGAGGCGGGTACGCCTCCCTCCTGCACGGAGAGGCCCGGCACCTCCTGGGCGTCGCTCGCGAACTCGTCGAGCGCCTCCTGCGTGACCGGATGGTCCGCTGCCAGCCCGACGACCTCCGTCAGGATTCTGATCTTCACCGATTCCGTCATCCCAACCTCCCCTAAGTAGATCGCCGAGTACGATACGGGCGATCTACACGTTGCCTGAGGGCAACATAGCGGAACGGGGGTGGCGGTGTACCGCGCATTGGTGATCTGCAACTCTGTCTTCCCTGATGACCCGTCCCGCTTTCCCCGACTGGAGGGACCGCGGAAAGACGGGTTGATCCTCTGGTCATCGCTCACAAATTCACGAACAGGAAAATTCCGCTCCGAAGACGTGGATGTATTTTTCGAACGTTCCTCAAAAGAAATCATGGAGCTGGCCGACGACTTTTTCGCCAAGGGGAACGCGGGGGACACTCTGCTCTTCTACTACAGCGGGCACGGGATCCGAGAGCAGCAGGAACTTTTTCTCTGCGGCAGGGACTCGGTACAGAACAGGATGGTCTCCACCGGGGTTTCGACGGACTTGCTAAGTAAGATCATGAAGAAGACGCGGGCCAGCACGGTCGTCGTTGTTCTCGACTGCTGTCACAGCGGGGCTTTCAAAGGTAGGGCTCAGGTCAGCCCAGATTCCCTCGCGGGGAAGGGGAGATACGTCATCACCGCATCCGGTGCGGTCGACGTGGCTGCCGACGCGGAATCTCCAGGAACAGCCAGCCCCTTCACACAGGCCCTGGCGGACGCGCTTGAGGCGGGGTCAGGCGGCTCCGACGGTTTGGGGGACGTCAGCCTGGCCGAGGTGGTTGGGCACATGAACACCCGACTTTCGGGTCGGCACCCCCTTCCGAAGTACAAGTTCGACGGATCCGGCGACTTGGCCATCTCGAAGCGTGCTCGCCCCGTGCAGGCAAGCCAGCAGTACTTGGACCCAAAGGGGCAGCAGGTAGACCGCACGGTTGCAACCATCCCGGGAAAACCGGATGCGGAACGACTCACCCTTGGCGCCCACCTGGCTAATCTCACCGCACGACACCGGAAGGACTACTCCTACGGAGACATCAGCCTGGGTCTGATGCACCTCGTTCTGTCCGTGGTGATCGCGTTGTTGGCAGTGGGGATGGCTGTCAGCGAGGAGAGCCTGCTCTATCCGAATTACGACGAATACGAACTCGTGTATAAAGAAGCACTCATGGATCCGGATCTATTCCTGCTGTATTGTGCAGTGCTGCTTACATTTTCTACAATACTGGCTATGGCGTCCATAATGGAGCTCGTCGTCGCAGGGAAGTATGCCCGGCGGGCGGAGTCTCGCAGAGAATTTATCGAAATGCTCAGCCGTCCGTATGCTCGCCGCGTACGCGGCGCGCGCGACATAATCGCCTTCCTGTTCGCCGTGCCGGTCTTCGTCGCTCTTATCAGTGAGGATTTGCCGATCATTCCGTACTCGCTGGCAATTTCTCTCTGCGGAGCGATCTTCGGAACAGTCTGCATCAGCAGAATCGGTTACGGTGACGCATCATACCTCGCGGCCTCAGCACTCGTCCTGGCTGGTGTCTTCACTCCACGAGCGGAGCTCGGATACGGCAGCGCGAACGACTTCAGCGTCGTGATCGCCTTGCAGATGATTTCCTTTGTGGTGATGCTTTTCACGTGGTTCTTCAGACTTTCACGCAGGAGCCTCACCTTGGCCGCACTCTCCAATCTCCTGCCGATTTTAATCTTCTCGCTGCAGGCGGGAATTCTGCCTGGCGTCAGCGCACTAGGGATAGGACTGGCCCTATTCGGCTGTGCACTCGGTGATGGTGTTGTTCTTCCCCTGGGAGCGCCCATAGGTCGACTGGGCAGTGGGACGATCGGCCCGATACGCCTCTTCCGGCAGGCCGTTTCATCGCGCTGAAACGTCGCCCGGCCGCACTCGTTCTTGAAGCAGACCGAGGTGCCCAGGTTCGCCATCCCAGTACATCGGTAAGAAAGCCGGACACGTCAGGTTGATCAAGGCATACCGAGCTCGCCGGCGCTTCTATCGTGTCGGACCACCTCGGCACAGCGATGCGCTCGCCCAGCCCTTGTCCTCGGAGACGTCTCGCGGTCTCGGGCCGTACGGGTCGGAACCCTCATCGTTGCCCCTGCGTAAGAGTCCAGTGCACCTCCTCCAAACCCGGGCAGATCTGCCATCCCTGGAGAACGCCGCTCTCCGCCAGGCGGTTCAGGGCAGCGGAAAGCCCTTGATCGAGCATGCCGCAGTCACGCATAACCCGGTCGCATTCGCGCAGTCCGTACCCTGAGGACGGATCGCTGTGGGCACAGAGGTAGACGCCCAGTAGCTGCAGCTGGGGCTCCGCAGCCCCCATCCGGGCGGGGCACCCGTGGCGCAGTGCCCAGTCGGCCGCGCGTCGTCGATCGGGCCGCGCGGGCGCCTGGGTAAGCAGGGCGGCATCGCGAAGTTCTGCGGTGATTCCGGCAGCTCCGGGGCTGTCGACAACGCTCAGCCATCGAGCCCGTTCCAGCTCGCGGCAAGCCTGAGCTGTGTCGATGCAGAGACTGCTCAGCATGCCTGCGGGGAACGCGATCTGCATTTGCGCGTTCATCCGCAGCGCGCACTGAAGGGCGAGCAGCCGCGCCTCGGCAGAGGTGGCAGCGGGCAGGGCCACAGCTAGGTAGCTGAGGATTTCGCCCACGCGGATGTGCTCGCCCGGTCCCTTGGGTGACCGGGTGCGGCGCGGCCGCAGAGAAGGCGGGTAGGGCTGCCTGGCCAGTAGGGTGTCCGGCACGACGGCCGCCTGGCTCGTTGCTGCAGCGCAGGCGCTGCAGGCGTCGGCGAGGCGCCATACCCGGCCGCCACGCTCGCAGGCCAGGAGCAGGCGGACGGGCCCGGCGCATCCGCGGTGACGGGGGTGCCAGCGGCATCCGCGCTCCTGGCACTGGCAGGTCCTTAGGTGAGGCGCTCGAAGATCACCACGGGCATGGCGGGCGAGGTGGGCAAGGGCCGCCGATCGCGCGGCCGTTGCCGTTACCTGGCGACCGCCTTGAGGGCACTGCTGGCAGACGAGGACGAGCGCGCCGGTCTGGTGCCTAAGTTCCACCGTCCAGGCCCGGGGCGACGCAGGGCACATTATGCGCAGCCTCATGGGCGCGTGTCCTCCTTCCTGATACCGCGCCGTACGGCGGGACGGCCGACACCGTAGTGCAGACCTCTGCCCTTTCGCTGCCATGGTCACCTCGAAAAATAGGGCAGAGGTCTGCACTGACAGGGCAGGTATCTGCACCGTCGGATGGTTGGGTGACGATCTTGCCGCCCGATCCGGACCTCAACGCGCTGCGCCTGGAGTTGGCGCGTCTGCGGGCGGCCCGCGGGTGGAGCTATGACGAGCTCGCGGCCCGCAGCGGCCTGGCCAGGCGCACCGTGATTGAGATCGAGCAGGGGCGCACCATCGGGTCCTTGAAGACATGGCACGCCCTCGCTCATGCCCTGGACGCACGGTTGGATGAGCTCTTCAGCACGCTGTGCCGCGAGCACGACCTGCCCGGGAATTTTGACCGCTGATACCGGCCCTGGTGCAGCTGTCGCGAATCACTCGAACCGGTAACGTCGCTCGAATGCATGATCAACTGTTCGCACTGCTGTCGCCCTGGTAGGGGCTGACTGGGGGAACATGCGGCCCGGACGCTACCCGGGCGGCGTGTTGGCTGGCACCTTCCCGTGCATGCGCCCCTCACCTCATCCTTCTGCGCGGCGCTGGGACGGCAGCTACGTGAATGCCCCTCAGCGCTTTCAGCGACGGTTTCTGCACGTCGACCCCGCTGGTGTCAGCCGACTTCTGCGCTGTGCTCAGAACGACTCCTGCCGCGAGTGCGGCAATGCGGTCGAGTGGTACGTGCGCGGCAACGAGCGCCTGATCCGGCTCCATCCGCGAGAGTTGCCCGTGGCTTACGTGCCGGAGGACTACCGCTGGCACGTCAGTTCAGGCGTCGCTCATCCGGCAGGTGACGGCAGTGGCTGGTGCCGGCTGCCGCACGCCGTGCTGTGCCCGGCTCGCCCGGCGCCGGCCTTGGCACCCCAGCTGGCGGGGCTGCGCCGATCCCTCGCTGTTCGCACGCGTCGACTGCTAAATGCCGGAGTTCTGGCCCCGCCTGCCGCTCCGCCAGCAAATGACTGCCGCCCAGCCCGCCCCATCGTGCAACTGCTATACGTCCGCTATCTGGCGTCCCATCCTGTCGACGAAATCCGGTGCGTCGCCCAGACCCGGCGACGTCACCGCTGCACCGCCACTCTGCTCAACCCAGACACTCCTAGCGGCACCTGGGCTTTGATGCCTGTCGGCGCAGCGCACGGCCAACTCGCCCTGCCCTCCGACGTCATGGTGATCTACAGCCTGTCCGCGCTCTCGTATCAGGAGCAGTTGCGTTGGCGTGCTCAGCGCTGTCCACAGCACGCCGCCGCCCCCACGGCTGGTGATCTCGCCGTCCCCGACTGGGAGCCCTTCGACCCGCTCCGTCACCACGAGCACATTTACGCCCGCTTGCCCATTCACAGACGTCGCCCCGGACATGGCGCTCACGCACCAAGGCGGACCCTGCAGTGATGCGTCACTACGCGGTGGATATCTGCGAACGACATGACCCTCTAGGTACGCAGCCGCAGCCCTTTCTCAGAGACCGCTCCATTGGAGGCTCTGGCCTGCGTGGCTGGCCGCCTTCTGCGGGGGCGTCCGCCTTACTCAACGGACCGTCATTGCCCCGACAGTCAGGAGGCAGCTGTACCTCCTTTGTGCCGCCTTCGTCTACGGAGCCCCTGTTGCACACGCCCACTCACGAACAGACCCATGCGGCAGACTCTTTCCGCTCCGGCCAGCACCTCGCGCTGCAGGCCGGAGCCGGCACCGGGAAGACCAGCACGCTGTGCCTACTTGCCAATGGCACGAACCGCCATGGCCGCTACCTGGCCTTCAACAAAGACATCGCGCGCGATGCCGCGGCCCGCTTCCCGTCCACGGTGCAGTGCCGCACCGCTCATGCCACCGCCTTCGCTGCGATCGGCCACCGATACACCAGCCGTCTCAATAGCCCCCGCCAGCCAGCATGGAGAACGGGCCAGGCCCTCGGACTTCTCCGGCCCGTACGGATCGCCGACCACGAGATCAGTCAAAGGACCCTGTCGCACAACGTACTGCGCACTGTCACCCGCTTCTGCCACTCCGCCGACGATGCGCTGGCACGCCATCACGTGCCGCGCCTTCGCGGCCTCGACTCGCCCGCCGATCACCAGCAGTTCGCTGCCCTTGTGCTTCCCTTCGCGGCCAAGGCCTGGGCAGACCTGCAGAGCACCGATCACGGCGTGGTCCGATTCGAGCACGACCACTACCTCAAGATGTGGGCGCTGAGCGGACCACGCCTCGAAGCCGACTTCCTCTTCCTAGACGAGGCCCAGGACACCAACCCGGTTCTGGAACAGGTGTTCACCGCGCAACGCGACCACGCACAGCTCGTCATGGTCGGGGACTCGGCCCAGGCCATCTACGGATGGCGGGGTGCGAGGGACGTGATGACCGACTTCGACGCCGAGCAGCTGACCCTCACCCGTTCGTTCCGGTTTGGCCCGCAGATCGCCGAAGAGGCCAACCGATGGCTTGCTCTTGCCGACGCCCCCATCCGCCTGACCGGTACCACCAGCATTCCCGCCGAGGTCGGCGGTGTTGACCGCCCTGATGCCGTGCTGTGCCGGACCAATATCGGTGCGATGACAGAGGTCATGCGCCTACTCGGCGACGGGCACCACGTCGCTCTCACCCGGGGAGGGCAGCAGCTGGCCCAACTCGCCTACGCTGCTCGCGACCTCAAGGAAGGCCGCCGCACCCATCACCCCGAGCTCGTTCTCTTCCCGTCCTGGGGCGCCCTGCAGGACTACGCGGCCTACGACCCGGGCGGCGCCGACTTGCAGCCCTTTATCGACCTCGTCGACACCCACGGTCCTGACGCCATCCTCGCTGCCGTGGCGGAACTCACCGACGAGACGCACGCCGACGTCACCGTCTCCACTGCCCACAAGGCCAAAGGCCGCGAATGGCCAACCGTCAGGATCGGAAGCGATTTCTTTTCGCCGAAAGAAGGCCCGTCCGACGCAGGCGCCGCGCTGGCACCAGAGAAGGTGAGCGACGCGAACGCCCGGCTCGCCTACGTCGCCGTCACCCGTGCTCGTCACCGGCTCGATCTCGGCAGTCTGGCCTGGAGCGAAGCGGACCGACCGATGGCGAGCGGATGACTCCTGTGGTCTGCTACCGGCAAGCCGTGCCCGGACCGTGCGCACATGGCGCGGCCAACCCCGACAGGCGGCGGTCGGGACCGCTCACCTCTGCGGAGCACGGCCGTTGTCACCCCGCCCAGCCCACATCGATCACCTCGATGCCGCCGAGAAACGCGGTGAACCACACCCAGGAGTGTGGTCCGAAGGCAACCGCCGCGTGCCACCCGCCGGGTTCCGGCCACGCGCATGGCCGCGCGAGTGCTGCGGCGATCGTCTCCATCACCTCCTTCCGCCCTTCCGGCGGCAGCTCATCCAGCGCGTCCTGCACTCGGACCGCCAGGTCCACGTCGTACGGCATTGCGCACCCCCGTGTTCGTGATCAGCGAAGCCAACACCGTAGGGGCCGACGGTCAGACGTGGGCGGGCCTGTGGATAACCCCTCGGCGGAACCGGCACAGCCGCCAAGCGCGCGGCCGACCGCATCCTCGCTCACCTGGCGCCCTTGCTGGCTATCTCGCTGGCCCGCCGACAGCGCAAAGACACCGTCTGCATCGTCGACGGCACCCTGGTGCCCACCCACACCAGGCGACTGTTGGCGTCGATGACGACCTGCAGGTTCGTCGAGTAGCCATAGTTCCTGCTAGAGGCGGCCACGCTGCGGTCGACCTGCGGGACGAGTAGGCCCGTGGCCTTCGATCCACCAGGGGCCCCAGACGAGGAGCACGATGAAGGCGATCGTGCCGGCTGTCCCGGCCACAGTGAAGCGGATGCGGCGGCGCCTGGTGTGGGCTTTGACTGCGTCCTCGTTAGCCGCGTCGGGCTTGGTCCGGTCCAGGCAGCCCCAGGCGAGGACGGCAATGAGGCCGGCAGTCGCGACTGTGAGTGCGGTGGCGGGGCAGGTCGCGTGACTCGATCCAGTCGACGAAGCTTGCGGGGTGAGCTTGTTCCGCTTTGACGGACATCATCGGTGTGGTGGTCAGGCTGCGAGCGCGGTCTCGTATTCGGCGGGACTGCGGTAGCCGAGGCTGCTGTGCAGTCGGTGCAAGTTGTACCAGCCTTCGATGAAGTCGAAGAATGCGGTGCGGGCCGCGGCCCGGCTGGGCCAGGGTCTCGTGTCGAGCAACTCCCGTTTGATGGTGGCGAAGAACGACTCGGCGAGCGCGTTGTCCCAGCACTGCCCGGTGCGGCCGACGGACAGACGGACGCCGAACTCCCTTGCCAGCGTGGCGAATTGCTGACTGGTGTACTGACAGCCGCGATCGGAGTGAAAGATCACCGGCCGCGCGGGGCGACGCTCGCGGCAGGCCGCGTGAGGGCGTCGGCGACCAGTTAGGTCCGCAAGTGGTCGGCCGTCGCCCAGCCGACCACGCGGCGGGAGGCGATGTCGATGACGGTGGCCAGATAGAGCCAGCCCTCGTCGGTGGCAACGTAGGTGATGTCACCGCACCAGCGGGTGTCGAGGCCGTCCAGGTCGGGAGCGAAGTTGCGGGCGACGAGGTCGGGCCGGGCGGCGGCCCGCGGGTCAGGGATGGTCGTCAGCCGCCGTCGCCTGCGGTGGTGGCCTTGCAGCCCGGCGTCGCGCATCAGTCTGGCGATGCGGCGCCGTCCACAGTCCTCGCCCTGTCGTTGCAGGGCGGCGTGGACCCGCGGGACCCCGTAGGTTCCACGGGACCGCTCATGGACTTCCCTGATCTTCTCGGTCCGCTCGGTGTCCCGGACCGCCCGCGGCCCCGGCTTGGCGGTGCGGCGGGCGTAGAAGGCGGTTCGGGAGACCTGCAGCAGTTCACACGCACGCTTGACGCTGTGACCGCCATGCTTTTCCGCCTCGATGAACGGGTGAACCGTCACCGGGTCTCCTTTGCGAAGAAAGCCGTCGCTCGCTTGAGAACTCGACGAACTCGCGCGGCCGGCGGTCTTCCCGCCGCAGTGCGGCCAGTTCCTCGCGTTCGCTGCTGGTCAGTCCGTCGCGTTCGTCTGCGTCGACTTCGGCCTGGCTGACCCACAGCCGCACCGCCGTCTCGGTCAGGTCGAAGTCCCTGGCGATCTGGCCGACCGAGCGGTCACCGCGCCAGCACAGCTCGACGATCTCGGCCTTGAACTCCGGCGTGAACGAGCGGCGAGGGCGTGGCTTCTTCTTCCCCATGCTCTCCATGATGGACATCCTCCCGGGGCAGAACCTCTGATCTCGGATGTCCGTCAAAGCGGATCAAGCCCAGGGTTCATGCTCGGCATGATGTCCGTGCAGTCTTCGTGGCATGCGGCGATTCCCGATTTCAGAGGTGGAGTTGAGGCTGCGACGGTGGGAAATGGGTTGGTCGCCGGCGCAGCGATCGTCCATGCCGGCCGTCTCCTCCTGATCCGCCGCGCCTCGCCGGAGGGCGCCCTGTTGTGGACGCTCCCGAGCGGCAAGGCCGACCGGGGCGAGTCCACGTCGGAGGCCGCGGCCCGGGAGGCCTACGAAGAGGCGGGTGTCCGGGTGGCGCCGCCGGTCGCCCTCGGCTCGCGGATGCATCCGGCGCCGGGGCTGGCGGGTTGTCTACGTGGCGTGCCGACTGCTGGACGGTACGGCGCATGCGGCCAGCCTGCGGGAGGTTGCGGAGGTGCGCTGGGCGGTTGCTGCGGAGATCCCGGGGCTGATCCCGGGCGGGCTGTACGGGCCAGTGCAGGGGTGGCTGGGTGGGCTTCTGGCCCGGCCTTGACTGCGACCCGTGCCCACGTCCTCTTGCGGGTTTGCGTGAACGTCACATTGGCGTGATACGTGTTCTGTTTCGGACTTGTTTGCGATGGCTCGCTGGCAGGTTGGTAAAAGATCAGCCATCCGGGGCATGTAGCTATCGGCAATCGGTTGAGTACGCAATGCTGCGGGTGTCACGCAGCGGGCAACAACCGTCTGGGGGGTAGACGATGAGTGTGACGATCGACGAGAGGGCACTTTCCGATCACGAGGACGACTACGTGATCGTCGTGTCCGACGACGACTACAAGGCCGCGGCACAGCGATCGCTCGACGAACTCGGCATCAGCTATGCCGAGCTGCGCGAGCAGGCCGAACGGGGCGACTTCACTTCATCGAAGGCTCATGCTCTGTGGGTGTCGATCGGCGGCACGGTTGACCTCTGACCTTGCAGGTCAGGCCAGAAGATTCGCCAAAGAGTTACAGGACACCCTCAACGGGACGATCACTCAGCATGTCCGCATTGCGGCCGTGCTGCGCCCGCGTTCCGCTGTCGGTCCCGTCTTCACCCTTGGCCACGGCCTGTCCGCCACGAATCCCACGCAGCCGATCGCGTTCCCGCTCCGCATCGACAACAAGAAGCCGCGGTCGTGGATGAACCTGTCGTTTCAGGTCCGCCTGGACGATGAGGGCGAGTTCCTGACGGTGCACTCCTCGTATTGCGGGATCTTCGCTGATGAGTCGCTGGAGACCTGCCTGCTTCATTGGGACTATGAGCGCGAGAAGGAGCACTACACGAGCGCTCACGTGCAGGTCTACGGCTTCTCGCCTGCGCTGGAGGCGCTCAACAAGAACAGCGACCAGAAGCGATCGCTGGACAAGCTGCACATTCCTGTGGGCGGCAAACGGTTCCGGCCCTGCATCGAGGACGCCATTGAGTTCCTGATCACCGAGCGGCTGGCTGACGGCCGCGACGGATGGGAAGAGCGCGTCGAGGAGGGCCGCCAGCGCTATCGGCGCAGCCAACTACTGGCGATGATGCGGCGCAACCCTGACGTCGTGAAGGAGTACCTGAAGAGTCTCGAAGACGCAGGCACGTGAGCAGGGTAGAAGACCCCACCCAAGCGGGCGGGGTCTGCCCTGTTCGGTCCCGCCGTCGCGATGTTGGCGGTTACGATCCGGCGCACGAACTTCCTCAGGGGGATCATGCGTCACGCCGCCATCACCGTCCTGTTCACCGCTGCCTGCCTGGCTGTCGCCGGCTGCGGCGGCGAGACCGACACCAAGGCCAAGCCCACGCCAGCAGCGAGCAGCGAGTCCGCCAGCGCTACTTCAGGTGTGACCGATCAGTTGATCGAATGGCGTGACAGTGGCGGCAGTGAAACTCTCGACACCCTCTCCAAGGATCTGGCCGCCGTCGATAAGGCTTCGCATCCTGTTGACCTTGTTGGTCTTCGTGAGTCGTGCGCTGACCTCGCTGCGCATGTCGAAACCGCGGAGCTTCAAGATCCCATCCCTGATGAGACGGCTAACAACAGCTGGAAGCTCGCCCTCAAGCACTTCGCCGCGTCTGCCACGGCTTGCTCGAATGGCGCTGTGAGCGACAGTCAGGACGACTTCGATCTGATGGCGTCCGAGATGGACATCGGCATCCGTCACCTGACTGCGGTCAGCGACCGCATTAGCGAACTCTCTTCTGGGTGACGCGTGCTCGGGTATGCAACGAGGCCCCGCACCGGGAAATTCCGGTGCGGGGCTTGCCTATCGCCAGAGTCGGATGGTTGCGGTGACGAGTTGGGCGAGGGCTTTGAGGACGCTGGTGAGGTCTTCGGGGCGTGCGGTGCGGATGGCGGTGAGGCCGAGCCAGCAGGCGAGGATGGTGCGGCAGCCGATGGCAAGGCCGGCGAGTACGGCGAGGGTGACTAAAAGACCAGAGGCGACGAGCAGACCACGGCGCGGGATCAGGCACGGCGAACTTTCGACGGCGCCTTCTGGACCGACCCGACGTGACCGGTTTGGCGGACCGTCTAATCGGTGCATGGATCCACTCCCACGGGGAGGACACCGAGGATCAGACGGTCTATCGCCCCAGCGGCCACGCCTTCCCTCGTGCGCGAGGACGGCGAGGCCTCCGGCTGCACAGCGACGGGAGCCTGGATCGGTGCCACCGACCGACCTACTGTCTACGCCCCGACGCCTTCTTCGCCCCAGTCTTCTTGGCCGGCTGCTTCCTCGCCGCCTTCTTGGCCGCGGCCTTCTTCGGCAATGCGTATACGTCGGCGTCTTCACCTCGAGAGGTCCTGGCGGCCTTCTCGACCGACTCGTTGAGCGCGGCCATGAGGTCGAGGACCTGGGCTGGTTTCTCGGGCCCCGGCGCCTCGGGGAGCTCGCGGTCTTCCCGCTTGGCCTCGATGATTTTCGCGAGGGCGTCGGTGTAGGTGTCCTTGAACTCGGGCTGTCGAGGTCGTCGCGGCTCATCGACTCCATGAGGGCGAGTGCGCGCTCTACCTCCTCGTCGGACACCTTCTCGTTCGGCGGGTCGAGGGCTGCCGGTTGCGGGCGACGTCGACGCCGATCTCAACGACCAGCTCGGGCCACACAAGGGCGACGTTTGGAGTCTGGCCAGTGCCCCACCCGGCGGAGAACACCCAACCGGCCCGGGGCGTTGACTTCGGACCCCTGCTCACCTTCCCCAGCAAGGCCGACTAGCGCCAGCTTGAGGACGCGGCGAAGGACGCCGTAGCGACTCGCACTCCTGGCCTAGACGACCCGTCAGATTCCCAGCGCCGCGCGCACCATGTTCCACGCCACGCGCTCGGCCGCCTGTTCCTCGTCCTGGTCCACTTCGACACTCTCCCAGCCCTCGGCGTACCGCAGCACGTTGGACAGCGCCTCGTAGTCGGCGGCGCCGCGCGGGCCCTCGAAGGGAGAGTGCAGGACCGGCGACAGTGACTGCCGCGCCCAGCGGGCGACGGTGGCCTCGTCCCCCTCGGGCATCCACGGGTAGTAGGGCACTCGCCCGATCTCGCCCAGCGCCTGCGTGAGCGCTTCGAACTCCCCGCCGGGACGCGGGCCGGCCGCGCGGTCGAGTGCGTCGGCGAACTCGGCGAGGAGTGCGAGGTCCGCTTCCGCCACCTCAATAGTGGTCAGGTGCACCACGTTCCCACCGTCGGGCCCGATCAGCAGCAGCACGTTGGGCGTGGGTGGGTACTCCTCCACCCTGCCTTCTGCGAACTCCTCCGTCCCCTCGGGCAGCGCGTCGCGCACTCGGTAGTACGCGTCTTCGACGTCCTCGATCGGCGCGCTGGGGATCGGCACCCCTTCGAGTCCCATGACATCCATTAGCTCCCCATCATGGTCCAGGACCAGGACGTTTCGGAGCCTCAGGAGCAGCCCGGCCAGTTCAAACAGGCCGGCGAGGGCGTCCTGCGGGAGTGGCAGCAGCAGGGTGCGGGTGAGGGTAACGCGCTGGGGCAACTGCTGGCCGTCAGCTCGGGTACGGTCGTTCGCCCGCATCGCCTCGGTGAACCGCGTGCCGGTGACCCGGCTCTGCTCTCGGATCTCCCGCGTGCGCTTCCGCGACTTCCTGGGACCGGTCGTAGGCATGTCTGACTCCGTACAGCGGCGCGTCCCACGCACACGCCGCTCTGAAGGCAGGCAGGTTCAGGTGCACGATGCGTCGAAGGACGGCTTGGCCTACCAACGAGGACCCCGGCGTGAGCGGAAGACCCCTTCAGCGGTTGGCGGTCGTGGCCGCCTGGCGGCAGCATACCCGCCCCTGCAGCGGCGGCACACAAGGTCAACTGACGACCTTAAGACGCCGTTCCGCGCCGCCGGCGCCCGGCCAAACTCCACGCCGACAAGGGCTACGACTACGACCACCTGCGCCGAAGGCTCAGCCAGCGGGGCATCCGCCACCGCATCGCTCGCAAAGGCATCGAGTCCTATACGCGTTTGGGCCATCACCGCTGGGTGGTCGAGCGGACCGTGTCCTGGCTAGCCGGCTGCAGACGCCTGCACCGACGCTACGAACGCAAAGCCGAGCACTTCCTAGCCTTCGTCGGCATAGCCGTAGCTCTGATCGGCTGCCAGAGGAGTCGCTCACCCCCTCCACCCGCACATCGATCCCGGGAAACAGCACATCCTCAACCGTCTTGCTCGCCACGGCAGGAAGTATGCTGCCGAAACGATCCAGCGTTCGTGCTGCTGACCTGGGAATTCACGGAGCTACGGCCAGAGCCAGATTCCAAGAGGGCCACGGGCCATCACGCCGTGCGGCGTAACAGTCGGTCAGGGGCAAGGGGCACGGTACGGGACTTCAGGGAGGTAGAACTCCCATTGGGAAGGATTGAGTGTCTGCGTAGTCGCACAGATGCGTTCCACGGCCTTCTCGGTGCTGAGTGGCCATGCCTTGATTGTCCCGTCAAGGCTCGCGCTGATAAGCGTCTTGCTGTCAGGGCTGAACTGAATGGACTTGACGGTGCGGGTGTGGCCTGCCAGGGGGCGCCCCCAGGGTGCTGGGTGGTTGCGGTCGCTGACATTCCACAGCCTCACCGAGGCGTCCGCTCCTCCGCTGGCGAGGGTGCGCCCGTCAGGGCTGAACGCCATGGTGTGGATCGGACCGATATGACCAGGGAACAGCGGCTGCCCCAGCGCTGTGGCCCGGGCCGGATCCGTGAGGTCCCACAATCGCACCGTCTGGTCGGCCCCCGTGCTGGCCAGGGTGCGCCCGTCGGGGCTGAACAACACCGTGGAGACCGTTTGGACGTGGCCGGTCAGCGGGGACCCCAAAGGTCTCGGACGAGCCGGATCCCTGACGTTCCACAGGCGAATCACCCTCTCGCTGGCAGTCGCCAAGATGCGTCCGTCGGGACTGAACGCCACGTGGTTGATTGGTGAGGAGTCGGGCCGCAGGGGACCGCCCAGCGTAGTTGGGTGCACAGGGTCGGTTACGTCCCACAATCGCACTGCATGGTCCTCTCCCCCGCTGGCCAGGACCCGGCCATTCGGTGTGAAAGCCAGTTCGCTCACCGCGCCTGTATGGCCCGTCAGAGGTGCCCCAAACGGAAGGGGTCGGTACGGATCGGTGACGTTCCACAGCCGTACCGTCTTGTCGTCTCCCGCGCTGGCAAGCATGCGTCCGTCAGGACTGAAGGCGACGGAGAAGACCAATCCGTCGGCGCTAGCCAAAGGCGGCTCCAACGGAAGGGGCCGGTCCGGATCGGTGACGTTCCACAGCCGTACCGTCTTGTCGCCTCCTGCACTGGCAAGCATGCGTCCGTCAGGACTGAAGGCGACGGAGAAGGCGATTCCGCTGTGGCCAGTCAGGAGTGTGCCCGGGCGATTCCACACCCGTGCACTGCCATCGCGTCCGCCGCTGGCCAGGGTGCGCCCGTCAGGGCTGAACGCCACAGCCATGACCATACCGGTGTGGCCGCCCAGGGGATGCTCGAGCGCCGAGGGGTTGGCGCGGTCGGTGATGTTCCACAGTCGCACCGTATTGTCCATCCCGGCGCTGGCCAGCAGGTGCCCGTCTCCGCTAAAGGCAACTGCGTGCACGGTACCGGTGTGGCCGACCAGCTGTGCTCCCATCGGGGTGGGGTGGGCGGGATCATGGAGGTCCCACAGATGGATGGTTTGGTCGATGCCAGCGCTGGCCAGGGTCCGCCCGTCAGGGCTGAACGCCACCGTGTACACCGCCATCTTGTGACCCGTCAACGGCCGTCCAAGCGCCTGTGCCTGGGCCTGGGCGGTGACGCGCCACAGGCGCACCGTCGAGTCGCCTCCTGCACTGGCTAGGGTGCGTCCGTCTGGGCTGAAAGCCACTGCGAACACGCCCTTGGTGTGTCCTACGAGCGGCCGGCCCAGCGGGGTCGTGTGGTCGGGATCGGTGACATTCCACAGCTGAACCGTCTTGTCGAGGCCGGCGCTGGCCAGGGTGCGTCCGTCCGGACTGAAGGCCACAGCCAGCGCGGGACCGGTGCGGTCGGCCAGGGCCAGGGGCTGCCCCCTGAGGGTCGGATGAGCCGGATTGCCGACGCTCCATAACCGAACCGTCTTGTCGAGGCTGGCGCTGGCTAGGGTGCGTCCGTCCGGGCTGAAAGCCAGCGACTGGATCCATCCGCGGTGTCCGGTGAGCGGCGGCCCCAGTGGTTGGGGGCGACCGGGATCGCTGAGATTCCACAGCCGGACCGTCCAGTCCTCGCCCGCAGTGGCCAGGGTGCGCCCGTCAGGGCTGTAGGCGACCGAGTAAACGCTTCCCTTATGCCCCCATAGGGGCTTTGACAGGACGCCGTTCGCTGCGATGATCAGTCGTGAGCGAAGCTCCGGGGTTTGCCGCATGCGGTAGGCAGCGAGATCGAGTTGGGCGGCGAGCGAGACGTCCGCGCCCCGATACTTGTCGGCTTCGGCCTCAAACCGGTTGAAGATCGCTGTATCACGCTCGGCGCGCGCGGCGGCCCGCTGCTGGAGAGCGACGACAGCTGTTCCAGAAGCGATCAGGACAAGTACGGACAGTACCGCGATGACTGATCGGCGCAGTCTCGTGGTTCGGTGCTGCTTGCGTCGGCTGGCGCCGAGAAACGCTTGCTCATCAGCAGAGAGCAGTCCCCTTAGGGCATAGGATTGCGCGGCTTCCAGGCGCGGCCCCTGATAAAGCAGGAAGTCGTCCCGCCGCTCGCCCGTCATCCATGCGGCCGCACTGCGCCGTAGGCCCTGGCGGAGGACAAGGTCCTCACGGTCTTCGTCGATCCACTGGACGAGGCGGGGCCAGGCCTCCAGCAGGGCTTCGTGCGAGAGCTGGACGGTGTCCTTGCCAGCCACGGTCTCCAGTCCAGTGGTAACCAGTCGCGCCTTAGTCAACTCGTCCAGCACCGTGGCCGCATGCCCGTCAAGAGTTAGATCGGCCCTCGCGGCCGTGCGCCGGGTGACACCCGGCATATCGTCAGTGACGTTGATCAGGTCGAGCAGAATTCGCCGGGCCTCGCTCTGGCCCTTCTCGTCCAGACGAATGTAGAGGTCTTCCGCGGATGTAGCGATGGCTCCTTCGACGCGGCCGACGTCCAAGTAGTGAGCCACCGTCAGGCGTCGTCCGGTGCGGCGCTGCCACGTGGCCAGCAACGCGTGGGAAAGCAGCGGCAACGCTGCAGTGGAGCGGCTGGCGACACGGTGGGCGTCCAAGTCGCGCAGGATCACATCGGTCAGTTCCGAGTCGACGACCAGGCCGGAGGCCTCGGCAGGCTTGGTGATGACGGCACGCAGTTGGTCGGGAGTCATCGGATGGACGAACAGCGCCTCTGAGGCGGCTTCCTTGAGCGATGGCAGATCGAAACATGGTCCATAGAAGTCCGACCGTACCCCGACGAGAACCAGCGCCTTGCCGGAGACCGCGAGCGCCAGGAGTGTCCTAGCGAAGGCGGCATGGACGTCGGGGTCGGGGTTCTGTCTGAAGAGCTCCTCGAACTGGTCCACGATCACTACCGCTCGTCCCGGGGGGAGCTGATCAAGTGCTCGGCTGGGGTCGTCGCTCCGAAGCAGCGCATGGGCTACCTCGGCGTCTTCGGGTGCGCCCTTGGCGACGCCGAGGGCAAGTGCGCCCAACGGATCTGCGCCTGGTGTGATGGAAATGTGCGACCAGGTCGCCGCACGTGCGACACCGAGCTCACCTCGGGCGATACGGGGTAGCAGCCCAGCATGGATCAGCGATGATTTTCCAGCGCCGGAAGCCCCGGTTACGACCACAGGACCGCGCCGGGACATGCGGGTCCTGGCGAGCTGCACCAGCTCCTGGGAGAGATGCTCACGGCCGAAGTACAGGCCCTCGTCGTTGATTGTGTACGCGTATAGTCCCAGGTACGGGCTTGCTTGTTCGTCCCCGTCGGCAGGTTCGTCCACGGGGGCGGCGGGGGGAGCGCTGTAGGCGCGATTGACAGTCAACGCCATTCGGCCGGCGAGGCCTTCGTAGCGGATGACCGGGGGTTGCCCGGCAGCGGCCAGCCGCTGGTGCAGGAGCTCGGTCACCCGCCCGAGTGTCAGGCGGGGCGGCCCCTGGGGGTCGCCTTCATCCAGGAGTTGAATCAGCGCCCCGGTGAACAGCGTATGCCGGGCGCCCTCTGGAGCCAGCGCGACGGTGGAACGTGTGGCGGAGGTGAGCAGGAGGGTGTCGCCATCTGCCTGGAGCCGTGCGAGGCCGGAGAAACAACAATCGAGGATGACGAGAATCCTGCGTGCACGACACGAGCCCCGCAACACATCGTTGATCTCGGATACGGCCAGGGCTTGGGTGGCGGCACGTCCTCTGGCGAGGTCTTTCGTCGCTTGGGTTGCCAGATGAAGCTCGCCGCTGGGCGACCGCACGCCGTGTCCGACGTAGTAGAGGACTAGAGCGTCCTCAGCCTGCGCTGCCGCCTCCCGGATCGCAGCGTGCAGAACCTCTGGATTCGCCGGATCGACCAACGTCGTCAGGTTCTGCCGTGACAGACCACAACGCTCCATGAGACAACGCGCGAGATCGGTGACTGAGGTCCGAACCGCGTCTACGTTGGGAAGGGCGGAATCGCTCCCATGATTGCCTGTGCCGACCAGCACGACCTTCACGCCTTGCGAGGACAATGCCAGCACGTAAAGCCCTCAGCTTTCGCTGTCGTCTCGGTCTCCGACATTGAGGCGTTCCGTGAGTTTGTCGATCTCCGCAGCCAGAGCGGGCGTGTCCAACTGCTTCACGCGCACGCTCGACAGGGTGATCTCGGTCTGCTTGTCAGTGCGCCGCACCGTCAGCTTCACATCGCTCGTCCGATAACGCAGCCACGCCACCACCGTGCCCAGTAGAGCAGCCACGTTCGCGGGGTCCAGCACCAGCTGCAGCGCCTCCGCCACTGGGCCAAGCGTCCCTGGCTCCGGCGGGTTCTCCATCAACTCGACTCTTCCGCGCCAGTCCGCATCATCAAGAAATTCGTCCCGCAAGACACGCAGTTCGTCAGCCGCTTCAGCGTCAGATGTTGATACCAGCACGATCACTAAGAACTCCCCCAGACTCGATACCGATGCGCAGCATCATCGTGCCCGACCCGGGAGTTATGCATGCCGATCTGCCCTCCCGGTCTAGAGGCCCGCCACATGACGTAGACAGGTGCCCTCTATCTCAATGAGGCGGAAGGCGCACACACATCGCTCCCTTGATCACCCCGACATGCATGTCGCGTGACTCATGCCTGGTGGCAATGGCGTGCGCGTCCCGTGCGGCCCGCTAGCTTGAGCGGTCGTTTCATCCTGTTGTTTCATCCCTGTATGCCGCTTTGATGTGCTGGCGTCGGGTCTCGACAGGAGATGGTGTTCTCTCCGGTGAGACGGCGAGCCATCAGGTCGGTCATCGCAAGGTGGATCATGGCTTCGGAACGGTGGGGATGGGTTTCGTAGTCGCGGGCCAGGCCGCGGTGCAGCATGAGCCAGCCGTAGGTCCGCTCCACCGCCCACCGCCCACCGCCCACCGCCCACCGTTTCGGGATCGGGGTAATCCCCTGCTTCCAGGGGCGCGTTGGACGATTTCGAGGTCGATGCCGAGGGTCGCTGCGTGCTCGACGAAGTGCTTGCGGTAGCCACCGTCGACCCAGGCCTTGCGCAGGCCGGGGTGGTCTGCGGCAGCCTGTCAACGCGACCGCATCGCCGCACGCATCCAGGACCTGACCCGGGCCAAGACCAAACTCGGCCGCGTGATCGAGAATGTGACCGCGGCGAACGTGGTGCCGGACTGATCAACCCGTCGCGAGGGGTGGGGCCCCGACCTATCCGGCATCTACCGGGCGACATCGCGCGTGAACAGATCTCCCACGCACCTTCCGGTGGGCGGCGTTGTCCTCTTCTTCGCCCGGCAGCAAGGGGCGATGGGGTCGTTTGCGGTGCGGCACGACCATCCCGCAGTTGCGTGACGAGGAACCGACAGTCCGGTCACGGACCGGGACCAGGGTGCCGTCCACGATCCACAACCTCTCCGCCGCATTGGTGGGGCGGGAGACGGGGTCAACCGTCAGCAGTGGACCGAGCCGCTGGATGACCTGGCACACGGTGGAGGAAGAGACGCCGAACACTGGCCCCAGTTGCCGCATCGTCAGGTTTCGTCCAGTAGTACACGGCAACGATCAGCACCCGCTCGGCCAACGGCGGTGACCACGGCCGGCCTCGGAGCGTGCCATTGCCACCCCGCTCCCGCACCACCTTCAACAGACCCGAGAACTGCGTCAACCGCAGTCCCGTGAACGTCTCCACCCACACCCGCTCAGCACGTAAAACCCCGCCCATACAACGGGGATGCCCAGGTCATAGCCTTATGCAACACCCTTTAGTGCGATCCAGTCTCCTGCGTCCATGAAAGGGAAGTTACCCGGAGAATTCGACGCGGAGCCCTGGCACACCGGCGGCTTTGCTCTTCATCTTCCGAGCGTCCACATGCGGGACCAGGCCAGGTGTGGGTACATCACCCGTCCAGGCGGTCCTTGGCTACCTCGCGTAGACAAGAAAGGGCTCCAGCGACTCGACGCCCTTGGGTGGTGAGCCGGTAGGTGATGGTGACTGGTCGGGTTGCAGTGACGATTCGGGACACCAGGCCGCCGCTCTCCAGCCCGGCGAGACGGCCTGAGAGCACGCGGCTGGAGATCCCGGAGACGGTTTCCTGGATCTCACGGAATCGCCATGCACCGTCAGAGGTATTAAGGATCAGCAGGATGTGTATCGTCCAGCGGGGCGAGAGGGTCTCAAGGAGGTCGCTCTCAGCCTGAGTCAACGCGGAACCGCGGCTGCCAGCTGTCATAGCACTCCTTCCCTGACGGCGGCACAGGCCTAGAAGGGAGGCGTCTCTTCGGTTTGTACAGCGTCGAACAACGCGCCGCTCATGTTTCCGCCAGTTTCCGGCTTCTTCCCTGAGGCGTGCTCCTTGAGCATGACGTACCTGGGGAATTTGCCCGGGTTCCTGTCGTCCTCGCGGGTCTCGGTGGTCCATTTCCCCGGATACAGCTCGTCGAGTGCCTGTTTGACCAGGTTCAGGCCCCAGTCGAAGGTGGCGTCGGAGCGCTTGGCGTACTCGGGCGCTCTCTCGCCCAGCATGTGGGCGATGTGTCCCCACTTGATACCGCGGCTGCTGTTGATCAGCTTGTGGAACTCGGGCTTGTTGTCCCGCAGGTGGACGATCGCGATCGCACTGTCGTCCACCGAGACGTCTTCCCCGTCAGGCAGGGCGGCGACACCTTGGGGATTGTTAGCCGCGAGGCTGGCGGAAGCCGCCCGGGCTTCAGTGCGTCGTTCCTCGACGACGACCCGGGACTGGGTGGCGAAGTTGTCAGGGGCTGGGAGGGAGTAGTCGGGGTCAGCCATCTTGTAGGAGTCCTCGAAGCTGAGGACGCGCACGGAGATGGGGTAGGGGCGGGCGTGGCGGTCGGTGCCGGGGGCGCTGGACCAGTAAATGCCGTTGCCGACGAGCGGCTCGTTGAGCAGGGTGGCCAGCAGGTCTTCGGAGAAGTGGGCGTTGGCTTTCTTCAGGGACATCAGGTCACCTTGGGAGAGCAGGTGGAAGACGAAGAAGTTGTCACCCTGGCTGAGGAGTTCCTGCGGCAGGCTGCCTGGTTGCTGGGTGATCAACAGGGCGCCGAGATCGTATTTGCGGCCTTCCTTCACCCACGAGATGAAGGGGCCGTCTTCCCTTTGGCTGGAGCCACCGAGTACGGACTGCGCCTCTTCGATGACAGCGATGGTGGGGATGGACTTCGGGTCGGCCTCGGTGAACTGGTTCTGGTTGTGCTCGAAGATGTCACCGAGGATCACGCCGGCGAGTTGGAGTCCCTGGGAGCCGCGCATCTGCGAGATGTCCACCACACAGAGCTTGCCCTGGGAAAGGCAGTCCTTCAGGCTGCTCAGGAGCTGGCTGTCCGGGTCGTGCAATGCGTTGACGACACGGGTCATATTACTGACCGCAGCGTTCGTCTCAGCCTCCTGGCCGGCATCGAGGTTCAGAATTTCCTGGACCTGTGAGCGGTCAGCGCCGTACTTGTCCCGGTGGATCAAGTCCACAAGCCGGTTCCACCTGGGGCCATCGAGAGACTTCAGCTTGACAACGTTCTGCTGGTCCTGCTTCTCCGGTGGCAACGCGATACCCAGCACGCGCGATGCCTGCAGTTCCTTGATGTTCAGCTTGACGCCGTTGACGACGAAGGACTGGTAGAACTCGCTGGGGCCCTTGCGGTTGGTGAAGACGACCAGCTTGTCGCGCAGGTGCGGTACATCGCAAAGGGCAGGCCGGCCCTTGAAGTCGGGCCAGAAGTACTCGCCGTCTGGGTCGAAGACGATCGTTCCGACGGGGGCTTCGCCGGAACGGCGCGGGACAGTGGGCTGGCCTTTGTACAGGGCGGAGAAGAGCAGCTTGACCAGATTCGATTTACCGAAGCCAGCGCGGGCGAAGACGAAGCTGCGGCGAGCCACAAGCTTGTCAATCTGGAAGGTCGGCATGATCGTGGGCTCCTGGAGCTGCATCCAGGAGGTGTCACCGACGCGCTTGTCGGTTCCGGCGTAGACGAATTCACCGAAAGCGAGGTAGCCGATGGGCACCGCGCCATCGTCGGTGTCCTTCGCGTTGACGACCTCGGCAAGAAGGTCGTCACCCAAGAGCGCCACCTGGGCACCGACATGCGGTAGGCGCCGGTGGCTTGGGACGAAGATGTGCTTGTCGCCCTCCGCACGTAGGACGCCGAGGATGCGGATATCGACCTTGTACTTCAAGTAGCGTTCGCGCAGCTCATCGGGAATGGGTCGCTGGTCGCGCACCGCGCGAGTGGCGTAGTCCTCACCGATGGGAGACACCAGGCGGCCCTGGGAGGCGATGGTGGTGATCCGCCCGAGGATAGCCTCCCGTTCGTGCTCGAGCTGCACGAGGACGAACTGGCCGTGCATGGCCATGGTCTGGAAGCCGTCATGGTGCGGTAGCACGAGGTCGGCGTGGAACTCCATGCCACCCTCGGAGAAACCGCGGAAGGTGCCGACGACTTTGTCACGCTCGAACAGGCTCATGACGGTTGTTGCTCCACAGGATGCGGTGCGGACAGTGAGGAGTGCTATTCGTAGCGGTTAGCAGCCACATCGGAGGCCAACCGCAGGGCATCGATGATGTGGGCCTTGTCATCACCGACCTGGTCGCGAACTGCGTCGACGAGCTGGTCTTCAATGATGTCCATATCCAGGTCGGCGACGCGGGAGTAACTATCGGCTTGCTGGATGCAGTTGGGGTAGAGCGGAATGGGGAAGCCTGCCACCGCATCGGCCTGCAGATAGCCGAAGATTGCCTGGGCTTCCCTATCCTGACGAGACATGATGTCCACCGTCCAGATGGGGTCGCCGGAGTACGGGCCGAATCGCACGAAGTACATGGAGCCGATGTTGAACTTTGGCTTCTCACCCGAAGAGTCGTCCCTGACATCACGGGTGTATTCGTCCCACAGGTATGCCTTCTCCAGCATCTCGGCGGGAACCTTGGCGAAGCACGCAGAGCCGTTGTCGAAGACACTCGACAGCGAGATCGCCAACCGGTAGTACTCCAGGACTTGGGTCTTCTTGGCCAGTCCGACCAGCCACACTTTGCGACGGTCCTGGCGCCAGATCCGCTCGATGGCCTCGTAGATCTGCTCGCCCATCTTCACGAACAGCTCGCCCTGGAAGATCTTGCTGCGCAGCAGGCCGTCACGGACGATCAGGGTGTCGACGGCATAGTCACGGTGACAGATCAGGTCGTACAGCGTCGCCCACTCGCAGAGGTCCCGGAAAACTTGCACCCAACTGGGTGACTTGCCGGACATCATCGGCGACAGGTCCTGGAGTCTTTCGACGCCCAGCCCGTGCATCATCCTGCCCAGCGCAGTGCGCGGACTGCCGTCTTCGTTGAACTGACGGGAGCTCAGGCCGTTGATGTCAGCGATCGGGGAGACCACCTCCATGCACAGCTCCTTGCCGTTGGAGTCCACGACGCGGACGACCTGAAGGTAGAAGGGGTTGAAGGCGACCTTGTTGTTGCCGCCGTCGGATGCCATCAGCGCCACCGATGTCGCTGACCGCGGCCTGATCACCTTGACCTGGGAGCGGATGGCCTGGGCCTGCTCGACCAGCTTGTCCAGCTCTGCACGGCCGGCTTCGACTTGATCGCCGATCAACTGCTTGAGCTGCTTGATCTGGTCCGCGTCGAACATGCATCTCCCCACACCGCGCGTGTGCTGCCACGGGCGAGGGATTCACTCGCCTGGTCTACACAGCATGACATGGGGTGCTGACAATCCGTCACGGAGTTGTGGGAAGTAACCGGGTTACCCGATCAGCGGGACAGTCCGGTCAGCTCAGTGATGAGGTCAATTTCGTCGATGGCGGAGCCCGCCTTGCCGAACTGATCGGCCTGCCGGTTGCCCTTCCGGGGTGTGCCGGCGGGCCGGACTTCCTTGACAACCCACCCGGCCTTCGCCTCTCTCACGGAGGCCAGCAGCATTTGCTCCGGGTCGGTGCGGGCCGAGGGCAGAGCACCAAAGCGGATCGCAAGACGGGCGCCCTGATGACAGCGGCTGGCGGTTGCGGCCCACACCTCGGCCAGGGCCTGGATGAAGGCTTCCTGGTTCGGCTGGCGGGCGATCTGGCCGTGCGTCCCGTAGGGAACCTCGGGGGGACCTCCAAGGAACCATGAGCGCAACCACTGGTCGGCCACATAGGTACGCATGCCGTAGTACGGGGGCGAGGTAACAACCAGGTCGAACTTCTGCCGCAGGCCGCTGAGAGTCTCGACGGAGTCGCCGAGGTAGACCCGGCCACCCCGAGCGAGTGGGGCCGCGTTCAGTAGCCGCTTGGCTCGTCGCTCTATGACCTCCAGAGCCGGAACACGCACCGGCTCCATGTCACGCTTCTTCCAGAACTTCACCGCGTATGCCGGCTTGGAGGCGTACGTGCGCGGCATCTGGTTCGACAGATACGACGGAAGGTTCTTGTTACGCGGGCCGTGCAAGATGCCCAGCAGGACCGCCCGCAGCATGGCAGCTGTTGGCGTGGTCATCCCCAGTAGGGCCTCACGCAGCGCCACCAGCTCGCGAAGCGTCTCGCGTTCGAAGCACCACTGCCAGAACTCGCCCTCGGGCATCTTGTCTCGCGTACTGCCGTCGAGGATCTGCCGTGCGAGACGAACCACAGCACCGGGTGTGACCTGGACGAGTTTGGCCTCGGCGATGGCTGCGGCCACTGGGTTGATGTCGATGCCTACCGATGGCAGCCCGGCCAGACGTGCGGCATACAGGGTCGTTCCCCGCCCGCAGAACGGGTCCAGTACACGAGTGGCATGGGGACGTGCGGCAAGCTGCTCGAGAGGGAAGTCCAGCGGAAACATCGTGTAGTACGGGCAGACGGCGTTCAGCCGGAGCACATCTTCAGGCCGACTGGGGGAAGGGGCCGCTGCGGTCACCGTCATGGGGTGTAACTATACAGGTATAGTTACACCCCATGACGCGAAGGAGGCTTGATCCAGCCGCCCAACGCCGCGGGCAGGAGCTCGCCTCCCGCCTTACGCAGGCCCGTCGCACCTCCGGACGCTCAGCCGAGGCTGTCGCCCGCAGTGCGGGGATCTCCGTCGAGACCGTACGCAGCATTGAAAAGGGCCGCACGTTTACGCCGGAATTTTTCACCGTCGCCGCCCTGGCCGTAGAGCTAGGGCTGTCCCTCGACGAGCTGTACGCCGGCATCCGTCGCCCCACCCACAGTGATCTTCATTCGCCGAGTGACCCTAGCGCCGACTCCTCCAGACCGGCTGATCTACCTCCTGGCGCCTGAAATCTCCAATCACCCCGACCACCATCACGCCCCTGATGGGTCTGCCTCGACCGTGTGAATCTCGACGGTGACTCCGCCCCCAGGCATAGCATGTCCCACCAGCGCCTGATCCAGTTCATCAAAACTGGCCCCGCACCCTCGGAGGAAGGCAGAGATCAGGCGCCGAGAGCGTCCAAAACCATCCCGTTGCAGACCGAGACGTCCAACAACCGAGGCATCGATATACCTTTGATGCGTCAGCCGCTCAAAGATGAAGATGTCCATTTGGCGAGGAAGAACACGCGCGACTGGCGCATCACTTTTCAATCTCCAGCAGAGTTCCGCCAGGGAAGCTGCATAATCGGGAGGCTCGGGAAGGAAAGCGCCGATCGCCTCGGTGCGAATCTCAGCGGCAACTTTCGCTGCGGACAGGATACCGGCGACGAATTTATCGACCGAGTCTGAGATCTTCCGCATCTGGTGCATCGGGACGGCGCCCTCTGCGAGCCTTTCCGAAACGAGAGCGTCCCAGTCGCTTCTGTTGAGCGTGACGGCCGTCGACGAGGCCGCAACCAACTTCAGGGTGAGGATACTGACGGCTTCCGATGCCAGCCACCTGACTGCCCGAGCCTCTGCGTCGTGGAGCCGAGGGGTCCAGTACTTGCTGATTCCTTGGAGTAGATCGATCAATTGCTTGATCGCCAGGAAATGGTCAAGAAAGAGGACTTCGCCGCGCAGGAACCAGAACGCTCGCTCCAGGTCAGCCACACTCTTACAGGTTTCCCGGACCTCTTTTTCCAGACGCAGTGCGCCTACGCCATGGGAGCCGAGATCTGCCATCTCGCCAACGGCGTTGGCTTCCCTGCGCTCGAAATCCTGGACGCTCTGGGCCGAGACGTCCAGGCTTCGGCCCAGGTCGCGGATGCGGCTGGTGATGCCTTTGGCCATCGTTAGTTCCGCCCCATCGGCACCGACGAGTTCACACAGCCCACGGAGCCATACGAGCCTATCCAGCGGCTTTTCCGTGCTCTTGCCGGTCCCGGATTTTACTTCACCGATGTGTTTGATCAGGGAGAGGTGGGGGCTGAAGTCGAATGCGAAGAGATCCAGATCTGTGACAAGGATCGGTTCTTGGAAGTAGCGCTGGAGGTTGACGCCATATCGGGCATAGAACCCTTCCCAGAACCAGAGTTGAGCAACCCGGGCTTCTAGCTGTTCACCGAGTGGAGGTGACTTCGGGGTGGGACTCCCTCTACCGCCCGAACGGGCTCTCGTGCCTGACTGCACGCTGGGCTTCCTTCCTCAGTTCGAGAATTGCGGCTGTCGTGATCTCATCGCTGGCTGCGTCGTCGGGCATCATGGACCGGTCTTCTTCCGGTGTCATGAACGAGCCGGGGATGTTTCCCATCTTCAGTGAAGAAGATCCGCCGCCGGGAATATTCCCGACGCTTGCCTCAAGCCAGTCGAGGCCATCCCGAACGATTTCCTCCTTGATCAATTTCAGGAAGGCTCTTCCATTGGGAAGCTGCTCGACTCGTACGACTCCAGCGGACTCCAGCAGATGGTAGTCCGTCCCGATATTGGTGGCCGGACCGACGGATCCGGAGTTCAGAAGCCTTGAGACGAGGACGACTGGATCGCTGATCCTACCCAAGCCGGCTTGGGCCTTTTCCTGCCCGAAGAGGATATGAGCGAGGAACAGCTTGCGCAGGTGCAGCGCCTCTGTCGTCGTCGACTGATCATCCGAGGTTTGAACCAGTGGGGAGAAGACATAGGTCTGTGACAGAGGCTGACCGTGGGCATTTGATTTCACAGTTGCGGCCTGGATCAGGCCGACCTTGCGGGCACTCCGAATGATGGCCGGGTTGCCCCCCATGACATCCAGAGTGGAGCCAGGGCGGGCGGTTGCTTTCTCGCAGATGGCGAGCAGGGCATCCCGTTCGTTCGGAGGGAGGGTCTGGAGGAAGGATGCGATCTGGACCTGTCCGGTTCCCCAGACATTCGGGTTGAAGATGACATCTTCGTTCAGATCGCTGGAAAAGACCCGGCGATTAACCGAAGTTGCGAGAGAATAGCCCAGTCCCTTCGCGGCCGCGCCGTCACTGATCCCTCGCTTGACGATCTGATCAAGATGCTGGGTCTTGGTGAGTGGGGCCCAAGAAGCGATCTCGATGCTATGAAGGAGCGCAAGCTCGTTCTCGGAAGGACCCAGTTTCCCCAAGACCTTGAATGCCTGCTGGATAACGGTTCCCGAAACTCCGATGAACTCTTCGACATGTGCAATGGTGCCGTCGGAGGCCAGTGAGTAGTCGATAACGTCTGCTTGTTTGAGGACCGGGAGGATCTGCGGGACCAGATCCATGTCGGCAATTCCGGCCTGCCTGGCAAATTGCCGAATTAGATCAGGATTGGATACGTTGCTGAATCCGTGAAGGCGCGATGCGAAATCCATGGCCTGACCGGCACGAAGCAGTGTTGCAATATCGGCCCGGACGACGTTGTTCGTCACCATCGGCGCCTGCTGCAGAAGAAAAATGACGGCTCTTCCAAGTCGACGCTCGGCGGCGTCGGAACCGTCCTGGCCAGTCCCCACCATGGCACCTGTCCCTAGATCACCAATGTGACTTGTCATCATAAACCCATGACCTGTTGCGCTTGGTTACTTCTGGAGCCCCGTCGATGAGGCCAGGCGGACGAGCTTCCTAGAGGTGAGCCCCATCCATCCAAAAGTCCCGGCCCAGAACATCCGGGCCGGGACCTGTAGTTGGTCGCCGCTCAGCGCAATGCCCGCGCAGAACAGCTATTTCAGGACGTCACCGGTCACCGCTGTAGCAGCCATGGCCGGTGGTGAGTGGCCCCGTCACGTGCTCGCCTGCGATGTCCAGTCAGGCGCGCCCACATGAGGAGTGCTGCCGCGAAGACAGCGATGAAACCCACACCGGCAGTCGAGACGACCATGCCGGACGAGGAGATGTCAGTCACCAAGATCCCCGTGATCGCGAAGGCCGCGAAGAACAGGCCGCCCACTAGGACTGCGATCCGGTGGGATCCGCCCGCGCGCGGGAGGGCAGCTGGCGCCGGGTCGTCTTCGTCGTCAGCTGCGTTTTCGTCGTACAGGTAGATGTCGCTGTCATCGTCGGTGTCGGCCTCAGCCCGCGCTGCAATGCTGTCCATGTACGTAGCCCACTGACTTGTAGTGGGCGGCTGTCCCTCGGCGCCGTTCGCGCGAGCGGGCTCGCGCAGCAGCTCGATGAGGGCGTCGTGAGCATTAGATGCCACGTTCGCCATCCTTTCCCTTGTCATTTTCCTTTCCGATCGCCACCGGCATCTTCGACGGTGACGCTGCAGAGGTTTCCAAGCCTCTGCGAGTCTCTGGAGGCGGGCCCCCTCTAAGGGCCACGGAGTTCAGGGCCTAGGAGCTCCGTGGCCAAGGGAGGCGGCCCGTCTCAGAGGAGGTGGTTGAGCTCGTCCGGCGGTAGGGACCGCAGTCGCTCCTCGGCCCGGGCCAGTCGAGCCGAGACAGTGCCCCGATCGATGCGCAGGTTGTTGGCGATCTCGGTGCGCCCCATGTGATCGCGATGAGTCATGAGCCATACCTGTCGCTCACGCGCATCGGGGAGGTGGCGCTCAAGGAAGGACTCGATGGCCTCCTTGAGAGCGACCTGGTCCATGGCGCACGGAGCAGGGTCAAGTAGGTCCAGGCTCTCGACGTCCCCCGGGCGCTCATGGTTCTGGGGGTTCTTCTTGTGGAAGTCCAGGCGGATCCACTTGTAGCAGTGGATCAGGAACGGCCATGGCCTGCCGTGCCGGAGGGGCACCCCCTTCATCCTGGCCTTGAAGTACTTGACCTGGGTCTCCACCCTGAGCTCATGGACGTCGTGTTCGTCGTATCCATCGCTGGCGATACGTCGCCCCAGGGGGACGTGTGTCTCCGCGAGCTCAGCACTCACCTCCTCGCGGGTGGGCACCTGCAAGGCCACGTCCGCATCCGCGGGCTCGTCGGCCTCGGAGGGGGTCGCCTGGGCCGGGATGATCGCCTTGCCGGACGATGCCTCCGGATTCCCGTCGGTAGACGCTTCCGAACTCGCGTCCTCAGATCCGGAGGTCTCCGTGACCGGCAGAGCGACTCCCTTGGGGGGCGACGTGTCACCCATCCCGCGCTCGCTGGGTCCTGTCATTGGTTTTGGCTCTTCTCTGTGCGGCGGTGGCCCTGTTACAGGGGGAGTCGGGCGCCATGAGCCAGATGCGGGGGATTCTCAGAAACTTTTTTTGGAGGGCGTGTGTCGTGTGGCGGTCGGCCGGCGACAGCAGGGAGGCCTTCAGCCCGACGAGCGGCTGAAGGCCTCCCTGGGCGATCAGGTCACTACTTGGAGTTCAACATCTTCCAAGCGAGCGTTGCCACCGCGACGCCTGCGCTGATGGCGACCCCCAGTGCCGGGTTGCCGAGCGCGACGAGAGTCACAACCACGAACACCAGTGCGACCAGAAGGATGATCGCGACCTTGCGCTTCTTGCTCATTCGGACTCCACGTCTCAGATGGTCTTTAACGAGAGCGGGAGGAGGTTTGCTCACGCTTCGCGGCTCCCCAACTGCTCTCTTGTAGGTGTGAGTCGCTGGTGTCTGTCGATCGGGGGGAAACGGGCAGCAGTTGTCCCCCGGCTCCTGTCGGGCACCGATTCCATTGCCGACACGTCCGTCAGCTGGTTCTCATCAACACGCTGAACTTGACAGGGAAGACGTGGGCCAGGGGGACGCGATGGTGCTGGCGGCGGGTGAGGGAGCGGGTGTGGTCGTGGACGCCGGCCCCGATCCCGGACTCGTGGACGGCTGTCTGCGCACACTCGGCATCACCAGGGTGCCGCTCGTGGTGCTGACCCACTTCCACGCCGACCATGTGGCGGGGCTGGCCGGGGTGTTGCGGGGGCGGTCGGTGGGGGCGATCGAGACGACGGGACTGGAGGAGCCGGTCGACCAGGCCGAGTCGGTACGGCGGGAGGCCGCTGCCCGGCGCATTCCGGTGACGCGTGCCGTGGCCGGGGAGGAACGGCGTACGGGGGCCCTGACCTGGGAGGTGCTGTGGCCGCCGGCGGATCCGGCGGCGGTCGCGACGGACGGGCCCAACGACGCCAGCGTCACGATGCTCGTCCGCACCGCCGGGCTGCGCTTCCTCCTGCTCGGGGATCTCGAACCGCCCGCCCAGCAGGAGCTGTTGAGATCGCCGGCGGGTGCGCGGCTGGCCGGGGTGGACGTGCTGAAGGTCGCTCACCACGGTTCGGCGTACCAGGATCCGGAGCTGATACGCCGGGCCGCCCCGCGGCTCGCGCTCATCTCCGTCGGTGCCGACAACACGTACGGCCACCCGGCACCGGCCACGGTCGCCGCGCTGCGGGCCGGGGGCGCGGTCGTGCTGCGGACGGACCGGGACGGGGCACTGGCGGTCGCCGGGACGGGCGGCGAGGGCGGAGACGGAAGCGGCGGGGGCAGGGGCGGTGGGGATCTGTGGGTGGCGCGAGACTGGGGGCATGAAGCCCACACAGGTTGACGCGTATCTCCGCCGGCTGGGAGTCCAGCATCCGGCGTGGCCCACCGTGGAGGTCCTGCGCGAGCTGCATCTGCGCCATCTGCAGACCGTGCCCTTCGAGAACCTGTCGGTCCACCTCGGCGAGGAGATCGTGCTGGAGGAGGAGCGGCTGGTGGAGAAGGTGGTGGGGGCCCGCAGGGGAGGGTTCTGTTACGAGCTGAACGGGGCGTTCGGGGCGTTGCTGGCCGCGCTCGGCTTCGACGTCACGCTGCTCGCGGGCCGGGTGTACGGGGAGGAGGGGCGGCTCGGGATCCCGTACGACCATCTCGCGCTGCGGGTGCGTTCGGTGGACGGGGGCGAGTGGCTGGCCGATGTCGGGTTCGGGGCGCACAGCCACTATCCGCTGGCCTTCGGGGCCCGGGGCGAGCAGGAGGATCCCGGGGGCGCCTTCCGGATCGTGGAGGCGGGGCCCGACGCGGCGGGGGTGCGGGGCGGGGACGGTTCGGTGACGAAGGGAGGGGGTGACGCCGTGGACCTGGACGTCGTCGTGGGCGGCAGGAGTCAGTACCGGCTGGAGGTGCGGCCCCGGGTGCTCGGTGACTTCGCGGCTGGGGCCTGGTGGCACAGCACCTCGCCGGCCTCGCACTTCACCCAGTCCCTGGTGTGTTCGAGGGTGACGGAGGACGGCGGGCGGATCACGCTCAGCGGACGGGTCCTCAAGACGACGGCCGCCGACGGGGCGCGGGAGGAACGGGAGTTGGACACGGACGAGGAGGTGCTGGGGGTGTACCGGGAGAGGTTCGGTGTCGAGCTCGACCGGGTGCCGACGGTACGAGACGGCGGCCGTAACGGCTGATCCGGTCCGGAGTGCGGGGCGGGGTCCGGGCCAGGTCCCGAGTCGGGGTCCGGTGCGGGGAGGGGGCACCGTGCGCGGCACGGAGTGTCCGGACGGGAAAATGGTGCCGTGAGCGATGTGAGACACGTACTGGTGCTGCCTGATCGGGATGCCGCGGAGGAGGTCGTCGAGGCGCTCTCGGAGCGGTTCGGGGTGAACGAGGAGCCGCAGCTCGTGCGGGACGCGCTGGCGGGGGAGGACGACGCCGAGGACGCGCAGTGGCTGGTGGTGCTGCGGGACGAGGCGGGGCGGTTGGACGCCGGGGAGCTGGAGGAGTTCGTGGCGGAGTGGGACGGGTGGCGCGAGGAGCCGTGACGCTCCTCGCGGACGACCGACGACCGACGACCGGCGAGGGCGGAGGGAGGGACGGCGGGACCGCGTGACCAGTCTCGTCGGCGCCCGTGGTCACGACGCTGTCAGTGCCCCGTGCCATGCTGTACGCGATGGCCAAGAAGACTGCTCATGACGACCTCCTCGCCTCCGTGACCCTTGCCGTGGGACAGGAGGAATTGCTGCTCGACCGGGCCGTGCAGGAGGTGGTCGCCGCCGCTCGGGCCGCTGACGCGGACACGGACGTGCGGGACCTGACCTCGGACCAGTTGCAGCCGGGGACGCTCGCGGAGCTGACCAGCCCGTCGTTGTTCGCGGAGCGCAAGGTCGTGGTCGTGCGCAACGCGCAGGACCTGTCCGCCGACACCGTCAAGGACGTGAAGGGGTATCTCGGGGCGCCTGCCGAGGAGATCACCCTGGTGCTGCTGCACGCGGGGGGAGCGAAGGGCAAGGCGCTGCTCGACGCCGCCCGGAAGGCGGGGGCGCGAGAGGTCGCCTGCCCGAAGATGACCAAGCCGGCGGACCGGCTGGCGTTCGTGCGGCAGGAGTTCCGGGCGACCGGGCGGTCCGCCACGCCCGAGGCGTGCCAGGCGCTGGTCGACGCGATCGGGAGCGATCTGCGGGAGCTGGCGTCGGCCGTGTCCCAGTTGGTCGCCGACGTCGAGGGGACGATCGACGAGGCCGTCGTGGGGCGGTACTACACCGGGCGGGCCGAGGCCTCCAGCTTCACCGTCGCGGACCGGGCCGTGGAGGGGCGGGCCGCGGAGGCCTTGGAGGCGTTGCGGTGGTCGCTGGCGACGGGGGTCGCGCCGGTGATGATCACCAGCGCGCTGGCGCAGGGCGTGCGGGCGATCGGGAAGCTGTCGTCGGCTCGGGGCGGGCGGCCCGCTGATCTGGCCCGTGAGCTGGGGATGCCGCCGTGGAAGATCGATCGGGTGCGCCAGCAGATGCGGGGATGGACGCCGGACGGGGTCGCCTTCGCGTTGCGGGCGGTGGCCGAGGCGGACGCGGGGGTGAAGGGCGGCGGGGACGATCCCGAGTACGCCCTGGAGAAGGCCGTGGTGGCGATCGCCCGGGCGGCCCGGTCCCGGGGGCGGAGCTAGGAGCGCCGTCTGGCTGGACCCTGCCCGGGGCCCCGAGGAGAATCGGACACGTCAGCCGAACATCGCCGGACAACGGAGAGGTGGCGGTCGTCATGGCTGAGCATCCGCACGCAGTGCTCGTCCGCAAGGGGTTCGAGGCGTTCACCCACGGGGATCTCGACACGCTGCGGGAACTGATCGCGAAGGACGCGACGCATCACATACCCGGTAGTCACCCGCTCTCCGGGGACTTCAAGGGGCAGGACGCGATCATCGACATGTACCAGCGGCTCGGCCAGGAGACCCAGGGGTCGATGCGGCTCGAGATGCTGGGGATCGCCGTCGACGGGCGGGGGCACGCCGTCGGGATGTGCCGGGTCACCGCCGAGCGCAAGGGCCGTCGCCTGGACGACACCGGATGCATCGTCTTCCGGATCGTGGGGGACAAGGTCACCGATCTCGACGAGTGCGTCGAGGACATCGACAAGAGCAACGAGTTCTGGGCGGACTGAGACCCGCCGGCTGAAGCATCAGGACGAAGACCCGCCGACTGAAGCAGCAAGACGAGGACCCCGGACCCCCGCCCTGGGGAAGGGCAAGGGTTCCGGGGTCCTCGGTTCCAAGCTGGTCGGAGTCACGCCCGCGTGGCGAACGCAGGCCGCGCGTGGCTCCTGGGTGCCGGTCGGGAGCGGATGAGAGAGGGCCCGCTCTGGGTCCTTCCGGCGGTTCGGCCCCGTGACCCGGGACCGGTCAGATCAGAGAAAGTCAGGCTTAGAGGCCCGCGACCTTCGAAGCAAGCGCCGACTTCTTGTTGGCGGCCTGGTTCTTGTGGATGACGCCCTTGGAGACGGCCTTGTCGAGCGCACGCGCAGCAGCGCGCTGGTACTCGGTGGCCTTCTCGGCGTCACCCGCGGCAGCGGCCTCGCGGGCCTTGCGGATCGCGGTCTTCAGGGAGGACTTGACGGCCTTGTTGCGCAGCCGGGCCTTCTCGTTGGTCTTGATCCGCTTGATCTGGGACTTGATGTTCGCCACGAATGAGCCTCTACAGGTTCAGGCACGGGGCCAGGGGAATTCCGGATAGGGAGGTCCCCGGTCCGCACCGGGTGATTTCTTGAAGGTGTGCCTCGCGCTGAGAGGGCATGAGACACAGCCACCCAGGCTACCAGCGGCCCCGCGAGTGGCCCAAACCGGTCGCCGGTCCCCGCCCGTGGGACCATGGAGGCTACGTATCGATCCGACCCGAGACCGCAGACACTGCGGACGCCTCAAGAATCAGGACCCTGCGTGCCCGCGATCCCCAGCCACGTGCCCGAGCCGAGCCGTACCGACCCGGCTCTGATCCGCAACTTCTGCATCATCGCGCACATCGACCACGGCAAGTCCACGCTCGCCGACCGGATGCTCCAGCTCACCGGCGTGGTCGAGCAGCGCCAGATGCGTGCTCAGTACCTCGACCGCATGGACATCGAGCGTGAGCGCGGAATCACGATCAAGTCGCAGGCGGTGCGTCTGCCGTGGGCACCCACCGGCGACAAGAGCAACACGCACATCCTCAACATGATCGACACCCCGGGGCACGTCGACTTCACCTACGAGGTCTCGCGGTCGCTCGCCGCGTGCGAGGGCACCGTCCTCCTCGTGGACGCCGCCCAGGGCATCGAGGCCCAGACTCTCGCCAACCTGTACCTGGCGATGGAGAACGACCTCACGATCATCCCGGTGCTGAACAAGATCGACCTGCCGGCCGCGCAGCCCGAGAAGTTCGCCGAGGAGCTCGCGAACCTCGTCGGCTGCGACCCGTCCGACGTCCTCAAGGTCTCCGCCAAGACCGGGCTCGGCGTCGACGCGCTCCTCGACCGGGTCGTCAAGGAGGTCCCGGCCCCGGTCGGGGTCGCCGACGCCCCCGCCCGCGCGATGATCTTTGACTCGGTCTACGACTCCTACCGCGGTGTCGTGACGTACGTGCGTGTGATCGACGGCCAGCTCAACAAGCGCGAGCGCATCAAGATGATGTCGACCGGCGCCACCCACGAGCTGCTGGAGATCGGCACCAACTCGCCCGAGATGCTGAGCGCCGACGGCCTCGGCGTCGGTGAGGTGGGCTACCTCATCACCGGTGTGAAGGACGTCCGCCAGTCGAAGGTCGGTGACACCGTCACCAGCCAGCAGAAGGGGGCCACGGAGGCGCTCGGCGGGTACAAGGACCCGAAGCCGATGGTCTTCTCGGGCCTGTATCCGCTGGACGGCTCCGACTACCCCGAGCTGCGCGAGGCCCTCGACAAGCTCCAGCTCAACGACGCCGCGCTCGTCTACGAGCCGGAGACCTCCGCCGCGCTCGGCTTCGGTTTCCGCGTCGGCTTCCTCGGCCTGCTCCACCTCGACGTGATCCGCGAGCGCCTGGAGCGCGAGTTCGGGCTCGACCTGATCGCGACCGCGCCGAACGTGGTCTACCGGGTCGTGATGGAGGACGGCACCGAGCACATCGTCACCAACCCGAGCGAGTTCCCCGAGGGCAAGATCAACGAGGTGTACGAGCCCGTCGTACGCGCCACGATCCTCGCCCCGACCGAGTTCATCGGCTCGATCATGGAGCTGTGCCAGACCCGGCGCGGCACCCTGCTCGGCATGGACTACCTGTCCGAGGACCGGGTCGAGATCCGCTACACGCTGCCGCTCGCGGAGATCGTCTTCGACTTCTTCGACCAGTTGAAGTCGAAGACGCGCGGGTACGCCTCGCTGGACTACGAGCCCACCGGCGAGCAGACGTCCTCCCTGGTCAAGGTGGACATCCTGCTGCACGGCGACAAGGTGGACGCCTTCTCCGCGATCACCCACAAGGACGCGGCCTACGCCTACGGTGTGCGGCTCGTCGCCAAGCTGCGCGAGCTCATCCCGCGCCAGGCCTTCGAGGTGCCCATCCAGGCCGCCATCGGCTCCCGGGTCATCGCCCGCGAGACCATCCGCGCCATCCGCAAGGACGTCCTCGCCAAGTGCTACGGCGGTGACATCTCCCGTAAGCGGAAGCTGCTCGAGAAGCAGAAGGAAGGCAAGAAGCGGATGAAGATGGTGGGTTCCGTGGAGGTTCCGCAGGAGGCCTTCATCGCGGTGCTCTCCAGCGATGACAGCGCGGGATCGGGCAAGGGCAAGAAGTAACCGCGGGTTACAGCCGGTTACCTGTTGAATCGGATGGAATGGGGCTCGTCGTGCGAAAGTGCGACGGGCCCCTACGCGTGCGTAACGTCGCGCTCTGTAGGAAGTGACAGGCCGCCGCCCCTTACGAACGGGTCGGTCGCGCTTTACTCTGATCTCTGCTCGATAGTTACTCGCGAGTTAAACAACAGCCGCAAACCTGAGAGCCAGCCGCACTGTCGCGGGCCCGGAGGATGTCGTGAGCGACACACAGACACTGATCGAGAACCGCCCGCCGAGTGTGGCGACCCTCTTCCTGGAGCGCGTTGCGAGCACACCGGACGCCGAGGCGTACCGCTACCCGGTACCGGCTGCCTCCGGGCAGGGACCGGACGAGTGGAAGTCGCTGAGCTGGGCGCAGGCCGCGGAGCGGGTGCACGCCATCGCGGCCGGGCTGATCGAGCTGGGGGTGCAGCCCGAGCAGCGGGTCGCCCTCGCCTCCTCGACCCGACTGGACTGGATCCTCGCGGACCTCGGCATCATGTGCGCCGGTGCCGCCACGACCACGGTCTATCCGCAGACCAACGCCGACGAGTCGGCGTTCATCCTCTCCGACTCCGAGAGCCGGGTGCTGATCGCGGAGGATGCGGCCCAGCTCGCCAAGGCGGTCGAGAAGCGCGGTGAGCTGCCCGAGCTGACGAACGTCGTGGTGATCGACCCGGCCGGCGTCGAGACCAGCGACTTCGTGCTCACCCTCGCCGAGCTGGAGGCGCGTGGCGCCGCCCGCCTGGAGAAGGACCCCGAGCTGATCAGGGAGCGGGTCGGCGCGATCACCCGGGACCAGCTCGCGACGCTCATCTACACCTCCGGCACCACCGGCCGTCCCAAGGGCGTACGGCTGCCGCACGACAACTGGGCGTACATGGCGAAGGCGATCGCCGCGACCGGGCTGGTCGGCCCCGACGACGTGCAGTACCTGTGGCTGCCGCTGGCGCACGTCTTCGGCAAGGTGCTCACCTCCGGGCAGATCGAGGTCGGCCACGTCACCGCCGTCGACGGCCGCGTCGACAAGATCATCGAGAATCTGCCGGTCGTGCAGCCGACGTACATGGCGGCCGTCCCGCGCATCTTCGAGAAGGTCTACAACGGGGTCGCGGCGAAGGCCCGGGCGGGCGGCGGCGCCAAGTACAAGATCTTCCAGTGGGCCGCCGAGGTGGGCCGCGAGTACGCCAAGGCCACCCAGGACAACTTCCGGCGCACCGGGGTCGCCTCCGCGCCCTTCGGCCTGAGTGCCAAGCACAAGGTGGCCGACACGCTGGTCTTCGCGAAGATCCGGGAGGCGTTCGGCGGGAACCTGCGGGCCTGTGTCTCCGGCTCCGCCGCGCTCGCGCCCGAGATCGGCTACTTCTTCGCCGGCGCCGGCATCCACATCCTGGAGGGCTACGGCCTGACCGAGTCCTCCGCGGCCTCCTTCGTGAACCCCGGCGAGGCGTACCGCACGGGCACGGTCGGCAAGCCGCTGCCCGGCACGGAGGTCCGTATCGCGGACGACGGGGAGATCCTGCTGCGGGGCCCCGGGATCATGGAGGGCTACCACGGGCTGCCCGAGAAGACCGCCGAGGTCCTGGAGGCCGACGGGTGGTTCCACACCGGTGACATCGGTGAGCTCTCGCCCGACGGCTACCTGCGGATCACCGACCGCAAGAAGGACCTGATCAAGACCTCGGGCGGCAAGTACATCGCGCCCGCCGAGGTCGAGGGGCAGTTCAAGGCGGTGTGCCCGTACGTGTCGAACATCCTGGTGCACGGCGCCGACCGCAACTTCTGCACGGCGCTGATCGCGCTGGACGAGGTCTCGATCCTGGACTGGGCCAAGGAGAACGGCCTCGAAGGGAAGTCGTACGCGGAGGTCGTCGCCGCGCCCGCCACCGTGTCCATGGTGGAGGGGTACGTGAAGCAGCTCAACGAGGGGCTTCAGCGGTGGCAGACGATCAAGAAGTTCCGGTTGCTGCCGCGGGATCTCGACGTGGAGCACGGTGAGATCACGCCGAGCCTGAAGTTGAAGCGGCCGGTTGTGGAGCGGGAGTACAAGGCGCTGATCGAGGAGATGTACGCGGGGTCTCGGGAGGCGTAGGGGGTGGCTGGGGGGCGTGTGCGGCCGGCGGTGCGTTGTGGCTGGTCGCACAGTTCCCCGCGCCCCTTAAAAGAACAAACTCACCGCTTCTCCAGGAGGTGCCGGAGTTCCTTCACCCGGATGCGCTGGGACTCCGTCAACTCGTCCTCCAGCGCTGCCAGTTGCCTGCCGACCTCCTTGTAGTCAGCACGTTGTCGTGCCAGCAGGCGCTCCAACTGCTGGTTCTTCCTGTGCAGTTCCAGGAACACGCTCACCTTCGCGCGTAGCACCCACGGGTCGAACGGCTTCGTCAGATAGTCCGCCGCGCCCGTCGCGTAGCCGCGGAAGGCGTAGCCCGAGTCGTCGTCCGTGCCCGTCAGGAAGATGATCGGGACGTCCTTCGTCTGGTCCAGGCGTTTGATGTTGGCCGCCGTCTCGAAGCCGTCCATGCCGGGCATGCGGACGTCCAGGAGCACCAGCGCGAAGCGGCGGCGGAGCAGGGCCTTCATCGCCTCCTCGCCCGAACGGGCGCGGATCAGCGGTTCGTTGAGGGACCCCAGGACCGCCTCCAGTGCGATCAGGTTGTCCTCCATGTCGTCGACCAGGAGGATGCCGGCACTCTCGTCGGTCCTCGCCTCAGCGTTCATGTGACTGCCTCATTCAGTCGTCGGTGGGCGGTACCACCGCCTCCTCGGCGTCGGTCCGCTCCAGCGTCGGGGCGCCCTCGGGGTCGAGGAGCGCGCACACGACGGTCAGGAGCTGGTCGACGTCCACCGGCTTGGGTACGTAGTCGTTGGCGCCGCGCGCGATCGACTTCTCCCGGTCTCCCGGCATCGCCTTCGCGGTGAGCGCGACGATGGGCAGGCCGGTCCAGCGCGGGGTGCGGCGGATGGCGGCGATGGTCTCGTAGCCGTCCATCTCCGGCATCATGATGTCCATCAGGACGAGTTCGACGTCCGGGTTGCGCTCCAGGGTCTCGATGCCCTCGCGGCCGTTCTCCGCGTACAGGACCGGCATGCCGACCCGGCCCAGCACATGGGTGAGGGCGAAGACGTTGCGGATGTCGTCGTCGACGATCAGGACCCGCCTGCCGGACAGCACCTGGCCCGCCCGGCCCGACTTCCACGCCTCCAGCCTGGTGGGCGCCGGCCACGAGTCCTCGGCGTCGTGGGCGGTCGGGTAGGGCTCGGTGGACAGGTCCTCCGGGGTGGGCAGGGGGTGGTCCTCGGCGGTCGGGCCGGTCGCGGTGTGGCCGGGGCTGACGACGGGGACGTAGAGCGTGAAGGTGGAGCCTTTGCCGGGCTCGCTCTCGGCGACGATCCGGCCGCCCAGCAGGCCCGCGATCTCCCGGCTGATGGACAGGCCGAGCCCGGTGCCGCCGTACTTGCGGTTGGTCGTGCCGTCGGCCTGCTGGAACGCCTCGAAGATCACCGGGAGTTTCTCCCGCGCGATGCCGATGCCGGTGTCGGAGACGGCGAAGGCGACCACGTCGTCGCTGTCCCGGACGTACCTGTGCTCGGGGTCCTTCACGCGGTTCACCCGCAGCTCGACCCGGCCCGTGGCGGTGAACTTGATCGCGTTGGAGAGCAGGTTGCGCAGGATCTGCTGGAGGCGCTGCTCGTCCGAGTACATCTCCCGCGGTACGTCCTCGCCGACCGCCACCTCGAAGGCGAGTCCCCGGTCCAGGGTGAGCGGACGGAAGGTGGCGTGGACGTAGTCGAGCAGCTTGATGAGCGGCAGCTTCTTGGGGCGTACGTCCATCCGGCCGGCCTCGATCTTCGACAGGTCCAGGATGTCGTTGATCAGTTGCAGCAGGTCGGACCCGGAGCGGTGGATCGTCGTCGCGAACTGCACCTCCTGGTCGGAGAGATGGCCGTCCGGGTTGTCGGAGAGGAGCCTCGCCAGGATCAGCAGGGAGTTCAGCGGGGTGCGCAGCTCGTGGGACATGTTCGCCAGGAACTCCGACTTGTACTGGGAGCTGGTGGCCAGCAGGGCCGCCTTCTCCTCCAGTTCGGCGTTGGAGCGCTGCAACTCCGCCTGCTGCATCTGGAGTTCGTCCGAACGCTCCTGGAGCTGCATCGCCAGGCGCTGGGACTCGCCGAGCAGGGACTCGGTGCGGGAGTTGGCGATGATGGTGTTGATGGCGACGCCGATGGTGTTCACGAACTGGTCGAAGAACGCCAGGTGGACGTCGGAGAAGCGGGAGAAGGAGGCGAGCTCGATGACCCCGAGGAGCTTGTCCTCGAAGAGGATCGGGATGATCACGACACTGGCGGGGGCGGCCTCGCCCAGACCGCTGTTGATCTTGATGTAGTCCGGCGGGGCCTCCTCCACCAGGATCCGCTTCTTCTCCCGGGCCGCCTGCCGGACCAGACCGTGCACCGGCATGCCGCCGGTGTCGACGGTGGCGCCCTGCGCCGAGCCGTAGCCGGCGATGAACGCCAGTCCCTTCGCCGGGACGGTCGTGTGCAGCGAGGCGCCGTCCTCGTCCGGGTCGGCCAGGAAGAACGCCCCGTACTGCGCGTTCACCAGCGGGGTCAGCTCGCGCAGGATCAGGTCGGCGACCTCCATCAGGTCCCGGTGGCCCTGCATCAGGGCGGCCAGGCGGGCGAGGTTCGACTCCAGCCAGTCCTTGGCCCGGGTCGTCTCGCGGAGGTTGGCCACCATCAGGTTGATGTTGTCCTTGAGCTCGGCGACCTCGCCTTGCGTCTCCACGGTGATCGAGCGGGACATGTCGCCCTGGGCCACCGCGGAGGCCACCTCGGCGATCGCGCGGACCTGGGTGGTCAGGTTCGACGCCAGTTCGTTCACGTTGGTCGTCAGGCGCTTCCAGGTGCCGTACACGCCTTCCACCCGCGCCTGGCCGCCGAGTTGGCCCTCGCTGCCCACCTCGCGGGCGACCCGGGTGACCTCGGAGGAGAAGGAGGAGAGGGTGTCGACCATGGTGTTGATGGCAGTCTTCAGCTCCAGGATCTCGCCGCGCGCGTCGACGTCGATCTTCTTGGAGAGATCGCCGTTGGCCACGGCGGTCGTCACCTGGGCGATGTTGCGGACCTGTGAAGTCAGGTTGTCGGCCATGTAGTTGACGTTGTCGGTCAGGTCCCGCCAGACGCCGGAGACCCCCAGCACCTGGGCCCGGCCACCGAGCCGGCCGTCGGTGCCGACCTCGCGGGCCACCCGGGTGACCTCGTCGGCGAAGGCGCGTAGCTGCTCCACCATCGTGTTGACGGTGTCCTTCAGTTCGAGGATCTCGCCGCGGGCGTCGACCGTGATCTTCTTCGACAGGTCGCCGTTGGCGACAGCGGTCGTCACCTGCGCGATGTTGCGGACCTGGGAGGTCAGGTTCAGGGCCATGAAGTTGACGTTGTCGGTGAGGTCCTTCCAGACGCCGGAGACGCCCCGCACCTGCGCCTGCCCGCCGAGGTTTCCTTCGGTGCCGACCTCGCGGGCGACGCGGGTGACCTCGTCGGCGAAGGCGGAGAGCTGGTCGACCATGGTGTTGATGGTGGACTTCAGCTCCAGGATCTCGCCCTTCGCCTCCACCGTGATCTTCTTCCCGAGGTCGCCCTGGGCCACCGCGGTGGAGACCAGGGCGATGTTGCGGACCTGCGAAGTGAGGTTGTCCGCCATGAAGTTGACGTTGTCGGTGAGGTCCTTCCAGACGCCGGACACGCCCCGCACCTGGGCCCGGCCGCCGAGGTTTCCCTCGGTGCCGACCTCGCGGGCCACGCGGGTGACCTCGTCGGCGAAGGCGGAGAGCTGGTCGACCATGGTGTTGATGGTCGACTTCAGCTCCAGGATCTCGCCCTGCGCGTCCACGGTGATCTTCTGCGACAGGTCGCCGTTGGCCACGGCCGTCGTCACCTGGGCGATGTTGCGCACCTGGGACGTCAGGTTCGACGCCATGAAGTTGACGTTGTCGGTGAGGTCCTTCCAGACGCCCGACACCCCGCGCACCTGGGCCCGGCCGCCCAACTGCCCCTCGGTGCCGACCTCGCGGGCCACGCGGGTGACCTCGTCGGCGAAGGCGGAGAGCTGGTCGACCATCGTGTTCACGGTCAGCTTCAGTTCGAGGAGCTCGCCGGTCGCCTCGACCGTGACCGTGCGGGTCAGGTCGCCGCGGGCCACCGCCGTCGTCACCAGCGCGATGTCCCGGACCTGGGCGGTGAGCCGGGAGGCCATGGTGTTGACCGCCTCGGTCACGTCACGCCAACTGCCCGAAAGACCGGTCACCTTGGCCCGCCCGCCGAGCCGGCCCTCGGTGCCCACCTCGCGGGCCACCCGGGTGACCTCGCCGGTGAACAGGGAGAGCTGGTCGACCATCTTGTTCACGGCCCGGCCCAGCCGCCGCAGATCACCGCGCAGTTGGCGGTTGCCGTCGTGCAGGTCGACCCGCTGGGTCAGATCGCCGCCGGCCACCGCGTCCAGGACCCGGGTCGCGTTGGCGGCCGGGGCCACCAGGGCGTCGAGGAGCTGGTTCACGTCGTCGACCCGGGAGGTCCACGTGCCCTGGCCCGGGCTGGGGGAGAGCCGCTCGTCGAGCCGCCCGTGCCGCACCAGCTCCCGCTTCACCCGGTTGACCTCGCCGGTGAAGTGGACGTTGCGGTCCACCAGTTGGTTGAAGATCGCCGAGAGTTCGGCCACGATGCCGTCCCCGGACTCCGGCATCCGGCGGAAGTCGCCGTCCCGAGCAGCGGTCATCGCGGCGAGCAGGGGACGCAGATCCGATGCTCGAATCCGGTCGGCGTTCTGTCCTTCTTCGAGCACAGGCGTACCACTGTTCTCACTCATGGCGGCCCACTTCGGTAACTCGGCGCTTATGGGCGTGGCCAGTCTGTCACTCTGTCCGCATCGACTGAGGTGTATTCGTCCGAACTGCTCGGGGAGACGGACATGGGGGCCATTCCTGCGCAACGGGAGTCCGCTGCCCGTGCGTCCGATCCGCCCGCGTGCGCTTGTGGTGCGCTCCCGCACGCACCGGCGCACACCCACGTCACCCTCCCCGGCGGTCCGCTCGCCCCGGGCTCTGCCCGGGCCCTGGTGCGGGAAGCCGTCGCCGAGTGGGCCGAACTCGCCGTGCCCGGCAGCGAGTTCCTCACCGACCGGCAGGCCGACGACGCCGTGGTCGTGGTCAGCGAGCTGGTCACCAACGCCGTCGTGCACGCGGGCACCGACATCGAGCTGGACTGCCGCCTGGAGGCGCACACCGGCGCCCTCGTCGTCGAGGTCCTCGACCACCACCCCTCACGCGCCCCCCGCGACGGGGACTCCGAACCCGCGTTCGGCACACCGGAGTACGGACGCGGGCTGCGCCTGGTCGCCGCCCTCGCCGAGACCTGGGGCGTCACCTACCGCACCGGCGCCAAGACGGTGTGGGCGCAGCTCCCGGCCGGCGGCAAGGACACCCTCGACGGGATCCAGGCGTACGCGGGGGAGAAGGCACGCGAGCGGGGGCTGCGGGTCGCCGGGATACTCGCCCCCGAGCCGCCCCCGTCCCAGACACCCGCCCCGGCCCCTCCCCAGGGCGAGCCGGACCGGGACTGGCTCAACCGCGGTGCCCTGTCCTTCCTCGCCGAGGCCTCCGACCTGCTCGCCGGGCAGCTCGACGAGAACCTGGTCGCCGCGCTCGCCGGACAGCTCATCGTGCCGCGCCTGGCCGACTGGTGCGCGGTGTGGCTGGAGGACGAGGTCGCCGGCCGCTGGGGATCCCCTCGTCCGGGTGAGAGCGGGAGCCGGCCGGGCCGGGGCGAGGCCGGTGCCTCCGGACCCCGGCTGGCCCGGGTGTGGCACTGCTCCGAGAACCGGATCGAGGACCTGCGGCAGGCGCTGGAGAAGGAGCCGCCGGACCCGCCGGGGCGGGAGCACCCCGGGCCCGTGCCGTTCCCCTGGCCCGGCGAGGCGCTGGGCCCGCACGGCACGCACGGCTCCGCGCTCGCCTACCGCCTCACCGCCGGCGGCCGCCCGCTGGGCACCCTGGTCATCGGCCGGGCCGGGCTGATCTCCTTCCCCGACGAGATCACCGGGCTCGTCGAGGACCTCAGCCGCCGGGTCGCCCTCGCCGTCGGCGCGGCCCGCCAGTACGCCCGCCAGGCCACCATCAGCGCGGTGCTCCAGCGCGGGCTGCTGCCCGGCGCGGTCGCCGAGATCCCCGGGGTGCGCAGCGCCCTGGTGTACGAGCCGTGCGACAAGGGCGGACCCAGCGGCGACTTCTACGACCTGTTCCCGGCCGGTGACGGCCGCTGGTGCTTCGCCGTCGGCGACGTCCAGGGCAAGGGGCCCGAGGCCGCCGTGGTCATCGGGCTGGCGCGGCCCTGGCTGCGGCTGCTGGCCCGTGAGGGCTACCGCGTCGCCGACGTCCTGGACCGCCTCAACCAACTGCTCCTCGACGACGCGACGGAGGCCGCGGACGCCGCCGCGCGCGCCCTGGCGGCCGCGGGCGGACGCCCCACGCACCCCGGCGACGGCCCGCAGACCCGCTTCCTGTCCCTCCTGTACGGCGAGCTGGCGCCCTTCGACGGCGGAGTGCGCTGCACCCTCGCCTCCGCCGGACATCCGCTGCCGCTGCTGCTCGGGGCGGGCGGCGAGGTCCGTACGGCCGCGCGGCCGCAGACCCTGCTCGGGGTCGTCGAGGACGAGACGTACACCAGCGAGACCTTCGAGCTGCGGCCCGGCGACAGCCTGCTGTGCGTCACCGACGGGGTGACCGAGCGGCGCAGCGGGCCCCGGCAGTTCGACGACGAGGACGGGCTCGCCGAGGCGCTCGCCGGGTGCGCGGGACTGGACGCCGAGCTGATCGCGGAGCGGATCAAACGACTGGTGCACGAGTTCGGGGCGCGGCCGCCGGAGGACGACCTGGCGCTGCTGGTGCTGCAGGCGGAGTAGGTGTCCGCGGGGTGCTGGACAATGGAGGACATGCCTTCCGCACTCCCCGACGGCGAACCCGTCCCCGACGACGGCTCGCTCCCCGCGTCCGCGCTCGCCGGGTCCGCCGACCGCCCGCTCGGCTTCTACCTGCACGTCCCGTACTGCGCGACCCGCTGCGGCTACTGCGACTTCAACACCTACACGGCGACCGAGCTGCGCGGTTCGGGCGGGGTGCTGGCCTCCCGCGACAACTACGCGGACACGCTGGTCGACGAGATCCGCCTGGCCCGCAAGGTGCTCGGCGACGACCCGCGCCCGGTGCGCACGGTGTTCGTCGGGGGCGGTACCCCGACCCTGCTGGCCGCCGGTGACCTCGTCCGGATGCTCGCGGCGATCCGTGACGAGTTCGGACTGGCGCAGGACGCGGAGGTCACCACCGAGGCGAACCCGGAGTCCGTCGACCCGGCGTACCTGTCCGCCCTGCGGGAGGGCGGCTTCAACCGGGTGTCCTTCGGGATGCAGAGCGCGCGGCAGCACGTGCTGAAGGTGCTGGACCGCACGCACACCCCGGGGCGGCCGGAGGCGTGCGTGGCGGAGGCCCGGGCGGCCGGGTTCGCGCACGTCAACCTGGACCTGATCTACGGCACGCCCGGGGAGTCCGACGACGACTGGCGGGCGTCCCTGGAGGCAGCGATCGGGGCCGGCCCGGACCATGTGTCGGCGTACGCGCTGATCGTCGAGGAGGGCACGCAGCTCGCCCGTCGCATCCGCCGGGGCGAGGTCCCGATGACCGACGACGACGTGCACGCGGACCGGTATCTGATCGCGGACTCGGTGTTCGCGGAGGCCGGGTTCGACTGGTACGAGGTCTCCAACTGGGCCACCTCGGAGGCCGGCCGGTGTCTGCACAACGAGCTGTACTGGCGGGGCGCCGACTGGTGGGGAGCGGGTCCGGGAGCGCACTCGCACGTGGGCGGGGTGCGGTGGTGGAACGTGAAGCATCCCGGGGCGTACGCGGCGGCGCTGGCCGCGGGGAGGTCCCCGGGCGCCGGGCGTGAGCTGCTCTCGGACGAGGACCGGCGGGTGGAGCGGATCCTGCTGGAGCTGCGGCTGCGGGAGGGGGTGCCGTTGTCGCTGCTGCGGGCGGAGGGGCTGAGCGCTTCTCGCCGGGCGCTGGGGGAGGGGCTGCTGGAGGCCCGGCCCTATGAGGAGGGGCGGGCCGTGTTGACGCTTCGGGGGCGGTTGCTGGCGGACGCGGTGGTGCGGGACCTGGTGGACTGAGCGCCCACTTGGGGTGGGGGCCGTGTTGTCCGGCGGCTGCGGGTGCCTCTTGGCTGGTCGCGCAGTTCCCCGCGCCCCTGGGTGGGTTGCGGTGGCCGTCGCTTGCATACCCTGCCAGTCGCCCTCAGGGGCCCGGCGCCCGTCCGCTAAGGCGCCGTGACGAAGTCGATCAGTTCCTCCACCCGGCCGAGCAGTTCCGGCTCCAGGTCCCTGTACGACCCCACCCGCTTCAGGATCGCCTGCCACACCGCGCCGGTGTTCTCCGACGGCCAGCCCAGGGCCTTGCACACGCCGGTCTTCCAGTCCTGGCCGTGCGGCACCCGGGGCCACGCCTCGATGCCCAGGGAGGACGGCTTCACCGCCTCCCAGATGTCGATGTACGGGTGGCCGACGACCAGCGCGTGCTCGCTCGTCATCTCCTGAGCGATGCGCCACTCCTTCGTGCCGGGCAGCAGGTGGTCGACCAGGACGCCGAGCCGGGCGTCCGGTCCCGGCGCGAACTCGGTCACGATCGACGGCAGGTCGTCCACGCCCTCCAGGTACTCGACGACGACGCCCTCGATGCGCAGGTCGTCGCCCCAGACCTTCTCCACCAGTTCCGCGTCGTGCCGCCCCTCGACGTAGATGCGGCCGGCGCGGGCCACGCGTGCGCGTGCGCCGGGGACGGCCACCGAGCCGGACGCGGTACGGGAGGGCCGTACGGGAGACGCGGCCGCAGGCCGGACCAGGGTCACCACCCGGCCCTCCAGGAGGAAACCGCGGGGCTCCAGCGGGAACGCCCGGTGCTTGCCGAAGCGGTCCTCCAGGGTCACCGTGCCCGCCTCGCAGCGGATCACCGCGCCGCAGAAGCCGGTCCCGGGCTCCTCGACCACCAGGCCGGGCTCGGCGGGCACCTCCGGCACCGGCTTGGGCTTCTTCCACGGAGGGGTCAGGTCGGCGGAGTACTGGCGCATTCGGATGACGATAGGAGAACCACGCGGGGGATCACCACGACACGCCGAAACGCTCCGCCAGCGCGTCCCGCTGCGCCCGTACGAAGGCTGCGTCCACCACCGCTCCGTGACCGGGCACGTACAGCGCGTCCTCGCCGCCCAGCTCCAGCAGCCGGTCGAGCGCGGCCGGCCAGTGCTGCGGTATGGCGTCGGGGCCCGCCTGCGGTTCGCCGGACTCCTCGACCAGGTCGCCGCAGAAGACGACCTCCGGGGCGCCGGGCACGAGGACGGCGAGGTCGTGGGCCGTGTGGCCCGGGCCGACGTTCGCCAGCAGGACCTGGCGGCCGCCGCCGAGGTCGAGCGTCCACTCGCCCGAGACGTGGTGCCGGGGGGAGACGAGGGCGTCCACCGCCTCGTCGGCCACCGCCGCGTCCAGTCCGTTGCGCACCGCGTCCGCCCGCAGCTCCGCGCGGCCCAGCCGCCCCGCCAGCACCGTCTCCGCGCCCACCGCGCCGAACACCTCCACCCCCGGGAACGCCGCCGCACCGAAGACATGGTCGAAGTGGGGGTGGGTGAGCGCGAGATGGGTCACACGGTGGCCGGCCAGTTCCTCGGCCTGCGCGCGCAGCCGGGCGCCCTCCGCGAGGCCGGAGCCCGCGTCGACCAAGAGGGCCGTGCCCTCGCCGATCACCAGGCCCGCCGTGCAGTCCCAGGTGGGCAGCCGGCACCGCCCCACCCCGGTCGCGACCCGCTCCCACCCGAGCTCTTCCCAAGTCACCGTCATACCGCGACGCTAGCCGTACGACCGTCGTGCGAGGACCAGCCTTGCCCTGGGAGCACCCCACCGCCGTACACTGGCCCGGGAGCGTTGGCACTCGGACGGACAGAGTGCCAGGCGAGGTGCCAAGGGAACGACCTCTGGAGGTGTGCGCGATGCTGAGTGAACGCAGGCTTCAGGTGTTGCGCGCGATCGTCCAGGACTACGTCGGCACCGAGGAGCCCGTCGGGTCGAAGGCCCTGACCGAGCGGCACAACCTCGGCGTCTCCCCGGCGACCGTCCGCAACGACATGGCGGTCCTGGAGGACGAGGGCTTCATCGCCCAGCCGCACACCAGCGCCGGGCGCATCCCGACCGACAAGGGCTACCGGCTGTTCGTCGACAAGCTGGCGGGCGTCAAGCCGATGACCGCGCCCGAGCGGCGCGCGATCCAGAACTTCCTCGACGGCGCCGTGGACCTCGACGACGTCGTGGCGCGGACCGTGCGGCTGCTCGCGCAGCTCACCCGGCAGGTCGCCGTCGTGCAGTACCCCTCCCTCACCCGCTCGACCGTGCGGCACGTGGAGCTGCTCTCGCTGGCCCCCGCGCGCGTGATGCTCGTGCTGATCACCGACACCGGCCGGGTCGAGCAGCGCATGGTCGACTGCCCGGCCCCCTTCGGGGAGGCCTCGCTGGCCGATCTGCGGGCGCGGCTCAACAGCCGGGTCGCCGGGCGGCGGTTCGCCGATGTGCCGCGGCTCGTCGAGGACCTGCCCGAAGGCTTCGACGTCGAGGACCGGGGTACGGTCACGACAGTGCTCTCCACTCTCCTGGAGACGCTCGTCGAGGAGAACGAGGAGCGGCTCATGATCGGCGGCACCGCCAATCTCACCCGCTTCGGACATGACTTTCCCCTCACCATCCGGCCCGTCCTGGAGGCCCTGGAGGAACAGGTCGTCCTCCTCAAGCTCCTTGGTGAGGCCGGGGATTCGGGCATGACCGTCCGTATCGGTCATGAGAACGCCTACGAGGGACTCAACTCCACTTCCGTGGTCTCGGTCGGCTACGGTTCGGGCGGCGAGGCAGTCGCCAAGCTCGGCGTGGTCGGACCGACCCGCATGGATTACCCGGGAACGATGGGAGCGGTACGCGCAGTGGCACGGTACGTCGGACAGATCCTGGCGGAGTCGTAAGTGGCCACGGACTACTACGCCGTTCTCGGCGTGCGCCGCGACGCGTCGCAGGATGAGATCAAGAAGGCGTTCCGTCGGCTCGCGCGCGAGCTGCACCCGGACGTCAACCCGGATCCGAAGACCCAGGAGCGGTTCAAGGAGATCAACGCCGCTTACGAGGTGCTGTCGGACCCGCAGAAGAAGCAGGTCTACGACCTCGGCGGCGACCCGCTCTCGCAGGCCGGCGGCGGTGGCGCGGGCGGCTTCGGGGCCGGCGGGTTCGGGAACTTCTCGGACATCATGGACGCGTTCTTCGGTACGGCCTCGCAGCGGGGGCCGCGCTCGCGGACCCGGCGCGGCCAGGACGCGATGATCCGCCTGGAGATCGAGCTCGACGAGGCGGCCTTCGGCACCACGAAGGACATCCAGGTCGACACGGCGATCGTCTGCTCCACCTGCAACGGCGAGGGCGCGGCGCCCGGGACCTCCGCCCAGACGTGCGACATGTGCCGCGGACGCGGTGAGGTGTCGCAGGTGACGCGGTCCTTCCTGGGCCAGGTCATGACGTCCCGCCCGTGCCCGCAGTGCCAGGGCTTCGGCACCGTCGTCCCGACCCCGTGCCCGGAGTGCGCCGGCGACGGCCGGGTCCGCTCGCGCCGCACGCTGACCGTGAAGATCCCGGCCGGTGTGGACAACGGCACGCGGATCCAGCTCGCGGGCGAGGGCGAGGTCGGTCCCGGTGGCGGTCCCGCCGGTGACCTCTACGTCGAGATCCACGAACTCCCGCACCCGATGTTCCAGCGGCGCGGCGACGACCTGCACTGCACGGTGACGATCCCGATGACGGCGGCGTCCCTCGGCACCAAGGTCCCGCTGGAGACCCTCGACGGCATGGAGGAGGTCGACATCCGCCCGGGCACCCAGTCCGGCCAGTCGATCCCGCTGCACGCCCGGGGTGTCACGCACCTGCGCGGCGGCGGCCGGGGCGACCTCATCGTCCACGTCGAGGTCCAGACCCCGACCAAGCTGGACCCGGAACAGGAACGCCTCCTGCGCGAGCTGGCGAAACTGCGGGGCGAGGAGCGTCCCACGGGACAGTTCCAGCCTGGGCAGCAGGGGTTGTTCTCCCGGCTTAAGGACGCTTTCAACGGGCGTACCTGAGCGTCGGGACCGGCGTACCTGAGCCGTCCCGAGGTCGGATTCGGACTTGTCCGGAGGACGTGACAACATGCCGTCATGTCCTCCGCACTGACCGATCTCTTCCCTCATCCGATCGTGCAGGCCCCCATGGCGGGCGGCGTCTCCGTGCCGCGGCTCGCCGCCGCCGTGTCCGAGGCGGGAGGGCTCGGCTTCCTCGCCGCCGGGTACAAGACGGCCGACGGGATGTACCAGGAGATCAAGCAGGTGCGCGGGCTGACCCAGCGGCCCTTCGGCGTCAACCTCTTCCTGCCCCAGCCCGAGTACCCCGGTGCAAGCACCGGCTCCACCGGAGCGGCTAACGCCGCGCCCCTCAACGCCGCGGCGGTGGAGGTCTACGCCCACCAGCTCGCCGGTGAGGCCACCTGGTACGACACCGAGCTGGGCGACCCCGACAGCGGCCGTGACGACGGGTACGACGCCAAGCTCGCCGTACTCCTCGACAACCCCGTGCCGGTGGTCTCCTTCCACTTCGGCGTCCCGAGCAGCGACGCCCTGGAGGCACTGCGCCGGGCCGGCACCTTCACCCTCGTCACCGCGACCACCCCCGAAGAGGCCCTCGCCGTGCAGTACGCGGGCGCCGACGGGGTCATCGCGCAGGGCGTCGAGGCCGGCGGACACCAGGGCACCCACCGCGACCTGCCCGAGCAGGACAACTCCGGTCTGGGACTGCTCTCCCTGGTCGCCCAGATCCGCGAGACGGTGACCGTTCCGGTCGTCGCCGCCGGCGGCATCATGCGCGGCAGCCAGATCGCCGCCGTCCTCGCCGCCGGCGCGAGCGCGGCCCAGCTCGGCACCGCCTTCCTCGCCGCGCACGAGTCCGGCGCCCACGAGGTGCACAAGCAGGCGCTGACCAACCCCCTCTACGTCCGTACCGAGCTGACCCGCGCCTTCTCCGGCAGACCGGCCCGTGGCCTGGTCAACCGATTCCTGCGCGAGCACGGCCCGTACGCCCCCGCCGCCTACCCCGAGGTGCACCACCTGACCGCCCCGCTCCGCAAGGCCGCCGCCAAGGCCGGTGACGCCCAGGGCATGGCGCTGTGGGCGGGCCAGGGTCACCGGCTGGCACGCGAAGCGCCCGCCGGGCAGCTCGTGGAGATACTCGCGGCCGAACTCGACGCCGCCAGGACAGCGTTGTCGGGCAAGGGGGACCTGCGATGACCGCACCGGTGTTCGTGGTCGAGCACTTCGACGCCGGTGACGGCGGACGGTACGTCCTCGACGGCCCCGAAGGCCGCCACGCCGTCTCCGTGAAGCGGCTCCAGCAAGGCGAGGACGTCATCCTCACCGACGGCGCCGGACGCTGGGCCGACTGCGAGGTGCTCGCCGCCGAGGGCAAGGACCGACTGGTCGTCCGGCTCGGCTCGGTGAGCGAGGAACCGCTCGCGCAGCCCCGCATCACCGTCGTCCAGGCGCTCCCCAAGGGCGACCGGGGTGAACTCGCCGTCGAGACCATGACGGAGGTCGGCGTCGACGCCGTCGTGCCCTGGCAGGCGGCCCGCTGCATCACCCAGTGGAAGGGCGACCGGGGTCTGAAGGCGCTCGGCAAGTGGCGGGCCACCGCCCGCGAGGCCGGCAAGCAGTCCCGCCGGGTCCGCTTCCCGGAGGTCGCGGACGCGGCGAGCACCAAGCAGGTTGCCGCACTTCTCGCCAAAGCCGACTTCGCCGCCGTCCTCCACTCCGACTTCGAACGCGGCAGCGCGCCGCTGGCCACCGCCCAACTCCCCGACCGGGGCGAGATCGTGCTGGTCGTCGGCCCCGAAGGAGGCGTCGCCAAGGACGAGTTGGCGCTCTTCGAGGAGGCGGGCGCGCGCCCCTACGTCCTCGGACCGACCGTGCTGCGGACCTCGACCGCCGGGACCGCGGCCACCGCCCTGCTCCTCGGCCGCACCGGCCGCTGGTCCTGACCCCTGGGAGACCGTCCGTGGAACTCGCCCAAGTGCGCCTGCTGGTCACCGACTTCGCCGCCTGCTACCGCTTCTACGCCGAGGTCCTCGGCCTCAAGCCCCAGTCGGGGGCGGCGCAGGGACCGTACGAGAAGTTCAGCCCCGCCACCGGGTCGGCGGGCATCGCGCTCCAGGACCGCTCGATGATGGCGGAGGTCCTCGGCGAACTGGGCGACACGGCCACCGGTCACCGCTCCCTGGTGGTCCTGCGCGTCGACGCCCTGGACACCTACTGCGAGCAGATCACCGCCCGCGGCGCCACCCTGCTGCGGGGCCCCGCCCCCATGACGGACCGCATGCGCACAGCCCACCTCAAGGACCCGGAGGGCAACCTGGTGGAACTCCAGGAGTGGCTGCTGCTGCGCGGTTGACGGTACTTCTCGACGCGGGTTTCGCAGCAGCCCGGCCGGCGTCCGGCGGCGGTCGCGTCGACGCCGGGTCACTCGCAACCGGCGCGCTCGATGACCGTATGCGCCCTACCGCCGGACGGCACGCGGTGGCAGGCTGCCCTTCATGGTGGCGTTGAGGCGGGAAGGGCGTCGGCCGCGCGGGGTGCGAGTGGCGGGTGCGGTCGGGGGTGTCGTGCTGGCCGTGGGCGGGGTCGCCGCCTGTGACCCGGCCGGGGCGGTCAGCTCCGCGACCGTCTCCTACACCACCGACCAGTTGGCCACCAAGGAGCTGAACCGGCAGAAGGCCGACGTGAGTTGGCTGACCTGCACGGCCTCCTACGACGACAGCGGCCGGACACCGAGCGCCAGTGTCAACACGGTCGCCACCGTCGACTGCGACGGAAAGACGCGGGACGGCAAGGACATCACCGTCAAGGGCAAGGTGACCCGGACCGTCAGCGGCGCGTGTGTGCGCGGGGACCTCACCGCCACCGTGGGCGGCAGGCAGTGGTTCCACGTCGAGGGCCTCGGCGACTGCACCGCCACGCCCACGCCCCCGGTCAACAACCCCGGGCGGAACGGCCCGACCGTCACCGTGACCGTCACCAGGACGATCTGGTGCCAGAACGACCCGCAGTGCTGGCCCGACGGCAAGTGATCGAAACGTCTGTGCAGGGGGACCGGCCGTGCATAGGGTGATCGGGTGACACAGCCTGCGACGTCTGCATATCTCCGGTTTCCGCATCTGCAGGGCGAGTTGGTGGCCTTCACCGCCGAGGACGACGTGTGGCTCGCGCCGCTCGACGGCGGGCGCGCCTGGCGGGTCAGCGCGGACAACGTGCCGGTCACCCACCCCCGGATCTCACCCGACGGCACCACCGTCGCCTGGACCTCCGCCCGCGACGGCGCCCCCGAGGTGCACATCGCCCCGGTCGACGGCGGACCGTCCAGAAGGCTGACCCACTGGGGCAGCGCCCGCACCCAGGTGCGCGGCTGGACCCCGGACGGTGAGGTCCTCGCGATCACCACCCACGGCCAGGCGAGCCTGCGCCGCAGTTGGGCCCGCACCGTCCCGCTCGACGGCGGACCCGGCACCACCCTGCCGTACGGCCCCGTCGGCGATGTCGCCCACGGCCCGGCGACCGTGCTCCTGTCCGCGCCCATGGGCCGGGAGGCCGCCTGGTGGAAGCGGTACCGCGGCGGCACCGCGGGCAAGCTGTGGATCGACCGCGACGGCGACGGCGAGTTCGTACGACTGCATGAGGAGCTGGACGGAAACCTGGAATACCCCGTGTGGGCGGAGGACCGGATCGCCTTCCTCTCCGACCACGAGGGCACCGGGGCCGTGTACTCCTCCCTCGCCGACGGCTCCGACCTGCGCCGGCACACCCCTCTCGACGGCTACTACGCCCGCCACGCCTCCGGCGACGGCACCCGCGTCGTCTACACGTCAGCCGGTGAGCTGTGGATCCTCGACGACCTCGACGGCGCCGAACCGCGCCGCCTGGAGGTGCGGCTGGGCGGACAGCGCGCCGACCGGCAGCCGTTCCCGGTGGACGCCTCCCGCTGGTTCGGCTCGGCCGCCCCCGACCACACCGGGCGCGGCAGCGCGGTCGCCGTGCGCGGAGCCGTCCACTGGGTCACCCACCGCTCGGGCCCGGCCCGCGCGCTCGCCGCCGAGCCCGGCGTCCGCGCCCGGCTGCCGCGCACCTTCCGCGCGGAGGGCGAGGAGTGGGTGGTGTGGGTGACGGACGCGGAGGGCGACGACGCCCTGGAGTTCGCGCCCGCCACCGGCCTCGCCCCCGGTGCCACCCCGCGCCGCCTCGCCGCCGGACAGCTCGGCCGGGTCCTGGGTCTCGCGATGGCCCCCGACGGCAGCAGGGCCGCGGTCGCCGCGCACGACGGCCGGGTCCTGCTCGTGGAGCGGGAGACCGGCGAGGTCCGCGAGGTGGACCGCAGCGAGGACGGCGACGTACGGGGACTGACCTTCTCGCCGGACTCGGCCTGGCTCGCCTGGTCGCACCCCGGCCCCGAGCCGCTCTGCCAGCTCCGCCTCGCCAACACCACCGACCTGTCGGTCACCGAGGCGACCCCGCTGCGCTTCCAGGACTACGCCCCCGCCTTCACCCTCGACGGCAAGCACCTGGCGTTCCTGTCCAACCGGTCCTTCGACCCGGTCTACGACGAGCACGTCTTCGACCTGGCGTTCGTGGTCGGCGACCGCCCGCACCTGATCACCCTGGCGGCCACCACCCCGTCCCCTTTCGGCCCGCAGCGGCACGGCCGCCCGTTCGAGGCCCCGGACAAGGACGAGGTACCCGACAGCGAGGGCACCCCGACCACCCGTGTCGACCTCGACGGCCTCGCCGACCGGATCGTGCCCTTCCCGGTGGAGGCCGGCCGCTACTCCAACCTGCGCGCGGCCAAGGACGGCGTGCTGTGGCTGCGCCACCCCGTCCAGGGCGTCCTCGGCTCCTCCCGGGCCACCCCGGACGACCCCGACCCCAAGACCGACCTCCAGCGCTACGACCTCGCCCAGCAGCGCCTCGAACACCTCGCCGCCGACGCCGACCACTTCGCCGTCAGCGGTGACGGCAAGCGGGTCCTGCTGTGGACCGACGGCCGTCTGAAGGTCGTACCGAGCGACCGCCGTGCCTCGGGCGACGACGACAGCGACACGAACATCTCCGTCGACCTCGGCCGCATCCGGCAGACCGTCGACCCGTCGGCCGAGTGGCGGCAGATGTACGAGGAGACCGGCCGCATCATGCGGGACCACTTCTGGCGGCCCGACATGAGCGGCGTCGACTGGCCGGGCGTCCTCGACCGCTACCGCCCGGTCCTGGACCGGCTGGCCACCCACGACGACCTCGTCGACCTCCTCTGGGAGGTGCACGGCGAACTCGGCACCTCGCACGCCTACGTCACCCCGCGCGGCGGTCACGGCCACGGGCCCCGCCAGGGGCTGCTCGGCGCGGACATCTCCCGCCACGAGGACGGCAGTTGGCGTATCGACCGCATCCTGCCGACCGAGACCTCCGACCCCGCCGCCCGCTCCCCGCTCGCCGCACCGGGCGTGGCGGTCCGCGCCGGCGACGCGATCGTGGCGGTCGGCGGCCGGCCGGTCGACCCGGTCACCGGTCCCGGCCCGCTCCTCGTCGGCACCGCGGGCAAACCGGTCGAGCTCACCGTCTCCCCGTCCGGCGGCGGCGACCTGCGCCACGCGGTGGTCGTGCCCGTCTCCGACGAGGAGCCCCTGCGCTACCACGCCTGGGTCGCCGACCGCCGCGCCTACGTCCACGAGAAGTCCGGCGGCCGGCTCGGATACCTGCACGTCCCCGACATGCAGGCCCCCGGCTGGGCCCAGATCCACCGCGACCTGCGCGTCGAGGTGGCCCGCGAGGGCCTGGTGGTCGACGTGCGCGAGAACCGCGGCGGCCACACCTCCCAGCTCGTCGTGGAGAAGCTGGCCCGCCGGATCGTCGGCTGGGCGCTGCCGCGCGGTATGCGCGCCTACAGCTACCCGAGGGACGCGCCGCGCGGTCCCGTCGTCGCCGTGGCCAACGAGTTCTCCGGCTCGGACGGTGACATCGTCAACGCGGCGATCAAGGCGCTGGGCATCGGCCCGGTCGTCGGCACCCGCACCTGGGGCGGGGTCATCGGCATCGACAGCCGCTACCGGCTGGTCGACGGCACGCTGATCACCCAGCCGAAGTACGCCTTCTGGCTGGAGGGCTACGAGTGGGGCGTGGAGAACCACGGCGTCGACCCGGACGTGGAGGTGCTGCAACGGCCCCAGGACCACGCGGCCGGCCGGGACGCCCAGTTGGACGAGGCGGTGCGGATCGCCCTGGAGACCCTGGAGAGCAGCCCGGCGAAAACACCGCCGGGGCTGCCCACCTAGGGGCGCGGGGAACTGCGCGACCAGCCACGACCGACCCGCACCGCCGACGATACGATGCCCCCGAAACCCAACGCGAAGGGACGACCATGCCAGGGGAACCCCAGGACGACTGCCTGTTCTGCAAGATCGTGGCGGGCCGGATCCCGGCGACGATCGTCCGGGAGACGGAGACGACCCTCGCCTTCCGGGACATCAACCCCCAGGCCCCCACGCACGTCCTCGTGATCCCCAAGGCGCACCACGAGAACGCCGCCGCCCTCGCCGCCGCCGCACCGCACCTGGCCGCGGACGTCCTCCAGGCCACCCAGGCCGTCGCGGAGCAGGAGAAGCTGGAGAGCTACCGCACCGTCTTCAACACGGGCTCCGGCGCCGGACAGACGGTCTGGCACGCCCACGCCCATGTGATCGGCGGCCGCGGCCTCCAGTGGCCCCCCGGGTAACCGCCCGTGTCCGTACGTGAACTGGTCGTCCTCGGCACCGCGAGCCAGGTCCCCACCAGGCACCGCAACCACAACGGCTACCTGCTGCGCTGGGACGGCGAGGGCATCCTCTTCGACCCCGGCGAGGGCACCCAGCGCCAGATGCTGCGCGCCGGGGTCGCCGCCCACGACCTCCACCGGATCTGTGTCACCCACTTCCACGGCGACCACTCCCTCGGCCTCGCGGGCGTGATCCAGCGCATCAACCTCGACCGGGTCCCGCACGAGGTGAGCGCCCACTACCCGAAGTCGGGGCAGCGCTTCTTCGACCGGCTGCGGTACGCGACGGCGTACCGGGAGACGGTGCAGCTCACCGAGGCGCCGGTCGCGGCGGACGGGGTGCTCGCGCGGACCGGCGGCTACACCCTGGAGGCCCGCAAGCTGTCGCACCCCGTCGAGTCCTACGGCTACCGCCTCACCGAACCCGACGGCCGCCGCATGCTCCCGGACCGCCTCGCCGCCCACGGCATCAAGGGCCCCGACGTCGGACTGCTCCAGAGACAGGGCTCGGTGAACGGCGTCTCCCTGGACGACGTGAGCGAGGTCCGCCGGGGCCAGCGGTTCGCGTTCGTCATGGACACCCGCCTCTGCGACGGCGTCCACGCCCTCGCGGACGGCTGCGACCTGCTCGTCATCGAGTCCACCTTCCTCGACGAGGACGAACAGCTCGCCGTGGAGCACGGCCACCTGACCGCCGGTCAGGCCGCGGCCGTGGCCCGCGACGCCGGCGTACGGCATCTCGTGCTCACGCACTTCAGCCAGCGCTACTCCGAACCTGGGGGCACCTCCCGGACGGAGTCTGGGGGAGAGTTCGAACGGCAGGCACGGGCGGCCGGGTACGAGGGCGAGCTGACCGTGGCCCACGACCTGCTGCGGGTACCGGTTCCGAAACGGCGGTAAACCGGTCGTACGATGCTTTGATGTCCCTCCCCAAAGCTGAACTGCACCTGCACATCGAAGGCACCCTGGAGCCGGAGCTGGCCTTCGAGCTGGCCGCGCGCAACGGCGTCGAGCTGCCGTACGCCGCCACGGACGAGCTCCGCAAGGCGTACGAGTTCGAGGACCTCCAGTCCTTCCTGAACCTGTACTACGAGCTCATGGCCGTCCTGCGCACCGAGCGGGACTTCGAGGACCTGGCCAACGCCTACCTCGCCCGGGCCGCCGCGCAGGGGGTGCGGCACGCGGAGATCTTCTTCGACCCGCAGGCGCACCTCGCGCGGGGCGTGGGGATGGGGACCGTCGTCGAGGGGCTGTGGCGGGCGCTGGGGCGCAGCGAGTCCGTGCACGGCGTCTCCACGCACCTGATCATGTGCTTCCTGCGGGACGAGTCCGCCGAGTCGGCGCTGGAGACGCTGGAGGCCGCGAAGCCGTACCTCGACCGGATCGTCGGGGTCGGGCTCGACTCCGCCGAGGTGGGGCATCCGCCGGTGAAGTTCCGCGAGGTGTACGAGGCCGCCGCCGCCATGGGGCTGCGGCGGGTGGCGCACGCCGGTGAGGAGGGGCCGCCGGAGTACATCACCGAGGCGCTGGATGTGCTCGGGGTGGAGCGGATCGACCACGGGTTGCGGTGCGTGGAGTCGCCGGAGCTGGTGGCACGTCTGGTGCGGGACCGGGTTCCGCTGACTCTGTGTCCCCTGTCCAACGTGCGGCTCCGGACGGTCGACGTGCTGGGCGACCACCCCCTGAGCGCGATGATGGACGCCGGGTTGATGTGCACGGTGAACTCCGACGACCCGGCTTACTTCGGGGGGTATGCGGGGGACAACTTCGCGGCCGTCCAGCAGGCTCTCGGGCTGGGTGAGGAGCGGTTGCGGGAGCTTGCCCGCAACTCATTCCTTGCCTCCTTCCTGGAGCATGACGAGGAGCTGCGAGCTCGGTATCTCGCGGAAGTCGACGCTTACGAGTTCTGAGGTGCGTGGTCGGGTGCGGGCCGGTGGGGGCTGGTCGCGCAGTTCCCCGCGCCCCTGAACGCCCTCACGCGGCCGTCGCTTTGTCGTATGCCTGGGTCTCCACCTGGATCTCCACCACCGGGAGGGTGCGCCTGCCCGCGCCCAGTGCGACCGCTGTCATCGGTACGGCGATCAGCAGCAGGCCCGCTGCCAGGACCGTGCCCATGGCCGGGAAGCCCGCCTGGGAGGCGAGGAGGCTGCCGGTCAGGGGGCCCGCCGCCGTGCCCAGGGACGACGCCGAGCCGACCAGGACCGCCCAGCGGCCGCGGGGGTCGAGGGAGGCGGCCAGGCCGATGACGTACGACAGGACGATCGGGTAGAGCGTGTTCCAGGCGATCTCGCCGGCCGCGAAGGACCTCAGGTCGGTCGCCGAGGCGCTGAGGGCGATGCAGGCGGCGATGAGGACCGTGCCGCCGCCGATGGGGAGCGCGCGGCCCAGCCGGGGGCCGAGGGCGCCCGCGCCGACCACGCCCAGCAGGCCCGCGCCGAGCGCGATCGCGAAGACCGCGCCGACCGTCGCCTCCGACAGGTGGGCCTGGCCGAGGCCGATGCGGCCGCTGACGCCCCAGAGGGCGTTCTGGGCGAGGGACCAGCAGGGGAGGGTCGCGGCCAGCAGCAGCCCGGCACGCAGGTGGGGGAGCGGGGCACGGGGCTCCCGGTCCCGGGCGGGGGCGGTGCGCAGCGGGAGACGGCTCGTCAGGGGCCATACGGCCAGTGCGGTCAGGGCGATCGCGGCGAGCGGCTGGCCGTGGCCGGGGCCCAGGTGGGGGACGGTCAGGTAGACCGCGCCGGCGAGTGCGGAGACGCCGAGCAGGCCGACCGTGGTGACACGGTGCGGGTCGGGCTGGGCGGCGATGCCGGTGGCGGCCACCGCCGTCGACGTACCGGATCCGAAGCCGCCGATCAGGGCGCCCGCGACGACGGCCGGGACGGGGTGGGCGAGGGCGGCGCCGCCGTAGCCGAGGACGGCGAGGGTGAGGCCGAGGCGGGCCAGGACGCGGGGGCCGACGCGGTCGACGCGGGAGGCGAGCAGGAAGCCCGCCGCCGCCGAACTCAGCAGCAGCGCGCTGCCGACGGCACCGGCCTCGGTGGCGGTGAGCGCGAGCCCCGAGTCGAGGCGGCCGACGGTGGTCGGCAGGAGGTAGGGGGCGAGGTACCCGGCCGTGAAAAGGGCGACCAGGGGCCAGGGCAGGGTGGTGCGAGGGGCGGACACGGGCGTTCCCAGGGCATGCGAAAGAAGCGGCTCGAAAAGGGGGTTGGGCGCAAGCCGTCGACGGACAGGAACGCGCGAGGAATTTGTATCAAGCACGCGGTTGCGGAAGAAGAGCGGGCTGCGTGATGTGGCTCACGTTCTGTTTGGGGTGAGGCAACCCGGGTAGAAGCGTGGCCCACTAACGCCAACTGGGGGCGCCGCCCGCCCCCGGTGCCGTCGCCTCGATCTTGCCCCTGATCTCCCGCATGACCGCGACGATCTGCTGTTCGTGGTCCGGCGTCAGCCGGGCGACCGGGACCGAGCAACTGACGGCGTCCTGCGCGGGGGAGTCGTAGCGCAGGGCGAAGCCGAAGCCGACGATCCCGAGGACGCCCTCCTCGCGGTCGACCGAGTAGCCGCGGGCGCGGACCTCGGCGAGGTCGGCCAGCAGGGAGTCGCGCGTGGTGTGGGAGTTGGGGGTGAGGGCCTCGTACGGACCCTCGGGGAGCCGGTCGTCGGGCCACTCGGCCAGCAGCGCCTTGCCCAGCGCGCCGACGTGCGCGGGCAGTCGGCGGCCCACCCGGCTGATGGTCCGCAGGTACTCGTGCGACTCGCGCGTCGCCAGGTAGGCCACGTCCCGGCCGTCGAGCCGCCCCATGTGGATGGTCTCGCCCAGCGCCTGGGAGGCCTCGTCGAGATACGGCCGGACGACCCGCACGCGCGGGTCGGAGTCCAGATAGCTGGTGCCGGTGAGCAGGGCGTGGATGCCGATGCCGTAGAGCGAGCCCGTGATGTCGGTGCGGACCCAGCCGCGCGAGATCAGGGTCTGGAGCAGCGCGTACATCGAACTGCGGGGCACGTCCAGTGCGTCCGCGAGCTCCTGGAGGCGGGCCGGGCGGTCGCCGCGCTCGGCCAGCAGTTCGAGGAGCTCGACCGTGCGGGCCGCCGACTTGACCTCGCGGACACCGCCGGGCTCCGGGCGCCCGGCCCCTGTCTCTGACATGCGCCGATCGTAAACGGCCCGGCGAACCCGGGTCCGCCCCATTGACGGACGGGGTGCGCCTACCTAATCTCCATCTGCATACGTGGATAACGTCTACATAGGGAGATGACGAGGGTGAGCCCCGACCCGGACACGGCCCGACGACTGCGGGACGGCATGGCACGCGGCGTGCTGTCCTTCCCGCTCACGAGCTTCCACGACGACGGCACCCTCGACCCGGACGGCTCCCGCGCGCACCTGGCCGCACAGCTCGCACGGGAGCCGGGCGCGCTCTTCCCGGCCTGCGGGACCGGCGAGTTCTTCTCCCTGGACGAGGACGAGTACCGGCAGGTCGTCACCCTCGCGGTCGAGGAGGCCGGCGGCCGCGTGCCCGTCGTCGCCGGGACCGGTTACGGCTGGGCGCAGGCCGTGCGCTTCGCCCGGATCGCCGAGGAGGCGGGGGCCGACGCGCTGCTGGTCCTGCCGCACTACCTGGTCGCCGCCCCGCAGGACGGCCTGGTCGCCCAGATCGAGCAGATCGCCGCCCGCACCCGGCTGCCGCTCATCGCCTACCAGCGCGGTCAGGTCGCGCTCGGCGTCGACGCGTTCCGGCGGATCGCCGGGATCCCCGGCGTCATCGGGCTCAAGGACGGGCACAGCGACCTCGACCGGCTCCAGCGCCTGACCCTCGCCGCCCCCGAGGGCTTCCTGTTCTTCAACGGCGCCTCCACCGCCGAGATCCAGGCCCGCGCCTACGCCACCGTCGGCGTCCCGGCCTACTCCTCGGCCGTCCACGCCTTCGCCCCCGAGATCGCCGACGCCTTCTTCGACGCCCTGCGCGCCGGCGACGAGGGCGACGGCACGGTCGAGAAACTGCTGCGCGACTTCTACGTCCCGTTCGTCGAGCTCCGCGACCGGGTGCCCGGGTACGCCGTGTCCCTGGTGAAGGCGGCGGCACGGCTGCGGGGGCACCCCGTCGGGCCCGTGCGGGCGCCGCTCACCGATCCGTCCGACGCCGACCTCGCGGACCTCCGCCTGCTGCTGACCACCGGTCTCGACCTCGTAGGAGCCACGCTGTGAACCTCACGATCACCGATGTGCGGTTGACGCCGATCCTGGTCGCCGACCCGCCGCTGCTGAACACCCAGGGCGTGCACCAGCCGTACACGCCCCGGCTGATCGTCGAGGTCGAGACCGCCGACGGGGTCGTCGGGGTCGGGGAGACCTACGGGGACACCAAGTACCTGGAACTGGCCCGGCCGTTCGCCGCACAACTGGTCGGGCGGCAGGTCTCGGACCTCAACGGGCTGTTCACCGTCGCCGATCAGGTCGCGGTCGACTCCTCCCGGGTCTCCGGACAGGTCGACGTCGGCGGGCTGCGGGGCGTGCAGACCGCCGACAAGCTGCGGCTTTCCGTCGTCTCCGGGTTCGAGGTGGCCTGCCTCGACGCGCTGGGCAGGGCGCTCGGGCTGCCGGTGCACGCGCTGCTCGGGGGCAAGGTGCGGGACGCGGTCGAGTACAGCGCGTACCTGTTCTACAAGTGGGCCGACCACCCCGAGGGCGTCGACAGCGAGAAGGACGACTGGGGTGCGGCCCTCGACCCCGCCGGGGTGGTCGCGCAGGCCCGGCTGTTCACGGAGCGGTACGGCTTCACGTCCTTCAAGCTCAAGGGCGGGGTCTTCCCGCCGGACGAGGAGATCGCGGCGGTCCGGGCCCTCGCCGAGGCGTTCCCCGGACACCCGCTGCGGCTCGACCCCAACGGGGCCTGGAGCGTGGCCACTTCGCTGGAGGTGGCCCGGCGGCTCGGGGACGTTCTGGAGTACCTGGAGGATCCCGCGCTGGGGACCGCGGCCATGGCGGAGGTGTCCGCCGGGACCGATGTCCCGCTGGCCACCAACATGTGCGTGACGACCTTCGCGGAGATCAGGGAGGCGTTCGCCCGGGACGCCGTGCAGGTGGTGCTCTCGGACCACCACTACTGGGGCGGCCTGCGCAACACCCAGCAACTCGCCGCGACCTGCCGGACCTTCGGGGTGGGCGTGTCCATGCACTCCAACACCCACCTCGGGATCTCACTGGCCGCGATGACACAGGTGGCGGCCACCGTGCCGAACCTCCACCACGCCTGCGACTCGCACTACCCGTGGCAGTCGGAGGACGTGCTCACCGAGCGGCTCGTCTTCGAGGGCGGGGCCGTGCGGGTCTCGGACGCACCCGGGCTCGGGGTCGAACTCGACCGGGACAGGCTGGCGTTCCTGCATCGGCGGTGGCTGGAAGACGACGGCGCGCTGCGGGAACGGGACGACGCCGCGGCCATGCGGGTCGCCGAGCCGGACTGGGTCACACCGGCCGTGCCCCGCTGGTAGGCGGTGTTCCCGCGGGCGGCGGTGCCCGATCGCGACGGCCTGACGTGCCGGGCGGGTCGCGGGTGAGCGCCGACCCGATGTCGGCGGTGTGGTGCAGACTGGCCTGATCGGCACCACGTGCAGGGAGCTCACCGTGATCGCGTCCAACGGAAAGGGACCGTCGTACCTCGTAAAAGCGGGGCAGTGCCAGGCCCAGGTCGACCCCCTGGCCGCCCTGCGCGCACCCGGCGACCCGCCCTGGGACGTCTACCTCACCGGCACCGTCTTCCTCGACATCGTCTTCACCGGGCTCGGCTCCGCCCCGGTGCGCGGCACCGAGTCCTGGGCACGCGGGATGGGGTCGAGCCCCGGCGGGGTGGCGAACATGGCGACCGCCCTGGCCCGGCTCGGGATGCGCACCTCGCTGGCCGCGGCCTTCGGCGACGACCACTACGGCGAGTACTGCTGGGACGCCCTGGAGCAGGGCGAGGGCATCGACCTCTCCCCGTCCCGCCGGGTCCCCGGCTGGCACTCCCCGGTCACCGTGTCGATGGCCTACGAGGGCGAGCGCACCATGGTCTCCCACGGTCACGAACCGCCCCCCGAGGAGCCCGCCCCGGACTGCCCCCCACGCGCGCGTGCGGCGGTGGCCTCGCTGGAGCCGGGCCGGCGCGCCCCCTGGATCGCCCAGGCGGCCCGCAAGGGCACCCGCGTCTTCGCCGACGTCGGCTGGGACGAGACCGGCGCCTGGGACCTGGCGGGCCTCGCCGACCTCGAACACTGCGAGGCCTTCCTGCCGAACGCGCAGGAGGCGATGCGCTACACCGGCGCCTCCTGCCCCCGCGAGGCCGCCCACGCCCTCACCGAGCACGTGCCGCTCGCCGTGGTCACCCTCGGCGCGGAGGGCGCGTACGCCGTGGACCGGCGCACCGGGGAGGCCGCCGAGGTCCCCGCGATCGAGGTCGAGGCGCTCGACCCGACCGGCGCCGGGGACGTCTTCGTGGCCGGCTTCGTCACCGGCACCCTCGCGGGCTGGCCGCTGGCGGACCGGCTGGCCTTCGCCGGCCTGACCGCCGCCCTCTCCGTCCAGGAGTTCGGCGGCTCGCTGTCCGCGCCGGGCTGGTCCGAGATCGGCGCCTGGTGGCGCACGGTCCACTCGGTCGCCTCGCAGGACCCGACCGCACTGCGCCGGTACGCCTTCCTGGCGGACCTGGTCCCGGAGGAGACGGCCCCCGGCTGGCCGCTGCGGCGGGCGGTGCCGACGATCGGCTTCGGCAGGTCGGGCTGACTCAGCGGTCCGCGGCCCGCTCCAGGATCGACAGCACCTGTTCCCGCACCACTTCGCCGGCCTCGGCGGGCAGCGCCCCGAGTGCCGTGCCGCGCAGGGCGTCGAGCACATCCTCCGCGCCCGTGTCGCAGGGCACGCTCCCGGTCAGGAAGTCGTAGCCGTCGCGGACGGCGACGCGCAGCACGGGGCGCTCGCCGGCGTGCACGGCGGTGGCGACGACCAGGGGCGGCGGGCCGCCCGGGGCCTCGGCCACCTTGCGGTAGCCGCTGACCAGCGGGTCCTCCCAGTGCAGGCTCAGCAGCAGCGGCTTCTTGGCGAGCAGCTCGGCGAGGTCGGTCTCGAACGGCCCCTCCGCGGCCAGCACCCGCGCGCGGGCGCCCAGGACGAGGGCCGCGGGCAGCAGACAGCGCAGGGTGCTGCCGACGACGTTCCCGCCGACGGTGGCGGTGCGGCGCACGGCCCCGGTGCCGACGCCCGCCGCGGCCCGGCGCAGCACCTCCGGCACGCGGTCGTCGATCCGGTGCAGCAGGACCGCCGCCCCGACCTCCCCGGCCCCGAGGACGTTCGCCTCCGGCACCTCGCGCAGTGACACCGCCTGCTCGGGGAAGCCGTCGCGTTGCCACGCGGCCCACACGAGCGTGGCGCCGCCGACGGGTATCGCCCCGTCGGACAGGCACTCCTGTGCCTCGGGCAGGGAGGTGGGCAGACGCAACAGCACGGGCTTCCCGCTTTCTCCGTACGGACTCCGGGGGCCGCCACCGTCGTCGAGGTTGTCGAACACACGTGGCAGCGAGCGCATTCTCCCCGGCGTGCGGGGGGAGCATGCAGGGCTCACCGCTGCATCGAGGGCGCCCCGGTCATCGAAAAGCCCTACGGCGTTGTCGGTGCACCGTCGTACCCTTGAATCCGCGAGGCCGCCTCCACAGGTGCGGCCGTGACGAGGAGGAACCGCAGGCCTTAAGCGCCGGCCCATGACTCAGACACCCACAGGTCACAGCCCCGCGCAGGGGCAGGCGAGAGCACAGTTCACCGTCCCCGCCCAGCACCCCATGGTCTCGGTACTGGGGTCCGGCGACTCGCTCCTGCGCGTGATCGAGAAGGCCTTCCCGGCGGCCGACATCCATGTCCGGGGCAACGAGATCAGCGCGACCGGCGCGGCGGCGGACGTCGCGCTCGTCCAGCGCCTGTTCGACGAGATGATGCTGGTGCTCCGCACCGGACAGCCGATGACGGAGGACGCAGTGGAACGCTCGATCGCCATGCTGCGAGCGAGCGAGAACGGGACGAGCGACGGCCAGGAGACCCCGGCCGAGGTGCTCACGCAGAACATCCTGTCCTCGCGCGGCCGCACCATCCGCCCCAAGACCCTCAACCAGAAGCGGTACGTCGACGCGATCGACAAGCACACGATCGTCTTCGGCATCGGCCCCGCCGGTACCGGCAAGACCTACCTCGCCATGGCCAAGGCGGTGCAGGCCCTGCAGTCCAAGCAGGTCAACCGCATCATCCTGACCCGCCCCGCGGTGGAGGCGGGGGAGCGGCTCGGCTTCCTCCCGGGCACGCTCTACGAGAAGATCGACCCCTACCTGCGCCCGCTGTACGACGCCCTGCACGACATGCTGGACCCGGACTCGATCCCGCGGCTGATGGCGGCCGGGACGATCGAGGTCGCGCCGCTGGCGTACATGCGCGGTCGTACCCTGAACGACGCCTTCATCATTCTCGACGAGGCCCAGAACACCTCCCCCGAGCAGATGAAGATGTTCCTCACCCGGCTCGGCTTCGACTCGAAGATCGTGATCACCGGTGACGTGACGCAGGTCGACCTGCCCAACGGCACCAAGTCCGGGCTGCGGCAGGTGCAGGACATCCTGGAGGGCGTGGAGGACGTGCACTTCTCCCGCCTGTCGTCCCAGGACGTCGTACGGCACAAGCTGGTCGGCCGTATCGTCGACGCGTACGAGAAGTACGACACCGAGAACGGTACGGAGAACGGCACCCACAAGGGCGGCCGGAACAAGCGGAAGTAGACAAGCCAGCACCATGTCGATCGACGTCAACAACGAGTCCGGAACCGAGGTCGACGAGCAGGCGATCCTCGACATCGCCCGCTACGCGCTCGCGCGGATGCGCATCCACCCGCTCTCCGAGCTCTCGGTGATCGTCGTGGACGCGGACGCCATGGAGCAGTTGCACATCCAGTGGATGGACCTGCCGGGGCCCACCGACGTCATGTCGTTCCCGATGGACGAGCTCAGGCCGCCCAGCAAGGACGACGACGAGCCCCCGCAGGGCCTCCTCGGCGACATCGTGCTCTGTCCCGAGGTCGCCAAGAAGCAGGGCGAGGAGGCCGAGACGCAGCACTCCATGGACGAGGAGCTCCAGCTCCTCACCGTCCACGGCGTGCTGCACCTGCTCGGCTACGACCACGAGGAGCCGGACGAGAAGGCCGAGATGTTCGGCCTCCAGGCGGCCATCGTGGACGGATGGCGGCAGGAGAAGGGGCTCACCGGTCCGTCCCCCGCGCCGACCGTCTCATGAGCCTGCCCCTCGTCTCCGGCGCCATCGCCCTGGTCGTCGTCGCCTGGCTCGCCGCCTGCGCGGAGGCGGGCCTCGCGCGCGTCTCCAGCTTCCGCGCCGAGGAAGCCGTCCGCACCGGCCGGCGGGGCAGCGCCAAGCTCGCGCAGATCGCCGCCGACCCGACCCGCTATCTCAACGTGGCGCTGCTGGTGCGCGTGGCCTGCGAGATGGCGGCGGCCGCCCTGGTCACCTACGCCTGCCTCCAGGAGTTCCCCGGCACCACCCGCGCCCTGCTGGTCGCGATCGGGGTCATGGTGCTCGTGTCGTACGTCGCCGTCGGCGTCTCCCCGCGCACCATCGGACGCCAGCACCCGCTCAACACGGCGACCGCGGCGGCGTACGTCCTGCTGCCGCTGGCCCGGATCATGGGCCCGATCCCGTCGTTGCTGATCCTCATCGGCAACGCCCTCACGCCGGGCAAGGGCTTCCGCAGGGGCCCGTTCGCCTCCGAGGCGGAGCTGCGCGCGCTGGTCGACCTCGCGGAGAAGGAGTCGCTGATCGAGGACGAGGAGCGCCGCATGGTGCACTCGGTCTTCGAACTGGGCGACACGCTGGTGCGGGAGGTCATGGTGCCGCGCACCGACCTCGTCGTCATCGAGCGCTACAAGACGATCCGGCAGGCGCTGACGCTCGCCCTGCGCTCGGGCTTCTCGCGCATCCCCGTGTCCGGGGAGAGCGAGGACGACATCGTGGGGATCGTGTATCTGAAGGACCTGGTCCGCAAGACGCACATCAGCCGGGACGCGGAGAGCGAGCTGGTGTCCACGGCCATGCGGCCGGCCGTCTTCGTGCCCGACACCAAGAACGCCGGCGACCTGCTGCGCGAGATGCAGCAGGACCGCAACCACGTCGCCGTGGCCATCGACGAGTACGGCGGCACGGCGGGCATCGTCACCATCGAGGACATCCTGGAGGAGATCGTCGGCGAGATCACCGACGAGTACGACCGGGAGCTGCCGCCGGTGGAGGACCTCGGCGAGGACCGCCACCGGGTCACGGCCCGTCTCGACATCACCGACCTGGGCGAGCTGTACGGACTCGACGAGTACGACGACGAGGATGTGGAGACCGTCGGAGGACTGCTGGCGAAGGCGCTGGGCCGGGTGCCCATCGCCGGGGCGTCGGCGGTCGTCGAGCTCCCGGACGGGCGCGGGCTGCGGCTGACCGCGGAGGCCGCCGCCGGACGCCGGAACAAGATCGTGACGGTTCTGGTGGAGCCGGTGGGCGTCCTCGAACCCGCCGTGGAGGAGAAGGAGTCCGAGTGACCCCCCAGGAGCTGCGCGCCCTCTGTCTGTCGTTCAACGCGGTGGTGGAGGACTTCCCGTTCAACCCCGAGACCTCGGTCTTCAAGGTGCTCGGCAAGCTCTTCGCCCTGACGAACCTGGACGCGCGGCCCCTGACCGTCAACCTCAAGTGCGACCCGGAGGACGCGATCCGGCTGCGCGCCGACCATCCCGGGCTGATCGTCCCCGGGTACCACATGAACAAGCGCCACTGGAACACCGTCACCGTCGACGGCGACCTCCCGGACCGCATGGTCAGGGAGCTCGTCGAGGACTCGTACGACCTGGTGGTGGCCGGTCTGCCGCGCGCGGAACGGCTCAGGCTCGACCGCCCCTGAGCGCCTCCCCGGCCCCGGCTGACGGGGCGCACTTCGTATGCTCCTGTCATGACCGACAACAGTGCGCTTGACCCCGAGGACCGCAAGATCGTCACGCTGGCCCGTTCGGCGCGGGCCCGCAACGGCGTGCCCGAGGGGGCGGCCGTACGGGACGAGACCGGGCGGACCTATGTGGCGGGGACCGTGGAGCTGGCGTCCCTGAAGCTGAGCGCGTTGCAGACGGCGGTGGCCATGGCGGTGGCGTCCGGGGCGAAGTCCCTGGAGGCGGCGGCCGTGGTGACGGAAGCGGAATCGGCCTCCGAGGCGGACCGGGCGGCCGTGCGGGATCTCGGCGGGCCGGGGACGCCGGTGCTGGTTGCAGGCGTCGACGGCAGCGTGCGCGCCACTGTGATCGCCGGCTGATACCCCCGGTAACACTTGGCCGGAATTCCGGCTTGCCCTTCCCCGTCCCACCCGCATCAATGGAACCGGAAGTTCCGACGGACCGTCAGATCCCAGCTCGCGCGGCGTCCCGCACCACGTCCCGTGAAGGCCGGCCGTCCGTCGGGACGCACCCCCCGTCCATCCCCACATGGCAGCCCCCACCACGGGAAGGGAACCGGATTCCATGAAAGGCAAGCGCACAGGCACCGGTGCGGCACTGGCGGTCGGCACGCTCGCGGCCGTCGGGCTCGCGTTCGCGCCCGCCGCCCTGGCCGTCACCCCGGACACGGCGACCATCGACGCGGACTGCGGCATCTACGGCAGCGGCCAGGCCACGCTCACCGCCACCCAGGACGGCACCGCCGCCACCCTCACCGTCACCTCGGCGATCAACGCCCCGCTCGCCCTGAGCGAGGACTCGATCACCTCGACCCTCACCCTCGTCGACGCGAACGGCGGCACGACCACCTTCACCGGCACGGAGAACCCCGCCATCGCGGCCGGCGACCCGGTCACGGTCGGTCCGCTGAGCGGCACGGTGGCGTCCGGCGACAGCCTGGAGTCGTACGGCGGTTCGCTCCAGATCGTCGTCTTCGGGATCACCGTGACCTGCACGGCGACCGGCCCGCAGGCTCCGGGTCCGTTCGTCTTCGACTGAGCTCCCGGACCGGTACGGCCGAGCAGGTCCTCTGGTTGCCGCAGAAACTGACATGCCGTCAGGTTTCTGCGGCAACTCCATTGACTTCTCACGCGATCCACACATCAATGCCCCCTGTCGGCACAGGACTTCAGGAGCTTTCGGAGGGGGCACATCCATGGGTTCGACGACTCGAAGACGCCGTCTGGTGTCCTTCCTCGGGGCGACCGCGCTCGCGGTCACCGCGGGCGGCGCACTGGCCTGCCCGGCCGGTGCCGCCACCGACGTGGACTTCGCCACGCACTGCATCCCGCCCGCGGTCGCGGGCATCCCGCCGATCGACGGCACCACGACGGCCCGGGTCGCCGTGGACAACGCCAGTCCCAAGGTGGGCGACACCGTCACCGTGACGTACACGGTGGTCAAGCCCGCCGCCAGCAACCCCACGGCCATCGCCCTGCCGGCCGACATCATGACGCCCACCGGCAAGGTGTCCCTGGGCGGCGCCCAGACCGGTGCCGTCACGGTCGCGGGCCCCAAGAAGAACGACCCGGTGCCCGGCAACGGCGCCTTCCCGTCGTTCTCCATGACCGGCACCTTCAAGGTCACCGCCCCCGGCGCGATCACGCTCTCGCCCGGCGACTACAACATCCACACCAGCTACATCCTCGAACTGGACACGCCCTGCACCGTGATCACCCCGCCCGCCCCGGTCTCCGAGACGGTCACCGCGACGGACGCCAACCCCGTCAACGAGCGGGACATCGCGCTGGGTTCGGCCTCCGGGAAGCCCGGCGACAGCGTCACCGTCACCGGCAGCAAGTTCACCCCGGGCGCGAGCGTCACCCTGGCCGGACGGTCCGGCGACACCCAGACCGCGGACACCGCGACCGTCACCGCCGACTCCGCCGGCGCCTTCAGCGGGGCGCTCGTCGTCAACGACAAGACCACCACCGGAGTCGTCGCGTACGAGGGCGGCGCGTGGAGCGACGCCAAGGGAGCGGGGCCGAGGGCGTACGTCGTCATCGACGACACGCCCGTACCCGCGGGCAGCCAGAAGGTCACCACCACCGTGCGGGCCGGCACGCTGTCCATGTCCCAGGCCGGGGACGCCGTCAGCCTCTCGGCGGTGGACTACGGCAAGGGCGGCGCCTCGACCGGCGACCTCAACAAGGTGACCGTGCAGGACTTCCGCGGCGGACCCGCCGGCTGGTCCCTCACCGGCAAGGTCACCGACTTCACCGGACCCGGCGCCAAGATCGACGCGGGCGCGCTGAGCTGGAGCCCGACCTGCGCCACCAAGGCGGGCAGCCCGAGCGCCTGCCAGGCCGGTTCCGCCGGCACGGTCGGAGCCGCGGGCGCGACCCTCGCGTCCACCCCCGACTCCGCGCTCACCGGCGGTGAGTTCACCGTGGACGCGGGACTCTCGCTGAACGTGCCGGCGTTCACGCCGGTCGGCACGTACTCCGGCGTCCTCACCCTCACGCTTAGCTGACCGTACGGGCGCCCGCACCCGCCCGTCCCGTCCTTCTCGCACCCGTGGGGGGCCGCACCCATGCGCAAGCTGTACGTCCTTGTCCTGAGCCTGTTCCTGGTCACGGCCGCCGCGCCCGCGTACGGCGCCGACAACGGCACCTGGTCCGTGTATCCGGCCGCCTCCCGGATCGCCGCGCGGCCCTACTTCTACCTGTCCGCCGACCCCGGGCGGACCATCGACGACAAGGTGGTCGTCAGCAACAAGGCCAGCCGGCCGCTGACCTTCCGGCTCTACGCCGCCGACGCCTACAACACCGCCCGCGACGGCGGTTTCGCGGTGCGCACGGTCGCCGAGCGGCAGCGCGGGGTGGGGGCCTGGACGTCGCTCGCGAAGTCCCGGGTGACCGTCCCGCCGCACGGCAGGGTCACCGTGCCGTTCACCCTGTCGGTGCCCGAGGGGGCCGAACCGGGCGACCATGCCGGTGCGCTGGTGGCGCTGGACGAACGGGTCGACAAGGGGGAGGGGGCGGTGGCGCTCGGCGTGCAGCGGGCCGTCGCCGCGAGGATCTATCTGCGGGTGGGGGGACCCACCGTGCCGGCGATCGCCGTCGAGGACGTCCGGGTCGGCCATCACCAGCCGCTGGTGCCGGGGCTGGGGGACAGCGGGGCGACGATCTCGTACACCCTGCGCAACACCGGCAACGTCACCCTGGACCCGAAGGTGGAGCTACGGGCGACAGGACTGTTCGGCCGGACCCTGCTGGCCCGTCAACTCGCGCGGATTCCTGGGGAGTTGCTGCCGGGTCAGCGGGTCCGCCTGACCGAGCCGTGGCACGGCTCGCCCCAACTCGACTGGGGGAAGGTGACGTTGACGGCGAGCGCGAAGGGCACGCGGGAGTCGTCGAGTGCGGGGTTCTTCGCGTTGCCGTGGCTGGTCGCGGTGGTGCTGTTCGTGGCGGGTGGTGTGGGAGGGGGAGTGTGGGTTCGCGCGCGGCAGCGGACCGGTGGGGGCCGGCCGCGCCCGCGCGGCGGAGCCGCACATTGAACACAGCCCCGCGCCCCTGACGGGGCCCTCCTCGTGCCGCCCTACAGTGCGTCGGTGCCGCGCTCGCCCGTCCGCACCCGTACGACCGTCTCCACCGGCAGGGCCCACACCTTGCCGTCGCCGATCTTGCCGGTGTGGGCGGCCTTGACGATCGCGTCGATGACCGTGTCCGCGTCGGCGTCGTCCACGACGACCTCGATGCGGACCTTGGGCACCAGGTCGACCTGGTACTCGGCGCCCCGGTACACCTCGGTGTGGCCGCGCTGCCGGCCGTAGCCGCTGGCCTCGGTCACGGTCAGGCCGTGCACGCCGATCTCCTGGAGCGCGGTCTTGACCTCGTCGAGGCGGTACGGCTTGACGATCGCGGTGATGAGCTTCATGCCTGGGTCTTGACCTTCTGGGCGGAGGGGACGACGGACGCGCTGACCGGGGCACCGTGGCCCAGGACGCCGTGATCGTATGCCGTCTCGGCGTGCACCGTAAGGTCCAGGCCGGTGTGCTCGTGCTCCTCGTCGGCCCGGAAGCCCATCACCTTGTCGATCAGCTTCCCGAGGCCGTACGTGACCAGGAAGGCGTACGCCCCCACGGCCGCCACGGCCACCAGTTGCTTCCCGAGCTGGGCGAGCCCGCCGCCGTACACCAGGCCCTCCGTGCCGCCGGTCATCTCCTTCACCGCGAACACGCCGATCAGGAGCGTGCCGATGACCCCGCCGACCAGGTGCACACCGACGACGTCCAGGGAGTCGTCGTAGTTCAGCCTGAACTTCCAGCCCACCGCGTAGGAGCAGACGACACCCGCGGCGAGGCCGACGACGAGCGCGCCGAGCAGGGAGACCGAGCCGCAGGACGGGGTGATCGCGACCAGGCCCGCGACCGCGCCGGACGCGGCGCCGAGCGTGGTCGGGTGGCCGTCGCGCCGCTGCTCGACGAAGAGCCAGCCGAGCAGTCCGGTGCAGCCGGCGGCCAGCGTGTTGAGGAAGGCGGCCGCCGCGAGGCCGTTGGCGCCGAGGGCCGAGCCCGCGTTGAAGCCGAACCAGCCGAACCAGAGCAGCCCCGCGCCCAGGACGACCATCGGCAGGTTGTGCGGGCGCATGGCGTCCTTCTTGAAGCCCAGACGCGGGCCGAGGACCAGCGCGAGCGCCAGGCCGGAGGCGCCGGAGGTGATCTCGACGGGCAGACCGCCCGCGAAGTCGAGCGCGCCGAGCTTGTCCAGGACCCAGCCGCCCGGGCCCCACACCCAGTGGGCGACGGGAACGTATACGAGCAGCGCCCAGACCGGCACGAACACCAGCCAGGCCGCGAATTTCGCCCGGTCCGCGATCGCGCCGCTGATCAGCGCCGCCGTGACGATCGCGAAGGTGAGCTGGAAGGTGGCGAACAGGAGGGTGGGGACGGTGCCCTGGACGCTGTCGGGGCGGAGTCCGGCCATGCCGGCGTGGTCGAGGCCGCCGATCAGTCCGCCGCCGATGTCGTCGCCGAAGGCGAGGGAGTAGCCGGCCGCCAGCCACACGACCGTGACCAGGGCGATCGAGACGAAGCTCATCATCAGCATGTTGAGGACGCTCTTCGTGCGGACCATGCCGCCGTAGAACAGGGCGAGCCCCGGGGTCATCAGCAGGACGAGGGCGGTGGCGGCGAGCAGCCAGGCGGTGTCACCGGTGTCGATCTCAGCGGCGTGTGCGGCGGCGAGGGTCACGGTCGTCTCCAACGGTGTCGGGGCTCGTCAGAGGTTCACCGGCCCGCGTTTCCGGCCGAGTACACCGGTGTTTCCGCGATGTTTCGTTGCGTGGAGGTTTCCGGGATCTCACCGGAACGCGGGCACTCGGGCGCCTGTGCGGCGGGGCTCCGTGGATCAGGGAGAATGGGGCGCATGAGCGTTCGCAGTCAGTCATCCGAGCCGTCGGCATCGTCGGAGGCCCCCCACCGCGCCGGCTTCGCCTGCTTCGTGGGCCGCCCCAACGCGGGCAAGTCCACCCTCACGAACGCTCTGGTCGGCCAGAAGGTGGCGATCACCGCCAACCAGCCGCAGACCACGCGGCACACGGTGCGGGGAATCGTGCACCGGCCGGACGCCCAGCTCATCCTGGTCGACACCCCCGGCCTCCACAAGCCGCGCACCCTGCTGGGGGAGCGGCTGAACGACGTGGTGCGCACCACGTGGGCCGAGGTCGACGTGATCGGGTTCTGCCTCCCGGCGAACGAGAAGCTGGGCCCCGGTGACCGTTTCATCGCCAAGGAGCTCGCGGGGATCAAGAAGTCCCCGAAGGTCGCGATCATCACCAAGACGGACCTGGTCGACTCCAAGACGCTCGCCGAGCAGTTGATCGCCGTCGACCAGCTCGGCAAGGAGCTGGGCATCGAGTGGGCGGAGATCGTCCCGGTGTCGGCGACCGCGAACAAGCAGGTGGACCTGCTGGCGGACCTGCTGATCCCGATGCTTCCGGAGGGCCCGCCGCTCTACCCCGAGGGCGATCTCACGGACGAGCCCGAGCAGGTCATGATCGCCGAGCTGATCCGCGAGGCCGCCCTCGAAGGCGTCCGCGACGAGCTCCCGCACTCCATCGCGGTGGTCGTCGAGGAGATGCTGCCCCGCGAGGACCGCCCCGCCGACAAGCCCCTCCTCGACATCCACGCCTTCGTCTACATCGAGCGCCCCAGCCAGAAGGGCATCATCATCGGCCCCAAGGGCAAGCGCCTGAAGGAGGTCGGCATCAAGAGCCGCAAGCAGATCGAGGCCCTGCTCGGCACACCGGTCTTCCTGGACCTGCACGTCAAGGTGGCCAAGGACTGGCAGCGGGACCCCCGGCAGTTGCGCAAGCTGGGGTTCTAGGGGGCCGAAGGGGTCCAGGGGGTCGCCTTCCGGGGGGTCAGGTCCTGGAGGCCCACCACTCTGAGCAGTTGCAGTCGTTCGTACGCGTCCGTCCCCGGGCGGGCCGTGTGCACGACCAGGAGGTGGTGGTGCTCGTGGCTGACCATGACCTCGCAGTCGAGTTCCAGCAGGCCTACCACGGGGTGGACGAAGCGCTTGGTCGCCTTGTCGCGCTGGGACACCTCGTGTTCGTCCCACAGGCGCGCGAACTCCTCGCTGGCCGCCCGTAGTTCGGCGACCAGTGCGTTCGGTTCCGGATCGTCGGGGCGGGCCGCGGTCACCGCGCGCAGGGTGGCCACCTGGGTGCGCGCGTGGTCCGCGAGGTCCTCCTCGGGGAACAGCGTGCGCGCGGTCGGGTCCAGGAAGAAGCGGCGGGTCAGGTTGCGCTCCGCCCGCGGACGCGACATCGCGTCGCCGACCAGCGCCTTGGCCATCGCGTTCTGCGCCAGCACCTCGCCGTAGTCGTTGACCACCTGCGCCGGGGTGTCGTGCAGCCGGTCGAGGATCAGCAGCAGCCCCGGGCGGACGTGCGCGGACGCCGTCTCGCGGCGCGGGGGCTCCTCGCCCACCAGGTGGAACAGATGGTCCTGCTCCACGTCCGTCAGACGCAGCGCCCGGGCCAGCGAGGTCAGCATCTGACGGGACGGGCGCGGACCCCGGGACTGCTCCAGCCGGGTGTAGTAGTCCACGGACATCCCCGCGAGCTGGGCCACCTCCTCGCGGCGCAGGCCGGGCGTGCGGCGCCGCGGACCCGGTGTCAGGCCCACGTCGGACGGGTTCAGCCGGGCGCGGCCGCGGCGCAGGAAGTCGGCGAGTTCGGCTCGGTTCACCCCTCCAGCGTGCGGCACCCCGGCCGGCTTATCCAGGGACTGTCGATCCCCTGATCAAGAGGTCTCTCCCGGCACGTGCCCGGCCGTTCCACGCTGGTCCGGACGTGACGGACGAGAGGAGCAGAACATGCTGACACTGGTGACAGGTGTGACGGGGCAGGTCGGCCGCCGCTTCGTGCCGAGGCTGCTGGCGCAGTCCCGGCCGGGCGAGCGGGTGCGGGTCCTGGTGCGGGACGCCGCGCGCGGCGAACCCTTCGCGGCGCTCGGCGCCGAGGTCGTCGTGGGAGATCTGCGGGACACCGAGGCGCTCGGCAAGGCCGTCGCCGGGGCGGACGCGGTCGTGAACGTCGCCGCAGCCTTCCGCGGAGTACCGGACGAGGAGGCGCGGGCCGTCAACCGGGACGCGGCGGTGGAGCTCGGCCGGGCCGCGGCGGCCTCCGGCGTCCGGCGGTTCGTGCAGGTCAGCACCGGCCTCGTGTACGGCACCGGACGCGGCCGCCCGCTCACCGAGGACGACGAGTCCCGGCCGGGCGGGGGCATGTGGGGCGCCTACCCGGAGTCGAAGGCGGCGGCCGAGCGGGAGCTCGCGGCACTGGACGGGCTCGACCTGCGCATCGGACGGCTTCCCTTCGTCTACGGCGAGGGAGACCCGCATCTCGCGCAGTCGCTGATGTGGGCGAAGAACTGGGCGTCGGCCCAGCGGCTGCACGTCGGGCACCACGCGGACGTGGCCCAGGGGCTGCTGCGGATCCTGCACGCGCCGGGGATCGCGGGGCGGGTCTACAACATCGCCGACGACGCCCCGGTGACCGCGGTGGAGTTGCACCAGCTCAACGGGGCCGAGATCCCGGAGGAGCTGTACGAGCGGGTGGATCCCGATCCGTGGCTGGTGATCATGTCCACGGAGCGGATTCGTAGGGAGCTGGGGTATCGGCCGGTGTATCCGTCTGTTTATGCGGCTCGGGAGGCGGGGGCGCTCTGAAAAGCAGGACGGTGGTCGGCTGCGGGCCGGTGGGGGCTGGTCGCGCAGTTCCCCGCGCCCCTGGGGACGCCGTCCAGCCGGAGCGGTGCTCACCTCTGGGCACTGAGCAGCTCCCGGTACCAGGCGTACGACGCCTTCGGGGTCCTGGCCAGGGTGTCGAAGTCGACGTGCACCAGCCCGAACCTGCGGGCGTACCCCTCCGCCCACTCGAAGTTGTCCATCAGCGACCACACGAAGTACCCGCGCACGTCCACTCCCGCCTCGACCGCTCGGTGCAGGGCGCGGACGTGGCCGTCCAGGTAGGCGATCCGGTCCTGGTCGTCGACGCCCTCGTAGGAGCAGCCGTTCTCGGTGACGACGACGGGCGGGAGCCGGTCGCCGTAGCGCTCGCGCATGCCGGTGAGGAGTTCGGTCAGGCCCTCCGGGACCACCGGCCAGCCGAAGTCCGTCACCGGGACGTCCTCGATCTCCCTGACGGAGAAGGGGAGTTCGGCGGGGATCGTGAGGCCCCCGAACTCGATGTCCGCGCCCTGCGGGGCGCCCACGCGGGTCGGGGCGTAGTAGTTGACGCCGTAGAAGTCGAGCGGTTCGGAGATGACCTTCAGGTCGGCCGCCACATCGCCCGGCATCAGCTCGCCCAGCCCCGCGGGGTAGGCGCCGAGCAGCAGCGGGTCCGCGAACAGCCGGTTCAGGAGCAGGTCGTAGAAGTCGGCCGCCTCCAGGTCCGGTTGCTCCTGGGAGGCGGGCCAGGTGGGGCCGTGGGAGTTGGCGATCCCGATGTCCGTGGCACCGGCCGCGCGCAGGGCCTGTACGGCCAGACCGTGGCCCAGGAGCTGGTGGTGGGCGGCGGGCAGCGCGTCGAACATGAGCTGCTGGCCCGGCGCGTGGGCGCCGAGCGCGTGGCCGAACAGGGTGTGCTCGGCAGGTTCGTTGAGGGTGATCCACTTGTCGACGCGGTCGCCGAGACGGTCGGCGACCACGCCCACGTGCTCGGCGAACCGGGAAGCGGTGTCCCGCTCCAGCCAGCCGCCCTCGTCCTGGTGTGCCACCGGCAGGTCCCAGTGGAAGAGCGTCGGGACCGGACGGACGCCCGCCGCGACCAGTTCGTCCACGAGACGGTCGTAGAAGTCGAGGCCCTTCTCGGAGCGCACCCGGGGCCAGGAGACCGAGAAGCGGTACGCGTCCACGCCCAGGCCGGCCAGCAGGGCCACGTCCTCGCGGTAGCGGTGGTAGTGGTCGCAGGCCACCTCGGCCGTCGAGCCGTCCTTCACCCGCCCCGGCCGGGCCGTGAAGGTGTCCCACACGGACCGCTCGCGCTTGTCCGCCGCGCCCTCGATCTGATGGGCCGAGGTCGAGACGCCCCACAGGAAGCCGGCCGGGAACCGGGGAACCGCACGCTCTTCAGTCGCCATGCGCCGGATCATCGGTACCGGCGGGTAGCAAAGTCAACGGGCAAGCGGGAACAACCAGTTACGCGCCCTCTTTGAGGACCTTCGAGATCAGCTCGCGCTGTTCGTCCGTCAGCCGGGGGTCGGCCGCGTAGACCGTCCGGCCGTCCACGGTGATCTCGTAGCTGAAACCGTCCGGGACGCCGATCGGCGGGGTGCCCCGGCCGGCGGCGACCGCCTTCTCGGCCAGGGCCTGCCACGCGGGGGCATCGGGCCGCCCGGAGGTGTCGACCTCCTTGTGCCGCTCGATGCCCGCGAACCCGCCCGTGCGCCGCACCTGAATACGCATGGGTCCCTGTCTAGTACGGACTCACAGAATCCGCACCCCGACCTGCTCCCAGGCCTTCGACACGGCCTGCAACTCCTCGCTGCCGTCGCCGAAGCGCGCACGGGCCGCCTTCACGGTGAGCCCCGCGAAGTCGTTGAACAGGGCGCGGTCGCCCAGCTCGCCGCCGGTCAGCACGTCGTACCAGATCTGGCCCGCGCGCTCCCAGGCGTGGCCGCCGAGGGCGGTCGCGGCCAGGTAGAACGCGTGGTTGGGGATGCCGGAGTTGATGTGCACGCCGCCGTTGTCACGGCCGGTGCGGACGTAGTCGTCCATGGTCGCCGGCTGCGGGTCCTTGCCGAGCACGTCGTCGTCGTAGGCGCTGCCGGGCTCCTTCATCGAGCGCAGCGCCTTGCCGGAGACGCCGGGCGCGAGCAGGCCCGCGCCGATCAGCCAGTCGGCCTCGGCGGCGGTCTGGCCGAGCGTGTACTGCTTGATGAGCGAGCCGAAGACGTCGGACATCGACTCGTTGAGGGCGCCCGGCTGGCCGTAGTAGGTGAGGTTCGCCGTGTACTGGGTGACGCCGTGGGTGAGTTCGTGGCCGATGACGTCGATCGGGATGGTGAAGTCGAGGAAGATCTCGCCGTCACCGTCGCCGAACACCATCTGCTCGCCGTTCCAGAAGGCGTTGTTGTAGCCCTCGTCGAAGTGCACGGTGGCGTCGAGCGGGAGGCCGTCGCCGTCGATGGAGTGCCGGGTGTACGCCTTCAGGTAGAGGTCGAAGGTGGCGCCGAGACCGGCGTAGGCGCGGTTGACGGTGGCGTCCTGGCCGGGCTCGGAGCCCTCGGCGCGGACCTTGGTGCCGGGCAGGTCGGTCCGGTGCCCGGCGTCGTAGACGGTGCGCAGCGGCTGGTCCGAGGGTGCCTTCGCCTGCGGCGCGGCGGCGAGGGAGAACTCCGCCGTCACCCGCCGTTTGCCGCGCAGTTCGCTGTCGCGGACCAGAGTGCGCTGGGCGGGACGGGAGAGTGCGGGGTCCTCGTTGCGGGCGAGCTTGTCGAGGACGTGTGGTGGTACGACCGTGCAGAAGACGGGCTCGAAGCCCCCGTGTGTCGTCATGCCCGGCACCCTTGCACTGCGTGATGGGCTTGTCACTAGGTGCCACCATGATTGGTGAAATGTAGGGATACGGAGACCCGTCGCCGGTTGCTCTGTGCTACCGGGTGGCCATCGGTCCCGCATACTGATACGGAACCGCCCATCCGGATGGGCTCGGCTACAGTGACTCGCATCATGCGTTTCGGGCTGCTTCTTCTTAGCTGCCGCGGCGAGGGCCTGTAGTCCAGGTCGACTCCCTCCCCGCGGAGCTTCGCGTTGCGTGTCGGCCGTCCTTCCCGGACATCCTGAGGAGCCCCGCAATCATGGCGAACCGCCAGCAGCCCAGCACCATGCCGATCCACAAGTACGGCCAGTACGACCAGGTCGACATCCCGGACCGCACCTGGCCGGACAAGCGGATCACCGTCGCTCCCCGCTGGCTCTCCACCGACCTGCGCGACGGCAACCAGGCCCTGATCGACCCGATGTCGCCCGAGCGCAAGCGCCGGATGTTCGACCAGCTCGTCAAGATGGGCTACAAGGAGATCGAGGTCGGGTTCCCGGCGTCCGGCCAGACGGACTTCGATTTCGTACGGTCGATCATCGAGGAGCCGGGCGCGATCCCGGACGACGTGACGATCTCCGTACTGACCCAGGCCCGCGAGGACCTGATCGAGCGGACCGTGGAGTCGCTGAAGGGCGCCAAGCGCGCCACCGTGCACCTGTACAACGCCACCGCGCCCGTCTTCCGCCGCGTGGTCTTCCGGGGCTCCAAGGACGACATCAAGCAGATCGCCGTCGACGGCACCCGCCTGGTGATGGAGTACGCCGAGAAGCTGCTGGGCCCGGAGACGGAGTTCGGCTACCAGTACTCGCCGGAGATCTTCACCGACACCGAGCTGGACTTCGCGCTGGAGGTCTGCGAGGCGGTGATGGACGTCTACCAGCCCGGTCCGGGCCGCGAGATCATCCTCAACCTGCCCGCCACGGTGGAGCGTTCGACCCCCTCGACGCACGCCGACCGCTTCGAGTGGATGCACCGCAACCTGTCCCGCCGCGAGTACGTCTGCATCTCGATCCACCCGCACAACGACCGCGGCACCGCCGTCGCCGCCGCCGAGCTGGCGCTGATGGCCGGCGCCGACCGCGTCGAGGGCTGTCTGTTCGGGCAGGGCGAGCGCACCGGCAACGTCGACCTGGTCACCCTGGGCATGAACCTGTTCTCGCAGGGCGTCGACCCGCAGATCGACTTCTCCGACATCGACGAGATCCGTCGTACGTGGGAGTACTGCAACCAGATGGAGGTCCACCCGCGCCACCCGTACGTGGGCGACCTGGTCTACACGTCCTTCTCCGGCTCCCACCAGGACGCCATCAAGAAGGGCTTCGACGCCATGGAGGCCGACGCGGCCGCGAAGGGCGTCACCGTCGACGACATCGAGTGGGCGGTCCCGTACCTGCCGATCGACCCCAAGGACGTCGGCCGCTCCTACGAGGCCGTGATCCGGGTCAACTCGCAGTCCGGCAAGGGCGGCATCGCGTACGTCCTGAAGAACGACCACAAGCTGGACCTGCCCCGCCGGATGCAGATCGAGTTCTCGAAGATCATCCAGGCGAAGACGGACGCCGAGGGCGGCGAGGTCACCGGCTCCGACATCTGGGCGACCTTCCAGGACGAGTACCTGCCGAACCCCGGGAACCCGTGGGGCCGCATCCAGGTCAAGAACGGCCAGTCGACCACGGACACCGACGGCGTGGACACGCTGAAGGTGGAGGCCACGGTGGACGGCGTCGACACCATCCTGACCGGCTCCGGCAACGGCCCGATCTCCGCGTTCTTCGACGCGCTGGCGAAGGTCGACATCGACGCCCGGCTGCTGGACTACCAGGAGCACACGATGAGCGAGGGCGCCTCCGCGCAGGCCGCCTCCTACATCGAGTGCGCGATCGACGGCAAGGTTCTGTGGGGAATCGGCATCGACGCGAACACGACGCGTGCGTCGCTGAAGGCGGTCGTCTCCGCCGTCAACCGAGCCGCTCGATAATCCCTCTGACCGGCGGTTTCGGGGCCTTGGTCGCTGTATACGGCGATCAAGGCCCCGTCGTTTATCGGCCATCGGTACGTGGAGGTCACGAGCAGGTCTCGTCGGGGGTGCTGACTCCGCCTCACTGATGTGGCTAACATCACGCAAGCGCGGCGATGTTGCCGCGCAGTCACGTGGAGGTGCGACGTGCTGCCAGGACGGGGACGAAACAGCCGTGCTGCCGGGCCTGCGCGCCTCCTGGGCACCCGCGTCGCCTGGACCACCGTCGGCGACGGCGAGTTCTTCTGCCCCGGATGCGGGGGCGACCGCAACTTCCAGCGGCTGACCGGCCGTCGGCGCGTGGTCTTCCTGGGCGTCCCGGTCCTGCCGCGCGGCGACACCGGCCCGGTGGTGGAATGCGCGGCCTGCCGACGCCACTTCGGCACGGACGTCCTCGACCACCCCACCACGACCCGCTTCTCGGCGATGCTCCGCGACGCCGTCCACACGGTCGCGCTCGCGGTCCTGGCGGCGGGCGGCACCTGCTCGCGCACCTCCCTGGAGACCGCGGCCGCCGCGGTCCGCGCGGCGGGCTTCGACGACTGCACGGAGGAGCAGCTAGAAACCCTGGTCGAGGCCCTCGCCGAGGACACCGGCCGGGTCCACGACCGCCCCTGCGGAGCCGGCCTCGCCATAGAGCTCCACGAGGCCCTCGACCCGCTCGCCCCCCACCTCGCCCCGGCGGGCCGTGAGTCGATCCTCCTCCAGGGGGCCCGTATCGCCCTCGCGGACGGCCCGTACACCCCGGCCGAGCGGGACGCCCTCACCACGGTGGGCGCGGCCCTGACGATCTGCGCGGACGACGTCAGCCGGCTCCTGGCGGCGGCCCGGACCCCGTCCTGATACTCCCCGGGGAGTAGTCGGCGGCCCGGGACACCCGCGGCAGTAACCCCCGACTCGCCCTCAGGCCCGACGAACCACGGCCCTCGCGCCGGAAGTCTGGAACCGAACCCAGACGTCCGACCGGAGGGAGGCCCGTCGATGAGGGCCGCAAAGATGAGCGCACGGCGACGACGGGCCGTGCCCTGGCTCGTGCTGGGGCTGTGGATCGTGGTGCTGGCCGCGGTGTCGCCGTTCGCGTCGAAGCTCGGGGACGTGCAGCACGACCGGGCCGTGGACTATCTGCCGGCGAGCGCGGACTCGACGCAGGTCGCGAGGGTCCAGGACCGGCTGCCCGGGGGCGAGGCCACCGAGATGGTCGTCGTCTACCACCGGGACGGCGGGCTGACGGCGGCCGACCGGGCGACCGCGGCCGACCAGATCGGGCGGATCGCGGACGAGCACGCGCTGACCGCCGAGCCGCGGGGCGTGCCGTCCGCGGACGGCACCACCCTGATGTACCCGGTCGCCAGCACCGAGCCGGGCACCGACGAGAAGGCCCGCGACCGGCTCGTCAACGCCGTGCGGGACGTCGCCCGCGGCGGGAACGGCCTCGGCGTCGACGTCGGCGGGGAAGGAGCCCTCGCCACCGACGCCGGCGAGGTCTACGACTCGCTCGGCGGGCCGCTGCTCTACACCACCGCCGGGGTCGTCGCCCTGCTGCTGATCCTCATCTACCGCAGCCCGCTGCTGTGGCTGGTGCCGCTCGGCGTCGCGGGCATGTCGGAGTTCCTGGCCCGGGCCGTCGCCTACGGCCTCAACCAGGGCTTCGGGACCTCGGTCACCGGTCAGAGCGGGGGCATCATGACGATCCTGGTGTTCGGCGCCGGCACCGACTACGCCCTGCTGCTCGTCTCCCGCTACCGGGAGGAGCTGCGGCGGACCGAGCGGCCCTACGACGCCATGGCGGCCGCGCTGAGGGGCTGCGGGCCGGCCGTGCTCGCCTCCTCCGGGACCGTGGCCGCGGGACTGCTCTGCCTGCTCGCCGCCGACCTCAACAGCAGCCGCGGCATGGGCCCGCTGGGCACGGTCGGGGTGCTGGTCGCGCTGGTCGCGATGCTGACGCTGCTGCCCGCGGTCCTGGTCCTGCTCGGCCGCCGGGTGTTCTGGCCCCTCGTGCCCCGCTACGGCAGCACCCCCAAGGTCCGCCGGTCCCTGTTCGCCGCCATGGGCAGCTCGGCCGGGCGGCGCCCGCTCACCGTGCTCGCGGGCGGGGCGGTGCTGCTCGGGGCGCTCGCGCTCGGCGTGCTGAACCTGCCCGGCAGCCTCAAGCAGGAGGACTCCTTCACCAGCAAGCCCGACGCGGTCGCCGCCATGGGCACGCTCGCCGCGGCCTATCCGGACCGGGGCACCCAGCCCATCACCGTCATCACCCCGGCCGACCGCGCCGACGCCACCCTCACCGCGGTCCGCGGCACCGAGGGCGTCGACAGCGCCGCCAAGGGCCGTACCGGGGACGGCTGGACAGAGATCTCCGTCACCGCGAAGGACGCCCCCGAGTCCGCCGGGGAGACCGCGACCATCAAGGCCCTGCGCGCCGAACTCGACGGTTCCTACGTCGGCGGGCCCAGCGCCGAGCAGCTCGACCTGAAGGACACCAACAGCCGCGACCGGATGATCGTCGTGCCGATCGTCCTCGTCTCCGTGCTGCTCATCCTCGTCGCCCTGCTGCGGTCCCTGGTCGCGCCGCTGCTCCTGGTGGCCGCCGTGGTCGCCGTGTGGGCCGCGGCCCTCGGCATCGGCGGGCTGGTCTTCGGGCCGGTGTTCGGCTTCGAGGGCACCGATCCCGGGCTCGGGCTGCTGTCCTTCGTGTTCCTGGTCGCCCTCGGCGTGGACTACGGCATCTTCCTGATGCACCGCATGCGCGAGGAGTCCCTCGCCGGCGCCGAACCGGTCACCGCGGCCCTCACCGCGCTCCGGACCACGGGCGGGGTCATCGCCTCGGCCGGACTCGTCCTCGCGGCCACCTTCGCGGTGCTCGTCAACATGCCGCTGGTGCAGCTCGTCGAGCTGGGGTTCGTGATCGCGGTGGGCGTGCTGCTCGACACCTTCCTCGTGCGGACCTACCTGGTCACCAGTGCGGCCGTCGCGCTGCGGCGCAAGGTGTGGTGGCCGGGGGCGCTGTCCCGGGCGCCCGAGCCGCCCGTACCGGCCGAGCGCCAGCCGGAATCGGTGTGACGAAATCGCTCCAGGGCGCTCTTCCCTCCCGGAAGGGCGCCCTCCGGCCCGAGGATGGCACCGTGCAGGAGACCACGAGACCCCGGCTGGGCGAGCGGATCATGGCGGCGGTCAACCGCGACCCGCGGACCGCCCCGCACGGCACCCGCAACGACGCGCTGCTCGCCGTCGTGCTGGCGGCGGCCGCCGTCTGCGGCGGCCTGTTCGTCGACGACGGCCGCCGCCCGGACGCCCTCGGCTGGACGCTGCTGCTCGCCGCCCACGTGCCGCTCGTGTGGCGCCGCCGCCGCCCACTGCTCGTGCTGGCCGCGATGGTGGTGCTGATCGCGCCGTACCACGCCCTCGACAACAACCACGCGGCCCCCACCCTCGTCACCTACGTCGCCCTCTACACGGTCGCCGTCACCGGCCGTCCCCTGCGGACGGTCCTGACGGGTGCCGCCGTGCTGAGTGTCTCGCTGACCGTGATGCTCACCGTCAACGCCCACCGGGCCCTCGAACTGCTGCAGACCTCCGGCTGGATCATCGCCGTCCTGTTCTGCGGCATCGACGTCCGCTACTACCGCCAGTACGTCTCCTCCATCGTCGAGCGCGCGGTCCGCGCCGAACGGACCCGCGAGGAGGAGGCCCGCCGCCGGGTCGCCGAGGAGCGCCTGCGCATCGCCCGCGACCTGCACGACCTGCTCGCCCACAGCATCACCCTCATCGGCGTGCAGACCTCGGTCGCCGCGCACGTCCTGGCCGCCGACCCCGAGCGGCTGGACCGGGGAGCGGTCGCGGGGGCCCTCGACGACATCGCCGAGACCTGCCGCACCGCGCGCGGCGAACTCCGTACGACGCTGGAGGTGCTGCGCGAACACGGCCCCCAGGACACCCGCGGCCCGCTGCCCGGCCTCGACGGACTGCCCGACCTCGTCGCGGCCGCGCGGCTCGCGGGCGCCCGCGTCGAGCAGGACCTGCGCGTGCGCACCGACCCGCCGCCCGCCGTGGGTGCCGCCGCCTACCGGATCGTCCAGGAGGCGCTCACCAACGCGGTCCGGCACGCGGGCCCCGCACCCGCCGTCCGCCTGAGGCTGTACGACGAACCGGGCGCCCTGCGGGTCTCGGTGACCGACGACGGCACCGGCCCCCTCCCCGGCGGTACCCCCGGCTTCGGGCTGGTCGGCATGCGGGAGCGGGCCCGCAGCGTCGGTGGCACACTCGACGCCGGACCACGCCCGGACGGCGGGTTCGAGGTGACGGCGGCGCTGCCGCTCGCCGTGGGGGAGGGAACCGTATGACCATCCGTGTGCTGCTCGCCGACGACCAGACCCTGGTGCGGGCCGCGTTCGCCATGCTCGTCGAGTCGGCGCGGGACATGGAGGTCGTGGGAGAGGCGGCGGGCGGGCGGGAGGCCGTGGCCGTGGCCCGCGCGGTGCGGCCCGACCTGGTGGTGATGGACATCCGCATGCCCGACCTCGACGGCATCGAGGCGACCAGGCTCATCGCCGCCGACGAGGACCTCGCCGGAGTGCGGGTCCTGGTGCTGACCACCTACGACACCGACGAGAACATCGTGGAGGCACTGCGCGCGGGCGCCTCCGGCTTCCTGGTGAAGGACACCCGGCCGGCCGAACTCCTGGACGCCATCCGCACGGTGGCGGCCGGCGAGGCGCTGCTGTCCCCGGGGCCGACCGGACGGCTGATCGAGCGGTTCCTGCGCAGTCCCTCGGTACCGGTAACGGGCGGCGGCCCCGAATGCCTGTCCGACCGGGAGCGCGAGGTGCTGGCGCTGGTCGCGCGGGGCCTGAACAACACCGAGATCGCGGAGGCGCTGGGCCTGAGCCCGCTCACCGCCAAGACCCACGTCAGCCGGATCATGGGAAAGCTGGGGGCCCGGGACCGGGCCCAACTGGTCATCGTGGCCTACGAGTCGGGCATGGTGACCCCGGGCACCCCGTAGCGCGCGCCGGTCCTCCCGTACGGGGTGCGGGGGCGCCGACCCCTGTACGGCGCCCCCGATCCCGGTGTCCCGCTACGGCAGGTCCCGCTGGTACGTCTTGTCCTCGTCGGAGTCGTAGACCAGTCGGCCGCCCCGGTCGTAGCCCTTGACGTGCGGGCTCCTGGTGACCTGGGCGTTCAGGGTGCCGGAGGCGACGAACCAGCCGTGGTCGAGGACCGCCTCGGTGGCGGCGCCGCCGTAGGAGACGGTCACCTCGGCCACGCCCGGTTCGACCGTGCCGATGAAGCCCCAGCCGAACGGCAGCCGCCACTTGCCCTTGTCCAGGAACGACTGCTGGTAGAGCTTGTTGGCGTTGACGTCGGCCAGCACGGGCGGGGAGTCCGGCTGCCGGTCGCTGCCCACACTGGTGTTCAGCCCCGACGCCTCGCCGTTCTTCACGTTGCAGATCAGCCGGGTCTGCCTCGGCTTCTCCTTCACGGCGACCACGAACATGCCGTCGCCGGGCGAGTTGGAGTCACCGGTGCTCTCCAGCGCCAGGATGATCCGGTACTCGTCGGCCGCGCCGAGGTCGGCGGAGGGCAGGCCGCCGTGGGTCACGCGGTCCCGGTCGTAGGCGAGGCACTTGTCGAGCCCGTCCGCCGCCTGCTCCAGCGTGATCCCGTCCCGGAGCTGCCCCGCCGTGGCCGGCCCCGCGGGCCCGGTGGGCGTGGGGGAGGGGGCGGTGGTCGGCCGGGCGCTCGCCGAAGCCGTGGGGGTCGTGGCCGTGTCGGCCGTCCCCGTCCCGCCGCCGCCCACCGCGAACGCCCCCACCGGCACCGCGGCCAGGGTCACCAGGACCGCTCCCGCGACCGCCACCCGCCGGCGCCGCTCGGCGACGCCCTGGCGGCGGATCTGCGGGTACGGCACCGGCGCGGGCCGGATCGTGTACGCGTCCTCGGCGAGCAGCTCCCGCAGTTGCTCCTCGAAGTCCCGCTCCGCTTCCTCACTCATCTCGTGCCTCCCTGCGGGGCGCGGTCCATGACCTGCGCGAGCCCCGGATACGTACGCAACTTCGCCAGTCCCTTGGACGCCTGGCTCTTGACCGTGCCCTGCGAGCAGCCGAGCACCTCGGCGGCCTCCGCCTCCGACAGGTCCTCCCAGTAGCGCATCACGACCACGGCCCGCTGCCTGGGCGGGAGTTGGGCCAGCGCGGCCATCAGCACACCGCGTTCGTCGACCCGGGCCACGGCCTCGTCGCGGCCCGCGCGCTCGGGCGGCGCGTCGGTCAGCGACTCCTTCACGCGCCGCTTGCGGAAGCGGTCGCTGTTGCAGGTGACCAGCATCCGCCGGATGTACGCCTCCGGGTTGTCGCTGCCCGACACACGCCGCCAGGAGCGGTACGCCTTCGCCAGCGCGGTCTGCGTCAGGTCCTCGGCGTGATGGGCGTCGCCGGTGAGCAGGTAGGCGGTCCGCACGAGGTGCGACCACCTGGCTCTGACGAATTCCTGGAACCGGTCCTCTAGTTCGGCCTGCATCTGGCACCCTCCCTCGCCCACCAGACCACCGGGGGAGCGGATTCGGTTGCCCGCTCGTCGATGACGGGTTCGAATGGGGGCATGGAGGGGTGGGACGAACACGGGCAAGGCATTGTGCGGCTGCCGTCCGGGCGTCTGGTGCGGGGCCGCGGTCTGCGGTACCCGCTGGATCCGGCCGCGCCGCCACCGGCGTACGGCATCTATCTGCTCGGGGACGGCCCGCCGGAGGTTCCCTGGGCCTCCCGCTGGGTCCGCTGGCCGGACTTCCGGCTGCCCGCGGACCACGGGGAGGCCCGTGACGTCCTGGTGGACGCCTGGGAACGCGCGGCCGCGGAACGGGTCGAGATCGCCTGCGGGGGCGGCCGGGGCCGCACCGGGACGGCCCTGGCCTGCCTGGCGGTCCTGGACGGCGTACCGCCGCGGGAGGCGGTCGCGTACGTGCGCACGCACTACCACCGGCGAGCGGTGGAGACCCCCTGGCAGCGGCGGTACGTCCGCCGGTTCTGACCGGTCAGCCGAGGACGCCGGCGACCACCGCGGCCGCGTCGGCGACCAGGGCGTCGTCCCGTACGGCGTCCTGCGCGGGCATGGTCGACAGCACCGACAGGACGATCGGGTCGCCGTCCCCGGTCCAGACGACACCCACGTCGTTGGCGGTGCCGTAGGAGCCGCTGCCGGTCTTGTCGGCGATCGTCCACGTCTTCGGCAGGCCCGCGTGGAAGCGGTTCACGCTGGTCGTGTTGTGCAGCAGCCAGTGCGTGAGCAGCTCCCGGTCCCGCCGGTTCAGCGCGTCGCCGAGGACCAGCCTGCCGTAGGTGCGGCCGACGGCGTACGGGCTTGTCGTGTCCGTGCGCCGCCACGGCTCGGCGGTGTTCAGCTCGGGCTCCCAGCGGTCCAGGCGGGTCACCCGGTCGCCGAGGGAGCGGGCGAAGCGGGTGATCGCGGTGGGGCCGCCGATCTCGCGCAGGAGGAGGTTGCCGGCCGTGTTGTCGCTGTAGGTGATGGCCACCTCGGCGAGCCCGGCGATCGTCATGCCCTCCGCCAGATGTGCCGCGGTCTGGTCGGAGCCCGGGATCACCAGGTCGTCCTCGGTGTAGTGGATGCGGCGGTCCAGCACCTCGCCGTGCCGGTCCAGGTCGCGCAGGACGGCCGCGGCGGCGAGGGTCTTGAACACCGAGCACATCGGGAAGCGCTCGTCGGCGCGGTACCGCACGGACCGTCCGGTCGAGGGGCGGTGGGCGAAGACGCCGAGCCGGGCGCCGTAGCGCTCCTCCAGCGCGCGGAGCCGGGCGGTGACGCCGTCGGCCGCGTGAGCGCCGGTGCCGGTCAGGAGCGTGGCGGCGGCGGTCGTACCGGCCAGCAGGGTGCGTCGGGACAGTTTTCCGGAGCCTGAGATCGTGCTCTCCTTTGCTCGGTGACGGTTACCGGTCTCTTGGATGATCGACGCCGAGGGCTCATCCCTTGGTTGCGTCACGCGGGCAGGAGAGGTCCTCGGCGGGCCGCTGGCCGGTGGCCAGGAAGCGGGACACGGCCGCGTCGCCGCACGCGGTGCCGTTGTCCAGGTAGGCGTCATGGCCGGTGGAGTCGTTGACGACCATGACGGCCCGTCGGCCGAGCGCCTCGCGCAGCTTGAGGGCGCCGCTGAGCGGGGTGGCCACGTCCCGCGCGTTCTGCACCATGAGGATGTTGGACGGGCCGCGGTCGGTGATGTGCACCGGCGCCTCCCTCGGCTCCCACGGCCAGGCGGCGCACGGCATCGCGTTCCTCGGCATGCCCCCGGTCAGCGGGTACCGGGAGCGGCTCTCGGCCACGGCCGCGCGGTACGCCTCCGGGTCGTCCGGCCAGTCGACGTCGTTGCAGATGGTGGCGGCGCCGACCGCGGTGTAGTTCTGCAGGACGGCCTCGGGCGGGCCCGCCGGGGCGGCCGGCACCGTGCCCTTCCGGGCGGCGAGGATCAGCCTGGCGAGGTCCGGGTAGCCCTCCGGGTCGTAGAAGGAGTCGAGCATCGCCTGGCGCAGGACGTTGCCGTTCAGCTCCTCGGGGTTGTTGCCCGGCCAGGGGATCGGCTCGCGGTCGAGGCGGGCGGCGAGGCGGAGGAACAGCGGGCGCACCTCGGCGGCGGTGTCGGCCAGGCGGTCCGGGTTGCCGGGTGCGGAGGCCCATGCGGCGAACTCCGGGAAGTTGTCCTCAACGCCCTGCTCGAAGGCGTTGAGCCAGGCGCGCTCCCCGAGGACGGGGTCCGCGTGGTCGTTGCTGTCCAGGACGACACGGTCGGTGCGCCGGGGGAACAACTGGAGGTAGGCGTCGGCGACATAGGTGCCGTAGGACACGCCCCACGCGGACACCTTGCGCTCGCCGAGCGCGGCCCGCACGCGGTCGAGGTCACGGGCCTCGTTGAGGGTGCTGATGTGCCGGATCAGTTCGCCGCCGTTGCGTTCGCAGGCCTCGGAGATGCGCTTGCCGGCGGCCATGGTCGCGTCGACGGAGCCGTCCGGGGACGGCCAGGGCAGCAGGGTCGTGCGGGCCAGGTCCCGGTGTTCGAGGCCGCAGTCGACGGCCGTCGACGGGGCCATCCCGCGCGGTGCGAAGCCGATCAGGTCGTAGGCGTCCCGCACCTTCTTCGGCAGTCTCTGCCCTTTCCCGGACGGGTCGTTCATGCTGTCGCCGCCGGGTCCGCCGGGGATCAGCAGCAGGGCACCGCGCCGGGCGCGCGGGTTCTCGCCGGGGATGCGGGAGACGGCGATCTCGATGCTCGGGCCGCCCGGGTCCGCGTAGTCCATGGGCACCGAGACGGTCGTGCACTGCTGGCGCGGATCGAGGCCGCTGCCCTCGCACCTGGTCCACTTCAGTGCCGGGGTGCCGGAGTCGGCGGAGGCGGACAGCGGGGTCAGGACACCGAGGACGGCACCGGAGGCGGCGGCGATCAGGGCGAGGCTCTTGGTCGTCTGCTTCATGCGAGGAGCCTCGCGGATCGGCCGCCGTCGCCCCATCCGGTCAACTGCCCGATCAACAGGGGGGTTTACCCCCTCAGGGGTCGGGGGTTCCCCGTCTCGGGGTGCCCCCGTGAATGGCCGAAGTGTCGGTGGGGGTGTTTGTGCCGGTTCGGTTAGTCTCGAAGGCCCCGATGACGGAGGCGAGGCAGTGGTGGCGGCCAGTGTGGTGGTGATCGGCGCCGGGGTCTCGGGCCTCACCACGGCGGTGTGTCTCGCGGAGGCGGGCCTGGACGTCCGGGTGGACACCGACCGGCTGCCCGGTGCCTCGACCTCGGCCGCCGCTGGCGCGATGTGGGACCCGTACCTCGTCGAGCCGCGTGACCTGGTCGACCGCTGGAGCCGCCGGACCCTGGCGGAGCTGACCGCGCTGAGCACGGACCCGGACACCGGCGTCCGGCTGCGGGAGGGCACCCACGAGTCCACGATCCCCTGCGACATGCCGTCCTGGGGCACGGTGGTCGGCGCGCTCCCGTGCCCGCCCGACGACCTCCGGGACGGCTATGTCACCGGCTGGCGCTACCGGGCCCCGCTCGTCGACATGCCCCGCTACCTCGACCATCTGCAACGACGGCTGGAGCGGGCCGGCGGAATCGTTCGCAGGCGCCGCCACCACACCCTCGGCGAGGCCCTCCGCGAGGCCCCGGTGGTCGTCAACTGCACCGGCGCGCAAGCCCGGTTCCTCGCCGACGACCCGGCGGTGGACGCGGTGCGGGGCCGGCTCGTCGTGGTCGAGAACCCGGGCATCGACACCTTCTTCTGCGACGACACCCCCGGCGCCGAGGATCTCACCTACATCTACCCCCACGCCGACGCGGTGGTCCTGGGCGGCACCGCCGAGCCCGGCGCCTGGGACCTGCGGCCCGACGAGGACGCGGCCCGGGAGATCGTACGGCGTTGCACGGCGGTCGAACCGAAGCTCGCCGGCGCCCGGGTGATCGGGCAGCGGGTGGGCCTGCGCCCGGTCCGCACCGGCGTCCGGCTCACCGACGAGAGACACGGCGACCGCCTCCTCGTGCACAACTACGGCCACGGCGGAGCGGGTGTGACCCTGTCCTGGGGCTGCGCCCGGGAGGTCGTGGACCGGGTCCGGGCCGCCCTGGGCACTACGCCCTGATCCGCCACTGCCGGCGCTCGGCGATGTCCGCCTCCGCGCCCCGACGGAACAGATACAGCCAGGTCCGCGCCACCAGCACCGTCATCAGGGCGATGGTCCACGGCCAGCTCGTCGCGTCCGCCGCCACCAGCGCCGCGCCGACGGTCGGGGACGCGGCGGTGAACACCTTGAGGGCCAGTTCGGTACGGCTGCGGCGGAACCGGTGCGCGATGGAGAACTCCGAGCGCTCGTACCAGCCGATCGCGGCACTGAGGACCACGGCCAGGACCATGGTGGTCCAGGGATCACCGCTGGCCTGCGCGTAGGTGACGGGCAGCGAGATCACGAAGGGCAGGACCCCGCCGTACTCGGAGAGGACGTTCCCCCATTTCATGATCCGGCCGAAGGAGTTGGAGCGGATGCGGGCCAGCTCGCCGGACGCGCTCGCGTAGACGATCAGCGACAGCACGGTCGCGAAGGTCGCCCCGATGAGCAGCAGCCGTACGTCGTCGGGGAACCGGGTCGAGGAGAACGCGAAGCCCAGCAGGAAGGTGACGGCGGCGAGGATCGAACCGGAGAAGGCGATACCGGCAGCGGCCTCCCCGGACTGCAGGGCGGCGGGGTCGTCGCGCTCGAACCGGGCGATCTCGAAGGCGGGTTCACCGCCCAGGGTCACCAGTGCCGTCACCGCGTGGTCGGCGGGCGCGAGCGACTCGGCGAGCTGCTCGCGCGCGGAGACGGGCACGAGATGCCGGGCCTCCGGATCGATGTACTCCACGCGGGACTTGTACTGGTAGTGGACGGGCCGGCCGGGCAGCCGCATCACCCGGGTCCCTATGAACCCGCACCCCAACAGCAGTCTCGTGAGCGCCAGTTGGTCGGTCCGTGCCATCGCGGAGACCAGCGGCGGCTCGTCCGGCCGGTGGAGCAGCGCGTGCAGCAGCTCGTCGAGGAGCCGTGCGGCCACTCCCTGCCGACGCGACTCCTCCCGTACGGCGACGACGGTCAGCCGCGCGTGCCCCGGGGACGGTGTCTCCGCGGCGACACACCCCACCAACTCCCCGTCGGACACGGCCACGCGCACGAGGTCCCGGTCCACGGCCTCGGCGAGGAGCGCCGGTGACGGGATGTCCCGCGGTTCACAGACATCGGCCAGCAGGGAGCGCAGCGCGGTCAGATCGCCGGGGCGGGCCGCCCGTACCGGCCGCTCGGTCACTACTTGAGCAGCCCGAGGAACTGGGTCCAGGTGTCGGTGGGGAAGACGAGGACGGGGCTGTCGGTGCCGAGTTTGGAGTCGCGGACCGGCAGGGCGCCGGGGACTCCGTCGGTGACCTCGACGCAGCTACCGCCCTCGCCGTTGCTGTAGCTGCTCTTGCGCCAGCGGGCGTTGCTCAGGTCGTACTCGCGCATCGTCTGAAGTCCTCCGCCGCCGACTCGACCAGGGCCAGGGACGCCTCCGGCGACAGCGCGGCGACCCTGAGCAGATCGTATGCGCGCTGCGCCCGTTTCACCACGGCCGGATCGTCGATGAGCGTTCCCGAAAACGCCGTCTCTGTATAGGCGAGTGGAGGTGCGTCGTCGAACTCCATGAGCTGTAGCATCCCGGCGATCGAGGCGTAGGCCCCGGCCGCGAACGGCACCACCGTCAGCCACACCTTGCGGTCCTGCATCAGCCGGGCGATGTAGTCCAGTTGCTCGGCCATGGACTGCGGCCCACCGACCGGGATGCGCAGCACGCTCTCGTGCAGGACCACCCAATACTCGGGCCTGGTCGCGTCCTTGAGGATCCGTGCCCGTTCCAGGCGGGCGGCGACCTTCTCCTCGACGTACTCGTCCGTGACGAACGGATTCGCGGCGATCGTCACGGCTCCGGCATAAGCGGCCGTTTGCAGCAGGCCCGGCACCACCGTCGGCGCGAACTCGCAGATCCTCGTCGCCGTGCGTTCGAACTCCACCACCTGCGCGAAGTAATCCGCATACCGCTTGTCGTCGATGAGCTTCCTGCACAGGCGCTCGAAAATACCGTCGGTTTGTAGAACTTCGTCGATCCGCTGGGAGATATCCAGTTGCGGCTTTCGAAAAGCCTGCTCGAACTGCCCGATATAAGCGCCGGAGACGAAGACGCGTGATCCCAGCTCGGCCTGGGTCATCCCCACCTCCTCCCGGTGTCGCCGCAGTTCCGTTCCGAAGAACTCCCATGCCGCCTGCCGTGAACCATTGGCCATGGCCAACCCCCTTGTTCAGCTTTGCACTTGTAGTGCACAGACTCCTGCCGAGTGTAGGGAAAGAAGGCCACCGCGGAGACGGGAAGAGTGAAACCGGAAAAAGGCGGGGAGTTCACGGGAATCGGCGTCTGGAGGGAATCGGTGAGGAAATTGCCCGTGGGCTCGTACGTCGTGGACACCCGTACCGGGAGGTCCGGCGTGGTGATGGGGCACGAGGGGCCGTACGTCCAACTCAGACCCCACGGCGGCGGCCGGGAGTGGGACGCGGCACCGGAGGCCGTCCGGGAGGACACCCCGGCGGAGGAGCCGAAGATCACCGGCGGGTTCGGGTCCGCCGAGGAGGGCCGGCCGTAACCGGGGACACCGGCGAGCACGGTCCCGGGTAGGCGAGAATGGACTCATGAGTCTGTTCCGCGAAGAGGGCACCGCGCCGCGCACCCGGCGCGGGGGTGTGCGATGAGTCTCTTCCGGGACGACGGGGTCGTGCTGCGGACGCAGAAGCTGGGCGAGGCGGACCGGATCATCACGCTGCTCACGCGCGGGCACGGCCGGGTGCGGGCCGTGGCCAGGGGCGTGCGGCGGACGAAGTCGAAGTTCGGGGCGCGGCTGGAGCCGTTCTCCCACGTGGACGTGCAGTTCTTCGCGCGGGGGAGCGAGCTGGTCGGGCGCGGGCTGCCGCTGTGCACGCAGAGCGAGACGATCGCGCCGTACGGTGGCGGGATCGTCTCCGACTACGCCCGGTACACCGCCGGGACGGCCATGCTGGAGACCGCCGAGCGGTTCACCGATCACGAGGGCGAGCCGGCCGTCCAGCAGTACCTGCTGCTCGTGGGGGCCCTGCGCACCCTCGCCCGGGGCGAGCACGCGCCCCACCTCGTCCTCGACGCGTTCCTGCTCCGCTCCCTCGCGGTCAACGGCTACGCCCCGAGCTTCAGCGACTGCGCGCGCTGCGGCATGACCGGCCCGAACCGCTTCTTCTCGGTGGCCGCGGGCGGCTCGGTCTGCGTGGACTGCCGGGTGCCCGGCAGCGTCGTACCGTCGCCGCAGACCCTGGAACTCCTCGCCGCGCTGCTTACGGGAGACTGGGAGACCGCGGACGCGAGCGAGCCGCGGTACGTCCGGGAGGGCAGCGGGCTGGTGTCCGCCTACCTGCACTGGCACATGGAGCGCGGGCTGCGCTCACTTCGGTACGTGGAAAAGTCGTAGAGCACCACAGTCGTAGAGCACCACTGAGGAGACGAGAAGCACCATGGTCGTAAACGGGATCCTGGGGCGCCGGCGGCGCGAGTACAGGGCGCCGGAGCCGCACCCGTCGGGTGCCCGCGCGCCGAAGCTCCCCGGTGAGCTGATCCCCGAGCATGTGGCGATCGTCATGGACGGGAACGGCCGGTGGGCAAAGGAGCGCGGCCTGCCCCGCACCGAGGGGCACAAGGTCGGCGCCGAGCGGGTCCTCGACGTGTTGCAGGGCGCGATCGAGGCCGGCGTGAAGAACATCTCGCTCTACGCCTTCTCCACCGAGAACTGGAAGCGCTCGCCCGACGAGGTCCGCTTCCTGATGAACTTCAACCGCGACTTCATCCGCAAGACCCGCGACCAGCTCGACGAGCTCGGCATCCGGGTGCGCTGGGTGGGCCGGATGCCCAAGCTGTGGAAGTCCGTCGCCAAGGAGCTCCAGGTCGCCCAGGAGCAGACCAAGGGCAACGACAAGCTCACGCTGTACTTCTGCATGAACTACGGCGGCCGCGCCGAGATCGCCGATGCCGCGCAGGCCCTCGCCGAGGACGTGAAGGCCGGCCGCCTCGACCCGTCCAAGGTCACCGAGAAGACCCTCGCGAAGTACCTGTACTACCCGGACATGCCCGACGTGGACCTCTTCCTGCGGCCCAGCGGCGAGCAGCGCACCTCCAACTACCTGCTCTGGCAGAGCGCGTACGCAGAGATGGTCTTCCAGGACGTGCTGTGGCCGGACTTCGACCGCCGCGACCTGTGGCGGGCGTGCGTGGAGTTCGCCTCCCGGGACCGCCGCTTCGGCGGGGCCGTGCCGAACGAGGAGCTGCTCGCCATGGAGGAAGCGATGAAGGGCGAGCCGGAGCACTGACCTCCGACCCGCCCCGTGTCGCTCAGGGGATCAGCCGGTCGTCACCGCGGTGTCGTCGACGACGAAGCTGGTCTGGAGCGAGGAGTCCTCGACGCCCGTGAACTTCAGGGCGACCGTCTGGCCCGCGTAGGCCGACAGGCTGAGGGACTTCTGGACGTACCCGGAGGCCGCGTTCAGGTTCGAGTACGTGGCCAGGGTCGTCGATCCGGCGGTCACCGTCAGCTTGTCGTACTGCGTGCTGGTGGTGGTCTCCGCGGTGTCGACGTGCAGGTAGAAGGTGAGCTTCGTCCCCGTGCAGGCGCTGGGGATCGTCACCGACTGGGAGAGCGTGTCGGTGTGGGTGGAGCCGTAGCCGTCCAGCCACGCCTTGTAGGAGCCGGTGCGGGCGGCCTGGTCGCTGTCGTTGGTGATCACACCGCTGCTGGCGGTCCAGGTCGTGTTGCCCGACTCGAAGCCCTGGTTGCCGAGGAGCTGCGCGGAGGTGCAGCCACCGCCGCCCGACGAGCTCACCGTCCAGGTGAAGGACGCGGTGCCGGTGGCTCCCGTGCTGTCGGTCGCCGTGACCGTGGTGCTGTAGCTGCCGGCCGTGGTCGGGGTGCCGGAGACCAGCCCCGTGGAGCCGCTGATCGACAGGCCGGCGGGCAGTCCGGAGGCCGTGTAGGTCAGTGAGCCGCCGTTGGTGCTGCTCGCACCGATCTGGAGACTCACGGCCGTGCCGACCGTGCTGGACTGGCTGCCCGGGTTGGTCACCGTCACGCCGGTCGACGGCACGGTGATGTGGCTGCCGACGTTGATGCCCGCGAAGGCGTTGCCGACCCCGGCGTACTGCGTGGAGTTGGTGCCGTACAGGGCGGCCGCCGCGTTCAGGGCGGCGGTGCGGGCCCCGGCGTAGTTGGTGCTGGACGTCATGTACGTGGTCAGCGCCTTGTACCAGATCTGCAGGGCGGCGGCCCGGCCGATCCCGGCGACGGCGACCCCGTCGGAGGTCGTGCTGGTGTAGGTGACGCCGTTGATGGTCTTGGTGCCGCTGCCCTCGGAGAGCAGGTAGAACATGTGGTTCGCGGGCCCGGACGAGTAGTGCACGTCGAGGTTGCCGACGCCCGAGTACCAACTGTCCGCCGAGCCGCCGTCCTTGCTCGGCTTGTCCATGTAACGCAGCGGCGTGCCGTCGCCGTTGATGTCGATCTTCTCGCCGATGAGGTAGTCGCCGACGTCGGAGGAGTTGCCCGCGTAGAACTCCACGCCGGTGCCGAAGATGTCGGAGGTGGCCTCGTTGAGGCCGCCCGACTCACCGGTGTAATTGAGCCCGGCCGTGTTGGACGTCACGCCGTGGCTCATCTCGTGCCCGGCCACGTCCAGCGAGGTCAGCGCGTGGGTGCTGCCCGAGCCGTCGCCGTAGGTCATGCAGAAGCAGTCGTCGTCCCAGAAGGCGTTGACGTACCCCGAGCTGTAGTGGACGCGGCTGTAGGCGGCGACCCCGTCGTTCTTGATGCCGCTGCGGCCGAAGGTGTTCTTGTAGAAGTCCCAGGTCTCCTGGGCGCCGTAGTGGGCGTCCACCCCGGCGGTCTGGGTGTTGGAGCCGGAGCCGGTGCCCCACACGTCGTCGGAGTCGGTCATCAGGGTGCCGGTGCCCGAGGTGCCGTTGTTGAGGCTGTACGTCTTGTGGCCGCCGCGGCCGGTGTCGTAGAGCTGGTAGGTCGACCCGGAGAGTGTGGTCCCCAGGGTGACCGTGCCGCTGTACTGGCTGTTGCCGGTGCCGGTCTCGACGCCCTCGAAGCGGGAGAGCTCGGCGCCGGTGCCGGCGTCGGTCACGACGTGCAGCTTGCTGGGCGTGCCGTCGTCCTGGAAGCCGGAGACCACCGTCTCCCAGGCGAGCTTCGGCGTACCCGAACCGGCCCAGATCACCTTGCGGGCGCTCTGCGTCGCGGGGTCCTCCGCCTTGAGCGCCTTGGCCGCCTTCAGCGCCTTGGACTCGGCGGCCGCCTTGCCGAAGGTGGCGGTCGTCGACCTGACCGAGACGGTACGGCGGTTGTTGTTGAAGGTGGTGCTCACGGTCCCGGCGGCGAGGGAGGCCGGGGGCGTGTGCACGACCAGGTCGCCGCCGAGGACGGGCAGGCCGTCGTAGGTGCGCTCGTAGCGGGTGTGCAGGGTGCCGTCGTTGTCCTTGACGACGTCCTTGACGACCAGTTTCTCCTTGGCCCCGAGGCCCAGGGAGTCGGCGGTCGCCCCGGCCCTGCCGGAGGCGCTCTTGATCAGTGCGGTGCGCTGGGCCGGGGAGAGCTGGGTCTCCAGCCCTCCGGTGCGCAGCGGGCCGGGGTGGGGGGCGGCGGGGCCGGCGGCGGCCGGCACCGTCTGGACGCCTACGGCGAGGAGGGACGCGGCGGCCACCAGGGACGCGGCGACGGCTGATCTTCGGGAGGAGGGTCTCACTCGTACTCCTACTGCGACGACGGGGTGGGGTGCCGTGCGGGACCTGCGTGAGAGCTGGACGGAGCGTGGCACGGTTGACCGGGTCATGTCATGCAGAGGAGTGGGAGCCAAGGGTTATCCCTCGGCTCCGCTGTGAGTTGCTTGTGGATCAGACCTGGGCGGCCGCGCAGTCCGCGCAGGTGCCGAAGATCTCCACGGTGTGCGCCACGTTGACGTAGCCGTGCTCGGCGGCGATCGCGTCGGCCCACTTCTCGACGGCCGGGCCCTCGACCTCCACGGCCTTGCCGCAGACCCGGCAGACGAGGTGGTGATGGTGGTCACCGGTGGAGCAGCGCCGGTAGACGGACTCGCCGTCGGAGGTGCGCAGGACGTCCACCTCGCCCGCGTCGGCGAGGTTCTGGAGCGTGCGGTAGACCGTGGTCAGACCGACGGCGTCGCCCTTGTGCTTGAGCATGTCGTGCAGTTCCTGTGCGCTGCGGAACTCGTCGACCTCGTCGAGGGCCGCCGCCACGGCGGCCCGCTGCCGGGTGGCGCGGCCCTTCACTGGCGGTCCTGCGGTCGTCACGGGTTCCTCCTTCGTTCGGCGCCTGCCGGGCCATTGTGCCAGCCCGGCCTGTGCCCGGTCAGACGCCGACCGGGCCGTCCGCCCCCCGACTGGCCGGAATCACACACTCCGCGGGATCCGGGGCGGGCTGCGCGGCGGCCGCCGCCCGGGCCCGTCGCCTGGCCAGCGGAGTGGCGAGCCCGGTCAGCAGGACGAAGGCCCCGATGGTCAGCAGCACGATCGTCGCGCCGGGCGGCACGTCCTGGTAGTACGAGGTCACGGTGCCGCCGAGGGTCACCGTCACACCGATCGCCACCGCGATCGCGAAGGTGGCCGCGAAGCTCCGGCTGAGCTGCTGCGCCGCCGCCACCGGCACCACCATCAGCGCGCTCACCAGCAGCAGTCCGACCACCCGCATGGCGACGGTCACCGTCACCGCGGCCGTGACCGCCGTCAGCAGGTTGAGCGCGCGCACCGGAAGACCGGTGACCCGCGCGAACTCCTCGTCCTGGCTGACCGCGAAGAGCTGCCGGCGCAGCCCCAGGGTGACGAGCACCACGAACGCGGCCAGCACACAGATCGCCGTCACGTCCGACGCGGAGACCGTGGACAGCGAACCGAACAGGTACGACGTCAGGTTGGCGTTGGAGCCGCCGGGCGCGAGGTTGATGAACATCACGCCGCCGGCCATGCCGCCGTAGAAGAGCATCGCGAGGGCGATGTCGCCCCGGGTCCTGCCGTACCAGCGGATCAGCTCCATGAGGACCGCGCCGAGCACCGAGACCAGGGTGGCCATCCACACCGGCGACCAGGAGAGCAGGAAGCCGAGGCCGACACCGGTCATCGCGACATGGCCGATACCGTCGCCCATGAGGGCCTGGCGGCGCTGGACGAGGTAGATGCCGACGGCGGGGGCCGTGATGCCGACCAGGACGGCGGCGAGCAGGGCCCGCTGCATGAAGGCGTAGTCGAGGAAGTCCATCAGCTCAGCAGTCCCGTACGGATCGGCTCGTGGTCGTGGTCGTGGGGGTGGACGTGGTCGTGGCCGGGCAGGGCGTGCTGGCCGACCGCGCGCGGCGGTGGACCGTCGTGCTGCACACAGCCGTCGCGCAGGACGACCGCCCGGTCGATCAACGGCTCCAGGGGCCCGAGTTCGTGCAGCACGAGCAGGACCGTGGTGCCCTCGGCGACCTGGTCCCGCAGCGTCCGGGCCAGCACCTCCTGGCTCGCCAGGTCCACGCCGGCCATCGGCTCGTCCATGATCAGCAGTTCGGGTTCGGCGGCGAGGGCGCGGGCGATCAGCACCCGCTGGTGCTGGCCGCCGGACAGGGCGTTCACCGAGTCCTTCGCCCGGTCCGCCATGCCGACCAGCTCCAGAGCCCGGCGCACGGCCGCGTGGTCCGCCTTGCGCAGCACGCCGAAGCGGGCCCGGGACAGCCGTCCCGAGGAGACGATCTCGGTGACGGTCGCCGGGACGCCCCCCGCGGCGGTGGTGCGCTGCGGGACGTACCCGACCCGCGCCCAGTCCCGGAAGCGCCCGCGCGCAGTGCCGAAGAGCTCGACCTCCCCCGCGGCCACGGGGACCTGGCCGATGATCGTGCGGATCGCGGTGGACTTGCCGGAGCCGTTGGCGCCGAGCAGCGCGACGACCTCACCGCGGTGCACGGTGAGGTCGATGCCGCGCAGGACGGGCCGCGAACCCAGGTCGGCGCGGACCCCGCGCAGGGATACGACGGGCTCGGTCATGCCGTCCTCCGATGTCATTTCGCTCCCAGGGCCGTCTGCAGCGCCTTGAGGTTCGCTTCCTGGACGGCGAAGTAGTCCTTGCCGCGCGACTTCTCGGTGATGCCCTCGATCGGGTCGAGGACGTCCGTCTTCAGCCCGGCGTCGGAGGCGATGGTCTTCGCGGTCCTGTCGCTGACGAGCGTCTCGTAGAACACGGTGGTGACGCCGTCGGCCTTCGCCATCTTCTCAAGGTCCTTGACGCGGTTGGCACTCGGCTCCGACTCGGGGTCGAGGCCGTTGATGGCCTCCTCGGTCAGGCCGTAGCGCTCGGCGAGGTAGCCGAAGGCGGCGTGGGTGGTGATGAAGACCTTGCTGTCGGTGTTCTTCAGCCCTTCCGCGAACTGCGTGTTCAGGGCGTCGAGCTTCTTCACGAGGGCCGCGGTGTTGGTCCTGTAGGCGGCCGCGTGGTCCGGGTCGGCCTTCTCGAAGGCGGCGCCGACGCCCTTGGCGACCTCGGCGTACTTCACCGGGTCGAGCCAGATGTGGGGGTCCTTGCCGCCCGCTTCCTCGCCGTGTTCGTCGTCGTGCTCGGCCGCGTGGCCGCCGACCTCGTTGCCGTGCTCCTCCAGGGAGGTCAGGGTGGCCGCGTCGATCGTGGTCCCGACCCCGGCCTGGGCCACCGCGTCGTCGACGGAGGGCTGGAGGTTCTTCAGGTAGAGCACCGCGTCGGACTCCTGGAGCCGCGCGGTCTGCTGGGCGCTGATCTCCAGGTCGTGCGGCTCCTGGCCGGGCTCGGTCAGGCTGGTGACGCTCACGTGGTCGCCGCCGATCTGCTCGGCGAGGAAGGCCATCGGGTAGAAGGACGCGACGACGTCGAACTTGCCGGTGTCGCCCGCGGCGGCGCTGTCGGAGGAGCAGGCGGAGAGGGTGGCCAGGCCGAGAGCGGCGGCCGCGGCGGTGGCCACCGCGGGTATGGAGCGTCGTCGTACGTTCATGACAGTCATTTTCATCAAATATGGAAACCGTTGTCAACAAAGTCCCGGTCGCGAACCGATTTGATACCGGGGGTGGCCACGCCGGTAACCTGAGGCATTCGCTGCCGTCCATTCGTCATGAAGAGAGCACCGTGGCCGCCGACAAGATCGACACCATCGTCAGCCTGAGCAAGCGCCGGGGCTTCGTTTTCCCCAGTAGTGAGATCTACGGCGGTCAGCGCGCCGCCTGGGACTACGGACCGCTGGGTGTCGAGCTCAAGGAGAACCTGAAGCGTCAGTGGTGGCGTTACATGGTGACGTCCCGTGAGGACGTGGTCGGTATCGACTCGTCCGTGATCCTCGCCCCCGAGGTCTGGGTCGCGTCCGGTCACGTGGCCACCTTCACGGACCCGCTCACCGAGTGCACCTCCTGCCACAGGCGCTTCCGCGCCGACCACCTGGAGGAGGCGTACGAGGCCAAGAAGGGGCACGCCCCGGAGAACGGCCTCGCCGACGTGAACTGCCCCAACTGCGGCAACAAGGGCCAGTTCACCGAGCCCAAGCAGTTCTCGGGTCTGCTCTCCACCCACCTCGGCCCGACCCAGGACTCCGGCTCGGTGGCGTACCTGCGTCCCGAGACCGCGCAGGGAATCTTCACCAACTTCGCCCAGGTGCAGGTCGCTTCGCGCAAGAAGCCGCCGTTCGGCATCGCGCAGATGGGCAAGTCCTTCCGCAACGAGATCACGCCTGGCAACTTCATCTTCCGCACCCGCGAGTTCGAGCAGATGGAGATGGAGTTCTTCGTCAAGCCGGGCGAGGACGAGAAGTGGCAGGAGTACTGGATGGAGCAGCGCTGGAACTGGTACACCGGCCTCGGTCTCCGCGAGGAGAACATGCGCTGGTACGACCACCCGGCCGAGAAGCTCTCCCACTACTCCAAGCGCACCGCCGACATCGAGTACCGCTTCCAGTTCGGCGGCAACGAGTGGGGTGAGCTGGAGGGCGTGGCCAACCGCACCGACTACGACCTCAACGCCCACTCCAAGGCCTCCGGCCAGGACCTCTTCTACTACGACCAGGAGGCCGGCGAGCGCTGGACGCCGTACGTCATCGAGCCCGCGGCCGGTGTCGGCCGCGCGATGCTGGCGTTCCTGCTCGACGCCTACGTCGAGGACGAGGCCCCCAACGCCAAGGGCAAGCTGGAGAAGCGCACGGTGCTGCGCCTCGACCACCGTCTCGCCCCGGTGAAGGTCGCGGTCCTGCCGCTGTCCCGCAACGCCGAGCTGTCCCCGAAGGCCAAGGGCCTCGCCCAGACCCTGCGCCAGAACTGGAACATCGAGTTCGACGACGCCGGCGCGATCGGCCGCCGTTACCGGCGCCAGGACGAGATCGGCACGCCGTACTGCGTGACGGTCGACTTCGACACCCTCGACGACAACGCGGTGACGGTCCGCGAGCGCGACTCCATGAAGCAGGAGCGCGTCTCCCTCGACCAGATCGAGGGCTACCTGGCGAGCCGGCTCATCGGCTGCTAGCTCTCCCGGCTGTCATTGGCCCCCGATACAGGCCCGGCTTTGGCCCTGTGTCGGGGGCCGTTCGCTGTCCAGGCTGGGGCCCATGAGCCTCGCCTTCCTCCTCACCACCCTCGTCGTGGTCGCCACCCCCGGCACCGGAGTCGTCTACACGCTCGCCGCCGGACTCTCCCGCGGCCGGCGCGCGAGCGTGGTCGCCGCGTTCGCCTGCACGCTCGGGATCGTGCCGCACGTCCTGGCCACCGTCACCGGGCTGGCCGCGCTGCTGAACGCCAGCGCCCTGGCGTTCCAGGCGGTCAAGTACGCCGGGGTCGCCTACCTGCTGTACATGGCCTGGGCGACCGTGCGGGACAGGACGGTGATCGACGTCGACCAGGGCGACGCGCCCCGGTCACCGGGCCATGTGATCGCCCGGGGTGTGCTGATCAACCTCCTCAACCCGAAGCTGACGATCTTCTTCCTCGCGTTCCTGCCCCAGTTCGTGAACCCGGCCGAGCCGCACGCCCTGCCGCGCATGCTGGCGCTGAGCGGGGTCTTCATGCTGGCGACCTTCGTGGTCTTCGCCGGGTACGGGGTGCTCGCGGCCTCGGTACGCAGCCATGTGATCTCACGGCCCCGGGTGATGGCCTGGCTGCGGCGGAGCTTCGCGGGGTCCTTCGTCCTGCTGGGGGCGAAGCTGGCCACGACGGACGGGTGACGGGTAGCTGGTGACAACTGACAGATATTGAAATCTGTCAGTTGTCATGGCAGGGTGGGTGTCATGACGATGCGAACCCGAACCCTCGGCACCACCGGCCCCCAGGTCTCCGCACTCGGTCTCGGCTGCATGGGCATGTCCGGCATGTACGGCGAGACCGACCGGGCCGAGTCGATCGCCACCATCCACGCCGCCCTGGAGGCCGGCGTCACCCTGCTGGACACCGGCGACTTCTACGGCATGGGCCACAACGAACTCCTGATCAGCGAGGCGCTGCGCACCGCCCCGGCCGCCCTGCGCGAGAAGGCGCTGCTCAGCGTGAAGTTCGGCGCCCTGCGCGACCCGGACGGCGGCTGGTCCGGCTTCGACGGCCGGCCCGCCGCCGTGAAGAACTTCGCCGCGTACTCCCTCCAGCGCCTCGGCGTCGACCACATCGACGTCTACCGTCCCTCCCGGCTCGACCCCCGGGTGCCGATCGAGGAGACGGTCGGCGCGATCTCCGAACTGGTCGAGAAGGGCTGGGTCCGGCACATCGGGCTCAGCGAGGTCGGCGCCGACACCATCCGCCGGGCCGCCGCCACCGCCCCGATCGCCGACCTCCAGATCGAGTACGCGCTCATATCCCGGGGCCCCGAGCGGGAGATCCTGCCCACCCTGCGTGAGCTGGGCATCTCCGTCACCGCGTACGGAGTGCTCTCGCGCGGACTGATCTCCGGGCACCTCACGGCCGACCGGCCCCTCGCCGCGACCGACTTCCGGGCGCACTCGCCCCGTTTCCAGGGGGAGAACCTCCAGCACAACCTCGCGCTGGTCGAGTCCCTGCGCAGGATCGCCGGGGAGAAGGGCGTCACCGTCGCCCAGATCGCCATCGCCTGGGTCGCCTCCCGGGGCGACGACATCGTGCCGCTGGTCGGCGCGAGGACCCGCGAGCGGCTCGGGGAGGCCCTGGGCGCGCTGGACGTGACCCTGGAGCCCGCCGACCTCGCCGCCATCGAGGAGGCCGTACCGGCGGACGCGGCGGCGGGCGACCGGTACGCGGCGCCACAGATGGCCATGCTGGACAGCGAGAAGTGAACACCGTGCTGCCGGTTGCCGGTGGCTGTCGTGGGGCGGCTGCGGGTGGGTGGGGGCTGGTCGCGCAGTTCCCCGCGCCCCTGGGTGGGTGCCGTGCGGGTCGGCCGAGCCGTGCCCGTCCTGCGGTGAGCATCGTGCTGCCGGTCGCTGCTGCGGGCGGGTGGGGGCTGGTCGCGCAGTTCCCCGCGCCCCTGGGTGGGTGCCGTGCGGGTCGGCCGAGCCGTGCCCGTCCTGCGGTGAGCATCGTGCTGCCG
>NZ_JBVJPC010000001.1:394508-403272 GCF_055582845.1 Streptomyces sp. NPDC107471 | reverse complement strand
GGTCGCTGCTGCGGGTGGGTGGGGGCTGGTCGCGCAGTTCCCCGCGCCCCTGGGTGGGTGCCGTGCGGGTCGGCCGAGAGGTATCCGTCCCGTGGTGAACGCCGTGCTGCCGCTCACTGCTGCGGGTCGCTTTTCCGTGCCGCTTGGTGGGGGCCGTGCAGGTCGGCCGAGCTGTATCCGTCCAGCGGCGAAAGCCGTACCAGGTACCGTCTAGGCATGTCCCCGACCACCGAGATCCTGACCGCCGAGCGCATCCTCGAAGCCACCGAGGAGGTGCTGCGCCGTCACGGCCCGGCCAAGGCCACCGTGGTCGACGTGGCCCGCGCGCTCGGCGTCAGCCACGGCAGCGTCTACCGGCACTTCCGGACCAAGGCGGCGCTGCGGGAGGCGGTGACGAAGCGGTGGCTGGACCGGACCACGGGCATGCTGGCCGAGATCGCCGCCCAGGACCGCGCCCCGCAGTCCCGGCTGCGGGACTGGCTCGCCGCCCTCTTCGAGGCCAAGCGCCGCAAGGCGGGCGGCGATCCGGAGCTGTTCGCCACGTACACGGTGCTGGCCGGCGAGAGCGTCACGGCGGTCATCGAGCACCTCACCGAGCTGACCGACCAGCTCACCCGCATCGTCCGGGACGGCGTCGACGCGGGCACCTTCACCGTCGCCGACCCGGCCGTCGCGGCCCGGGCCGTCTTCCAGGCCACCGGCCGCTTCCACGACCCCGCCTACGCCGGGGAATGGGAACAGCCGGAAGCCGAGGAGGAGTTCACGGCCCTGGTGGACCTGCTGCTCCGGGGCCTCACGGCCTGACCCCGGCCACCGCGCTACGTCGACGGGTCCACCGTCGCCTGGTGGGCCTCCGCGAGATGTTCCTCCGCCTTCAGCCAGGGCAGGAACTGCGCCGCCCTGCGCCAGCCGCAGGTGTCGCACCTGATCGTGCGCTGCGCGCCCTTGCGTTCCACCTGGACCACGTGTTCGCGCCCGTGCTGGTCCCAGCGGCTCACCCTGCTCGTGCCGATCTGCACCATCTGCCTCGCCTCCGGCCAGAAGTGTGCAGCAAGAACAACATCAACAGCGGTATCTTCACGGGGCGTTCGCCAGGACATGAGCCGGACCGGGCCCGTCAGTCGATCGTCCGCGGCAGCCGCAGACTCAGTACGCCGGTCAGGGCCACCCCGGCCAACTGGACCAGGAGCGTGGTCACCAGGGCGTCCCGCATGCCCATGCCCGGCACCAGGGCGAGGAAGAGAGTGCCCAGCGTGGCCACGCCGAGCGCCAGGGCCGCCTGCTGGGTGGTGACCATCACGCCACTGCCCACGCCGGCCCGCGACGACGGCACCTCGGACAGGACGATCCGGAAGACCACGGGCAGTTGGAGGGCCTGGCCCACCCCGGCGATCGCGCCGCCGGGCAGCAGGGGGAGCAGTCCGAGGTCCGGCCAGGAGGAGCGGGCCGCCAGGATCATCAGCCCCAGGCCGACCGCCTGGACCAGCGCGCCCGCGGTCACCACCCGGGTGCCGAAGCGGGCGATCAGCCGGGGCCCGGCGACCGACGTGAACAGGAACGTCACCGCGAGCGGGACCAGCGCGAGGCCCGCCTGGACGGGACTGCGGCCCGCCCCCTCCTGGAGGGCCACCGCGATCACGAACATGAAGCCGGCGAAGCCCATCGAGAACGGCACGATCACCAGCAGGCCGCGACGCAGGGACACCAGCGCGAACAGGCTCGGCGGGACGAGCGGCGTACGGCCCGCGCGGTCCGCCCGGCGCTCCACCGTGAAGAACGCCCCCGCGAGGAGCGGGAACGCCGCCAGCGACAGCCACGTCCACAGCGGCCAGCCCGCCGCCCGGCCCTCGGTCAGCGGGGCGAGCAGCGCCAGCAGGGTCGCCGCCAGCAGGACCGTGCCCGGGCCGTCCACCGGCTCGGGGCGCGGGGAGCGGGTCTCCGGGACCGTACGGGCCGCGAGGAAGAGGCCGACCACGACGACCGGGACGTTCACCAGGAACGCGGCCCGCCAGCTCGTGCCCGCGATGTCGGCGGCCACCAGGACCCCGCCGAGGATCTGGCCCGCGACCATGGCGAGGCCCGCCGTCGCGCCGTACAGGCCCATCGCCCGGGCCCGGCGGGAGCCGGCCGTCGCCGACTGGATGGTGGCGAGGACCTGCGGCAGCATCGCGGCCGACGCGGCGCCCTGCGCGACCCGCGCCGCGACCAGCGTCCACGCGGTCGGCGCGAGCCCGCACGCCAGCGAGGTCAGCCCGAACGCCAGCATGCCGCCCAGGAACAGCCGGCGGCGCCCGAAGAGGTCACCGAGCCGGCCGCCGAGGACGAGGAGGACGGCGTACGCCAACCCGTAACCCGCCACGACGAGTTCGAGGACCGACTCGCTCGCGGAGAGGTCCGCGCCGATGCTGGGCAGGGCGACGTTGACGATGAAGAAGTCGATGAGGGGGAGGGCCGCGGCGAGCAGCACCGTGAACAGTCCGAGGCCGCCCAGCTCGGATGGCGCGGCGGCGCGGACGGGGCGTGGAGTCGTGGTTTCGGTGGTCACGTCCCTGAGCCTGCGCCCCCTGCCAGACGGGTACCAGAGTCTTCTTATCCTGGTAGAAGAACCACCTGGCAACAGGGTCCCGGTGGAGGCAGGCTGGAGGCATGACCACCATGGCCCAGGAGGCAGCCGTACCGGCGACCGCGTCGCTCTCCGTGATCCGGCGCCATGAGCTCGCCGCCTTCCTGCGGCACCGCCGCGAGCACATCACCCCCGAGCAGGTCGGCCTGCCCCGCGGCCGCAGGCGCCGCACGCCGGGCCTGCGCCGGGAGGAGGTCGCCCAGCTCTCCGCGGTCGGCGTCACCTGGTACACCTGGCTGGAGCAGGCCCGGGACATCCAGGTGTCCGTGCAGGTCCTGGACGCCCTGGCCCGCGCCCTGCTGCTGGACCCCAGCGAGCGCTCGCACCTCTTCCAGCTCGCCGGCGCGGTCGACCCGACCCCGGCCACCGTCTGCCCGTCGATCACCCCTGCGGTCCAGCGGGTGCTCGAACAACTGGAACCGCTCCCGGCCTGCGTGCAGAACAGCCGCTACGACATCCTCGCCTACAACCGCACCTACGCCCTGCTGCTGTGCGACCTGGACGCGGTGCCGCCCGAGGACCGCAACTGCATGATCCTCTCCTACACCAACGACGACTGGCGCTCCTCGATCGTCCACCTCCCGGAGGCGCAGCGCCTGATGGCCGCCCGCTTCCGCGCCACCATGGCCGGGCACCTCGCCGAGCCCGGCTGGAAGATGCTCCTGAAGCGGCTGCGCACCGAGTCCGCGGAGTTCCGCGAGGTCTGGGACCGCCACGAGGTCGTCGAACACCGAGGCCGCCGCAAGGAGTTCATGAACCGCCACGTCGGCCGAGTCAGCGTCGACCACACCGACCTCTGGCTCGGCCCCGAGGCGGGCCCCCGCCTGGTGACCTACGCCCCCGCCGACGAGGAGTCCCGGCGCCGCCTGGAGCGGCTGCACGCGATCGCCCTGGAGCGGGTGCCGGCCGTCCGGAGCTGAGGTCACCCGCACACGTCCTTCCCGTCCCGGTCGCCGCAGGTGGGGGTGAGTCCCCGAAGGGCGGGAACCCGGGCGGTCCGAAGGACAAATCCCCCCACATGCGAGGCGAGCCATGGCCGAGCAGAAGTCGTCGCAGCAGGCAGCAGAACCGCGGTCACCGGCGCAGGGGCTTCCGCAGCCGCTGCGGGCGGCCGCGTCGGTCCTGGGGAAGGTGCCCGGGGCCGGGACCGTGGGCCGGGTGGCCGAGGGAGCGCTGGACCGGGTCGGGGCGGTGTCCCCCCGCGGCCGACGGCTCGCGGTGTACGCCGGGGCCGGAGTGCTGGGCGTCGCCGGAATCGTCGAGTGGCCCGTCGCGGTCACCGGGGCGGCGGTGGCGTGGCTGACCCAGCCCAGGCCGGGGGAGCGGGCGGAGTCCGGCGACGAGAGCCGGCCCACGCCCCGCGTCCTGGCGTCGACCCACGGCAAGCCGGACGCGTCCCACCGGGCGTCCTCCGCGCCCCCCACGCCCTCCGACAGGCTCCCCGCGCACGAGACGGCGACGCCGTCCGGGCGAGGCGGCCCCGGCGGCGCCGCCACGGGCCGTACCCGAACCGGCGACTGAGGACGAGCGATGAACCGAGGACTCACGACAGCAGCCGCGGGCCTCGTCCTCGCCGGCCCGCGCCTGCTCGCCAGGGGAACGCCCACCGCGGTCGGCGTGGCCGCGGGGGCGGTGGCCGGCACGGCACGGGCCGGTGTGCGCACGGCGGACTTCGCGGCCCGCACGACCAGGGCCGCCCGGGCCGCCCTCCCGGGCGCACCCCCGAACTGGCGGGCGGGCCGGCGCGTCCACCTGCCCCTGCGCGCGCAGGCGGACCCGGCACACGCAGGACACGCCCCGACCGAACACCGCGCCCGCCGTCTGGTCACCGCCCTCGCCGAGCATCCCGACATCGCGCTGGCCTACTGGGACCAGGGCCTCGGACGGCTCGTCGTGACCGCCGCGGAGGGAGTGGCCACCGAGCGCGTCGAGAAGCGCGTCGCGGCGCTCGCCGAGCGGTACGGGCTGGTGGCGGACGACCAGGACGTCGAGGAGCTCGCCCATCCCGGCGACCCCGGCTCCGTGCGCACCGCCGCCCTGGCGCTCGGCGCCGACGCCGTCGGATGCGTCGCCGCGGTCACCGGGTCCGCGCTGAAGCTGCCCGCCTCCCCGCGGCCGGTGACGGCGGTCGTGACGCTGCTGCGGGAGAACCCCCGCTTCCGGGGCTGGCTGCGAGGGCGGCTCGGCAGTGCCCGCATGGACGTGACCCTGGCCGTCGTGAACGCCGCCGTGCACGGGGCAGGACAGAGCCCCACCTCGCTGCTGCTCGACGGGACGCTGCGCTCCTGCCAGTTGACCGAGGCCCTCGTGCGGACGGCCGCCTTCGAGACGGTGCACGACGACCTGTGCGTCCCCGACCGCGCCGGCGTGCCCGCCGACCTGGCCCTGCGCCCGCCGCCGCGCCCCTCACCCGCCCAGGAGTACGCGAGCCACGCCGCCGCCGGCAGCATCGCCGGCGCCGTCGCCGCGCTCCTCGTCAAGCACGACGTGACCGAGGCCGCGGAGGCCGTCCTCGCGGGCTCCCCCAAGGCCGCCCGCTACGGCCCCGCCGCCTTCCACGCCGTACTGAGCACAGCCCTGTCGCGGTCCGGCGTCCTGGTGCGGGACCCGGACCGGCTGCGCCAACTGGAGACCGTCGGCACCGTCCTGCTGCACCCGAGCGCCCTGCGCACCCCGGGCGCGGGCGCCGACCCCTGGGCCGAGCCCGTGCTGGACGCGGCCCGGCGCGCCGGACTCCGGGTCGTCGTCCTGGACGACCCAGCGCTGGCCGACTTCACCGGCCTCGCCGACCAGGTCGTGGACGCCGGACGGCCGTTGCCGGAGATCGTCGACCGACTCCGCGGCGACGAGGGCGGTGTCCTCACCGTCGCCCGCCCTGCGGACGCCGACGTCGTCGCCGGGCTCCTGCGGGGCGACGTGGCCGTCTCCCTCACCGACGGCGGCTGCGCGGTCGCCTGGGGCGCCGATGTGCTCGCCCCGCACGGACTGCCCGACGTCTGGCGGCTGTTGACCGCCGTACCGGCGGCCCGCGCGGTCGGCCGCCGCTCCCAGACCCTGGCCCGCTCGGGCGCCGCCCTGTCCGGACTCCTCGTCGCCGTCGGCGAGTCGGGCCGCAGCCGACGCCGTACGGCACTGCCCGGCCTCCGGCACGCACCCGTCGACGTGGCCGCGGCCGCCGCCCTGCTCACCGGCGCCCGCGCCGCCCTCCGGGTGGCGGCAACGGGCCTCCCGCACCCGCGCCCCCGGGTGGCCTGGCACGCCCTGGACCCGGACGACGTACGCGACCGGCTGGAACAGCAGGCACCTCCGGAGCCGACGCCCGTCGAGCAGACCACCGCACGCGTGCGCACCGCCGCCGACGCCGTCGTACGCCTGCCCGTGCTGGCCCCCGCCCGGTGGTCGGCGCAACTCGCCCGGGCCGTGCGCGGGGAGCTGGACGACCCGCTCACCCCCGTCCTCGCGGTCGGTTCGGCCGCCTCCGCGATCCTCGGGTCCGCCATGGATGCCCTGCTGGTGGTCGGCGCCCTCGACCTCAACGCGCTCGTCGGCGGCCTCCAGCGGCTGCGCGCCGAACGGGCCCTGTCCGGGCTGCTCGCCCAGCAGAAGCAGAAGGCCCGGGTCGCCGAGGAGGACGCGGAACCGCGCGTCGTCGACGCCGCCGGACTGCACCCGGGCGACGTCATCGAGCTCACCCTGGACGACGTCGTGCCCGCCGACGCCCGACTGCTGTGGGAGGACGGCCTGGAGGTCGACGAGTCCGCGCTGACCGGCGAGTCCCTCCCGGTGGGCAAGGGCACCGACCCGAGCCCGCGCGCCCCCGTCGCCGAACGGCACTGCATGGTCTTCGAGGGAACGACCGTGGTGGCCGGGAACGCCCGCGCCGTCGTCGTGGACACCGGCGACCGCACCGAGGCCGCCCGCGCCGTCGCCCTCGCCGCCCGCACCCCGGCCGCCGGCGGGGTCCAGGCCCGGCTCCAGGAACTCACCCGCAAGGCGATGCCGCTGACGATGGCGGGCGGCGCCGCGGTCACCGGGCTCGCCCTGCTGCGCGGCACACCCCTGCGGCAGGCGGTCAGCGGCGGCGTCGCGGTCGCGGTGGCCGCCGTACCGGAAGGGCTGCCGCTGGTCGCCACGGTCGCCCAGCTCGCCGCCGCCCGCCGGCTCAGCGCGCACGGCGTCCTGGTCCGCGCCCCGCGCACCCTCGAAGCCCTGGGCCGCATGGACACCATCTGCTTCGACAAGACCGGCACCCTCACCGAGAACCGGCTGCGCCTGGTCCGGGTCGCCGACGCGGACGGCCGGGTCCGCGCCGCCGACGAGCCCGACGCGGACGGTCCGCTGCGGATCGCGGCCCGTGCCTGCCCCCAGCTCGACGGCGACTCCGAGCAGCGCCCGGCCCACGCCACCGACGAGGCCGTCCTGGACGCGGCCGCCCCCGACGAGGAGTGGACCCAACGCGAGGGCCTGCCCTTCGAGGCCGGCCGCGGTTACGCCGCCGCCGTCGGACAGGCCGGCGACGACTCCCCGGTCCTGGTGCTCAAGGGCGCCCCGGAGACCGTCCTGCCCGCCTGCGCCGACCTGCCCGCCGACGCCTCCGAGCGGGCGCAGTCGCTGGCCCGCGACGGCCTGCGGGTCCTCGCGGTGGCCCGGCGGCAGCTCGCCGCCGACGAGAGGACCGCCCTCGGGGAGCCGTTGCGGGACCTGGAGTTCGTGGGTCTGCTGGGCCTCGCGGACGTGGCCCGGGACACCTCCCCGGACCTGGTCCGCGGACTGCGCGAGGCGGGCGTACGACCGGTCGTGCTGACCGGCGACCATCCGCAGACCGCCCACGCCATCGCCACCGACCTCGGCTGGCCCGAGGACGCCGTGGTCGTCACCGGCGACGAACTGGCCGCCGCCGACCGCTCGGCCCGCTCCCGGATGCTGCGCGACGCCGACGTCGTGGCCCGGGTGGCGCCCGAGCAGAAACTCCAGGTCGTCGAGGCCCTCAGGGACGCGGGCCGGGTCGTCGGCATGGTCGGCGACGGCGCCAACGACGCGGCCGCCATCCGGGCCGCGGACATCGGCGTCGGCATCAACGCCCGCGGCTCGGCCGCCGCCCGCAACGCCGCCGACCTCGTCCTCACCGGCGACGACCTCACCGCCCTCATCGAGGCCGTGCGGGAGGGCCGCGCCCTGTGGCACAGCGTCGCCGACGCCATCGCCATCCTGATCGGCGGCAACGCGGGCGAGGTGGGCTTCGGCATCCTCGGCACCCTGCTGTCGGGCGCGGCACCCCTGTCCACCCGCCAGATGCTCCTGGTGAACCTCTTCACCGACCTGTTCCCGGCGATGGCCGTGGCGGTCACGCCGACCGAGAAACCCACGGCGGACAACCCCTCGGTCGACACGATCCTGGGCACCTCCCTCACCCGCCAGATCCGCGACCGCGCCCTCACCACCTGCCTGGGCGCCACGGTGGCCTGGCTCATCGGCCGCTTCACCCCGGGCACGGCCCGCCGCTCGACCACCATGGCGCTGTGCGCGGTGGTCGGCACCCAGCTCGCCCAGACCCAGGCGGACCGCCGGGAGAGCCCCCTGGTCCGCGTGACGTCCCTGGGCTCGGCGGCGGCCCTGGTCGCCCTGGTGGAAACCCCAGGAGTGAGCCAACTCTTCGGCTGCACCCCCCTCGGCCCCCTGGCCTGGACAGGAGTGGCAGCGGCAATAGCCCTGGCCCTGGCAGGCCAACGTTTCGTACCAACAGTGGAGCGAACGCTACGGAGCCACCTGTCGTGAGCTCCGCCCGGACCGGTGGTGCGTGGGCGCTGTCCCGATTCGGCCGAGGTCACCCACCCAGGGGCGCGGGGACCGCGCGCGACCAGCCCCCACCGGCGCGCGCCCGCAGCACTACGCGCTGCCCCCCGCCGGAGGAGGCCGTGCTGCCCCGACTCCGCCGAGGTCACCTACTCAGGGGCGCGGGGAACTGCGCGACCAGCCCCCACCGGCGCCCGGCCGACGGACTACGCCAACCCCGCCGGAGGCCTACGCGCTGACCCGACTCCGCTCAGGTCACCTACTCAGGGGCGCGGGGAACTGCGCGACCAGCCCCCACCGGCGCCCGGCCGACGGACTACGCCAACCCCGCCGGAGGCCTACGCGCTG
>NZ_JBVJPC010000001.1:0-394410 GCF_055582845.1 Streptomyces sp. NPDC107471 | reverse complement strand
TGACCCGCGCAGCCTCCCGCACCTCCACCGACTCCAGCCGCTCAGCCGTACGCTCCGCGGTCCCCCGGGCCCACGCACCGCTGGTCACCGCCCCGAGCACCAGCACCACCACCCCGCACCCGGCCAGGATCCACCACCCCGGCACCGCGGCGGACACGAACTTCTCCTTGTACGACGACGCCCCCACCCCCGAGGCCAGCACCGCCCCGAGCACCGCCACCCCGAGCGTCTGCCCGAGCTGCCGGCTGGTGGAGGCGACGGCCGCCGCGACCCCGGCCTGAGCACGCGGCATCCCCGACACCGCCGTGTTCGTGATCGGCGCGTTCACCAGCCCGAACCCGATCCCGAACAGCACGTACCCGAGGAACAGCGTCGTGTTCGAGGTCTCCGCGTCGAACGCGGCGAACAGCACCCCGCTCGCCGTCGTCATCACTCCCGCGATCACGAGCGGCAGCCGCGGCCCCCGGCTCCCCACCAGCCGCCCGGCCAGCGGCGCGAACAGGAACATCGGCACCGCCATCGGCAGCATCCACAGCCCGGCGTGCAGCGCGTCCAGCCCCCGGACGTTCTGGAGGTACAGCGTCGACAGGAACAGGAACCCGCCAAGACCCGCGAACGCGCTGATCGCGATCACCGTGGCACCGCTGAACGGCGCGGACCGGAAGAACCGCAGGTCGATCAGGGGTTCGTCGCGCCGCGGCTCGTACCAGAGGAGCCCCGCCAGCGCGACGACGGCTACGACGGCGAAGGGCAGGACGTACGAGAAGCCCGACGCCGGCGCCTCGATGATCGCGTACGTCAGCGAGCCGAACAGCGCGATCACCAGGAGCTGTCCGACCGGGTCGGGGCGGCGGGCCTTGGGCGCCCGGGACTCCGGGACGTACCGCAGGGTGAGCAGCAGGGCCGCGAGTCCGACCGGGAGGTTGACCCAGAAGATCGAGCGCCAGCCGACCGAGTCCACGAGCACCCCGCCGACCAGCGGCCCGGCGGCCATGGAGATGCCGACGACCGCCCCCCACACGCCGATCGCCCGCGCCCGCTCGCGCGGGTCGGTGAAGGTGTTGGTGATGATCGACATCGCGACCGGGTTGAGCATCGAACCGCCGACGGCCTGCACCATGCGGAAGGCGATCAGCGCCTCCAGGTTCGGCGCGGCGGAACACAGCGCGGAACCGATGGTGAAGACGATCAGGCCCGCCATGAAGACGCGCTTGCGGCCGATGCGGTCGGCCGTGGACCCGGCCAGCATCAGCAGCGAGGCGAGGACCAGGGTGTACGCGTCGATCGTCCACTGCAGGCCGGCCGTGCCGGCGTCCAGGCTGCGCTGCATCGAGGGCAGGGCGACGTTGAGGGCGGTGGTGTCGAGACTCACGATCAGGAGGCTCATGCAGCAGATCGCGAGGACCAGCATGCGTCGACGGTGACTGAGCTCGGGCATGCGTTTCATCGTACGCCGACTTCGATAGTGCGTCTAACTAATGGTCGCTACATGATCGATGCACGGGTACCCCGGAGCGTGCGTGACAATGGGGGAATGTCCACGACCGCGCTCACCGACACCACGCCCCTGCGGATCGGCCCGCACACCGTCCAACCGCCCGTGGTCCTCGCCCCCATGGCCGGGATCACCAACGCGCCCTTCCGCACCCTGTGCCGGGAGTTCAGCGGCGGCAAGGGGCTGTTCGTCAGCGAGATGATCACGACCCGGGCGCTGGTCGAGCGCAACGAGAAGACCATGCAGCTCGTCCACTTCGACGAGAGCGAGAAGCCTCGTTCGATCCAGCTCTACGGCGTCGACCCCGCCACCGTCGGCAAGGCCGTCCGCATGATCGCGGAGGAGGACCTCGCCGACCACATCGACCTCAACTTCGGGTGCCCGGTGCCCAAGGTGACGCGGAAGGGCGGCGGGTCCGCGCTGCCGTTCAAGCGTCCGCTGCTCCGGGCGATCCTGCGGGAGGCCGTGAGCGGGGCCGGGGACCTGCCGGTCACGATGAAGATGCGCAAGGGCATCGACGACGACCACCTCACGTATCTGGACGCGGGCCGGATCGCGGTCGAGGAGGGCGTGACGGCGATCGCCCTGCACGGACGGACCGCTGCGCAGCACTACGGCGGTACGGCCGACTGGGACGCGATCGCCCGCCTCAAGGAGCACGTGCCGGAGATCCCGGTGCTCGGCAACGGCGACATCTGGTCGGCGGCGGACGCGCTGCGGATGGTGCGGGCCACCGGCTGCGACGGGGTCGTCGTCGGGCGGGGGTGCCTGGGGCGGCCCTGGCTGTTCGCGGACCTCGTGGCGGCGTTCGAGGGGCGCGAGGAGTTCCGCCGGCCGGATCTGCGGGAGGTGGCCGACGTCATGGTGCGGCACGCCACGCTGCTCGGTGAGTGGATCGGGGACGAGGCGCGCGGGGTCGTCGACTTCCGCAAGCACGTGGCCTGGTACCTCAAGGGCTTCGCGGTCGGCAGCGAGATGCGCAAGCGGCTCGCGATCACGTCCTCGCTGTTGGAACTCCGGTCGGGTCTGGACGAGCTGGACCTCGACCAGCCCTGGCCGACGGGGGCGGACGGTCCGCGCGGCCGTACGTCCGGCAACAACAGGGTCGTCCTGCCCGACGGCTGGCTGAAGGACCCGTACGACTGCGCGGCGGGCGTCGGGGAGGACGCGGAGCTGGACACGTCGGGGGGCTGAGCGCGGGTGCGGCTGGGTGGGGGCGGGCGTTTCGCGCAGTTCCCCGCGCCCCTGAAATACCTGCGGCGGCCCGCTGCTCCCCAGTGCAGGGGCGCGGGGCGCGGGGCGCGGTCCGTCGTGGCGCAGGCGACTGCAACCCCCCAGGGGCGCGGGGAACTGCGCGACCAGCCCCCACCGGAGCCGCACCCGACGGCCGGTTGTGGCGCACGCTCACTCGTGACTCGGGTGACTGCAACCCCCTAGGGGCGCGGGGAACTGCGCGACCAGCCCCCACCGGAGCCGCACCCGACGGCCGGTCGTGGTGCACGCTCACTCGTGACTCGGGTGAGTGCAACCCCCTAGGGGCGCGGGGAACTGCGCGACCGGCCACCACGCACCCGCACCCGACCGGCGGTCGTGGCGGGCGCTAGCCCTTGGACGGGTGGCGGGTCGAGCCGTAGGCCGTGAGGAAGCGGTCTCGGAAGGAGCTCATCTTCCAGACCGGGGCGTCGTGGGCGGGCTTGAGGCCGTCGGTCCAGTTCCAGGAGGCGATCCTGTCGAGGACCTTCGGGTCCTTCGCGACGATCGAGATCGGTACGTCACGGCTGGCGTTCTGACCGCTGACCCGGGCGATCGGCTGGTGGTCGCCGAGGAAGACGAGGACCGTGTCATCGGTGCCGTAGCGCTCCAGCCACTGGGTGAGCGCGGTGACCGAGTACGAGATGGACTTGCCGTACTCCTGCTTGGAGCGGGTGGGGTCGGCGATGATGTCGGACGCCTTGTGGCCGGCCTGCTGGATGGGCTTGAAGACCGAGCCGTCGCCCAGGTCGTCCCAGTCGACCATCTTCGGGATGGGCGCCCAGGGCTGGTGGCTGGAGGTCAGGATGATCTCGGACATCAGCGGCTTGTCGCGCTTCTTGCCGTGGACCTGGCGCTGGTAGGCCTCCAGGGCGTACTGGTCGGGCATCGTCGACCAACTGAACTTGGGCCCCTGGTAGCCGAGTTGGAAGGCGTCGTAGACCTTGTCGAGGCCGTAGTACTCCTGTTCCGGCCAGCCCTTCTGGACGCCCGGCATCACCCCGACCGTGTCCCAGTCGCCCGTCTTCTTGAAGGCCTTGGTGAGGCTGAGGTGGTCGCTGGCCATGACCGTGCGGTAGCGCTGCTGGTTGTCGATCCACAGGCCGGAGAGCGTCGTCGAGTGACCGAGCCAGCTACTGCCGCCGTACGTCGCCGAGGTCAGCCAGCCGCTCTTCGCGTGGAAGCCGGCCCTCGCGAGGGCCGCGGTGCTGCTGTCGAGGGTCCTGTCGACGCCGGGCGCGATGCCCGGGTCCTCGACGGCGCTGCGGCCGTAGCTCTCGATGAAGGTGAAGATCATGTCCTTGCCGCGCAGGTCGGGCACCAGTTGGGAGCCCGGCGTGTTCCCGAAGGCGTCGACCTTGGCCACCTTCTGGAACTCGGCCTCGTCCCGCACCGTGGACAGCACCCGCTTGGCCTGGAGCGCGGTGAGCGCGGCGGTGTGCTCGGAGGCCAGCGGCGTGCCGAGGACCTGGAGGCCGAGCGCGGAACAGGTGACCCACACGGTGGCCGCGAGGAGCGTGCCACGGGTGGCGGCCCGCCGGTGCAGGGCCAGCAGGCCGCTCACCCTGACCGTGGCCAGCGTCATGAGGGCCAGCAGCACGAGCACGAGGACGACCACGCCGATCACCGCGCCGACCGCCACCGCCCCGCCCATCGAGTCCGCGACGTACGACTGCGCGTCGTCGAGCAGCTCCCAGTCCAGGACGGGGTTGAAGGGCCGCCCCAGGTAGTCGTAGAAGCCCATGTCGAGCAGGTTCAGGATCGTCATCACCCCGAGCCCCGCACCGGCCGCGACGGCCACCGCCAGCCGCGGCCGACGCGGCAGCGCGAGCGTCACGGCCGCCCCGAGGATCGCCTCGGCCGGTATCCGCAGGAAGGCCCGCGGGTGCAGATAGGGAACCTTGTTGGGCAGCAGCAGGGCCCCGAGGACGAGCAGGGCGGCGAGGACGTCCAGCGCCCACCGCGTGTTGCGTACGGCGGTGGGGTGCGCGTCCCGCCAGGACGGCCTCCGGTCCCGCGGACTGTCCCCGCCGGTCGCCTCGGCCTCGGGTGACGTGCTCTCTGCAAGGGTCTCGGACACCCGAGGGTCCTTCCGTACGGTCCTGGTGGAAGGCGGACCCGCCAGGGGGTCCCGGATCCGCCACATTCCCGTACGGAGGGTTCAGGCCGTCAGTTCACGCCCCAGGGCAAACACCGGCCCAACGCTTGGTCAACGACGGGGTTGTCCGTCAGGCGCCCCCGACCGCCGTCAGCAGCGCGAGCGGCGCCGCCGCGGACCGCGCCTCGCGCACACACGCGTGCGGGTACGGCACCGGCTCGCCGTGGGACTCCCGCCCGTACCCCGCCAGCACCTCCGGCAGCCGGTGCCCGGTCGCCGTGGCCGCGTCCACCAGCCCGTGCGCCACCTCGCGCGCCTCGTCGTGCAGCCCGTAGCGGGCGAGCCCCAGCGCGATCAGCGCGTTGTCGTGCGGCCACACCGATCCCCGGTGGTACGACATCGGGTGGTAGGCCGGCTGCCCGGCCGCCAGGGTCCGCACCCCCCACCCGGAGAAGAAGTCCGGCTCCAGCAGCCGCCGCCCCACCAGCTCGCCGTACTCCTTGTCGAGCAGCCCGGACCACAGCAGATGCCCGGCGTCGGAGGCCAGCGCGTCGACCTGCCGGCCCTCCCCGTCCAGCGCGAGGGCCGGGAAGGAGCGGTCCGGCATCCAGAAGTCCCGCTGGAACCGGTCCCGCAGGTCCGCCGCGGCCTGTTCGAGGAGCGCCGCGTACGTCTCGTCCCGCCACACCGTGCGCGCGACCCACGCGGTCCTGCGCAGCGCGTCGTACGCGTAGCCCTGGGCGCCCGCCGCCGTCACCGGGCCGCTCGGGCGGGTGCCGTCGGCGCCGCAGATCGATCCCGGGGAGTCCTTCCAGTTCTGGTTGGCGAGGCCGCCCCGGTCGGCACGGTAGACGAGGTAGCCGCGCGAGGTGAGACCGCCGTGGTCGAGCATCCAGCCGATCGCGGCCCGGGCGTGCGGCTCCAGCCGGCGGGCCAGGCCGGTGTCCCCGGTCCGCTCCACGTACGCGCCGAGCAGCACGAGGAACAGCGGGGTCGCGTCGACCGAGCCGTAGTAGCGGCCGTACGGCACCTGCCCGAAGTGCGCGAGCTCCCCGTGCCGTACCTCGTGCACGATCTTGCCGGGCTGGGCAACGGCGGCCGCGCCGGTCTCGGTGGCCTGGGTGGCGGCGAGCGCGGAGAGGGTCGCGGCGGCCGGCCCGGGGCGGTAGGGGAGGGCGAAGAGCGAGGTGAGGAGGGCGTCCCGGCCGAGGAGGGTGAGGAACCAGGGGGCGCCGGCGGCCGGGACCCGCAGTTCCTCGCCGTCCGGGCCGGTGGCCGGGACCTGGAGCGAGGCGAGGTCGGCGAGACCGCGGGCACAGGCGGCCGCCAGCTCCGGCCAGCCGGTCGGGAAGGCCACGCCCTCCACGAACTCGCCCTCCATTTCCAGGAGTCGACGGTTCAGGGCGGCGGGGGAGCTCGGTACCCGACGGGCCCGCCGGTCGCCGTGCGGGCGGGCCATCACACGCAGGGTCAGCTCGGCCGTGCCGTGCGGCTCCAGGTCGAGCGTCCAGACCAGGCGCCTGGCCCCGGTGCCGGTCTCCTCGACGCCGTCCGGGGCGGGGTCGGCCGTCACCGTCGTACAGGACCGCCAGTCGCGGCGGCGGTAGCCGAACTCCACGCCGTCGTCGCGGACTTCGCGGGTGCGGGTGGCGCCGGTCTTGGTGTAGGTGCGGTGGTCGCAGCGGAGTTCGAACTGGTCGGTGAAGTCGGCGTCCGCGGTCACCGCGAGCCGGACCGTGGTCGGCACCGGGCGGTTGCTGGTGACCCGCAGGGATTCCACGAACGAGCCGTCCCCCACACCCTGTTCGCGGAACAGGGTGTGCGCGGGGGGTTCCTGGCGGCCGCCCCGCGGGACCAGGACACAGCGCGCGGTGTCGCCGTCGGCGACCGGCGACAGGGCCTCCGGGACCGCGCCGTCGACCGTGAGCTGCCAGCGGCTCAGGTGGCGGGCGTCGCGCACGAAGAAGCCGTCCGGTGACGTGCCGTTCCGGACGCCGCTGATGTCCCCGCCGTCACCCACGGCGGCGAACGTCGCGCCGTGCACGAGCAGATGATGCCGGTCCGTCATGGCCGGTCCCCTCCCCTGAGTCCCATGTCCCCCGTGCCTGTGGTGTCGCTGTGCAGCAGGTCGAGGGCGAGCGCGGCGGTCCAGCCGAAGCCGGTCGTCCCGCAGGGCTCGCCGGTGTACGGGTCGACGTACTCCGCGAAGTCGCCGGCCGCGGCGAGTTCGAGGACCGACTCCCGCAGCGCGTCGGCCCGGCGGTGCTCGGCGTGCGCGCGCAGGCCCCGCTCCAGCAGCCACGCGGTGTTGAACCAGGCCGGGCCGCGCCAGTAGCGGTGCGGGTCGAAGGCCTCGCCGAGGAGGTCGTAGCTGGGTGGGAGGCGGGTGGTGGTGCCCAGTCCGAAACGCGGGCCCGTGGCGGTGCGCACGAGCGTCGCGGCGAGGTCCCGCGGGAGGCCGGGCAGCAGCAGCGGGACCAGTCCGGACACACAGCGCTCCGGGACCAGGGCGCCACGCCCGTCCGGGGCGGGGGCCTTGAGGTCCCGGCACAGGAACATCCCGCTCGCCGGGTCCCACAGCCGCTCCACCAGTGCCGCCGTGAGCCGCTTCGCGCGGGCGTGCCGGGCCGTGCCGGGCGCCCCCAGTTCGGCGGCGATCCGGGCGAGGGCGTGCTCGGAGGCGATGAGCAGGGCGTTGAAGGCGGGGTCCTCGACGGCGAACCCGCCTTCGGCACCACGCCCGCCGCCCCACCCGTCCCGGTACCCGGCGTCCCGGTAGTCGGCCGCCAGCCGTACGTACCGTCCGTAGTCCAGGTCCGTCGGCCGGTCCTCGGCCGCCCCGTGGTCGAGGTCGGCGCGGCGGAAAGAGCGGGCCGGGGCCGGTGTGACGCGGGACAGCGGCAGGTCCCAGGCGGGGCTGTTGTCCATTCCCTGTTCCCAGGGGTGCACCACGGACGCGAGACCGCCGCCGCCCAGGTCGCGGCGGTGCAGCAGATAGCGGTGCCAGGCGGCCAGCCGCGGATGCACCCGGGCGAGGAAGCCGCGCGCCCGGGACAGGCCGGGATCGGCGCGGTGGACCAGCCACGCGGCCAGGGCGTGGACCGGTGGCTGCACGATGCCGGACGTCTGTACGGTGCGCGGGGCGCCCGCGGCACGCCCCGCGGTGGCGGAGCGCCAGAAGTCGGGGCTCGGGAAGTACGCGTCGAGCGGCACGGAGGGGTTGAAGACGATGTGCGGGACCCGCCCGTCGCCCCACTGGGCCGCCAGCAGCGTCTCCAGCTCGGTCTGGGCCCGCAGCGGCGAGAGGTGGCGCAGGCCGATCGCGACGAACGCGGAGTCCCAGGACCACTGGTGCGGGTACAGGTCGCGCGAGGGCACGGTGGAGGTGCCGGTCCAGTTGGCCTCCAGCACCTTCGCGGCGGCGGCGTGCAGGGGATGGGGCGAATCCGGTGGATCGTATGCGGGCGAGTGCTCCGCGGAAGGGGTGACGAGCTGGGCGGTGCGATCCACTCGGGGCTCCCCGAAAGACATGTGGCTGACCGGTTCGGCCAGAGCTACCGTAGAGTTACGTCTATTTAACACGCAAAACCCAATATGTAATGCAGAGTTGGGGAACACAAGGGGGTGTGCATGGCTGGACGTCAGACCGGCGCCGGAGACCTGCTCGAACTGGTCCGCAGCGGACGAGCCGTCACCCGCGGCGCGCTCCAGCAGGCCACCGGACTGTCCCGGGCGACCGTCGGCCAGCGCCTCGACCGTCTCTTCCGCGCGGGCTGGCTGCGCGAGGGCGCCGGAGGCCCCGTGGACTCCCCGCTGGGCGGCCGGCCCGCCATCACCCTGGAGTTCGACGACGCCCACGCTGTCGTCCTCGCCGCCGACCTGGAGACCCGGCACGCCCGCGCGGCCGTGCTCTCCCTGACCGGTGAGATCCTCGCCGAGCACAGCGGCACCCTGGTCGTCGAGGACGGCCCGGACGCCGTGCTCGGCGAGCTCGGCCGCTGGTTCGCCGAGCTGCTGGAGAAGGCCGGGCGGCCGGCGTCCGAGGTCTGCGGCATCGGGCTGGCCGTGCCGGGCCCGGTCGAGACGGCGAGCGGCCGGGTGGTCCAGCCGCCGATCATGCCCGGCTGGGACGGCTACGACATAAGAGGCCGCCTCGCCGGCTCCTTCACCGAGCACACCGGGGCCGGTCCGGTCCCCGTACTCGTCGACAACGACGCCAACCTCATGGCGTACGGCGAACAGCGCACGGCGTACCCCGATTGCGGGGCGTTCGTGCTGGTCAAGGTCTCCACGGGCATCGGCGCCGGAGTCGTGGTCGACGGCTCGCTCTACCGGGGCATCGACGGCGGCGCGGGCGACCTGGGCCACATCCGGGTGCCGGCGGGCGCGGAGGCGCTGTGCCGGTGCGGGTCCTACGGCTGTCTGGCCGCCGTCGCCAGTGGCGGTGCCGTGGCCCGCCGGCTGGCGGCGACCGGGGTGCCCGCGGCCTCGGGGGCGGACGTGCGGGACCTGCTCGCGTCCGGGCATCCCGAGGCGGCGGCCCTCGCCCGCGAGGCGGGGCGACACGTCGGGGACGTCCTGGCGACGGTCGTGACCCTGCTGAACCCCGGGGTCCTGATGATCGCCGGCGATCTGGCCGGGACCCCCTTCCTCACCGGGGTCCGTGAGCTGCTGTACCAGCGGGCGCTGCCGCGCTCCACCGCCCGCCTGGAGGTCGTGACGTCGCGGCTCGGGGAGCGGGCGGGGCTGGTCGGCGCGGGCGCCCTGGTGGTGGAGCACCTGTACGCGCCCGAGCGGGTCGAGGAGCGCCTGCTGGCCATGGGCGTGTGACGTCCGCATGGTGAAATCCGGCGCGCTGTGGCAGCGTGATTCTCGCCACGCTTGATAAGGGCAGGGCTCAGATGAGCGGATCTTGGGCGACTGCACTTCTCCAAGGGGTGGCACTCAGTGCCACCCCTTGATCGTTCATCGATCGAAATCAGATGTGGGTGCAGGGTGCTCATGTGAGCGAAAATGGAGGTGCCTGGGCATCCCTGCGTTCAAGAGGTGAAAACATCCGCCGGCTGTCGCTTGCCAAGCTTTGACTTTCGATCCGCTGGCGGACGACTGGTTACGGGCGTATGACGCCCGAGTAGACGTACCCAGACGCCTTCGATCTGGGTATGTTCCTCGCCGTCAGGGCAGCCACCGCGTCCTCGAGGGAGTCGAGACCCGTGTCGGAAAACAAAGATCCCCACGTAGCGAAGTTCGTCTACGACTTCACCGAGGGAAACAAGGACCTCAAGGACCTCCTGGGTGGCAAGGGCGCGAACCTCGCCGAGATGACCAACCTGGGACTCCCCGTTCCCCCCGGCTTCACCATCACGACCGAGGCCTGCAAGGTCTACCTCGACAGCGGTGAGGAGCCGGCGGCACTGCGTGACGAGGTGAGTGCGCACCTCGACGCGCTGGAGCAGCGCATGGGCAAGAAGCTCGGCCAGCCCGACAACCCGCTGCTCGTCTCGGTCCGCTCCGGCGCGAAGTTCTCCATGCCCGGCATGATGGACACGGTCCTGAACATCGGCCTCTCCGACAAGTCGGTCCAGGGTCTCGCCCAGCAGGCCGGCGACGACCGCTTCGCCTGGGACTCCTACCGGCGCCTCATCCAGATGTTCGGCAAGACCGTCCTCGGCGTCGACGGCGACCTCTTCGAGGAGGCCCTCGACAAGGCCAAGGAGGCCAAGAAGGTCACGGTCGACACCGACCTGGAGGCCGCCGACCTCAAGAAGCTGGTCACCGCCTTCAAGAAGATCGTGAAGAAGGAGGCCGGCCGGGACTTCCCGCAGGACCCGCGCGAGCAGATGGACCTCGCGATCCACGCGGTCTTCGACTCCTGGAACACCGACCGCGCCAAGCTCTACCGCCGCCAGGAGCGCATCCCGCACGACCTGGGCACGGCCGTCAACGTCTGCTCGATGGTCTTCGGCAACCTCGGCCCCGACTCCGGCACCGGTGTCGCCTTCACCCGCGACCCCGCCTCCGGCCACCAGGGCGTCTACGGCGACTACCTCCAGAACGCGCAGGGCGAGGACGTCGTCGCCGGCATCCGCAACACCGTGCCGCTCGCGGAGCTGGAGCAGATCGACAAGAAGTCGTACGACCAGCTCATGCAGATCATGGAGACGCTGGAGAACCACTACAAGGACCTCTGCGACATCGAGTTCACCATCGAGCGCGGTCAGTTGTGGATGCTCCAGACCCGGGTCGGCAAGCGCACCGCGGGCGCGGCCTTCCGGATCGCCACCCAGCTCGTCGACCAGGGCCTCATCGACGAGGCCGAGGCGCTCCAGCGGGTCACCGGCGCCCAGCTCGCCCAGCTCATGTTCCCGCGCTTCGACGAGAACACGAAGGTCGCGCAGGTCGGCCGGGGCATCGCGGCCTCGCCGGGCGCGGCCGTCGGCAAGGCGGTCTTCGACTCGTACACCGCCGTCAAGTGGTCGCGTTCGGGCGAGAAGGTCATCCTGGTCCGCCGGGAGACCAACCCCGACGACCTCGACGGCATGATCGCGGCCGAGGGCATCCTGACCTCCCGCGGCGGCAAGACCTCCCACGCGGCCGTCGTCGCGCGCGGCATGGGCAAGACCTGTGTCTGCGGCGCCGAGGAGCTGGAGGTCGACACCAAGCGGCGCCGGATGACGGTGCCGGGCGGGCATGTCGTGGAGGAGGGCGACCTGATCTCCATCGACGGGTCCAGCGGCAAGGTGTACCTCGGTGAGGTGCCGGTCGTCCCGTCCCCCGTCGTGGAGTACTTCGAGGGCCGGATGCACGCGGGCGCCAACGACGCCGACGAGCTGGTCGAGGCCGTGCACCGGATCATGGCGTTCGCCGACCGCAAGCGTCGGCTGCGCGTCCGTGCCAACGCGGACAACGCCGAGGACGCGCTGCGCGCCCGTCGCTTCGGCGCCCAGGGCATCGGCCTGTGCCGCACCGAGCACATGTTCCTCGGCGACCGGCGTGAGCTGGTCGAGCGGCTCATCCTGGCCGACACGGAGGCCGAGCGCGAGGAGTCGCTGAAGGCGCTGCTCCCGCTCCAGAAGCAGGACTTCGTCGAGCTGTTCTCCGCGATGGACGGCCTGCCGGTGACGGTCCGGCTGCTGGACCCGCCGCTGCACGAGTTCCTCCCCGACATCACCGAGCTGTCGGTCCGCGTGGCCCTCGCCGAGTCCCGCCAGGAGCCGCACGAGAACGAACTGCGCCTCCTCCAGGCCGTGCACCGGCTGCACGAGCAGAACCCGATGCTGGGCCTGCGCGGTGTGCGCCTCGGCCTGGTCATCCCGGGTCTGTTCACCATGCAGGTCCGCGCGATCGCCGAGGCCGCTGCCGAGCGCAAGAACGCCAAGGGCGACCCGCGCGCCGAGATCATGATCCCGCTCGTCGGCACGGTCCAGGAGCTGGAGATCGTCCGCGAGGAGGCCGACCAGGTCGTCGCGGACGTCGAGGCGGCGACGGGCGTGGAGCTGAAGCTGTCGATCGGCACGATGATCGAGCTCCCGCGGGCCGCGCTGACCGCCGGTCAGATCGCGGAGGCGGCGGAGTTCTTCTCCTTCGGCACGAACGACCTCACCCAGACGGTGTGGGGCTTCAGCCGGGACGACGTGGAGGCCTCCTTCTTCACGGCCTACCTGGAGAAGGGCATCTTCGGGGTCTCCCCGTTCGAGACGATCGACAAGGACGGCGTCGGCTCGCTGGTGAAGCTCGCCGCCGAGGCGGGCCGCAGGACCCGGCCCGACCTGAAGCTCGGCGTCTGCGGTGAGCACGGCGGTGACCCGGAGTCGGTCCACTTCTTCCACGAGGTGGGGCTGGACTACGTCTCCTGCTCCCCGTTCCGCATCCCGGTGGCCCGTCTGGAGGCGGGACGCGCGGCGATCACGGCGGACGGGAGCGACCACCGGTAGGCCCCTGGGGCCACTGGAGCCCCGGAACCGCCGTCCGTCCCCGACCCTCATCCGATGGGCGGCGGTTCCGGATCACGAAGAGAGGGGGCGGCACCCTTGTGCGGGGGTGCCGCCCCCTCTCCCGTGCCCGAACGTCAGCGCTCGGCGCGGCGCCTGCGGGTCGACGCCACGAGCGCGCCGCCGGTGAGCAGGACGGCGGAGCCCGCGGCGGCGAGGTACACGGTGGTGTCGCCCCCGCCGCCGGTCTCGGCGAGGTCCGGCCCCTTCCCGGCGCCGTCCCCGGCCGCCGGCGCCGCCTCGTCGTCGTGGGCCACGAAGCCCGCGGGCGGCCGGTCGCAGGCGATGCCGTCGCCGTCCCGGTCGAGGTGGCTGCCGTAGTGCTCGTCGCCCTCGGGGATGTTCGCGTAGCCGGCGGCGTACGCCTCGGTGCAGTTCTCGAACGGGTGGTCACCGTCGTGGGCCGAGGCGGCGCCCGGCAGCACGGCCAGCGCCAGCGCGGCGACGACGACGGCGCCGGGCTTGCGGAGCAGGTTCACAGCAGGTCCTTCCAGGTTCGTGGTGATATCCGCGCACATGATCAGGAAGCGGCGATCGGCCGGATATGAGGTGACGAACCTAGTGAGACGCGGATCCCCTGTCGGCGACATGAGAAACCCGTGATGCGAACGTGACGTGACCGGAGGGTAGCTCTCCGCCACCGCGGTGACAGCGGCTCAACTGTCGCAGGCCACCCCGTCGTTGTCCCGGTCCAGGTGCGAGGCGTACCCCGGCTCACCGCGGTGGATCGGCGCGGCGCCGGCGGCGCGGGCCTCCGTGCAGTTGCCGTAGTAGACGCTGTCGGACCCCGAGTCGTCCCCGGAGCCGGTGTCCGCCGCGGCCTGTGCGGTGACCGTCCTCGTGACCTTGACCGTCTTGGTGGCGGTCACCGTGGCCGCGGGCTCCGGCTCCGGGGTCGCGGTGGTCGTGGCCGTCGTCGTCACGGTCACGGTCGGCTGCGGTTTCGCGGCGGCCGGCTTCGCGTCGTCCGTCGTCTTGCCCTGGTCGCCGGCGCCCATGCCGATACCGAGGAAGAGGGCGAGCGCGAGCGCGGGCAGGACGTACCGCTTCCGGGCCCACTTGGGGGCGGGCCGGGAAGCGGACGGCGGCGCCGGCGGCCACGGAGGCGTGGGCTGGGGCTGGTACGGGTTGGCCATCTCGTCCCCCTGGGGTCGCTACGTGAGGGGATGACCGTATTGCCGCCACCGTGTTTGTGGAGATGAAGTGTTCATTCCGTGACCATTACATGCCATCCGGTGCCACGTCCGGATTGAGCCGGTCCCCTCGTACGTGATGCCGGCCGAGGAGCTCCCGGTCGTGCCTCGCCGGCTGGAGAAGTACAGGCGGGTGCGGTCCGGGGCGAAGGCGGGACCCGTGATCTCCGAGGCCCGCATGCACCCGGTGCATGACGTCCGGTGTGCTCCGCTCGTAGGGTGGATCCCACCCCGTCTGCGGAGGGAGCCGGTCATGTCGGGCTGGAGTGCCGAGGACATCCCCGGTCAGAGCGGGCGCGTGGCCGTCGTCACCGGGGCCAACAGCGGCATCGGGTACGCCACCGCGCGCGAACTCGCCCGCAAGGGCGCCCGGGTGCTGCTCGCCTGCCGCAGCGAGACGCGGGGCGCCGGGGCTCGGGACCGGCTGGTCGGCGAAGTGCCGGGCGCGGACGTGGAGTTCGCCCGTCTGGACCTCGGGGACCTGGCCTCCGTAAGGGAGTTCGCGACCACGTACCCCTACGACCGTCTCGACCTGCTGGTCAACAACGCGGGCGTGATGGCGCTGCCGTACGGCACGACGGCCGACGGCTTCGAGACCCAGTTCGGCACCAACCACCTCGGCCACTTCGCACTGACCGGACTGCTGCTGCCGACGCTCCTCGCGACGCCCGGCGCGCGCGTGGTGACGGTCTCCAGCCCCATGCACGCGCTGGCCAACATCGACATCGGCGACCTCAACAGCGAGCGCCGCTACCGGCGTTGGGTCGCCTACGCCCGCTCCAAGACCGCCAACCTGCTCTTCGTCCACGAACTGGCCCGCCGACTGGCGGCCCACGGCTCGGACGTGATCGCCGCGGCGGCGCACCCCGGGTACGCGGCCACCAACCTCCAGGCCGCGGGACCCAGGATGGCGGGCCGCAGGACGGCGGAACGCGTCATGGGGATCGGCAACCGCTTCTTCGCCCAGTCCGCCGACGCCGGGGCCCTGCCCACCCTGTACGCGGCCACCGCCCCCGACGTACCGCCCGACTCCCTCACCGGCCCGTCCCTGGCCGGGTGGCGCGGTTCCCCGGCCCCCACCTGGCGGGCCCCCTGGACCCGCGACGACCGGGTGTCGCAGCGTCTGTGGGCCGCGTCGGAGGAGCTCACGGGCGTGACGTACGACGCCCTGAAGGTCTGATCCCCCGCACCCCGCGACCCTTGAGCGACTCAGTCCTTCCGGCCGGTCACCGCCACCGTCACACCGAGCCCGATCATGGTCAGTCCCCCCACCCCGCCCACCAGGGAGAGGCGGCGCGGCGAGCGGGCGAACCAGCCGCGCGCGGTCGCCGCGACCAGACCCCACACGGCGTCGGAGACCAGCGCGATGACGTTGAACACCAGCCCGAGCAGCAGCATCTGCGCGGCCACCTGACCATGGCCGCGGTCCACGAACTGCGGCAGCACCGCGGCGAAGAACACGATCGTCTTGGGGTTGGTCACCCCGACCGCGAACCCCTCCCAGAACGTGCGCAGACCGCCGTGCCCCGCCGACACGTCCTCGGCGAACGCCGCGCGCAGGGACCCGCGTCCGCGCCACGCCCTGACGCCCAGGTACACCAGATAGGCGGCGCCGGCGAGCTTGAGCGTGGTGAACACCAGCACCGAGCGCTCCACGACCGAGCCGACCCCGAACGCCACGGCGAGTACCAGGACGTAGGCGCCGACCGTGTTCCCGGCCACCGTGGTCAGGGCGGCACGCCTGCCCTGCGCGAGCGCCCGGCCGATCACGAACAGCACACTGGGTCCGGGGACCACGATCAGCAGGAACGACATGGCCGCGAAGGCGAGGAGACGGTCGGTGGGAACCATGGCGTCCATGCAAGCACGGGGGATCCGCGCCCTCCAGCGGATTTCCGCCGACGGCCACCCGGCGGCCCAGGCCCACATGTCCAGGACGATCACTTAACGCCCGAAGTGACCGTGCGGCCTCGCCGCGCCCGCGTCCATCACGATCTCCCCATGTCTCTCTCAAAACTCCTTCACAGCACACGCAACGGCCTCGTACAGTGCACGGGCCATGGCGCCTCACCAGGCCATGTGCGCATCCACAACGGGGGAGTTGACCGGCCATGCCCACGAGCAAACGGGTCGCGCGCACAAGACCGCGCACGTTCACCCGCACCACCATCGCGAGACTCGCGACCGCCGCCGCCCTGGCCGTGGTCGTCTCCGCGGCAGCGCTCTGGTCGGCCGGTTCCGCGCCGACGACGGCGACCGCCACCGCGGCGGACGGCAGTGACGCCCAGCCCGTGGCGGGCGGCGCGCCGATGCTGTCCCTGCTGGTGCGCCGCACCTCCGACGGCCACTTGCTGACGTACGAGCCCAAGGGCACTGGCGGCGTCAAGGCCGCCCTGGACCTCGGCGGCGGCTTCAGCGCCGCCACCGCCATCGTCCGCGCCGACAACTCCGAGAACGGCACCCGCAGCGACCTGTACTTCCGGATGGGCAACGCCCTCTACTACACCGCCGAACGCTCCACCGAGACCAAGCTCATCGGTAGCGGCTGGGACCAGTTCAACCTCCTGATGTCCCCCGGCAACCTCGGCGGCACCGCCCAGCCCGACCTCCTGGCCCGCGACAGCGCCGGCGCCCTGTGGCTCTACCAGGGCAGGACCGACGGCACCCTCGCCGCCAAGGTCAGGGCGGGAAGCAGCGGTTGGAACGCCCTCGACATCCTCGCCGGTCACGGCGACTACACCGGCGACGGCAGGACCGACCTCCTGGCACGCACGCCCGCCGGAGCCCTGTACCTCTACCCCGGCACCGGAAACGCCACCGCCGACGCCGTGTTCGGCGCCCGCGTCAGCGTCGGCACCGGGTGGCAGACCTACAACGCGCTCGTCTCCACCGGCGACAACGACGGCGACGGCAAGGCCGACCTCATCGCGCGCGACACAGCAGGCGCCCTCTGGCTCTTCAAGGGCACCGGCACCGCCGGCGCTCCCTTCGCGGCCCGTGTCCAGATCGGCACCAGCGGCTGGAACGCCTTCAACGCCCTCTTCTAGCACCGCGCTTCACGCCGATCACCACGTCGGCGTCCCCAGTCGTTCATCCTCCCGGCCGACCCCCGGCGACCAGCCCCGCACGAGCCCGCACCCGCGGCGCTCGCCCCTGGCGTGACCCCGGCCCGGCCCACCCCAGAAGGCTCACCACTGACGATGCGTACCAATGCGCCCCCGGCACGATCACGTGCCCGCCGCGGGCACCCCCTGCTGGCAAGACTCCTGTCGACCACGGCGGTCGTGTGCTCCGTCGCACTCCTGGCCTCCGGCGCGCAGCCCGCCACGCCCACCCCCACCCGCCCGGCCGCCGCCACCGGTGTCGATCCGGCGACCGGCTACGACCTCGACCAGGCCGTCAAGATCCGCGACGCCCAGTGCCTGATGAACCTCATGCAGCGCCGGGGCGGACAGGAGATGAAGGCGGTCGCCCGCGCCGGCCTGGCCGGCACCGACGCGGAACTCCTCGCGGCCGGTGACCCGGCGTACTACAACACCCCCGAACCCCCGCTGGCCGTCGCCTACGACAAGGACAAGGCGACCGCGTCCGCGAAGATGGACGAGCTCTACGACCGGCACACGACCTGGGAGACCTCCCTCAACGTCACCCCGCCCGCCGGCTACACGTACACCGGCTTCCAGTGGATCGAGCAGAAGGACAACCCCTTCGCCACCACCGGTCTCTCCGGCTGGATCGCCGACCAGTTCTGGCAGTCCGAGTACGACCTCTTCCACACGAACCAGGCGCCCGTGGCCGGGCAGGACTCGGTGAATGCGGTCACCGACATCGTCAACGCCCGCTACTCCGAGGACCGTTACGAGGACTACGACGACTGGTCGGCGTGGAAGTGGGAGATGCAGTTCATGCACCCCATGTACGCCGACGACGCCCGGATCTTCCTCCAGAACGGCGGCTTCCCGACCACCGCCCCCGACCCGGACTCGGTCGAGTTCCGGATCGACGTGGAGGCGTTGAAGGCGCGTTTCGCGTCGTGCACCACCAGCAACCCGATCGACCCGCACAAGGTCCTGACCGCCGAGACCGTGGTCGCGTCCACCGAGTGGCAGGCCGAGATCTCCGGCCAGAAGACCCAGCGCGACCGCATCCTCGCCGCCGAGGCCGCCGCCAACGGCGACCTCCAGGTCGCCACCCAGGCGCTCGGTGAGGCGCTCGGCCAGTCGATGATCGCGAGCCGGCTCGCCGACTGGCAGGCCTACTGGCTCAAACAGCCCACCACCAACGCCGATTACCCGGACGCCGCCGAGTTCACCAAGGTCGCCGCCAACATCGTCAAGGCGCAGGCCATGGCGCTGGGCCGGCTGTACGTCGCCTCCCGGGCCGCCCAGTCCGCCCAGACGCAGGCCGTCAAGGCCACCGCCGCGCAGACCGACGCCTACGCCGTCGCCGACGCGGCCGGTCTGCCGCGCGGCCGGGGCCTGCTCTACGGACAGCAGGCCGTCCAGGTCGCCAAGGCGTCGGCCGCCGCCGCGACCGCCGTCGCCAAGGCCACCGAGACCGCGGCCAACGCGACCCGCGCCTCGGCCGCCGACAGCAAGACGCTGATGGCACTGGCCAAGACCCAGGCGCACGCCTCCGCCGCCGAGTTCCGGCGCGCCGCCGCCGAGGAGGCCGCCGCCCAGGCGAAGGCCGCCGCCGACGGTGCCGCCGTACAGGCCGGCAAGGCCGCCGACAACGCGGCCAAGGCCAAGGCCGCCCGGGTGAAGGCGGAGGCCGCCGAGGCCACCGCAAAGGCTGCGGCCGCCGACGCCAAGGCCAAGCGGGCCACCGCCGAGGCCGAACGTGACAAGGCCGAGGCGCAGAAGGACATCGCCGCCGCCGAGCGGGCCAAGGCCGCCGACGCCAACCAGCGGGCCCAGTCCCAGCGGCAGGTCGCGGCGGACAAGCTGAGCGCCGCGCAGGCCGCAGGCAGCACCGCGTCCGCGAAGAAGGACGAGGCGCTGGCCGCCGAACGCCGGGCCTCCGTGGCCCGCGACAACGCGGTCAACGCGGAGGACACCGAGGACGCCCTGTCCGCCCGCGCCGACGCGGCGGAGTCCCGTGCCGCCGCCGACGAGGGCACCGACGCGGCCTCCGATTCCCGCGCCGCCGCGACCCGGGCCCGTACGGCCGCCAACGAGGCCGGCGACGCCGCCCGCGCGGCACGCTCCGCCGCCGACGACGCCACCACCGCGGCGGCGAACGCTCGCGAGGCCTCGATCCGCGCCGACGCGGCGGCCGCCCGCGCCAAGGCCGCGTCCGACGCGGCGCAGCGCGACGTGGCGATCACCCACGCGGCCGTGCAGAAGGCCCACGCGGCCGCCGCCGACGCGATCGCCGCCTCAGGTGCGGCAGCGGAGAACGTCCGGGTCGCCAAGGCCCTCGCCGACACCGCGAAGGCCAAGGCCACCGAGGCCAAGGCGAACGCGGTGATCGCCCGTGTGGAGGCCAACGCGGCCGCCGCCACCGCCGTCCAGACGGCCGGCTTCGCCTACGCCACCGCACAGGCCGCAGCAGCCGCGCGTGACGCGGCGGCCCAGGTGATCAAGCCGGCCAACGACGCCATCGAACTGGGCTCCCCGTACCAGGAGACCGACTCCTCGGCCGGCCTTGCCGTCCTGTCCGGGCAGGCCGCGAAGACGGCCTCCGAGCAGCAGGCGGCGCTGGCCCAGGCGAAGGCCGCCCAGGCCGCGAAGGCGTCCACCGAGGCCGCCGCGCTCGCCGCTCAGGCGAGCGCCGACGCCAAGGCGGCAGCGGTGGCAGCGGCCGCCGCCGCGGACTCGGCCGCCAAGGCCGCCGCCTCCCTCGCCCAGGCTCGCGCCTCGGCCGTCGCCGCGGCGGCCGACGCCAAGGCGGCCGTCAGATCCGAGGCCAACACGGTCGCGTACGACGAGCAGGCCACCGCCGACGCGGCGGCCGCCGCCGGAGCCGCCACCGCGGCGAGCGGTTACGCAGACGATGCCCGGAACTCGGCGGACGCCGCCGAGACCGACGCCGCCTCCGCGCGCTCCGCCGCCAGCGAGGCCGAGGCCGACGCCACCACCGCCAGTGGTGTCGCCGACCGGGCGGAAGCGGACGCCACCGAGGCCGAGGCCTCCGCTGCACGGGCCCGGGAGGACGCCTCCGAGGCCGAGGCCGCCGCCACCCGGGCGGAGACCGCGGCGAACGCGCAGAGCGAGACCGTCCGGATGAGCGAGACCGGACCGGCCGGCGCCCAGGGCGTGATCGCCCAGCCGTACGGGGTGCAGGACACGATCTCCTCGGACGGCATGTGCACCGGCACGCACACCGGCAGCGACGTCGGCTGCGAGATCAACGTCACGCACCACATCACCGGGACCATGATCTACCTGGTCCTGACCTGCCCGCTGCCGCATGCCACCGCCGTCGAGTGCATCGGCAGCTACACCGCCGACTATCTCGACAGCAAGCCGATCGACTTCACCTACGACGACCAGATCCACGTCGACGGCTGGAAGCTGACTGCCGAGATCCTCAAGACCGTCGCCTACGGCATGGTCCAGGACTTCGTCGGCTGCGCCCGCCTCGTCTTCACCGGGTCGGGAGGCACCGGCGGCGACTGTGCCTGGGCGATCGGCAGCATCGTGGTGCCGCCCCTGCTGAAGGTCGCCTCGCGGTACGTCATCGCGCTGCGCGCCGCCATGCGGACCGGCATCGGCCTGGACCAGGCCATCTACAACTTGCGCGGCTCCGGTCTGACCGCCGACGCGCTGGCCAACCTCACCAAGGCCGGCCGGGCCGCGAAGGCCGCGGCCGCCGGGCAGTGCTTCCCGCCCGGCACACCCATCGCCACGGCCCACGGCACCAAGAAGATCGAGGACATCAAGGTCGGCGACCGGGTCTGGGCCGCCGACCCGGTGACGGGCAAGCAGACCCTGCGCCGGGTCACCCAGCTCTTCCAGCGCACCGCCGAGGGTCTGGTGCAGGTAGAGGCAGGAGGCCACGACGTACGGGCGACGGCCGGGCACCCCTTCCAGGTCAAGGGGAGGGGCTGGGTCGACGCGGGCGACCTGAAGCCGGGCGACCGGCTGGAGAAGCGGGACGGTTCGACGGTCGCCGTGGACGGCGTCTCCGAACTGCCGGGTCCGGCCAGGGTGTTCAACTTCGAGGTGGAGACCGACCACACCTACTACGCGACCGACCTCGACGTCCTGGTGCACAACACCTGCGGCGAGTACTCCGAGATCTACGAGAACGGCACCGCGATCCTCGCCTCGATCGACAGCAAGGGCATCCTCAACACCGCCGTGGAGGTCGTCAAGGACGGTACGGAGTCGACGGCGCCCACCGGGGGCGAGATGTTCGTCAACGCCATGAACGCCCTGGCCAAGGACGCCGAGGGAGTACGGGGCACCTGGAACAGCGGGCTGCGCGACAACCTCGACAGCTTCAACGCGGGCATCCAGAACATGCTCTCCCCGGAGGACGCCGCCCGGGCGACCTTCACCGGGAAGATGGCCGTAAAGTACGGCTTCACCAAGGTGGAGATCGAGTCGACCGTCGGTTCGCCCGGCGAGTACACAGCGGTGAAGGTGGTGTTCAGGAGGTGACCGACCGGACCGCGATCGTGGCCGGCCTGCGCCGGCTCGGCGAGGAAGGCCGCCCGGCCTCCGAGGCCGCGCGCTGGGTGATGCGGGAGATGGGGGACGACTTCAAGGTCTTCCAGCTCATGGTCCACTTCTTCAGCGCCTACCACGTCCCGGTGGAACGCCTCCGGGAGATGGAGCGCTGGGAGGGCCTGGGCACCGGCGGTCCCCTCACGGACGCCGAACTGGACGAGGTCGTCGGCCCGCTCAGGGTCCGGGAGACACCGAAGTCCTGACGGGAGAAGGGGCGGTCACCGGATGGTGGCCGCCCCTTCCCGCATGCTCCTAAGCCACCCGCACCTGATACGTCCTGATCCGTACCGACTCGTCGTCCAGGCACTGCCCGGTCTCCAGGTCGAACCGCTGCTTCAGCAGGGGCGAGGCCACGAACGGGCGGCCCTGGAGGCTGCCGGTCAGGCCGCGGGAGAGGACCGCCGCGCCGCCGAAGGGGTCGCGGTTGTCGACGGCGTACAGGTTGCCCGCGCGGTCGCGGAACAGGGCCGCCTGCCGGCCGTCGGGCAGCAGGGCCGCCACTCCCCGGCCGGGGAGCAGCCGGGTCAGCTCGCAGACCGCGAACCAGTCGCCGTCCAGATGGAGTTCGACCTTCAGGTCGGTGGTCTCGGGTGCCAGGGTCATCGCTGGGCGCTTCCTTCCAGGGGACGGTGGCCGATGGTCAGCAGCGGCAGGTCGGGCTTGATCTGCTCGCGCTCGGGGACGAAGCCGACGACCGGGTCGGGGGTGTCCGGCGCGTTCACGAAGGACACGAACCGGGCGAGCTTCTCGGGGTCGTTGATGGTGGTCGCCCACTCGTCGGCGTAGTGCGCCACGTGGGCCGTCATCAGGGACTCCAGCTCCTCGCAGATGCCGAGGGAGTCCTCCACGACCACGTCGCGGACGTGGTCCAGGCCGCCCGGGATGCGCTCCAGCCAGGTCGAGGTGCGCTCCAGGCGGTCCGCGGTGCGGATGTAGAACATCAGGAACCGGTCGATGAGCCTGATCAGTTCGGCGTCGGACAGGTCCTGGGCGAGGAGGTCCGCGTGGCGCGGGGTGGCGCCGCCGTTGCCGCCGACGTAGAGGTTCCAGCCGCCCGAGGTGGCGATCACGCCGAAGTCCTTCGACTGGGCCTCCGCGCACTCGCGGGCGCAGCCCGACACCGCCGACTTCAGCTTGTGCGGGGAGCGCAGGCCCCGGTAGCGCAGCTCCAGGTCGATCGCCATGCGGACCGAGTCCTGGACGCCGTAGCGGCACCAGGTCTGGCCGACACAGGACTTCACCGTGCGCAGGGACTTGCCGTAGGCGTGCCCGGACTCGAAGCCGGCGTCGACCAAGCGGGTCCAGATGAGCGGGAGCTGCTCGACCCGGGCGCCGAACATGTCGATCCGCTGGCCACCGGTGATCTTCGTGTAGAGGCCGAAGTCGCGGGCGATCTCACCGATCACGATGAGTCCCTCGGGGGTGATCTCACCGCCGGGGATGCGCGGGACGACCGAGTAGGAGCCGTTCTTCTGGATGTTGGCGAGGAAGTGGTCGTTGGAGTCCTGGAGGGAGGCCTGCTCGCCGTCCAGGACGTAGCCGCTCGCGCCGATCGTCGGGGCGAGGGAGGCGATGATCGAGCCGACGGCCGGCTTGCAGACCTCGCAGCCGTCGCCGCCCCGGGCGCCGTCGCGGCCGTAGCGGTCCAGCAGGTCCTGGTAGGTGTTGATGCGCAGGGCCAGGACGATCTCGTAGAGCTCCTCGCGGGTCTGCGAGAAGCAGCCGCACAGGCCCTTGTCGACCTCGACGCCGGACGCCTCCAGCTCCGCGGTGACGAGCTGGCCGAGCACCTTGACGCAACTGCCGCAGGTGGTACCGGCCTTGGTGCACTTCTTCACCTCGGGCACGGTGGTGCAGTTGTGCTCGGTGACCGCGCCGCGGATCGTGCCCTTGCGGACGTTGTTGCAGGAGCAGATGATCGCGTCGTCCGGCAGCGCGGTCGGGCCGAGCTGCACCGACTCGCCGGCGCCGGCCGGCAGCACCAGCGACTCGGGGGAGACCGGCGGGACGGAGCCGGTGAACGCCTTCAGCGTGCCGTACGCCTCCGCGTCGCCGACCAGGATGCCGCCGAGCAGCGTGCCGTCGCGGCCGATGACCAGCTTCTTGTACAGGCCCGCCCGGGAGTCGGAGTAGACGACGTCCAGGCAGTCCTCGGTCGCCCCGTGCGCGTCGCCGAAGGACGCCACGTCCACGCCGAGCAGCTTCAGCTTGGTGGACAGGTCGGCGCCCAGGAAGGCGGCCTCGTCGGAGGCGATGGTCGCCGCCGCGGTCTCGGCCTGCTCGTAGCCGGGGGCCACCAGGCCGTACACCCGGCCGTCGGCGGCCAGCGCGCACTCGCCGATCGCGAAGACGTGCGGGTCGCAGACCGTACGGCACTGCTCGTCGACCGTGATGCCGCCGCGCTCCCCGACGGTGAGGCCGCAGTCCCGGGCGAGCTGGTCGCGGGGACGGACACCGGCGCTGAACACCACCAGGTCGGTGGCGAGTTCGGAGCCGTCGGACAGCTTCATGCCGGTGACGGCACCCTCGGCGTCCACCACGATCTCCTGCGTGCCCACCCCGGTGTGGACGCTCAGCCCCATCTCCTCGATGGTCCGCAGCAGCGCCGCGCCACCGCCCTCGTCGACCTGCACCGGCATCAGCCGCGGCGCGAACTCCACGATGTGGGAGGTGAGTCCGAGCCCCTTCAGGGCACCGGCCGCCTCAAGTCCGAGCAGACCGCCGCCGACCACGGCACCGGTCGTGCGGGTCCTCGCGTACTCCTCGATGGCGAGGAGGTCCTCGATCGTGCGGTAGACGAAACAGCCCTCGGCGTCCTTGTTCGGGACCGGCGGCACGAAGGGGTAGGAGCCGGTGGCGAGGACGAGGGTCTCGTACGCGAAGACCTGACCGGACCTGGCGGTGACCTTCCGCGCCGCGCGGTCGACGGCCACGGCCGGGTCGCCGACGTACAGCTCGATGCCGTGCGTCTCGATGAACTCCGTGTCCGTCATGGACAGTTCCTCGGGTGTCCGGCCCGAGAAGTACGAGGTGAGCGCGACCCGGTCGTAGGCGGGACGCGGCTCCTCGCAGAGCACGACCACCCGGTGGGTGGCGGTCAGGCCGCGCTCGGCGAGCGCCTCCAGGAAGCGCTGGCCGACCATGCCGTGGCCGACGAGGACGATCGTGGGGGTGGCCTCCGTGGCCTCCGGGGTGGCGGTCATCAGGAGCCTCCATCGTTGGTGAGCAGGTGGAGCAGCGGTCCGCCGTCGGAGGGGAGCGGCTCTGCTCCCTCCCAGGCGCGGGCGAGCGCGCCGACGGTGCCGAGTTCGCCGACGAGGACCCCGCCGACCAGGCGGTCGTCGCGGACGACGACCTTGCGGTAGGTGCCGCGGGTGGCGTCCGCGAGCTGGACGACGTCGTCGCCGGGCAGCGCCTCGGTCTCGCCGAACGCGGCCAGATCGAAGGCGGTCTGCCCGGGCAGGGTGAGCCGGGTCAGCGAACGGGTTCCGGTGTAGCGGGCGCCCTGGTTCCCGGCCCCGGCCGCCAGCAACTCGGCCAGCACATCGGCCTGTTCGAGGGCCGGGGCGGCGAGGCCGTAGACGGTGCCGTCGTGCTGGGCGCAGTCGCCGACGGCGTGGATGTGCGGGTCGGAGGTGCGCAGTTCGTCGTCCACGACGATTCCCTTGCGCACGTCCAGGCCCGCGGTCTGCGCGAGGCCGACGCGGGGGTGGACCCCGCAGGCCAGGACGACGATCTCGGCGTCCAGGGCGTATCCGTCGGCCATCTCGACCGAGCGGACCGCGCCGCCGACGCAGCGCACGTCCCGCACGCGCAGGTCGGTGTGGACCTCGACGCCGAGGTCCCCGAGGTAGCGCCGGACGAGCCGGGAGGCGCTCGGGTCGAGCTGGCGCTCCATGAGCCGCTCGGACTGCTGGGCGAGGATCACCTGGGCGCCGCGCTGGGCGAGCGCGCGGGCGGCGGACACCCCGAGGAGCCCGCCGCCGATGACGACGGCCTTCACACCCGGCCGCACGGCCTTGGACAGGCCCAGGCAGTCGTCCATCGTCCGGAACGCGTGCACGCCCTCGGGCAGCACGTGGTCGGGGGTGAACAGGCCGCGCAGCGGCGGCAGCACGGGGTTGGAGCCGGTGGCCAGGACCAGCGTGCCGTAGGCGATCCTCGAACCGTCGGCGCACTCCACGGTCCGGGCCCCGCGGTCGATGCCGGTGACCCGGGCGCGGGTCAGCGCGGCCGGCGCCGGGAGCGCGATCACGTCGGGGGTGTACCGCCCGGCCAGCACCTCGGCGAGGAGCACCCGGTTGTACGGGCGGTGCTCCTCCTCGCCGATCAGCGTCACGGGCGTGCCGAGCTCGCCGAGCCGCCGGGCGAGCCGGACGCCCGCGAGGCCGGCGCCGATCACCACCACACGCGTATTCGAGGTCATGTCCAGGAGCCTGCGGTGCGGGTGTTACCCGACCGCATCACCTCTGTTTCCCGCGAGGAACGCTGCCCTCAGCAGGGACCGGCGAGGGGTGTGAGGGTTCGTGCCCGGCACCGGAGGAGCACTGTGAGAACACCGTCCCCGGTCTTCGCGGAGCCTCCGGCTGCTGCCGGACCTGCAGCTCGGCCTGCCCGCGGACACCTCGGCCACGGACACGCTCGGCCCCGACAGGGCGGTCGCCATTGGCGGCACCTCCGGGGCGGCGGTGACGTACGCGCCGGACGCCCGTCGACGTGACGCTCACCGTCCGCACCGGGATCGCGGCCGCCGCCGGATCCTCGCCGCGATCGCCCGCGCGGGCCTCGCCATCAGGCTCTGCTACGGCCGGCTTCACCCTGGTCGCCGCGAATATTGCGTACGACCAACGGCTCGTCCGACGCTAGCGTGACGCCGTGACGACTCAGGTGATCGTGCTCAACGGCGGCTCCAGCTCCGGCAAGACGGCGCTCGCGCGTTCTCTCCAGGCCGTGCTGCCCGAGCCGTGGCTGGCGTTCAGCATCGACGACTTCGTCGACTCGATGCCCCCGGCGCTCCAGGAGTCGGACGCGGGCCTGGACGTCGGGGCGGACGGCGCGGTGAGCGTGGGAGCGGAGTTCACGCGGCTGGAGGCGGCCTGGCGGGCGGGCCTCGCCGCGACCGTCCGCGCGGGTGCCCGGGTCGTCGTCGACGACGTCTTCCTCGGCGGCCCGCACTCCCAGGAACGCTGGCGGGACGCCCTGGCCGGCCTCGACGTCCTGTGGGTCGGCGTGCGCTGCGAGGCCTCCGTCGCCGCCGCCCGCGAGAGCGCCCGGGGCGACCGGGTCCACGGGATGGCCGAGAAGCAGGCCGAGAGCGTGCACCGGGGCGTGGTCTACGACATCGAGGTCGACACCACCCGCGCCGGGTCCCTGGACTGCGCGCACGCCATCGCCGCGGCGGTGGTCGGCGCCTCCTCGTGAAACGGGCGCCTGCGCTGCGAGCCGCCGTGGTCCAGGCAGCGCCCCTGGGGGCATCGAGACCGACGCCACCCGCACGATCGCCTCGGCGGATGGTCAGCGGCTCCCCGTGAGGTGCGCGAACACCACCACGTTGCCCCGGTAACCGGTCGAGCGGGAGTAGCCCCCGCCGCAGGTGATCACCCGCAGCTCCGGGCGGGTCGCGGCCCCGTACACCTTCTCGTCGGGGAAGTCCTTCGCGTCGTACACCTCGACCGCGTCCACCGTGAACACCGCGACGCTTCCGTCGCGCCGGTCCACCTCGATCGCACCGCCCTTGCGGAGGGCGCCGAGGTCGTAGAAGACGGCGGGTCCCTCGGCGTTGTCCACGTGCCCGGCGAGGATCGCGGTGCCCGTCTCGCCGGGGGTGGTGCCGGCCTCGTACCAGCCGGCGAGGTTCTTCCTGGAGGCCGGCGGGACGTCGAGGCTGCCGCTCGACGTGAGGGCCAGGCCCGTCAGCGGCGCGTCCACGTGGATCGCGGGGATGCGCACGCGGTCCGGTGGCGACGGCGGCAGGGCGGGCGCCGCGGCCCGGCCGCTGTCCCCGCCCGCGTGCGCCTGGGCGGCGGACGGCTGCGGCGGGGCGTGCGTCTCGGCGCCGCTGCGCAGCAGCCACGCGCCGCTGCACAGGGCCACCACGGTGACCCCCGCTATGGCGGTGTTGCCGATCCTGCGGTTGCGCACGGGAGCCTCCTCCAGAGCTGGCCTGCCCCGTCCCCCTCCGGGCCGCGAGGGGCGTCGGACCCGGAGGGGGAGGGGACATGCGGTACCGGCGGACGGACAGCGGAGGGTGTCCGTCAGATCCCGTCGCCTCTCGCCCGGCGATGCAGGAGCCAGGTACCGCCCGCGGCTGCGACGGCGAGAGCCGCCACACCGGCCGCGGTCTGCACGGGGTCGGGGCCCAGAGCGCCACCGACCCCCGTCTTCACACTTCCTCTGGGGTGCACCGGCTGACGCTGGGACGTCAGCGTGACCACCAGGTCACCGGTCACCCGCCGGCCGCCCTCCGCGCAGGTCGCGGCGATCTCGTACGTCCCCGGCTGCGCGCTCGGCGGCACCCGGAACCGCCCGACCGCGTCACCCTCGTGCGCGCCGGGCGCCAGTGTGAAGGCGCCCGCGCCCACCGCGCTGGCGTCCCCCGCCGCGGCCGTACCGTCGTCCCCGCACGCCGCCGTGGTCACGGTGACCTGCCCGCCCGGCACCACGGACGACGGGAACACCTCGAGCCCGTCCGTGTCGCCGGCGGACGCGGGCGCGCAGAGGAGGCCCGCGGCGGCGACGGCGAGCGCGCTGCCGGTCAGCAGGCGGGTGGTGGGGCGCATGGTGCTCCTTCGAGCTCTCGGGTGGGTCCCTGTGCCTTCGAGGTAAGTGGCAGTGGGCCCAGCCCGCTTCCTGAGGGAGTGTCAGAAATGCGCTGAACGGGTGTCAGATCACCGTGGGCCGGGCCGCGTCGGCCGAAGTTTCAGCAGGTCACCGGCGTGCGGCGGACAGGTCGCCGAAGAGAACCCGAAGGGCGCGGGCGCGCGTGTGAACGGGTGACCCCGTCCTGGCGGTCCGCACTTGACCTCAACTTTGGTCGAGGTATCAGGCTGTCCCTCATGCAGACAGACACCGCACCCCTCGACGTCACGCTGGTCATCGGAAGCAACCGCCACGGCCGCTTCGGCCCCGTGGTCGCCGACTGGCTCCTCGGCCGCCTGCGCGACCGCGACGACCTGGTCCCGGACGTCGTGGACGTGGCCGGGGCCGACCTGCCCATGTCCATGGCCCCGACCCCCGAGACGACTGCCGCCCTCGCCTCGGTGACCCCCAAACTCGCCTCGGCGGACGCCTTCGTCGTCCTCACCCCCGAGTACAACCACTCCTACCCGGCCGGCCTGAAGAACCTGGTCGACTGGCACTTCACGGAGTGGCAGGCCAAACCGGTGGCCCTCGTCTCCTACGGCGGCATCTCGGGCGGCCTGCGCGCGGTCGAGCACCTGCGCCAGGTCTTCGCCGAGCTGCACGCGGTGACGGTCCGGGACACGGTCAGCTTCCACAACGCGGGCGGCTCCTTCGCCGACGGCCGCCCGAAGGACCCGTCGGGCCCGGACGCGGCGGCGAAGACGATGCTGGACCAGTTGGTGTGGTGGGGGAGGGTGCTGCGGGAGGGGAGGGCCGCCCAGCCGTACGGCAGGTGAACGACCGCGGCCGCATCCGGTGGCCGAATCGTCGTCAAAATTGTTGACGATAATGCTCGCATCGACCAGGCTACCCCCCTCAGACGAGAGGGGTAGCCCATGCGTTGGCCGCTCATGAGAGCCGCCGCAGCAGTCACCGCACTGCTGGCGTCGATCCTCGTACCAGCGGGGTCGGCGAGTTCCGCCAGTTCCGTGAGTTCCGTGAGTTCCGTGAGTTCCGTGAGTTCCTCCAGCGTCACCGGTGTGACGGCGACGGGCCTGGCCGACCTCGCCGCCGTCCAGCCGGTGCTCACCTGCGCCGAGGTCACCGGACTCGACCTCACGGGCGTCACCGACGCCCCGGTCACCCTCACCTCGGCGAAGGTCGTGACCGCGGGCACGCCCACGCCGTACTGCGAGGTCCGTGGGACGATCGCCCCCGCGAACACCATTGTCATGCGCCTGCCGGTCGACGGCTGGACGCAGCGCTATGTGCAGACCGGCTGCGGCGGCCTGTGCGGCAGCGCCAACATCAACTACGGCCAGGCGTCCGCCTGTCCGGTCGTCGAGGACGGCACGGTCGCGAGCGCCACCACCGACATGGGCCACCAGGGCCAGAACGACGGCTCCTGGGCCCTGGACAACCCGCAGGCGCAGATCGACTTCGCCTACCGGGGCGTCCATGTGACCTCCCAGGTGGCGAAGGCGGTCATCAAGCGGTTCTACGGGCAGCGCCCCGCGTACTCCTACTTCACCGGCTGCTCCGACGGCGGCCGTGAGGCGCTCATGGAGGCCCAGCGCTACCCGGACGACTTCGACGGCATCGCCGCCGGCGCGCCCGCGAACAACATGGTCGTGCAGAACACCTTCCACCACGCGTGGAACGTCCTCACCAACAAGGACGCGGACGGGAACTACATCCTGCTCGCCGACAAGCTACCGCTGATCCACCAGGCGGTGCTGGACGCCTGCGACGCCCTGGACGGGGTGCGGGACGGGCTCCTCGACGACCCGCGCGCCTGCGACTTCGACCCGGGGACGCTCGTCTGCGCGGCGGGCCAGGACACCTCGACCTGCCTCACGGCCGCTCAGGCGGGCGTCGTCCAGCGCCTCCACGACGGCGCCACCGACGCCGAGGGCCGCAGGCTGGAGCCGGAGATCGCCCACGAGTGGGGCTCCGAGCCGGAGTGGACGCTGTTCGTGCCGTCCCGGCAGGGCCAGACCGTGGCCAGCGAGAACTTCGTGACCTCCTTCGCCCGCTACCTGGCGTACACCAACGAGCCGAACCCCGACTTCCAGCTCTCCGACCTGGAGTTCACGCTCGACTCGTTCTGGAGGACGGTCCAGTCCTCCGGCTACCTGGCCGCCATGGACCCGGACCTCGGCGCGTTCGAGAGGAGCGGCGGCAAGCTTCTGCTCTGGCACGGCTGGAACGACCAGCACATCTCGCCCCAGGGGACGCTCGCCTACTACGACGCCCTGCGCAGGACGATGGGCGCCAGGACGGCCGACCGCTTCGCCGAGCTCTACATGTTCCCGGGCGTGGCCCACTGCGGCGGCGGTGACGGCCCGAACACCTTCGACGTCCTCACCCCGGTGATGGCGTGGGCGGAGACCGCGACGAAGCCCGGCAGGATCGTGGCGTCCAGCGTCACGAACGGCACGGTGACGCGCACCCGCCCGGTGTACCCGTACCCCCGGGTCGCCCGCTACGACGGCACCGGCAGCGTGAACGACGCCGCGAACTTCGTGTCCTGGACGCCCCCGTCACGCCCCGCGCCCGGCGCCTACGACTGGGTCGGCAAGCGGCTGTACTCCTCCGACTACCAGACCTGGTGCCGGGTGGTGGACGGCCGACTGGTCTGCCGCCCGAGCCGCACCTGGCTGACCGCGCGCGGGTGAGCCCGACGTAGGACGCCCTGGTGAGGAGGGCGGGGAGGCCGGCGATCCAGGGGTGCCGCGCCGGCCTCCCGTGTCACCGCTACGGTGAGGCGATGGGCATGGAACAGCGCATCACCCTGATCACCCTGGGCGTTCTCGACCTCGCCCGCTCCAAGGCCTTCTACGAGGCCCTGGGCTGGCGTGGCCAGGAGGTCGAGGAGACGGTCTTCTTCCAGGCGGGCGGGCTCGGCCTGGTCCTGTGGAGCCGCGACAGGCTGGCGGTGGACTGCGGCCTGGAACCGGGCCCCGCGAGCGGCTTCGGCGGCATCGCCCTGGCCCACAACGTCCGCTCGGAGGCAGAGGTCGACGCCCTCCTCGCCAAGGTCGCGGAGGCGGGCGGCACCGTCACCAAACCGGCCGCGGTGAACGGGATCGGCTTCTACTCCAGCGCCTTCACCGACCCGGACGGCCACCCCTGGGAGGTCGCGTACAACCCGGGCTTCCCGCTGGCGCAGGACGGCACGCTCACCCTCCCGGACTTCGGCCGGTAGAGGGGGAGCCCTTCCGCCATTCCAGGTGTTCGGCGCGTGCGTGCTCCCGGCAGGCCGGACACGTCACCCGGTCCGGCCGCGGCGAGGTCATGGCGTACGGCACCCGCGGCCCGCACCCGGTGGCGACGGTGCCCGGCAGGTCGCCGGCCAGGCCGAAGCGGGCCGCGAGCACGGTGCGCACGGCGGCCCCGCCGCGGACCGCCTTCACCGCGACGTGGAGGTGCGGGTCGTCGCCCGCCACGGGTACGGCCGCCCCGGAACCCGGGGCGGCCGTGTCACTCGTCCGGTGTGCGGCGGGCGTCAGTTCACGTTCACCGCGCTCCAGGCCGCCGCCACCGCGTTGTACTCCGTGCTGCCCGCCCCGTACAGGTCCTTCGCCGCGTTCAGCGTGGCCGTACGTGCTCCCGCGTAGTTCGTCGAGGACGTCATGTAGACCGTCAGCGCCCGGTACCAGATGGCGCCCAGCTTGTCCCGGCCGATGCCGGTGACCGTGGAGCCGTTGGAGGTGGGGGAGTTGTAGCTGACGCCGTTGACGGTCCGGGCGCCGCTGCCCTCCGCCAGCAGGAACGCGAAGTGGTTCGCGACGCCGGAGGAGTAGTGGACGTCGAGGTTGCCGACCGAACTGCTCCAGGAGTCGGCGGACTTGCCGTCCTTGGAGGGCTTGTCCATGTAGCGCAGGGCGTCCCGTCCGAAGCCGGAGCGGACGATCTTCTCGCCGATCAGGTAGTCGCCGGGGTCCGAGGAGTTGCCCGCGTGGAACTCCACGAGCGTGCCGAAGATGTCGGAGGTCGCCTCGTTGAGCCCGCCCGACTCGCCCGAGTAGGTCAGCGCCGCCGTCTTGGACGTCACGCCGTGCGACATCTCGTGGCCCGCCACGTCCAGTGACACCAGCGGGCCCATCTGCGTCCCGTCACCGTCGCCGTACGTCATGCAGAAGCAACTGTCGTCCCAGAAGGCGTTGTTGTAGTTGTTGCCGTAGTGGACGCGGTTGTAGGAGCCCTTGCCGTCCCCGCCGATCCCGTTCCGCCCGTGGACGTTCTTGTAGTAGTCCCAGGTGACGTCGGTGCCGTACTGCGCGTCCACCGCCGCCGTGGCCCGGTCCGAAGTCGCCCCCGTGCCCCAGTGGTTGTCGGCGTCGGTGAACAGGGTGGCGGGCGCCCGGCTGAAGCAGATGGTCAGGAAGCACAGGTCGGTCTTGTTCGCCGCGTCCCCGGTGTAGGTGTTGCCGCGCGTCGCGTCCTTGAGCTGGTACGTGGAGCCAGACTGCGTGGTCTCCAGCGAAACCGTGCCGCTGTACAGCGACTTGCCGTCGCCGGCCGCCTGCTCGATGCTGTCCCACGCGTCGATCTGCGCCCCCGTGCGGGCGTCCGTGAGGACCGTGCGGGCGACCGGGTTGCCGAGGGAGTCCTGCGCGGCGGCATCGGTCTGCCAGGCCAGCCTCGGCGCGCCGTGCAGGGCGTCGACGACCAGCCGCGGCTTGGCGGTCAGTTGCTTCAGCGTCTCGCCCAGGTTGGCCGCCTTGAGCGCGTTCGCCGCGAGGTCGGCCGCCTTCGGGGCGGACAGGGCCGGGGTGACGCTCGACAGGGAGATCGCGCTCCGGGTGGCGCGCGAGGAGCTCTTGTACGCCCCGCCCGGCGTCAGGTGGACCACGAAGTCACCGCCGAGCACCGGCAGTTGGCGGTAGGTGCGGTCGTAGCGGACGTGCTGGGTGCCGTCGGGGTCGACGATCACGTCCCGGACCTTGGTGCTCTGCGCGGAGCCGAGCCCCAGCGCGGCGGCCTGGTCGGCCAGGACGGCGGCGGCGTTCTCGACCGCCGTGGCCCGGGTCGGTCTGTCCGCCGCACCGGCGGCGGGGGAGAGTGCCGCGGCGAGCAGGGTGGCGGCGGTGGCGGCCACTCCGGCGGTGGCGAGACGACGGGAGCGGGCACCTCGGACGTACGGCCGTATCCGACTCATCGGTCTCCTCTGGAAGGCGCCAACGGGGCGCGTGGGGGGTGGCGCGGACGTTGACGAAGATTTAAGAGGCCATGACAAGGCGTGTCCATAGCGCGGTACGTGCAGGTGTGTGAGGGGAGAGAATCGTTTCTGTGACCTCTGCGCGCCTCCCGTTCTTCGTCTACGGCACCCTCCGCCCCGGCGAGGTCAACCACGACCTCCTCCTGCGCGGCCGCGTCCGCTCCGAGGAGCCGGGCCGACTCACCGGCGCGCTGCTGTACGACGGCCCCGGCTACCCGTACGCCGTCGAGGCGGCCGGGGGAGCGGTCGCGGGGGAACTCGTCACCCCGCGAGCCGGCGCCTACGCCGAACTGCTCGCCGTTCTCGACGAGTTGGAGGAGTACACGCCGGGAGACCCGCGCAACCCGTACGAACGCGTTGCCCGCGAGGTGATCCGCGCGGGCGACGGCACGTCCGTGCGTGCCTGGGTGTACGTGGCGGCCCCGCCCGTCGCCGCCCGCCTGCGCGCCCGCGGCAGGCTCATCGAGGGCGGCGACTGGCTGCTCCGGCGAACTACCGCCGCACCGCCTCCAGCCGCACCGCGCACGCCTTGAACTCCGGCATCCGCGAGGTCGGGTCGAGCGCCGGGTTGGTGAGGGTGTTGGCGCGGCCCTCGCCGTACCAGTGGAAGGGCATGAAGACGGTGTCCGGGCGGATGCCGGGCGTGATCCGGGCCGGGGCCACGGCCCGCCCGCGCCGCGAGACCACCGCCACCGGGTCGCCCTCGGCCGCCCCGAGCCGCTCCGCGAGCCGCGGGTGCAGCTCCACGAACGGACCCGGCGCGGCGGCGTTCAGCTCGTCCACGCGGCGGGTCTGCGCGCCGGACTGGTACTGGGCCACCACCCGCCCGGTCGTCAGCAGCACCGGGTACTCCTCGTCGGGCTCCTCCGCGATCGCCCGGTGCGAGACGGCCACGAAACGGGCCCGCCCGTCGGGGTGGGCGAAACGGTCCAGGAAGAGCCGCGGGGTACCGGGGTGCACGTCCTCGGCACCGGAAGGCACGTCCTTCCCGGGCGTCGGGCACGGCCAGAACACCCCGTTCTCCTCGGCCAGTCGGCGGTAGGTGATCCCGGAGTAGTCGGCAGGTCCGCCCGCGCTCGCCCGGCGGAGTTCCTCGAAGACCTCCTCGGCGTCGGTCGGGAAGCCCTTCTCCACCCCCAGCCGGTCGGCGAGTTCGTGCATGACCTCCAGGTCGCTGCGGATGCCGGCCGGCGGGGTGATCGCCTGCCGGCGCAGCAGCACCCGCCCCTCCAGGTTGGTCGTCGTGCCCGTCTCCTCGGCCCACTGCGTGACCGGCAGCACCACGTCGGCGAGCGCGGCCGTCTCCGACAGCACGACATCGCACACGGCGAGGAAGTCCAGGGATTTGACGCGCTCCTCGATGTGCGCGGCCCGCGGCGCCGACACCACCGGGTTGGACCCCATCAGCAGCAGCGCCCTGATGTCGGTGCCCAGGGCGTCCAGCAACTCGTAGGCGCTGCGCCCCGGTCCGGGCAGGGAGTCCGGGTCCACGCCCCACACCTCGGCGACATGCGCCCGCGCCGCAGGGTCGTCCAGCTTGCGGTAGCCGGGCAACTGGTCGGCCTTCTGGCCGTGCTCGCGCCCGCCCTGCCCGTTGCCCTGCCCGGTCAGACAGCCGTACCCGCTGTACGGCCGCCCCGCCCGTCCGGTCGCCAGGCACAGGTTGATCCACGCGCTCACGGTGTCGGTGCCCTTGGACTGCTGCTCGGGCCCGCGCGCGGTGAGCACCATCGCGGACTCCGGCTCGCAGAACATCCGTACCGTCTCCCGGAGTTGCGGCACCGGGACACCGGTGATCCGCTCCACGTACTCCGGCCAGTGGGCCATCGCGGCGGCCCGCGCGTCCTCCCAGCCGGCCGTGCGCTCCCGGACGTACTCCTCGTCGACCCGGCCCTCCGCGACCACCAGGTGCAGCAGCCCGAGCGCGAGGGCGAGGTCGGTGCCCGGCCGGGGCATGAGGTGCAGGTCGGCCTGCTCGGCCGTCCTGGTGCGGCGCGGGTCGATGACGATCAACGTGCCGCCGTTCTCCTTCAGTTCGGTGAAGAACCGCAGGGACGGCGGCATGGTCTCGGCGAGGTTCGAGCCGACGAGGATCACACAGCCGGACTTCGGGACGTCCTCCAGCGGGAAGGGCAGTCCGCGGTCCAGACCGAAGGCCTTCATGCCGCCGGCCGCCGCGGACGACATGCAGAAGCGCCCGTTGTAGTCGATCTGCGAGGTGCCGAGGACGACCCGGGCGAACTTGCCGAGCGTGTACGCCTTCTCGTTGGTCAGGCCGCCCCCGCCGAAGACCCCGCACGCGTCCGGGCCATGCTCCGAGCGCGTGCGGGACAGCCCCTCGGCGATCCGGTCCAGCGCCTCGTCCCAGGTGGCGGGCGTCAGCGTGCCGCCGGAGCGCACCAACGGGGAGGTCAGCCGCACCCGGGACGAGAGCACCGCGGGCGCGGTACGGCCCTTGCCGCACAGCGCCCCCCGGTTCACCGGGAAGTCCGCGCGCTCACTCACCTCGACGGTCCCGTCCGGAGCGGGAGTCAGGTTCATGCCGCACTGCAGAGCGCAGTACGGGCAGTGCGTGGGCGTCGCGGAGTTCTGCATGCTCCTCAGCGTGCGTCGGCCGTGTTACGCCGGTGACGGCCCCGTGTTACGCCACCGAGACGGCGCCCTCCCCCGTGACACCCCGGAGCGGTGAGAAACGCCGCTCCGGGGGTCGGCTCAACACGGGGGCAGGAAGTTCTGCACGTGTCCGTTCACCACATCGCCCCGTGCGGACGCCGGGTGCCCGCCTGGTCAGCGGGCCGCGGCCAGCGCGTCCGTCACCCCGGTCTCCTTCGGGCCCAGGAACCGCGGGTCGGGCCGGAACACCACGTCCAGGGCCGCCTTTCCCGCCGCGAGGATCTCCCGGGTGCCGCCGTAATACCAGGTGGCGTCGTGCTTGGCGTCCACCCCGACGCCGTACGACGTGACGCCGGCCGCCTGGCAGAGGGCGACCGCGCGCCGGATGTGGAACCCCTGGCTGATCAGCACCGCCCTGTCCACACCGAAGATCTTCCGGGCGCGCACGCAGGAGTCCCAGGTGTCGAAGCCGGCGTAGTCGCTGACGATCCGCCGGTCCGGGACGCCGTGCCGGGTCAGGTAGGCGCGCATGGCGTCGGGTTCGTCGTAGTCCTCGCGGCTGTTGTCACCGGTGACCAGGACGACCTCGATCCGGTTCTCCCGGTACAGCTTCGCCGCCGCGTCGAGCCGGTGGGCGAGATACGGCGACGGCTCGCCGTCCCACAGCCCGGCGCCGAAGACGACGGCGACCTCGGCACGCGGGACGTCGGCCGTCGTGCGCAGCCGGTCGCCCGTCACGAGGTACATCCAGGTCGACGGCAGCAGGGCCAGCACACACCCCGCCATCACCGCCTGCACGAGCCGGCGCCGCCCGGCCCGCGTGCGGGGCAGGCGCGGTCTGCGTGGCCTCGGCAGTCGCATCGGACGGTCCCTCCCCGGTCGCCTTCCGACCAGCGAAGACGTGCCGCGGGGTCGATCGGTTCGGCCGCCGGCGCGTGAGCAGGCTCACGTCCCGGTCCGAAGCCGCAGGTCACGCCTCCTCACATCCCGTCGCCCCGGACGGTGAACCGCCGGAAAGCACACGTCATGGCCGTGAAACGGGAAGGCAACCTCCGGCGGACACCATCGATCCATGAACCGGATCAGCAGCCAGCCCAGCCTCGTCCGCCTCGACGACCGGCGCCGCACCGAGCCGCCCGCGCTCGTCCTGGTGGCCCACGGCAGCCGCGACCCGCGCACCCTCGCCACGGTCCACACGCTCCTCGACCAGGTCCGCGCCCAGCGCCCCGACCTGCCGATGCACGTGGGCCACATCGAGCTCAACGAGCCCCTGCTGCCGGCCACCCTGGCCGCCCTGGGCACGGCCGAGGCGGTCCTGGTCCCCCTGCTGCTGTCCCGCGGCCACCACGTCAAGCGGGACATCCCCGAGATGGCGGCCGCCTCCCCGGCACGCACGCGCGTGGCGGCCCCGCTCGGCCCGCACCCCCTCCTGGTGGACACCCTCCACGCCCGCCTCGTGGAAGCGGGCTGGCCCACCGCGACGGACGAGGCGAGCCGCCGCGAGAGCGCGGTGGTCCTGGCCGCGGCGGGTTCCCGCGACCCGGACTCGGCGGTGGACACCCGCCGTACGGCCCGGCTCCTGTCGGACCGGCTGGGAGTCCCCGTGGTCCCCGCCTACGCCTCCGCGGCGACGCCCACCGTCGAGACGGCGGTCCGGGCGCTGACGGCACGGGGCCGGCACCGGGTCGCGGTGGCGTCGTACTTCACCGCGCCGGGCCTGTTCGCGACGCAGTGCGCGCAGAAGGCGCCCTGGATCGCCTCGGCGCCCCTGGGCACGCACCCCGCGATGGCGGACCTGATCCTGCACCGCTACGACCGGGCCGCCGGCACCGGGCGCTTGACGAGCCACCGGCTGCCCGCGCTCGCCGGATGACAGCATCCCGCGGACGTACAGGCGAATTGTCAGTCCCTGCCCGTACTGTCAAGACATGCCGTACGACCCGCAGTCAACCGAACGTTGGGCCCCAGAACCCGACAAGCGCCCCGGCCGCACCGCCTTCCAGCGCGACCGCGCCCGCATCCTCCACTCTGCCGCGCTCAGAAGGCTCGCCGGCAAAACGCAGGTCGTTACGCCGGGCACCCGGAACCAGATGTGGGACGCCAGCCCGCGCACCCGCCTGACCCACTCCCTGGAGTGCGCCCAGGTGGGCCGGGAGCTCGGCGCGGCCCTCGGCTGCGACCCCGACCTCGTGGAAGCCGCGTGTCTCTCCCACGACCTGGGCCACCCCCCGTTCGGCCACAACGGCGAACACGCGCTGAACGAATTCGCGGAGGACTGCGGCGGCTTCGAGGGCAACGCCCAGTCCCTGCGCCTCCTCACCCGCATCGAGCCCAAGCGGTTCACCGAGGAGGGCTCGGTGGGCCTCAACCTCACGCGGGCCACCCTGGACGCGGCCACCAAGTACCCCTGGCCCCGCGGCGCGCACCCCACCGACCCCGACTCCCGCAAGTTCGGCGTCTACGAGGACGACCACCCCGTCTTCGCCTGGATCCGCAAGGGCGCCCCCGGCACCCGCACCACCTTCGAGGCCCAGGTCATGGACTGGTCCGACGACGTGGCGTACTCCGTGCACGACGTCGAGGACGGCCTGCACGCCGGCCACATCGACCCCAACTGCCTGCACGCCGAACCGGAGCGCCGGGCGGTCTTCGAGGTCGCCCTCGGCAGGTACGTCCCCGCGGACACCGACCCCGCCGAACTCGCCGCCGCCCTCGACCGCCTCCAGGACCAGGAGTGGTGGCCGCACGGCTACGACGGATCGGCCGTGGCGCAGGCCCGCCTCAAGGACGCCACCAGCCAGCTCATCGGCCGCTTCTGCCTGTCCGCCGAGGCCGCCACCCGCGCGCGATGGGGGTACCGCCCAGGCCCTTCAGGCACTGGGGGAGGCACCGGGCCGCTCACGAGGTACGACGCCGAACTCGTCGTACCGCACGAGACCCGCCTGGAGTGCGCGGTGCTCAAGGCGGTCGCCGACCGGTACGTCATGCAGCGCGCCGAGCAGGAGCGGCTGCGGGCCGACCAGCGGATCGTCGTCGCCGAGCTCGCCGAGGCCCTCACCGCCCGCGCGCCCGACGGTCTCGACCCGCAGTTCCGCGCGCTGTTCGACCGGGCGTCCGACGACCGCGCGCGCAAGCGGGTGATCGTCGACCAGATCGCCTCCCTCACCGACGCGTCCGCCCGTTCGCTTCACGCCCGCCTGACGGGTCACCTGTGATGCTTGCGGGGTGTAAGGAGTGCGGAGTGGACCGGAGTGACATGAATCGTGCCCGAATGTGACCCTCCGTGGCCTGATCGGACCACTCCCTCTTCCCCCATCACGCTCCGTGCGGGACGCTCCCATGTGGCGGCACGCGCTGTGTCTACTGGGGACGCACCCCCCAGACCCCCCGTAGGAGGAACCAAGTGGTCGACGCGGATCAGACTTTTGTCATCGTGGGCGGAGGTCTCGCCGGCGCCAAGGCGGCCGAGACGCTCCGGACGGAGGGCTTCACCGGCCGCGTGATACTGATCTGCGACGAACGCGACCACCCCTACGAGCGCCCCCCGCTCTCCAAGGGCTACCTCCTCGGCAAGGAGGAGCGCGACAGCGTCTTCGTGCACGAACCCGCCTGGTACGCGCGCAACGACATCGAGCTGCACCTCGGCGAGACCGTGGCCGCCATCGACCGCGCGGCCAAGACGGTCCGCTTCGGCGAGGACGGCACCGCCGTCCGCTACGACAAGCTGCTGCTGGCGACGGGCGCCGAGCCGCGCCGGCTGGACATCCCGGGGACCGACCTCGCGGGCGTCCACCACCTGCGCCGCCTCGCCCACGCCGAACGCCTCAAGGGCGTCCTGGCCGCCCTGGGCAGGGACAACGGCCACCTCGTGATCGCCGGCGCCGGCTGGATCGGCCTGGAGGTCGCGGCGGCGGCCCGGGAGTACGGCGCCGAGGTCACCGTCGTCGAACCCCTGTCGACCCCGCTGCACTCCGTCCTCGGCCCCGAGCTCGGCAACCTCTTCGCCGAACTGCACCGCGAGCACGGCGTCCGCTTCCACTTCGGGGCGAGGCTGACGGAGATCGTCGGACAGGACGGCATGGTCCTCGCGGCCCGGACCGACGACGGCGAGGAGCACCCCGCGCACGACGTCCTCGCGGCGGTCGGCGCGGCCCCCCGGGTCGCTCTCGCGGAGGCGGCCGGCCTCGAACTGGCGGACCGGGCGCACGGCGGCGGCATCGCCGTGGACGGACAACTGCGCACCTCCGACCCCGACATCTACGCGGCGGGCGACGTGGCCTCCTTCCACCACGCCCTCTTCGGCAACAAGCTGCGGGTCGAGCACTGGGCCAACGCGCTCAACGGCGGCCCGGCGGCGGCACGAGCGATGCTGGGCCGCCAGGTGACGTACGACCGCGTGCCCTACTTCTTCTCCGACCAGTACGACCTGGGGATGGAGTACAGCGGCTGGGCGCCCCCCGGCTCGTACGACGAAGTGGTGATCCGGGGAGACGCCGGCAAGCGCGAGTTCATCGCCTTCTGGGTGAAGCAGGGCCGTGTGCTGGCCGGGATGAACGTCAACGTGTGGGACGTCACGGAACCGATCCAGGCACTGATCCGGTCCGGGACTCAGGTGGACACGGAGGCGCTGGCGGACCCGCACGTTCCACTCGTCAGCCTCGTCCCGTAGGTGTCAGTACCTCCCCGTAGACTTCACGCGTGGCAGGACGGATCAACGACGAGGACGTGAAGGCGGTACGGGACGCGGTCCCGATCGACGCCGTGGTGTCCGAGTACCTCCAGCTACGCAACGCGGGCGGGGGCAACCTCAAGGGCCTGTGTCCCTTCCACGACGAGAAGTCGCCGTCCTTCCAGGTCAGTCCGAGCAAGGGTCTCTTCCACTGCTTCGGCTGCCAGGAGGGCGGCGACACCATCACGTTCGTGATGAAGGTCGACCACCTCACCTTCTCGGAGTCGGTCGAGCGCCTCGCCGCCCAGGCCGGCATCACCCTGCGGTATGAGGAGGGCGGCTACAACCCCTCCCACCAGCGCGGCGAGCGGATCCGCCTGGTCGAGGCGCACAAGATCGCCGCCGACTGGTACATGGAGCAGTTGGCCACCAGCCCGGAGGCCGACACCGGCCGCCAGTTCCTCGCCGAGCGCGGCTTCGACCAGGCCGCCGCCGCGCACTTCTCCGTCGGCTACAGCCCCCAGGGCTGGGACCACCTCACCCGCTTCCTGCGCGGCAAGGGCTTCAGCGACAAGGAGATCCTGCTCTCCGGCCTCGCCCAGGAGGGCCGCCGCGGCCCCATCGATCGCTTCCGCGGCCGCCTGATGTGGCCCATCCGCGACATCGGCGGGGACGTCGTCGGCTTCGGCGCGAGAAAGCTCTACGAGGCGGACAACGGCCCCAAGTACCTCAACACCCCCGACACGGCGATCTACCGGAAGTCCCAGGTCCTCTACGGCATCGACCTCGCCAAGAAGGACATCGCCAAGGCGTCCCGCGCGGTCGTCGTCGAGGGCTACACCGACGTCATGGCCTGCCACCTCGCCGGCGTCACCACCGCCATCGCCACCTGCGGCACCGCCTTCGGCGGCGACCACATCAAGATCCTGCGCCGCCTGCTGATGGACAACGGCTCGGCCCGCGTGATCTTCACCTTCGACGGCGACGCGGCCGGCCAGAAGGCGGCCCTGCGCGCCTTCGAGGACGACCAGAAGTTCGCCGCCGAGACCTACATCGCCATCGCCCCCGACGGCATGGACCCCTGCGAACTGCGCCTCGCCAAGGGCGACGACGCGGTCGCCGACCTGGTCGAACCCCGCACCCCGCTCTTCGAGTTCGCGCTGCGCCAGATCGTCGTCCGCTACGACCTCGACACCCCCGCCGGCCGGGCCGCCGCCCTGGACGAGGCCGCCCCCATCGTCGCCCGCATCAAGAACAGCGGCGCCCAGCACGAGGTCGCCGTCCAGCTCGCCGGCATGCTCGGCATCCTCGACACCCAGTTCGTGGTCAAGCGGGTGGCCCAGCTCGCCCGGTGGGCCCGCGACCGCGGCGGCAAGGGACCGGCCCCCTCCGGACGCGGCCCGCAGCAGCCGTCGTACGACGGCGGACACCGCCCCGCCGTCTCCGGTCCCGCCCTCACCCTGCGCAACCCCGTCTACGCCACCGAGCGCGAGCTCCTCAAGCTCGCCCTCCAGCGCCCCGACCTGGTCTCCCCGGCCTTCGACGCGTACGGCATCGACGAGTTCACCGCCCCGCCCTACGCCGCCGTGCGCCAGGCGATCATGGACGCGGGCGGCGCCGAGTACGGCGTCCAGGACTCCCAGGACTACCTCGTCCGGGTCCGCGAGGCCGCCCCCGACGACGCGGTCCGCGCGATGGTCACGGAGCTGGCCGTCGAGGCGATCATGCGCAAGACGGTCGACGAGAACTACGCGGGCGACCAGCTCGTCACCGTCCGCCGCCGGGCCGTCGACCGCCGCATCCAGGAGGTCCAGGGCACCCTGATCCGCCTCGGCACCGGCGGCGACCCGGCCCACCTGGCCGCCGTGCAGAACGAGTTGTGGGTCCTGCAGCAGTACGGCCAGGCACTGCGGGAACAGGGCGCCGCCGCACTCTGAGCGGCCGGTTCGGTACGCCTTTCAAGTGGTTTCACGGTCCTCGGCCCGTGTACTCGTAAGGCAAAGTAACCACGCGGTCACGGACCGGACTCAAAAAGTCACCGCACGCCCCTCGTGGCGGCGATGTGTCGTACTCCACACTGGGTTCCGGTGCCTGAGTCCTCGGAGCGCGGCCGATCCGTCCCCGACGGGTCCCAGACCCCCGCGGTTCCGCTCATCGCGTACGGGACGGACAGCGGCGAGGCCGCCGACTCCGCCCCCGAAGTACCGCTGCCGCACTCCTTGGCAGCGATCATCCTGGAGGTCGCCCCCGTGCAGACCCAGACCCTCGCACAGACCGAGAACAGTACGGACGACACGACAGAGCAGGACGCCGAGACCGACGTTCTCGTCGCGGTGCCCCCGCAGAACCGTGTCGAGCACCACCCCGAGGCGGAGCCGGACGCCCCGCCCGCGGAAGTGATCGAGACCGAGCCGGCCGAACCGCCCGAGCCGCCCCGCGGCCGCGTCGACACCGGCGGCCCGTCCTCGGACCTGTTCCGCCAGTACCTGCGGGAGATCGGCCGCATCCCGCTGCTCACCGCGGCCGAGGAGGTCGAACTCGCCCGCCGGGTCGAGGCCGGGCTGTTCGCCGAGGAGAAACTGAGCAACACCCCCGACCTGGACAGCCAGTTGGCGCTCGACCTGGACCGCCTGGTCGTGCTGGGCCGGATGGCCAAGCGCCGCCTCATCGAGGCGAACCTGCGGCTCGTCGTGTCCGTCGCGAAACGCTACGTCGGCCGCGGCCTGACCATGCTCGACCTGGTCCAGGAGGGCAACCTGGGCCTGATCCGCGCGGTCGAGAAGTTCGACTACGCCCGCGGCTACAAGTTCTCCACCTACGCCACCTGGTGGATCCGCCAGGCCATGTCCCGGGCCCTCGCCGACCAGGCCCGCACGATCCGGGTCCCGGTCCACGTGGTCGAGCTGATCAACCGGGTCGTCCGCGTGCAGCGGCGCATGCTGCAGGAACGCGGGTACGAACCGACGCCGGAGGAAGTGGCCGCGCATTTGGATCTCGCCCCGGAGCGGGTGAGCGAGGTGCTGCGCCTCGCCCAGGAGCCGGTGTCGTTGCACGCGCCGGTGGGCGAGGAGGACGACGTCGCCCTCGGTGACCTCATCGAGGACGGCGACGCGGCGAGTCCCGTGGAGTCGGCGGCGTTCCTGCTGCTCAGGGAGCACCTGGAGGCCGTGCTGTCCACGCTGGGTGAGCGGGAGAGGAAGGTCGTACAGCTTCGGTACGGCTTGGCTGACGGCCGTCCTCGTACGTTGGAGGAGATCGGCCGGATCTTCGGGGTCACCCGGGAGCGGATACGGCAGATCGAGTCCAAGACCCTCAACAAGCTGCGGGACCACGCTTTTGCGGATCAGCTTCGGGGTTATCTGGATTGACGCCGGGTGCGGGCGAGTGGGGGCTGGTCGCGCGGTTCCCCGCGCCCCTGGGTGGGTTCCAGCCCCCTTCGCTGATCAGTCGACCTCCGCCACCGCCTGTGCGAACTGTGCCTGGTACAGGCGGGCGTACGCTCCGTCCGCCTCCAACAGGTCCGTGTGCGTGCCCTGTTCGACGATCGCGCCGTTCTCCATCACCAGGATGGTGTCGGCGTCGCGGATCGTCGACAGGCGGTGCGCGATCACGAACGACGTGCGGCCGTGAGCCAGTTTGGCCATCGCCTTCTGGATCAGGACCTCGGTGCGGGTGTCCACCGAACTCGTCGCCTCGTCCAGGACGAGGATCACCGGGTCCGACAGGAACGCCCGCGCGATGGTGATGAGCTGCTTCTCGCCCGCGCTCACCCCGCTGCCCTCGTCGTCGATGACGGTGTCGTAGCCCTCGGGCAGGGTCCGCACGAACCGGTCCGCGTGGGCCGCCCGCGCCGCCTCCTCGATCTCGCCCCGGGTGACCTCGCGCGTGGCGCCGTACGCGATGTTCTCCGCGATCGTGCCGCCGAACAGCCAGGTGTCCTGGAGGACCATGCCGATCGCGGCGCGCAGGTCGTCGCGGGACATCGTGGCGATGTCCACCCCGTCGAGGGTGATCCGGCCGCCCGAGACGTCGTAGAACCGCATGAGCAGGTTGACCAGGGTGGTCTTCCCGGCTCCCGTCGGGCCCACGATCGCCACCGTGTGGCCGGGCTCGACCTTCAGCGAGAGGTCGTCGATGAGCGGCTTCTCGGGGTCGTAGCGGAAGGAGACGTGCTCCAGGGCGACCCGCCCCCGCAGTTCCTCCGGCCTGACGCTCGGGACCGGGTCCGCCTCCTGCTCCTCCGCGTCCAGCAGCTCGAAGACCCGTTCCGCGGAGGCCACGCCCGACTGGACCAGGTTCGCCATCGAGGCGACCTGCGTCAGCGGCATCGAGAACTGCCGGGAGTACTGGATGAACGCCTGCACGTCACCGATGGAGAGGGAACCGGACGCGACCCGCAGCCCGCCCACGACCGCCACCAGCACGTAGTTGATGTTCGACACGAACATCATCAGCGGCTGCATGACCCCGCTGTTGAACTGCGCCTTGAACCCGGCCTCGTACAGCGCCTCGTTCTGCTCGGCGAACTGCGCGGCCGACTCGTCCTGGCGGCCGAAGACCTTCACCAGGGTGTGCCCGGTGTACATCTCCTCGATGTGGGCGTTGAGCTTGCCGGTCGAGCGCCACTGCTGCACGAAGTGCGGCTGCGAGCGCTTGCCGACGCGCGTGGCGACGACGAACGACAGCGGCACGGTGACCAGTGCGACCAGGGCCAGCAGCCAGGACACCCAGAACATCATCGCGAGCACACCGATGATGGTGAGCAGCGAGTTGATGAGCTGCCCCATCGACTGCTGGAGGGTCTGCCCGATGTTGTCGATGTCGTTCGTGGCCCGGGACAGCACCTCGCCGCGCTGGCGCTTGTCGAAGTACGACAGCGGCAGCCGCGACATCTTCGTCTGCACGTCCTCGCGCATCCGGAACATCGTGCGGTTGACGGTCCGGTTGACCAGCCGCGTCGCCACCGCCATCAGCAGCCCGGCGATCAGGAACACCCCGACCGCGAACAGCAGGACATGCCCGACGGCGGTGAAGTCGATGCCCTCGCCGGGCGTGAAGTCGGTGCTGCGGAGCATGTCGGCGACCTGACCGTCGCCGCGCTCCCGCATCCGCGCGAGGACCTCCTCCTTGCTCGCGCCGGCCGGCATCTGCCGTCCGATGATGCCCGCGAAGACCAGGTCGGTGGCCTCGCCGAGGATCTTCGGCCCGACCACGTTCAGGCCGACGCTCACCACGACACAGGCCAGCATCGCGTAGAGGGTGAGCCGCTCCGGCCGGAACCGGGCGAGCAGCCGCCGGCCGGACACCTTGAAGTCCAGCGAGCGGGTCTCGGGACCGCCGCCTGCCATCATGCGCCCCATGGGCCCGGCCATCAGGCAGCCTCCGCTTCCGTGAGCTGGGAGAGCACGATCTCCCGGTAGGTCTCGTTGTCCGCCATGAGCTCGCGGTGGGTGCCGGTGCCGACGACCCGGCCCTCGTCGAGGACGACGATCCGGTCGGCGTCCCGGATGGTGGCCACCCGCTGGGCGACGATCACCACGGTCGCCTCCGCGGTCTCCTCCGCGAGCGCCGCGCGCAGGGCCGCGTCGGTCGCGTAGTCGAGAGCGGAGAAGGAGTCGTCGAAGAGGTAGATCTCCGGCCGCTGCACGAGCGTGCGCGCGATGGCGAGCCGCTGCCGCTGACCGCCGGAGACGTTGGTGCCGCCCTGTGCGACGGGGGAGTCCAGTCCGTTCTCCAGCCGCTCGACGAAGTCCCTGGCCTGGGCCACCTCCAGCGCGTGCCACAGCTCCTCGTCCGTGGCGTCCGGATTGCCGTAGCGCAGGTTCGTGGCGACCGTGCCCGCGAAGAGGTACGGCTTCTGCGGCACCAGTCCGACCGTCCTGGCCAGCAGTTTCGGATCGATGGTCGACACCTCGGTGCCGTCCACGAGCACCTCGCCGTCGGTCGCGTCGAAGAGCCGGGGGACCAGTCCGAGCAGGGTGGACTTGCCGCTGCCGGTCGAGCCGATCACGGCGGTCACCTCGCCGGGCCGGGCCACCAGGTCGATCGCCCTGAGCACCGGCTCCTCGGCACCCGGATAGCGGAAGCCCGCGCCCCGGAGCTCCAGGTGCCCGTGCCTGCGCAGCTCGCGGACGGGGGCCGGGGGAGGCACCACGCTGGAGGAGGTGTCGAGGATCTCCTGGACGCGCTCGGCGCACACCTCGGCGCGCGGCACCATCATGAACATGAAGGTGGCCATCATCACGGACATGACGATCTGCATCAGATAGGCGAGGAACGCCGTCAGGTCGCCGATCTGCATCTCGCCGCTGTCGATCCGGTGCGCGCCGAACCACACCACGGCGATCGACGACAGGTTCACCGTCGTCATGACCACGGGGAACATCAGCGCGAGCAGGTTGCCGGTCTTGAGGGACATCTCCGTCAGGTCGGTGTTCGCCTTCCGGAAGCGGTCCTCCTCGTAGTCGTCCCGGACGAACGCCCGGATGACCCGGTTGCCGGTGATCTGCTCGCGCAGCACCCGGTTCACCGTGTCGAGCCGCACCTGCATGGACCGGAACAGCGGGCGCAGCCGCCGTACGATCAGCGTCACGCAGATGCCCAGCGTCGGCACCACGGCCACCAGCACCCCGGACAGCGGCACGTCCAGGCCGAGCGCCAGCACGATGCCGCCCACGCACATGATGGGCGCCGACACCATCAGGGTGAACGTCATCAGGGCCAGCATCTGGACCTGCTGCACGTCATTGGTCGTACGGGTGATCAGGGAGGGTGCGCCGAACTGGCCCACCTCGCGCGCCGAGAACGACTGCACCCGGTCGAAGACGGCCGCCCGCACGTCCCGGCCGAGCGCGGCGGCGGTCCGGGCGCCGTAGAACACGGCCCCGATGTTGCACACCACCTGCGCCAGCGAGATGCCGATCATCAGGGCGCCGTAGCCCAGGATGTAGCCGGTGTCGCCGTTCACCACGCCTTCGTCGATGATGTCCGCGTTCAGCGTGGGCAGGTAGAGGGTGGCGCAGGTCTGCAGGAACTGCAGCAGCACCAGGATGGTGATGGGTTTCTTGTAGGGCCTGAGATAGGTCCGCAGAAGTCGTATGAGCACGCTACGTCTCTCGGAGTCGGCGACGGGGCGAGTGGTTGCCCCTGGCCCCTATCGTCGGACACTCCACCGGTGTTACCTCAACCGATTAAGCCGACAGCGCTGCCGCGTACGGCCTCACGGGGCTCCGTGGGCGCCGAGTCCTACCGGACTCTTACCTTCCGGCCTAGCGGAACGCCCCCGGGTAGGTCTGCTCCCGCACCGACACGTACTGCTGCCGGACCGCCTGCCCCACCGCCAGCTCCTCGCCCGGCTCCAGGACCTGCGCGGCCGGGCCCTGCCACATCGGCGGGGTGCGCGGGTCGAGCGTGCCCTGTGACACCCCGAGCGCCCAGGCCGCCTGCCGGGCCGCGCCGACCGCCGCGTAGTCCGCCGGCTGGGGCACGACGACCTGCGCGCCGAACAGCGCGGGCGCGGCGGTCTGGACGGCGGACAGCTCGGCGGCCGCCCCCAGCAGGAAGACCCGGCGCACCTCGACCCCCCGGCCGCGCAGCACGTCGAGCGCGTCGGCGAGCCCGCACAGCATGCCCTCGAACGCGGCCCGCGCCAGGTGCTCCGGCTTCATCGACTCCCGCCTGAGCCCGCTCAGGGTCCCGGCGGTGTGCGGCAGGTTCGGCGTCCGCTCCCCTTCCAGATAGGGCAGCAGTACGAGCCCGTGGGAGCCCGGCGTCGACTTCATCGCCAGGTCGGACAGGCTCTCCAGATCGGCGAGCCCGAGCATCTCGGCGGCCCCGCGCAGGGTGCGGACGGCGTTCAGGGTGGTGACGACGGGCAGGTGCATGCCGGTCGCGTCGGCCAGGGAGGTGATCATCCCGGTGTTGTCGACGAGCGCCTCGGGGTGGACGGCCATCACGGAGCCGGAGGCACCCAGCGAGACCACGGCGTCTCCGAGACCGATCCCGAGCCCGAAGGCGGCGGCCATGGTCTCCCCGGTCCCGGCGGAGATCAACAGCCCCTCCGGGGTCGTACCGGCCGCCTCCGCGGGGCCGATCACCTCGGGCAGCATCGCCTGGTGGCCGAGGGCCAGCTCCACCAGGTCGGAGCGGTAGGCGCCGGTGGCCGCGGACCAGTAGCCGGTCCCGGAGGCGCCGCCGCGGTCGGTGGTCCTGCGCACCGGCCGGCCGAGGAGCTGCCACACCAGCCAGTCGTGCGCCTGGAGCAGGACGGCGGTGCGCAGGGCGGCGTCGGGCTCGGTCTTGTTCAGCCAGCGCAGCTTGGTGACGGGCTGCGCGGCCTGCGGCACACACCCCACGGACTGCGCCCATGCCTCGCGACCGCCGAGCGCGTCGACCAGGTCGGCCGCGGCGACCTGCGCGCGCTTGTCGCCGCCGACCATGGCGGGGCGCACGGTGTTGCCCTGGGCGTCGAGCGGCACGACGGCGTTCTGCTGGGCCGACACACCGATGGCCTGCACTCCTTCGAGGAGACCGCCGCCGGCGGCCTCACCCAGGGACAGGAGCCAGGCCTGGGGGTCGACGTCGGACGGACGGCCCTCGACCGGGTGCGGCGCGTACCCCTGTTTGAGTACGGCACCCGTGTCCGCGTCGCAGACGACGATGCGAGTGAATTCGGGTGAGCTGTCCAACCCGGCGACTATCCCCATGGCGGAAATTCTATGGGCGTAGCGTCGCCGCGGTGTGCGCGGATACGCGGGGGCGGGACCGGCACCGCCGGTCCCGCCCCCGCGAAGTGGGCCGAGTCACCCTCGGTTCATGTGGTGCTCGTGCCCCAGTCGTCCTGTGCGGTGCCGTTCGTGTTGCGGTCCCGCAGCGAGCGCACCCGCTGGGTCACGGACTCCGGCACCCGGTCGCCCACCTTGTCGCTGACCGCGTGGTACGCCTTGCCGGCGAACTGGCGGCCCTGCTGGGCGGCGGTCTCCGCGGTGTTGCGGACGGCCGGGTTCTGGGCCACCTGGCGGGCTGACTTCTTCAACTGTTCGTAGCGCTCGCGCCCGGCACGGGTGCCCAGCACGTAACCCAGAGTCAGTCCGACCACGAACGTGAGCTTGTAGCGCATGGCGGTCACCCTTCCTTGCGTAGGTATCCGGTGCGACGTCGGTGTCGGCTCGGTGTCGGTATCGGTGTCGGGGGAACCGATTGGCGGAGCACCCCCCTGCTTGCGCTAATGTATGTGTCGCAGCGAGCGCCCGCCCCCTGGCGAATACCCAGGGAGGTACGTTCGATGCAACGAAGCGATCCTCCGTAGCTCAATTGGCAGAGCAGCCGGCTGTTAACCGGCAGGTTACTGGTTCGAGTCCAGTCGGGGGAGCTTCGATCTTCCGTAGCTCAATTGGCAGAGCAGCCGGCTGTTAACCGGCAGGTTACTGGTTCGAGTCCAGTCGGGAGAGCAGGCAGAGGAAGGACCCCCGATGGGGTCCTTTTTCATGTCCGGGGGAACTGCCCAGGTCACAGGGGAGTCCTGAAGGGCAGGCGAAGTCGCCCCTGCGGAGCAGGAGATCGTATGAGCGGCTATGCTGCGGCAGACGGCGCGCACGCATGTACGCGACACGCCGCTATGGGGCGGTAGCTCAGCCGGTTAGAGCAGCGGACTCATAATCCGTCGGCCGTGGGTTCGAGTCCCACCCGCCCCACCTTGCACTTCACCACCCCTGCGGAAACGTCTCATCCGGGTGCGGATTCGGGAGCTGCTCCGGAACACGGCGGACTGGCCCGTCGTGGCCGACCGGGCCGAGCGGAGGACCGCCGGTTCGGTACAGGATCCTTTGTATCTCCGGCGGCGACCGCCAGTGGATCGACGGGGCCGCGCTGCGGTGCGTGCTCCCCTTCGGCGGTCGGTTGCTCCACGGGCGACGCGGGAGCGGCGGTAGGCGCCGTCGGGGCCGCCCGCTGGTGTGGTCCGGTGTCCCGGTCGGTGTCCGCCGCGTCCGTGCTCGTGGGGTGGCACAGCCGCTTCGGCGCGCACCGGGCACGGCGCTGTTTTTCGGGTCTTCCCATATCAACTGCCGTGCCCGCAAGAGCTAGTTGTGCGGTCGTAATCTGCAACTCCGCGTTTATTTACGGCTGTTGTCCGACCCGTAAGCAGGCTTTACACGTCCTCCACAATCTCCCGTACAACCTTTACGTGGTGTGACGGAGATCACTGAAAAGCCATGCGGAATGTCGCTTAATGCCTGGTTTTACGCACTCGACCAGGGGATCGCTTCGTGTTGGTATGGCGAAGCGGATGACGATGACCGAGGCGGGGGGCCTCTCACTTCGAGGGGCAAGGGGACTGCTTTCCAAGGGAGTTGGGGCATTCCCGGCGGGGCGATGTCGCTATCGCATCCTGTGCACCCGAATTCGAGCCCGGTGACGTGCATCCGGACGTCGGCGACGAACTTGGGGATGCGATGAGGAATGACAGCGGGACGTCCATGAAGCCGCGACGCAGACGGCTCGCGTGGCGCGCCCTGGGTGCGGCCGCGGTCGGCACCCTGGCCTGGATCACGGTGACCACGGGCCTGCCCGGCGGGGCCTCGCAGGAGGCGAACCCCACCGCGCTGGTCGCGGGGGAGGAACCCGGTTTCGCGGTGGAGGACTTCAACTACCCGCTGGCGGACAAGATCCTGGCCGAGAAGAAGATCCTGCTCAAGCGTGGCGACGGGCACATCACCCTGGCCGACTGCGCGAGCGGGACCGGTCTGCTGGAGATCATGGCCCGCGACAAGGCGGACAAGATCTGCTTCAAGGTGGTGGGCGACTCGGGCTGGCTGACCCTGGAGATCCCCGCGGTCTACGCGATCAAGGGCAACGACTACACGACGGCGGTCGACATGACCGTGGGCACCGAGGAGAAGTCGTTCGACGTCCTCAAGAACTCCTGGACGCCGGTGGGTGAGGCCGCGGACCCGGACAGCCGCGATCACATGCTCGTCGAGATCAGGTCCACCAAGTAGCGCAGATCGATCCCGACACGCCCGCCGCCCCGCGATCCGGTGCCCACAGGACGCGCGGCCCTCGTGACTAGGAACCCACGTTGACGTACCTCTCCCGAAGTCTCCGTCTCGCCGTGTCGGCCGCCGCGCTGGTCGCGGCCCCCTTCGCGCTGAGCTCGCCCACCGCCACCGCACTCAACGGAACCGACGCCCCGGCGCAGTTGAACTTCGTCGCGAAGATCAACGTCGGCGAGCAGAGTGCCTGCACCGGCACCCTCGTCGCCCCGCAGTGGGTCCTGACCGCGGCCTCCTGCTTCGGTACGGACGCCAAGCCCCCCGAGGGCAGACCCGCCGTCGCCACCACCGTCACCGTCGGCCGCACCGACCTGACCCAGACGGGCGGCAGCGTCCTGCCGGCCATCCGGCTCGTCCCCCATGCCGACCGGGACCTGGTGCTCGTCAAACTCGCCGCGAGGATCACCGATCCCACCGTCAAGCCCGTGCGGCTGGCGACCTCGCCCGCCGCCGCGGGCGAGGAGCTGGTGAAGGCCGGGTTCGGGCGCACGAAGACCGAATGGGTGCCCGACAAGCTACACACCGGCACGTTCACCGTCGCGGCCACCGCGGCCACCACGGTGGACCTCGACGGCTCCGACACCGCGACCGTCTGCAAGGGCGACGCGGGCGGTCCCGCCCTGCGCACGGTCAACGGCACCACGGAGCTCGTGGCCGTCAACTCCCGTTCCTGGCAGGGTGGTTGCCTGGGCATCGATCCCGCCGAGACCCGTACCGGCGCCGTCGACACCCGGGTCGACGACCTCGGCGACTGGGTCGCCCACGCCGTCTCCCGCAACCCGGACGACGTCACCGGCGACGGCAAGGCCGACCTCGTGGCGATCAAGGACGACGGCATCCTGTGGGTCTACCCGGGCACCGGGAACGCGACCGGCAGCACCTTCGGCACCCGCTTCCAGGCCGGCACCGGTTGGCAGAGCCAGGACGCCGTCACCGTCGGGGACGTCAACAACGACGGCATCGGCGATCTCCTGTCCCGTCAGGCGTCGGACGGCACCCTGTGGGTCTACCCGGGCACAGGGAAGACCGGCATGGAGACCTTCGGCACCCGCTACCAGGTCGGCCGGAGCTGGCAGACCCAGGACGTCACCCGCACCGGCGACTTCAACACCGACGGGCTCACCGACGTACTGACCCGTCAGGCGTCGGACGGCACCCTGTGGGTCTACCCGGGCACCGGCAAGACCGGCATGGAGACCCTCGGCACCCGCTACCAGGTCGGTACCGGCTGGAAGAGCCAGGACGTCATCACCACCGGCGACCTCAACAACGACGGGCGTCCCGACGTGCTGTCCCGCCAGGCGTCCGACGGCACGCTGTGGGTCTACCCCGGCACCGGACGGGTGAGCGGCGCCTTCGGCACCCGCTACCAGGTCGGGCGGAGCTGGCAGACGCAGAACGCCCTTCGTACCGGGGACTACAACAACGACGGGCTCACCGACGTGCTGTCCCGCCAGGCCGCCGACAACACGCTGTGGGTCTACCCCGGCACCGGGAAGACCGGCATGGACACCCTCGGCACCCGCTACCAGGCGGGCACCGGCTGGGGACCGTACCGCATCCTCTGAACCGGTTGCCGTCCCTGCGCGCAAGCCCGGGGCCGCGACGTGGGCGTCCGACGCCCGTGTCGCGGCCCCGCGGCCGTGCGGGGGCCGGAGCGGCGGCCGCGGCCGGGCCGTTCGAGAAAGTCCGGCCGGCGGGGCAGTGGAACCGCCCTCCCGACCCGTCTTTACGGGGGAACGAGGGAGGGCGCATTGAACGCCGACGAGGAACGCCAGTTCCGCGAGTTCGTGGCGGCGCGGTCGAGATCGCTGCTGCACACGGCCTACCTGCTGACGGGGGACTGGGAGCAGGGCCGGGACCTGTTGCAGACCGCGCTCGCGGCCACCGCCCGTCGCTGGTCGAGACTGCGCGACCGGGAGCAGCCGGAGATCTATGTGCGCCGGGCGCTCTACCACGCCCAGGTGGACCGTTTCCGGCTGCTCAGTTGGGGACGGGAGACGGTCACCGACAGCGTCCCGGACCGGCCGTCCGCGCAGGCCGCCGACTGGGCCGACACGGTGGTCCAGCGGCAGGACATCATGGCCGCGCTGCGGCGACTGCCCAAGCGGCAGCGCGCGGTGATCGTGCTGCGCTACTTCGAGGACCGGCCGGACGCCGAGATCGCCGCGATCCTGGGCGTCGCCCAGGGGACGGTCCGCAGCCAGACCCACAAGGCCCTCGCCTCCCTCCGCGCCACCCTGGCCGAGGCGGGACCGTCGGGCGCCTCCTCCACCGTCTCCGGAAGGGGCGCCGTCGCATGAACGACTCCACCGAACACCCGCTGCACGCCGCCCTGCACGCCGAGGTCCGGGAGAGCGGCGATGCCGCCGGTGCCCACCTGGCCGGGCTGGCCGACGGCGCGCTGCGGATCGCCCGGCGGCGGCAGCGGCTGACCCGCGCCGGGGTCGGCGTCGTCGCCGTCGCCGCGATCGCCACCGCCGGGGCGGCCGTCGCGGACGGGACCGTCTCCCGCGCACACGTACGGCCCGGCGCCGGGGCCGGCACCGAGAAGGCGGCCCTGGTCTCCCTGCTGCCTGTCACCTCCGCCGACCAGAGGGCCTGCGTCCCCGGCAGCGGCGGCTGGACCGTGCGGGCGAGCGCCTACCACCCCACGTACTGCGTCCGGGTCGACCGGGCCACGGGCATGACCGGAGTCCAGGTCGCCTCCGCCAGGGCCGTGAGGAGCGGCAGCGACGGCACCTGGCGGGTCGAGGTGAGCCTCGACGCGGCCGACCGGAGGAGTCTCGCCACCCTCACCGGCTCCCTCGCGTCGGCCCCGGCCCCGCGCAACGAGTTCGCCATCGTCGTGGACGGCGAGCTGTGGGGCACCCCGTCCGTGGCCGCCCCGCTCACCGGCGGCCGTCTCGAGCTCGTCGGACCCTTCTACGGCGACCTCACCCGCGCCACCGCCCAGGACCTCGCCCACCGGCTCGATCCCGGCAGGTGACCCGGGCGGGGGCGGCCGCCCGGGGATCAGGGCCGCAGCCGCTCGACCCTCGTCGTGCCGGAGCCGACGGGCCCGACCCGCAGCACCGTGCCGGTGAGGTCGGTGAACGCCCTGGCCGGCAACCGGCCCCCGTCGGGTCCCGTCACCCGGTATCCCGCCTGGTCCGCCGCACCGATCTCCACCTCCAGCACCGCACGGGAGTTGGGCGGCACCGTGACCCGGGTCGTGTGGGCGTCGGCCGAGCGGTGCACGGCGACCTGAACCGGGCCGCGCACCGACGGCACCGTGCCGGAGACGTCGGTCAGGGCGCCGGTCCTCGGGCGGACCAGGAACTCCGCCGCGCCGGGTGCGCTCACCCGCACACCGAGCACGTGCCGCGCGACGGCGTTGGCCGGGGCGGAGGCCCAGGCGTGCGAGAAGGTGGTGTTGGACTTCAGCGCCGGGTCCCAGGCCTCGGTGACGATCGTGGCCTTGAGCGAATCCAGCATGTGCAGCCAGGAGTTGGTGGCCGTCGAGGTGAGCAGTGCGAGCGCCGCGTCGGAGCGGCCGAGCCGGAAGAGCGCGTCCAGCAGGAACTGCGCCCCGTACACGCTCACCCGCATCCCGCCCGCGGCCAGGGTGTCCCCGAGCCGGGCCCGTACGTCGGCGTCCAGCGGGTCCGCGACGCCGAGGGCGACCGGGAACGCGGTGGCGTGCTGGGCGCTGTGGGTGGTGCCCTCGCCGTCGAGGAAGCGGCCCGCCGCGCTGTCGAGCAGGGTGGCTCGCATGGCGGTGGCGAGCGTGTCGGCGCGATCCCGCAGCGTTTTCTCGTCGTCCGTTCTGCCCAGCGCCTCGGCGCACTTGGCGAGCGCGTCGAAGGCCGCGAACTGGAAGGCGTTCACGACGGTGTTGACGTTGGTGAACACGTATCCGTCGCGGCTGGCGACCGGCCAGTCCACGAGGTCGCCCAGGTCCTGGCTGCTGCTGCCGGGCGCCTTGCTCACCAACCCCCGCGAGTCCAGGTGCCCGGTGAGGTTCTTCGCCGCCAACAGGTCGTAGTCCTTGGCGAGTTGGCGGTCGTCGCCGGTGGCGAGGTAGTCCTCCCAGGCGGACAGGGCGCACATCAGCCGGTACTCGGTGGGCCAGGTGCCCTTGCGGACCAGGTAGTCGATGGACCAGCGGGTCAGGGCGTAGGAGCGCTGGACGCCGTACTCGGAGAGCTGGTTGATCAGCGCGTCCCCCTCGTAGGGGCCGCGCTCCCGGGTCGGGGTGTCCTGGTAGAGGTCGCCTCGGGTGGCCTCGATGGAGTACCGGCACAGCTCCCAGACCCGGTCCAGGGCGGGGTCGGAGCTGTGGAAGGATACCTCCTCGGCGTCCCAGTCCAGCTTCCACGCGCGCCCGGTGACGACCGCCCCGGACAGGTCCAGTGAGGTGCGCAGCTCCGCCCAGCGGAAGCCGCGGTAGCCCCAGTGCTCGAACCGCTGCCCGCCGTCGCGCAGGGTCCACACCTCGCGGTAGCTGTTGGTGGCGCGCAGTTGGTACCTGACCGTGCCGTCCGGGTTCAGCTCCTCGCCCAGGCGCACCTCGACCGTGTCGCCCGCGCTGCCGGTGACGTCCAGGGCGAGTCCGCCGACGATCTCCCGCCCGAGGTCCACCAGCCAGCGCCCGTCGGCGACCTCGGTGACGGAGGCGGGGGTGACGTCGTGGAGGCGCACCGGCTCGATCGGGGCCGGCACCAGCGAGGTGATCGCGGTGCGCACGGCCGGGGTGAGCCAGCCGCTGTCGTCGAAGCCGGGCCGGGTCCAGCCGACCGGCTCCTGGCGCAGGTCCCAGTACTCCTGCGGGACGCCGTAGTAGCTGCTGCCCGCGCTGCCCCTCGACGGCAGCAACCCGGCCTGGCGGCGCGCCTTCCAGTGGTCCCCCGAGGCCACGGTCGTGCGGCTGCCGTCGGTGTAGGTGATCTCCAGTTGGGCCAGGAAACGCTGCTCGGAGGTGGTCCAGCACAGGGCGGCGAGCGCGTTGGTCCTCCCCAGGGTGGCGGTGAGGTCGAACGCCTGGTAGGCCGTGCCGCTGCCGGAGCGCACCGACGCGTACCCCACCACCGTGCCGTTGCTCCACACCTTGGCCACGTACTGGCGGGCGGGGTCCGGCGAGGTCGCGGCGACGTAGAGGACGGCTGCGGCCACCCGCTTGCCCGCGTCGGTGGCGTACTCGTGGCGCAGCAGGGCCCAGGTGTCGTCGGCCCCGTAGGACGAGAGGGAGTTGGCGCCGGTGGGGAGGGTGAGCGTGCCCGCCGCGACCGTGCCGGCGGCGAAGGTGCCCCGGTCGGAGGTGAAGTCGTCGTCGAGCAGGACGGTCCCGTCGGCGGCGGTGAACGTGACCCGGTCGTAGACCTGGGACTCGGTCAGGCCGTTGCGCAGGCCGATGTTGCCGGAGGCGTAGCGGCTGTCGGTGGTGGTGTCGACGGTGACGCCGTCGACGGACGTGGTGAAGGTCGAGCCGGTCATGGTGACGGTGAGGTCCAGCCACTGGCCGGTGGTGACGGCGGACGGCAGCCGCACCTCGCCGAGGACGGTGTAGGTGCCGTTGACGCAGACGTGCTTGCGCAGCACGCCGGGGCTGCCGGCGCGGAGCTGCCACAGGTAGTTGTCGGCGGTGTTCGCGGCCCGGAACCAGACGCCGGCGGCCACGGCGGTGATCCTCACGCGGACGGTGAGCGTGCCGTCGGTCATGACCGGACCGGCCGGCACCCAGATCGGCTCGGCCCGCCACTCGTCCTCGACCGAGGTGGCGAGCAGGGTGGGCGCCGACCAGGAGGATCGTTTCTCCCCCCAGCTCGCTACCCGCCACCAGTAGGCGGTACGGGGCTCCAGGGGCGGCCCTTCGTACGGTACGGCGACGGAGTCGGCGGACATCCGCCGTCCCGAGTCCCAGACGAGCCGGTCGTCCTCGAAACCGCCCGGCGTGGCCGCCACCTGCACCTGGTAGGCGCGCTGCACGGTTCCGGCGCCGAAGTCGGGGACCTGCCAGCTAAACCGGGGCCGCTGTCCGGCGGTCGTGGCGAGGGCCCGGGGCAGAAGGTCGGTCAGGGTGCCGGTCGGCGCGGGCGGTGCGCCGGGGGCGGCGACGGCGCGGGGGCCGGTCAGGACGACCGAGGCGGCCGTGGCGCCACCCAGTTGGAGAAGTCTTCGGCGTGACAGGTCCCAGGGCATGGCGCGGCCTCGGCTCGTGAAAGGTTTCAACGGGGTTGCCCGGAGGTTAGGGTTCCGCCACACGCCGGTCAATGCCTGGGTCGAAGATTTGATCTGACGCTCAGGATGAAACGATTAAACCGCGCCGGCTCAGCCCTCGGGGAGTTCCGCGCGCAGGGTGTCGCGCAGCCGGCGCAGGTCGTCCGCGGGACGCCCCAGGCCGTTGAGGCCCAGCCGGGCCGCCTCGGTGCGGGCGACGGGACGGTCGGCGAAGGCCAGGTTCATCGAGGCGCGCAGCATCCACAGGTCGTAGGCGAGCAGCCGGGCCGCGCGGGCCTGCGCCGCCAGCAGGTCCGGGTCGGTGGTCCCGAGGTCTTGTAGGCGGGCGCGCAGCCGGTGCAGGCCGATGCTCTGCACCCCGCAGTCCCGTGCCGTCCCGCGCGGCACCGGGCCGGGCGCGCCGCACGCGGCCACCGCCTCGTCGGCCGGCCCCTGCGCGGCCACGGCCTCGTCCAGCACCCCGAGCAGCGCCCGCAGTTGCTCCGGCCGCGACGGGCGGACGGGAGCCGGACGCCGACGGGGGCGCACGAGGGGGCGCACAAGGAGCGGTAGGGCCGCGAGCCACCGTGGGACACCGAACCGCCGTGCGGCGCGGGGCGCCGGCGCGTCCGGAGCTGTGCCTGTGCGCATGGCCCCTCCTGGCGTGCGTGTGTCCGGGCCCCGCGAACCCGCCCGAAGGAGCGCGGAGAACCGGCTTCCGGCCGCCGCGCCCCTCCAGTGTGCGCCTCGCGCGCGGGCCGGTGTTCCTTCGCGTCCCGTCGGCCAAGGCTTGATCGGGCGTTCTCGGGGGTAGTTCTCCTCCCCCGGGAGTAGCGGGAGGTGGTGCGGTCGTCCCGGGGAGGCAGGACAGGTGCCTCCGTGGGCACGATGTGCGGGCGGGACTCGGAGACGAGGCTGGTCCGTGTCGGGGAACAGCAGTCAAGGCCCGAGGAGGGCGCCATGAACCGCCAGATCCGCGTTCGCGTCAGCCGCCGGCCCTCGTCCTCCCGTGACACCCGGCAGCCCGAGATCGACCGCAGGACCCCGTCGGGACGGCTGCTGCCGTACTGACACGGATCCCCCCGGCCGCGGGTCAGTTCAGGCATCGGTCGATCGCCGTCCGCAGCGCCCGGCGCAGTGCGGGCGACGGCACCGGGCCACCGCCCTCGGCACCGGCCGTGACCACCGCGGCGACCGTGCGCAGCTTGGTGTTGGAGAGCTGGGAGGCCTCGCGCAGGACGTCCCACGCCTGATCCGGGGAGCAGGCGTGGGTGGCCATCAGGACCCCGCGCGCCTGGTCGATGACCGGGCGGGTGAGGATCGCCTGCCGGAGCTGCTCGACCTCCGTGCGCAGCCGGTCGAGCTGCTGGGCGCGCTCCAGGACCACGGCGGAGGGCACGGGCTCCCGGCGCGTCCCCGGACCGTGCAGCGGATCGCCGGGATCCAGACCGGCCGCCGCCAGGACCCGGCGCGGCTGCTCGTTCCAGCCGGTCGCCGACACCCGTACCCGACGGCGGCGGGCCCAGGTGTCGAGGACCTCCAGGAACTGCAGCCCCGTCGTGTCCATGAAGGCGACGCCGGACATGTCCAGGTCCACCCGGTCGACGCCGTCCGGCAGTCGGGCCAGGGTCCCGGCCAGGGTGTCCGCGCAGCCGTGGACCAGATCGCCGCGGGGGTGGAGCACGGCCCCGCCCCCGTCCACGCCGCCGTCGATGGTCAGGGTGTTCAGCCGCCCTGCGAACGATATGTGTGTCGCTGAGCCCATGTCCGCCTCGCTGCTCCCCACAGTCGTCACGACGTTGAGTCACCGATCGCCGCCGGATCCCGGCCCCGCGCACGGCAGCGCGGATCCGCCGGTGCTGGGATGCGCCTGCCCCTCCGAAGGGGGAGTACACCAGGGCCGCCGGGGCGTGACGGGCGCACTCCGGGGGTAAACGCGGTCTCGTCCAGGTATTGACAGGAGACGTTCCGGGAGGGGAGACGTATCGGAAGGGACAGAGTCGGGTCGGCGGTGAGGAGTCGGAGTGAGGATCCGGTACGAGGCGGCACGCCGCCGCCCTCCGGCGCGCGGGAACGCGGTGACACCGTGACCACCGTGGCCGGGACCACGGATCCGTTCGCGCATCCCGCGCTCTTCTACCGCGACGAGCGGGAGTACCTCGCCGGAGTGGTGCCGTTCGTGCACAAGGCGCTCGCCGCCGGCGAACCGGTGGCCGTGGCCGTGCCCACCGAGAACCTGCGGCTGCTGAAGGCGGAGCTCGGCGCCGAGAAGACCGTGCGCTTCCTCGACATGCGGGAGGCCGGACGCAATCCCGGCCGGATCATCCCCGGGGTGCTGCGCGCCTTCGCCGACGCCCAGCCGCCCGGCACCCGCGTCTCGATCGTCGGCGAACCGGTCTGGGCCGGCCGCTCCGCCGTCGAGTACCCCGCCTGCGTCCAGCACGAGGCGCTCATCAACACCGCCTTCCGGGGCCGCGAGGTCACCGTGCTGTGCCCCTACGACACCGGCCGCCTCGACCCGCAGGCCGTCGCCGACGCCTACGCCACCCACCCCGTGGTCGTCGACGCCGGGTCCGGACGCGAGGAGGAGAGCGGACGGTACGACGTCGAGGCCGTGTACGCCCGCTACAACACCCCGCTGCCCCCGGCCCCGGACGTTGCCGCCCACGCCTTCGTCGCCGATGTGCTCGGCGAGATCCGGCACTTCGCGTCCGACGCGGCCGAGCGGTTCGGGCTCGTGCGGCCCCGGCTCGACGACCTGGCGCTGGCCGTCGCCGAGCTGACCACCAACAGCGTGGTGCACGGCGGCGGTTCGGGCCTGCTGCGGGTGTGGGCCGAGGACCGGCACGTGGTGTGCGAGGTCCGCGACCGGGGCCACCTCAGCGACCTGCTGGCCGGCCGCCGCCCGCCCTCCCGGGACCAGCAGGGCGGCCGCGGTCTGCTCATCGTCAACCTCGTCGCCGACCTCGTACGGGTGCACACCGGGCCGGACGGCACGGCGGTCCGCTGCTGGTTCGCCCTCTGACCGGCCCCGCGCCCCGCGCCCCGGCCGGCGGCCCCGGCGGGACCTCGCCGCGATGGCCGAACTGCGCCGGTCCGTCCGGCCCCGGTCCCGTTTGACCTGCGAATTCGTTTCGCCGTACGCCCGCGTGGGCAAGGTTCGGGCAGCGTGGCCCGGTCAAGGCCTCGGGTGGGGGGAGCGCGGCGGTGCCCGACCATGTGCGTACGGCGGACGGACGACGGTTACGGGTGGAGGTCTCGGGGGATCCGCACGGACGCCCCGTGTTCCTCCTGCACGGCATGCCGGGCAGCCGGGTCGGGCCCAAACCCCGCTCGATGTTCCTCCACCAGCGCGGCGCCCGCCTCATCAGCTACGACCGTCCCGGGTACGGCGGTTCGGACCGGATGCCGAGCCGCCGGGTGGCGGACGTGGCCCGGGACGTCGCCGATGTCGCCGACGCCCTCGAACTGGACCGGTTCGCGGTGGCCGGCCGGTCCGCCGGCGCCCCGCACGCCCTGGCCTGCGCCGCGCTGCTCCCCGACCGGGTCACCCGGGCGGCGGCGATGGTGGGCTGGGCACCGCGTGACGCCGAGGGCCTGGACTGGTACGCCGGGATGGCTCCGTCCAACGTCGTCGCCCTGAGCACGGCCGCCTCCGACCCCGAGCGGTTCGCCGCCGGGATCATCCCGCGCTCCGCCGCCATCCGCAGCGACCCCGCGCGGCTGCTGGAGGAACTGCGCGAGGACCTCACCGCCGACGACCGGCTGATCGTCTCGGACAACACCATCCGCTCGATGCTGCTGCGCAACTACCGCGAGGCGCTGCGCACTTCACCGTACGGCTGGATCGACGACGCCCTCGCGCTCACCGCCTCCTGGGGGTTCGACCCGGCCCGGATCAAGGTCCCGGTGCTGCTGTGGCACGGCAAGGACGACGTCTTCTCCCCGGCCTCGCACGCTTCCTGGCTCGCCGACCGCATCCCACGCGCCACGGCCGTCCTGGAGCCCACGTCGGCCCACTTCGCCGCGCTGCGCGCCCTGCCCGCCGTACTGGACTGGCTGCTCACCGACGCGCGGGTGAACTGACGGGCGGCGCCGCCCCGTCGGCCGGTGCCGCCCCGCCTCGGATCACACCGACAGCGGCTCCAGGTCCCGGTAGATCCGCCGGTCCCGGCTCGCCAGGAGGGTGATGCCGTTGTCCTCGCCGAGCAGCAGGCGCAGTTCCGCCATCGCCTCCTCCCGCAGGGCCCGGGCCTCGCTGTCCCGGCCCAGGGCGCGCAGGGTGAGCCCCAGGTTGGTGACCACGGCGAGCGTCTCGGGGTGGTGGCCGCCGAGCGCCCCGCGCAGCACCGGCAGCGCGGCCTCGTCCCGCTCCCGCGCCTCCTCGTAACGGCCCTGGTCGTAGAGGACGTTGGCGTAGTTCACGCTGCAGAACACGGCGTGCGGATGGTGCTCGCCCAGCACCTCCGCCATCCGGGGCAGCACCTTCAGGAACACCGCCTCCGCCTCGTCCAGGTCCCGGCAGCCCCAGTGGAAGATCCCCAGGTTGTTCAGGGCCGCCTGGGTGTACGGGTGGGCCTCGCCCGGCACCTTCATGTACTCGGCGAGCACGTCCCGGGCGACCTCGCGGGCCCGGTCCCGTTCGTCGGCCGCGAACAGGTCGGCCGCCAGGTTCAGTTCGCAGGCGAGCGAGTCGGGGGTCGGGGCCGTGTACTGGTCCTTGTACTGCTTGCGGGTCGCCTCGGTCAGCCGCCGGGCGTCCTCGAGCTGGCCGTTGCGGCGCAGCGACACCGCCAGGGACTTGGCGCAGCGCAGCGTGCCGGGGAACTCCCGGGTCAGGATGCGTTTGTGGGCCGCGTAGGTCCGCGACAGGATCGACACCGACTCCGCGTACCGGCCGACCTCCCTGAGGTCCCGGCCGAGGCGCTCGGCCGAGGCCAGCGTGTACGGGTGGTCGGGGCCGAGGACCGCCATGCGCCGGTCGAGCGTGTCCTGGTCGATGCCGCGGGCCTCGCCGTAGTTGCCCACCATCCGCAGCGCCAGGGCGAGGTTGTTGGCCGCGCTGAGGGTGCGCCGGTGCGACTCGTGGAAGATCTCGCTGAAGCCGACGTGCGCCTCCTTCGCCAGCTCGACCGCCTTCGTGTACTCGCCGAGGGCGGCCAGGTCGCTGGAGAGCGCGGACATGGTGGCGTACGTGTGCGGGTGCTGCTCGCCCAGTTCCCGGCGCTGCCGCTCCAGCAGGTCCTCCCCTATCTCCCGGGCCTCCACGTAACGCCCCTGCGAGCGCAGCACGTTGGCGAGGTGGAAGCGCAGGTAGAGGTAGTAGACGTCGTCCTCCCCGAGCACCGGCCGCCAGTGCTGGAGCAGGTCCTCCGCCAGTCGCCGCGCGGCCAGGAAGTCACCGCGTTTCCACTGGTAGCGGACCCGGTCGATGAGCAGACGGCGGGTGTCGGCCTCCCGGCAGTTGCGCGCGTCGGAGGCGGCCAGGTGCGGCCAGATGACGCCGAAGCGGGGCCAGGTGGTCGGGTCGTCGATGGGTTCGTCACCGTCGGGCCGGGCGCCCGCAAGGACCGTGTGCACGACGTGCCGGGCCTCGTGCTGCTTCTCCTCGGGCATCTGGGAGCGGATCACGGCCTGCACCAGCCGGTGCACCTGGAGGCTGTTGGTCTTCTGGTCGACCTTGGCCAGCGCGAACCGGCCGATCTCCCGGATGACCCGGCCGAGCAGCAGACTCTCCTGGAGGGAGGGGTCGTACGGCTTGAGCGCCGCGATCATCTCCTTGCTGTAGAGCAACTGCTGGGAGATCGGCTCGGGCGCGAGGAAGGCGCAGAGCTGGAGCAGCCGTACCGCCGCGGGTGAGCGCTTCTCCAACTGTTCGATCGAGACGTTCCAGGTCGCCGCGACGGTGCGCGGGTAGTCGGGCGGCTGGTTGAGGTCCAGGACCTCGGTGGTCTGCCGGGCCAACTGCCGCAGGTAGTCCTCGATCGGGGTGGCGGTCTCGGCCAGCCAGGCCGCCGCCTGCTCGACCGCCAGCGGCAGGTCGCCGACGGCCTCCGCCACCCGGTCGGCGTCCTCGGCCGTCAGCCCGCCCTCGGTGCGCCGGGTCAGGTGCTCGATGCTCTCCTTGCGCTCGAAGACGTCGATCTGCTGGGATGCCCCGTGCTGGGACCAGGCCTGGTTGCGGGAGGTGACGAGGATGTGGCCGCCGTCCCCGGTGGGGAAGTAGCGGGCCAGCTCCGCGGGGTCGCCGGCGTTGTCGAAGACGAGGATCCAGCGCTTGGTCGGCAGGCCCCGGGACAGCCGCTGCACGGCTTCCTGGCTGGCCTTCGTCATGTCCTCCTCGGTGCCCGTCGCGCCTATCAGCGGGGCGAGTTCGGCGAGCGAGGCGACCACGTCGTCGACATGCTCGGCGGACATCCACCAGACCAGGTCGTAGTCGGCCATGAACCGGTGCACGTACTCGATGGCGAGCTGGGTCTTGCCCACGCCGCCCAGTCCGAACAGCGCCTGCGGCTGCGGCGGTCCGGACAGTTCGCCGAGCTGGGTGCGGATCCGGTCCATGATCGGGGCCCGGCCGGTGAAGGTCGTGTTGCGCTGGGGCGCGTTCCAGATGCCGGGGGTGATGCCGGGGAAGCGGGGCGCCGACGGGCTGTTCTCCGCCTGCTGCAAGGGCAGTTCCAGTGCCCGCTGGAGCGCGGCCACGCACTCCGTCTCGTCGAGCCGGTGCAGGTCGGTGCAGGGCTCCGGGAGCGGGACCTCCTCGACGCGCAGCGGCACCACCGAACCGCGTGCCCCGTCCTGGGGCCGCTCGCCGAGTGCCCGCCAGACGGAGTCGGCGTACCGGGACTCCTGGAAGGTCTTCGACAGCAGCACCACCGTGTGGGCGGTGGTCTCCGCCGGCTCGACCGGGCCGGTGGAGATCTCGTGCAGCGTGACCTCGCAGCCCGCCCGCTTCAGCAGGTACTCCACCCAGTCGGCCCACATCCGCTTCTCCGCCGCGTACGCGACCACGACGTCGGCCACGCTGGTCAGCGGCCGGCGCCTGAGGTACGCGTCCCGGCAGCGCAGCCGGACCGGTTCGGGGATCTGCGGCAGGGAGGTGACCTCGCGGTCGGAGATGACGGCGGTGAGCCGCTCGAAGGCGGACAGCAGCGAGTTGGCGATGCCGCTCTCGTCGCCGACGGTGGCGAGGGTCTCCTCGTAGGCGTAGTAGGGGCGGTAGGGGATCTCGACGTTGCCCCAGTAGGCGCTCAGCTCCTCCTGGCTCAGCGGCCGGCCGTCCGCCCCCTTGGGCAGTCCCTCGAAGCGCATCCGGGCCAGCGCGCGGCCGGCGTCGACCTTCTCCTTCTCGCCCTCGTCGATGCGCATCGGCACCGGCAGGACCCGTATCCGGCGCGGCCGGTAGCCCTCCTCGACACTGCGGGCCACGACTGCCGCGCCCTCCAGCGCCTGGTCGCTCAGGGTGAAGCAGTCCACCAGGACGTCGGGCATCTCCATGGTGCAGATGTCGGCGTTGTCCGACAGGCCGGTGCGGCTGTCGATCAGGACGTAGTCGTACGTCGCCTTCATGCTGGCCCGCAGGGCCCTGAGGAAGGTGCCGCCGCCGAGACGCTCGTAGAAGTTGTCCCACTCGAACGAGGTGACCGCCGCCGAGTAGGCCCGGTCCTGGCGGCCCGCGGAGAGGAAGTCCAGGGAGCCGCCCTCGGGGAAGTGCAGGTCGAAGCGCTCGGGGCGGATGGAGACGGCGTGCTGCTCGACCTGGGCGTAGGACAAGTGCCAGTCGTCGGGGCGCTGGGTTCCGGTGGTCGCGGCCCAGGCGTAGTCCTGGATGATGTTGATGACGCCCGGGGTCGCGGACAGCGCCTTGGGGTCGAGGAACGGGTGGAAGAAGCGGTGCAGGCCCGGCGCCTCCAGGTCCCAGTCGACGGCGAGCACCCGTTTGCCGTTGGCGGCCAGGATCCAGGCGGTGTTGGCGAGCGCCATGGTGCGGCCCGTACCGCCCTTGTAGGAATAGAAAGTGATGACACGTCCGTCGCGCGGGCCCGTCATGCTTCTCCTCCGTGGTCGGGTCCGCCTTCCGGGTACGGCGGCTGGATGGGGCCCAGCAGACGGGGCCTGGGCACGTGCGGACCCGGCGGCGGATGCGCCTCCGCGTGTTTCAGGTACTGCCGGGTGGTGTGCGCCACGACGGCGGGCAGCACGTCGGTGAACGCCTTGAGGGTGGGGACGCCGTTGACCGCGGTACGGCAGTCGGTGCGTCTGCCGCGCTCCAGCAGCAGGGGCAGGGTGCGCTCGAACTCCATGGTCAGGCGCTGGCCCTCGTCGCCGTGGCACTGCAGGTCGGCGCGGTTCCACGGGACGACCGCGCTCACCCACGGCTGGGCCTGCGCGTCGAACGCCTTGAGCCTGCGCCGCCGTTCCTCGTCCGTGAGCGTCCACCGGTCGACGAGCAGGATGCGCGGGCGGCCCGTCTTGCCGCCCTCCTCGCCGGTGCCCGCGGAGAGCGGGCCCTCGGTGTCCTCGTCGTCGAAGGAGGAGACCGTGGGGCGGTAGTCCAGCGAGCGGATGAGCTCCTCCGCCAGGGCGGGCAGCGGACGGGTCGACTCGGAGTGGTAGGGGTTCCAGTCCAGCGGGTCCTCGCCGTACGGGCGCGGGTCCCGGTCCCCGGGGACGCTGTCGAGGGTGGGCGCGGCCACCGTCAGATGGATGTGCCGGGGTTCCTCGCCGCGCGGGCGGAACGCGCTCGGGGTCGACTCGTAGTCGCGCAGCCGGCCGGGCGGCAGCGGTGTCTCCTCGGCCACCTGGACGATGCGCTGGGCGAGGGTGAGGACGGTCTCCTCGTACTCGTCGCGCAGTCTGCTGAGCTTGATGAGCCCGTAGAAGCCGTTGGTGGCGTAACGGTCGCCGAAGGTCGTGCGGTCCAGGTGTATGTGACGTATGGAGTCGGGAAGTTGGTGGAAGTCGACGCGCGTCCACAGGGCCGGGACGATGGCGGACACCTCGCGTCCGCCGACGGCCCGGGCGTGCAGCAGGCGTTCGTTGAACGCGTACAGTTCCCGGCCGCACATCTCGCTGGTGAAGTAGCGCGGTGACAGCAGCGGTACGAAGACGCGGCAGCGGGCGAGGTTCTCGCTGAGCTTGCGCGGCCAGCCCACCCCTGAGCCCATCTCCCGGTCGATGAAGCCGACTTCGGCCCCGGCGGGCAGGTCGGTCAGCGCCATGATGTGGTTGCACAGGTCGCGGTAGAGCTGGTGCACCCAGTGGTCGGGGTCGCCGCCGCCCGATCCCCACGGCGGGGTGTGGGCGTAGCTGAGGAAGAAATAGGGCTGCCCCTCGGCCGGGGCCTGGCCCCACTCTCCGTCAGGTGTGTCCAACACGCCCCCCTGCGCGTCGGTGACCCCGTAGCCGGAGCCACCTGGAACCGGAAGAACAATGTGCCCGACCAGAAGGCCCGACGGATCGCTTATTTCACGTCATTCCGGAGACGAGATCTGGACAGTTGATCGCGTACGTCGTCGACGGCGGCCCGCATTCCGAACAGCGTGACCGGTCTTCCGGACCATTCCCGCCGCACGAGGAGTTCACCCGGAAGCCGTGCGCCGGCCTCCGCGAAGTCACCGTCGTCCAAGGTCAGGTCCTCGTAGGTGACCCAGTTCCCCTTGTCGCCCAGCACACAGCGGTACTGCCGCCGGGGCGGTCGCGGGGTCATCCGGTACTCGGCGAGGTGGAAGGCGCTGCACACCTCGAACCCGACGCGCAGCAACAGCACTTGGGCGTCGGCGGCGTACAGCTTGGCGAGCGGGGAGCGCTCGCCGAGGTGGCAGTGCGGGTCGTGCCCGGCGAGCAGCTCGCCCGCGCGCGGGCCGATCGCGGCCAGCGAGGTCTGCGGGTGGGCGCTGCGCACGGCTCCCGGAGTGGTCCGCACGCACTCGGCCAGCGCGCCCATCGAGGGGCAGGGCGTGGCGTCCGGCTCGAAGGGGAGCATCGACGCGCGGAACCGCTCGGCCTCCTCCGCGCCGAGGTGGGCGACGAGGGCCCGGTGGGCGCGGGAGCTGTCCGAGTTCTCGGGTGTGAAGGCGGGCACGACGAGCGTGCCGCGCGGGCCGAGCGCGTCGAGCAGCGTGTCCCGGACCCGGGTGGGGGACAGGCCGGTGCCGCTCAGGGAGGCGTGGACCATGAGGGGGACCTCGGGGCGCAGCGGTAACTCCGTCAATAAGTCCGCCAGTTGACGGTCGTCCTCCCCCAGGGCGGTCCGGGCAACCGTCTCCGTCACGGTCGCCCCGCGATCGTCGTCCACTCCGCGCGCAGCTCCGCGGCCAGCACCTCGCCGCTCTCGGTGAGGTCACGGTCGGGCCGTTCGGTCAGGGCGGCCAGGGCGCGTCCGGCCCGGGCCAGGGAGCGGCGGCCCTCGGGGGTCCCGGGGCCCCAGTAGGCCACGTCGCCCAGACCGTCGACGGCCTCGGTGAGCAGCCGCCCGGCCTGGTTGCCCGGCACGTGCAGATCGGTCGTCGCCCGCAGTGCGGCCAGCCGGGCCTGGCGCCCGAGACGCGGCAACTCCCGTACGAAAGCGTCGGGTTCGAAGTCGACGGCGACTCCGAGCCCGCCCAGACCGTCGACGGCGAGCCGCACGCCGGACCCCGCGACGAGCGGGGTGACGGCGTCCACGCGCAGGGCGTTGCGGTCGTCGTCCGCCCCGGAACCTCGCTCCGCCATCAGCTCGTAGGCGGTCCGCAACTGCTCCCGGAACGCGTCGAGTTCGTCCGGCTCCAGGGGGGCGGTGACGGGGGCCGGGTAGACCGCACGGCGCGGGTCCGCGTCGTCGATCAGCAGCGGCTCGGTGGCGGTCACCTTCAGCAGCGTCAACGGCCGCCAGGCGTCGGTCGGTTGGTCGCCGACAGTGAGGCGGGTGCCGTCGTCGGTGCGGACGTCGAGACCCCGTGCGCTCACCTCGGCCGCCACCCGTCCCGGCGCGGGCAGGGTCAGGGTGCCGAGGGTCGGCAGGTGCAGTTCCCGGTCCGGCTGCTCCCAGGTGAGCTCCAGCGGGGCGTGCGCGTGCACGGCCGCCGCCACGGCGACGCGGGCGAAGCGGGCGGCGGTGACGTGGGCCGCCTCCGCGTGCCGCAGGGCGGCTCGCAGGTAGGGGTGGGACAGCACCCGGTTGAGGTGCTCCGCGGTGGTCCGGTCCGCGTCCAGCCGCAGCAGGGCCAGCCAGGCCGCGTCCCAGTCGGGGTGCCCGGCCAGCCGTTCGTTGGCGTAGGCGAGGAGGGTCCGGTCCAGCTCCTGCCGGGCGAACCGCAGGGCCTCGGGGTCGAGGACGGCGGGCGAGAGGGCGCGGTCGGTGATCCGCTCGGCGATCCCGTCGACGAGAGCGCGGAGATCGGCGCAGAACACCGACGGGTTGTCGAACTCGCGTTCGCTGCTGTAGCGGTGGGCGTAGAGACCACCGCCGCAGGACTCCACCACCGGGCACGCGCGGCAGGTCTCCGAGAGCCCGAGCAGACCGCGCTGCCGGGCCTGGACGCCGGGATGCCGGGCCACCTGCTCGAACGTGTGGTGGTCGACGTGGAACCCCGTGGCCGGAGCGCCGTCGTAGGCCGTCTTGAGCGAGTCCACCTGCTCGAAGGAGCCGTCCGTCTCCACGACCGCCAGGTCGGAGGGGGCCAGCCCCATGGCCTCGGTCAGGCTGGGCCCGCCCCGCAGGGTGCTGAGCACCGAGTCGAAGGTCCGCACCCGTACCTTGCGGCCCTGTTCCGTCCAGCGGTCGAACACGGCGAGCAGCCAGTCGGCGTACGGCGTCGCCGAACCGGAGGTGCCGCGTGGTGGCGGGGTGTCCCAGGTGGAGTGGGGGAGCAGGTAGTCGATGCGGGGCGGTGCGAGGGCCGAGAGGGTGTCGTGCACGACGACGGGGTCGTTCGCCACGTCGACCGTGCAGAGCAGTCCGCCGAAGAGGTGCCGGTACTCCTCGGTGCGCAGCAGGTCGATGGCGCGCAGCACCCGGTGGTAGCTGCTCCGGTATCTGCGGTCCAGCCGGTGCCGGTCGTTGGCGGCCCGGTCGCCGTCGAGCGAGACGCTGACGAGGACGCCGTACTCCCGGAAGACGTCCAGATGGCGGCGGCTGAGCTGCATGCCGTTGGTGTGGATCTTCAGCTCCAGCTCGGCGACACCGTCGAGTGCGGAGCTGAACTCGGCGCAGATGGACCGGAGTCGGGCCGGACCGGCCAGCAGGGGCTCGCCGCCGTGCAGGATGACGGTCACGGAGGAGAGGTCGTGGTCACGCGCGTACGCGGCGAACCGGTCGGCGGTCCGACGGACCGTGTCCTCGCCGATCACGACCGGGCGGGTCTTCCAGCTCTTGTCCGCGTGCTCGTACACATAGCAGTGGTCGCACGCCAGATCACACCGACTGTGGATCTTCAGGACGAGTTGCTGGAGTGGGTGGTCCCCCGTGGAAACGGTCACTTAGCACACGCTACCGCTCTCCGTCACCCCCGCACGCCAAGTATCGGCCAATTGGGATACCGCACAGGTGTGTTGTGGTATCCGACCGTACTCCGGCGGACCGACCGCGCACGCCGTCGTGGACGGCGCGCGCGGTCGCTGCCGGACGTCCGTCCTACAGCGCCGAGTCGAACGTCGTCGGACGCCGTCCCGGACCACCCGTGACCCGGTCAGCGGCCTTCGTCGTGGCGGTGGAGTCGATCGCACCCAGCGGGGTGTGCTGACCGTGGGGAGCGGAGCCGGCGGCCGTCGCGCGTTCCGTGACCGTCTGAGCCTTCATCTGTCTGATGTCTCCTTCCGTGGGGACCGGCGTGTCCCCGGCCCAAGGAGACCTGAGGCCCGGTGTCGGAAATCGAACCATGAGACAGAGACAACCCGGTTTTAGGCGGACCCTACCCCAGCCGAAGGGCTCCGGAGCATGGCTAGCGCGCGCGTACGCGCCCATACTCGGATGTCCGGGCGAGCCTGTTGTCGGGGGTGGGCCATGAGGGTCGGTATTCCGGGGCCGGGCGTCACATGGAACGACGACGACCTCCCCCCGCTCTTCCGTTTGAACGATCAACTCGCGATCACCCGTCAGAGTGAATCCTTCCGCGCTGTCCGTGCCCAGTTGGTCGTCCTGCTGGCCGCCACCACCTCGGCCATGCTGGCCGAACGCCTGGACAGCCATGTCCCGGCGTTCCTGGCCGCGCTGCTGTACGCCCTGACCATCGGCATCGGTCTGCGCACCACGCGCCGGCGGGCCCGCGCCCGCTGGCAGGCCCATCGTGCCGTCGCCGAGATGCTGAAGTCCCTGGCCTGGCAGTACATGGTGCACGGCGGTGTCTTCCACTCCCAAGTGGCCAACGCGGACGCGCTGTTCGCCGAGCGGGTCGAGGAACGGCTGCGGGAGATGCGCAAGGTGGGCTGGGAGGACTCCAGGAACGGCGCCCACGCCCGCGGCGAGGGGCAGATAACCCCGGTGATGCGGCAGGTGCGGGCGAAGGCCTTCCCGGTGCGGCGGGACGTCTATCTGCGCGAGCGGCTGATGGAGCAGCACGCCTGGTACCGGCGCCGCGCCGCGCAGGCCCACCGCGCCTCCGTGCGGTGGTCGTCGGTGACCGCCGTACTGACCCTGCTGGCCCTGCTCGCCGCCGTGCTCCGGGCGGCCGGGATGCTCGGCGGCTGGGACCTGACCGGGGTGTTCAGCGCGTCCGCGGCGGCCGGCGTGGCCTGGCAGGAGGTGCGCAGGCACCGGCCGTTGACCTATGCGCACTCGCTCGTCGAGCAGGATCTGGAGACCCTGCGGGTGGAGATGAGCACGACGGTGACCGAGGAGCGGTGGGCCCACGCCGTGGCCGAGGCGGAACGGCTGGTGTCACCGCAGCACTCGGACTGGTTGGGCGGGTTCGGTGGTTGACGGAACCTCAGAGCGGTTTACCCATTGGGGAGTTGGCGATCAGGGCTCGCGGTGGACGCCCGGCTTCCACAGGACGGTCACCGGGACCTCCGTCCTGCGCGCGTAGGCCACCACGTCGGCGGTGCCGCCGAGCCCCCGGGCCGGGCGGCCGTCCCACACGGCGATCAGACGGTCGCAGTGGTCGACGATCCAGCGGCCCGCCGCGAAGTACGCCTCCTCGTGCGTCGGCTCGAGCGGCAGCTCGACCCGGTTCGCGCAGGCGCCCAGGATCCTGCGGTACCCGGCGCGGGCCGCGTCGTCGTCGAGGTGGGCCTCGTAGTCCATGCCCGGGATCACCGCGGTCACCGGGACGCCGTTGTCCAGGGCGATGTCCGCGAAGAGCTGGTCGGCGCCGGCCGCGAGGCAGGAGAGGGCCTCCAGGGCGCCGCCGAGGTGTCTGAGCATCTCCGCCCGCACGCCCGGCAGGACCGGGCCCGGAATGCGGCGGTGGCCCGTCACACCGATGCGGGTCACGGAGGTGAGGGCCGGAGCGGTCACGGTGGAAGAGGTTCCGGCCTGTCGGGTCGTCGCGGTTCCGCTCGTCACGAGAGAGCCTCCCACAGCCGTCGGATACTCCACCGTAGCCGCCGCCGGCGGGGAGCACACAGGGGCGCACCCGCTCACACCGGTCTCGCCGGACGGCGTCCGCTCGGCCCGGCCGCGCCCGACTGCCGTGATCTGCACGTCGTTTAGGGACCGCGGTGCCGGGAGAGGGATGGTGCGACGCCCTCCCCGCCCGGCGTGCGCGCCGACGGTTCCCACCCGGATCCAGTCCGCCATCCGACCCCCCCACGTCCTCCGGAGTGTTACCCCGAACGGCCCGGAAAAGTACCAGTCGGTTGGTTTCTTTGTTGATCGGGAAGGCAGACTGATCGCGAGAGCTCGTCGTGACACAGGCAGGGGTGGGCGCATGGTCAGGCAGGAACGCGCGGAGGTCACCCGGTCGGCCATCCTCGACGGGGCGGCCCGCGTCTTCGACGCCGAGGGGTACCACGGCACGTCGCTCGGGGACATCCTCAAGGAGGCCGGGGTGACGAAGGGGGCGCTCTACTTCCACTTCGGCTCGAAGGAGGAGCTCGCCCAGGCCCTCGTCGACGAGCAGTTCTCCGCCCTGGAGTCGGTCACGGACCAGGGGAGACCCGGGATGCAGACCGTCATCGACATCGTGCACGCCATGGCCCGGCGGCTGGTGGCGGACGTCCGGGTGCGGGCCGGCATCCGGCTCGTCATCGACCGCAGCGCCAAGGCCGGCCCGGCCGGCGAGCCCTACACCCGGTGGATCGAGCTCTTCCGGGAGTGCCTCGTCCAGGCCCAGCAGCGCGGAGACGTCAAGGCGGACCTCGACCCCGGACGGGTGGCCCGGCTGATCGTCGGCTCCTGGACCGGACTCCAGCTCAGCTCCCAGGTCCTCAGCGGCCGGGCCGACCTGACCGAGGAGACCACCCTCATGTGGGAGATGCTGCTGCCGAGCATCGTGCCGCCGCGGCGGCTGGAGCGCTTCCACCCCGAGGGCAGGACCCGGGTGCCCGAGATGGTCTGACGGGGCCTCACCGTCGCCGGCCCCGCGAGAAGGAGCCGCCCCTCAGGTGGCGAGCGGGTTCAGCGACAGCGGCTCGATCTTGCCCTCCAGCATGTGCCCCAGTCCCTGGACGGCGCACACGTCGGGCCGTTCGGCGATGTGCACCGGCATCCCGGTGGCGTGCCGCAGCATCTGGTCCAGCCCCGGGAGCAGGGCCGAGCCGCCCACCATCATGATCCCGCGGTCGGCGAGGTCGGCCACCAGGTCGGGCGGGCAGTTGCGCAGCACCCGGCCGATGCCGTCGAGCACGGCGGTCAGCGGGGTCTCGATCGCGTCCCGTACGGCGGCCGTGTCGACCTGCACGGAACGGGCTAGCCCGGTGGCGACGTCCCGGCCGTGGATCTCGGTGGAGGCGGGGCCCTGCGGGGTGAGGCCGTTGCCGGAGAGGGCGAGCTGGAGCGGCCGCACGGACTGGCTGGGCAGCATCAGCTCGTGCTCGTGACGCAGGTGCTGCACGATCGCGTGGTCGACGGCCTCGCCGCCGACCGGGATGCGCTCGGCGGTCACGATCGACCCGAGGGAGAGCACGGCGACCTGGGTGGCGGCCGCCCCGCACACCATGATCATGGTGGCCTCGGCCCGCTCGACGGGCAGTCCGCAGCCGACGGCGGCGGCGATGAGAGTGTCCACGAGCTCCACGCGCCGCGCCCCGAGTCCGACGAGGGTCTCGATCGCCGCGCGCCGGGCCAGCGGGTCGGCGTCGTGCGGGGTGCAGGCGGCGGCCCGCAGCCGGGGCTTGCGGCGCAGATTGCGGCGGATCCGGTCGCCGAGCAGATGGCGGAGCATGCGCTGGGCCATCTCGATGTCGACGACGGTGCCGCCGGAGACGGGCCGCACGACCCGGATGTAGTCGGGGGTGCGCCCCGTCATCTTCTCGGCGAACTCGCCGACCGCGATCAGCGCGCCGGTACGGGTGTTCACGGCGGCGGCCGACGGCTGGTCGACGACGAGACCGGCCCCCTTCACGTAGACCCGCGTCCGCGCCGCGCCCAGGTCGACGGCGAAGTGGCAGCGGCGTAGCTGCTCCAGACTGGCGGTCATGGCAGGTCCTCCCGAGAGCACAGACCGTGGGGCCGCGCCGGGTGGCGGGGCTTAGTGGCATCGTGCGGCGGCGGGGCAGGAGCCGCCTTTCCTGGGGGGCCGGGCGGGGCGCGGCTGAATGGGGGTTTTTGTGTTCCGGGCCCCGACCAGACTCCGGACAAGGTCGCATGAGTCCGGATCAGGGGTGCCGCGGACTGCCCCCGCCTTCAGGAGGTACGACCACCCCGAGCTCCGCCAGGTCCTGCGGCCGGATCCGCAACTGGTCCGCCGTCGCCTCCACCTCCTCCGGCGCGCGCTTCAGGATGGCCGCCGCAAGCTCCGGCGCGATCACGGAGAAGTAGCTGTCCGGGGTGGCGTACGTGCGTCCCGGCGCCGCCAGGGCCAGGGCGCCCCCGGAGCCGCCCTCGCCGATGAGCAGGGTGGTGATCGGGGTGCGCGCGGCGGCGACCGTCGTGAACAGGTCGGCGATCGCCGCCCCCGCGCCCGCACGCTCGGCCTCCGCGTCGTTGGCCGCGCCCGGGGTGTCCACCAGCGTGAGCACCGGGACGCCGAGACGGTCCGCGAGGCGGATCAGACGGGTGGCGGTGCGGTACCCGGCGGGGCGGGTCGCCGTACCGGTCTGGGCGGCGTACGCGACGGTGCGGCCGCCGTGCTCGCCGAAGCCGCACAGCATGCCAGGGTCGGTGCCGCCGCAGCGGTCGCCGGAGACGGCCGCGCGCCGGGTGAAGTAGGCGTCCAGGTAGGCCGCCGCGCGCGGCCGCTCGGGGGAACGGGCCCGACGGACCGCGTCCCACCCGGTGGCGGGCAGGTCGGGTGTGCCGAGGGGGGCCGGGACAGGGGCGGGTTCAATGGGTGGTCCAGGGAGCTCCGTGCCGTCCCCGTCACCGTCCCCCTTTCCGTCACCGGATCCGCCCGACGGCCGTGCCAGCAGCCGCAGCCACAACCCCAGCGTCCGCCGCAGCTCGTGCGGCCGTACGACCGCGTCCGCCGCGCCCGCCGCCACCTGCGCCTCCGCTGTGTACGCCGCCGGGTCCGCGTCCGGCGGGCGGACCCGGGAACCCGCGAAGCCGACCTGGGCCCCCGGCAGGGCCAGGACCACGTCGGCACCCGCGCCCAGGGTGGCCCAGCCGCCGCCCGTGGTGGGGTCGCGCAGGACCGCGATCTGGGGCAGGCCGGCCGCCCGGGTGAGGGCCGACTCCCGGGCCACCCGCTGGAGTTGGGACAGGGCGAGCATGCCCTCCTGCATACGGCTGCCGCCCGTGGCCACCAACGGGACGACCGGGAGGCGGTGTGCGCGGGCGTACCGGTACGCCGCCTCCAGCCGGTCACCGGTGCGTTCGCCCAGCGAGCCGCCGAGGAAGCCGAACTCGAAGGCGATCAGGACGGTCCGGACGCCCTCGACGTGAGCGGTGCCGCAGATGACCGACTCCCGCTCGCCGGTGCGCTCGGCGGCCCGGGCACGCGAGGCGTCGTAGCCCTGCCAGGCGAGCGGGCCGTCGGGCTTCGACCGCCGCTCGGGGTACGGGATCTCACGGAAGTCGTCGGCGAGCAGCGCGACCGTCTCGCGTGCGGACAGACGCTCAGGCATGCAGCGCCCGCTTCATGATCTTCCCCATGTCGTTGCGGGGGAGTGAGTCGATGTGGTGGACGACCCGGGGGCGCTTGTGCGGAGCCAGGCGACGGGCCACGTGGTCCGCCAACTCGTCCAGCGTCGGCGGAGATTGAGGGTCCGCCGGGACGATCCACGCGACGATCCGCTCGCCCAGGTCCGGGTCCGGCTCCCCGGTCACGGCCGCCTCCCGCACGCCCGGGTGCTCCAGCAGCGCGTTCTCGATCTCACCCGCGCCGATCTTGTAGCCCCCGCTCTTGATGAGGTCGGTGGCCTTCCGCCCGACGATCCGGACGTACCCGTCCGCGTCCCGCACCGCCATGTCCCCGGTACGGAACCAGCCGTCCGCCGTGAACGCGGCCGCCGTCGCGTCCGGCCGGTTGAGGTACTCGGTGAACAGGTTCGGCCCGCGCACCTGGATCTCGCCCACCGTCTCCCCGTCGTACGACGTGATCGGCGACCCGTCCTCCTCCACCAGCCGCAGCTCCACGCCCGGCAGGGGCACGCCCACGGTCCCGGCGCGCGGTACGCCGTCCGCGCGCACGCTGGTGTTCATGAGGGTCTCCGTCATGCCGTAGCGCTCGACCACCCGGCGTCCGGTCGCGGCCGCGATGCGCTCGTGGTCGTGCACCGGGAGCGCCGCCGAGCCGGAGACGAGGAGCCGGGCACCGGCCAGCGCCTTCACCAACTCCGGTTCTCCCGCCAGGGTTTCGGCGATGCGGTGGTACATCGTCGGGACTCCGAAGAGCATGGTCGCGCCGGCGTTCAGCTCTCGGGCCACACCCTCCGTGCTGAAGCGGCCCAGGTGCCGGACCGAGCCGCCGCGCCGGAGCGGACCGAGGACGCCCAGCACCAGGCCGTGCACGTGGAAGAGGGGCAGGCCGTGCACGAGGACGTCCCCCGATGTCCACTGCCAGGCGTCGGCGAGGGCGTCCAGCGTGGTGGCGACGGCCCGGCGGGGGATCACCGCGCCCTTCGGGGGGCCCGTGGTGCCGGAGGTGTAGACGACGAGAGCGGGGTCGTCGTCACGTGCCGGGCTCTCGGGAGCGGGGCCGGCGGTGCCGTGCACGTCGATGTCCAGGCGCTCCAAGTGGCTTACTGTCGAGGGGAGTTCGGCACCCGGCGCGGCGAGGAGCAGGCCCGGGGCGCTGTCGTTCAGGATGTGCCCGAGCTCCTTCGCGCCGGACCTCGGGTTGAGCGGCACCGCCGCGACACCGGCCTCCAGCGCCGCCACCACGGCCACCGCGGTCTCCAGCTCCGGCGTCGCCCAGACGGCCACCCGGTCGTGGTGCGCGAGCCGGGCCGCCAGGGTGCCGGTCGCGGCGGCGAGTTGGGCGTAGGTGAGCGAGCGGTCGCCGAACCGCAGGGCGGGTCGGTCCGCCGAGGCGCCCCTGAGGGCCGGGAAGAGAGAGGTCACGCTTCACAACTCCTAACCTGTTGTCGCCTGTCGGTCCTACCCGAACCCCGGCACGACCATCACCAGCCACACCACCGCGGGCACCACCGCCACCACGATGCCCCCGTAGATCATCAACTGCCGGAAGAAACGCTCGCGGTCCACGTCCGGCGCGGCGGCCAGCACCAGCGCCCCGTTCGTCGAGAACGGGCTCACGTCCACGACCGTCGCCGACACCGCCAGCGCCGCCACCATCCCGACCGCCCCGATCTCGCCCTGCGCGAGGAACGGCACGGCGAGGGGGATCAGCGCGCCCATGATCCCCACGGACGAGGCGAACGCGGAGACGATCGCACCGATGTAGCACAGCAGGACCGCGGCCAGCAGCGGGACGCCGATGCCGCCGACGCCCTCACCGGCCCACTTGATGGTGCCCATCTCGTCCAGCACGCCGACATAGGTGAGGACACCGCAGATCAGCAGGACCGTGGACCAGGCGATCTGGCCGACCGCCGTGCGGCTGTCCGCCGGCCAGGCGGCGCTCAGGAGCACCGCGAGGGTGATCGACGTGAGTCCGGCGTCCAGGTCGAAGGCGAGGACGGCCACGACCAGGGCGACGAGGGCGGTCAGGGTCGCGGTACGGGCGGGGGTGAGGCGGGTGACGGCGTCCGGGGCGTCGGGGCGGGCGGCGACGGCGGTGGCGGGGCCGGCGGCAGGGGAGGGGGCCGGGGCGGTGGTGGGGCCGGTGGCGCCCGAGGGGGCGGAGGCTGTTCCACCGTCGTCCGGTGTCCCGCCGCCGCGGGCGGGAGCGTCCCCGGCGTCGGCGCCGACGGGCTCGTCCAGCGGTACCGCCCCCTGCGCCCACAGCTTCAGGCCGCCGAACAGCACGAACATCACACCCGCGATGACGAGGTTGACGACGAGGGAGGCCAGGAAGAGGAACACCTCGTTGCCCGGGAGGTGCTCGCGCTCGACGATGCCGTTGACGATCGTCCCGTAGATGCTGATCGGCGAGAAGCCGCCGCCCTGGGCGCCGTGCACCACCATCGCGCCCATCAGCAGCGGGCTGATCCCGTACCGCGCGGCGAAACTCAGCGCGATCGGCGCGACGATCGCCACCGCGGCCGGGCTGACCGCGCCGATCGCCGTCAGTGCGCCGGTGAGCGCGAACATCACCCAGGGGATCAGGGCCACCCGCCCGCGCACGAGCCGGATGGACGCGTGGACCAGCCAGTCCGTGGTGCCGTTGGCCCGAGCGATGGCGAACAGGTACGTCACGCCGACGAGGACGACGAACAGGTCGCCGGGGAAGCCGGCGAAGATGCCGTCCGCGTCGAGGTCGGCGACCAGCTCGCCCACCGCGAAGGCGGCGGCGAAGGCGAGGGCGCCCATGTTGACGGAACGGGTGGTGGCGATGACGAACACCACGACGAGGACGAGGATCGAGATGAGTTCGGGGGACATACGGGCTCCCGTCGTTGGGCCCCGGAGCGGTCGGGTGGGGAGTGGTTCGTGGAGGAGTGCGGGTGAGGAGTGGCTGACTGGATGATTGGCTCAGCCACTTTGCCAATAGGGGATGGCTGGTCAGCGTGGTGCGGGTCGTGCGGCACGTCAAGAGCTCGCACAGAATTGGCTCAGCCACTTCGCCAATTGACCCCCTATGGGGGTGTTACTCTCCCGACGAACGAGAGGGGGACCCGTGACCGACGCCCTGCGCCCCATGACCAAGCCACGCCTCTACGAGCAGGTGCTGGACCGGCTGCGGCAGTACGTCGCCGAGGGCGGGCTCCGGGCCGGCGACCGGCTCCCTCCCGAACGCGACCTGGCCGCCCGTCTCGGGGTCAGCCGGGCCTCCGTGAAGCAGGCCATCGTCGTGCTGGAGGTCCAGGGCCTGGTCGAGGCGCGGCACGGCGGCGGCACGTATCTCGTCCGGGACAGCCTCGACGTGGAGCCCGTGGAGAAGATGGTGGAGCGCCGCCGGCGGCTGCCCGACGTCCTCGACGCCCGTGAGGCCCTGGAGACCAAGCTCGCCGAACTGGCCGCCGAGCGCCGCACCGACGAGGACCTGGTCGCGATGCGCACGGCCCTCGCCAGGATGGCCGGCGAGATCGAGGACGGCGGCCACGGCGTGGAGGGCGACAGGCTCTTCCACGCGGCGGTCACCGCGGCCGCGCACAGCAGTCTGCTCGCGGAGTTCATGCGCTCCATCGCCGACCAGATCGCCGAGAGCCGCACCGAGTCCCTGCGCCAGCCGCACCGCCCCGAACGCTCCCTCGCCCAGCACCGGGCGATCCTCGACGCGATCGCCCTCCAGCGCCCGGGGCAGGCGGCCACGGCGATGCGCCGCCATGTCCGCACGGTGGCGAAGGTACGGCTGCTGGACTGGGAGCCGGAGGAGGACTAGCGGGGAGGACTGGCCGGCGCACGGGGCCGGGGTCCCGCTGCGCCGCGTGCCCCACCGCCCCCGTGCACCGACTCGCTCTACCGCTCCGCCGCCGCCAGCACCGCCTCCACCACCCGCCCCACCGACCGCGGGTGCAGGAACAGGAAGAGGTTGGGCTCGACCAGTTCCAGTTCCATGACCCGCGGCTGCCCGTCCTCCCCGTCCACGAGGTCCACGCGCGCGTAGAGCAATTCGGGCGCGTCCGGGACGGTGGCCAGGGCACGCTCGGCGACGGCGTGTTCGGCCGGGGTCGGGGTCCAGGGCTCCAGGCCCGGGTGGGCGGTCTTCTGCGCGTCGAAGGCCGTACCGGGAGCGAGCACCGCCCGCTTGCGGCTGGCGTGCAGCAGCCGCCCCCCGAAGAACTGCAGTGCCCGCTCACCGCCCGCGTCGATGCCCCGCATGTACGGCTGCACCATCGCGGTCAGCCCCTCGGCGTGCATGCGCCGCAGATGCCGTACGGCGGTCTCGTGCTGCTCGGGCGTGTACCGCGCGGCGTACCGCGCACCGGCCCCGGAGGTGGGCTTGACGACGTACTCGTGGTCGTCGGGCAGGTCCGCCGGGTCGCCGGGGGCGAGATAGCGGGTCGGGACGACCGGGACCCCCGCCTGCGCGAGCTCCCCGAGGTACCGCTTGTCGGTGTTCCAGCGCACGACCTCCGCCGGATTGGCGAGCCGGGTCAGCTTGGCGCAGCGCTCCGCCCACGCGACGAACTCGGCGGCCCGCCAACTGTAGTCCCAGGTGGAGCGGATGACGGCCAGGTCGTAGCCGGCCCAGTCGACGTCGGCGTCGTCCCAGGCCACGGCCCGCGCGTCGGCCCCGGCCTCGCGCAGGGCGGCCGTCAGCACGGGCAGGTCGGCGTCCTTGCTCGGCTCGGGCCGGGGGTCGTAGGTGACCAGGGCGACTCGGGGCACGGCGGGTTCCTTTCCCATACAACTCGACTCCCGTACGGCTCGACCGGAAGGCTAACCACGGCGGACGCAACCGCGGCAACCGCTTTACCTTCCCCCTCGGTGAAGCCTCACCATCGGGGCGAGGAACGGAGGAGGCCGTATGGAGTGGCTGACGATCGGGGCCTTCGCGCGGGCGTGCCGTCTGTCGCCGAAGGCGCTGCGGCTCTACGACGAGCTGGAGCTGCTGCGTTCGGCGCGCGTCGACGCGGCCACGGGCTACCGCTACTACACCCCGGACCAGCTCGAACGGGCCCGGCTGGTGGCCTGGCTGCGGCGGCTGGGCATGCCGCTGGCCCGCATCCGCACGGTCTGCGCGCTCCCGCCCGCCGCTGCCGCCGGGGAGATCCGGGCGTACTGGGCGCGGGTGGAGGCGGAGACGGCCGTACGGCGGGACCTCGCCGCGTTCCTCGTCGACGAGCTGACGGCAGCACCGAGGAAGGAGACCCCCGTGCTCGAACTGCGCTACTGCGCCCACTCGGACCCCGGTCTGGTCCGCCCCGCCAACCAGGACACGGCGTACGCGGGGGCCCGCCTCCTCGCGGTCGCCGACGGGTACGGTCCTGCGGGCGGCCCGGCCAGCAACGCGGCCGTGGCGGCGCTGCGGTTCCTGGACCGCGCCGAACTCCCGGCCGGGAACGTCCTCAACCTGCTGGAGGACGCCGTGCACGGGGCGAGCGAGGCGGTGCGGGGCGTGGCCGCGGGCGCCGACGAGAACGGCACCACCCTGACCGCCCTGCTGTGGACCGGCTCCCGGCTCGCCCTCGTCCACGTCGGCGACTCGCGCGCCTACCTCCTGCGCGGCGGCGAGCTGTTCCGCATCACCCACGACCACACGGTGGTCCAGTCGCTGGTCGACGAGGGTCGGCTGACCGCGGAGGAGGCGGTCAGCCACCCCCAGCGGGCCCTGCTCCTCAAGGCCCTCACGACCGGCGCCCCGGACCTGGGACTGCATGACGCACAGCCCGGCGACCGCTATCTGCTGTGCTCGGACGGTCTCTGCGCCGTCGTCCCCGACCCGGCCGTCCGCGACCTGCTCAGCACGGCGGCCACCCCCGACACGGCCGTGCACGCCCTGGTCGACGCGGCGAACTGCGCGGGCGGCCCGGACAACGTCAGTTGCGTGGTGGCGGACGTGGTGGAGCCGACGGCCTGACGGTCGGTGGGGACGCGGCGCCGGTCCACCGCGGCGACCCGAGGGGCCCGCGGGACGCGGTCAGCGGATCGTGAGGCGTTGCAGCAGTCCCCAGGTGAACTCGGCGACCACCTCTCGTCGTGCGCCCTCCTCGTCCGGGGCCGTGAAGGCCAGGCCCCAGCGGGTCGGGGCGGTGCCCTCCAGGGGGCGGGCCGGGGGGAAGGCGCGGGCCGCCTCGTCGACCGTGCACGACCAGGGGGTGAGGTCGGCGAGGGTGCGCAGGGCGGGGCCCCGGGCACCCGGCGCGCGGATCAGCCACTCGTTCCAGACGGCGCCGGTCGGGGAGAGGAGGACCTCGAAACGGAGGTCGGGCCAGAGCGGGACGGGCCAGAGCCAGGCCTCGCACTCCAGGTCGCCCACCGTGCGGGTCAGGACGGTCTCCGGGGCGCCGAGGACCGAGCGGTACCGGGAGGCGGCGGCACGGGCCCGCGGGGAGCGGACCATCGCCTGCCAGCGCCTGTTGGCCTCCCGCATCTCGGCGATGGACACGCCCAGGGTGTGCCGGGCGTCCTCCACCGGGCCGGGGTTGTGGTCGGCCATGCGGCGCAGCAGGACCAGTTGGAAGTCATGGACGGTGAAGGGACTGGCCGGGGGCTTTCCGGAGGGCATGCTCCCCATCGTCGCGCACGGCCGCTCCCCAGGGTGCTCCGCCTCCGGGCGCTTCAGCCGGTGGCGAGGGGAAGACCGTGCTCACCCCTCCGGGCCTCCGCGCGCTCTTCCCCTCGCCACCGACGCGCCCTCCGGCTCCGCACGGGCGACACCGGGCCGGCGGCCGTCGGGGAGGAAGAGCACCGAGTTGACGTACCGGGGGCGGCGCAGGAGGGGCAGGACCCGGCGGAGCAGGCCCTGGTCGACGACGTACGAGGCCGTCTCCTGGTGGGCCTCCAGGGGGAAGCCGGACAGCGGCACCCAGGTGGTGCGGGGCAGCACCCAGCCGTCGTAGCCGAGCAGGGCGAGATAGGTGACGACCGGCGCGATCGGCTGGATCCGGGACTCCAGTTCCACGAAGAGCGCGGGCCGGTCGCGTGCGAGGACGCCGGTGGCCCCGCGCAGCACCGCCAGCTCGCTCCCGTCCACGTCGATCTTGATGAAGCCGACGTCCTTCAGGCCGAGTTCGTCCAGCGTGACGCAGCGGACGTCCACCGCCCGGCCGTGGATGTCCCGCCGGACCAGGGAGGACACCCCGCGGTCGCCCTCGTCGCCGGGCGGCAGCCACAGCCGGGCGGTGCCCGGGCGGTCCGCGGCGGCGGCCTGGACGACCCGCACGTTCGGCGGGGCCGCCGAGGTCAGCAGCCGGGCCAGATGGGGGACCGGCTCGACGGTCACCACCTGCCGGGCCCGTCCGGCCAGCCGGCGCGTCCACGGCCCGTACCAGCCGCCCACGTCCACCGCCGTGCGGCAGTCCGCCGGGCACAGCTCGGCCAGCCGTGCCAGCTCCGGCTCGAAGCGCGGGTACACCGCCCGGGCGGCCGCCGCGACGAGACGGGTGGGCAGGTGGGGGGCCACCCTCGCCGCCCAGGTGCGGGCCGGCCCGGTCACGGGGTCGTCCCGGGGGTCTGGGGGGAACCCCCGGTACACCGGCGCAGGAGGTCCTCGTGCTGGTCGTCGGTCACCTGCTCGCCCGAGGCCGGCAGCAACTGCGGGATGCCGTCGACTATCGGGTAGCGGCGGTGCAGCCGGGGGTTGTAGAGGGCCTCGTCCGGCGGTACGAGGTGCAGGGGCCCCTTGTCGAGCGGGCACGCCAGGATCTGCAGCAGCGGGTCGTCGGGGTTCATGGTGGCGTCAACTCCTTGGTACCGATGGGGGGTTGTGGCGCCTGATCGTGCTTGGGCATGCTCAGCAGGACGGCGACGGCGAGCACCGTGCCCGCGAGGCGCAGCGCGAGCCGCACCGGGTCGTGGGGCAGCGACTCGCCGAACGAGAGCGTGCCGAGCACCGCGGTGTACAGACAGGTCACCGTCGTGCACACCGGCACGATCAGCGACGCCCGGCAGCGCTGCAGCGCCGCCTGCGACATCACCAGGCCGAACGCCCCGGTGAACAACAGGAGATACGGATAAGGGGACCGCAACAGCTCAACCACCGCGCTGCCGAGCCCACTTGACGTCAGAGAGCTCGACACGCCCTTGATCGCGAGCGAGCTGACCCCGTACAGCAGGCCGACCGCCACGCCGTACTCGACGCCCGTCGTCGGCAGGCGGTGCCGGTGTCTGGTGCGCCGCTCGGCGGACCCGTACAGCCACACGCCCGCCGCCAGCGACGGCACGCACACCAGCAGGATGAGCTGGTAGGGAGCGTCCTGGCTGACCCGGTCCGAGCCCTGCTTCAGGGACAGCACGACCATGAGGAGCGCGGCGAGGATGGCGCCCAGGGCGAACCGTTCCCGCCCGGTCGTCTCCTCGCCCAGCAGCCGCGCCGACAGCAGCACCAGCAGCACCAGACCGGAGACGAAGATGCCCTGCGCGGCCGCGATCGGCAGCGTTCGGTAGACCGCGAGCTGTGCCCCGAACCCGGCCGCCAGGGACAGCGAGCCACCGATCCAGAGCGGGCTCCTGATCACCAGCGACAACAGCCGGGCGGGTTGCCGGATCGACACCTCGGGCAGGTCGGTGAGCGCCCGTTTCTCCAGCACGAACCCGACGCTGTAGAGGGTGTTCGCCAACAGGGCCGCCGCCACTCCCCACCACATGGTCCACGCCCCCTCAGGGCTTGCGCGCGTGCAGCAGCAGGATCGACGCGAGCGACGGTCTGGCACACGCCAGCCGGTCCAGTGCGCGCAGCGGACGCGGCACCCCGTGGAAGGGCGCCCCCGCCAGCCGTACGACCTCGAAGCCGGACGCCGCGACGAACTCCCGCAGCGCACGCGCCGTGTACAGCCGCAGATGCCCCACGACCTCCCGCCCCGGCCGTCCGTGGACGGCCCGCAGGCTCACCTCCGAGAACACCGGCTGGACACCGGCCAGCAGCAGTCCGCGGTTGTACCAGGCGGCCAGGTTCGGGGTGGACAGCATGAGATGGCCTCCGGGGCGCAGGACGCGGCGGATCTCGTCCAGCGCCGAGTCCGGGTCGACCAGGTGCTCGACGACCTCGCTGAACAGCACGGCGTCCACGGAGGCGTCCCCGAACGGCAGCCCGGAGTCGGTCAGTTCACCGCGGACGGCGTACGGCAGCCGGGCGCGGGCGCGCTTGAGGGCGTCCTGGGACCAGTCGACGCCGACGATCCGGTGGCCGGTGAGGAGCGGGGCGGCGGTGGCGGCCGCGGTGCCGTCGCCGCAGCCGATGTCCAGGACGGTGCGCGGGGCCGTGCCGGCGGTGCCGAGGGCGGCGGCGAGCATACGGGCCTGGCGCAGGGAACGCGGGGTGCCGGAGGCGACCGGGACGGCCGGGTCCTCGTAGAAGTCCCTGAGGCCGCGGCGCGGGGGCGCGGTGGTGTTCACGGGGCCACCTCCGTGGTGTGCAGGTAGTGCTCGAACAGGTCCCGCAGATGCGCGCCGTCGCCGTGCCCGAGCAGGGACCGCGACCAGCGCAGGGCGAGATGCAGCCGGCCCGCGGTCGAGGCGGTCGTGACGGTGAGCCCGCGGGGCATCCGGGCGGGCGCCGAGAACCACACGGCGTGCGGGCGGCCGGCCTCCTCGCCGAAGTCCAGCGGGTACGGGATGCGGCCGATGTTGCTGAGGAGGGTGGTGGAGGTCCAGGGGGCGGCGGCCCTTCGGAGACCTCTGGTGAGTGCCGCGCGCCAGGTCACCGGGGTGACGGGGGCGGTGAGGAGTCCCGCGCCGTGGCCGAGTTGGGGGCGGCTGAGGGATTTGAGGGCGCGGGTTCGTCGGGCGGTGCGGCGCAGGAGGTCGGGCATGTCTTGCGCCGCGTGCGTCAACTCGTCCGGGACGAAGGGGACTTCCACCAGCCGGGTGCCGTTTCCTATGGGCATGGTCATGTCCCTGGGGCGGTCGTCCACGGGCATCGTGATGCGCAGGGGGCGGGGGGTCTCGCCGTGTTCTCTGTTCCAGTGGGCGATGGTCAGGGCGGTGGTGACCATGAGCTGGTCGTTGACCGTGTAGGGGGAGCCCTTGGGGCGGTGGGGGAGGGGGAGTTCGGTGACGAGGAGCCCGTTGCCGGGGGTGTGCTCGGGTGCGCCCTTCGCCACGCGGGCCGGGCGGGTCCAGTTGGAGGGTGTCTCCGGGATCTGTGGGGGGTCCGGTGCGCGGGTGGGAGCCGGGGTGGGGGAGTTGTCCTTGCCGCCGTAGATCTCGGCTGCCGTGGCGAGGATGCGGAGGCAGGCGGGGCCGTCCAGGGCGGTGTGATTGACGGTGAGGAAGAGGACGGTGGGTTTCTGGCTGCCGGCCGGTGGGGGCTTGTCGCGCAGTGCCCCGCGCCCCTGAGGATGTGGGTGCAGGCCGACCATGTCCGATGCCTCGCTTGCTTCCGCTTGGCCTGCTTCCTCCACCACCTCCAGTCGGATCGGTGGGGACAGTGCGAGTGGGGGTGCCTCTGTCAGGGCCCTTGTCCTCGCGTCCCGCAACGCGTTTCTCCCCGGCGTCGGGAAGGTCACCACCTCCACATCCGGTTCCGCCGTCAGCTCCCACTCGTAGCGGCGGCGCAACCAACCCCCCTGGGCCTCCCGCATCAGGATCCGGGGGTGACGGTGGAGGGCCTCCAGGAACGCCTTCCGCAGCCGGGACCGGTCCAGGCGTCCCGGCAGGTGCACCTCGATGTGGACCGTCTCCGGCTCCTCCTCCTGGAGGCAGTGGCGGGAGACCTCGTCCACGACCGGGAACGGGATCCGCGCGGGAGGCGTCATGCCGGGTCGCCCCTTCCCTTCTCCACCTGGACCGGCGGCAGTTGCCGGGTCGGTGCCTCGGAGTCCGGGGGCGCCTCCCGTTCACCCACACTCACCAGCGCCGCGAACAGCCCCATCAGCGCCAGCAGTTGGGCCGCGTGCCCGAAGGCACCCTCCGACGCGCCCACCGGCTCGCCCGCGCCCACCGCCGCCGCGATGCCCGCCCCGGCCAGGGCCACGAAGGCGATCGGCACCAGGAGCCCGTGCCGTCGGGACGCGAGCAGCGCCAGCGCCGGGACCAGCAGCGCGAACCACCCGGCGATCACCACGCCCACCAGCGTGAGCGCCACCGCCCCGAGCCACACCCCCGGCGCCGGAGGCACCGGCTGCGGCTCGTCGGGGTTCGGGGAGTGCCTGCGCCACAGCACCAGGCCCACCAGCACCAGCAGGGCGACCCCGCTGCCGATCAGCGCCCCGTCGTACGTCGTCGCCGGCTCGTACGACAGTTTCACGGTGCCGCCCGCCCCCGCGGGGACCCGCCAGCCCTGCTGCCAGCCGTCGAGCCGCAGCGGGGTGAGGGTCTCGCCGTTCAGGGTGGCTTTCCAGCCGTCGTTGTAGTTCTCGTACGTCGTCAGGTACGAGGCGGCGCCCGAGCCGACGGTCGCCTCGCGCCGGTCGCCCAGCCAGTCCCGTACCTTCAAATCGCGTGTCAGGGCAGTTGGTTCGGCGATCGTGCCGCGGGTCAGGGTGACGTCGGTCAGGGCGAGCGGTCCGGCGTCCCCGCCCTCGACGACATGCTCGCCGGCGCCGAGGGACAGCTCGGCGTCGGAGCGGCCCGACTGGCAGAGCGTCACCGTCAGCGCCCGCCGCTCGGTCAGGTCGCGGATCCGGCCCGACACGCCCGTCTGGTACAGCTTCCCGTCGATCGCCGTCACCGGGCCCTTGCCGCACGGCAGGGAGAACGTCCGGTCGGCCTTGGGCTGCGGGGTCCGGTACTGGTCGAGGGCCGGGATGTACGCCTCCGTGAGTCCCACGGGGAGCTGGAGGTCCTCGTCGGCGACCGGGTTGTGCAGGACCAGCGGGGCCGTCTTGGTGATCGTGATGTCGAGGCGGTCGGTCGTGATGGCGGGGAAGCGCACCGCGCCGTTCTCGTCGACCCCGGCGACCGTCGCGCCGTCGGGGGAGGTGATGTCGACCTCGGTGGGGCGGGTGGACAGGCCGCCCGCGGCCGCCAGCACCACCTCGGACACGGGCTGCTTGCCGGCCCACCTCAGATGGACGGTGGGGCGGTCGCCCGCGATCCACGCCGTCGTGAGGTCGCCGTCGGTGAGGTTGCGGGCCGACAGTCCGGTGCCGAGGTGGGCCGTGGAGTCTGCGGTCGCGGTGATGCGGTTGCGCTGGTCGGGGGCGACCTCGTACAGCAGCCTGTCGAGCTCCTCACCGGACACGGGCACCGCGTTCGCCTTCACCGCGTACGTGCCCGGGGCCGCCGTGGTGAAGCGGCGGTGCAGGCCGGCCTCCGTGCCGGTCGGGGAGATCCCGGCCGGGTCCGGGACCCGGTGCAGGGAGACGACCTCGGCGTCGGAGTCCGCGCGGTCGGCGTCGGTCGGCAGCCGCAGCAGCCGGGTCACCTGCACGTGCGGCAGGTAGATCTCGGAGAACCCGGCACCGGCGAGCCCGGTCCGCCGCGCGACCGAGTCGACGATGGTGAGCTTCATCCAACTCGTCGCCCCGGAAGGCGCCTTGACGCTCTGCGTCGAGCCGTCGGGCCGCAGGAAGCTGGTCCGGGACCCCCGCTCCGTCTCCACCCGCACCTTGGTGGCCGCCGACCGCACGCTCTCCTGCGGCAACGGCGTGACCTTGAACGACGAGGGCATGTCGTACCCGGGATCGGACAGGCCGATGCGCAGCCACTGCCCGTCGGGTGAGCCCGCGACGCCCTCCGCCCAGGCGGTGTCCGGGTTGCCGTCGAAGGCGTTGACGGGGTCGAACTGCGGCAGGTGGAACAGCCAGTTGCCGTACGAGGAGGCCGTCACCGAGCGGGCGCCGCGCAGTTCCGCGACCGTCTGGTGCGCCTGGCCGGTCGTCGGCAGGATCTGGTGCGGCTTCTCCCCGGCGTCCTGTGCGGCCCCGGAGGCGTTCAGCTCGTCCTCGGTGTACGTGTACGACGTGTTGGCGTTGACGAGCCCGAAGCGGGTGTCCGCGCGGCGCAGTCCGTCGCCGACGACCTGGAGCGGCGGGGTGCCGAGCCCGGGGTGGTTGTCACCGGTCAACACCGAGGCCCGGCCGCGCAGTTCGGTCGCGAGCGGCAGCAGGGACTCGGGGCCGCCGGACACCTGGGCGGTGTCGGCGACCGGCATCAGTCCCGCCTGTCCGGGCCGCGGTACGTCCTCGCTCGCCGGCCGGTAGATCTCCACCGCCCGCTGCCTCGGGTACAGCCCCTCGATCTGGAGCGGGGTGTCGTGCGCGATCCGCCCGCCCGTCATGAGCGGCCCGAGGCCGGTCACCCGCTCGTAGCCGGACTGCTCCAGGGCCCGTTTGACCACCGAGGACGACACCGCGCCGATCTGGTCGGGGTCGAGGTCGTTGCGGACGACGACGTAGTACACCCCGGCCCGGCTCAAGTAGTCGGCGAGGCCCGGTATGTCGCCGCCGGTCAGCAGCGCCTGCTCGACCGCGTCCATGGCCCGCCGGTTGCCCGGGGTCCCGAAGGGGACGTAGTCGCGCTGTGCCCAGCGGGACTCGGCGAGGACGTCGAGGGGCTGGTCGATGGGGGAGCCCCAGGTGTAGATGCCGTGCGCGGTCGCGGGGACGACGAGGGCGCGCGAGTCGGGGGAGTACTTCTCCAGCCAGTCGGCCGTGCTGTGCCAGTACTTCGGCAGCTCCTGGAAGGAACCGGGGTTCAGGATCGAGCCGTTGAGGTACGGCCACAGCAGTCCGGGAAGGACGAGGACCGCCGCGACGAGCGGGGCGTACCGGCGGCCCCTGACCGCTCTCGCCCCGCGCGGCTCGGCGGCCACGCCGACCACATGGGCGAGACCCAGCACGAGGGCGAGCGCCAGGCCGGGCTGGAACTTGTAGATGTTGCGGAACGGCGCGAGACCGCCGTCCAGCCAGTCCTGCACCGGCCCGTGGAAGGGGGCGCCGAACGCGCCGCCGTACCCGGCGAGCAGCACCAGGACGGCCGTCAGCGCGGTCAGCACCAGCCACCGGCGCTCCGGCAGGTCCCGTCGCGCCAGTCCGGCGAGGCCGAGCCCGGCCGCGAACGCCGAGCCGAGGATCACGATCACCGAGGTGGCCACGGTCCAGCCGGCCGGCAGCCACGCCTCCCCCAGGTGCAGATAGGCGACCCAGTTGCCGGCGCCGCGCAGGGCCTCCGTCGCCGACATCGTCTCCGTGGTGGTGCGCGCGCTCTCGACGTACGGCAGGAAGTTCTCGCCGTAGAAGCCGAGCAGCAGCAGCGGGATCACCCACCAGGCCGTCGCCAGGACCACGCCGGGCACCCACCAGGCGATCAGTTGGCGCTGCCGTGGCCCGGGCGGCCGGGACAGGAGGTACAGCCCGACCGGGAGCAGACAGGCCAGGGTGGAGGCCGCGTTGACCCCGCCCATGAACGGGACGACCAGCGCCGAGCGCAGGGCGGCGATCCGGGCGCCGTACCGCTCGTTCGTCAGGGGCAGCAGCACCCACGGCAGGAAGGCGCCGGGCAGCGCGGCCGCGGAGGTCGAGCCGACGACGACGGTGAAGGTCGGCCACAGGGCGTAGGCGACGGCGGCGAGCAGCCGGGACGCCCCCGTGCCGACACGCAGCCGTTCGGCCAGCCGCAGCGCCCCCCAGAAGGCCACCGACACGACCACCGACAGCCACAGCCGCTCCACCAGCCACACCGGCAACTGGAGGGCGTGGCCCAGCCAGTAGAACGGCAGCATCGGCCAGAGATAGCCGACGTACTGGTCCTGGATGCCGCCGAAGGAGCCCTGGTCGTGCCAGAGCTGCCCGAGGTCGGCGAGGAACCGCCCCGGGTCCGTGGTGACGCCCAGCTTGGTGTCGAAGGTCTGCCGGCCCGGGTGCACCGCCAGGAACAGCACGAAGACCACGGCCCAGAACCCCAGCAGCCAGCTCCGCGACCGCGGGCCCTCCGGGGGGCCGGACATGATCGCGGTGGTGGGGACGGCTGCCGGTGGAGGGGCCTGGACCGTGGACGTCGTCATGGTGGACACCGCCGGAGGATGAGGAGGAGGTTCCAGGTGGCGACCTCGCGGATGCCGGGAGCCCGTACGACGGTCTCCGCGAGGAAGGGCCAGTAGCGGGAGCGCGCCGAGACGACCGTGACGTCGTCCCGGGCACGCACCTGCCGCAGGGTCGGGCCGATGTGCACGGCGAACAGGTTCTCGCCGAGGGTGTGTTTGGCGGCCCTTCCGGTACGGCGCCGGTAGCGGGCGCGGGCCCGCTCGGCACCCAGGTAGTGCCAGGGCGCCCACTCGTGACCGCCCCACGGGGACAGCCAGTTGGTGAACGACACGTAGATCAGCCCGCCAGGCCGGGTCACCCGGACGAGCTCGCTGAGGAAGGTCTCCGGATCGGCCACGTGCTCAAGGACGTTGGAGGAGAAGGTCACGTCGGCGGCCGCGTCCCGCAGCGGGAGCAGATAGCCGTCGGCGATCACGGTGGCGTCGGGCGGTTTCTCCCCCAGCTCGGCGGGATCGGGCTCGAAGAGGAAGGCGTGGGCGCCCCGTCTGCGGAACTCCTCGGTGAAGTACCCGCTGCCGCCGCCGACGTCCACGACCGTGCGGCCGGCGACCGGGCCGTCGTAGGCCTCGACCTGGTCCACGGCGTCGCGGGCGAGCAGCGCGTAGCAGGCGCCGGGATCATCCTGCTCGTGCCGAAAGGCGTGAAGGAGAGCGAGAGAACGTCGAAACGAGGGGTCCTTCAACTCGTAGGGGCGCGGGGCGGTGTTGAACATGCGGCTACCGCCGCGCAGGCGCGACCAGCCACGACGACGCCGCACCCGACTCACGGCCCCCAGCTCCTCACCGCCTCCGAAGCAACCGCACGGAACTGTCTGACAGTCCGGTGCCAACGGAATTGCGCCGCCCGATCCCGAGCAGCCTTGCCCATCAGCTCCCGCCGATGCGAGGACAGAGCCAAGGCGCACCAGGCGGCGGCGAACGAGGACTCGCCGCGCGCGAGCACCCCGGTCTCCCCGTCCACGACGGAGTCCCGCAGCCCGGGCACGTCGAAGGCGATCGTCGGCGTCTCGCGGGTCGCGGCCTCGGTGACGACCAGCCCCCACCCCTCCACGGCGGAGGGATGGAGCAGCAGCCACGCCTCGCACAGCAGCCGGTGCTTCTCCGCCTCGGAGACATGGCCGGTGAACTCCACACCCGGACCGGCGAGTTGCTCCAGCCGGGCGCGTTCGGGGCCGTCGCCGACGATCACCAGCCGGCCGCCGGTGACCGGCCGTACCCGCTCCCACAGTCTCAGCAGCAGATCGATCCGCTTGTACTCGACGAGCCGGCCCACGGCCACGAAGAGCGGTTCCGGTGAGCGGCGCACCAGCGGCTCCGGCTCCTCGACGCCGTTGTGCACGACCCGGATGCGGTCCCGCTCGACGCCGATCGCGCGCAGGGCCTGGGCCGTAGACGGGGACACGGCGACCAGCAGACTCCGCCGGCGGGCCGCCGCACCGGCCAGCGCCCAGTGTTCGAGTCTTCGGCCGATCCGCGCGGCCGGGGCCAGGGGCCCGCCGAACCGCATCCTCCACAGGTCGGTGTGCACATGGTTGACCAGGCACAGGGTGGGGCCGTGGTGCCACAGGGGCGCGAGGTACGGCATGCCGTTGCAGACCTCGACCAGCAGGTCGGTCTCGCCGACCTGGCGGGCGAAGGCCGTACGGGCGCGCAGATAGTGCCCGAACTCGCCGCCCGCCGAGACGACCCGGTAGTCCCGGTAGGCGGCCGGGCCGCCGCACAGGAGGGTCACCTGATGGCCGAGCCGGGTCAGTCCGTCGGCGAGCCGGTCGACGAGGAGCTCGGAGCCGCCGGCGGCCGGGTTGTCGAGGTCACGATGGGCGAGAAAAACGATTCGGCGCGGGGGTGGGGGGAGCGCCGAGGAGTGGTGCGGGCCGTGCGATGAGGGTTGCCACTGCGACGCCTGGGGAGACGTGCGCAGCGGATGGGGCACGTGCTGGGGCATGGGTGCTCCAACTCGTCTCAGGGTGCGGAACTCAACGATCTCTTCCGGCTGGTTGTGGGGGGACTGAGCGCTTCCTGGGAGGGGGGTGTGGACGGGCTGTGCTCGGGTGGGGTGGCACAGTTTTCGCCCACCCGTACGCCGTGGCTACTCACGCACGTGACAATTTCCGGGCTTGTTAGAGCTGACGTCCAGTCACATCGTGAGAACGGGCTGGGGCGTATCGCTCATATCGGTGGACTCGGGGCGCCTGCGTCCCCGTACCACCAAAACGCCCCCCACGGCAGCCAGCACGAATCCAGCCACAGCCGCCCCGATCGGCAAGGTCTCGCCCACCGCTCGCAGTTGGCCGCTGTCCCGCTCGGCCAGCCGCACCGCTTCCTTCTGGGTCGCGGTGGTGAACGCGATCCTGCGGCTGTCGAGCAGCACGACGGCGTCCTTCTTCGCGCCGGGGGCCCGCAGGGTGCGCTTCGGGCCCACCTGTGCGTAGACGACCCGGCCGGTGCGCTGGTCGACGACCAGCTCGATGCCGTGGTTGGAGTACCACTCCTCGGCCAGCACCTGCGGCCGGCCGGGTTCGCCTACGATCGTGCCCGGCACGAGCCGCGTCCCGGTCCTCGCCGGGGCGACCGTGCCGGTGAACCGGTAACCCGTGTACCCCTGAACCTTCTTCGTACCCTGATAACGCAACGTCACCGTCGAACCCAGGGAGTTGTCCCACCACTGGTAGGAGCGTCGCTGCACGTCAAAGGGGAATTTCAGGTACGCCTCGCCCTCGATGTACGGCTTCTCGCCGCAGCAGTGCACCGGCTTGGTGGTCCTGCGGTCCATGACCCAGCGGTGCGGTACGAACTCCAGGGCGTCGTGCGGGTCGGAGGCCGGCAGCGACTTGTCGGTGTCGACGCTGGTGGTCACGTCCCACACCGCGGCCCGGCCGCTGCGCTCACTGTCCTCGACGTCGCCGCGCACTCGCTGGGTGACGGTGATCCGCTGTCCGGGGACCGTCTCCAGCTCCTCGGTGTCGAAGACGCTGCCCGTCCCGCGGTAGACGGCGGTCTGGTCGATGTCGATCGGGTTCACGGCGGCGCGTGGTTGCACGTACCACGCGAGCAGCGGCGCCAGTACCAGCAGAAACGTGCCGAGTCCCAGCAGAATCAGGGAGATTGGAGAGGCTGTACGGCGCATCCGGACACTCCTGGGGCGTGAGATGACGGAGTTCGGGCCGCTCTATGGGCCGGAGACCGTAGGCGGGTTGGCACCGGGTGTCAATGTCTTGACGGATTGTCACTGCGCTGTCGACACTGGGTCGACAGGCAGGGTGGGTACCGGGCTTGGATGCTGGGTGGGACGCCGGATCGAGCCGCTCGAGAGAGGCTGCCCCTGCGATGTCCAGACTGCTCGCCGCCGCACTGACCGTCGTGGCCGCCGCATTGCTCGCCCTCGGTGCCGCCCTCGGCATCGTCGCGCTCCTCGAGGCGACGCCCGAGCAGCCCAACACACCCCTGATCACCTACGAGCAGACGGACCAGGGGAGTTGACCCGTGTCCGCCCGACCGGCAGCCCTGAACGCCCGCTCGGCCTGGCATGACGTCCCCCGCCTCCAGGTCCGCCGGTTCGCCGCCATCGCCATGTCCGAGGCGCCGGCCCTCGCGGAGGAGATCCTGCGCGAGATCCGCCGCGAGTACCCGCACCTGCCGGTCGTCCTGGACGAGTCCGGCGAACCCATGGCCCTGGTCGGCATCCGCCGCGCGATCGAGGTCTTCGTCCAGCACCTGGAGACGGCGGAGGGCCGCCCGACGGTCCCCCCGGGGGTCTTCCAGGAGTTCGGCCGCGGCGAGGGACTCAACGGCCGCAGCCTGGACTCCCTCCAGGCGATCTACCGGATGGGCGTACGGCTGGCCTGGCGCCGGTTCGCCGACATCGGCCAGCGCGTCGAGATCCCGCCGCCGGCGATGTACGAACTGGTGGACGCGGGCTACGAGTACCTCGACGGCCTGGTCGACCAGTCGGTCCGCGGTTACGCGGAAGCGGCGGCCCGGCAGGCCGGAGAGCGCCTGCGCCTCCAGCGCCGCCTGATGGAGTTACTCCTCGCCGAACGCCACCGGGGCGATCCGGCGGACGCGCTGACGGAACGCGCGGCCCGCATCGGCTGGCCCCTCCCGCAGAAGGTGGCGGTCGGCGTCCTGCTCCGCCCGGCCCGCGAGGCGGTGCCGCCCGCGGTGGGCCAGAGCGTCCTGCTCGACATGGACTACGAACAGCCCCGCATGGTCGTCCCGGAACCGGACGCGGCGGGCCGCCCCGAACTCCTGCACCGCGCCCTGACCGGCTGGGCCGGCGCCATCGGCCCCCCGGTCCCGCTCACCGACGCGGCGAAATCCCTCCGCTGGGCCGAGGCCGCCGTACGCCTCATGGAACGCGATCTGCTCCCCACCGGGGACGTGCTCTACTGCACCGAACACACCGAGGCCCTGGTCCTGCTCCAGCCGGAGGAACTGATCGACGACCTGGCCCGGCGCTGCCTGGCCCCCCTGCGCCACTGCGGCCCCACCCACGGCCGCCGCCTCGCGGAGACCCTGCTCGCCTGGCTGGAGACCAGGGGCGGCGCCCCCGAAGTGGCGGCCCGCCTCGGCGTCCACCCCCAGACCGTCCGCTACCGCCTCCGCCAGATCCGCGAACTGTGGGGCGACGAGATAGACGACCCGGACCGCCGCTTCGAACTGGAACTGGTACTGCGGGCTCGGCGGTTGCGGGGGGAGCTGGGGGACCGGCCACGCAATGTGACGTGTCGCACACGTGCACAGTAGTGGTGGGGGCGGGGCGGCGGGTCCCAACTGGGGAAATACGGCGGAAAGGGAGTTCGGGGGGCGTCTGCCCATTGCCCGGGGAAACCGCCTGTCGCTAGCCTGTGTTCGTCATGCCGATCGTCTGTTGAAATTTCGAACGCAGACGCCTTAGACGCAAAGGGAGGGGGCCGGTTGTGGGACGCCTCGTACCTGCCGTGACCCGGGCTCTCGACATTCTCGAGCTCTTCCTCGACGGGGACGGGACGCTCTCCGCCCCCGACATCGTGCGCAGGCTGCAGTTGCCGCGCACCACCGTGCACGAGCTGGTGACCACTCTGGCCGCCCGGTCGTACATCGTCCAGGTCCCGGGCCAGCCGGGACGCTACCGGCTCGGGGTACGGCCCTACCAGCTCGGCAGCCGGTACGCCGAGCAGCTCGACCTCGCCGCCGAGGGACAGCAGGTGGCCCGGTCCGTCGCCGAGACCTGTGACGAGACCGTGCACGTGGCGATCCTGGAGGGCACCGACGTCATCTACATCGCCAAGGTCGACTCGACGCACGCCGTGCGGATGGTGTCGGCCGCCGGTCGTCGCCTGCCCGCGCACTGCACCTCCGTCGGCAAGATGCTCCTCGCCTCCCTTCCCGAGCCGCAGCTCGCCTCCCGTATCCCGGAGGACGGCACGCTCGTGGCCATGACGCCCAACAGCATCACCGACCCGGCCGCCCTGCGCGAGGCCCTCGACGAGATCCGGCAGCGCGGCGTCGCTGTCGAGAACCGCGAGTCCAACCCGGACGTCTCCTGCGTCGCCGCCCCGGTCCGCGACCGCACCGGGCAGGTCGTCGCCGCGCTCTCCATCTCCGTGCCGATGATCCGCTGGAGCGACGACCGCCTCGGCGAGCTGGAGCAGCTCGCCGCCAAGGGCGCCGCCGAGCTGTCCGAGCGCCTCGGTCACCGGAGCGTGGCATGACCCGGTGCACGACGTACGACGTCGCCGTACGCGCCCTGGCCACCCTCGGCGAGGGACCCACCTGGGACGGCGAACGGCTCCTGTGGATCGACATCCTCGGCGCCCGGCTGCACAGCTACGACCCGGTCTCCGGGCAGCGCACGGTCCGCGTCCTCGACCAGCACATCGGTGCCGTCAAACCGCGCGCCGGCGGCGGACTCGTCCTCAACCTGCGGGACGGCGTGGCCCTGCTGGACCCCGACGGCACCTTCCGCTGGCTGCACCACGAGCCCGTCCCCGGCCGCCGCGCCAACGACGCCGCCGTGGCCCCCGACGGCTCCCTGTGGGCCGGCACCATGCGCTACGACGAGGCCCCGGGCGGCGGCACCCTGTCCCGGGTCACCGGTGACGGCACGCACCGCACCGTCCTCGACGACGTGGCCGTGAGCAACGGCACCGGCTGGAGCCCCGACGGCCGGCTCATGTACTACATCGACTCGCCGACCCGCCGCGTCGACGTCTTCGACCACGAGAACGGTCGGATCTCCGGTCGCCGGACCCTCGTCGCCGTCGAGGACGGCGCCGGGTTCCCCGACGGGCTCACCGTCGACGCCGACGGCTGCGTCTGGGTCGCGCTGTGGGACGGCGGAGCGGTCCGCCGGTACACACCCGACGGCGAGCTGGACCGGGTGATCACCCTCCCGACCCCGCGCGTCACCGCGTGCGCCTTCGGCGGCCCGGACCTGACCGACCTGTACGTCACGACGGCCCGCGTGGGGCTCACGGACCCGCATCCGGTGGCGGGGTCGCTGCTGGTGGTGCCGGGGGCGGGGAAGGGCGTACGACAGCAGCCGTTCGCGGGCTGACTACTGAAGCCCCGCCCGCTTCAGCTCCAGGGCGGTCAGCGGCGGCGCGGCCAACGGTGGCTTCAACGGCCCGGCCAGCGCCGCCAGCAGGACCGACGGCCCCAGCAGCACCTCCGCCCGCCGCTCCAGCGATGTCACGTCCGTCACCCGGCGGGCGATGCGTCCGTTCCCCGTGGCCGTGCGCATGAGCCGGGACACGTAGGCGGCCACGAGCCGGTCCCGCCGGGTCGGCCCCTCCCGCGTCGCCCCCGGGTAGAAGACGTCCTGTCCACCGGCGAGATCCCAGGCCGCCCCGACGGGCCGCGCGACCGCCTTCTGGACACGGCGGGACAGACCGGGCGAGCCGAAGCCGTGACGCTCGGTCAACTCCCGCAGCAGCAGGGCGCTCTGCGCTCCCACGGCCAGTCCGTGTCCGTAGAGCGGGTTGTACGCCGCGACCGCGTCGCCGAGGACCGCGAAATGCTCAGGCCAGGCCCGCATCCGCTCGTAGAAGTGCCGGCGGTTGACGGTCGTACGGGTGACGGCGACGTCGGACAGCGGCTCGGCGCGGGCGATCAGGTCGCCGATGAGCGGGTGCCGCAGTCGCTCGCGGGCGAACGGCAGGAAGGCGTCCGCGGCGGAACCCGGTTCGCCGCCGCGGGTGCCACTGAGGGTGACGATCCAGCGGCCGTCCTCGATGGGCAGCAGGAAGCCCGCCCGGCCGGGGCCGCCGTCCTGCGGGTCGGACTGCACGTTGACCACCGGGAAGCCGTCGCGGGCCTGCTCGGGCGCGAGGTAGAGCCGGCTGGCGTACACGAGGCCGGGGTCTATCTCCCGCTGCTCCGGCGCCGGCAGCCCGAGCCCGGCGAGCCAGCGGGGCGCCCCCGAACCCCGGCCGGTGGCATCCACGACCAGGCCGGCCGCCACGGTCCGCTCCCGGCCGTCCCGTTCCCGCACCCGGACCCCGGTGACCGCCCGCGCGTCGCCCACCAGTCCCCGTACCTCCGTGCCCGCGAGCAGCTCGATCCGGTCGTCGGCGAGGACCCGGGCCCGGACCGTGGCGTCCAGCAGGTCGCGGCTCGCCAGGATCACATGGTGCGACTCGGGCCAGCGCCGGAACCAGCCGTGCGACGAGAGGACGACCATGTCCGTGGTGACCGGGGCCCGGCGCGCCCCGGCCTCCAGAAGCGCCCGGGTGACGCCCGGCAGCAGGTGCTCCATCGCCCGGACCCCGCCCGACCAGAGCATGTGGGCGTGCCGGGCCTGCGGGAGCCCCTTGCGGGGTGCGGCCGCCACGGGCAGCTCGTCACGCTCCACGACGACGACCCGGTCGGCGAGGCCGGCCAGGGCCCGGGCCGCGAGCATGCCGGTGTGGGATCCCCCGAGGACGACAGCGACTCTGGCGGGGGAGGGACGTTCAGTCATGCGTGGAGAGGCTCTCTGTCGGGACGGTCGCGCGGACACGGACCGCCGAGATCTCGTCGGGGCGGCCCAGGGCTTCGGACACGGCCTGGATCTCCTGGAGCAGGTAAGTGGTGTCGGCCTCGCACCGGCCGTCGCCGTCCGGAGCCCGCCCGCGGGTCTCGACGGCGTCCACGATCGTCACCGCGGCGGCCAGTTCCTGTGCCCGGCCGCGCTCGTGGCCGAGGGCCAGGGCGGCGTCGTAGGCCCGGCGGCGCAGGTCCTCGTCCAGGAAGCGGGACAGGTACAGCAGCGCGTCGCGGATGTAGGTCTCACGGCGGATCAGGCGCATCTCGGCGGTGGCCCGCAGCGCGAGCGGCTCGCGGCCGCCGGCGACGGTCCGCAGCAGCCGGGCGAGCGGCTTCAGGTTCCGGTAGCGACGGCGCACCAGCCAGCGGTCCTGCAGGTACTGCCCGGCGTGCGGGACGATGAAGCCGATCGCGACGAAGGTGGCGGCGATACAGGCGGCCGACGGCGCGATGTTGGTGTTCAGCCAGTCCAGGTCGTGGCCGGTCCAGCGGGCGACCACGGCGGTGAGCTTGGCCGCGCCGAAGAGCAGGTTGGTCGCGTAGCCGATGCCCAGGAACCGCAGGCCCCAGCGGAGCCAGCCGTCGAGGCCGTCGGTCCGGATCCAGTTCCACACGAGCCGGGTCGTGATCGAGCAGGCCACGGCGTGCGCGAGGAGGTAGAGCAGGATCTCCTCGCGCATGAACGGCGTACTCGCGTAGTAGGTGTCCAGGTCCCGGATCTGCTCCACGGGCACGTCGGCGAGCGCGAACAGCACCCACAGCGCGACGACCACGCCCGCGTAGACCGAGACCACCCAGCGGGTGGCGCGCCGCGTCTGCTCCCGGCGGTCGGTGTGGCCGTTGCGCCAGTGCACGACCAGCAGCAGCCAGGACGCGGACAGGGCGGTGAGCAGGGAGTACACCCAGGGTGCCGCGATGTTGGGCACGCCGGTGACGCGGTTGGTCCAGGCGATGGTGCCGGGAGCCGCGAAGACGAACACCGCGCAGGCGAACAGCAGCAGGCCGCCCACGGCCCGCAGCAACGGGTCCCGCCACAGCTTGAGGATGCTGGGCAGTTTGATCACCAGGGCCGCGGTCAGGACCAGGGCGGGCAGCCAGAAGGAGATGTACAGCCCGGTGAGGAACCCACCGGCGCCTTCGGCCAGGGGAACGCGTGTCACAGTGCCCTGCCTCCGGACCGGCGGTAGCCGAGGGACCGCTGGACGGGGTCGGGAGCGGTGCCGCTTCCTCCGCTCGCGTAGGGCCGGAACGCCGCCGCCAACCGATGCCCGAAGTCGTCCGCCTCCGCCTCGTCCGCCTCCCGGGAGCCGTTGCGGGCGGCCACGGTCAGGGCGACCGAGTCCCAGCCGGGCCGGCCGGCGAGCGCGTTCGCCGCGGCCGCGTGGTGGTGGGCGTGGCCCGCGTGCAGGTGCCACAGCTCATGGCCCAGGATGACCAACTGCTGCATCTCCTCGGCGCGTTCCTCGACGATGACGAGGTCGAAGTCCTCGAACTCCACCCACAGCCCGGTGACCGCGATCTCGTCGGGGAACCGTTCGAAACGCAGGTCGAGGGGCCGGCCGCCGCGGCGCGCGCTCATCTCCCGGCACAGTACGCGGCACAGCTCGGGCACGTCGGCCGGGGCCCGCGGGGCGGCCCGGACCGCGGCGCTGAGGCCGGAGACCAGGTCGCGCATGGCCGGGGTCGCACGGGTGCGCCGCAGCGCCGAGGCGATCCGGGCCGCACTCCTGCGCGCGCCCGCGATGTCCATCCCACCCCCTGAACTCTCCCGTCGCCGTAGGACGGGCCGTTCGAGCCTACGCGCCCTGAACTGTCCCCGTCACGCGATCCGGCGCCCGGTCCTCGTCCGCTGTTCGACCGGTGGACCGGGGCAACGATTTTCCTGCGCAACCCATTGACTGGAAAGCGCTTCCTGCCTACGGTCCCGTTCGAAGTTACGAGCGCAATTCGATATCTCGAACAGATGGGGCAGGGAATGGGACGACCTGACCTGAGCCGCAGGCAACTTCTCGCCACGGCCGGCGGACTGACGGTGGCCGCCGGCTTCGGCTTCGCGGCCCTCGGCACCGGGGCCGACGCGCTCGCCTCCGGCGCGGACACCCGGGTGCGCTACTGGAACCTCTTCAGTGGAGGCGACGGGGCGAACATGATTGCGATGCTGGACGCCTTCCGCAAGGCCAATCCGGACATCGACGTGAAGGACTCCACCCTCCAGTGGGGCAACCCCTTCTACACCAAACTCGCCATGGCGGCCGCGGGCAACCGCGCCCCCGACCTCGGCGTCATGCACATGGGCCGGGTCACCGGGTTCTCGCCCGGCCGCCTCCTCGACCCCTGGGACGTCGACCTGCTCGCCAAGTACGGCGTACGGGAGCAGGACTACAACCCGGCGCTGTGGAAGCGCGGTGTCATCGACGGCAAGCTCTACGCCCTTCCCCTCGACATCCACGTCCAGCTCTGCTTCTACCGCAAGGACGTGCTCGGCAAGGCGGGCCTGCTCGGCGACGACGGCCGGATGGTCCCGGTCACCTCCACCGACGAGTGGTTCGACGTCCTCAAGAAGGCCAAGGCGGCCCAGAAGAAGGGTCTGCAGACCATCGGCCTGTGGACCAACGACCAGAACTTCCAGTGGTGGTTCTTCGTCGCCTTCTACACCCAGCTCGGCGGCAAGTGGTTCGACGCCGACAACACCGAGGTGCTCTTCGACCCCGACAAGGCCACCCAGGTCCTGGAGTTCCTCCGCCGCCACGTCACCGACGGGTACGTCATCCCCGGCGCCCCCACCGGCGAGCAGTTCATCAACGGCGCCCCCTTCACCTGGGAGGGCAACTGGTCCGTGCCGGTCTTCTCCGGCGCGGAACTGGACTACGGCGCGACCCCGCTGCCGCCCGTCTTCGGCAAGCAGGCCACCCACGCCGAGTCGCACGCCTTCGTCCTGCCCCACCAGTCCGGCCGCGGCGGCGCCACCAACGAGGGCGCCCACCAACTCGCCGCGTACGTCGTCACCCACGCCCTCCAGTGGGCGGCCGGCGGCCACATCCCCGCCTACACACCGACGCTCTCCACCGACGCGTACAAGAAGCTCACCCCGCAGAACGAGTACGTCAGCGCCATGGACCACCAGGCCACCGAGCCGAAGGTGTGGTTCGCGGGCTCCACCGGCGTGCTCGCCCAGGACCTCGGCCCGCTCGTCGTCTCCTCGACGATGGGCTCCGCCAAGCCGGCGTCGGTCGCGCAGACCATGAGGAAACACCTCACCAAACTCCTCGCCGCCAAGAACCCGATGGACGGCAGGACCGCCGCGCAGGGAGGTGCGGTCGCATGACGACCAGCGCTCACATGACGACCGGGGCCGTCGCCGCGCCGGCCCGCACCAGGACCGCGACCGCCGTCGCCACCGTGCGCCGCAAACAGGGCTTCCAGCACGGGGGCTGGTTCGTCGCCCCGTTCCTGGCGCTCTTCGTGCTGTTCGTGATCTGGCCGCTGCTGCGCGGCGTCTACCTCAGCTTCACCGACGCCAACATCTCCGGCGAGGGCGCGAGCTTCGTCGGCCTCGACAACTACCGCGAGGCCCTGCACGACGCGGCGATGTGGGACGCGCTCGGCCACAGCGCCTACTTCACGCTGCTGGTCGTCCCCTGCATCACGGTCCTGGCCTTCCTGCTGGCGATGCTCGCCCACCACATCGAGCGCGGGAAGTGGCTGTGGCGGCTGTGCTTCTTCGTGCCGTTCCTGCTGCCCTCGACGGTCGCCGCCAACATGTTCCAGTGGCTGTTCACCCAGGGCATCGGCCTGATCAACGAGACCTTCGGGCTCGACACGCCCTGGCTGACCGACAAGTCGTACGCCATGCTCGCCATCGTCATCGAGACCCTGTGGTGGACCGTCGGCTTCAGCTTCCTGCTCTACCTCGCCGCCCTCCAGGGCATCCCCGACCACCTCTACGAGGCCGCGAAGCTGGACGGGGCCAACGCCTGGCACCGCATGGTCCACATCACCCTGCCGATGCTGCGCCACATCACCGGTCTGGTGATCGCGCTCCAGATCCTCGCCTCGCTCCAGCTCTTCGACCAGGCCGTCGTGATGATGGACTTCGGGCCGGGACCGGAGGTCAGCACCCGCTCCTTCGTGCAGTACACCCTCGAACAGGGCTTCACCAGCTACCGCGTGGGCTACGCCTCCGCGATGTCCATCATCTTCTTCGTGATCATCGCAGTCGTCGCCCTGGCCCGGATGTGGCTGCTGCGCAACCGTGAGGAGAGCGGCCGATGACCACCGCCGTACCAGCCCGCAAGAGCTCCCGCAAACCCTGGACGCCCAGCCAGATCGTCCTCACGCTGCTCGGTGTCGCCGTCTCCGCCGTCTTCGTCGCGCCGATCGCGGCCGCGCTGTTCACCTCGCTCAAGTCCGAGGCGGAGGCGGCCGAGATCCCGCCGCACTGGCTGCCGGAGGTCTGGACGGTCCAGGCGTGGAAGGCGCTGTGGGAGACCGGCAACATCACCAACTGGTTCATCAACTCGCTGGTGGTGTCGATCTGCGTCACCTCCGTCGTGCTGACGGTCAGCGCGCTGGCCGGATACGGCTTCGCCCGTACGGAGTTCCGCGGCAAGAGCGTCCTGATGGGCATCGTGATGTCGGGTCTGATGATCTCCCCGGCCGTCCTCGGCGTGCCCCTGTTCACCACGGTCCAGCAGATGGGGATGGTCGACACGTACTGGGGCATGATCCTGCCGCAGTGCGCGCCGGCCGCGATGGTCTACATCCTCTACAAGTTCTTCCAGGGCGTGCCGCGCGAGCTGGAGGAGGCCGCGTTCATCGACGGCGCGGGCCGCTGGCGGGTCTTCCTCACGATCGTGGTCCCGCTGGCCCGTCCCTCGCTGGCGGCGGTCGGCATCTTCACCTTCATCGCCTCCTGGAACAACTTCCTGTGGCCGTACATGGTGACCAACAACCCCGACCTGATGACCATGCCGAACGGCATCGCGACCGTCATGAACTCCTACGGCATCCAGTGGGCCCAGCTCATGGCCGGCGGCCTCATGGCCGGCCTCCCCCTGATCGTCGTCTTCGTCTTCTTCCAGCGCCAGATCGTCGCCGGCGTGGCCCACACGGGCCTGGCGGGCCAGTGACCCGCACACGCCGCGAGGCGGCACCGGTCACCGGCCGCACACCGTCGACGGCCGGGCGTGGCGTCCGTGGGGCCGCGTCCGGACCGTGGCAGGGCGTTGGCCTTGTCGTCGGTCGCGGTCCGGTGGCGGCCGGTGCGACGGCGCAGCGGGCGGTTGGGCGGAGCCGCCGCGAGAACGGTTCTGGACCGGCCACCTGCGCAGGACCGCCCGGGGGGCCGCACCGCCCCGGCCCCGTCCGGCCGCCCCGGCCGGCCACCACCGACACAAGGAGCCGCGGGTGAAACGCCTCGGACCGGCCACCGTCCTGATCGCCGTCGTCATGGCCCTGCTGCCGGCCACGGCCCGCGCGGACGTCGCCTACCCCGACCCGCTCCCGATCACCGGGCAGCAGATCATCCACGACCCGACCGTCCTGCGGCTGAAGTCCGGCGGGTACGTGGCCTACTCGACCGGCGGTGTCATCGGGGCCCGGCTGTCGAAGGACCTCCGGCACTGGACCGACGCGGGCAACGCCTTCGCCGAGCCGCCGGCGTGGTGGTACGAGTACAACGACACTGGAGACCCCTGGGCGCCCGACATCTCCTACCGGGCGGGCCGGTACTGGCTCTACTACGCCGTCTCGTCCTGGGGCACCAACCACTCCGCTATCGGCGTGGCCACCTCCCCCTCCGGCCTCCCCGGCACCTGGACCGACCACGGCAAGGCCCTCACCTCCGAGACCACCGACTCCTGGAACGCCATCGACCCGGCGATCGTCCGGGCGGACGGCAGGCTGTGGATGTCGTTCGGCTCGTACTGGACCGGCATCCGCATGGTCGAACTCAGCCCGGCGACCGGCAAGGCCCTCCCCGGCGCCGCCGTCCACCACCTGGCCACCCGCCCGGACGCCCCGTACGCCGTCGAGGGCCCGTCCGTCGTGCGGCACGGCCGCTACTACTACCTCTTCGCCTCCTACGACGCCTGTTGTGCGGGAGTGAACTCCACGTACAGGATCAGGGTCGGACGGTCCACGAAGGTCACGGGGCCGTACGTCGACAGCACGGGCAAGCCCCTGCTGGAGGGCGGCGGTGACCTGCTGCTGGCCGGACACGGGAGGTACGTCGGCACGGGAGGCGAGTCCGTCTTCCGCGCCCGCGGCCAGGACTGGCTGGCCTACCACTACTACGACGCGGACGACTCGGGCACACCCAAGCTCGGGCTGAACCGCCTCGGCTGGACAAGGAACGGCTGGCCGAAGGTCTTCTAGGGGCGCGGGGAACTGCGTGAGCAGGCCCCGCGACCCGCAGCCGCCAACGCAACGGAATCACCCACCTCGAAAGGCGCCCATGAGCACCGCCCGCTTCACCCTCGACCCCGCCTTCAAGGTCGGCCAGGTCAACCCCCGCCTGTTCGGCTCGTTCGTGGAACACCTCGGTCGCTGCGTCTACACCGGAATCTTCGAGCCCGGCCACCCCGCCGCCGACGAGGACGGCATCCGCACCGACGTCCTGGAGCTCGTCCGCGAACTCGGCGTCACCGCCGTCCGCTACCCCGGCGGCAACTTCGTCTCCGGCTACAAGTGGGAGGACTCCGTCGGCCCCGTCGAGGACCGCCCCCGCCGCCTCGACCTCGCCTGGCGCTCCACCGAGACCAACCGCTTCGGCCTCTCCGAGTACATCGCCTTCCTGAAGAAGGTCGGCCCCCAGGCCGAGCCCATGATGGCCCTCAACCTCGGCACCCGGGGCGTCGCCGAGGCCCTCGAACTCCAGGAGTACGCCAACCACCCGGCCGGCACCGCCCTGTCCGACCTCCGGGTCTCCCACGGCGACAAGGACCCCTTCGGCATCAGGCTGTGGTGCCTGGGCAACGAGATGGACGGCCCCTGGCAGACCGGCCACAAGACCGCCCAGGAGTACGGCCGGATCGCCGCCGAGACCGCCCGCGCGATGCGCCAGATCGACCCCGGCGTCGAACTCGTCGCCTGCGGCTCCTCCAGCCAGGCCATGCCGACCTTCGCCGCCTGGGAGGCGACCGTCCTGGAGGAGACGTACGACCTCGTCGACCACATCTCCCTGCACGCCTACTACCAGCCCGAGGACGGTGACGTCGACTCCTTCCTGGCCTCCGCCGTCGACATGGAGTCCTTCATCGAGAACGTGGTCGCCACCGCGGACCACATCGGCGCGAAGCTGAAGTCGAAGAAGAAGATCAACCTCTCCTTCGACGAGTGGAACGTCTGGTACATCTCGGAGTGGCACGAGATCGAGAACTCCGGCGCGCGGGACTGGGCGGAGGCCCCCCGCCTCCTGGAGGACAACTACAGCGTCCTGGACGCCGTCGTCTTCGGCTCGCTCCTCATCGCCCTGCTGCGGCACGCCGACCGCGTCACCGTCGCCTGTCTCGCCCAGTTGGTCAACGTGATCGCCCCGATCATGACCGAGCCCGGCGGCCCGGCCTGGCGCCAGACGACGTTCTTCCCGTTCGCCCAGGCCTCGAGGTACGGCCGTGGCGAGGTCCTCGACGTACGGGTCGACTCGCCGACGTACGAGACGAAGAAGTTCGGCGAGACCGACCTGCTGCACGCCACCGCCGTGCGCGCCGAGGACGGCTCGGTCACCGTCTTCGCCGTCAACCGCAGCCGGAGCGAGTCGCTGCCCCTCGAAGTCGCCCTGAGCGGCCTCGACCTGACGGACGTCGTCGAGCACAGCGTCCTCGCCGACGCCGATCCGGACGCCCGCAACACCCTGGACGCCCCCGACCGGGTCGCCCCGCACGCGGCCGAGGGCACCGCGCTGAAGGACGGCGTGCTCACCGCCGTACTGGAGCCGCTCTCCTGGAACGTGATCCGGCTCGGCTGAACGAGGCCCCGAGGGCGTCGGCAGGTCTCCCGCGGGAACCGACCGGCGCCCTCGGGCACCAACGGGACAACAGGCCTACCGGCCGGGCGAGTCCACCGGCGTGACGGGCACACCCCCGGCCGAGGTCCCCAGCAGTTTCAGCCGTACGTCCCCGGGTCCGGACTCGGTCGTCCCGTCCGACAGCACCGCCAGCGCCAGGGTGTTGGTGCCGCGGGTGCGCAGGATGCCGTTGGGCAGGACGAAGGTGTGCTGCGGGCCCACGTCGTTGACGTACTGGCCCATGTTCCAGCCGTTGAGGAAGATCTGGACGCGGTACGCCCGTTCGGGGTCGTCGTCCAGGGTGAGACCGACGGAGGCGTCGATGCCGGCGTCCACGGCGAGCCGGAACGACGTCCGGTACCAGGTGACCCCCTGGCGCCGGTCGGAGCGCGGCAGCTCCGTGTCCTCCCAGTGCTCCTCGGCGAAGCCCGGCAGGTGCCAGCCCTTGCGCTCTCCGTACAGTCCGCCGTTGTTGAGCGGCCCGCGCACCGGGTCGGGCGCCGTCTCGCCCTGGATGCGCCAACTCACCTTCGGGGAACCGCCCTTGAAGGTGACCGCGGTCAACCCCCGGGCCGCCTTGTGGGAGCCGGCGGAGCCGCCGTCCAGGTCGTGCGCCATCCGCCGCACGAGGACGGACAGGACGCGGGGCGCGTGCCCCGAGGGCGCCGGCGCGTCGAAGGCGGCCGTCGCCGTCCACGTGCCCCTGCCCGCGGTGCTCCGGTCCGGCACCGGCATCCGGTGCGTGCCCAGTGGCTCGCCGTCCAGCCACGCCATCAGCAGCCCCTGGGTGCCCGTGCTGTAGGACAGGGACACCGACTCCAGGCCGTCCGCGCCGGTCAGACGTCCCCGGTACCAGACGTCGCCGTAGTGGAAGCCGTAGTCGTCGGCGAACAGGACCGGCCGGCCCGGCGGGACCGGGGTGATGCTGGACGAGCTCGTGCGGTCGGCCCGGGTCCAGCCGGAGTCGTCGTAGTCCGGGACGGACTCGAAGTTCTCGGTACGGCGCCGCCAGTCGCCCAGCGCGGGCAGCCGCACCTCGCCCACCGCGGGGACGGGCAACTGTCCGGGTGTGGTCGGCATGTCGGCCCGCAGGCTGTCCATGGGGGTGGGGGAGGCGGGCAGCGGGCGTCCGTTCCAGGTGATCCGGGCCATCCCGCGCGGCCCCCACACCTCCATGCCGGTGCCCTCGACGGTGTCGCCGGTGAGATGGGCGGTGGCGCCGTCCAGGGTGACCCCGCGCACCAGCGACGGCCCGTACACCAGCACCGGTCCGGTCGGGGTGTCCACCGGGAACAGCCGCAGTGCGGCGGCGTCGTCGGCCAGGATCAGCAGCAGCGGGGTGTCGCTGCCGCCGCCCTCGATCCGGACCCGGGCCAGGCCGCCGACGCCCATCGGCGCGGTGATCCTGAGGACGCCGAGGTCGTAGTTCCAGGCGGGTTCCGCGTCGCCCCGGGTGACCAGGGGCTCCTCCGGGCACTCCAGCAGGACCTGGGCCATCTCGCCGTGCGGGGCCGTGAAGACGGCGACGTCCGTGCGTCCGACCCGCATGCTCGCCATGGGCTGCGCGGTGGCGTACCTGAGCGTGCGCCCGCCCAACCGGAGGCCCGCGGTGAGCAGTCGGGCGTCGTGCGGGGCGACGGTGAACGCCACGTCGATCCCGGCGTCCGGGATCGTCGTCGTGATCGGCGCGTCGGTGTCGTTGCGCACGACGTACACATGGGAGCCGGTGTCCGGGTTGGTCAGGTGGTACACCTTCAGCCGCTCGTCGGCGGCCCGCACCGCGTCGGCCCGGTCCAGCTTGGCGAAGTCCGGCACGGTCCGCAGGAGATGGCCGAGCTGGTGCTGGGGGGCGAGCTTGGGGGTCTGCCGGCGGGCCTCGTCGATCGCCGCCCCGTAGTCGTACGACGTGTAGACCTGCGGCGCGGGCAGCCAGCCCCAGGAGGTGCCGCCGAAGGTCATGTAGACGTTGTGCATGGTGATGCCGTTGGCGAGGTTGGTGAGCTGGAAGCGCCGCTCGTAGGCCGCGTCCCGGCTGTACCGCGCCTCGGCGTACCCCTTGCCGTCGAAGGTCGCCCCGCCCCATGGATCGGACCGGCCGCCGCCGAACTCCGGCAGGAACCCGGGCGTCCCGGGACTGGCCGTCGCCCCGCCCTCGAGTCCGCCCTCGCCGAAGTCCCCCCAGTCCGGCGGCACTTCGTCGGGCGGGGGAAAGCCGTCGAAGCCGTAGAGCCAACCGCGTTCCTCGCCGCCGGTGTTGAAGGACCCCGGGGTCCAGTAGCCGTTCCTGCCCTTGTCGTTGTGGAACAGCGGGACGTCGATCCCGTCGGCCCGCACCTTCTTGTAGAGGTGGGACATGTAGTCCCGGCCCAGGGGCTCGTCGACGAAGGCGTCGTACTCGTTCTCGATCTGGTAGAGCAGGACTGTGCCCCGGCCCTTGGTGAACAGGTGCCGGACGGCGATCGCGTTCACCTCGGTCAGCCACTCGTCGACGTACGACAGATAGGTGGGGTCGGAGGTGCGGGCCCGGCCCTCGGTCGCCGCGAGCCAGCCCGGGAAGCCGCCCCCGTCGACCTCGGCGTCGATGTACGGGCCCGGGCGCAGGACGACGTACAGGCCGGTCTCGGCGGCCGTGCGCAGGAAGAGGTCGAGGTCGCGGACGCCGGTGAAGTCGTACTGGCCGGGGCCGGGGGAGTGGTAGTTCCAGGCCACGTGCACGCTCACCGCGTTGAAGCCGTGGGCGCGCATCTTCTGCAGGACGTCCCGCCACAGTGACGGGCTCGGCAGCCGGAAGGGGTGCATCTCGCCGGACCACAGCACCAGGCGCCGGCCGTCGACCAGCAGCGAGTACTTGTCGTGACCGACCTTGTGCCGCACCTGGTCGGCGGCGGGCGCGCCGGGCGCCGGTCCGGTGGGCACGCTGCGGGAGGCGTAGGCCCGGGTGGTCTCCCCACCACTGCCGCTCAGCGCGAAGCCGAGCGCCGTGGTGCCGGCGAGGGCGCTGAATGTACGTCTGCTCAGCTCCAAGGGAGCGCCTCCTGGTGGTGCCGCGCTAGCGCCAGTCCGTCCGTGGGTGTGGGTGGTGTGCCTATTGTGGCGTGGCCATTGTCTCCGCCCGAACGCCGCACAATTGTCGTATGAGGATCTCTGCACGGGCGGACTACGCGGTACGGGCGGTGCTGGAGCTTGCCGTGCGGCAGGACACGGAGCCGGTGAAGGCCGAGGCCATCGCCGCGGTCCAGGACATTCCGCACAAGTTCCTGGAGGGGATCCTCGGCGATCTCCGGCGGGGCGGGATCGTCGACAGCAGGCGGGGCGGGGGCGGCGGTTACCGGCTCGCGCGCGAGGCCTCGGCCATCACGGTCGCCGACGTCATCCGCGCGGTCGACGGACCGATCGTGTCGGTGCGCGGCGAGCGGCCCACCGGTCTGGAGTACACGGGTTCCGCCCAGCCCCTGCTCCCGCTGTGGATCGCCCTGCGGGCCAACGTCCGCAAGATCCTGGAGGGCGTCACCGTCGCCGACATCGCGGGCGACGCGCTTCCCGAGCCGGTGCGGCGGCTCGCGGAGGAACCGGCCGCGTGGGAGAACCCCTGATTCTCAGGTCGCCCTCAGGATGACCCCTTAGCGTGACGTCCCGTCGATCCCTACCGACCCGGTAGGAAATCCAGCAACGGCGGGACGGACCTCATGAGCACGCTGATACTGCTCGCCCTCGCGGGCCTCGGCGCCCAACTGGTGGACGGCAGCCTCGGCATGGCGCACGGGGTGATCTCGACCGTGCTGCTCCTGGCGCTCGGCGCGAGTCCGGCCGCCGCCTCGGCCGTCGTCCACCTCGCGCAGATCGGCACCGGCCTGGTGTCCGGCGCCTCGCACGCGCGCTTCGGCAACGTCGACTGGAAGGTCGTGTCCCGGATCGGCTTCCCCGGTGCCGTGGGCGCGTTCGTCGGCGCGACCGTCCTGTCCCGGCTGTCCACCGCGCTCGCCGAACCGGTGATGGCGGTGATCCTGCTGGTGCTCGGCCTCTACGTCACCTGGCGCTTCACCCTGCGGGGCGTGCCCGAGGGGCGGCTCGGCCGGCCGCTGCGCCGACGGTTCCTGGTGCCGGTCGGCCTGGTCGCCGGGTTCCTCGGGGCGACCGGCGGAGGCGGCTGGGGGCTGATCGGCACCCCGGCGCTGCTGGCCAGTGGCCGGCTGGAGCCGCGCAAGGTGGTCGGCTCGGTCGACGCGAGCAAGGCGCTGGTGGCCGTGGCCGCGAGCGCGGGCTTCCTCCTCTCGCTCGGCTCGCACGGCGTGAACTGGTCCTGGGTGCTCGCCTTCCTCCTCGGCGGCATGGTCATCGCCCCGGTGGCCGCCTGGCTGGCCCGCTTCGTGACCCCGCGCATCCTGGGCACCGCGGTCGGCGGCCTCATCGTGCTGCTCAACGCCCGCACGCTGCTGAGCGGCGACTGGCCGGCGGTCCCCGACGGCCTGAGGGCCTTCATCTACGTCGTCCTGTACGCGCTGTGGGCCGCCGCCCTGGCGTACTCGGTCCGCGCCCACCTGAGGGAGAAGGCGGCCGCGGCCGGGCGTGCCGGGGAGCGGCAGCCGGCCGGCGTCTGAACGGACTCGGGCCGGAACGGCTCAACTTCCTTTACTGACACGTGAGTTCGGACATCGCTCGAATGGCTGGAGTTCGCTCTGGTGGTGTCACGGGGTGCTCCCTACGATTCGATCGCCGCGGTGCTTCACAGAAACCACACAGGTTCTCCACGCTTCAACATGTCAGCGCAGAGGAGAGACCCCCCATGGCAAGCGGACTTCTTCTGGGCGGCGCCATAGCCGCTCTCGTCACCGCGGCGATGCCCGCGCACAACCCGTCCGGCGGGTTCGTCGACCCGCCCCCGGACAAGATCGTCATCAACGTGGCCACCGTGAACGGCTCCGGCTGTCCCGCGGGCACGGCCGCCGTCGCGGTCTCCGAGGACAACACCGCGTTCACCGTGACCTACAGCGACTACCTCGCCCAGGTCGGCGGCAACTCCGACCCCACTGCGTTCCGCAAGAACTGCCAGCTCAACCTGATCGTCCATGTCCCGCAGGGCTTCACGTACGCCATCGCCAGCGCGGACTACCGGGGCTTCGCCTCGCTCCAGGCCGGCGCGAGCAGCGTCCAGCGGGCCTCGTACTACTTCCAGGGCTCCTCGCAGACCGCGTTCAAGACCCACACCTTCCCCGGCGCCTACAACGACAACTGGCAGGCGACCGACACCACCGACTGGGCCCAACTGGTCTGGGCGCCCTGCGGGGTGCAGCGCAACTTCAACATCAACACGGAGGTCCGGGTGAACGCGGGCACCTCCTCGCCGTCCAAGGTCAGCTTCATGACGATGGACTCGACCGACGGTGACATCAGCACCGTCTACCACATGGCGTGGAAGGAGTGCCCGGCCAAGTGAGCTCCTGAGCGGGAACCGCCCGTCGCCCCTCGGGGCGACGGGCGGTTCGCCTCGCGTCCTGGTGCCTCAGCTCCTCTCGACGCCGAGGGTGAGGGTGCCGCGGTAGCCGGCGGAGGGACTGCTGCCCAGGGCGGTCAGGGTCAGGAGGCCGGACGCGGCGCCGCCGTCGTCGTAGATCCCGTCCTGGGCGAGGGTGGTGCGGGTGACCGTGTTGGCCGAGTACGGCGCGAGCGCGCCGACCCGGGCGGTGACCGTCTCGTCGAAGAAGAGCTGGCCGGTGTGGAGCTCGGTGCCGCCGGTGAAGGAGCCGTCCGCGGTGAGGGTCACGTTGACGTGCACCTTCACATGGATGTGCACGCAGCGGCCGCGGTACCAGCCCGGGTAGACCGTGGTGATGTCGGCGACGCCGCCGGAGTCGGTGAGCACGCCGCCGCGCAGGAAGGTGCCGCTGTCGGGTTCGTTGTGGCCGTTGTTGCCGACGTAGCCCGAGTACTCGCCGATCGCGTCGCAGTGCCAGATCTCGACGAGCGCGTTGCTGATGGTGGCGCAGGTGTCGTCGTCGACGACGGTGAGGGCGAGCTTGAGCGGGAAGCCGGTCTTGCCCTCGGTGATGTCGGCGCGGACGTACTGGCCGTCGAGGTAGTAGGGACCCTCGGTCATCTCCTTGGTCAGGGTGCAGACCGCCGCGGCGGCGACGGGGGCCGTGTCGGTGGTGTCACCGGCGGGGGAGGTGCGGGTCCCGGACACCGCGGCGCCCACGGCCAGGGTCGCCGCGGTGGCGCCGGTGGCGACCAGGACGGTGCGGCGGGCTAGGGGGTTTCCCGCGAGGGTGCCGGTCGTGGGGGTCTCGGTCATGGGGGTCCCGTTCGTGGGGGTGTCGTTCATGGGGGTGTCGTTCATGGGGGTGTCTGTCATGGACACGGCACCGTAGGAGGGGTTGCTGTCGGCGGGCTGTCAGTTCGGCAAAGTGAGGGGTCGTCAAGTTTCCTGCGAGACAGCTTGCGGTGTCGGGCGGGGTGGGCGCGGTACCGTATCGGGGCGTATGCCGACAAGGAGGGTAAATGGGGCTTACCGTGCGGGTCGAACGGCGCATCGCGGAGGACTTCCCCGGCCGGGAGGGCGAGGTGGTGGGCGATCTCCTCACCGAGCTGGTCAACCACCTGACCGACCGGGGCGACCAGGAGGACAAGGAACGGATCGCCGCCGCGACGCTGCTGTGCGGACAGGGCCGGGTGGACCGGCTCCTGGATGCCGTCCAACTGGCCAAGGAGGACTGGCGGGACGTCCTGGTGGGGGCGGGCCTCGCGGGCGCGGGGTGGAGGGAGCGACTGGAGGCGGACTTCGGCCCGGCGCCCGCCTCCGGCTGAGCAGGGGCCCCGCGGGGCGGTCGGGGCGCTGGTCTCCGACGGCTCTGCGGGGCCACGGGGGTGTGCGGGGCCGGCGGTTCGACGGGGGTGCCTGGCCGTCGGTGGTTGCCGTGGCGCGGTGGGGTTCCTGTCGCCGCGGTGTCCGGCGTTGGGTTTCCGGCGGCTTTGCGGGGCGTGCGCTTTGCGGTGGGCCGGGGCGGGGGTTCTGTGCCGGTGTGGGGTGGTGATCGGGCGGTGGTTTTCGGCGGCTTTGCGGGCCGTGCGTTTTGCGGTGGGCCGGGGCGGGGGTTCTGTGCCGGTGTGGGGTGGTGATCGGGCGGTGGTTTTCGGCGGCTTTGCGGGCCGTGCGCTTTGCGGTGGGCCGGGGCGGGGGTTCTGTGCCGGTGTGCGGTGGTGATCGAGCGGGGGGTCCCGGCGGCTCTGCGGAGGGGTGGCGGGCCTCCCAGGTGCACGTCACTCGGTCGTACCGCCCGACGTACCGGCGGCCTGATATGAGCGACCGTCGCGGTGCGCGGTGCTTCGGGGCCGAAGGTTCCCGACCGCTTACCCCTCGGGTAATCGACCCCGGTTCGGCCCGCGTGCCAGGCTCATTCGCGTCAGGAGCCGCACCGACCGGGAGGACACCATGACCGCCTACGGCATAGCCCACCTGCGGGAAGCCGCGCCGCATCCGGAGATCGCCGAGTACATCGAGCGCATCAGCGCCACCTTCGAGCCGTACGGCGGCCGCTTCCTCGTGCACGGCGCGCAGCACGAGGTGAAGGAGGGCCGCTGGCCGGGGCACGTCGTGGTGATCGGGTTCCCCGGGATCGCGGAGGCGCGGGCCTGGTGGGACTCGGCCGCGTACCAGGAGATCGCACCGCTGCGCTCACGGCACATCGAGGGCGACATCATCCTGGTCGAGGGCGTCCCCGAGGGCTACGACCCCGCCGTCACCGCGAAGGCGCTGCGGGACGCGATCACCTCGTGAGGGACGGTCGTGTTCCCCGACTCCCGTGACGTACGGGGCTGTTGGATACTGGGGCGGCCAGCGTACGGAAGGGGGAGGTTCGCGTGCCGGACGGACGTGAAGTGGACCAGTCGGAGTTGCTGGGCGTCGCCAAGGACGAGGAGCGCGCCCGCAGCCTGCTCCGCGCCCTGCGCACGCTGAGCACCGGGCCCGATCCGAAGCTGCGGGAGATGGCGCGCGGGGTGCTGCGCGGCGACCTGACCGCCGAACAGGCCTTCACCGACCCGGAGTACACCGCCGCGCTCTTCTCCGGCGCCGCGAAGGTCCGCCGCGCGGGGGAGCAGCGCACCGACGCCGAGGCCCGCGAGGCGAGCGAACGGTTCGGCGCGTGGCAGGAGTCGCGAAGCACGGAGGACGCAGGAGACGGACAGGGCGAGGGGCAGACCGAGGGCGAGGGACGGGGCACGTCAGGACCCGACGCGCCGACCCGTCCGACCCCGCACCAGCCCACGGGACCTTGGCGCCACACCGGTCTGGGCGGCCCGGGCGGCCTGGGCCCGTCGGGCCACCGCTGAGCGCCGCCGCACGTGCCGTGTCTCTTCGACCCGCGGCTGAGCGCCGGGGGCGGCGTGGGCTGCTGGGGGTGTCGCGCGTCGGATCTCGGCGAACGCCGCTGAGCTTGGGGCCGGGTGTGGCCAGGACGCCGCTCCGGGTTCATGTGGCCGGCGTGGACTGGGCGGTGAGGATGGCGAGTTGGAGATGACGGCCACCTTGGTGCCGGCCACGTCGAGCGCGCGTGCCGCGTCTTCTCGACCGCCGTTGCAGTCGGCCGCCAGCACTGCCCCCGCTCCTGGTCCGTGTCGCCGTGAGGCTGAGCGCTGGGCGTCTCCTAAGTTGTCGGCTGCCCCCGGCCGTTGAGGTTCGCGCCGCGCAAGTCTGGAGACCGCTTCGGGCGCACCATCGGCCCCGCGTTCCGGTTCGTGCGTCCGACGCTGAACGCCGGGAGCCGTCAGACTGGTCGGCCGCGAGGTGCTGCCGCCCGTGCCGGGGCATTTCGGCCGCCGTCAGGCTCGGCCTCGCGTCCGGTACCGGCCACCGCCCCGGGTTTCTGTGGCCGATGCTGCATGCCGGGCGCTGCCAAACTGGTCGGCCGCGAGGTGCTGCCGGCGGCCACTGCTGCAGTCGGCCGCCAGCCTCGGCCCCGCGTTCCCGTTCCCACGGCCGATGCTGAACGCCCTTCGAGTCGCCGTTGAGTCCTGGCCCCGTTCCGGGTTCCGGCGTGTCCGGGCCGCCCACGACGGCTGGTGTGCCGTGTCCCGGGTGGGCTTGTAACCCGCGGCTTCAGCGACATCCCGCCGCCCACCTCCCTGACCTCCGGTCCTCACCTCACCCCCTCCTGACCCTCCAGCAAATCCCGGCCCCCGTAGTAAAGTTCGGCCGTCGTACGCGTGACCTGAAATGGTCCTGCCAAGACAAAGGGGGAACGAGCATGGGGGTCGTGCTGCCCGACGAGGCCGCCTGGGTGCTGGACCTCATCGGCATCGAGTGGCCGAACGTCGACGAGGACGACTACCGGGACATGGCCGACGGCCTGCGCTCCTTCGCCTCCCAGATGCGGGAGGGCAAGGACGCCACGGCGAGCGTCGTCCGGGAGTTCCTGGAGGGCAACGAGGGCATCGCCACCGCGGCCTTCCAGCAGCACTGGGGCAAGGTCAGCGACGTACACCTGGAACGGCTCGGGGAGGCCGCCGACCTCGGGGCGATGGCCCTGGACGGCGCCGCGCTCGCCGTGGTCGGCGCCAAGGTCGCCGCCATCGTCCAACTCGGCATCCTCGCCGCCGAGATCATCGCCGCCCAGGCCGCCGCACCCTTCACGCTCGGGCTCTCCGAGGTCGGCGCGCTCGGCGCCACCCAGGCCACCCGCCTCATCGTGCGGCGGCTGCTGAAGGAGGCCGAGCAGCTCCTCATGGAGGAGCTCATGTCCGTCGCCATGGGCCCGGTGTACTCCGCGCTCGGCAACATGGCCACCGACCTCGTCCTCCAGCTCGGCGCCAACGCCGTGGGCCTGCAGGACGGTTACAGCCCCGGCAAGACCCTGCGCGCGGGCAGTGAGGGCTTCTCCGAGGGACTGGACGCCGCCACCGGCACCACAGGGACCTTCAGCAGCAAGGGAGGCGCCGCGTGAGCGACACCGTGCGCAGCGACAAGGACCTCCACGACCGGCTCGCCGACCGCATCACCTCCCAGGCCGACGAGCACGAGTCCGGCGCCCGCCCCCACCTGCGCCGCAGCCGCGCCGGCCTGAACCGCACCCGGGGCAAGGGCGCCCTCGCGGCGGCCGTCGAGACCGGGGCCGAGAAGATCCTCAAGGCCATCGAGGAGGCCGAGGACCAGCTCCACAAGCACCTCCAGGACGTCTCCAAGGGCGTGCGCGCGATGGGCGACAACCACGCGCGCAACGACAAGAACATCGAGACGATGCTGCAGAACATCGTCAAGCGCTCCCGCGACCAGGACACGGTCCGCGACGGCGGCGGGATCGGCAAGGACCGGCCGGACACGACGAAGGACCCGCACACCGTCACCCTGGAGTGGAAGCCCGGGATGCCCAAGCCGGCCTTCGAGCGGAAGGCGCGGGCCCTGCAGCGCCTCGGCGAGGAGGGCAAGCTCTTCAAGTTCAAGGGCAAGACGGAGGACTACCGGGACAAGGAGATCACCAAGCAGTACAAGGGCGCCCTGGAGGCGCTGATCCGCCGGAACCACAAGGACGACCCCGAGTTCGCCGAGGAGGCCGCGGTGGCGGCCCGTGCGATGCAGCCCGACCACGTCAACGAACTCCAGACCGGCGGTCCGGACGCGTGGCGTAACCTGCGGATGCTGGACCGGACGACGAACTTCGACATCGGCACGCAGCAGATACGTCCGCAGATCAAGGATCTGCCGGACGGCAATCCGATCAACATCGACATCAAGTGGTGGCCAGATGACTAGCGCGAGCCCGGGACCGTCCCGTCTCGTCGACACGGTGGACGCCCTGCGGACGGCACTGGCGCAGAGCCCGGACGTGCTGAGCTTCACGCTCGGCGGCACGATCGACGAGGAGACCGCGGCCGCCGCGGAGGCCGACGGGGTGCCGCGGGAGTTCCTGGACTTCTGCCGGATCCTGGACGGCGCGAGCTGCGGGCCGAACGTGCAGCTCTTCGGCCTGGCGGAGGCCGAGGAGCACCAGTTCTACTGCGGCCCGGTGGTCGACTCCCCGCTGCCGCTGTCCCCGGAGAAGCTGTTCTGCATCGGGCTCGTCAACGAGGCGCCGGTCTTCCTCGACCGCGCCGGCGGCGGTGTCCTCGGCAACCCGGAGGCGGGCGGCGACTGGGTCGACGCGGAACGCTTCCAGCAGCTCGCGCCCGGCATGACGGAGTTCTTCGTGGAGCGGCTGGCCACCGCGGACTACGCGCGGCTTGCGGAGATCGACGACGAGCTGTTGGAGTACGACGACTGGCTGAAGCTGCTGCGGCGGGCCGGTCTCACCGGCTGAGACGGACAGAGCACGAGGGGAAGCAGAGGACGCATGGCCACCCATGACGAGATGACGGAGCTGTTCGGCGCGGACCGCGTGGTCACGCTGGACCGTGCCGTCGCCGAGGAGCGCGGACTGTCCGAGGCCGACGCCGAGGTGCTGTGCGAGGTCGGCGTCCCGGTCTTCGTGGACGTGCTGTTCACCCTCGACACCGCCGACGAGGGACCCGATCCCTTCACCGTGGTGCCGGTGGCCGCGGGGGGCGAGGAGACCCACATCCTCGTCCTGGGCGGCCCCACCGACGACCCGGCGATGCGGTACTGCCTCGACATGGACCGCGGCTACGTCATCCTGATGTCCTTCGACGCGGAGCCGCGCGCCGAGATCGTGAACCGCACCCTCGCCGACCTCGTCGAGTTCCTGTACCGGTTCGCGCTGCGCACCAGGCACCTGGAGCAGGCCGCGCCGCAGGACCGTGCCCCGTACACCGACAAGCTCGTCGAGTACCTCAAGGCCCGCGACCCGTACGCGTTCGCCCAGCCGGACAGTTGGTGGTCGATGGTCTTCGAGCAGGTCGGCTGACCGCTCACCAGGAACTCGGCGACGGCCGTCAGCGGGCGGCCCACGTGCGCGCGGTACGCCGCCGACGCGGCGTGTGCTCCGGCACCGGCAGCCCGATGCCCGCCGTGGAGTCGCGCAGGAACCGCTCCGGCGTGACGCCGTCCGGGACCCCGGGGGCACCGCCGCGCACACGGTTCAGCAGGTCAGCCACGCCCGGACGGTCCGCTGCCGCGGTGAACGCGGACTGCTGGACGAGCTCGATGCACGGTCCCCCGAGAACCGCGGTCAGGTTGGTGGCAGTACCGACTGGGAGTCTCCGCGCGGGGTGTCCGGCCCGTCACCGTGACTCCTGCGGTCCGTCATCAGCAGCCGCAGTCCGGCGACCCCGTTCCTGCCCCGCCGGGCCCCTCACAGGTCTCGCCCAGGAACGCTTCAGGTACACCCTGGAGTCTGCCTGCATGCACGGACACCGACCACGTACCCCCGAAACCGATCGCAGCCGCCGCTGGTTCATGAACAAGGCGCTGCTCGCCGGCGGTGTCGCCGCCGTGGCGACCATGACCGGCTGCTCCTCCGGCTCCGCCGACACCGCGGGCTCCGCCTCCGCCACCGGCGCCCCCGGCGGCATGCCCTCCGGCGGGCCGGGTGGCGGTGGCGGGGGCGGCATGGGACCCGGCGCCACCCAGGTCAAGTACGCGGACGTCAAGGGCGTCACCACCGACGGCACCGTCGTCGAGGACCTGTACTCGATCCACTCCACGGACGTCTCCACGGACGCGCTGGTCAAGGCGGCGCAGGCGTTCCTCGACGGGCTCTCCACGAAGGAGCGCACGTCGTGCGTGTTCGACATCGACGCGGACGAGTGGACGGCCTGGAGCAACGTCGACGGCTACGACCGCAAGGGCGTCCGGATGGGCGACCTGACCGAGAAGCAGCGCGACCTCGGCTACGCGCTGCTCGGCAAGGCGCTGTCCGCCGACGGCCTGACCCAGACCCGCGGCATCATGAAGCTGAACGCGTTCCTGGGCGACTCCAACGGCGGCAACCAGAAGACCCTGACCGAGGGCCACTACTTCTTCACCTTCATGGGCACCCCCTCGACCACGCAGCCGTGGGGCTTCCAGTACGAGGGCCACCACGTCGCCATCAACTACTTCGTCCTGGGCGACCAGGTCGTGATGACGCCGACCTTCATGGGCTCCGAGCCCACGACGGGCACGTACAAGGGCGAGAAGATCACCCTCTTCCGGCCGGAGACCACGGCGGGTCTGGCCATGATCCGCTCCCTCACCACGGCCCAGCGCGCCGAGGCGGTCTCCACGCAGTCGAACGGCAACGAGGACATGAAGGCCGGCGCCGGCCAGGACAACCTGAAGCTCGCCTACGAGGGCCTCAAGGGCTCCGAACTCACCACCGCCCAGCGGGAGAAACTGCTGGACCTGGCGCGGGTGTACATCGGCTACGTCAACGAGGGCCACGCCGAGGTGAAGATGACCGAGGTGGAGAAGCACCTGGACGACACGTACTTCTACTGGATGGGCGAGACGAAGGACGACTCCGCCTTCTACTACCGGATCCACAGCCCGGTCGTCCTCATCGAGTACGACGCCCAGGCCCCGCTCTTCTACAAGGGCGACTCCTCGGCGACCCCCAGCGCGAGCGCGAGCGCGAGTTCCGGCGGGCAGGGACCGGGCGGCGGCATGGGCATGGGCGGCGGAACCCCGTCCCAGGAGCACATCCACACCATCGTCCGCACCCCCAACGGGGGCGACTACGGGATAGACCTCCTCAAACTGCACCTGGAGCAGGACCACTGACGACAGGTGAGGCGTGCGCGGACCATTGACGCGCAAGGGGTTCGATTCTACGGTCCCGTCCGAAGCTCTGATCGGTGATCGGCATATCGAACATCCCCCCACTCGCATCCTGCAAAGGAGCGTCACCGTGCGCCGCACCTCACTCCTGGCCGTCCCCGTGGCCTTCCTGCTGGCCCTGATCCCGGGCACGGCCTCCGCCTACCCCAACCCCGGGACCGTCACCGGTGCCACCACCATCCACGACCCGACGATGATCCGTACGTCGGCGGGCCGTTACCTGCTGTACGGCACCGGCGGCGGCCTCGGCTACCGCACCTCCACCGACCGGATCGCGTTCACGGCCGGCAGCGACGCCTTCTCCGCCAAGCCGAGCTGGTGGTCGTCGTACGCCACCGAGGCCTGGGCGCCCGACATCTCCTACCAGGGCGGCAAGTACCTGATGTACTACGCCGTCTCGACCTTCGGATCCAACAAGTCGGCGATCGGCCTCGCGGCCTCGACCACCGGTCTGCCCGGTTCCTGGACCGACTACGGCACGGTCTACACGTCCACCACCTCCAGCGACTACAACGCCATCGACCCGAACCTGTTCGTCGACGGCGACGGCAAGTGGTGGCTGTCCTTCGGGAGTTGGTGGACCGGCCTGAAGATGATCCAGATCAACCCGTCCACCGGCAAGCAGCTCTCCACCAACACCACCCGCTACTCGATCGCCTCCCGCCCGACCGGGACCAAGGCCGTCGAGGCGCCGTACATCGTGAAGCGGAACGGCTACTACTACCTCTTCGCGTCCTACGACACCTGCTGCACCGGCACCAGTTCGACCTACAAGGTCAAGGTCGGCCGCGCCACCAGCGTCACCGGGCCGTACGTCGACAAGAACGGCGTGTCGATGATGAGCAACGGCGGCACCCCGGTCCTGGAGTCGCACGGCCGGTACATCGGCCCCGGCGGCCAGTCGATCATGAGCGACTCCGACGGCGACCTGATCGTCTACCACTACTACGACGGGAACGACAACGGCACGCCCAAGCTCGGCATCAACCTCCTGAACTGGAGCAGCGGATGGCCCGTCGCCTACTGATCCTGCTGGCCGCGCTGCTCCTCGCCCTCGGCCTCGGCCAGTCCACCGCGAGCGCGGCCTCGTTCTCGAACCCGGTCAAGGCCCAGAAGGGCGCCGACCCCTGGATCTCCTACTACAGCGGCAACTACTACCTGGTGACGACGAGTTGGACCAACGTCATCACCATGCGCAAGTCGCCCACCCTGGCCGGACTCGCCACCGCGCCGAGCGTGCAGGTGTGGACCGGGGACGCCGCGAGCCGGTGCTGCAACATCTGGGCACCCGAGATCCACTTCATCAACGGCCGCTGGTACCTGTACTACGTGGCCGGACAGAACGTCTCCGACTACAACCCGACCCAGCGCACGCACGTCCTGGAGAGCGCCGGGTCCGACCCCATGGGGCCGTACACCTACAGGAACCAGCTCAACTCCGCCTGGATGCTGGATCCCTCGGTCGCGACCATCAACGGTCAGCTCTATCTGTTCGGCAGTGCGAGCGGCGGCACCCAGAACCTCGTCGCGGCCCGCCTGTCCAACCCGTACACCCTCGCCACCGGCTTCTCGACCATCTCCACTCCCACCAACTCCTGGGAGAAGTCGGGGGGTTCGGTCAACGAAGGACCGGAGATCCTCCAGCGGGGCGGCAGGACCTTCCTGATCTACTCGGCGAGCGGCTGCTGGACCCCCGACTACAAGCTCGGCCAGCTCACCCTCACCGGCTCCGACCCCCTCGCCGCGTCCTCCTGGACGAAGAAGTCCACGCCGGTCTTCCAGCGCAACGACTCCGCCGGCGTCTACGGCCCCGGCCACAACGGCTTCTTCACCTCGCCCGACGGCACCGAGAACTGGATCGTCTACCACGCCAACGACTCGGCGTCCGACGGCTGCGACAACGGCCGTACGACCAGGGCCCAGAAGTTCACCTGGAACTCCGACGGCACCCCGAACCTCGGCGCCCCGGTGGCCCTGGGCGCCTCCCTGACGGGCCCCGCGGGCGAACCCTCCGCGGCCTCGACGACGTACACCCTCACCAACCGCAACAGCGGCAAGTGCCTGGAGGTGGCGGGCGGTTCGACCGCCGACGGGGCCAACGTCCAGCAGTACACCTGCAACGGCGGCGCCAACCAGCGCTGGCGGGTCGAGGACCAGGGCGACGACACCAGCCGGCTGGTCAACGTGGCCGGCGGGAAGGTGCTCGACACGGCCGACTGCTCGACGGCCGACGGCGCGGACCTGCGCCAGTGGTCCTGGCTGAACAACACCTGCCAGCGGTTCAGGTTCCTGGTGACCGACAGCGGCTACGTGCGGATCGTCAACCAGGCCACCGGCAAGGTGGCGGACGTGGCCGACTGCTCCACCGCCGACGCGGCCGACGTACGCCAATGGTCCTGGCTGTCCAACACCTGCCAGCAGTGGCGGCTGACCCCCGGGTAGCCGAGCGGGCCTAGCCCACCTGGCCCATGCCCGCCGCGTTGGGCCAGCTCTGGGCGTTGGGCCACCCGGTGGCCGGTGCCTGGGACAGCTCCTGCGGAGCCCCGGGCGCCGGCGCGGTCATCCCCCGCACCTGTGCGGCGGTGAGCCCGCCACGGGCCGGCACCCCCGGCGGGGTCGGCCCCATGGGCGGCGCGAAGGGCGCCGGAGCCGGCGGGGCCGGAGCGGGAGCGGGCGGCATCGGGGCCGGGGCAGGCATCGGGGGCGGCGACTGCATCTGGGCCGGCATGGGCATCCCCGCCCCCATGGAGGCGGCCGTTCCCATGGAAGCAGCCGTCCCCATGGAGGCAGCCGTCCCCATGGGGGGCGCCGCGGCCACCGCCACCGGCTGGGCCACCGGCATCGGCATGCCGACGCCCGTCCCCCCACCGCCGACGGCCATCGCGGCCAGGTCCTGCATGCCGGCGCCGTTGGTCTGACCGACCAGCCGGTCCACCGCCGCCGTGCCCGAGCTGTAGCTGGTCCCTTGAGCGAGCTCGGGCACGGCGGCTCCCCTCCTGGTCCCGTAGAGCACCTGTTCCAGGCCGGACACCAGGCGACGCACGTCCACCTGGGGGCGCACCACGAGCCGCAGGAAGCGGCTGGACGAGCCGATCTTGTTGCCGCACTCGCGGACGAGGATGCGGTGCTCGGTGAGCATCCGGTCCCGGACCACGGTGCCCTCGGCGCCCACGGGCAGGCGCACGAAGAGGAAGTTCCCCTGCGAGGGGTAGACGGTCAGGCCGGGCAGCGCGGCGAGCTGGCTCGCCATGTCGAGGCGGTCCCGGCGCACCTGGTGCAGGCTCTGCGCGTACTCGGCGCCGTGCTCCTTGAGCATGAACACCACGTACTCGGCGAAGGCGTTGAGGTTCCACTTCGGCAGCATCGAGCGGACCCGGCCCGCGAGGGAGGGGTTGGCCACCATGTAGCCGAAGCGGATGCCGTGCAGGCCGAAGTTCTTGCCGAGGCTGCGCAGCACGATGACGTTCGGCCGGATCATCGCCTCCTGGACGACGCTCGGCTCCTGCTCGGCGTCCGCGAACTCCAGGAACGACTCGTCGATGACGATGAGGTCCAGATCGGCCATGGCGTCCATGAACTGCACGAGCGCGTGCTTGTGGAGGAAGCCGCCGTCGGGGTTGTTCGGGTTGCAGATGACCGCGACCCGCGTGCCCCGGGTGCGTATGAAATCGGCGTACTGCGCGAGGTCCAGGGCGAATCCGCTGGACTCCTGGAGCGGGAACATGTCGACCCGCTTGCCGGTCTCCATCGGCTGGTCGGTCCAGCGGCCGAAGGTGGGGACCGGCACGGCGAGGGACTCGCGGACCAGCAGGTGGTCGATCCAGGTGATCAGTTCGGTCGAGCCGTTGCCCATCGCCACGGCCTGCGGCGGCAGTTGGAGCAGGTTGCACAGCTCGGCGGTGATCGTGTCGGCGCTGCTGGGGTAGTAGGTGATGATGTCCTTCAGCCGCGCGGCCATGGTGTCCATCATCGCCGGGGTGGGGAAGTAGGGATTGCAGGGGATGCAGAAGTCCACCGGGCCGGTCCCGTCTCCGCCTTCACGCGCCAGCGCCGCCATGGACGGGCTGTGCGCAGTCGTGCTGCGGAACAACGAGGTGACGTTGTCGGCCATCGAACCTCCGTATGGGGCGGACCCGGCGGGGACGACCGGGTCCGTCGTCATTGGGTGGCCCGCGCGGGGGAGCGCGGGCCGCCTCTACATACGGATTCCTGCGTGGCGCTGTTCAACGGGTGTGAAAGAAGTGTGAGTTCGGGAACCCCTGTCCCGATCTCCGCATCAGCGCAGGTCAGGCGCCGAACGAGTGGATCGTCGTGGTCCGGTACGTCTGTCCCGGGCGCAGCACCGTCGAGGGGAACGACGGGTGGTTCGGCGAGTCCGGGAAGTGCTGCGTCTCCAGGCACAGGGCGTCGCCCTGGCGGTAGGTGTGACCGCCGGTGCCGGTGAGGGTGCCGTCGAGGAAGTTGCCCGAGTAGAACTGCAGACCCGGCTCGACGGTGGAGATCCGCAGTGTGCGGCCCGACGCGGGGTCGCGCAGGGTCGCCACGTGCTCGGGCTTCGCGGTGCTGCCCTTGTCCAGGACCCAGTTGTGGTCGTAGCCCTTGGCGAGGACCTGCTGCTCGTGGCCGGCCCGGATGTCCCGGCCGATCTGCTTGCCCTTGCGGAAGTCGAAGGGGGTGCCCGCGACCTTCGCCAGCTCACCGGTGGGGATGAGGCCCGAGTCGGTGGGCGTGTAGCGGGAGGCGGCGATGCGCAGCTCGTGGTCCTCGATGGTGCCGGTGCCCTCGCCGCCGAGGTTCCAGTAGACGTGGCTGGTCAGGTTGACCACGGTGGCCTTGTCGGTGGTGGCCTCGTAGTCGATCCGCCACTCGCCGTGCCGGGTGAGGGTGTACGTCACCTTCACCTTGAGGGTGCCGGGGTAGCCCATCTCGCCGTCGACGGACGTGTAGTACAGGTGCAGGCCGACGTCCGAGCCCTTGGTGAACGGCTCGACGTCCCAGACCCGCTTGTCGAAGCCCTGGGTGCCGCCGTGCAGGCTGTTGTCCCCGTCGTTGACGGAGAGCTGGTAGCTCTTGCCGTCCAGGGTGAACTGCCCCTTGGCGATGCGATTTCCGTAACGCCCGATCAGCGCGCCGAAGTACGGGGTCTTGGCGACGTAGTCCTCGATGTTGTCGAAGCCCGCCGAGACGTTGGCGTAGTGGCCCCTGCGGTCCGGGATCTCCAGGGACTGGACGACGCCGCCCCAGGACAGCACCTTCATGCGCGTGCCGCCGTTGGCCAGCGACCAGATGTGGACCTTCGTGCCGTCGGCGAGGGTGCCGAAGACCTTCTTGGTCGGCTTGCTGCTGCTGGACGCCTCGGCGGTGCCCCCGAGCGTCGTCGCGGCGATTCCCGCGGCCGCGGCACCGGCGATGACCGTTCGTCTGTTCAGTTCCATCTAGCGGCTCCTGTGAAGGAAGCGGGCCCCGCCGGTTGCTCCGACGGGGCCCGAGATGACTTACGAACCGGACTTGCGCTTGTTCCACACGTCGAACCCGACCGCGGCCAGCAGGGCGAGGCCCTTGATGACCTGCTGCCAGTCGGTGCCGACACTGAGGAGGTTCATGCCGTTGTTCAGCACACCGAGGACCAGGCCGCCGATGATCGCGCCGAGGACGGTTCCCACACCGCCGCTCATGGACGCGCCACCGATGAACGACGAGGCGATCGCCTCGAGTTCGAAGTTCAGGCCCGCCTTCGGGGAGGCCGCGTTCAGACGGGCTGCGACCACCAGACCCGCCAGGGCCGCGAGCACGCCCATGTTCAGGAAGACAAGGAAGGTGACCTTCCTGTCCTTGACGCCGGACAGCTTCGCGGCCGGCAGGTTGCCGCCGATCGCGTAGATGTGCCGGCCGAAGACCGCGTTGCGCATGACGTAGCCGTAGCCGACCACCAGCGCGCCGAGCACGATCAGGATGATCGGGGCGCCCTTGTAGCTGGCGAGCAGCAGGGTCAGCGTGAGGATCGCGGCGGCGATGGCGACGAGCTTGAGCAGGAAGAGGTTGGTGGGCGCGACCTCCAGGGAGAACTCCTGCTGCCGCTTGCGGTCGCGCACCTCCTGCCACACCACGGACACCAGCAGGACGAGGCCCAGCAGCAGCGTGAGGTTGTGGTAGTTGGTGTGCGGGCCGACCTCCGGGAGGAAGCCGTTGCCCATCTTCTGCATGCCGTCGGGGAACGGGCCGAGGGTCTGGCCCTTCAGGAACATCTCCGTCAGGCCGCGGAAGATCAGCATGCCCGCGAGGGTGACGATGAAGGAGGGTATGCCGAAGTAGGCGATCAGGTAGCCCTGCGCGGCGCCGGCGACCGCGCCGATGGCCAGGCAGAGCACCAGGGCCAGTGGCCACGCCACCCCGTGCTGCACGGTCAGCACGGCCGCGAAGGCGCCGACGAACGCGGTCAGTGAACCGACCGACAGGTCGATGTGGCCCGCGATGATCACCAGCATCATGCCGATCGCGAGGATCAGGATGTAGCTGTTCTGCAGGACCAGGTTGGACACGTTGCGCGGCAGGAGCAGGTCGCCGTCCGTCCACACCTGGAACAGCACGACGAGCAGGCCCAGCGCGATCAGCATGCCGTACTGGCGCATGTTGCGGCGCAGCCCGTTCAGCACCACGTGCAGCAGGCCCTGTCCGGAGGACGATCCCCCGCCCTTGCCCGGCGGCGCCGCGGCCGGGACCTTGTCCGTCACATCGGTGCTCATCGCGTTACCTCTTTGTCCTTCGTCATCTGGCGCATCAGCACTTCCTGCGTGGCCTCGGCCCGCGAGAACTCACCCGTGAGCCGTCCCGCGGCCATGGTGTAGATGCGGTCGCACATGCCGAGCAGTTCGGGCAGCTCGGAGGAGATGAAGACGACCGCCTTGCCCTGGGCGGCCAACTGGTCGATGACCGTGTAGATCTCGAACTTGGCCCCGACGTCGATGCCGCGCGTGGGTTCGTCCAGGATCAGCACCTCGGGACCCGCGAAGATCCACTTGCTGAGGACGACCTTCTGCTGGTTGCCGCCGGACAGCTTGCCCACCGGCTCGAAGACGGTCGGCGCCTTGATGTTCATGGACTTGCGGAAGCCCTCGGCGACCTTCCGCTCCTCCTGCTCGTCGACCACGCCCCGCCTGGCGACCTTCTTCAGGGCGCTGAGCGAGATGTTCCGGTTGATCGTGTCGATGAGGTTGAGGCCGTAGTGCTTGCGGTCCTCGGTGACATAGGCGATGCCGTGCGCGACCGCCTCGGAGACGGTCCTGGTACGGATCTCCCGGCCGTCCTTGAGGACCGTGCCGGCCGCGTGCCGGCCGTAGGTGCGGCCGAACACGCTCATCGCGAGCTCGGTGCGGCCCGCGCCCATCAGTCCCGCGATGCCGACGATCTCACCGCGTCTGACCTCGATCGACACGTCGTCGACCACCTTGCGCTGCTGGTCGATCGGGTGGTGGACGGTCCAGTCCCGGATCTCCAGCGCGGGTGCCGAGCCCACTTCGCCCTCGTAGTGCGTGCGCTCGGGGAAGCGGTGGTCGAGGTCGCGGCCCACCATGCCGGAGATGATCCGGTCCTCGGTGGTCTCCTTCGCCTTCACGTCGAGCGTCTCGATGGTCCGCCCGTCGCGCAGGATGGTCACCGAGTCGGCGACCTTGCGGATCTCGTTGAGCTTGTGCGAGATGATGATCGAGGTGATGCCCTGGTTCTTCAACTCCAGGATCAGGTCGAGGAGTTTGTCGCTGTCCTCGTCGTTCAGAGCCGCTGTCGGCTCGTCCAGGATGAGCAGCTTCACCTTCTTCGACAGCGCCTTCGCGATCTCCACCAACTGCTGCTTGCCCACGCCGATGTCGGCGACCCGGGTCTCCGGGTGGTCGTCGAGACCGACCCGGCGCAGCAGTTGGCTGGCGTGCCGCAGGGTCTCCCGCCAGTCGATGAACCCGCCCTTGGCGTGCTCGTTGCCGAGGAAGATGTTCTCCGCGAGGGAGAGGTACGGCGACAGCGCCAGCTCCTGGTGGATGATGACGATGCCGTGCTGCTCGCTCGCCCGGATGTCCTTGAAGGAGCAGAGCTCCCCCTCGAAGAGGATGTCCCCCTCGTAGGTCCCGTGCGGATGGACGCCGGAGAGCACCTTCATCAAGGTGGACTTCCCGGCGCCGTTCTCGCCGCAGATGGCATGGACCTCGCCCTGGCGGACGGTCAGAGTGACGTCCGACAGCGCCTTGACGCCGGGAAAGGTCTTGACGATCGAGCGCATTTCCAGGACGGGTCCCGCCATGGTCGTGCCTTCCAATCAGTAGGTGACGGCGCTTACTTGAGCTGGTCGGCCGTGTAGTAGCCGCCGTCGACCAGGACCTTCTCGTAGTTGGACTTGTCGACGCTCACCGGCTGCAGCAGGTAGGCGGGGACGACCTTGGTGCCGTTGTCGTACGACTTGGTGTCGTTGATCTCGGGCTTCTTGCCGTTGAGGGAGGCGTCGACCATCTCGGTGGCGACCTGGGCGAGCTTGCGCAGGTCCTTGTAGACCGTCTGCGACTGCTGTCCGGCGATGATCGACTTCACCGAGGCCAGCTCGGCGTCCTGGCCGGTGATCACCGGCAGCGGCTTCGCCTTGGTGCCGTAGCCGTCCGACTTCAGCGCGGCGAGGATGCCGATGGAGATGCCGTCGTAGGGCGAGAGCACCGCGTCGACCCGGCCGCTCGTGTACGAGGAGGTGAGCATGTCCTCCATGCGCTTCTGGGCGGTGGCTCCGTCCCAGCGCAGGGTGGTGACCTGGGTGAGCTTGGTCTGGCCGGACTTGACGACGAGCTTCTTGCTGTCGATGTACGGCTGGAGCACGCTCATCGCGCCGTTGAAGAAGTACCGGGTGTTGTTGTCGTCGTTGGAGCCGGCGAACAGCTCGATGTTGAAGGGGCCCTTGCCGCTCTCCAGGCCCAGCTTGTCGACGATGTACTGGCCCTGGAGCTTGCCGACCTTCTCGTTGTCGAAGGACGCGTAGTAGTCGACGTTCTTCGTGCCGAGGATCAGGCGGTCGTAGGAGATGACCGGGATCTTGGCGTCGGCGGCCTGCTGGAGGACGTTGTTCAGGGACTTGTTGTCGATGGCCGCGACGACCAGGGCCTTGACGCCCTGGGTGATCAGGTTCTCGATCTGGGAGACCTGCTGGTCGGGGTCGTCCTCGCCGAAGACCAGCTTGGTCTTGTAGCCCTTGGCCTGGAGGTCCTTCTCGACGTTGGCGCCGTCGGTGATCCAGCGCTCGGAGGACTTGGTCGGCATCGCGATGCCGATGGTGCCGCCCTTGGCGCTTTCGGTCTTCTCGTCGCTGCCACCCTCGCTGCTCTGGCCACAGGCGGTCAGGGAGAGGGCCAGGCAGGCGGTGGAGGCTATGAGGGAGAGTGCGGCTCGACGAGTGCGCATGATCATCATCCTTGATGTCGGGACGGGCTCGGTCAGGTGGTGCGGTGGCGCTCCGGCAACGAGGTGCGGGTCGGACCGAGGAGAAGAGGTGTGTGGGATTGTGTGTGACTGCGTCTGCTTTTGAGAAGGGACTCGGCCCGAAACGTTATGAGGGTGTTTCGAAACGCCGCAGTGCCCCGGGCAGTCGCGAACCGAGCGGCGCCATGTCGCCGTCCGCTCCGTGACGTGCCAGCAGATCCAGGGCGAGCCGCCCCCGCCGCACCCGTTCCCGGGCCGTGTTCAGGGTCAGATCACGCAGGTGGTGGCCGTACGGGTAGATCCCGGGGGCCTTCGACAGGCCGAACTTCAGGTAGAGCGGCGCACCGCGCCGGATCAGTTCGGCGACCTCGTACATCCGTACATAACCGCCGAGATCGTCGGGCGCCTCGATGTACATGTCCATCGGAGCGGCCGACACCCGCCGGATCTCGGTGAGGTGATCGAGCGTCAGATCGCTGGGCACGTTGATCGAGTCGGCGCCCAGGTTCTCGTAGACCGCGAACGCGGCCGGGTTGACCGGACCGACGAGCGCGCTCAGCTTCAGGGTGGTGTCGGCCGGGAGGATCCCGGCGGTCCGCGCCCGGTGCAGCGTCCACAGCACGCCCTCGTCGGCGACGAGGAGGCACTTGACGCCCAACTCCGTTGCGCGCACGGCGTCTTCGACGCAGCCGGCGACCGCGTCATGGCCCCGGGCCCGTAGCCCCCCGCCGCGCGAGTCGCTCCGGACGGAGCCGCCGATGTCCCAGGTGCCGCGCGGGCCGGTGAACAGGCAGAGCTCGATGTCACGTTCGTTCGTGGCGTCGACCATCTCGGTGATCTCGGCGTCGGTCAGCATCCACACACCGCTGCCCTGGCTGATCCGGTGGATCGGCACGTCGAGCCGCGAGGCCTCCTTCAGGACGACCGCCAGCGCCTCCGGCCCCTCGCACGAGGGGATCTCGGTGCGCCAGCGGCCGCCGCCGGGGAAGGCGTGCGGTGAGGCGTCGGCGGGATCGAGGGCGGGCGCGCCCAGGCCGAGCGCGGCAAGCGCCTGTTCGCCGGGTCGGCGGGCCGCCGGGGCGGAAGCGTCGGTCGTCACAAGCTGTCCTTTGTGTTCGATATGTCGGACAAGGTTCGCGGCTCAAGTCGTGCGGGGCTGGGAGTACGCCGGTACGGGGTGGTCAGGTCACCCCGTACCGGCGTACGTCTAGGGGCGGAGCAGCACCTTCCCGACCTTCGGATCACCGGACCCGACCAGCTCGATCGCCTCCGGGAACCCGTCGAGCGGCAGCTCGTGCGTGACCAGCGGCAGCGGGTCGAGCAGGCCGGCCCCGAAGACCCGTACCGTGTGCGCCCAGGCGTCCGGCGGGGCCCCGAAGACGGTGTGCACCTCCAACTGCCGTACGACGAGGTCCGTCGGGTCGAGGCCCTCGGCGCCCGGCGCCGGGATGCCCGTCAGGACCAGGCGGCCGCCGCGCCGGAGCAGGGAGGCGGCGGTGCGCGCGGCGGACGCGGACCCGGCGGTCTCGATCACGACGTCGAAGTCGTCCGGGAGCTCCTGCGCCCTGGTGCGGAAGTCGGTGGCACCGAAAGCTTTCGAAAGCTCCGCCCGGTCGGGCCTGGTCCCCACCACCAGCAGCTCGGCCGGCGAATTCGCCTTCAGGAACTGAACGGCGAACATCCCGAGCGTCCCGGTCCCCACCACGGCCACCCGCTCGCCGGGCAGGGCGTTCGCCTTGATCGCGGCGGCCGCGATGCAGGCGGCCGGCTCCAGCAGGGCCGCGGCCGTCAGATCGGCGTCGTCCGACAGGACGTGCAGCAGACGGGCGGGCAGGGTGAGCGTGGTGGCCATCGCGCCCGGCTGGGTGAACCCGGTCTCCTCGTACCCGGCCGAGCACAGGGTCGTCTCGCCCGCGTGACAGCGGTCGCAGACCTGGCAGTTGCGGAAGCCCTCGCCGACGACCTTGCGGCCGACAAGAGTTGAAGGCACACCCGCCCCGACCGCCTCCACCGTCCCGGACCACTCATGGCCCGGTGTGAGGGGGTAACGCACGTATCCTTCGGGCCGGTTGCCCTGGTACACCTCGCGGTCGCTGCCGCAGATGCCGACCGCGTGCACGCGCACCAGCGCCTCGCCGGCCGCGGGCTGACGAGGGGCGTGCTCGTCGAGCCGGTGCTCGCCGGGCCCCTCGATGACGACCTGGGCGCTCACTTGGTGCCCTTGGGCTTGCGCTGCTCCCAGCCCTCGGCCCACAGGTCGAAACGGGCCTGCTGCTGCGGGAACTCCGCGGCCGCGTCGACGTCCAGCTCGACGCCGAGACCCGGGGCGTCGGACAGGTGGAAGTAGCCGTCCACGACCTGCGGGGCGCCCTTGACGACCTTCTTGATGTCCGCGTCGGCGAAGTCGTTGAAGTGCTCCAGGATCTTGAAGTTCGGGGAGGTGAACCCGACCTGGAGGGAGGCGGCGGTGAGCACCGGCCCGCCCACGTTGTGCGGGGCGACCAGCATGTAGTGGGTCTCGGCGGTGGCGGCGAGCTTGCGGGTCTCCCAGATGCCGCCGATGTGGCCGACGTCGGGCTGGATGATGTCCACGGCCTGGCTCTCGAAGAGCTCGCGGAACTCGATGCGGTCGTGGATCCGCTCACCGGTGGCGACCGGGATGTCGACCTTGGCGGCGACCTTCTCCAGCGCCTTCAGGTTCTCCGGCGGGCAGGGCTCCTCCAGCCAGGCGGGCTTGAAGGGCGCGAGGTCCTTGGCCAGCCGCACCGCGGTGGACGGCGAGAACCGGCCGTGCATCTCCAGCATCAGCTCGGCGTCGGGGCCGATGGCGTCCCGGACGGCCTCGATCAGGGAGACGGCGTACAGGCTCTGCTCGTGGTCGAGCTCGAAGTGGCCGGTGCCGAAGGGGTCGATCTTCAGCGCCTTGTAGCCGCGCTCCATGACCCCCCGGGCGGCCTTGTGGTAGGCCTCCGGCGTCCGCTCGGTGGTGTACCAGCCGTTGGCGTACGCCTTGACCCTGTCGGTGACCTTGCCGCCCAGGAGCTGCCAGACCGGCACGCCCAGGGCCTTGCCCTTGATGTCCCAGCAGGCCATCTCGATCACGGCGATGCCGGACATGACGATCTCGCCGGCCCGGCCGTAGTCGCCGTACTTCATCCTCTTGACGAGGTCCTCGACAGCGAACGGGTCGGAGCCGAGAATGTGATTGGCCTCGGCCTCCCGCAGGTAGCCGATCAGCGCGTCGGTGTGTCCCAGCATCCGGGTCTCGCCGACTCCGGTGATGCCTTCGTCGGTGTGCACCTGGACGTACGTCAGGTTGCGCCACGGCGTCCCGACCACGTGTGTGCTGATTCCGGTGATGCGCACGGCGGTTGCCCCTCGTTGCTTCGTCGGCTCAGTGACGTCTGTTCGAAATTTCGTCACACGTTCGAAATGCTGACGTGACAGTAGGGAGGGGGCGGCGGGAGTGTCAATGGGTCGAACGCATAACGGTTTCGACACTGCTTTCGACACGGCTTTCGACGTCGGTTTCGACGAGATCGGGAGGGATGCCCGAACGGTCCCCCGCACACCTCTCAACTCACCGCGCCCAAGCGGGTAGTTCGACACACAACCTTCACAGGCGTGACTATGAAAGGCAGGTGAGAGGAACTTAGTCTTCCCGCGTCATGGACTACTGCGACCCGTGCCGACGGCACCTCAACGGCGCCCTCGCCTGCCCGGGGTGCGGCACCTCGATCGAAGCACTACGCGCGTACACCCCGCGTGTGCCCGCCCAGGCCCAGCCGCAGGAGCCCCCGGTGGCCCCGGCGTACGCCGCCTACGGGGTCACCGAGTCGCAGTACGGCACCACGGGCGCCCCCGGGGCGACGCCGTACCGGGGAGAGGTCCAGGGCGCTCAGGATTCCGCCCTGTACGGCTCGGGCGGCGCGGGCTACGGCGCATCGGACGGCCCGAGCGGCGGGGCGTACGGCACGGCCGGCCGGCCCGACATGGCGTACGGCGCCGACGGCCAGGGCGTCTCGGCACCCGGTCCCGGCGGCCGGAGCGGCGGGGCGTACGACACCGCGGGTCAGGCCGGCACGGCATACGGAGACGGCCAGGGCGGCGCGGCGTACGGCGCTGAGGGCGCCTCGCACGCGGGCGGTCCCGCGGTCGGCGGTCCGGCGGAGTACGGCTCGACGGGCGCCGACACCGGCTCGGGCGCCGATCCCGACATCGATGCCAACCCCGCCCGGGGCGCCGACGGCGCGGCCGGGGAGGCCGTGGAGCCCACCGGCGGCCGAGCGTCCCGCCGCCGCGCCCGCGGCCGCGGTGGCCGGGGCTCCGCGGAACCCGAGGACGCCCACGACGAGCACGACGAGTGGGACGACGACACGGACGAGGACGAGTCCGACGACCCGGACGACCCCTCCGACGGAGCCAGCCGTCGCGACCGCAAAGCGGCGGCGCACCGCCGACGTCGTCGCCGGACCCTGCTGATCGCCGCGGGCTTCGTGCTGGCGGCCGGCGGTCTGAGCCTCGCGGAGCTCGGCATGGACGCCCCGGGATCCCCCGCCAAACCGGCCGCGGCGGGCGGCGAGTCGGCCGAGGGCGGCGCCTCCCCGGAGGCGAGCGCGTCGGCGTCCCGGGCGGCCGGCTCCGGAGGGACCGTTCCCTCCGACTCGCCTTCCCCGTCGACCTCCGAGTCCCCTTCGCCCTCCGCGTCCGAGAGCGCTGACCCGGACGCGAGCAAGAGCCCCGAGGCCGGGTCGGCGAGCACCCCGCCCTCCGGTGGGCCGACCCCCACCGCCACGCCCACGTCCACGGGCGGCGGTTCGGCCCCCACGACCACCCCCACCACCGCGGCACCCAGTCCGACCCCGACCCCGACGGAGTGCGACCGCTTCCTGTGGTGGTGCACGTAAGGCTTCGCCGGTGCGAAGACAGGGTGGGTCGCTGCCGAACGCCCCGGAAGGGGCCGTTACGGTCCGCTGTGGATCAGCGACGCCCACAGGTGCGGTCGACCGGGATGCTCGGTGCGCAGATGCCGGACGACACGGTGGAGCGCGGTCGCCGCGTCGTCGGCGGACGGGGTGTCCGGCATCAGCCGGTAGAAGTGATCGGCCGCGTCGGCCGCGACACGGTCGTCCAGCGGCCACAGACTCGCGACGACATGCCGGAACCCGGCCAGGTGGAACGCGGACGCGAGGTGGATCGACTCGTCCGCGTGCCGCCGGCCGACGTGACCGGTGGAGCACGCGGACAGGTAGGCCAGTTCGGCCTCGTGGAGGTCGCGGCGGCCGATCTCCGCGATGGACAGCACCCCGTCGTGGAGATGGAGCCCGCCCTCGGAGGGGGCCTCGGGGTCGGTGCCGGCGTGGCAGGCGAAGTGCGCCCAACTCGCCTCTGACAGCGCTCCGGTCACCCGGGCGGCGGTCGCCTGCTCGTTGGTGAGCAACGGCATGTCCGGACGGGCCGCGTGCAGGCTCGCCGCCTCGGCGGCGGTGGCCGGCAGGTCCGGCAGGCCCGGGGTCCGGTCGAGGGCGACGGTGAGCCGGCGCAGGGCCGTGGCGGCCGGACGGCCCTGCGCACGGGCCAGGGCCCGCAGCGTGGGCGTGTACGACGAGACCGCCCGGTCGAGCGCCCCGGGCCCGCCGGGGTGCCCGGCCGCGTGCAGCGGCAGCAGCGCGAGCGGCCCGGTCGGCATCCACCACACGCGGGGGAGTACGCCGTCCTCGGTACCGAGCCGGTGTCCGACCGCGTCGAGGACCGGCTCCACGGCCCTGTCCCACAGCCTGCCGAGCAGCTCCGTCAGCACCCGCTGCCGGCGCAGCTCGCCGGTGAACGTCCCGGCGTCGTGCGTCGCCTCCGTCAGCTCCACGGCCCAGGCCTCGACATCGGCCAGTCGCAGGTCGGGCAGCGGTACCAGCAGCGGGGGACCCTCGGCGGTGACGACGATGCCGTCGCACCTCTGCAGCCCCGCGTTGAGCAGTACGACCGCCCCGCCGGTGGCGGCCGGCCGCAGCTCGTTCCATGTCGGCGGGAGCAGGAACCGCTCCAGGCCCGGCAGTCGGCGGATCTCCGCCAGGACCGCGTCATGCTCGGACCACAGCCTTCTGCGCCGGTCCACGTGGTCGATGTCCTGGCCGTCGTCGGCCGTGGCCATGGCCGGGGGGTCCGGCGCGTTGAGGGCGTCGCGGACGCGGCTCAACCGGCGTGCCAGGGCGGGGTGTTCGGCCTCCAGGTCCGCGAGGGGCGTCCGCAGCGCCAGCCGGGACGCCAGCAGGATCGACCGGCCCAGCTCACCGGCCTGGACCGCGCCGCCCGGATCGTCCAGGGCACAGTGCACGGCGATCGTCTCGCCGACCAGTCCGTGGTTGGCGCCGAGGCGGTACTCGTGGTCCGCCGCCGAGGTCTCCCGCGCCGCGACCGACGGCAGCAGCTCCACCGCCGTGTCGAACAGCAGCCGGGCGGTGCGCGGTTCGTCCAGCAGGTAGGCGAGCCGTCCCACCGCCCAGCAGGCGCGGACCCGGTCCAGCGGGGGTGACGTCGTGGCCGCGAGCGCGTCCTGCGCGAGCCGGGCGATCCGCGACCGGTCGAGGGCGCCGCCGCTGTTCCACCGCCGCTGGTAGCAGGTCGCGAGGAGGTAGACGCGCGCGGCCCGGTTGGGCTGGTCGCCGGGGGTGGCCGTGAGCGCCTCCTCCACGGCGTCGACCGCCCGGTCGAGGTCGGAGGTGTCGCCGGTCCGCTGGAACCGCAGCCGGTAGGCGTGGCCGAGGCCGACCAGGTACCGCGTGCGGTCCGGATGGCCGGCGGGAACCGCGGCGGTCGACTCCCGCGCCAGCTCGACGAAGCGGTCCAGGTCGACCGGGTCGCCCGCGTGCTCGTACCGCTTCTGGTGGGCCCGCGCCAGGTTGAACAGCCGCAGCGCGCGGTCGGGATGGTCCACGGGCGTGGCCGCGACCGCCAGGAGCGCGAGGTCGACGGCGCGGTCGAAGTCGGCCGCCGCGCGGCTGCGCTGGGACCGGTCCTGGTAGGCGATCCCGAGGCCGGTCAGGTACATGGCGCGGGCCGGGTGGTCGGCCGGTGTCGCGGCCAGGGCCTGTTCGTGGTGGGCGAGGGCCCGGTCCAGGTCGTGCAGGCTGCCGTTGTGCCAGAACCGTTGGCTGAGGGCGCTGCCGAGGTTGTTCAGGTGCATCGCCCGGTCCGGATGGTCGTCCGGGGTGGCGGTCACCGCGCGTCTGCCGGCGTCGATGGCCGCGTCCATGTCGGCCGGCTCCCCGGTGCGGGCGAACCGGGACCAGTGGGCGAGACCGAGGTTCGACAGGCGGTACGCGAGATCCGGGTGGTCGGTGGGTGTGTCGGCCACGGCCTGTACCTGGTGCGCGACGGCCAGGTCCAGATCGGCCACGTCCCCCAGGAGCGCGAACCGGCTCCGCAGGGCCGCCGCGAGGTTGTTCAGGGCGGTCGCGCGGAGCGGGTGGTCGGCCGGTGTCGCGGCGACGGCCCGCTGCAGGTACTCGACGGCCCGGTGCACGTCGGCCGGGTTCGCGGTCCGGTCGAAGCGCGCGTCGTACGCGGTACCGAGGTTGGACAGGCGCAGGCCGCGCTCCGGGTGGTCGGTGGGTGTGGCGGCGACGGCCCGTTCGTAGTGGTCGACGGCCCGGTCCAGGTCGGCCACGTCCCCCCGCCGTTCGAACCGCGCGTGGTACGCGACCCCGAGGTTGGACAGGAACGTCGTGGACCGGCGGTACCCCTCGGGTGCCGTGGCCACGGCACGCCCCAGGTGGCGGATGGCCCGGTCCAGGTCGGCCGGGTCGCCGAGCCGTTCGAACCGCGCGTGGTACGCCATGCCGAGGTTGGACAGGTAGGCCGCCCCGTCGGGCGCGTCGTCCGGGGCGGCGGCCACGGCCTGTTCGTGGTGGTCGATGGCGCGGTCCAGGTCGGCCAGGTTCCCGGTCCGCTGGAAGCGGGCGTGATGGGCGACGGCGAGGTTGGACAGGGCGGTCACCCGGAACGGGTTGCCGGCGTCGGAGACGGCCCGGTCCCCGAACGCGATGGCACGGTCCAGGTCCGCCTGCCGGCCCGCCCGGTCGAACCGTGCCCAGGAGGCGGTGCCCAGGTTGGTCAGGACGGTCGAGCGGTGCGGGGAGTCGGCGGGCAGGGCGATGAGGGCCTGTTCGCCGGTGTCGAGGGAGCGGTCGAGGTCCGCGAGGTGCCCGGTCGCCTCGAAGCGCCGCAGGTGACCCGTGGCGAGGTTGGTCAGGACGGTCGAGCGGTGCGGGGAGTCGGCGGGCAGGGCGATGAGGGCCTGTTCGCCGGTGTCGAGGGAGCGGTCGAGATCCGTGCGGTGCCCGGTCGCCTCGAAGCGCCGCAGATGGCCCGTGGCGAGGTTGGTCAGGACGGTCGACCGGTCGAGGGAGCCGTCGAGGGTGACGGCCAGCGCGCGCTCGCCGATGTCGAGCGAGCGGTCCAGGTCCGTGCGGTGCCCGCCCCTCTCGAAGCGCAGGACATAGCCCGAGGCGAGGTCGGTCAGGATGATCGGCAGGTGCGGGGACCCGGCGGGGGCGACGACCATGGCGCGCTCGTCCGCGCTCACCGCCCGGTCCAGGTCCGCGGGGTGCCCGGTCCGCAGGAACCGCATCAGGAGGCCCGTGCCGAGCGTGGCCAGATGGAACGCCAGGTTCGGATCGCCGGTGTTCGCGAGGACGGCCCGCTCCCCGAACTCGACGACGCCGTACAGGTCGTCGGGGTGCCCGGCCCGCCGGAACCGCAGGAGATGGGTGACGGCGAGGTTGCCCAGGATCAGCGCGGTGTTCGGGTCGCCGGCCCGGAGGGCGGCCACGGCCTGTCGCCCGATGCCGATCGACTGCTCGGCGTCCTCCTCCCGTCCCGTCAGCGCGTACAGCGCCCGGTGGGTCTCGGCGAGGTTGTACAGACGGGTCGCACGGTACGGATGGTGCGGCGGGGTCAGGGCGAGGATGCTCCGGAACAACGGGACACAGCGGGCCAGCAGGGTCGCGTCACCGGCTCGGGTGGCCCGGTCCAGAAGGTCGACAGCCTGCTGGTTCAACTGCCCCGGATCAAGCCGGTGGTCGGAGGTCATCGACCATGAGACTATCGGCCGACTGACGGAAGGGGGAGCCGTGGTGGACGCCGAGCGAGCGGCCCTGACCACGCTGTGCAAGGAGTTCGACGCGCTGATCGGCGAGACGAGGCTCCACACCGCGGCACGTCAGGAACTGCTGGAACGGATCGCGGCCGAGGCGCGGGCCCGGCGCCCGGTGCTCGCCCTGCTGGGCGAACTGCTGCACACCGACCGCGAGACCACCCTGCGCACGCTCGCCACGGGACTGCCGGGAGCCGGGCCGGGGACCGCCCGGGCGGAGAACTTCCGCTGCCCTGACGGCGCCTGTGACCGGACGGCGGTGCCGCCGCCCGCGGGTGCCCTCCCGCGCTGCGCGGTCATGGGCCGGCCCATGGCGCGGGGGTAGCTCAGGTGGGCGGATTCCTCCAGCAGTTGGCCAAGACCCTGGCCGACCGGTGGATCAGCCTGCTCGTGCTGCCCGGCGCGTTCTTCCTCGGCGCGGTGTGGCTGTCCGTCAACCTCGGCCAGGCCGACGCGTGGAACGCCGCGCTGCTGACCAGGCGGGCCGAGCACACCATGACCGAGATCGCCGGCCAGCCGAGCGGCGCACAGGCACTGCTCGTCGTGGCCGTGCTGGCGGCCGCCTCCGGTACGGGCTTCGTCGTGCAGACACTGGCCGCGGTCACCCGGCGGATCTGGCTGGGCCCCTGGCCCCGCCCCCTCGCCCCGGTCGCGGCGGCGCGCACGGCACGCCGGCGGGCACGGTGGTACCGGCTCGTCGAGGAACGCCGGGCGCTCGAAGCCGTGAGCCCGGCCTTGCGCACCCGTGAGCGGCAGGACCGGATCGACGCCGTGGCCCAGCGCATCACCCGACTGGCCATGGCCGAGCCGGGCAGGCCGACCTGGATGGGCGACCGGATCCACGCCGTGGAGTCCATCGCCCACCACCGCTACGGACTCGACCTGGCCTACGGCTGGTCCCGCCTCTGGCTGGTGCTCCCCGACACCGCGCGGGCCGATCTCACCGCCGCGCACACGGCGTTCGCCGCCGCGGTCGCCACCGGAACCTGGGCCGTGCCCTACCTGCTGCTCACCGCGGTGTGGTGGCCCGCCGTGCTGGTCGCCGCGGGCATCGGCCTGACCGGGTGGGCCCGCGCCCGCGCCGCCGTGGCCGAACTCAGCACGCTGACCGAGGCCACCGTCGACCTGCACGGCCGTACGCTGGCGGCCGCGCTGGGGGTCGGTGTCACCACCGAGGGGGCCGGTCCGCTCACGATCGGCGAGGGCGAGCGCATCACCGACCTGGTGCGCAAGGGCCGCTAGCCGCCCACCCGGTGCGCGTACGACGTGCCGCGACGGGCGCCCCGGTCACGCGTCCCGCATCCGCCGCAGCAGATCCCGCAGCGACTGCCGCTCCCCCTGGGACAGCCCCGCCAGCGGCTCACGGGCGAACCGCAGGCCCTCCCGCAGTTCCCGGGCCACCTGGAGCCCCGCCTCCGTCGCCGCCGCCACCTTGACCCGGCGGTCCGCGGGGTCGGGCCGGCGTTCCACCAGTCCGCGGGTCTCCAGCCGGTCCACTATCCCGGTGACGTTCGACGGCTCGCACTTCAGTTTCTGGGCCAGCTTGCGCATGGGCAGCGGCTCCAGGGACAGCAGACTCAGCAGCCGCGCCTGCGCCCCGGTGAGGGCGTGCTCCGCGGCCGCGTCCTCGTAGTCCGAGTAGAAGCGGGCCACCACGTCCCCGATGAGCTCCACCACTTCCATGGTGAGCGCGTCGGGCCGGGTCTTGTGAGGAGTGGGCATGCCCTCCAGGATACCCCTTTACTTGACAACCTGAAATATTCAGGAGCATGATTGTTTAAGGCACTGAAGTAAATGGAAAGGTCGCAGGCATCATGATCAACCGCGAATGGCACCTCGTCTCCCGCCCCGTCGGCTGGCCGAAGCCCGAGGACTTCGCCCTGGTCGAGACGGAGGTGCCGACCCCCGGCGAGGGCCAGGTCCTGGTCCGGAACACCTACGTCTCCGTCGACCCGTACATGCGCGGCCGGATGAGCGCCGCGAAGTCGTACACCGCGCCCTTCGAGCTCGGCAAGGTCATGCAGGGCGGTGCGGTCGGCGAGGTCGTGGCCTCCAACGCCGAGGGCATCGCCGTCGGCGACCACGTCCTGCACTTCTTCGGCTGGCGCGAGTACGCGGTCATGGACGCCAGGCACGCCGTCAAGGTGGACGCCGACGCGGCCCCCCTGTCGACGTACCTCGGCGTCCTCGGCATGACCGGCCTCACCGCCTACGCCGGTCTCCTGCGCACCGCCTCCTTCAAGGAGGGCGACTCGGTCTTCGTCTCCGGCGCCGCGGGTGCCGTCGGCAGCCAGGTCGGCCAGATCGCCAAGCTCAAGGGCGCCTCCCGGGTCATCGGCTCGGCCGGCTCCGACGAGAAGGTCAAGCTGCTCGTCGAGGAGTACGGCTTCGACGCGGCCTTCAACTACAAGAACGGCAAGGTCAGCGACCAGCTCCGCGAGGCAGCCCCGGACGGTGTCGACGTCTACTTCGACAACGTCGGCGGCGACCACCTGGAGGCCGCCATCGGCTCCCTCAACCAGGGCGGCCGGATCGCGGTCTGCGGCATGATCTCCGTCTACAACAACACCGAGGCGGCCCCCGGCCCGCGCAACCTCGCCCGGCTGATCCAGACCCGCGGCCGCATCGAGGGCTTCCTGGTCGGCGACCACTACGACCTCCAGCCGGAGTTCGTCGCCGAGGTCGGCCCGTGGGTGGCCTCCGGGGAGCTCAAGTACCGCGAGACGGTCGTCGAGGGCATCGAGAACAACCTGGAGGCGTTCCTCGGGGTCCTGCGCGGCGACAACACCGGAAAGATGATCGTCAAGCTCTGACCCCTGTGCTGGATTTCCGGCATGCGGTAACTTCTTTCCGAATCCCGCCGTCGATCGTGGGCGCGAGTCGCGGTGGACCGAGGAGGAAGACAACCGCATGTCCATCCAGCAGACCGATGTCCTCTACACCGCCGTCGCCACCGCCGAGAACGGCCGCGACGGCCGTGTCGCCACCGACGACGGCAGGCTCGACCTGGTCGTCAACCCGCCCGAGGAGATGGGCGGCAGCGGCAAGGGCACCAACCCCGAGCAGCTCTTCGCGGCCGGTTACAGCGCCTGCTTCCAGGGCGCCCTGGGCGTCGTCGCCCGCCAGGAGAAGGCGGACATCTCCGGCTCGACGGTCACCGCGAAGGTCGGCCTGGGCAAGAACAGCGACGGCTTCGGCCTGATCGTCGAGATCTCGGCGGCCATCCCGAACGTCGACGCCGGGACCGCCCGGGCCCTCCTTGAGAAGGCCCACCAGGTCTGCCCGTACTCGAAGGCGACCCACGGGAACATCTCCGTGACGCTCGTCTGACGGAGCCCGTCGGTCGTACGGGCGGAGGCGGCACCCCTGGACGTGGGGTGCCGCCTCCGTTCCCGTCAGACCTCCAGGGCGGCCCGGTGCACGGCCCGCACGAACCGGTCGTTCTCCGGCGCGGCCCCTCCCGGGAACGCCATCCGGCGCCGCGTGTAGCCGTAGGCCAGCCCGCTGCGCGGGTCGGCGAACGCCTGGGAGCCGCCGGCGCCGCTGTGGCCGAAGGAGCCGGCGCCGAGGAAGGGGTGCCACATGTCGGCCGTGGCCTGGAAGCCCAGTCCGTACGACTTGTGGGCACGGGCCACCAGGTCGTAGCCGACCGAGTGGATCTGGCCCACCTCCGCGATCGTGTCCGGCTTCAGCAGGGGCGGCCGGTCGGCCACCTCGCTGATCGCCGCCGCGTACATCCCGGCCAGGCCCCGCGCGGCCGCCACCCCGCCCGCCGACGCCGGCCCCTTCGCGCGCACGGCACGGGAGTTGGCATAGCCGGCCAGGTCGCCCGGGTCCGGCACCTGCTGGTTGAAGGCGATCGCGGCCAGGGTGTGCGGACCCGTCGGCGCCGCGTCCAGCAGGGCCTGCTGGGTGGCCGTCGGCGCCATCGGCAGCACGGAGCGGTAACGGGGCTCCAGAGCCTCGGGCAGCCCCAGGTGGAAGTCCAGCCCGTACGGCGCCCGGATCCGCTCCTCGTACACCTCCTGGAGCGTGCGGCCCGTGGCCCGCCGTACGATCTCGCCGGTCAGCGCGCCGATCACGAGCGCGTGGTAGCCGAAGGCCGTGCCGGGGCGCCAGAACGGCTTCTGGTCCGCGAGCCGTTCCGCCACCGCCCGGTCGTCCGCCAGCTCCTGCGCGCTGAACCCGGCGTCCAGCCCCACCACCCCGGCCCGGTGCGCCAGCAGGTCCCGCAGGGTGAGCTGGCCCTTGCCCTCGGCGCCGAACTCCGGCCAGTAGTAGGTCACTTTGCGGTCCAGCTCCAGCGTGCCCTCCTGGACGAGGAGCGCGACGACCAGATGGGCGGCCCCCTTGGTCGACGAGAACACGCCGTACAGGGAGTCCGGTCCGGCGCCCGCGCCGGCCCACAGGTCGACGACCCGCCTGCCGTGCACGTACGCGCTCAACTGACCCTCATAGTCGGGCCGTTCACCCGACACGAAGGCGGCGAACTCCTCGCGCACCGCCTCGAAGCCGTCGGCGACGGTGCCGTGGATCTCCTGCGTCATCCGCTCTCCTCAACCTCAGCCGCTGCTCGCGTGCGCCATGGTGAACAACGCCCGTCCGACCTGGGCGAACTCCCCCTTGGGATGATCCCGGAAGAGGGGCTCGGTGCCGAACAGGACGGCGTGCGGGCCACTGACGACCGAGGCCCGCCCGGCCGCGGCGGCGGGACCGCCCGAGCCGTCCGGCAGGGGCCGCCAGTGCCCGGAGACCAGCGGGTTCCCGGTGGCGTACGCCTGCTCGACACGCACCCCCGGCCCGAGGTCGGTGAACCAGACCGGCGCGTAGACGAACCCGTGGTGCGGGGCCCCGGCCGTCACCGGGCCCGAATTCACCACGCGGACCACGCCGTTGGCGTCGCCGTTGCCCGCCACCGGCTTCGCCGCCAGCAGCCCGGTGTCCGCGCTCAGCGCGGCCCCGACGGTCCCGCGTCCGACGAGCCCGTGCCCGGCGCCCAGGAAGGCGTCCAGGGCCGTCCGGGCGCCGCTCGTGAGGTCGTCGCGGTCCAGCCCCGCCGACACGAACAGCACGTCCACCGACGACCAGTCGAAACCGGCGTTCAGGACGGCCGTGGAGACCGGCGTGACCTCGAAGTCCATCTCCCGCAGCGCGAACAGCTCGCCGGGGGTCACGGCGGCGGCCACGCGGGTGCGCCGCAGCGCGGTCGTGCCCTTCTGCCGTGTCGCGTCGAACACCACGTCGTGGGTGCGAGCGGCCTCGGCGGCGAGGGCCCGCGCCGACGCGGGCACGACCGCACTGCCGTCGGCGGCCCGCCGTACCGGAACCCCCTGCCGGAGCAGCGAGTTGAGGGCCGCGACCTCCCGCAGGTCGGTCAGCCGCAGCCGCAGGTCGCCGCGCGGTGCGACGGAACCGACGTGCGCGGCGGCCGCGACGGGCCGCAGGGCCGCCCCGGCCAGGCTCCCGGACGGCACCGGCACGACCGCGGCGCCCCACAGCCGGCCCAGGCTCCAGCCCGAGATGTCGTACATCACCGAGACCTTGTCACTGATGTCCCGGCCGTCGGCGAGCAGCGCGTTCGCCAGGCCCCGCTTCGGCTGGCGCATGTCGACGACGTACGTGCCCTTCGGGTACGTCCGTCCGCCGAGCCGCAGCTCACGGCTCGCGCGGTCGACGCGCACGTCGTTGGCGAGCAGGTGGTCGACGAGACGGGCGGCGGCCGTCGATCCCGACGGGATCACGTAGGCGCGCGGGAACCCGGTGGTGTACACGTCCTCGGGCCCGATGCCCGGCACCCCGGGGACCGTCGCCTCGGACACCGGCACCTGGGCGGCCCCCGCCGCCCCGCGCCGGAACACCTCGATCTGGTCGGCGACCAGCGCGGTCCGCCGCTCCCGCACGAAGTCGAGCGTCGCCGTGATGGCGGCCCCCGCGACGGCCGTGTTGATCGCGGACCGGCGCCGCAGCTCCGCCACGGGCAGGCTGTCGTAGAGGGAGTTGTTGACGGCCAGCGGGATCTCCACGGTGTGCGCGGCGACCGTGCCGTGGAAGGCCGCGTACTGCGGGGTGAAGATCGGCGGCCAGTCGTCCCAGCCCTCCTCCTGGTCCCGGAAGGGGATCTGGGCGGGCTCGACACCGTCCTTCGCGGGTGTGTAGGCGAGGCCGTTGACGGCGGCCTCCATGCCGAGCGCGTTGGCGTAGGTGTTCTTCAGGAAGAGGTCGTACTCGTAGTTCTCGCCGTGCGGGGGAGTGGTGGGCTCGATGAGCGTGCCGTTGACGTAGCCGTGCAGGTCGAGCATGACGGCCGGCTGCTTGTCGATCTCGATCTGCCGCATCGCCCGCGTCTCGGGCTGGGAGGCGGTCACGAAGTCCCGGTTCAGGTCGAAGCCGTTGGCGTTCGCCCGGGTGCCGGCGATCCGGCCGTCGGGGTTGGCGGTGATGTTGAAGTACAGCCGGGAGTGGGCGAGCAGGTCCTTCGTGCGCGGGTCCCCGGCCGTCGCGAGCCGCTCGACGATCCTCAGGGAGGCGTCCGTGCCCTCCCACTCGTTGCCGTGGATGTTGTTGTTGAAGAACACCGGCGCCTTGTAACGCGCCTTGATCTCGCGGGACTTGGCGGCGGTGGCGGGCGCGTTCCCGATGAGCTCGCGCATCCGCTCCTGGGCGCGGGTCTCGGCTGTGGTCTCCGGGGCGGTCACGGTGACGAGGTAGAGCCGGTGCCCGCCCGCCGAGCGCCCGGCGACCTCCACGCTCACCCGGTCGCCCAGCCGTTGCAGGGCGTTGAGCCGCGGCGCGATCGCGTGGTACGGCGTGAGGCCCAGCTTGACGGACCGGTCGGAGGGGTTCTCGGGGTCGGGCGTGAGGACCTGCCGGCGGGGATAGCCGCGGCTCGTGTCGGTGAAGCCGGTGACGGGGGCGGTGAGCGAGCGCCGGGCGGCGCTCTCCGGGGCCCGGGCCGGGCCCTGGTCGTGGGCGCGCTCGCGGGTGGGGGGCTCGGGGTCCGCGCTCGCGCCGGTCGGGGTGAGCAGCAGCGAGCCGGTGAGGGCGATGAGCAGGACGGGTCTCGCAGGAACGGTTCTCGTGGTGTGCACGCGTACCTCCTCCGGGGCTTCCTGAGATCGGTACGGCGAGATGTACCCGTTCGACTCAACCGCAACAAGAGGGAGTTCGTGGCGCGGATGCCCCGGATGGCGCAAGTCGGGTGCCCGGACCGGGCCCACGGCCGTGTCCGCTGCCGGAGAGTCACCCGATAGGGTGCGGGACATGCGTGATCTCGGGGCGGGTTTCCACTATCTCCTGAAGGGCCAGCGGTGGGTGGCCCGGCACGGCAAGCAGTACGGCTTCGGACTGGTCCCGGGTCTGATCACCCTGGTGCTGTACGTGGCGGCACTGGTGGCTCTGGCCGCCTGGGGCGAGGACGCGGTGTCCTGGGCGACCCCCTTCGCCGACGACTGGTCGAGCCCCTGGCAGGGACTGTTCCGGGGCTTCCTCACGGCGGTCCTGTTCGCGCTGGCCCTCCTCCTCTCGGTCCTGACCTTCACCGCGGTCACCCTCCTCATCGGCCAGCCCTTCTACGAGAACCTCTCCGAGAAGGTCGACCGGGACGTCTCCCCGGACGGCACCGCCCCCGAGTCGGGCCTGCCGCTCTGGCGCGAACTGTGGATCTCGGCAAGGGACAGCCTGCGGATCGTGGTCCGGGCGGCCCTGTGGGCGGTCCTGCTCTTCGCCCTCGGCTTCGTCCCCGTCGTCGGGCAGACCGCGGTCCCGGTGCTCGGCTTCTTCGTGACCGGCTTCTTCCTCACCGAGGAGCTCACCGCGGTGGCCCTCCAGCGCCGCGGCGTCGAACTCCGCGCCCGTCTGGCCCTCCTGCGCTCCCGCAAGACCCTCATCTGGGGCTTCGGCACCCCCCTCGGCCTGTCCTTCCTGGTCCCCTTCGTCGCCGTGTTCCTGATGCCGGGCGCGGTGGCGGGAGCCACGCTGATGGCCCGGGAACTGCTGGGGGAGGAGACGCGGGACGGGGACGAGGAGCACGACCCGTCGGACGAGGAAGCCGTACCGGGTGAACTCGGCGCCTGAGCCGACGATCCGCCCGGCGACGCACGCGGACGCGGACGCGGTCTTCCGGCTGCTGTGCGACTTCGCCACCACCTACCGTCCCGACCGCGCCCGCTACGAGACGGTCACCTTTCCCCAGGTGCTGCGGGCCGCCGCCGAGAACCGGGCCGAGTTCCTGGTCGCCGAGCACGGCACACGGGTCGTGGGCTACGCCTACGCGGCCCGGCTGCCGACCCTGTTCGCCGGCGGCACCGTCCTCGAACTCCTGGAACTGGCCGTGGACGCGGCCCTGCGCGGCCGGGGCACGGGCTCCCGGCTCGTCCGCGAGATCCAGGACCGTGCCCGGCGGGCTGGCGACACGGAGGTCACCGTGCCGACGCGCCGGGCCGCCGACTTCTACCGGCGCCTGCACTTCACGGCGACGGCGGCCTTCCTGAAGTGGCCCGTCCCGCCCGCCGGAACCCGGCCTGCGCCCCCCGCCCCGCCCGGCGGGCCTACGCCCCCGCCGCCACCGACACGATCGCCCGCACCTGCGCGATGATGTCCAGCCGGTTGCGCACGAACTCCGGATCCGTCACCGTCCCCGTCGCCGGATCCGTGTTCCCCGTCCCGAACTGCAGCACCGGCGTGTGCACATGGCCGCCCGGCAGGACGTCGTGCAGCCCGAGCCGGTCCCGCAGCAGCGTGACCCGGTACGCGATCTCGTTGGACAGGTAGTCCCCGCCGCCGCCCGCCCTCGCCGTGGACCCCGGGGTCGGCCCGTCCGGACGGACGACCGGCTGCGTGCCTCCCGCCGGGATCTCGGTCACGCTCGTGTTGTCGTAGACGGGAAAGCGCCCGGTGTCCGCGTCCACGATCGCCTTGTACGGCAGCGTGGTCGTCGTCCACTGCGGCTGCGAGGCCGGGTCGGCGACCGGGACCGTCCCCGTCACCCCGATGTTGTCGTTGTCCGCGAACCCGCCCCGCCAGGCCCCGTTGGTCCGCTCGACGTCGATCCGGCCCACCCGTCCCTGACTCACGGTGGTGAAGAGGTCCACCTTCCGCAGGTACGGCCGCAGCGCCCGCTCCACCGTCCCGTCGGTGAAGTCCTGCCAGCGCACCGGGAACACCACGGTCTCCACCCGCGCCGGCCCGTCGGCGGTCTCGATCACCGTCCCGTCGAGGGCCAGCGCGGTGGCCCCGGACGGGTTCGAGATCCGTATGTCCCGGTCCAGCGTGAACGGGTCGAACCCGGTCACGAGCACCCGCTTCAGCCGCCCGCCCGCCGGGTACCGCACGGCCGTCTGCCCTCGCGAGGTCCGCTCCAACTCGCCGAGCAGAGCCGCCCGTTGCGTCTCGGACAGTCCGAACGACGGCTCCCAGGTGCGCACCGCGCGGGTCATGCCCAGCCGCGCCCAGTACAGCGGCCGGTCGTCGTCCCGGCTCAGGTCCCCGCCGGCCGGTCCCCGCCCCTGTGCCCGGTCCACGGCCCGCTTCCACAGCGCGGACCCCTGCCGTACGACGACGTGCCGCGCCTCCGCGTAGGAACGCGCCGATCCGAGCGCCCGGGCGAGACGCGTCGGCACGGCGTCGAATCCGGACCGTTCGAGGATCTCCCGCGGCACGGCCTGGTCGAGCCGCCGCTCCTCCACGGTGGGCGAGGGCGCGTCCGCGGCCGTCGCCGGACTCGTGGAGACCGCCGGCCCCGCGAGCAGGGCCAGTCCGAGGATGCCGATCCGAACACGTAGGGATGTCAAGGGAGTTCAGGTCCTTCCGTCGCTGTGGGGCGCGAGTGGTGCCGGACCACGGCAGTATCGCGTGACGGAAGTGGTCTACGCCATGGGGAGGGACGTGCGGGGCATCCGGCTCGCCGCCTCCCGCAGCGCCCCGACGAACGCCTCCACGGCCGGCGAGGACGACCGCCCCCGCGGGGTCGCCGCGTACACCGCCCGGGCCGGAGCCCCCTCGTCGAGCACCGGGAGCAGGACGACGTCCGGGCGCACGGACTCCGCGGCGAGCGCCGGGACCAGCGTGACCCCGAGCCCGGCGGCGACGTACCCCTGCTTGGCGGTCCACTCGCCGACGACGTGCGCGATCCGCGGCCGGAAGCCCTGGCGCAGGGCAGCGTCGAGGAGCGTCCCCTCGGGGCGGGCGCTGCCGGCGATCCAGTCGGCGTCCGCGAGCCGCCCGAGCCGCACCGGCCCGCCGCCCGCACCGACCAGCGGATGCCCGGCCGGCACGGCGACGTACAGCGACTCGTCGAGCAGATGGCGGAGTTCGTACGCCGACAGCGGCGCCCCGCCCGTCGTGGAGACGACCGCGAGGTCCAGCCGCCCCTCGGTGAGCCCGTCCAGCAGCGACGGGGTGAGGCCCTCCTCGCGGGAGACCCGCACGCCCGGGTGACGGGTGCGGAAGACGCCGAGGGCGTGCGGGACCAGGGCCGCGTCGGCGGTCGGGAACGCCCCGAACCGCAGGTGCCCGCCGGTCAGTTCACGCAACGCCGCCAGCTCGCGCGCGACCCCCTGGAGGGCCCCGGTGACGGTCTGCGCGTACGGCACGAGCACCCGCCCCGCCTGCGTCAGCCGGACACCCCGCGGCAACCGGTCGAACAGCGGCGCCCCGCCCAACGCCCCCTCCAGCGAGGAGATCTGCCGGGACACCGCGGACTGCGTCCAGCCCAGCGTGCGCGCGGCCACGGTGAACGACTCGTGCCGGGCCACCTCCAGGAAGACCCGCAGCCAGACGGTCGCGAGATCGGGAGGCAGCTCGATGCGATGCGGGTTCGGCATGGCAGCCATGCTGGACATTCGCTTGTCGCATCGCAAGGGCGGACCTAGCGTCGACGGCATGCAGATCACCCTGGACAACCCCGCCGGCGCGCCCCAGCCCCTGAGCCCCTACTACTCCCAGGTCGCCCGCGTCGAACAGGCCGACGGCAGCGCCCTGTTGTTCGTCTCCGGGCAGATCGCGGAGGGCGCCACGCTCGCCGAGCAGTCCCGGGGCGTCTTCGAGACACTGGCCGCGCTGCTGGAGGCGCACGGGGCGACCCTGGCCGACGTCGTCAACATCCGCACCTGCCTCACGGACATCTCGGAGCTGGACCAGTACGGCGCCGTACGCCGTGAGTTCCTCACCGGCGCCCCGCCCACCAGCATGACCTTCGAGGTGCCCCGCCTGTTCCGTCCGGAGGCCCGCATCGAGATCGAGGTCGTGGCGGCGGTCCCGGCGCGCGGGTGATCCAGCGGCCCGGGAAGGTGGCCGTGCTCTGCCGGGCGTGGGGGCGGCCCTGGCCCTCGCGTGCGTCCTCGGCAGGACACTCGCCGCCGTCCGGAGCCGCCGGCCCTCACTCCGCCGGCTCGCCCAGCAGCCTGAGGAAGTCCCGGAACGCGCCCGGCATGTCCACCGACTCCGGGTCCAGCAGCCACTGGTACTGCAGGCCGTCCATGACGGCGACCAGCAGCGGCGCGGTGCGTTCCGGGGTCAGCCCGTTGGGGAGGCGGTCGCCGTACTCCGCGCGCAGGGCGACCGCCATCGTCGCGCGCACCCGGGTGTAGCGGTCGGTGAAGTACTCCCGTGCCGGATGCCCCTCCGTCACGCTCTCGCCGAGCAGGGCCGAGAAGGTCTGGATGATGCCGGGCCGCATCGCGTTGTACTCGACGAGCGAGGCGAGCAGGTCGACCCGCCAGGTGCCGTTCGGCACGGCGTCCCACTTGTCCCGCTCCTCCAGCACCGCGACCAGCAGCGCGTCCTTGGTCGGGAAGTGGTGCAGCAGCCCCTGCTGGGTCAGCCCGACCCGCTCGGCCACCGCGGCCAGGCTCGCGCCCCGGTAACCGCGCTCGGCGATGACCTCCACGGCCGCCCGGACGATCTCGGCCCGGCGCTCCTCGCTTCTGGTCCTGGCGTTCATGGCGTCACCGTACGACATGGCACTCCAGGTCATATAACGGCAAGGTAACGAAACCTACCGCTCGCCAGGTAATCGATGCACGATGAGAGGACCGCACGGACTTCAACGAGGAGGCACCGCCATGGCGGCACCCGAGGGACCCGAGGGCATCACCCCCGCCGACCAGGCCCGCGAGGCGGCCGTCGAGGCCGCACTGGCCCGGCTCGATCTGGACGCCAAGGCCCGGCTCCTGGCCGGCCAGGACATGTGGACCCTGCCCGCGCTCCCCGGGATCGGCCTGGCCTCCCTCGTCATGTCCGACGGCCCGATCGGCGTCCGGGGCGTGCGCTGGAGCGCCGACGACCCCTCGATCGCCCTGCCCTCCCCGACCGCGCTCGCCGCCGCCTGGGACCCCGAACTCGCCCGCAGGGCAGGCCACCTCCTCGCCCAGGAGGCCCGCCGCAAGGGCGTCCACGTCCTGCTGGCCCCCACCGTCAACCTCCACCGCTCCCCGCTCGGCGGCCGCCACTTCGAGGCCTACAGCGAGGACCCCTGCCTGACCGGGCGGATCGGCGCCGGGTACGTCACCGGCGTGCAAGAGGGCGGTGTCGGCACCACCGTCAAGCACTTCGTCGCCAACGACGCCGAGACCGACCGCTTCACCGTGAACAACGTCGTCGGCGAACGCGCCCTGCGCGAGCTCTACCTGGCGCCCTTCGAGCACATCGTGGAGAACGCCCACCCGTGGGGCATCATGACCGCCTACAACACGGTCAACGGCACGACGATGACCGAGCACCACCACCTCGTCAACGAAGTGCTGCGCGGCGAATGGGGCTTCGACGGCTTCAACGTCTCCGACTGGACGGCCGCCCGCTCCACCAAGGCCGCCGTCGAGGGCGGCCTCGACGTCGCCATGCCGGGCCCGAGGACCGTCTACGGCGAGGCCCTCGCCCAGGCGGTGCGCGACGGCGAGGTCGAGGAGAGCACGGTCGACACGGCCGTACGCAACGTGCTGCGGCTCGCCGCCCGCGTCGGCGCCCTGGACGGCGCCGAACCCGTGGTCACCGAGCTCCCGGACCCCGTCGACGGCATCGGGCTGGCCCGCGAGATCGCCCGCCGCGCCTTCGTCCTGGTCCGCAACCAGGGGGCCCTGCCGCTGAAGCCGGGCACGGTCGCCGTCATCGGCGCCGCCGCCCGGGACGCCCGGGTCCTCGGCGGCGGCTCCGCCACCGTCTTCCCGGACCGGGTCGTCTCCCCCCTCGACGGCCTCACCGCCGCCCTGCCCGAGGGCACCGTGACCTACGCCCTCGGCGCCGACCCCAACACCGAACTCGCCGTCGCCGGCCAGGGGTTCACCCTGCGGGCGGTGTGCCGGGACGCGGCGGGGGACGTCATCGGCACGAGGTCCGCCCCCAACGGCCACATCCAGTGGATGGGTTCGGACCTCCCCGAGGGCGTCACCCACGACCGGCTGCACACCGTCGAGCTGACCGGCACCTTCACCCCGCGCGAGAGCGGCACGCACACCTTCGGCATCAAGGGACTCGGCGCCTTCAGGCTGGTCGTCGACGGCACGACGTACTACGACGACGTCCAGCGCGCCGACAAGGACGACCCGTTCATCACCTTCTTCGGTGCCCCCGAGCCCCGCGCCCGGGTCGAACTGACCGCGGGCGAGCCGGTCGAGGTCTCCCTGACCCATGTGGTCGCCCTGCCCGAGGACGTCCCGATGAAGGTCGTCACGTTCTCCCTGGCCCACCAGGACCCCCGGCGCGCGCCCGACGAGCTGATCGCCGAGGCCGTCGAGGCGGCCCGGAACGCCGACACGGCCGTCGTCGTGGTCGCCACCACCGAGCGCGTCGAGTCCGAGGGCTACGACCGCCGGGACCTTACCCTCCCGGGCAACCAGGACGAGCTGGTCCGCGCGGTCGCCGCCGCCAACCCGAACACCGTCGTGATCGTCAACTCCGGTTCCCCGGTGGAACTGCCCTGGCGCGAGGACGTCGCGGCCGTCCTGCTCGGCTGGTTCCCCGGCCAGGAGGGCGGCGCGGCCCTCGCCGACGTGCTGACCGGCGCCCACGAACCGGGCGGCCGTCTGCCCACCACCTGGGGCGCCCTGGCCGACGCCCCGGTCACCCGGGTCGTCCCGACCGGCGGCGAACTCCACTACTCCGAAGGCGTGTTCATCGGGTACGCGGCCTGGGAGAAGGCGGGCCGCACCCCCGCCTACCCCTTCGGCCACGGCCTCGGCTACACCGACTGGACCTACGAGTCCGTCGAGGTCCGTGGCAGCACCGTCCGGGTCCGGCTGCGCAACTCCGGCGCCCGGCCGGGCCGCGAGGTCGTCCAGGTCTACCTGGCGCCCGCCGAACCCGACGCCGAGCGCCCGGCCCGCCGGCTCGCCGGATTCGCCGGCGTGGAGGCCGGCCCCGGCGAGAGCGTCGAGGCCCTCGTGGAGATCCCGCGCCGGGCTTTCGAGATCTGGGACGAGAAGACCTCATCGTGGTCGTATGTGAAGGGTTCGTACGAAATCCAGGTGGGGCGGTCGATCGGCGACCGCCGGGTGACCGTGACGATTAACGTCTGATCACAGGGGGCACAGCCCTCGCACAAGCAGCCCCGGCCCGGGACCTGACCCCTGGGCCGGGGCTCGTGCGTGCTCAGCGCGTGCCGAAGCCGTACACCGTCTCCGAGCGGTACACCTCGCCCGGCCGCAGCACCGTGCTCGGGAACTCCGGGCGGTTCGGGGAGTCGGGGAAGTGCTGCGTCTCCAGCGCGATGCCGTCGCCCGGCGCGAAGGGCTCGGGCAGATGGTCCCCGGTGTAGAGCTGGAGTCCCGGCTCGGTGGTCGCCACCGTCAGCACCCGCCCGGACGCGGGGTCGTACAACTCGGCGACCTCGACGGCCTCCTCGGTGATCCCCTTGTCGAGCACGAAGTTGTGGTCGTAGCCGGAGCCGACCTTGCGCGCCTGACGGAAGTCGAACCGGGTGTCCGCGACCTCCGCCACCCCGGTCGGGATCAGGTCCGCGTCGACCGGGGTGTACCGCGAGGCGTCGACGCGCAGTTCGTGCCCGCCCGCGTTCCCGGACCCGGCCAGGTTGAAGTAGCTGTGGTTGGTCAGGTTCACCGGGGTCGGCGCGTCGGTGACCGCCTCGTACGAGATCCGCAGTGCCCCCGACTCGTCCAGGCGGTACGTCCCCGAGACCTCCAGGCGCCCCGGGAAACCCTCCTCGCCGTGCGGGCTGACCCGGCTCAGCCGCACCCCGTGCGCCCCGGCGGGCTCCATGTCCCACACCCGCTTGTCGAAGCCGTTCTCACCGCCGTGCAGGGAGTTGGGCGCGTTGTTGGGCGCGAGCGCGTACGTCACCCCGTCCAGCTCGAAGCGGGCGCCCCCGATCCGGTTCGCGTACCGCCCGACGAAGGCCCCCAGATACGGGTCCGGGTGCTCCAGGTACCCCTCCAGCCCGGCGAAGCCCAGCACCACGTCCGCCGCCCGCCCGTCCCGGTCCGGGACCTCGACCGACTGCACGATCCCGCCGTACGACAGGATCCGCACGCGGACGCCAGCGCGCTCCAGGGTCCAGCGGTGCACCGGGGTGCCGTCGGGAAGTGTGGCGAAGAGTTCGTTCATGTGCGGAACTTTAGGACACGGACCTGACCTTGCGATATGCGATCTCCGCCAGCCGCGCCTGTCCGTTCACGCTCGGATGGAACCAGTCCCAGTGGCTGAGCTGCTCGGTGCCGAACCGGTAGTCGTACACCGCGCCCCCGTCGTACCGGCACCGCTCGTCCCCGGCGCACACCTCCTCCAGTACGGCGTTGTAGGCCTCCACCCGCTGCTGCACGGTGTCCCGCCGCGCGGTGGCGGCCGCGTCCAGCGCGTCCGCGTCGGCCAGCATCGAGGGGCACACGCCCAGCTTCCACACCTGCTTGCCCAGCGGATTGGTGCGGCCCTCGGACCACAGCCGCTTGAGGTTCGGCACGCTCGCCACGTAGACCTGCGCCTTGGGCGCCGTCCTGCGCAGCACGGCGAGCGCGTCCTCGAAGCCGGCGCGGAAGTCGGCCACCGACGTCATCGCCGCCGTGGAGTCCCGGCAGGCGTCGTTGGCGCCCACCATCACGGTGACCAGCGCCGGCGTGCGCGCGGCCGCCTGGGCCATCTGCGTCGACAGGTCGGCCATCCGCGACCCGGAGACCGCGTAGTTCCAGCTCCGCTCGGCCGCCTTCGTCCGGCCCAGCAGCCGTACGGCCAGCGAGTCGACCCGGGTGCTGGCCCCGGTGGCCCAGGACACGTCGGGGCAGTCCTTCAGCACCCCGCACGCGTCGAAACCGCGGGTGATGGAGTCACCGACGGCAGCGATCGAGGCCGGGCTGCTGTCCCAGGCCGGGGTCGGCTTCGGCGAGGGCTTGGCCTCCGGGGTCGGCCCCGCCGAGTCGCCGCCCACGGCGTCACAGCCGGCGATCCCCACAAGAGCCGCCGTCAGAACGGCGACGACGACCCGCGAGCGGTGGCCCTGCATCCGCATCCGTGGTGTTCCCCTCGTGAGAATGATGGTCCTCTCATGACAACGCACGGGAGTTCCCGGCGGCCCCGAGGGAACGATCGGCACCCGTACACGCGTCCTGCCGGGTGAATGGCGGGCGTTTCAGGGCATCGGGACCGACGGTACGTCACACTCCTTGCTCCGCCGCACGGTAGCCTCGCCATCAACGTGGCTGCCCGCCATCGCCGCCATGCCAGCCAGCAAGACTTGTCCCGCTCTGCCCGGAGGTCCCGGTGACGACACGTGGAGTTCTGTACGTGCACTCCGCGCCGCGCGCGCTGTGCCCGCACGTCGAGTGGGCCGTCGCCGGGGTGCTCGGCACGCGCGTCAACCTCGACTGGATCCGGCAGCCGGCCGCGCCGGGCACCTGGCGCTCGGAGTTCTCCTGGAAGGGCGAGGTGGGCACGGCGTCCAAGCTCGCCTCCGCCCTCAGAGGCTGGCACCTGCTGCGCTTCGAGGTCACCGCCGAGCCCTGCCCCACCGCGGAGGGCGAGCGCTATAGCTGCACGCCCGAGCTCGGCATCTTCCACGCCGTCACCGGCATCCACGGCGACATCCTGATCCCGGAGGACCGCCTGCGCGCGGCGCTGACCCGCTCGCAGCGGGGCGAGACCGACCTGGAGGCCGAGCTCGCCAAGCTCCTCGGCAAGCCCTGGGACGACGAGCTGGAGCCGTTCCGGTACGCCGGCGAGGGCGCCCCGGTCCGCTGGCTGCACCAGGTGGTGTGACTCCCCGGCGCAGATGCGGATGACCCCCCTGCACGGAAAGGGCCCCCACCGACCGGTGGGGGCCCTTTCCGTTGCGTACGGACGGTTCTCAGACCGTGCGGAACGCCAGTACGACGTTGTGCCCGCCGAACCCGAACGAGTCGTTCAGCGCGGCGATACGGCCCTCCACGGGCAGCTTGCGGGCCTCGCCGCGGACGACGTCGGCGTTGGCCTCCGCCTCCGGGTCGAGGTTCTCGACGTTGATGGTCGGCGGAGCCACCCGGTGGTAGAGGGCGAGGACGGTCGCGACCGTCTCCACGCCGCCCGCGCCACCGAGCAGGTGACCGGTCATCGACTTGGTGGCGGACACGGCCATGTGGTCCGCGTCGTCGCCGAAGACCTTGCGCAGCGCCTTGAGCTCGGCGATGTCACCGGCCGGGGTCGACGTGGCGTGCGCGTTGACGTGCACGATCTCCGTCGGGTCCAGGTCGGTGCGGTCCAGCAGGTTCTGCAGGGCGTGCGAGATGCCGCGGCCCTCCGGCTCCGGCTGCACGATGTCGTGGGCGTCGGCGGAGATGCCCTGGCCGACCGCCTCGGCGTACACCCGCGCACCGCGCCCGGCGGCGTGCTCGGCGGACTCCAGGACGACGACACCGGCGCCCTCGCCGAGGACGAAGCCGTCCCGGGCGACGTCGTAGGGACGCGAGGCGCCCTCGGGGTTCTCGTTGTTCTTGGACATCGCCATCATGTTGCCGAACGCGGCGATGGGCAGCGGGTGGATCGCCGCCTCCGTGCCACCGGCGACGACGACGTCGGCCCGGCCGGTACGGATCATCTCGATGGCGTAGCCGATGGCCTCGGCGCCCGACGCGCAGGCGGAGACCGGGGTGTGCACACCCGCGCGGGCGCCGACGAGCAGACCCACGTTGGCGGACGGGCTGTTGGGCATCAGCATCGGCACGGTGTGCGGGGAGACGCGGCGGACGCCCTTCTCCTTGAGCACGTCGTACTGGTCGAGCAGGGTCGTGACACCACCGATGCCGGAGGCGATGACGGCGCCGAGACGGTCGGGGTCGACCTCGCCGACGGAACCGTCCTCACCGGCCTTGCCCTCGAAACCGGCGTCGGCCCACGCCTCCTTGGCCGCGATCAGCGCGAACTGCGCCGAGCGGTCCAGTCGTCGGGCCTGCGGCCGGGGGATGACCTCGGTCGGCTCCACCGCGATCTGCGCGGCGATACGGACCGCCTGCTCGGCGGCCCACTCCTGCTCCAGGGGCTTGACGCCGGACTTGCCGGCGACCAGACCCTCCCAGGTAGAGGCTGCGTCGCCACCCAGCGGTGTGGTTGCGCCGATACCGGTGACGACCACGGTGCGATTGGTCGGGCTCACGGGAAATCTTTCTCCAACGTTACGAGGATTAAGCGGCGCCACCGCCGGGTGGCGGGGCCGGCACGTCCGGCCTGGAGGCTCCGGGCGGAGCCCGGGGGACTCAGGCCTGGTGCTTGAGGATGTAGTCGGTGGCGTCGCCGACCGTCTTGAGGTTCTTGACGTCGTCGTCCGGGATCTTGACGTCGAAGCGCTCTTCGGCGGCGACGACGACCTCGACCATGGACAGCGAGTCGACGTCCAGGTCGTCGGTGAAGGACTTGTCCAACTGGACGTCCTCAACCGGGATGCCGGCGATCTCGTTCACGATGTCGGCGAGACCGGCGACGATCTCTTCCTGAGTGGCGGCCATGGTGGCGCTCCTTCGTTTTCTTATCCAGAGGGTTGGCAGTGCTTCCCGTCCCGGACCGAGTGATCCGGCACGGAGTGCCTAGGGGAGGGTAACGACAGTGGCGGCGTAGACGAGACCCGCCCCGAATCCGATGACGAGCGCGGTGTCGCCGCTCTTCGCCTCACCGGTCGCCAGGAGCCGCTCCATCGCGAGCGGGATAGAGGCGGCCGAGGTGTTGCCGGTGGTGCGGACGTCCCGCGCGACCGTGACGTGCTCCGGCAGCTTCAGCGTCTTCACCATCGAGTCGATGATCCGCTCGTTGGCCTGGTGCGGGATGAAGACGTCCAGGTCGCTCGGGCTGATCCCGGCCGCGTCCAGCGCCTGCTGGGCGACCTTCGCCATCTCGAACACGGCCCAGCGGAACACCGCCTGGCCCTCCTGCGTGATCGCGGGGAACTTGTCCGTGGAACTGTCGTACTCGTTCCACGCGACGGTCTGCTTGATCGTCTCGGACTTGTCGCCCTCGGAGCCCCAGACCGTGGGGCCGATCGCGGGTTCCTTGGAGGGGCCGACGACGACCGCGCCGGCGCCGTCGCCGAACAGGAAGGCGGTGGCACGGTCCTCCAGGTCGGTGAGGTCGGAGAGCCGCTCCACGCCGATGACGAGGACGTACTCCGCCGAACCCTCGACGATCATGCCCTTGGCGAGGGTGAGGCCGTAGCCGAAGCCCGCGCAGCCGGCCGAGATGTCGAAGGCGGCGGCCTTGTTCGTGCCCAGCTTGTCGGCGATCTCCGTCGCCACCGCCGGGGTCTGCTTGAAGTGCGAGACGGTCGAGACGATCACGCCACCGATCTGCTCGGCGGAGATCCCGGCGTCGGCGATCGCCTTGCCGGACGCCTCGATCGACATCGCGGCGACGGTCTCCTCGGCGTTCGCCCAGTGCCGGGTCTGGATGCCGGAGCGCGAGCGGATCCACTCGTCGGACGAGTCGATCGTCTCGAGGATCACCTCGTTCGGCACGACCCGGGTGGGGCGGTAGCCGCCGACACCGAGGATGCGCGCGTACGGGGCGCCCTTGCTGGGCTTGATCTTCGACATGCTCTCGTGCTCCTTCTCAGGCACTGTGCTCGGCGATGAGCGCGCGAGCAGCGTCGAGGTCGTCGGGGGTCTTGAGCGCGAGCGTCTTGACGCCGGGCAGCGCGCGCTTGGCGAGGCCGACCAGCGTGCCGCCGGGGCAGACCTCGATGAACGCGGTGGCGCCGAGCTCCTTGAAGGTCTCCATGCACAGGTCCCAGCGGACCGGGTTGGCGACCTGGCCGACCAGCCGCTCCAGCACCTCGGCGCCGGTGGCGACGGCCTGCCCGTCCTTGTTCGAGACGTACGTGACCTTCGGGTCGGCCGGCGTCAGATCGGCGGCGGCCTTGGCCAGCGCGTCCACCGCGGGGGCCATGTGGTGGGTGTGGAAGGCACCGGCGACCTGGAGCGCGACGATCTTGCGGACGCCCTCGGGCTTGTCGTCGTTCAGGGCGGCGAGCTGCTCCAGCGTGCCCGCGGCGACGATCTGGCCGGCGCCGTTGACGTTCGCCGGGGTCAGGCCCAGCTTCTCCAGGTGCGCCACGGAGACCTCGGGGTCGCCGCCGAGCAGCGCCGACATGCCGGTCTCGGTGATCGCGGCGGCGTCGGCCATGGCCAGACCCCGCTTGCGCACGAGGGTGAGGGCGGCGGTGTCCTCCAGCACGCCCGCGAAGGCCGCGGCGGTGATCTCACCGACGCTGTGCCCGGCGACCGCGCCGGGGGCGATGTCACCGAGGGCACCGAGTGCCGAGGCGGACAGGATTCCGGCCGCGACCAGCAGCGGCTGGGCCACGGAGGTGTCGCGGATGGCGTCCGCGTCGGCCTGTGTGCCGTAGTGGGCGAGGTCCAGTCCGATGGCGTCGGACCACGCGGCGACGCGGTCCGCGGCACCGGGGAGTTCGAGCCAGGGAGTCAGGAAGCCGGGCGTCTGGGCGCCCTGGCCGGGAGCGACGAGTACGAGCACTCTCACACTCTCTCTTGAGGGCGGCCCAAGCCGCCCGTGGGGACAGGGACGAAGAACAGGAGGGGGTTTTGTGGGCCCCCGACAAAAGCCTAGGGCTGGAGATCTCCGTCGGCCAGACGCCCCAGGATGAGCGCGATCCGCAAGGTGAACGCCGAACGTACATCGGAGGGCGACCAGCCGGTGACGTCAGTCACACGTCGAAGCCGGTAGCGCACGGTGTTCGGATGCACGAAGAGCATCCGGGCCGCGCCCTCCAGACTGGACGCCTGTTCGAGATAGACGGAGAGCGTCTCCAGGAGCGCGGAACCGGCCTCCTCCAGCGGTCTGTAGATCTCCTCCACCAACTGCTCGCGCGCACTGGGATCGCCGGCCATCGCGCGTTCCGGAAGCAGGTCGTCCGCCAGGACCGGGCGCGGGGCGTCCTGCCAGGCGGAACACGCCTTGAGGCCGGCGGCGGCCGCCTGCGCGGACCGGGTCGCGGCCAGCAGATCGGGGACGACGGGCCCGGCCACCACGGGTCCGGCCGCGTACGGCCCGATCAGCGACTTGGCCACGGCGAGCGGGTTGTCGCTGCCGCCCGCGATCACCACCAGCCGGGCCCCGAGCACCCCGGTCAGCACCTGGAGCTTGGCGTGCCGGGCGGCCCGCCGGATGGCCTCGACGGTCAGCTCCGAGTCACCGTCGGGAGCGGTGCCGAGGACCACGCAGACGTGCTCGGGCGCGTTCCACCCGAGAGCCGCCGCCCGGCTCACGGCCCCTTCGTCGGCCTCCCCGCTGAGCACGGCGTTCACGACGAGCGACTCCAGCCGGGCGTCCCAGGCACCGCGTGCCTCGGCGGCCTGGGCGTAGACCTGCGCGGTCGCGAAGGCGATCTCCCGGGCGTACACCAGGAGCGCCTCCCGCAGCACGCTCTCGTCGCCGGGGGCGGCGACCTCGTCGATGGCCGACTCCATGACCTCGATGGTCGTCCGCACCATCTCGACGGTCTGGCGCAGGGTGATGGCCCGGGTCAGCTCGCGGGGCGCGGTGCCGAACACATCGGTGGAGATGGCCTGCGGGGCGTCCGGATGCCGGAACCACTCGGTGAAGGCCGCGATGCCGGCCTGGGCGACCAGCCCGATCCAGGAACGGTTCTCCGGGGGCATCGCCCGGTACCACGGCAGCGTCTCGTCCATGCGCGTGATGGCCTGCTGCGCGAGCGACCCGGACGACTTCTCCAACCGCTTCAGAGTCGCGGCATGAGCGTGGGGGCCGGGCGCGGCGGGGTCGGACTTGCGGTGTTCGGGTTCGGGCACGGGGACAAGACTGCCTTATCCGGACGTCAGTGCGCGCCGCCGGGTACCGACTGACGCCCCACCCGCGGCCCGCCCTGCCACTACCGTGGTCCCGTGACGGACGTACGGCGCGCCGCGGAGCGCTACCCAGGCGGGGACCCCGGGACCGGAATCGAGTCGTGGCACGCCTTCTCGTTCGGGCCGCACTACGACCCCGACAACCTCCGGTTCGGCGCGCTGATCGCCTGCAACGAGGAGCGGCTCGTGCCCGGCGCCGGATTCGACGAGCATCCGCACAGCCACACCGAGATCGTCACGTGGGTGGTCGAGGGCGAGCTGACGCACCGCGACTCCACCGGGCACGAGACGGTCGTGCGGCCCGGTGACGTGCAGCGGCTGAGCGCCGCCGCGGGCGTCCGGCACGTCGAGCGCAACGACGCCGAGACCCCGCTGACCTTCGTGCAGACCTGGCTCGCGCCCCTGGAGCCCGGCGGCGAGCCGTCGTACGAGATCGTCCGCGGGATCGCCGACTCGACGCCGTACGCCGTCCCGGAGGCGGGCGCGATGCTGCACGTGCGGCGGCTGGGCGCGGGGGAGCGGACCGCGGTGCCCGACGGCCGGCATCTGTACGTCCATGTCGTGCGGGGCGAAGTGCGCCTGGACGGCGAGGAGTTGACAGCCGGGGACGCGGCCCGGGTCACCGACGCCGAGGCGCTGGACCTGGTGGCGGTGACCCCGGCCGAACTGCTGGTGTGGGAGATGTCCTAGAGGCCGGCGAGCACCGCGTCGGTGAACGCGGGCCACGCCTCGACCGCCCACGGCCCGAACGCGCGGTCCGTCAGCGCCACGCAGGCCGCCCCCGCGTCCGGGTCGATCCACAGGAACGTGCCGGACTGGCCGAAGTGCCCGAAGGTGCGCGGCGAGGACGCGGAGCCCGTCCAGTGCGGGGACTTGGAGTCGCGGATCTCGAAGCCGAGGCCCCAGTCGTTGGGGTTCTGGTGGCCGTAGCCGGGGAGCACGCCCTTGGCGCCCGGGTACTGGACGGTCATCGCCTCCGCGACCGTCCGCGGGTCCAGCAGTCGCGGCGCCTGCACCTCGGCCGCGAACCGCAGCAGGTCCTCGACCGTCGACACGCCGTCTCTCGCGGGGGAGCCCTCCAGGGACGTCGACGTCATGCCCAGCGGCTCCAGGACCGCCTGGCGCAGGTACTCCGCGAACGGGATGTCCGTCGCCTTGGCGACATGGTCGCCGAGCTGCTCGAAGCCCGCGTTGGAGTACAGCCGCCGCTCGCCGGCAGGGGCCGTCACCCGGTGCTCGTCGAAGGCGAGCCCCGAGGTGTGCGCGAGCAGGTGGCGCACGGTCGATCCGCTCGGCCCGGCCGGCTCGTCGAGCTCGACCGCCCCCTCCTCGTACGCGACGAGGACGGCGTACGCGGCGAGCGGCTTGGTGACCGAGGCCAGCGGGAAGCGGTGGCCGGTCGGACCGTGGGTGCCGAGGACGGTGCCGTCGGCCCGCACCACCCCCGCCGCGGCGCTGGGAACCGGCCAGTTTTCGATCAACGCGAGGCTCTGCAAGGACATGGCGTCGAGCGTAAGCGGCTCAGAGGGTCAGCATCATCGTGGGGTCCGGCTTGGGGACGAAGCCGAGGGAGGCGTAGAGCGGCTCGGCCTCCGGGGACGCGGTCAGCATCACCTGGCCGGCGCCCCGCTCCCGGAACCACGCCAGCAGTTCGTCCATGCACGCGCGCGCGTAGCCGCGCCGACGGGCCCCCGGGTCGGTGGCGACGCTGAAGACGTACCCGGCCAGCCCGTGCGGGTTGGCCGCCTTCCCGATCCGGTAGTCGACCGTCCCCGCCACCAGCGCGGCCAGCGCCCCCGGCCGCTCCGGGTGGTCGACGACGAAGGCCGCGAAGTCCCCGTCGGCCTCGGCCAGCCTTCTCCGCAACGACGGCAGTGCCTCCGTGTGCCACCCTGTGGAGGCGTCCCCGCCGGGCAGGGCGTCGATCATCACCTGGCGCAGACGCAGCACTTCTTCGGCGTCCTCGGTCGTGGCACGGCGTACGTCACTCATGACCCGCACGCTAGCGACCGCCCCCGGGGCGCGTCCTGCCGATTTCTTACCGGTACCGCTTGCTTGGAGTGCACTCCAAGGTTCTAGCGTTGGGGTCATGACGGTGATGGAGACCACGGGTACCAGGACCGAGAGCTGTGCGGCCCCGCCGCACCCCCACCGGCGTCCGCTGGGGCAGGACAGTTACACGATCAGCGAGGTCGTCGCCTTCACCGGCCTGACCGCGCACACCCTGCGCTGGTACGAGCGCATCGGCCTGATGCCGCACATCGACCGCTCGCACACCGGCCAGCGCCGCTACAGCAACCGCGACCTCGACTGGCTCGACCTCGTCGGCAAGCTCCGGCTCACCGGCATGCCGGTCGCCGACATGGTGCGGTACGCGGAACTGGTGCGCGAGGGCGACCACACGTTCACCGAACGGTTCGAGCTCCTGGAGACGACCCGCCGGGACGTCCTGTCCCGGATCGCGGAACTCCAGGACACGCTCGCCGTACTCGACCGGAAGATCAGCTTCTACGCCGAAGCCGGTCGCGCCTACGAAACGGAGAAGGCCGGATGACGGACCGCACCATCCCGACCGCACGGCTCGGCGACACCGGCCCCGCGGTCGGCGTCCAGGGCCTGGGCTGCATGGGCATGAGCTTCGCCTACGGCCCCGCGGACGCGAAGGAGTCCCGGGCCACCCTGGAGCGGGCCCTGGAGCTCGGCGTCACGCTCTACGACACGGCGGACGCCTACGGCGACGGCGAGAACGAGAAGTTCCTGTCGCCGTTCTTCAGGGCCCACCGCGACGAGGTCGTGATCGCCACCAAGTTCGCCCTGGCGATACCTCCGGACGACCCGACCCGGCGGATCATCCGCAACGACCCGCCGTACATCCGCAAGGCGGTCGAGGCGAGTCTGAAGCGCCTGGACGTCGACGTGATCGACCTCTACTACATGCACCGGCGCGACGTGAACGTGCCGATCGAGGAGACCGTCGCCGTCATGGCCGAGCTGGTGCGCGAGGGCAAGGTCAAGCACCTGGGCCTGAGCGAGGTCACCGCCGGTGAGCTGCGCACGGCGCAGGCCGTCCACCCGATCGCCGCCGTGCAGTCGGAGTGGTCCCTGTTCAGCCGGGACATCGAGGCCCAGGTGGTGCCGGCCGCCCGCGAACTGGGCGTCGCCCTCGTCCCGTACTCCCCGCTCGGCCGCGGCTTCCTCACCGGGTCCTTCACCAACGCGGACAAGGACCTCACCGCCGACGACTTCCGCCGCCAGCAGCCCCGCTTCACGGGCGACAACGCCACGGCGAACGCGGCCCTGCTGGAGCCCGTCCGCACGGTCGCCGACGCCCACGGCGTCTCCCTGGGCCAGATCGCCCTGGCCTGGGTCCAGCAGCAGTCCGAGGTCCACGGCCTCCCGGTCGTGCCGATCCCGGGCACCCGCAAGCCCACCCGGGTCGAGGAGAACGCGGCGGCGACGAGGATCGAGCTCACCAAGGAGGAGCTGGAGCTCCTGGAGCCGATCGCGGGCCAGGTGGCGGGCGACCGGTACGCGGACATGCGGTTCTCGTCGGCGGGCCGCGAGTAGGTCAGAGCTCCGCCAGCAACTCCGCCTTCTTCACGGAGAACTCCTCGTCGGTGACCAACCCGGCCTGGTGCAGCTCCCCGAGATGGCGAATCCGTTCGGCGATGTCCGCGGGGTCCCGGCGTGGCGCGGTCACGGCCGGGACCGCTGCCGCCGGCCCCCGCTGCCGTACGGCCGCGAGCACCGCCGCCGCGAAGGGCAGCGACTCGTGAACGGGCCCGTAGCCCAGGCCGAACACCACGGCCGCCGGATCCTGGTCGGCCTGCACCGGCCCCGACTCGCCGCGCAGCAGCCGCAGATGGCCCTCGAAGACCTCCGGTGACCGCCACTCGACACCCGTCAGCTCGGACACCGGGAAGCTCTGGTCGCCGGCCTTCCACTTCGCCGAGGACGCCCCGGTCCAGAACCAGCGGAAGTTCACGGTACGGCCGTCGAAGGACGCCTTCCCGTCGTACGCCTTGAACTGCAGGGGCGCTTCGGGCGCCGGCACCAGGAAGCGTTCCGCCGGTTCGTCGTCCTGTTTCAGCAGCGCGCGCAGCTCGTCCGCGTAGTACTCGGCGAGCGTCTCCTTGTCGGCCGGCAGGACCAGCCGGTACGGGTCGCACCCTTCCTTGAGCTGCCCCGCCGCCGCCTCCATGAGCGGATCCGCCCCGGGCCGCGGCTCGGCGTGCAGCACCACCGTGCCCCGCTTGCCGGGAGTCAGCGTCACCCCGGAGATCGCCTCCAGGGGAATCCGTCGTTCCCCCAGTGCCTGGAAGAGCTTCGGTGTGCGAATCCCCCGTTCGTAGCGGATGAGCACGGAGTCGGACTCGAACTCCCAGGCGGCATGAAATCCGGCCAGTACGTCACCCATGCGGGTCATCGTATTCGGCACGAGCTCCTTCGTCCCCTCCTCGCGCAGACCGCAGTTCCTGCTGTCTCTACGCGCGTCCGGCCTCGGCCGTGCCGGACAAACCGGCGCGGCAGGCTTCGTCCTCGTGGGCGCAGTGCACCGAGCGGTATGCGCCAATGCCGATCTCGGCGAAGTTGAGCAGACTCTCCGTTCCGGGTTGGAAGTAACCGGCGTGCCCGTCGGCACCCCGCGCGGACAGCACACGCGCGCCGAACGCGGAGGACACCGGGTCGGCGCCGTGGCCGAGCCCGCCGACCTCCAGGTACGGCACGTCCTGGATCCAGTCGTCGGCGTCCCGCATCGCCCACACCCGGGCGGTGGTGCGCAGGTGGGAGGCGTTGGCGACCCGCATCCCGGGGCTGCCGGCCACCGCGATGTCGGCCACCCGGCCGGGCAGCGTGTGCGCGGCCACCCCGCACACCACCGAGCCGTAGCTGTGGCAGAACAGGGAGACCGGCGAGGTGCCGGGCAGGGCGCGCACCAGCGCGTTGAGCCGGACGGCGCCGCTCTCGGCGCGCATCGCGGTGGCCGAGTCGATGCCGAGTCCGGCGGGCGCGGTGTAGTCGGCCCAGGCGATCACCGCCGTGCGCGTGGCCGGGCTCGCCTCCCGCTCGGCCCGGTAGAGGGCCTTGGCCATGCCGACCGGCGCCGACCAGCTCCGGCTGGTGCGCTGGAAGGTGAGCACGTCGGTGTCGACGCCGGGCACGACGACGGAGACCCGCTGTGCCGTGCCGAGGTCGCCGAAGACCTCGGCGACCCGGCCGGAGCCGTCCGGGTCGAAGGCGAGGATGTGGCGCTCCGGGGCGGTCAGCGCCTCGAAACGGTGCATACGGCGGCCCGCCTCCTGCTGACCGGCCGGTGTGAGCCGGGTGTCGTGCAGACGGGCGCGCTCGACGGTTCGGGCCTGCAACAACGCGAGGCGGTTGGCCTGGTAGCGCAGGGTGACGGGGGCGCCGTTCATGTTGCCGACCGCGAGCGGGTAGCGCTGGGCGAGGCGGACCCGCTCCTGGGAGGTGAGGGAGGCGAAGAACCGGGTGAGCCGGGCGGGGGCGGTGTCCGGGTCCGGCAGCCGGTGTCCGTGGAGGCGGCCGTGCGCCCAGGACTGGAGCGAGGCCTGGAGCGGGGTGGCCTCCCGGTGGTTGCGCAGAGCGGTCCAGCCGGTGGTCGCCAGCATCACGAACACCACGGCCAGCGCGAGCAGTGCGCGCCAGACGTTGAGTTGCGGGGAGGTGTCGAAGGAAGTCACTGAAAGGACACACTAGGAGAACGGGACGGTCTCGGGTTAATCGAGTGACGGGTATCACGTTTTGGTGTAAGGGGACCACTTGCCGGTCAGCGCTGGTCCCAGCAGCTCCAGGTGGGAGACCGTCAGCGCGCGCATGGCCTCCAGGCTGAACTCCCCGTCCGTCAGCCACTGGCGTTCCGTCACCCGCATCACCCCGCTGAAGACGGCCACCAGCAGCCGGGGCCGCGGGTCGGTCGCCGGGTCGAGGCCCTCGCGTTCGGCGAGCACGCGCGTGAGCACCTCCTCGACCTCCGCGGACCGCCGCAGATGGGCGGCGAGCAGGACGGGGGTCGACTCGATCACCCGGTACAGGGCCAGGAACCGGGCCACGGGTACGACCGACTCGACGACCTCGTGCAGGGTGTCCCACCCCTCCAGTACGGCCTGGCGCAGCGCCTCCAGCGGCGGCTCGTGCGCGGGGCGGGCGCGTACGGCGTCGACGAAGTGCGCCACCGTCATCTCGTCGAGCGCGAGGGCCGCGTCCTCCTTGCCGGCGAAGTAGCGGAAGAAGGTGCGCTGCGAGACCCCCACGGTGTCGGCGATCTCGTCCACGGTCGTGCGGTCGTAGCCCCGGGTGGTGAAGAGTTCGACCGCGACCCTGAGCAGGGCCTCCCGGGTGCGCTGTTTCTTGCGTTCGCGCAGTGTTTCCATTGGTGTCAGTTACCGACTTGTGAATTGGTTTGTCAATTGTCAGCGGCTGTCACTAGCCTCGAACACATGACTAGTCAGACCACCATCGACACGACGGGGCCGGGGGACGGGGCGTCTCGGTCCGCGTCGGATCAGCCGTCCGCCTCCGGGCGGCGCGGCCACCCCTGGCTCACCCTCCTGACCGTGGCCGTCGGCGTCATGATGGTGGCGCTCGACGGCACCATCGTGGCGATCGCCAACCCGGCCATCCAGGCCGACCTCGAGGCCAGCTTCGCGGACGTCCAGTGGATCACCAACGGCTACTTCCTCGCGCTGGCGGTCGCCCTGATCACCGCGGGCAAGCTCGGTGACCGCTTCGGCCACCGGCAGACCTTCCTGATCGGTGTCGTCGGTTTCGCCGCCGCCTCGGGTGCGATCGGACTGTCCAGCAGCATCGCCGCGGTCGTCACCTTCCGGGTCCTGCAGGGCCTGTTCGGCGCCCTGCTGATGCCGGCCGCGCTCGGTCTGCTGCGGGCCACCTTCCCGGCCGAGAAGCTCAACATGGCCATCGGCATCTGGGGCATGGTCATCGGCGCCTCCACCGCCGGCGGCCCGATCCTCGGCGGTGTCCTCGTCGAGCACGTCAACTGGCAGTCGGTGTTCTTCATCAACGTGCCGGTGGGTGTCCTCGCCCTCGTCCTCGGAGTGCTCATCCTCCTGGACCACCGTGCCGAGAACGCGCCGCGCTCCTTCGACCTGCTCGGCATAGCCCTGCTGTCCGCCGCCATGTTCTGCCTGGTGTGGGCGCTCATCAAGGCCCCGACCTGGGGCTGGGGCGACGGGCTGACCTGGACCTTCATCGCCGCCTCCGTGGTGGGCTTCGTGCTGTTCGCCTTCTGGGAGACGAAGGTCAAGGAGCCGCTGATCCCGCTCGGCCTGTTCCGCTCGGTCGCGCTGTCCGCGGGTGTGGTCCTCATGGTCCTCATGGCGGTCGCGTTCCTGGGCGGCCTGTTCTTCGTGACCTTCTACCTCCAGAACGTGCACGGCATGAGCCCGATCGACGCGGGCCTCCACCTGCTCCCGCTCACCGGCATGATGATCGTCGGCTCCCCGCTCGCGGGCTTGATGATCACCAAGCTCGGCCCGCGGATCCCGCTGGCGGGCGGCATGGCGGCCACCGCGATCGCGATGTACGGCATGTCCACGCTGGAGACGGACACCGGCAGCGCCCTGATGTCCCTCTGGTTCGCCCTGCTCGGCCTCGGCCTCGCGCCCGTGATGGTCGGCGCCACCGAGGTCATCGTGGGCAACGCGCCCATGGAGCTCTCCGGTGTGGCCGGCGGTCTCCAGCAGGCCGCGATGCAGATCGGCGGCAGCCTCGGTACGGCCGTCCTCGGCGCCGTGATGGCGTCCAAGGTCGACAGCGACCTCGCGGGCAACTGGAAGGACGCGGGCCTGCCGGCGCTGACGCCGGCCCAGCTCGACCAGGCGTCGGAGGCCGTCCAGGTGGGTGTCCCCCCGATCGCCAAGGGGACCCCGGCCGAGATCGCGGCGAAGATCACCGACGTCGCGCACGACACCTTCATCTCCGGGATGAGCCTCGCGTCGCTGGTCGCCGCGGGTGTCGCCGCGTTCGCCGTCCTCGTGGCGCTGCTCACCAAGCGCGGCGAGAACGCGGAGGCGGGGGCGGGCGTCGGCCACATCTGACGCCTGACGAGACGTCAGCGCACTTCGCCTATCAGGGTGAAGAGGCTAAAGATTTCTCGCCTCCGGTACGCGCCGCAGGTCACAGTAAGTCAAGTCCTCCGCACGGCACGCTCGTGCGACGCGGAGGGCGGACGGCGCTGCGGCGCGCTGCCGGAGGGGGGCGGCGCGCCGCAAGGCCGGAGGATTAACCCCGGGGACCGGGGTACTCGCATCGTTGAACCCGAGACGAACCCAACCAACCAAGGGTGTCAGGGAGTTGATGATGGCGGGCTTCGGACACGGAACGCGCAGGTACCCCCGATCACGTGGCCGGACGTGGTCACGGACCGGGCCGGATCGCGCGACGCTCGGAATCATCGGAGTCATCTGCGCGATCGCCGGTTTCTTCGTGCTGGGCATCATTCTCGGCCCGGTCGCGATCGTCTGCGGTTGGCTTGCCATGGGCCGCACCTGGTCGGGCGGCGGAAACCGCGCCTGGCCTGCTCTGGTCGCCTTCGTTCTGGGCGCCATCGACACGCTCCTGGCGATCATCTGGCTCGTCGGAGCGGCCACCCCGGGCAGCGGGATGTTCTGACCCGGGGCGCGTGAGGGAAGGGCCCCCGGTGGGACGACCGGGGGCCCGCCCCATGCCCGCCGACGGTCTGAGGAACTCCGGGACTGCACGTGGTCACGGACCGGGCCGGATCGCCTCACCCGGTGCGCGACCCTCGGTCGTGGGCTTCTCCGTGTCGGTCATGATGCGTGGCCCCTGTGGCTTGCTCGCCGTGGGCCGCCCATGCCCCTTGCCCGAGGTTCCGGGCATGCGTCAGGGGTTCTCTGTAGCGGGGTGACCGTCTGAGTCGGTGCCGCCGGGGACGAAGTCCCCCTCAACCCCCGACGGATGTCCTGCGCAGGGCCTCGATCTCGGCTCGTAGGGCCCGTACTTCCTCTGTCAGGGCCCTGATCGCCTCCGTCTGCTGGCGTTCCTCCACGTCGTCCTTCTCGAAGCGTTCGATGAACCAGGCGGCGATGTTCGCGGTGACGACACCGAGGAGGGCGATGCCGGAGAGCATCAGGCCCACCGCGATCATGCGGCCCAGACCGGTCGTCGGGGCGTGGTCGCCGTAGCCGACGGTCGTCATGGTCGTGAAGGACCACCAGACCGCGTCACCCAGCGTCCGGATGTTCCCGTTCGGGGAGTCCCGCTCCACCGAGAGCACGGCCAGCGAGCCGAACATCAGCAGCCCGACGACCGCCCCGCCGACGTACGTCGTCACCCTGATCTGCGAGGCCATCCGCGCCCGTCGCCCCACCAGCAGCAGCGTGGAGACCAGCCGCAGCAGCCGCAGGGGCTGCAACAGGGGCAGCACGACCGCGCACAGGTCCAGCCAGTGCTGCCGTACGAACCCGCGACGGTCCCGCGAGAGCGACAGCCGCATCAGGTAGTCGACGGCGAAGACCCCCCACACCACCCATTCGACCACCGTGCACACCGCCGTCATCGACCGTCCCGCCGAGGTGTCCACGATCGGCACGGCATAGGCGACGGCGAACAGCACCGCGAGCGCCAGAAGGGGCCGCTGGGTGTGCTGTTCCCAACGGACCTGCGCCGACTGTTCCTTCATGCCCGCATCGTAGAGAAACGGTGAAACGGCTAAGGGCGGCGGAGCGCCGGCTCCACCGCCCTCGTGCCGTTCCGTCCGGCGGCGCGGCTACGCGTCGCCGCCCGCGGCCCCCGGGTCCGCCGCGGAGACGTCCAGCAACTGGTACCGGTCGATGGCCTGCTTCAGCACCGAACGGTCCACCTTGCCCTCCCGCGCCAGTTCCGTCAGCACGCCCACCACGATCGACTGCGCGTCGATGTGGAAGAACCGCCGCGCCGCACCCCGGGTGTCCGCGAAGCCGAACCCGTCGGCGCCCAGCGACTGGTACGTGCCCGGCACCCACCGCGCGATCTGGTCCGGCACCGCCCGCATCCAGTCGGACACGGCCACGAACGGTCCCTGCGCGCCGGCCAGCTTCCGCGTCACGTACGGCACCCGCTGCTCCTCCTCCGGGTGCAGCAGGTTGTACTCCTCGCAGGCCACGGCCTCGCGCCGCAGTTCGTTCCAGGAGGTCGCCGACCAGACGTCCGCCTTGACATCCCACTCCTCCGCGAGGATCCTCTGCGCCTCGACCGCCCACGGCACGGCCACACCGGACGCCATGATCTGCGCCGGGATCGACCCCGCGGTGCCCTCGGAGAAGCGGTAGACGCCCTTGAGGATGCCCTCGGCGTCGACGTTCTCCGGCTCGGCCGGGTGCTGGATGGGCTCGTTGTAGACGGTGAGGTAGTAGAAGACGTCCTCGCTGTCCGGCCCGTACATCCGCCGCAGACCGTCCTGCACGATGTGCGCGATCTCGAACCCGAACGCCGGGTCGTACGCCACACACCCCGGGTTGGTCGAGGCGAGCAACTGCGAGTGGCCGTCCGCGTGCTGGAGCCCCTCACCGGTCAGGGTCGTACGGCCCGCGGTCGCGCCCAGGACGAAACCGCGCGCGAGCTGGTCCGACATCTGCCAGAACTGGTCGCCGGTGCGCTGGAAACCGAACATCGAGTAGAAGACGTAGACCGGGATCAGCGGCTCGCCGTGCGTCGCGTACGCCGAACCCGCGGCGATCAGCGAGGCCGTGCAGCCCGCCTCCGAGATGCCGTCGTGCAGCATCTGGCCCGTCGGGGACTCCTTGTACGCGAGCAGCAGCTCCCGGTCGACCGACTCGTACTGCTGGCCGAGCGGGTTGTAGATCTTCGCACTCGGGAAGAACGAGTCCATGCCGAAGGTGCGGTACTCGTCCGGCGCGATCAGAACGAACCGCTTGCCGAGCTCCTTGTCCCGCATGAGGTCCTTGAGCAGTCGCACGAAGGCCATGGTGGTGGCGATCGACTGCTGCCCGGAACCCTTCTTCACGGTCGCGTACGTCTTGTCGTCCGGCAGCGCGAGCGGCTCGGCGCGCACGACACGCGTCGGGACGTAACCGCCGAGACCCAGCCGGCGGTCGTGCATGTACTGGATCTCCTCCGAGTCCCGCCCCGGGTGGTAGTAGGGCGGTGCGCCCGACTCCAGCTCCTTGTCGGAGATCGGCAGGTGCAGCCGGTCGCGGAAGCCCTTGAGGTCGTCGACCGTCAGCTTCTTCATCTGGTGCGTGGCGTTGCGGCCCTCGAAGTTCGGGCCCAGCGTCCAGCCCTTGACGGTCTTGGCGAGGATGACCGTCGGCTGGCCGGTGTGCTCCACGGCCGCCTTGAAGGCCGCGTAGATCTTCTTGTGGTCGTGACCGCCGCGGCCCAGGTGCAGGATCTGGTCGTCGGTCATGTTCTCGACCATGGCGCGCAGCCGCTGGTCGTCGCCGAAGAAGTGGTCGCGGATGTACGCGCCGGACTCGGTGGCGTAGGTCTGGAACTGGCCGTCCGGGGTGGTGTTCATCCGGTTGACGAGGATGCCGTCGCGGTCCTGCGCGAGCAGCGGGTCCCAGGTGCGGTCCCAGATCAGCTTGATGACGTTCCAGCCGGCGCCGCGGAAGACCGACTCCAGCTCCTGGATGACCTTGCCGTTGCCGCGCACCGGGCCGTCGAGGCGCTGGAGGTTGCAGTTGACGACGAAGGTCAGGTTGTCCAGGCCCTCGCGCGCGGCGATGGTGAGCTGGCCGAGCGACTCGGGCTCGTCCATCTCGCCGTCGCCGAGGAACGCCCACACATGGGACTTGCTCGTGTCGGCGATCCCGCGCGCGTGCATGTAGCGGTTCATCCGCGCCTGGTAGATCGCGCCGATCGGGCCGAGGCCCATCGACACGGTCGGGAACTCCCAGAAGTCCGGCATCAGCCGCGGGTGCGGGTACGAGGACAGCCCGTGCGGCGCCTTCGACTTCTCCTGGCGGAACGCGTCGAGGTTGTCCTCGCTGAGGCGGTCGAGCAGGAACGCGCGCGCGTAGATGCCGGGGGAGGCGTGGCCCTGGAAGAAGACCTGGTCGCCGCCGTCGCCCTCGTCCTTGCCGCGGAAGAAGTGGTTGAAGCCGACGTCGTAGAGGGACGCGGAGGAGGCGAAGGTGGCGATGTGGCCGCCGACGCCGATCCCGGGACGCTGGGCGCGCGAGACCATCACGGCCGCGTTCCACCGGGTGGCGTTCAGGATCTTGCGCTCGATCTCCTCGTTGCCCGGGAAGAACGGTTCGGCCCCGGTCGGGATCGTGTTCACGTAGTCCGTGCTGCGCATCTCGGGCACGGCCACGCGCTTCTCGCGGGCCCGCTCGATGAGCCGCAGCATCAGATAGCGGGCCCGCTGCCGGCCGCGCTCGTCCACGGCGGCGTCGAGGGAGTCGAGCCACTCCTGGGTTTCCTCGGGATCGAAGTCAGGAACCTGACTCGGAAGGCCGCCAATGATGATCGGGTTGCGATCGGATCCGGAAGCCACGCTGTTCCTTACCTGTCAGAGGGCCGTATTTCTGTATGTCTGCACCGCTCCCCATCGTGTACCTCGGGGGGCCAAACGTCATCTCTACTCCGGGGTAACCCAGGGCCCTCTACCCGGGTATGGTTCCCAAACACGCAAAGAGGGCAGAAAGGTGTGGCATGCGTCACGACGTGACCGCGATGATGTGCCTGGAGTTGGGGTGACACGTTCCGGAACGTCACCGTTTCGGCGGTCTGAAACGCCGGGTACTTGCGCGATCCGCCCCGCCCGTGTGGACTACGGCCAATGCTTCGCGCACGCGCGTGGCTGAGAGATACCCAAAGACCAAGATCAGGAGGCAACCCGTGAGCGCGACCGCGGACCACGCGGAGACGAGCCCTGCCGTGAGGCTGGGGTTCCAGCCCGAGCAGGTGGTCCAGGAGATCGGCTACGACGACGACGTAGACCAGGAACTCCGCGAGGCCATCGAGCAAGTCATCGGCAGCGACCTTGTGGACGAGGATTACGACGACGTCGCCGATGCCGTGGTGCTCTGGTTCCGTGACGAGGACGGCGACCTGACCGATGTACTGGTGGACGCCACCACGTACATCGAGGAGGGCGGCTCGATCCTGTTGCTGACGCCGAAGACCGGCCGGGACGGCTACGTGGAGCCGAGCGACATCTCCGAAGCCGCGACGACGGCAGGCCTGTCCGCCTCCAAGAGCGTCAGCGTGGGCAAGGACTGGAGTGGCAGCCGGCTGGTGACGCCCAAGGCGGCCAAGTCCAAGAAGTGACCCGGTAGGACCGGACGGGCCGGCGAGACCGGCCCGTCCGCTTTCCCGCGGTGGTCGCTGCGTAGGGTGGACGCGTCACTCGAACAGCCCCCGAAGGGACACCCACGCGATGGCGATCCAGGTCGGCGCAAAGGCCCCCGACTTCGAGCTCAGGGACAACCACGGCCGGACCGTGCGGCTGTCCGACTTCCGCGGCAGCCAGAACGTCGTGCTGCTCTTCTACCCCTTCGCCTTCACCGGCGTGTGCACCGGCGAGCTGTGCGAGCTGCGGGACAACCTGCCGCAGTTCACGGACCGTGACACCCAGCTCCTCGCCGTCTCCAACGACTCCATCCACACCCTGCGCGTCTTCGCCGAGCAGGAGGGCCTGGAGTACCCGCTGCTCAGCGACTTCTGGCCGCACGGCGAGGTCTCCCGCGCCTACGGCGTCTTCGCCGAGGACAAGGGCTGCGCGGTGCGCGGCACCTTCGTCATCGACCAGGAGGGCGTGGTCCGCTGGACCGTCGTCAACGCCCTCCCGGACGCCCGCGACCTCACCGAGTACGTGAAGGCGCTCGACACCCTGTGATTGTTCGCCTCCAAGGACTGCGTGCTCCGGGAACCCGTCACTAGGATCGAATCGTTGATCCGGCATCCGACATCACGCACGGCGGGGCTCCCGGCCCCCGGACACCAAATGGAGGACTCGTGGGAGTCAGCCTCAGCAAGGGCGGCAACGTATCGCTGACCAAGGAGGCCCCGGGCCTGACCGCGGTCATCGTCGGTCTGGGGTGGGACGTCCGCACCACGACCGGCACGGACTTCGACCTGGACGCGAGCGCGCTGCTGCTGAACGCGGCCGGCAAGGTCGCCAGTGACGCGAACTTCGTCTTCTTCAACAACCTCAAGAGCGCCGACGGCTCGGTCGAGCACACCGGCGACAACCTCACCGGTGAGGGCGAGGGCGACGACGAGCAGATCAAGGTCGACCTGGCCAACGTCCCGGCCGACGTCGACAAGATCGTCTTCCCGGTCTCGATCTACGACGCCGAGAACCGCCAGCAGTCCTTCGGCCAGGTGCGCAACGCGTTCATCCGCGTCGTGAACCAGGCGGGCGGCGCCGAGATCGCCCGCTACGACCTCTCCGAGGACGCGTCCACCGAGACCGCCATGGTCTTCGGCGAGCTCTACCGCAACGGCGCCGAGTGGAAGTTCCGCGCCATCGGCCAGGGCTACGCCTCGGGCCTGCGCGGCATCGCCCAGGACTTCGGCGTCAACGTCTAGGACCACTCCTGGTCCCCCGTCCGGCGCCGCACCGTTTACGTGCGGCGCCGGACGCGCAGGTACAGCACGGAAGCACACTCTCGGGGAGGGAACAGCACATGGGCGTCACGCTCGCCAAGGGAGGGAACGTCTCCCTGTCCAAGGCCGCCCCCAACCTCACCCAGGTGATGGTCGGACTCGGCTGGGACGCGCGCTCCACCACCGGAGCCGACTTCGACCTCGACGCCAGCGCCCTGATGTGCAGCAGCGGGCGAGTCCTGGGTGACGAGTACTTCGTCTTCTACAACCAGCTCAAGAGCCCGGAGGGCTCGGTCGAGCACACCGGCGACAACCTCACCGGTGAGGGCGAGGGCGACGACGAGTCGCTGCTGATCGACCTCTCCCAGGTGCCGGACCGGTGCGACAAGATCGTCTTCCCGGTGTCGATCCATGACGCCGACAACCGCGGCCAGACCTTCGGCCAGGTCAGCAACGCCTTCATCCGTGTGGTCAACCAGGCCGACGGCCAGGAACTGGCCCGCTACGACCTCTCCGAGGACGCCTCCACCGAGACCGCCATGATCTTCGGCGAGCTCTACCGCTACCAGGGCGAGTGGAAGTTCCGGGCGGTGGGACAGGGGTACGCGTCGGGGCTGCGGGGCATCGCCCTCGACTTCGGGGTCAACGTCTCGTAACGCGATATGAGCAAAACCCGGGGCCGGGTGGGGCTTCGAGGGTGCCCGACTACACTTCGCTTCAAAGTTTCGTAAAGCCGAGTGCGGCACGGGGGAATCCCGTACACGTACGGATTGGGTAGCCAGTGGTTCTCAAAACCTTCGGCTGGTCGTTCGCGGTCACCGCGCTCGGCCTGGTCGCTGCGGTCCTCTACGGGGGGTGGGAGGCCTTCGGAATCGTGGCGATCCTCTCCATCCTCGAGATCTCCCTGTCGTTCGACAACGCGGTGGTCAACGCCGGAATCCTGAAGAAGATGAACGCCTTCTGGCAGAAGATCTTCCTCACGATCGGCGTCCTGATCGCCGTCTTCGGCATGCGGCTGGTCTTCCCCGTCGTCATCGTCGCGATCAGCGCCAAGATGGGGCCGATCGAGGCGGTCGACCTCGCGCTCAACAACAAGGACCACTACCAGGAGCTGGTCACCGACGCGCACCCGGCGATCGCCGCGTTCGGTGGCATGTTCCTGCTGATGATCTTCCTGGACTTCATCTTCGAGGACCGGGACATCCAGTGGCTGCGCTGGATCGAGCGGCCGCTGGCCAAGCTCGGCAAGGTCGACATGCTGTCGGTCTGCATCGCCCTGGTCGTCCTGCTGATCACGGCCTTCACCTTCGCGACCCACGCCCACCAGCACGGTGGCGCGCACGTCGACAAGGCGCAGACGGTCCTGATCTCGGGCATCGCGGGTCTGATCACCTACATGGTGGTCGGCGGCCTCTCCGGCTACTTCGAGGACAAGCTCGAGGAGGACGAGGAACGCGAGCACGAGGAGGAGGAGCGCGCCGAACGCGAGGGCAAGCCCAAGTCGGCCGTGGCCATGGCCGGCAAGGCGGCGTTCTTCATGTTCCTGTACCTGGAGGTCCTGGACGCCTCGTTCTCCTTCGACGGGGTCATCGGCGCGTTCGCCATCACCAACGACATCGTCCTGATGGCGCTCGGCCTGGGTATCGGCGCGATGTACGTCCGGTCGCTGACCGTGTACCTGGTCCGCCAGGGCACCCTCGACGACTACGTCTACCTGGAGCACGGCGCCCACTACGCGATCGGCGCCCTCGCGGTGATCCTCATGGTCACCATCCAGCACGAGATCAACGAGATCATCACCGGCCTGGTCGGCGTGATCCTGATCGGCTGGTCCTTCTGGTCGTCGGTGCGCCGCAACAAGGCGCTGGCGGCCGCCGAGGGAAAAGCCGCGGGCTCGGACGAGAAGACTGAGGTCTCGTCCGGGGTGTGACACCCTTCCTGGTGAGGAACGCTCTGAGCGGGGCGGCCGGCCTCCGGCCGCCCCGCCGGTTTTCTCCGAAGTGAACAGTGGGGGGCGGGAATGGGCTTCTTGGACGGACTCCGAGGCGGCCGCGAGGTCGACTTCGACTCGGGCAGCGCGGCCAGCAACGCGATCGAACTGACCAAGCGGCACAACCGGGTCTCGCTCACCAAACAGGGCGCGGCGACCGGGAACCTCCGCATCAACCTGACCTGGCGGATGCGGACGTCCGACATCGGGGGCTCCCAGCGGGAGTCGCTGCTGCGGCACCCCTTCAAGGCGCTCAAGCCGCCGGAGGTCATGGGGCACAGCCAGAGCATGGTCAACGTCGACCTCGACCTCGGGTGCCTGTACGAACTGGTCGACGGCACCAAGGGCGTCGTACAGCCTTTGGGCGGCCTGCTGGGGGACGTCAACGCCCCGCCGTACGTGAAGCTCAGCGGGGACGACCGGTTCGGGTCGGCGTCCGGCGAGACGATGTACGTCAACCTCGACCACAAGGACCAGATCAAGCGGCTGCTGGTCTTCGTGTACATCTACGACCAGACCCCGGCGTTCGACCGTACGCACGCCATCGTGACGCTGTACCCGAGCAACGGCCCGCGGATCGAGATAGGCCTCGACGAGCGGCACCCCCAGGCCCGGTCCTGCGCGGTGGTGATGATCGAGAACGTCAAGGACGAACTCGTCGTGCGCCGCGAGGTGCAGTTCGTGTACGGCTTCCAGGGCGAGCTGGACCGGTTGTACGGCTGGGGGCTCCAGTGGGGGCGGGGCTACAAGGCGAAGGCGGACCGCTGAGCGCGGCTACCGGCCGATGAACTGGGGGCCCTGCGGAGGCATCCGGAACTCCGTGGCGGCCGGGACCGTGGCCACCGGGGGCGGGTAGCCGTAGCCGGAGGCCGCCGCCACGGGCGCCGTCGCCGGGGTCGCGGGCTGCGGGTAGCCGTAGGCGGCCTGGGTGGGGACCGAGGTGGCCGACTGGGCCGGCGGCTGCTCCGGGGGCAGCGGGAAGGACGCGGGCTCCGGCTGGGGCGGGGTCTCGGCGGCGTCGGACTCGTCCACCACGATGCCGTAGTCCGTGGCCAGGCCCTGGAGGCCCTCCGCGTAGCCCTCGCCCAGGGCGCGGAACTTCCAGCCCTCGCCGCGGCGGTACAGCTCGCCGCAGATCAGGGCCGTCTCCTGACCGGTCTCCGGCTTGATGTCGAAGGAGACCAGCGGCTCGCCGTCGGCGACCGAGGTGTCGTACAGCAGGATGCACAGGCCCTGCACGCGGCCGAACGTGGCCTCCTCCACCGAGGTGTCGTCGACCGACGCGACCAGGAGAATCTGGCTGACGTCGGGCTCGACACCGGAGAGATCTGTCTGGATCGTGTCGGTGGGACCCTCGGCCAGCCGCTTCTTGCCGAGGAGCCAGACCTTCCCGGAGGGGTGCCGGGGCTGGTTGTAGAAGACGAAGTCCTCGTCGGACCGCACACGACCGTCGGGGCCGAGGAGGAGCGCCGAGGCGTCGACGACCGGGACCCCCTGCCCGGGAGCCCAGCGCAGCACGGCGCGTACCGTGGTGGCTTCCAGCGGGACGTTCGACCCCTTCAGCATGGCGTGCGTCATGCGGTCATCCTGCCTTCTCGGTCCTGGTCACGACAATGCGGGGGGTGGGGATTGCCGGTTCATGTCGTACCGGTGTCGACATGACGGTGTTTGTCTGCGTTACCTGAAATTCATGCCCGGTGGGAACCTCGGACATGGGTACCTACGTACTATTACCGGCCACCTGTGAACCCTTCACAGGCGTCACAGCTACCACGGGGGAGTCATATGCGTCATTTCGGGCACATCGCCCCTGAGGTGCGTCAGCGCCTCTTCCACCAGGAGCCCTGCGAGTTCACCTCGGGCTCCCCGGCCCGGCTGCTCTCCGCGGCGCTGGGCGCCACGCTCTACAGTCCGGCCACGCGGCCGCGGCTCGCCGACGACATCGTCAAGCAGACCGGACGCGGCGTGGTCTCGATGGTGCTGTGCCTGGAAGACTCGATCGGTGACGACGACGTCGCCGAGGGCGAGGAGAACCTCGTCCGGCAGTTCACCGACCTCGCGCAACGGCTGACGGACCCCCCGCTGCTGTTCATCCGGGTCCGCGCCCCGCAGCAGATCCCCGACCTCGTACGACGGCTCGGTCCCGCGGTGCGGCTGCTGGCCGGATTCGTGCTGCCGAAGTTCACCGAGGAGCGCGGCATACCCTTCCTGGAGGCCCTCTCCGGCGCCGAGGCCGCGAGCGGTCACCGGCTGTTCGCCATGCCGGTGCTGGAGTCGCCTGAGCTGCTCTACCGGGAGACGCGCGTAGAGACCCTGGAGGGCATCGCCCGCGCGGTCGACAAGTACCGCGACCGGGTCCTCGCGCTCCGCCTCGGCGTCACCGACTTCTGCTCCTCCTACGGCCTGCGCCGCGCCCCCGACATGACCGCCTGGGACGTCCAGATCGTCGCCTCGGTCATCGCCGACGTGGTGAACATGCTGGGCCGCGCCGACGGCACCGGGTTCACCGTGACCGGGCCGGTCTGGGAGTACTTCCGGGTCCAGGAGCGCATGTTCAAGCCGCAGCTCCGCCGCAGCCCCTTCCTGGAGGGCCAGGCCGACGAGCTGCGCGAGGCGCTCATCGAGCACGCCATGGACGGCCTGCTGCGCGAGATCACCCTCGACCAGGCCAACGGCCTGCTCGGCAAGACCTGCATCCACCCCTCCCACGTGCTGCCCGTGCACGCGCTGTCCGTGGTCAGCCACGAGGAGTTCAGCGACGCGCAGGACATCCTGCGGCCCGAGCGGGGCGGTGGCGGGGTGCTGAGGTCGCAGTACACGAACAAGATGAACGAAGTGAAGCCGCACCGCGCCTGGGCCGAGCGCACCCTGCTGCGCGCCGAGGTCTTCGGGGTGGCCAACGAGGACATCGGCTTCGTGGAGCTGCTCGCCGCCGGAATCTCCGGCTGATCATTCGTGGACACCAAGGGACGCATGAACAAGGCAGTGAACGACCGGGTCTGGTCGGGGACATGGGTCGCCGACCGGCTCGGCGTCGAACTCGTGGGCGACGGCCGGCTGACCGACCTGCTGGGGCTGGCCCTGCGCCGCAACCCCAAGCGGGCCCACCTGCTGGTCTCCAACGTGCTGGGCAAGCACGTCCCGCAGTCGCCGTCGGTGGTCTACGGCCACGGCCTCGCCCTGGGCCGCAGGGTCCGCGACCTGCTGGGCGACGAGGAGGCGGCCCGCGCGGTCGTCCTCGGCTACGCGGAGACCGCGACCGGCCTCGGCCACTCCGTCGCCGACGGCCTCGCCCTCGCCCCCTACCTGCACTCCACCCGCCGTCCGGTCCCCGGCGTGGCCTCCGCGGGCGGCTTCGAGGAGTCCCACTCCCACGCCACGAGCCACCTCCTGCTGCCCGAGGACCCCGCCCTGCTGGCCGGCGACGGCCCCCTGGTCCTGGTCGACGACGAGTTCTCGACGGGCAACACGGTCCTGAACACGATCAGGGACCTGCACGAGCGGTATCCACGGGACCGGTACGTCGTGGTCGCCCTGGTGGACATGCGGTCGGAGGCGGACGCGGGGCGGCTGGAGGCTTTCGCGCGGGAGATGGGCGCGAGGGTGGACCTGGTGGCAGCGGCATCGGGCACGGTGAAACTGCCAGAGGGGGTCCTGGAGAAGGGGCAGGACCTTGTAGCGAGGTTCGAGGATTCCCACCCAGGGGCGCGGGGAACCGCGCGACAAGCCCCCACCGGCCCGCAGCCGGCATACAACCGTGTGGACCTTTCCTGGCCCCGAGACCTCCCCGACGGAGGCCGCCACGGATTCACCCCGCAACACCGAATACGCCTCGAATCCGAACTCCCCGCGATGGCCGCCCGCCTGGCAGAAGCCCTCCCGCAAGACGCGCACCGCGTGCACATCCTCGGCTTCGAAGAGCTGATGTACGCCCCCCTGCGACTCGCCCGCGAGCTGGAACAGGTCGCCGAAGGCGTCGAGGTGACCTTCTCCACCACCACCCGCTCCCCGGTGCTGGCCGTGGACGACCCGGGCTACGCCATCCGCACCCGCCTGACCTTCCCGGCCCACGACAACCCGGCCGACGGCCCCGGCGACCGCTACGCCTACAACGTCGCCGGCGCCGGCTTCGACGCGATCGTCGCCGTGATCGACTCGGCCGCCGACACCCCCGAACTGAACGCCCCCGACGGCCTCCTGGCCCAACTCGCCGCGCACACCCGGCAGGTCGTCCTCGCCGTCGTCCCCAGCTACACCCCCGAAAGGCCCTCCATGCTCCCCGAGCCCCTCCGCGGCCCCGCCTTCTCCTCGTACGCCCCGGAGGACGTCGGCTGGCTGCTCCAGGACCTCTCGGACGTCACGCTGGAGGCGCCGACCGAGGAGCGCGAGGAGGCCATCCAGAGCGGCGGCGCGCACTACGCGGAGTCGCTGCCGGTGGAGTACCAGCCGAGCGACCAGTACCAGGAGCTGTTCCGCACCGCCCTCGCGGAGTCCTCCGCGCGGCTCGCCCAGGCCGTCGGCGCGGTCACCGAGATCGTGCTCCAGGAGCGCTCGCCCCGGCCCGTCCTCGTCTCCCTGGCCCGCGCCGGCACCCCCGTGGGCGTCCTGATGCGCCGCTGGGCCCAGTTCCGCCACGGTCTCGACCTGCCGCACTACGCCGTCTCGATCGTCCGCGGCCGCGGCATCGACGCCAACGCCCTGCGCTGGCTGGCCGCCCACCACGACCCCGCCGACGTCGTCTTCGTCGACGGCTGGACCGGCAAGGGCGCCATCACCCGCGAACTGGCGGAAGCGGTACGGAAGTTCGAGGCCGAGGGCGGCCCGGCGGGCTTCGACCCGGAGATCGCCGTCCTCGCCGACCCGGGCTCGTGCGTGCGGACGTACGGCACCCGTGAGGACTTCCTGATCCCGTCCGCCTGTCTCAACTCCACGGTGTCGGGCCTGATCTCGCGCACGGTCCTGCGCGCGGACCTGGTCGGCCCGGACGACTTCCACGGTGCGAAGTTCTATCGCGAACTCGCGGGCGCCGACGTGTCGGTGGACTTCCTGGACGCCGTCGCCGCCCGTTTCCCCGAGGTGGTGGACGCCGTTGACGCCACCGTGAAGGACCTGCTGGCCGCGGACCGCGAGCCCACCTGGGAGGGCTGGGCCGCCGTCGAACGTATCAGTGAGGAGTACGGCATCCACGACGTCAACCTCGTCAAGCCGGGTGTCGGCGAGACCACCCGGGTGCTGCTGCGCCGGGTGCCCTGGAAGATCCTGGCCCGGGCGGGCGCCGGCGCGGACCTGGACCACGTACGCCTGTTGGCCGAGCAGAGAGGTGTCCCGGTGGAAGAGGTCGCCGAACTCCCCTACACCTGTGTGGGGTTGATCCACCCCAGGTACACCCGGGGTGCGACGGGTGCCGACGGCCGGGCGGTGTCGGTCTGATGCCCTCCCAGGCTCCGGTGCTGGTCGCGAGCGACCTCGACCGCACCCTCATCTACTCCGCCGCCGCCCTCGCGCTGACCATGCCGGACGCGCGGGCGCCCCGGCTGCTCTGCGTCGAGGTGCACGAGAGCAGGCCGCTGTCGTACCTGACGGAGACCGCGGCCGGGCTGCTCAGCGAGCTCGGGGACGCGGCGGTCTTCGTGCCGACGACGACCCGCACCCGCAAGCAGTACCAGCGCATCAACCTGCCGGGTCCGCCGCCCGCCTACGCGATCTGCGCGAACGGCGGCCACCTCCTGGTCGACGGCGTCACCGACCTCGACTGGCACGCCCAGGTCATGGCCCGTCTGGCCGACGAGTGCGCCCCGCTGGCCGAGATCACCGCACACCTCCAGGCGACGGCCGACCCGCTGTGGGTGCGCAAGCACCGCATCGCCGAGGACCTCTTCGCCTACCTCGTCGTCGAGCGCGAACTGCTGCCCGAGGACTGGGTGAAGGAGCTCGCGGTGTGGGCCGAGCCCCGCGGCTGGACGGTCTCCCTCCAGGGCCGCAAGATCTACGCCGTCCCCAAGCCGCTCACCAAGAGCGCGGCCGTGCGCGAGGTGGTCCGGCGTACCGGGGCCGCCCTGACGCTGGCCGCGGGCGACTCCCTGCTCGACGCCGACCTGCTGCTCGCGGCCGACCGGGGCTGGCGGCCGGGGCACGGGGAGCTCGCGGACGAGAACTGGGCCGCTCCGGCGATCAGCGCGCTGCCCGAGCGGGGAGTGCTGGCGGGGGAGCGGATCCTGCGGGAGCTGCTCAGGACGGCTCGGACGCCTCAGTAGACGAGGGCCGCCGCAGCAGTCGTACGGCGACGAACGCCACGACCGCGAGCGCGGCGGCCCCGAGGACGACCTTCGAGTACGCGGACACCATGTCGGTGACCTGGGTCCAGTTGGCGCCCAGGGCGTGGCCCGCGAGGACGAACGCCGTGTTCCACAGGGCGCTGCCGAGGGTGGTCAGGGCCAGGAACACCGGCAGCGGCATGCGTTCGACGCCGGCCGGGACCGAGACGAGGCTGCGGAAGACCGGGATCATGCGGCCGAAGAACACCGCCTTGGTGCCGTGCCGCAGGAACCAGGCCTCGGTGCGTTCGATGTCGGCGGCCTTGACGAGCGGCAGCCGGGCCGCGAGTGCCACCGTGCGGTCCCGGCCGAGGAGGGCGCCGACGCCGTAGAGCGCGAGGGCGCCGACCACCGAGCCCGCCGTCGTCCACAGCAGCACGGCGACCAGGCTCAGCCTGCCGGTGCTCGCCGCGAAACCCGCGAGCGGCAGGATCGCCTCGCTCGGGATGGGCGGGAACAGGTTCTCCAGGGCGATGGCCACCCCGGCGCCGGGGGCGCCCAGGGTGTCCATGAGGCCGTTGACCCAGTCGATGGCTGACATGGGCCCACGCTAGGGAAGCGGACCTGAAGGCAGCCTGAAGAAGCTGCCGTACGGCGGTCAGCCGCAGCAACCGCCGCCGCAGCAGCCGCCTCCACCGCCGCCGCCCGCCTGGGGCGCCGGGGCCGACGCGGACGCCGAACCGCCGACGGCCACCGTCGACAGCAGCTTCACCGTGTCGTCGTGGCCGGCCGGGCAGTCGGCGGGGGCGGAGGACTCGGCCATGGGGCGGCTGAGTTCGAAGGTGTCTCCGCAGGTGCGGCAGCGGTACTCGTAGCGAGGCATGAGCACAGGTTAACCGGCACTCCGACAGGCATGTCCGAAATCTGATCATTGTCTGGTTAGCATGCGGGGGTTCTCTGCCGGCGACCAACCGCGGGAGGAGCCCCCTTGGCTTCGCGACACACCCCCGAACTGCGCGCCGCCGCACGGCACTTGGGCCGACGGCGGTTTCTCACGGTCACCGCGGCCGCCGCCGCCCTCGCGTTCAGCACCCACCTGCCGGCCCGGGGTGCGGCCGGCTCCCGCGAACTCGACGCGGCGCGGATCGACAGCGACCCCTTCACACTCGGCGTCGCCTCCGGGGACCCGCTGCCCGACTCCGTGCTGCTGTGGACCCGGCTCGCCCCCGCCCCGTTCGAGCCCGACGGCGGTCTGCCCCAGCAGTACGTCGTCGTCCAGTGGGAACTCGCCTCCGACGAGAGCTTCGGCACGACCGTCCGCAGCGGTGCCGCCGTCGCGTACCCCGAGTACCACCACACCCTGCACGTCGACGTCGACGGCCTCGACCCCGACCGGGTCTACTACTACCGGTTCAGGGCCGGGACCTGGATCAGCGGGACCGGCCGCACCCGCACCGCGCCGCTCGCCGGTGCCGCGGCCGCCTCGCTCACCTACGCCGCCGTCTCCTGCCAGGCCTACTTCGACGGCTACTACACGGCACACCGCCACCTTTCCCAGGACGACGTGGACGTGGTCCTCCATCTCGGCGACTACCTGTACGAGTACGCCGTCAACTCCGTGGGCGGCCACCGCGCCTACACCGACCGCCAACTGCCCGACCTCTTCAACCACGAGGCCACGACCCTGGAGGACTACCGGCTGCGGTACGCCCTCTACAAGAGCGACCCGGACCTGCGGGCGGCCCACGCGGCCCACCCCTTCGTCGTCACCTGGGACGACCACGAGACCGAGAACAACTACGCGGGAGCCGTCAGCGAGAACGACGACCCGCCGGAGGAGTTCCTGCTGCGCCGCGCCGCCGCCTACCGGGCCTACTGGGAGAACCAGCCGCTGCGCGCCGCGCAGATGCCGAACGGCCCCGACGCCCGGCTCTACCGGCGGCTCCAGTGGGGCACGCTCGCCCAGTTCGACGTCCTCGACACCCGGCAGTACCGCTCCGACCAGGTGTACGCGGACACCAAGCACACCGGCGGCCCCCTCCAGGACGACCCGGCACGCACCATGACCGGGGCGGCGCAGGAGAGCTGGCTGATCGACGGCTGGCGCGCCTCGCAGGCCCTGTGGAACGTGATGCCGCAACAGGTCTGCTTCTCGCAGCGCAAACTGGACCTCACCGCGGAGCCCCAGATGTCCATGGACGCCTGGGACGGCTACCGGGCCTCGCGCCGCCGGATCCTCGACGGCGTGAAATCGGCCGGGGTCGAGAACCTGGTGGTGATGACCGGGGACGTGCACGTCGCCTACGCCTTCGACATCAAGGACGACTTCGACGACCCGGCCTCCGCGACCCTGGGCACGGAGTTCACCGCCACCTCGGTCGCGAGCGGCCGCGACGGCGCCGAGAAGCCCCCCACCTGGGACACGTACCTCAAGGCCAACCCGCATCTGAAGTTCTACGACGGCCGCCGCGGCTATGTGCGGGTCACCCTCGACCGCCAGAAGGCGCGGGCCGACTTCAGGACCGTGTCCGCCGTGACGACCCCCGGTGCGCCGGTCTCGACCGCCGCGTCCTTCGTGACGGAGGCCGGCAAGCCGGGGCTCACACCCGCGTGACCGGCCGCAGGTACCCGCCGGGCCGGCCGGCGGGCATCCCGTGCTCGGCCGGGCGGCCCCTTCTTGTCGTCCGATGCGCGGAACGCGCGGGAAACCGACATCGGCCGAGGCGCAGGCGGCAACACCTAGGGATTCGAGACCTTTCTCATCCCACCCGAGGAGACGTTTGATGGCCCACAGACACGTTTCAGCCGGCTGTGCCGCGTTGACGGTGCTCGGCGCTCTCGTGCTCACGGGGCTGCCCGCGGCCGCGGCCGTCGAGCCCCCGGCGCCGGCGCCGGCACCGTCCGCCGCCGAGACACTCGGCGCGAACAGCCCCTCACCCGTGGTCCTGCGGGCCCTCCAGCGCGACCTGAGCCTGACCGAGGCGCAGGCCAGGACGCGCCTGGTGAACGAGGCCGAGGCCGGCACCCGCGCCGGCAGGCTGCAGAACGCGTTGGGCAAGCGGTTCGCGGGCGCCTGGGTGAGCGGCGCCACCTCCGCCGAGCTGACGGTGGCGAGCACGGACGCGGCGGACGGCCCGGCCATCGAGGCCGGCGGCGCGCGGGCCGTGGTCGTCAAGACCCCGCTGGCGGACCTGCGGGCGGCCAGGACGCAACTGGACCGTGCCGTGACCGGCAAGGCCCTCGACACCCCGGTCCGCTACGTCGACGTACGGACCAACCGGGTGACGGTGCAGGCGACCAGCCGTGCCGCCGCGGACAGGCTCGTCGAGGCCGCCGGTGTCGACAGGGCGCTCGTGGACGTCAAGGTGTCCGCCGACCAGCCGCGTGCCCTGTACGACATCCGGGGCGGCGACGCCTTCTACATCGACGACACGGCCCGCTGTTCCGTGGGCTTCGGCGTCACCAAGGGCGACCAGCAGGGCTTCGTCACGGCAGGCCACTGCGGGAAGGCCGGGGCGAAGACCACCGGGTTCAACCAGGTCGCCCAGGGCACCTTCCAGGCGTCCGTGTTCCCCGGGCAGGACATGTCGTGGGTCGGCGTCAACAGCGACTGGACGGCGACACCCGCCGTCAAGGGCGAGACCGAGGACGTGCAGACCGCCGGCTCGGTGCAGGCCCTGACGGGTGCCGCGGTGTGCCGGTCCGGCTCCACCACGGGCTGGCACTGCGGCACCATCGAGCAGCACGACACCAGCGTCAACTACGCCGAGGGCACCGTCGACGGCGTGACCCGTACGACGGTGTGCGCCGAGCCGGGCGACTCGGGCGGCTCGTACATCTCGGGCGTGCAGGCCCAGGGCGTCACGTCCGGGGGCTCCGGCGACTGCACGAGCGGCGGCACGACCTTCTACCAGCCGGTCAACCCGGTGCTCAGCACCTACGGCCTCACCCTGCGGACCAGCGCCGCCGAGAGCGGCACACCCGCCCCCGAGGACGGCCCGGAGGGTGCCTGGGCCGCGGGCCGGGTGTACGAGGTCGGGGCGCGGGTGACGCAGGACGGCGTCGCCTACGAGTGCCTCCAGCCGCATCAGGCGCAGTCCGCGTGGCAGCCCGCCCTCGCCCCGGGGCTGTGGCAGCGCGTGTGAGGACGCGATGACAGCACGGCGAGGGGCGGGGTCCGCGGACCCCGCCCCTCGCCGTCGCACGGCCGCCCGGTCGCCCTACAGGTCGGCCAGCAGCGCGTACGCCGTCGGGATGAAGGCGTCGCGGGCCCGGAAGCGGCGGGTGCAGACGGCGGCCAACGCCGTGCCGATGTCGGGCCGGAAGCCCAGGAAGGCCTGCTGACCGAGGGTCGCCCCGCCGTGGAAGTACATCGGGCCGCACTCCGTGGGGTGCTGGAACCAGGCCACCGTGTGCACGTGCCGGTGCCCGACACCGCGCCGCAGCACCGGGCGGCGGACCGCGCGCAGCGCGCCGGTCAACGGCCGCCCCGACGGCTCCAGATGGGCCTCCAGGAACGTGAGCAGGTCGTGCGGGGTGGCCCGGACGGCACCGGCCGCCTGGAAGCCGCCGACGGCCAGCGGGGGCACGGGTGTCGTGCCGTCCTTGCGGTGCCCGATGGCGTCCGTGTCCGGTCCGCCGGGGCCGAGAGCGGCGTCGCTCAGCCCGAGCGGCCCCAGCACCCGAGCGGTGAGCAGGTCGTCCCACCCGGTGGCGGTGGCCGCGGTCAGGGCGTGACCGAGGACGGCGACACCGAAGTTGGAGTAGTGCCAGCGGGTGCCGGGCCGGCGGTGTCGCCGGTGGCGCAGGAAGGCGTCGACCACGCGCTCGGCCGGATAGCGGGCGTAGGGGTTGGTCTGCCACGCCGGCAGCGCCCGGACGAAGAAGTCGGCGGGCAGGGCGGGCAGCCCCGAGGTGTGGGTGATCAGGTGAGCGAGGGTGACGGGGTGCTCGCCGGGGAGCCGGGCCGGGTCGAGCAGGCCGGCGGCCGGTTCGCCCGCGGACAGCACGCCCGTGTCGGTCAGGTGGGCCAGCAGCAGTCCGGTGAACGTCTTGGAGGCCGACCCCATCTCGTAGCGGGCCCGTTCGCGGGGCACGGGCGGGGGTGGCGCGGTGCCTCCGGCGCGCACGGTGCGGCGGCCGTGCCGGGACAGGGCGAAGACGACGTCGGGCGCGTCCACGGCGGCGACGGCCGCGTCGAGCCGCCGCAGTACCTCCTCCTCGTCCTCCGCGGGCGGATTCACCGGTGGACCGTCGGGTGCCGGTGCGTCGGTGGCGTCGAGCGGAGCACCCGGCCAGGGGGCCGGACGCGCGAGGCGTGCGCCGGCCGTCATGACGGGGTCCCCGCCAACCGGGACAGGGCGCGGGACATGGCCAGTACGGACGCGAAGGCGGCGACGAGCGTCGGGTGGTACACGATGTCGAAGACCTCGTCGGGTGTGCCCCGCGGCATGGAGCGTACGGCGGGCATCGCCCCGTCGGACTCCTGGGCGGCGGCGAAGCCCGTCCAGGCCCGCTCGTCGAAGGTGGGCTCGGGCAGGCAGGCGTCGACGACGAGCAGTTCGCCGAGCAGGTCCCAGCGTTGCAGGTCCAGCCAGTCGTCCAGCCAGACCGGCAGCCAGGTCGCGAGGTAGTCGGCGACATCGGCCGGCAGGCCCCCGGGGTTCTCGCCCCAGTCGGTGAGATGGAAGACGGTGTGGGTGATGTCGTAGGCGATGTGGCCTTCCACCGTCCAGGGCTCGGGAGCCCGCCCCAGCCAGGTCGCGCCCACCAGGTCGGCCTCCCGGGTGCCGGGCGGCAGGCCGAAGCGGCGCTGGAAGGCGGACAGGCCGAGGCGGCGGACCGGTGACATCTCCAGGGCGGCGAAGCTGTCCAGCCGCTGGTTGAGGCGGAAGGCGCGCTCGGCCTCGGGGTTGCTGTAGCCCAGCTCCTTGAAGGGCAGGTACACCTCGAAGGGGATGGGCGAGATGGGCTCGGTGTGCTGTCCGCGCACCAGCATCCGGCCGCCGTCGAGCGTGTGGCTCCAGGCGTGGTCGATCAACTGCCGTGCCAGCGTGGACTGCCGGGACCCGGCCACGCCTTCGCGGAACAACACCTTGCAGATGAGGGCCAGTTCGCCGACCGGCTTGAAGCGTTCCAGGAAGCCGACCTCCGGGTCGACGTCCAACTCCAGCCGGAATCCGTCGCGATGGGCGTGCAGCCACTCCAGGGCGCCGACCCCGACCTGGTGCAGGAGACGTGTGTCAGTCATCCCGGCACTCCCTGTCCGCCGGCCACGTCCAGTGCCGCCTCCACACCGTCCTCGCGCAGCCGGTCGAGGGTCAGCACGGCGGCGAAGACGGTCATCAGCGTCGAGTGGTAGCAGTCGAGGAACGCGGGCTCGGTCGTACGGCTGCCGCGCCCGCCGACCTCGGGGACGGCCCCCGAGCCGCCCTGGGCCGGTGCGAGCCGCGCCCACGCCTCCTGGAGCAGCGCGCGGTCCGGCGGGCCGGGCAGGCTGCTCGCCACGGCCAGCAACTCGCAGCTCAGGTCCCACTGCTCGTCCTCCAGGCAGGTGTCGAGCCAGGGCGCGAGCCAGTGCCGGAGGTAGGAGGCGACCGGCGCGGGCACGGCCTGCGGGGTCAGGCCCCAGTCGGTGAGATGGAAGATCACATGGGTGAGGGTGTAGCCGGCGGCCAGTTCGAACGTCCACGGTTCCGGCAGGCCGGCGAGCCAGGTGCGGTCCAGCGCCGGACGCATCTCCCCGTGCTGCGGGATGCCGCCGCGGCGCTCGGAGTTGAGCACGCTCATGCGCCGGTTCGGTTCCTGCTCCGTCACGTGCCAGCCGCGGGTTCGGGCCACCGTCGCCGTGGCGCGCTCGTAGCCGGCGTGGCGCAGGCCCGCCGACGCGAAGGCCGCGTACACCTCCAACGGATAGGTGGCGAAGGGTTCCAGGCGCTGCAACTCCACGAACAGGGCGCCCCGCCCGGTCTGTTGCCACGCGAACGACAGCAGGTCCGACGCCGTCACGTGGAGCGGGTCGGCCGGATCGGTGTGCCGTCGTACGCAGACGCACACCTGGGCCAGCTCGCCGAGGGGCTTCCAGGTGGTGTTCACGTTGCCGTGCTCGGCGAGCGCGTCGTCGCCGAGCGCGAAGCCGTCGCGGTGGCCGCTCAGCCAGGTCAGCGCGGCCTCGGCCAGGCGCCGGACCTCACGCGTGGTGGATGCCCCGTGCGCCGCCCGTACCTCCGACGTCGCCGCCCGTGCGTCGGGCGCCGTCACACCAGCACTCCCGTCCGCATCAGTTGGGCGGCCTCGACCTGCAATGCCACGCGGGCGTCCGTGCCGCCCATCTGGGCCACGAACTCCAGCCCGGTGTCCAGGCCCAGCGTCCGTGGCACGTCGTCGAGGAGGACCAGCCAACGTCCCGCTCCGGCCGCCTGGAGCCAGTCGCGGCGGCGGACCGCCCGGACGAAGCCCCGGGCGACGTCGACCGGGCGGCTGCGGGCCACCTCGGCGACCGCGCAGTCCTCGCCGGGCAGCGCGAGCGGGGCGAGCACGGCGAGTTGATGGGTCAGGAACTGCCACGGTGCCTCGTCGAGCCAGGCCGTCCCGGGCTCGCCGTCGTCGTCCGGCGCGCCGTCGAAGGACGCGTCCAGCCGCCGGAGCGCCCGCCGCATGGCCCAGTGGCTCCACGCCACGGTGGGAGACGCCTCGGCGGGGGGCGGGTAGGCGTGAACGGCTCTGCCGAGCACGGTGAGATCGTCGGGATCGGGGGGCGGACAGCGCAGCAGGACGCTCGGCAGCACGACATCGGCTCCCACCACCCGGACGGCGGCGAGGGACGGGTCGGCGGTCGTCCCGGGGCCGTGCCCCGTGGCGACCGTGCCTGCCAGCCGGAAGCGGTCCCCGCTCCGAAGAGCGGAGACCAGTTCCGACGTGAGGCCCTGCACCGCGCCCGCCAGGCGGGTCGAAGTGCCGGACTGCTCCATTCGATTCTCCCGTCAGCCCTTCTTCGGCCGTGGCGTCGGAGGCGACAGCAGGAGGTTGCTCGACGAGGACGTCAGAGCAAGCGCCGCGCACTGGCGGCTGTCGCGGTAGTAACCGTCGGCCTCGACGGGGTCGAGAGCCGCTTCGACGTCGGTGCCGGGGACCTCGGTCAGGTCCTCGAGCTGGAACTCGGTGGAAGACATACCACCATCTCCTTTGCGAGAGATATGCGGGTCTCCATCCATGTCACCGCATTGAGACGATCTATGCAAAAAAGGGTGATTTGTCTAGTTCGTGCGAGATTCAATCTCCTGCCCGCGAGGACATGAGCAGACCTGGACCCCGGCGTACGGGACGCCTCAGTGCGCGCCGCCGCGCTCCTCGCGGATCTGCGCGACCACCCGGGCCACCGTCTGCCGTACCGCTTCCGTCTCGGTGAGGAAGTGCCAGTAGTCGGGGTGGCGGCCCTCCAGGGTCGCGATCGCCCGGTCCAGGCGGGCCACCGAGTCGTCCAGGGGCCGCGCGTGCCGCGGGTCCGGCGTGGTGCGGCCGGTCATGGCGAGACGCTGGGCGTCGCGGATGGCGAAGCGGGTGCGGTCGATCTCCTGCTGGGGGTCCTTCTGCACGGCGTTCAGCCGGCGCAGCCGGTCACCGGCGGCGGAGACGGACTCGTCGGTGGTGTTGAGCAGGGCGCGGACCGTGGACAGCAGGGAGGTCGCGTCCGGCCAGCGCTGTTCGTCGCGGGCGGCGCGGGCCTCGCGGAGCTTGCGCTCGGCCTGCCGGACGTTCTCCGTGGCCTGGTCCGGGACGTGCTGGAGGTCCTGCCAGCAGGCGGCGGTGAACCGGCGGCGCAGTTCGCTGAGGACCGGGTCGACCTGGCCCGCGCGGGTGGTCAGGGCCTCGGCGCGGGTGCGCAGGGAGACCAGCCGGTGGTCGATCTCGGCGGCCCGCTCCGGGAGCCGCTCGGCCTCGACCCGGATCGACTCGGCCTCCCGCGCGACCCGTTCGGCCCGCTCCAGGGTCTGCGGTACGCCGTGCTGCCCGGCCCCCTGGTTGAGCTTGGTCAGCTCGGGTCCGAGCGCGGCGAGCCGGGCGGCCAGGTCGTCCGCCTTCAGCCCCGACTCCCGTACGGCGTCCAGGGCGTTGGAGGCGGCCAGCAGCCCCTGCCTGGCCCGCTCCACGGCCGGGGCGAGACGGGCGAGCTGGGTCTCGGCCTTGCCCAGCAGCGGGCCGAGACTGTCGCCGAAACGATCCAGCTCCCGCTTGACGTTGCCGAGGTCGTCCTTGGCCCGGGTCAGCTCGGTGCGCGCGTGCGCGGCGACCGCGGCCTCCAGGTCGTCCCGGTCGAGGTCATGGGCGTCGACGGCCTCGATGTAGCGCTGGCTGGCCGAGTCGATCCGCCCGCTGATCGCCTGGAAGTCGGCGACCGCCCGCCGGGCGGCGGGGGAGTCGTCGACGGCGGTGATGGTCTCGATCGAGATCCGCAGATCCCGCTGGGCGGTGTCCAGTTCGTAGAACGCGGCCGCGGCGGCGTCCTTCGCGGCCTGCGCCTCGGCCCGCTGGTTCTCCGCACGCCCGCCGAACCAGCGCCGGGTGCCGCCGCCGGCGAACGCGGCCGGCAGCGCGAGGGCGGCGAGCAGGGGCAGGCCGAGCAGAGCGAGGGTGTCCCCGAGTGCCTGACGGTGTGCGCGCGGCACCGACGCCGACGAGTACGGCCGCGATGGTGTCGCCGTCACATCCCTCTCCCGTGCTGTGGTCCGTCCTGGCGGTGCCCGGTGTCATTCTCCCACCGGTAAGGGACGAACACACGGGCCGGTCAGTTCGCGGTTCGCACCGTGACTTTGCCGTCTCCGCTCTCGGCGGACACCACATGGCCGCTGGAGTCGGACCGGGGCACCGACACGTCGACCCCTCCGTCGCCGCTCTTCGCCTCGACCCGGTAGGTGGCCCGCGGCAGCTCGACGGTCACGGAGCCGTCGCCGCTGCGGGTCTCCACCCGGTCCGGTACGACGCCGAGTTCGAGGTGGAGCGAGCCGTCCCCGGTGCGGGCGGTCACCTGGCGGGAGGTGACCTCCGCGCGCATCGACCCGTCGCCGGTGTGCAGCCTGAGCGGCCCGCTGGAGTCGGTGACCCGCACGGAACCGTCGCCGGTGCTGATGCTGAGCGGCCGGGTGAAGCCGCGGGCCCGCACGCTGCCGTCGCCGTCCTCGACCTTCACGCTGATGTCCCGTGGCACCTCGATGCGGTGCTTGGCCGCGCAGTCGGCGACGACACCGCTGCACTTCATCCGCAGTACCAGCCGGTCGTCCTTCATCGACCAGGTCACCTCGGGGTCCTTGCCGACGGCGACGGTCCCCTGGAACCAGCGGGTGACCTGGACCGTGCCGGCCTTGTTCGAATCGGCGGCGACGATCTCCAGCGCCGAGTCGTCGGAGTCGACGGTCAGGGTGCGGCCCTGGAGGGCGAAGGACTTGTGGTCGGGGGTCTTGTCGTCCCCGGCGGAGGCACCGCAGGCGGTGGCCCCCGCGACGACGAGCGCGACGACCCCGGCCGCGGCGGCGGCACGTGCGGGAACGGAACGGACCATGGTTATCTCCCCCTGATCTAGCCCTGGGCGGGCGGCCGCGGGCACTCCGCGACCCTGCTTCGACCCTAGGGACCGGCGCCCCGGCGGGGGATCCGGGCCGCTCCCGGATCGGGGGTGGGGTTTTCCCCCGTACCGACCCTGACCTCCGCGGGCCTCCGAGTAAGGGTTTGCGGGGCAGGGTCCCGGGCAAGGTAGGCTGTCGACTCGTCTCGGGTGCGTAGCTCAGGGGTAGAGCGCCTGCCTTACAAGCAGGATGTCGGCGGTTCGAAACCGTCCGCGCCCACACCGTGAAGGACCCCGGCCGATCCCGGCCGGGGTCCTTCGTCGTTCAGCCCGCTTCCTGCCTGCGGGACGCGTGCTTCAGATCGGTGCGGGCGTCCACGCGGTCCGGCATCTCCACCTCGGTCCAGAAGCGGTGGGTGGTGACGAAGACCGCGAGTTCGTGCTCGCGCTGCCGGAGCTTCTCCACCTCGGCCTGTTCGTCGGGCGTCCAGCCCGGGGAGGCGGGGCGCTCCACCTTCCGCCAGCCGTTGTCGTCACTGAAGCCGTCCAGCGGCGCGACCGACCAGGGAAGCCGCTTGAGCAGGGCCGACAGCTCGGCCCGGACCTGATGCAGCTCCTCCTGACCGGCGAGGAGGTCACTCGGAAAGTCATAGGTCTTAGCCACGCGGCAATGCTACGCCTGTTCGATTTTCAGAGGCGAGCGGCTTCGGGAGGTTCATGCGAATGGGCGGACGGGGTGGGGTTGCGGGGGTGGTCAAGTGGGTGTGGGCGCGGGTGGGCGAGGGGGACAAAGCGTGTGGCGGTGGCCGGCTACGTTCGCGGTAACTCCGTCACCGGGGCCGCATGGTCCGGGCGGGGCGGGAGTGTTCGGCCCAGGTGGGTGAGGGGGGACGTGGCCATCAGGAGCGGGGAGAGGAGCATGGTCGACGCTGTCGCCAGGAGGCTGGTGCGCAGGCCCCACTGCTGTGCGAGGTGTCCGCCGAGCAGGGAGCCGAGCGGGGTCAGGCCCATGCCGACGAACGTGATCGTGGCGGCCGCCCGCCCCTGCATCCCGTACGGGGTGACCGCCTGTCGGACGGCCATGACCGTGACGTTCACCAACTGGCCGCCCGCCCCGAACACGAAGCCGACCGCGAGGAGCACGGCGACCGTGGCCGCGGACGGGCCGTGCAGCGCGGGCACGCACAGGAACGCGCCGTCGCCGATCGCCGCCGCCGACACCAGCACCACGCCATGACCGAACCGGCCCGGCAGCCGGGCGGCGAGGAGCGAGCCCAGGAGCGCGCCCGGCCCCACCGCCGCGAGGGACAGCCCGACGACCGTGCCCGACAGATGCAGTTCGCGCGGCAGGAAGAGCAGATAGACGGTCATCAGCGCGGCGAAGGAGAACTGGAAGGCCGCCGAGGCGAGGCACACGGTCCGCAGTGAGGTCTCGCGCGCGACGAAACGCAGGCCCTCCTGGATCCGCCGCCCTATCGGGGAGGGCCGCTCCGCGTGCTCCGGGACCGGCTCGTCGCGACGGATCCGGCGGATCGACAGGAACGACAGCGCGAAGAACACCGCGCCCGCCGCCGCGGCGACCGGCGCCGACAGCCAGGACACCAGCGCACCGCCGAGGGCGGGGCCACCGATCTGCGCCGCGGACCGGCTGCCCTCGAGCGCGCTGTTGCCCCGCACCAACTGATCGCGTCGCACCAGCCGTACGAGGGACGACTGGTAGGCGACGTCGAAGAACACGGACAGGACCCCGACGGCGAGGACGACCGCGAACAGCGCGGGCAGCCCGAGCCCGCCGAGGAGCCCGGCCAGCGCGGCGGCGCCCAGGGCCAGGGCCCGGCCGGCGTCCGACGCGATCATCACCGTGCGGGTCCGCCGGCGGTCCACCCACGCGCCGACGAGGAGCGAGAGCAGCAGCACCGGCGCCTGCCCCACCGCTCGCAGCAGGCCCAACTCGCCGGGACCGGCGTCGAGGGTCAGGACGGCGAAGAGCGGCAGCACCAACAGGCTGGTGTGCTCGCCGAGTTGGGAGGCCGTCTGGCCCACCCAGAGGCGACGGAAGTCCCGGTCCCGCCACAGGCTCGGCGGGACAGAACGGCTGGAATCGGATGGAATGGCGGAAAACGGCGGCACGACGATCCCCGGATCGAAGACGGGCTGTGCCGCACCATCGAGCGCAGCACGCGATGACAGGCCGCGCACGGCCTACGACGTCAACGCGCGCTCGGAAGACCGACCATGTCCTTGCTCCTCCCCCTGTCACCCACCGGACTGAACATTAGCCGGGCGAGGCGGGGTAAGGGGAGGGCGATCGACCCCTGGTGCGAAGGAGCCGAGGATGACCGACGACGCCTACCTGTTCCTGCTCGACGACGCGTCCGCGCGACTCGGCGTGCCCCTCGCCGCCGTGGGCGAGCTCGCGTGCCTGGAGACCCCCGCGGTCCTCGCCTGGCTGGACGCCCAGGGGACCACGGCGACCTCCCCGCACCTGCGTCTGCTGCCGCCCGAGGAGACCGCGGCCGTGCCCGAGGGCGCCGAACGGCTGCCCGTGCCGTTGAGCGACGAGGAACTGACTCGGGTCCGCCACCACCTGGCACCCGAGTCGCTCGCCGGGGTCGAGGAGGAACTCCTCGCCTACCGCGACTGCGCGGACGGCCGGGACGGACTGATCGGGCGGGCACTGGCCGCCGGCGTGCCACCGCACCGCATCGTCGAACTGACCGGCGTGGACCCCGCCACGGTCACCGCCGCGGCGCAGGGCTGACGGCGACAACACCGCGCGGCGCACGGCTGACGGCCACACCACGGCCGCGGCCCACGGCTGACGGCGACAACACCCGCCGCGGCGCAGGGCCGACAGCGAGAGCGCCGCGCACCCTCACGTCCCCGGCCCGGGGTCCGGGTGCACGGCCGACTCGACGCCGGCGCGGGCCGCTTCGAGCTGGGCGGCGAACGCGATGCCGAGGAACAGCGCGACAGCGGTGAGGTTCGCCCAGAGCAGCAGGGCGATGAAGGCGGTGAGCGGCCCGTAGACGGCGCCGAAGGCACCGCTCTCCTCGACGTACAGCGCGAGCAGCCAGGTGGCCGACACCCACAGCAACAGATGCACGGCCGAGCCGAACGCCAGCCAGGTGTAACCGGGCTGCACCCGACGCGGCGACCAGCGGAAGATCACGGCGGAGGCCACCCACGCCAGCGCGAGCCCCACCGGCAGGTCCAGCACTCCCCACCAGCGCGGCCCGCCGCCCTCCCGGCCCGCGGACTCCGCCACCGCGTCGCCCACGGCCTCGCCGGCCACCAGCACGACGAAGCCCAGCACCAGGGGGAGGCCGGCGGCGACCGCGAGCACGATCCCGCGCGCGTACTTGCGCGGGAAGGGACGGTCGCGCTCGATGCCGTAGATCCGGTTCGCGCCGCGCTCGATCTGGCCCATGGCCGAGGCGAGGTTCAACAGGGCGAAGCCGAGCCCCAGCCACAGCGCGAGGGTGCTCCAGACACTGCCGTGCGCGGTGCGGCGTGTCCCGTCGAAGGCGTCCTTCACGATGTCGGCGCTCGCGCCGGGCACGATCCGGCCGAGCGTCAGCTCGATGATCCGGCCCACGCCCTCCGTGTGCACCGAGGTCGCGAGCCCCACCAGCGCCACCGTGCACGGGACCAGCCCGAGCACCACCTGGAAGGCGAGGGCCCGGGCGTTGGTGAAGCCGTCGGCGTAGCGGAACCGCGCGAAGGAGTCGGTCAGCAGCCGCAGGCCGCCGTAGTGGCGCAGGGCGGTGAACGCCTCGTCTCCGGAGAGTTCCTCCCCGATCATGTCCCGGGTCTGCGGGACGCGGACGGCGGTACCCATCTGGTGGACGCTCCTCGTTCGTACGGCTGGTCCCTGTGCGGTTGCCCCGAGAACGGGTTGTCAGCGTCGTCCGCCGAACTCCCACGCGTGGACCTCCACCGCGGCGTACCGGTCCGCGGTCAGCACGGCCCGCGCCCGTTCCGGGTCCGGGGCGCGGACCAGGGCAGCCGTGCCCAGCCAGGCGGTGGCGTCGTCCGACAGCAGGGGACCGTAGGCGATCAGGTCGTCCTTCGCCGGCGGTACGGCGAGGTCGACGGCCTCTCCCGCGCCGAGACCCAGCACCAGGTACCGGTCGCCGCCGGTGCGGCCGCCGGGGAAGTCCCACATGGTGCGGCCCAGCAGGTTGCGCCAGCGGCGCAGCAGCACGTCCCGGTAGGCACCGGCCTGGTAGTTGGGCTCGTCGAAGGCGAACGCGCGCGCCGCGGCGGGATCGGGCAGCTCGACGATGTGCACACTCCCGCTCGGCGTCTCCCCGTCGGCGGCGAACGTCGGCCCACGCGCGATCAGTTCGGCCTCGTACCGGTCCATGTACGACCAGTGCGCCTCGGTCAGCTCCGCCCGCAGGGGCAGGGAACCGGGCCGGTCACGGTGGTAGCAGAAGAACTCCATACCGAGAGCCTCGTCGACGCGGGGCGCCGTCTCAACGGCATTTGCGCACGCGCCTTCGTCCAAGCGCCGTCGCTGCTTTGTCCATGGACCCGTGCGCGGAGGGACGCGAGGGTCGGTCCATGAGCGCTGATCTCGGGGACTGTCTTGCGTAGGCCGGGGATCGAACGGCGGCGGATGCCCGGTGGGCTGGTCGCGCTGGCCGTCGGAGGGTTCGGCATCGGGCTGACCGAGTTCCTGATCGCGGGACTGCTGCCGCAGGTGGCGGCCGGTCTCGCGGTGTCGGAGGCGGCGGCCGGCCGGCTGATCTCCGGATACGCGCTCAGCGTCGCGATCGGCGCGGTCGTCCTCACGGCGGCGACCGCGCGACTGCCCCGCAAGCACGTCCTGGTCGGCCTGCTGGTCCTGTTCGTCCTCGGCAACCTGCTGTCCGCCGTCGCCCCGAGCTACCCGGTCATGCTGCTCGGGCGGATCGTGGCGGCGCTGTGCCACGGCTCCTTCTTCGGCATCGGCTCCCTCGTCGCGCGCGACCTGGTCGCGCCGGAGCGCGGGTCCCGCGCGGTGGCCGTCATGTTCGCCGGGCTGACGGTAGCGAACGTGCTCGGCGTGCCGTTCGGCGCGCTGGTGGGGGAGCGCTGGGGCTGGCGGGCCGCGTTCTGGGCGGTCACGGCGGTCGGCGTACTCGCGCTCGCGGGCATCATCGCGTGGGTGCCGAGCCGCGCCGCGGAGAGCCCGCGGACGGGACCGGCGCCTCCCACGGCCCTGCGCGCCCAGCTCGGCGCGTTCCGCTCCGGCCAGGTCTGGCTGACCCTGCTCGCCACCGCGCTCGGCTACGGCGGGATGTTCGGCGCGTTCAGCTACATCGCCTACACGTTCACCGAGGTCGGCGGCTTCTCCTCGGCGGACGTCCCCTGGCTGCTCATGGTGTACGGCGTCGGGCTGGTCGTCGGCAACCTGCTCGGCGGCCGGGCGGCGGACCGTGACCGCGACCGTGCGCTGGTCCTCGCCCTGGCCGGGCTCACGGTCACCCTCGTCGCGTTCGGGCTGCTCGCGGACAGCGCGACGGCGTCGGTGGTGCTGGTCCTGCTGATGGGGGTGTTCGGGTTCGCCGGTGTGCCCGGACTCATCACCCGTGTCACCGACCACGCGGGGGGCGCGGCCCTGGCCGCCGGCGCCAACGTGTCCGCGTCCAACCTCGGCAACGCACTGGGCGCCTGGGCCGGCGGCCTCGCGATCACCGCGGGCCTGGGCTACACCGCCCCGCTCTACGTCGGCGCGGGCATGGTCCTCACCGCCGTGGCCGTCATGGCCGTCGCGGCAGGGACAGCGAGGGCCGACGGGCGGGAGGAGCGGGCCGTGGCGGTCCGGGGATGACGGTCGGGGGTGGGGCCGGTCTCAGGGGGGGGCACCGGACCTCGGCGATGACTTTCGCGCTCGCCGCAGGTCTGAAGGGGGACAGGAGCCTCCCGGGAGAGGTGCGGTCATGGAGGATCCCCAGAACGTGCGTACCGCGCCGGCGGCGGACATGGTGCCGCAGATCGCCGCGGGCAAGGTGCTCTGGCACTTCACCATGTCGTTGGACGGGTACGTGGCGGGCCCCGAACACACGATGGACTGGCTGACGGGGTTCTCGTTCCGGCCCGGCCTCGTCGAGGAGTACGCCGCGACGACCGGGGCCGTGCTGGGCGGCCGGGACGGCTGGGACGCCTTCCCCGACGCCCGGGCCGTTTACGGCGGCGCGTGGCAGGGACCGCTGTTCGTCCTCACGCACCATCCCGAGGACGCGGGGCCCGTCCCCGGCGTGACCTTCCTGAACTGCGACCCCGCCGACGCCGTCCGGATCGCCCTGGCGGCCGCCGGCGGCAAGAACGTGGAGGTCTTCTCGCCCACGATCGGCCGCCAGCTCCTGGAACGCGGCCTGATCGACGAGATCGACCTCCACCTCGCGCCCGTCCTGCTCGGCGACGGGATCCGGCTCTACGACCGCCCCGGCGGCGCGCCCGTACGCCTCGAAGGACTCGACGGCACCGGTCGTACGGCCGTCGTGAACGTGCGCTACCGCCCGCTCGCCACCGATCCCAGCCAGTCGGTCAGGTGACGGTTGACCTCCTCGGGACGCTCCTGCTGGATCCAGTGGCCGCAGCCGTCGAGGAGGTGGGCGGCGTGCAGGCCGGGGAGGGTCGTGGGGAAGGCGTCGACGGCGTCGGAGAGCCAGGTGGTGGAGGCGTCCAGGGTGCCGCCCAGGAAGAGGGAGGGCCGGCTGATCGGCGCTCCCGCGTGGGCGGCCAGGTCCTTCCAGTCCTGGTCCATCGCGCGGTAGCGGTTCAGGGCACCGGTGAGCCCCGTCCGCTCGAACTCCCCGGCGTAGACGTCGAGATCGTCCTCGGTGAGCCAGGCCGGGAGGCGGCCGGTGGGGAAGCGGTCGCACATCCGGCCGCCCGGTGCGACGAAGTGCGGGTCGGCGAGCACGCCGTGGGCGTCGGGCTTCGGCATGGTGTCGGCCGAGAGCGCGGCGTAGAAACCGGCCAGCCAGCCGCGTACGTCCGGCTCGATCTCCCGTTCGGCCCGGCCGGGCTCCTGGAAGTAGGAGACGTAGAACTCCTCCGGCCCGCCGATCGCCGCGAAGACCTCGCTGGGGCGGGGGCCGCCGGGCGGCGTGTACGGCACGCTCAGCAGGCCGACCGCGTGGAAGACGTCCGGCCTGAGCAGCGCCGAGTGCGCCGCGATCGTCGCGCCCCAGTCGTGCCCGACGACCACCGCGGAACGCTCGCCGAGCGCCGCCACCACGGCCGCGTTGTCCTCCACCAGCTCGGTCATCCGGTACGCCGACACCGCCTCCGGTTTCGACGAACGGCCGTAGCCGCGCACGTCCACGGCGACCGCGCGGTATCCAGCCGCGGCCAGCACCGGCAACTGGTGGCGCCACGAGTACCAGGACTCCGGGAATCCGTGCAACAGCAGGACGAGGGGCCCGGTGCCCTGCTCCACGAGGTGGATCCGGCCGGCGGGGCCGGGGACCAGACGGTGGGTGAGGTGCGGCATGTGTCCTCCGTACTTGCGGATCACGGTCACGGATCGCGGCTCGCGGATGGCGGGTCACGGACTGCGGGGCCGAGGTGGGGCACGAGGTGGGGCACGAGGGGTGGTTCACCACGATCCTGGGGGGTGGCGGCGGCTCGACGCGAGATCTGTTGCCGGTTCGGCAAAACCGCAGGCCGGGGGTGTTGTCAGACCCTGCGTCTAGGGTGGCTGACATGGATACGGAGCAGGTGGAGCCGGTGCGGTTGGTGCCCTGGGCGGAGGGCGACTTCTGGCTGCTGGAGCGGACCAACAGCCCTGAGATGACCGACCACTTGGGCGGACCGGAGACCGAGGAGAGGCTTCTCGCGCGGCATCGGCGGTACGTCGGGCTGTCGTCGGGGCGGATGTACCGCGTCACGCTCGCCGACGGCGGGGAGACCGTCGGCTCGGTGGGGTTCTGGGAGCGTGAGTGGCGGGACTCCCTGATATGGGAGACCGGGTGGGGGATCCTGCCGGAGTTCCAGGGCCGGGGACTGGCCGCGCGGGCGGCCCGTGCCGTCGTGGAGGAGGCACGGGCCGCCGGTGGACACCGCTACCTGCACGCCTTCCCGAGCGTGGAGCACACCGCGTCGAACGGCGTCTGCCGCCGGGCCGGCTTCACGCTGCTCGGGGAGGCCGAGTTCGAGTACCCGAAGGGCCACTGGATCAAGTCGAACGAATGGCGGTACGACCTGACGGGCGGGGACGGCCGCTGAGGGCGCGGGCCGGGCGACGGCGGCGGCAGTGGCGGTGCGGGGGACCGTCAGCTCTCGGCGCCCGCCAACTCCCCGACCACCCGGGCCGCGACGGGCACCTTCACCCCGTGCCGGTCCGCCGCGCGCAGCAACGCCCCGCCGATCGCGTCCAGTTCGAGGGGGCGGCCCGCCTCCGCGTCACGCTGCATCGAGGACTTCGTCCCGGGCGGGAAGGCGTCGTAGCGGGCGAGGGCCTGGGCCGGGTCGGCAGGACCGCCGCAGGCCGCGCTGACCGCGGCGGTCTCCTCGACCAGGGCGGTCAGCTCGTCGCGGTGGCGGGTGCGTACCTCGCCGAGGGGGAGGGCGTGCAGGGTGGTGAGGAGGGCGAAGGGAGCGAGGAAGGACATCTTGGCCCACAGGGCGGCCGTCTCGTCGTTCAGCACCCGGGTCGTGGGGCCGGCCTCGGCGAGGACGGAGGCCAGTGCGTCGAGCCGCTCGCGGGGGACGCCGTCGCCGGTCAGGTCGAGCTCGGCGAAGGGGCTGCCGTGCTCGATGACGCCGGGTGCGATCCTCGTCGACTCCACGCGGATCACCGCCGGGGCGACCCGGTCCGGACGGTAGCGGGCGCGCAGGGTCACCGGGTGCTCGACGCCGTTCAGGAGGGGGACGACCAGGCCGTCGCCCAGGACGCTGGGCGGGACGCGGTCGAGGGCGGAGTGCAGGGAGGTGTGCTTGACGGCGATCACGCAGGCGTCGACCGGTTCGCGCAGCTCGGTGTCGGCCTCGACGGGGGTCGTGAAGTCGCCGAAGGTGCCGCTGCGGACCTCGATGCCGGCCGTGCGCAGGGTGTTCGCCGTGTCGTCGCCGGCCAGGCAGATCACCCGGTGTCCGGCGCGGGCCAGGAGGGCGGCGAGGAGGCCGCCGGTGCCGCCCGGGCCCAGGACGGCCACGGTGAGTTCACGGTGTGCGGAGTCGTGCGCCATGTCGGGTTGTTCCTCTCGTCGGTCGGCCCCGGGACCGGTGGCCGCCTCGGCGAGGATCATGACATTCGGAACGGGCGGACGGAAGCGCCGATCCGCCCGGGGAGGGAGACTGACGGTATGTGCCGCAGTATCAAGACGCTTCGTCCGCCCGTGTTGCCCGAGGAGGCGACGGAGGAGGAGATCCGGGCCGCCGCGCTCCAGTACGTGCGCAAGGTCTCGGGCTTCCGCGCCCCCGCCGCCCACAACAAGGAGGTCTTCGACCGTGCCGTGGAAGCGGTCACGGAGGCGACCGCCGAGCTGCTGGCTGCCCTGGAGGTCCGAGGAGCCACCCACCGCAAGGCAAGCTGACCCGCCCCACCGCCGGGCCCGGGTCGCCTGCGGGTGTGGGTTGTCGTCGACGCCGACCCACCCGGCTCGCAGCCGCGGTAGGGCTTGCGTTCGCAGGGTTTTGGCCCAGGCTTGTGTTGCCGGGGGCCCGCAAACGCACGCCTCGTCGGCGTCTCAGCCGCCGTAGGCCCTGCGGCCGCAGGTGGATGTTGGCCCAGGGCGAGCTGCCTGGGAGCGCCGGGCCCGGGTTGCCTGCGGGTGTGGGTTCTCGTCGAGGCCGACCCGTCCGGCTCGCAGCCGCCGGAGGCCCCGAGACTGCGCAGACTGCGAGCCTGACCGGGCTCTCGACACCGCGCTCGGCGCGACGCTCTCAGCCGGCCTTCGCCTGTTCGGGGCGGGGGCGCATCACGTAGGCCGCCGCCGCTCCCGCTCCGAAGAGGGCCGCCATCGACACCCCCGTCGCCAGCCAGGTCGCGCCGAGCCAGTGGGCGCCGAAGTAGCCGAGGGCCACGCTGTACGCCGCCCAGGAGAGGCCGGCCAGGGCGGACCAGGGGAGGAAGTCACGGGCCCGGCGCTGGGCGGTGCCGGCCAGGAGCGAGACCACCGAGCGGCCGGCGGGGGCGAAGCGGGCGAGGACGACCAGGGCCCCGCCGCCCGCGGCGAGCGCGTCGCCGAGACGTTCCTGCGCGGTGGTGAGCCGGCGCGAGCGGGCGATCGCGCGGTCGAGGCGTTCACCGCCCCGGAAGGCGAGGCGGTACGCCGCCAGGTCGCCCAGGACCGAGGCGGTCGTGGCGCAGAGGATCAGGGCCAGTACATCGGGGACCCGCCCGGTCGCCGCACTGCCCGCGGCCGCGGCCGTCGCGGCCGTGATGACCAGCACCCCGCTGGGCAGCACCGGCACGAACACGTCGAGGAGCACCGACAGCGCGACCATGGCGTAGATCCATGGACTGCCGGTCAGTGACCCCAGGCTCTCCAACACCGCGACTCCCCGTGATTCCCCCGTAGACAGCCATACAGCGTACGCCCGGGCAGTGACAGGAGATTCACGGGGGGCTCATGAGATGACCGCGGCATGTTCACCCGGCTGCCTCGTACGGTGCCCTCCCCCACGGACGCGGGGGAGGGCACCGCACGGGCCGGTCTCAGACGGCCACCGGCTCCGCCGCCGGCTTGCGTTCCTGCGCGGAGCGCCTCGCGAGCAGCCGGTCCAGGCCGAACGCGCCGGACCCGGTGAAGACCAGCAGCAGGAAGGCCCAACTGAACATCGCGGCGGCTTCACCGCCGTTCTCCAAGGGCCACAGGGACGACGGCTGGTGCACCTTGAAGTACGCGTACGCCATGGCGCCCGCGGCGAGGAACGCGGCGCCGCGGGTGCCCAGGCCGAGCAGGACGAGGCCGCCGCAGACGAGCTGGATCAGGGCCGCGTACCAGCCCGGCCAGGTGCCCGCTTCGAGGGTGCCGCCGTCGGTGCCCGAGGCACCGCCGAGCACGCCGAAGAGGGAGGCGGCGCCGTGACACAGGAAGAGCAGGCCGACGACGATGCGATACAGGCCGAGGGCGTATGGCTGGGCGCTGTTCAGGCGTCCGGTCATGTGGGGGACTCCTTCGGTCGGGTCGGTCCCACAGGGGGGTCGCCCCAGGGGGATGGGAACCGAGTCGGCCCTCCACGTTAGGTGTGCCTAAACAGTGCTTGCAAGTTCAACATTTAGCCATCGGTTCACCTCTGTCGCCCCTTCCGTTTCACCCGCTTCCGCACAGGAAACGGCTGCGCATCCGCACGTACCACCACTCCCGTCACCGCCCCGTCACTTCCGAAAGTGTGTCCGAATCCGCACCCGCTCGCGGGCGTGGCATACCCGAACCGCCTTGCGTGGAGCTGTCGTTGAGGATCCGTCAGGTGAAGCGCCGGGCGAGCCGGGACTCCTCGCGGCCGGTCTCCCCGGTGAGTTCGGACTCCGAGATCGTCACCAGGCGGGTCCGGCCCTCGCCCGACTCCCGGGCGTGGTCCAGCCGCAGCCGCGCGGAACGCCCGTTCAGCGTCAGCGTCATGAGCTGGTTGCCGAACCAGGGCCCGCCGGTGTGCCGCCAGGAGACCGGCGGTCGTGCACAGCGTCCGTGCCTGGCGAGGCCCCGCCCGAGAGCCCGCGCCACCGCGCTCCAGCCGAAGCGGAAGCCGTACCGGATGTAGGAGGGCACGGAGTTGTGCACGGGCGAGCAGGTGAGCTGGAGAACGCGGGCGTCCGGTCCGCCGGTGCGCCACTTCGGCTCGGCCACGTACGCGTGGTGCACGTCCCCCGACAGCACCAGCACCGTCGCCGGCGCCTCGGGCCCCGACCCCACCTCGGCGATCAGCTCCGCCAGCGTCACGAAGGACTCCGGGAACGCGGCCCAGTGCTCCAGGTCCGCCTTGCGCCGCAGGTTCTCCCCGAACCGGGCCCAGCGCGCCCCGCGCTCCCCCCGGCACAGTGCGGCGTCCCACGCCTCGGCGTCGTGCACCAGGTGCGGCAGCAGCCAGGGCAGCGAGGTGCCGATCAGGAGGTGGTCGTAGGAGGAGCGGTCCTCCAGCACCTGTTCGCGCAGCCACTCGGCCTCGCCGGGGTCCAGCATCGACCGGTTGTCCTCGTCGAGGACGCGGGCCGCGCGGGAGTCGACCATGACCAGCCGCACGCGGCCGAAGTCGCGCCGGTAGCTCCAGCGCACGGAGGCCGCGTCGGCCTCGGCGCGGCACGCGAAGGCGCGCAGCTCGTCGGTGCCGTCGGGGGACTGCCGGACGGCGGCGTAGAGCGGGTCGGCGGCCAGTTCGGACGGGGGGAGGTTGCCCAGGTGCTGGTAGACCCAGTACGACATCAGTCCGCTCAGCAGCCGCTCCCGCCACCAGGTGAGGGTGCGCATGTCCTCGACCCAGGAGGCGGAGGTGTTCCAGTCGTCGATGACGTCGTGGTCGTCGAAGATCATGCAACTGGGCACGGTGGACAGCAGCCAGCGCACCTCGGGGTCGAGCCAGGACTCGTAGTAGAGGTGGGTGTACTCCTCGTAGTCCGCCACCTGGTCGCCCGGCGGGTCGCTCAGGTCGCGGCGGGCGGCCAGCCAGCGCTGCGTGGCCTGGGAGGTCTCGTCGGCGTAGACCTGGTCGCCCAGGAGGAGGAGGACGTCCGGGCGCTCGCCCTCCGGCTCGGCGGCGATACGGGCCGCGAGGGTGTCCAGGGCGTCGGGGCCCACGGGGTCCTTCTCGCCCTCCGGGGGCGCGGCCCAGCGGCAGGAGCCGAAGGCGACGCGGACGGGTGCCTCCTCGGTGGGCGTGTGGATCACCGAGGGCGGGAAGGGCGAGTCGGGCAGCGGCCATTCGCGTGTGCCGTCCAGGAACACCTCGTACGACCGCTGCGTGCCGGGGGCGAGGCCTTCGACCGGGACGAGGGCGTAGTAGTGGCCCGCGACCTGGAAGGTGGGGGACTCACCACCGGTGCCGTCCGAGCAGTGCACCTCGACCGTGCACGGACGGCTCGTCTCGACCCACACGGTCGCGGACGAGCCGTCGACGTACCTGAGCAGTGGTCCTACCCGCAGATCCGTCACGTGATCCTCCTCCGTCGCCCCGTACGGTACGGAACGACGGAGCTCCGCGGGGAGATTCCGGCACGGAATCGTCAGCAGTTGGCGAGGTAGCCCGTGAGCGCGCTCTTCTCCGCGGAGTCGACGGAGAGCCCGTAGTAGTACTTCACCTGGACCCAGGCGCGGACGTAGGTGCAGCGGTACGAGGTGAGCGACGGCATCCAGGTGGCCGGGTCCTGATCGCCCTTGGACTGGTTCACGTTGTCGGTCACCGCGAGGAGCTGCGGGCGGGTGACGTCGTTGGCGAAGGACTGGCGCCGGGACGTGGTCCAGGCGCTCGCGCCGGAGTCCCAGGCCTCGGCGAGCGGGACCAGGTGGTCGATGTCGACGTCGGAGGCGGCGGTCCAGGTGGCGCCGTCGTACGGGGAGTACCAGCTACCGCTGGTGGCGGCGCAGGCGGAGTCGGTGACGACGTTCGAGCCGTCCCGCTTGAGGATGTACTCGCGGGTGTTGCAGGTGCCGCTGATGGTGATCCAGGTCGGGAACAGGTCCCGGTTGTACCCGGTGCGGTTCTCGGTGGCCACGGTGAGCGAGGCGAGGTAGGTGCGGGCGGTGGCCGCGCTGACCGGGGTGGGGAGGGCGGCGGAGGCGGTCGGGCCGTTGAGGAGCCCGACGGAGGCTATGAGGCCGGTCAGTGCGGCGAGTATGCTCAGCCGTCGACGCGCGTAGAACTTCGACATGCGAACTCCCTTGGAGGGCGGGGGCGTTGGAGCGCGAGCGGTCGAATGCTCGCGGCTCCGTGTTGCGGGGAGATGTGCGTACGGTGAGAAGTTAGTGACGCGTACATGACACGACAAGGTTTACGGCGAAACGATCACGTACGATGGACGGTGTTGAAGGGGAGTAGCTCTTCGCCGGACCGTCGACATACTGCTCAGCTCGTCTGAGCCGGCGCCCGGAGGCAGGTCTTCAGGGACCGGCCAGCGAGACCTTCGGCCAGTAGTGCACTGACTGTGTGCTGCCGTGCCGAGGCGTCGTTTCGCAGGGACACTCTCGGTGGGGCAGCCCCCGACCGATTGAGGACCCTTGATCAGCTTCACCGTGACGGCCGTCGTGTTCGGCGTCGTCTTCCTCGCCGAACTGCCGGACAAGACCGCGCTCGCCGGACTCGTCCTCGGCACCCGCTACCGCGCCTCCTACGTCTTCGCGGGCGTCGCCGCCGCCTTCGCGCTGCACGTCGCGCTCGCCGTCGCGGCCGGCAGCGTGCTCACCCTGCTGCCGCAGCAGATCGTGCAGGCGCTGACGGGTGTGCTCTTCCTCGGTGGCGCGGCCGTCCTGCTGCTGAAGAAGGACGACGACGAGGAGGAGATCCGCAAGCCCGAGGACCAGTCCTTCTGGAAGGTCGCGGGGGCCGGGTTCATGCTCATCCTGGTCGCCGAGTTCGGTGACCTGACCCAGATCATGACGGCCAACCTCGCGGCCCGCTACGACGACCCGCTCTCCGTCGGCCTCGGCGCGGTGCTCGCGCTGTGGGCGGTGGCCGGTCTCGGCATCGTCGGCGGAAAGGCCCTGATGAAGCGGGTGCCGCTGAAGCTCATCACAAGGATCGCGGCGCTGCTGATGCTGGCTCTCGGGCTGTGGAGCCTGTGGGAGGCCGTGTCCGGCTGAGCTGAACGGCGGGTGAACTGTTCCGGGCGGTTCCCCGGGGTGGTGGCGATCACCGGCCCGATTTTGTACCGTAGAGAAACAAAGTGGCCTCCGCCCGTTTTCCCTGACCGGCGGGCGGGGCCGCCTTGTCCCTCCGGGAGGTGCGGGGGAGACACCTCCGAAGCCCCACGTCCCGCGTTCTGGAGCTGCCGATGACGGCCACCGCCGCCCCCACCGTGCTCACCGCCCGCGCCCTCCTGCTCGACATGGACGGCACCCTCGTCAACTCCGACGCCGTCGTGGAGCGCATCTGGCGCCGCTGGGCCGATGACCACGGGCTGGACGGCGACGAGGTCATGAAGGTGGTCCACGGCCGCCAGGGGCACGCGTCGATGGCGCTCCTGCTGCCCGACCGGCCCGTGGAGCGCAACCTCGCGGACAACGCGCGCATGCTCGCGGCGGAGACCGCGGACACGGACGGGGTGGTGGCGATACCGGGCGCGCCGGAGTTCCTGGCGTCCCTGCGCGGTCTGCCCCACGCCCTGGTGACCTCGGCCGACGTCCCGCTCTCCACGGCCCGGATGGCGGCCGCGGGCCTGGACCTGCCCGAGGTCCGCGTCACCGCGGAGTCGGTCGGCGCCAGCAAGCCGGATCCCGAGGGTTTCCTCAAGGGGGCCGCGGAACTGGGCGTGGCGCCCGCGGACTGCGTGGTCTTCGAGGACTCGGGGGCGGGAATCGCAGCCGGAAAGGCAGCGGGCATGCAGGTCGTCGGCATCGGCCCGAGGGCCGGCCTGCACGACCCGGACGTGGTGGTACGCGACCTGACGCAGGTGCGGGTGGAAGCACACGACGACGGCACGATCCGACTCCACGTGAGCTAGCAGGCCCCACCGTCCGGGGTGCAGGTCCGGGTGCGAGTGTGCTTGCCGAGTCGCATGCTTCCCGCTCCGCTCTGCCGCGCCCGCCGCGACGGGACTGGTCGTGGGCTTCCGTGATGGACGGCATCAGTTCAAGCGCGGGCCTTCCGGGGTGTGAGGCCGCCGGGTCGGATCGCTCCGGCCCCGGAGCACCGCCCCCGAAGGGCTTGCCGTGGCGTTTTGCTGCGCGGGGCGGACCGGACGCGCGGACTCCGTAAGGGGTAGGAGCGGTCCGAGGCGTAGGTCGGTTGCGGGCTTCCGTGGTGGGCGGCATCGCCCCAAGCGCGGGCCTTCCGAAGTGTGAAGCTGCCGGGTCGGATCGGCCGTCGCCGTCTGGTTGGGTGCTCCGGCCCCGCGGCGCCGCCCCCGAAGGGCTTAGCCGTGGCGTTTGCTGCGCGGGGTGGAGCGGGCGCGCTGACTCTGTGAGGGGTAGGAGCCGTCCGGGGGGTTGGCCGGTCGTGGGCTTCCGTGGTGGGCGGCATCACTTCAAGCGCGGGCCTTCGTGAGGGCGCCCGGGGCGGATCGGTCGTTGTCGTTCGGGTGGGGGTTTCGGACCGGGCCCGGGGCCCCGCCCTGGAGGATCTGTCGGGGCTTCTACGGCTCCCTGGTCTCCGACTCCAGTCGTTCTCGGGTCTGGAGGTCGTACACCCCGCGTTCCGCGTTCCAGAGGCCCCGCTGCCACTGGTACATGGCGATCGCGTCCTCGACCCCCTCGTTGTAGTGGCCGGAGGGCTTGCGTCCGTACAGGCCGACCTGGGTGAGGCGGAGTTCGAGCTCGACCACTTCCGGGCCGTCGGAGCCCCGGCGCAGAACCGGCGGGGCCGCCTCGTTCGCCGAGTCCGGGCCGGCCGCCGGCTTCGTCGTGGTGGAGGCCGTCGGGGTCGCCGAGGGTGTGGTCGAGAGGGTGGGGCCGGGGGAGGCGCTGGACTCCGACGGGGACGGGGTGGCCGACGGGCTCGCGCTCGCCGAGGCGGACGGGGACGCGGAGGACGGCGACACCGACGGCGCGGCCGTGGACGGGGACGCCGAGGGCGCCGTCGTCGTCACGTCCGGGACGGCCGGGCGTACGTCCCGCGGTGCCGCCTCGTCCCGCGACGGCGGGTCGTACGCGAACAGGCCGCTGGCGATCCCGGCCGCGGCGACCACGGCCACGACCGCGCCGGCCGAGGCGAGCAGGACGGTACGGCGGCGGGTGCGGCGCGGACGCGGATCCGGCTCCGGGTCCGGGCCGGGTGCGGAGAGGGCCTCCTCCGGCTCGAACAGGCTCAGGTCGGTGTCGTTCGGGACGCTCGGTGGGGGTGAAGGGACGCGCAGCGGCTGGGTGGCCTCCGGCGCGGGCACCCGCGGCACCGGCGCCGTCTCCTCGTCCAGCTCGACGTACGGCCGTATGCGCAGCGGATCGAAGTCCTCCGCCGCGGCCGCCTCCGCCGTACGCGCGTCGCGCAGTGCGTCCGACGCGCGCCGGGTGCACCCGCACAGCGGGGTGTTGTCCACCCCTCTCGGTGCCCCGCACTCCGGGCACAGATGGCCGTTCGGCTTCGCCATGTGTTCGTCCCTCCCCTCACAAACTCCAGAGATTATGCAGAACCCCTCCACAGTCGACTTTCGGAAGCCCCCGGAATATCGCCTTCCAATGGGACTCAACAGGCCGTAAACGGTCACACCGACCACGATGGAGGGGTAACGAGAGCCTCGGGAGGTCTTCATGGCCGCGGATGCGCACGGTATGACGGAGGATGTGCGAGACACGCGAGAACACCCCGTGTCCGGCAACGTCCTCGTCTCGATCGGGGCCCTGCTGCTCGGCATGCTGCTCGCCGCGCTGGACCAGACGATCGTGTCCACCGCGCTGCCCACGATCGTCAGCGACCTCGGGGGCCTCGACCATCTGTCCTGGGTCGTGACCGCGTATCTGCTGGCCTCCACGGCGGCGACCCCGCTGTGGGGCAAGCTCGGTGACCAGTACGGGCGCAAGCGGCTGTTCCAGACGGCGATCGTGATCTTCCTGATCGGCTCCGCACTGTGCGGGATGTCCCAGGACATGACCCAGCTCATCGCCTTCCGGGCGTTGCAGGGGCTGGGCGGCGGCGGACTGATGGTGCTCTCGATGGCGATCGTCGGCGACCTCGTCCCGCCCCGCGAACGCGGCCGCTACCAAGGGCTGTTCGGGGCGGTCTTCGGGGCGACGAGCGTGCTCGGTCCGCTGCTGGGCGGGCTGTTCACCGAGCATCTGAGCTGGCGGTGGGTGTTCTACATCAACCTCCCGGTCGGTGTCGTCGCGCTGGCCGTGATCGCCGTGGTGCTGCGGATCCCGCGCAAGTCGACGAAACACGTCATCGACTACCTGGGGACCTTCCTCATCGCCGCCGTCGCCACCTGCCTGGTGCTGGTGGCCTCGCTGGGCGGGAACACCTGGGGATGGGGCTCGCCCCAGATCGTCGGCCTCGCGGTGCTGGGGGTGCTGCTCGCGGTCGCGTTCGTGGCGGTCGAACGGCGGGCCGCCGAGCCCGTGCTGCCGCTGAAGCTGTTCCGGGTGCGGACCTTCGCCCTGTCCGCCGTCATCAGCTTCATCGTCGGGTTCGCGATGTTCGGGGCCATGACCTACCTGCCCACCTTCCTCCAGGTGGTGCAGGGCGTCTCGCCGACGATGTCCGGGGTGCACATGCTGCCCATGGTGTTCGGGCTGCTCTTCTCCTCGACCCTGTCCGGGCAGATCGTCAGCCGTACCGGGCGGTGGAAGGTGTTCCCGGTGGCCGGGACCGCGGTCACCACGCTGGGCCTGCTCCTCCTGCACCGGCTCGACGAGACCAGTTCCACCTGGGTGATGAGCCTGTACTTCTGTGTGTTCGGGCTGGGACTCGGCCTCGTCATGCAGGTGCTGGTGCTGATCGTGCAGAACGCCGTCTCGTACGAGGATCTCGGCGTCGCCACGTCCGGTGCGACCTTCTTCCGGTCCATCGGCGCCTCCTTCGGCGTGGCCATCTTCGGTACGGTCTTCGCGAACCGGCTCGGCGACAAGCTGGCCGAAGCCCTGCGCGGGGCCCAACTGCCGCCCGGCGTCTCGGTGTCGGAGCTGGAGTCGGACTCCCGCGGGATCGCGGAACTGCCGGGCGCGCTCAGGCCCGAGGCGCTGCACGCGTACGCCTCGTCGATCACCGACGTCTTCCTCTACGCCGCCCCCGTCGCGTTCCTCGGGTTCGTGCTCGCGTGGTTCCTCAAGGAGGACCCGCTGCGGGGGTCGGTCACCGCGCCCGACGTCACCGAGACGCTGGCCAGCAACCCGGTGGAACGGTCGTCGTACGACGAGGTGTGCCGGGCGCTGTCGGTGCTCGGCACCCGGGAGGGACGGCGGGAGATCTACCGCGAGATCACCGCGCGGGCCGGGTACGACCTGCTGCCCGCGGCGAGCTGGCTGGTGCTGCGGATCCGGAAGTACGGGTGGGTGGAGCCGGCGCTGCTCGCCGAGCGCACATCCGTGCCCCTGGGCGCGATCATCGAGGCGGCCCGGCAGGTGGAGGAACGCGGGCTGGCGTCCCGGCAGGGTCTCGACCTGCTGCTCACCGAACGGGGGCGGGAGGTCGCCACGCGCCTCGCGTCGGCCCGGGAGGAGTCCCTGGGCGAGCTCCTGGGGGACTGGTGGGGCCCGGACCGGCCCACCGACCTCACCCAGCTCGTGAAGGATCTGAACGACGAGCTGTGCGGGTCTGCTCGGGAACAGCCGGTTGCCTCCGGCGGTTGAGCGGATGCGCGATGGGGGGTGCCGGGTTCGGTCGGGGGGCGGGTGCGGCTGGGTGGGGGCGGTGCCTTCGCGCAGTTCCCCGCGCCCCTGGGGCCTGTGGCGGCCCGCTGCTGTTCGTGGGGGCGGGCGTTTCTTTGCGCAGTTCCCCGCGCCCCTCATGGCCGCGGGATCGTCCTCACAGGTGCTTGCCGAGGGTGTGGTCTGCGTAGATGTCGTCGCTGTACGGGGGGATCTCCTCGTAGCCGAGTCGGGCGTACAGGGCGAGGGCCTCGGTCAGGTCCTTGCGGGTCTCCAGGACCACGCGGGTGGCGCCCAGGGCTCGGGCCGCGGACTCCGCCGCCTCGACGAGGAGGGCCGCGCCGCCCTTGCCCCGCAGGTGCTCGTGCAGGTAGACGCGGGTGAGCTCGGCGCTTCCGTCGGGACGCAGACGCAGGCCCGCGGTTCCGGCCGGGGCGCCCTCGAAACGGGCCACCAGCAACAGGCCCGTGGGCGGGGCCAGTTCACCGCCGGTCTGGTTCGCCACCTCCCGCTCCAGCTCGGCCGGGTCCGTTCTGCGGTTCTCGTGGAGCAGGTAGTAGCGGTCGCTCACCTCTGTGTAGTAGGCCCGCCAGAGGGCCGTTGCCGCAGGGGAGTCGGGGCGTTCCGGGGTGACGGTCCAGGTCATGGCGTGATTGTCGCGTACACATGTGCGGAGACGGTTTGAATAGAAAGTCCAGGGCAACCCGGGAGACATGTCAACAGGCCTGATCATCGCTCTGATCGTGATCGTGGCGGCCGTCCTCGTCGTGGCGGCCGTCCTGACCCTGCGTGCCCGCGGCCCGCAGCACGGCCGGGGCCTGAAGCGACGCTTCGGGCCCGAGTACGACCGTGCGGTGGCCCGCCACGACGGGGACGAGAAGGCCGCCGAGCGCGAACTCACCGAACGCGTGGAGCGGCACGGATCGCTGCGCGAGCAGCCACTCGAACCGGCGGAGCGCCAGCGGTACGAGGACCGCTGGACGGCCGCCCAGGAACGCTTCGTCGACTCACCTCGGGAGGCCGTCGCCGAGGCCGACCGGCTGCTCGCCGAGGTCGCCGCGGCCCGGGGCTTCCCGGACGGCGGGCAGTACGAGGAACAGTTCAACGCGCTGTCCGTGCACCACGCGCACCACGTGCACGGCTACCGGCGGGTGCACACGGTGGCCAGTGCCCGCTCCGACGCCCGGCAGGACGGCGACGGCCGGACGGCGGACACGGAGGACATGCGCGCCGCCATGGTCGAGGCACGGGCCCTCTTCGAGGAGCTCGTCGGCCCGCCGCGCAGCCGCGAGGAGTCCCGGACACCCAACGGTGAGACCCACGCACGAGCGGGTCAGCCCCGCGACGGTCGTCAGGACAGCCGTGGGCACATGCCGTGGGCATTCAACAGGCGTCACGCGAAGGGGAGTTGAGCGACATGACGGATGCCACGAGCAGGCCGGGCAGCGACGGCACCCGGGGCGAGGGCACGATCGGCAGGGGTACGGGCAACGACCCCGCGGGTTCGCACAGCCCGCTGGTGACGCCCACCGAGACCGAGGCGCCGGACCTGAACCGGGCGGGTACGCCCGGCGGTGAGCGGCGCGGGGCCGGCGACGAGGGCGGGTTCGGCACCGACACGTCCGCCGTCCGGGAGCCCGGACGGGAGACCGCGCGGGAGTCCGGCCGGGAGGCCCGGGAGCGGGCGGCCGGCGCCGGTTCCGACACCGTCGGCGGGGTCGGTACGGGTGCGGGCGGACTCGCGGGCCGTGACGGCCGCGAGAGTCATGACGGGCACGACGAGCGTGCCGGTCGTGAGTCCCGGCTGCTGCCGCACGAGGAGTGCGACAAGCTCAGCACGCGGCTCCAGCACGCCGTCGCCGGGTTCGTGGACGAACCCCGGTCCGCCGTCGAGGAGGCCGACCACGTGCTGGAGGAGGTCGCCGCCCGGTTCGCCGACGCGGTGAAGGAGCGCAGGCGCACGCTGCGCAACTCCTGGCAGACCGGCGACGGCGGCCGGGACAAGGCCATGAGCGCCGGCGACACCGAGCAACTGCGGCTGGCGCTGCGGGACTACCGCGAGCTGACGGAGCGGCTGCTGCATAGCTGACGCGTCGTCCGTACGTACGACCGGCCTGTCGCCCGGACTCGGGTGACAGGCCGGTCTTCGGGTACCTTGCGCCGGACACGGCCGTGCCGGGCGATTTATCATGCGGCGGCGGCGAGCCGACGTGGTTGCCGCGCAAGGACCCCTCAGGAGGAGCGCACGTGCTCGAACTCACCATGGCCGTCGTCACCGCGGCGGAGGAGGGTGCCACGGCCGGTATGCAGATGGCCGAGGCGCCCAGTGACCCGGGCACCGTGCTGCGTGTGGGCCGGGACAAGTCCGTGTGCCGGCTCGTGACCCCCGACGACTGGCTGTTCGTCTCCCGGGTGCACCTGGAGTTCCTGTGCGGGCCCGAGGGCGTCTGGCAGGTGACCTGGCTCCAGGGCTCGCAGCCCGATCCCTCGTCCGAGGTGCAACTGGTGGCCGGGGCCTACGCCCAGCCGCTGGTCTACGGCGGCTCCGTGACGCTTCCCCGGGGCGGCAACGGCGAGATCGTCATCCGCGACCGAACCGCCCCGCGCAGCGTCAACGTCGGCTTCTACCACGAGGTGTGAGCGTGCCGGGTCACGGCAGCACGCGCGCCAGCGCGAAGCCGTCGTAGCCCTTGCTGCCCACCGTCTGGATCGCCGTGGCGCTCAACCTCGGGTGCCGGCCGATCAGTTCGAGGGCGGTGCGGGTGCCCTGGACGTCGTCGGCGGGGTTGTCGGGGTCGGCCACCCGGCCGCCCCGTACGACGTTGTCCACCACGATCAGACTGCCCGCACCGGTCAGCTTGAGCGCCCACTCCACGTAGTGCGGGTTGTTGCCCTTGTCGGCGTCGATGAACACGAGGTCGAAGGGGGGCGGGTTCTCGTCGGCCAGCCGGGGGAGGGACTCCAGGGCGGGGCCGACGCGCACCTCGACGATCTTGTCGAGGCCGGCGCGGGCGATGTTGCGGTTCGCGACCTCGGCGTGCCTCGGGCTGTACTCCAGCGAGACCAGACGGCCGTCGGCGGGCAGGGCGCGGGCCAGCCAGATGGTGCTGTAGCCGCCGAGGGTGCCGAGTTCCAGGACCGTGCGGGCGCCCTGGATCTGGGTCAGGAGCTGCAGGAGCTTGCCCTGCGGCGCGGTCACCGCGGCGTGCGGCAGGTCGGCGGCCTCGCTGTCGCGCACGGCCGCCCGGAGCACTTCGTCCTCGGGTGCGAGATGGGCGGTGAAGTAGGTGTCGACGTCGTCCCAGAGCTGCGACTCGCTCATGCACCTGTGCCTTTCGTATGTCTAGTTAGGGCAGCTAACTAGTTGCGCTAACGAATATAGCCGCGCTCCCACCTCGTGTCAGGGGATTTACCTCTGCGGGGGCGAACCCGGCAGCGGCCGGCCGGCCGACTCCGTCATGAACCACACCGCCACCCCGCCGATCACGGCGGCCGCCATCATGTAGTAGGCGGGCATCATCATGTTCCCGGTCAGGCCGATCAGCGCGGTCACCACCAGCGGGGTCGTGCCGCCGAAGAGGGACACCGAGACGTTGAAGCCGACCGACAGGGAGCCGTAGCGGACCCGGGTCGGGAAGAGGGCCGGGAGGGCGGACGGCATCGCCGCCGTGAAGCACACCAGGAGCAGGCCCAGCGCGCCCATGCCGAGCGCGATCGCGAACAGGCTGCCCTGGCGGATCAACAGCAGGGCCGGCACCGAGAGGACCAGGAAGCCCGCGCAGCCCGCGGCGATCACCGGGCGGCGGCCGACGCGGTCGCTCAGGGCGCCCGCGAAGGGCTGCACGACCATCATCAGCGCCATCACGGCGAGGACGACCAGCAGACCGTGTGTCTCGTCGTACTTGAGCTCGCTGGTCAGATAGCTGGGCATGTACGACAGCAGCATGTAGTCGGTGACGTTGAAGACCAGGACCAGGCCCACGCACAGCAGCAGCGCGCGCCACTGGCCCGTGATCATCTCGCGCAGGGGAACCTTCGGGCGGCTCGCCTCGGCCTTCTCGGTCTCGGCCGTGAACGCCGGGGTCTCCTCCAGGCGCAGCCGCAGATACAGGCCGATGAGGCCCATCGGGCCCGCGATCAGGAACGGGATCCGCCAGCCCCAGGACACCAGGTCCGCGGTGGACAGCAGGGCCGTCAGCAGCGTGACCAGGCCCGCGCCGGCGATGTAACCGGCCAGCGTGCCGAACTCCAGCCAGCTTCCGAGGAAGCCGCGCTTCTTGTCCGGGGAGTACTCGGCGATGAAGGTGGACGCGCCCGCGTACTCGCCGCCGGTCGAGAAGCCCTGGACCAGGCGGGCGGCCAGGAGCAGCAATGGGGCGCCGACGCCGATCGAGGCGTACGACGGGATCAGACCGATGGCGAAGGTGCCCGCCGCCATCATGATCATGGTCACGGCGAGGACCTTCTGGCGGCCCACGCGGTCGCCCAGCGGGCCGAAGACCAGGCCGCCGAGCGGGCGGACCAGGAAGGCCGCGGCGAAGGCGCCGAACGTGGACAGGAGCTGGGCGGTCGCGTTGCCGGACGGGAAGAAGACCTTGCCGAGGGTGACGGCGATGTAGCTGTAGACGCCGAAGTCGAACCACTCCATGGCGTTGCCCAGCGCGGCGGCCTTCACGGCCCGTTTCACCAGGGCCGGGTCGACGGCGACGGCCTCGGGGGTGTCGTGGGAGCGAGGGGTGCGGACGGGATGAGGAAGAGCGGGGGCACTCGGCAAAACTTCGCTCGCCTGCCTTTCGACGGGGACAAGGGCAAAAAGCGACCATAGGCGGACTTGCCGGGCTTACGTACCGCTCGAGTCCGGTCGCGGAGCGTACATAAACGTGCTGTATGCAGGTACCCCGTGCCTGGTCACGGACGCCTCGCCCCGGCAGTCGTGTGATCCATCTCGCGCCTGACAACGCGACGGACCCGGCGGCGGACTATCGTCATTCGGACAAATGGAGGCGGACGTCAGGTGAATCCGGGGTTGCCTGCGTCCTTCCTCACGGACGCATGGCACGAACGGGACGAGAGGCCGACGCGGCGTGGCGAATGCGGAGCACAGTGGGACCACCGAGGTCCAGGCCCGGCTGCGCGCGGCGCGGCTCGCCCTCTGGCTGGTGGCGGCCGTCCTCGCCGTCCGAGAGGTGGCCGTCGTCCTCCGTACCCCCAGAGGCGAGCGGCTGACGGACCTGGAGACCTGGGTCGGTCCGGACGGCGTCCTGCATGTGAAGGGTTCGCTGTACGACTCGACGCAGTTCACCGGTACCCCGTTCGGGGGACTCGTCCTGAAGCCGCTCACCCGCGCCGCCGAACAGGCCCTCGGCTGGGGGTGGACCTTCGGCACCCTGTTCCTGGTCGTCGCCCTCGGTCTCGTCGCCGCCCGCGCCCTGCCCCAGCCGGTGGGCCGCCGCACCTCCCTGCTCGCCGCTCCGGTCGCGATCAGCCTCCTCATGCTGTCGCTGCCCGTGCGCAACACGCTCTACCTCGGGCAGACCAGCATCATCCCGGTCCTGCTGGTCCTCGTCGCCTGCTTCGTCGTACGGGGCGAGCGGGTCAGCGGACCGCTCATCGGGCTCGCCGCCGCCCTCCAGCCGACGGTCCTGCTCTTCGCGGGCCTGCTCTGGTTCACCGGCCGCCGGCGGGGCGCCCTCACCGCGGCCGCGACCTTCGCCGCCGGCACCGCGCTCGCCTGGGCCGCGCTGCCGCACGACTCGTACACCTACTGGGTGCACCACATCGCCGGCACCGGCCTCGGGGGCCCCGCCGACGACCTCTCCAACCAGTCCCTGCACGGCCTGCTGCTGCGCCTGGGCGTGGCGGGGCCGCTGGAGATCGCGCTCTTCCTGGCGCTCGGCGCGGGCGTCGCCGCGCTGGGCGTGCGCCGGGCGGTGCGCTACGCCCGCGACGGCCAGTTGCTGCTCGCCGTCGCGATCACCGGGTGCGCGGCGATCGCCGTGTCGCCCACCGCCTGGCAGCACCAACTGCTGTGGGTACTGCTCGCGGTCGTCGGGCGGGTCGGCAGGCGGGCCTCCGACCGGTACGTGTGGCCGGTCGCCGTCGTCGTGGTGATGACCCTGCCGACGCAGATGCTGCTGCCGCACATCTCCGCGCTGTACCCGCTGCGGAACAACCTGGTGCTGCTGGCCGCGCTCGCCGCCGCCACGGTGATCCCCTTCCTGTCCCGCACCTCGCCGCACTACCGCACGCCGATCCCCACGGAGTACGCCGCCCAGGCACCCACCCGCATCCGGCACGTGCCGCTGCTGCCCTTCCTGCGGCGGGTGCTGACGCGACCGAACCTGCTCCTCGAACTGCTGCTGATCCGGGTCACGTACGCCGCCTACCAGCAGGTCAGACTCGCGGCGACCGGCGGCAGCAACTCGGCGGGGCGGGCCACCGCGGAGCAGCACGGGCAGCAGGTCCTCGACCTGGAGCGGCTGCTGCACATCGACATCGAGCACTGGGCCAACCACGCGGTCGTGAAGGTCGACTGGCTGCGCGACTTCTTCGACTTCTACTACGAGTCCTTCCACTTCGTGGTCCCGCTGAGCGTGCTGGCCGTCCTGTACTGGCGGCGCCCGGTCGACTACCGGTGGGCCCGGGCCTCGCTCGGGTTCGCGACCCTGCTGGCCCTCGTCGGGTTCTGGCTCTATCCGCTCGCCCCGCCGCGGCTGATGCCGGCGCTCGGGATCATCGACACCGTGCACGGCGTGCAGGACTTCTCCAAGCCGGACTACGGCACGCTGACCGCGCTGACCAACCAGTACGCGGCGATGCCCTCGCTGCACTTCGGGTGGTCGCTGTGGTGCGGGGTGGTCATCGCGGTCATCGCGCCGAGGTGGTGGATGAAGGCGCTCGGCCTGCTGCACCCCTTCTTCACGGTCTCGGCGATCGTGGCCACCGGCAACCACTGGGTGCTGGACGCGGTGGGAGGCGCCGCGGTCGTCGCGGGCGGGTTCGGGCTGTCGTACCTGTTCCAGGGACCGCGAGGGCGCACGGCGGAAGTGGCGGCGAAGGCCGACGAGGAACGGGCGCTGGTGGCTAGGGATGCCGCCGCCCAGCGCCCCTAGAAGGCCTCAACCGAGTGTCACCTGGAGCTCCTTGACGCCGTTGATCCACGCCGAGCGCAGGCGGCGGGGGTCGCCGGCCGCGCGGAGGCCGGGCATGGCGTCGGCGATGGCGTTGAAGATCAGGTCGATCTCCAGGACCGCGAGGGACTTGCCGAGGCAGTAGTGCGGGCCGCCGCCGCCGAAGCCGAGGTGCGGGTTGGGATCGCGGGTGACGTCGAAGACGTCCGGGTTCTCGAAGACCTCGGGGTCGTGGTTGGCGGCGGCGTAGAAGATGCCCACCCGGTCGCCCTTCCTGATCTGCTTGCCGCCGAGTTCCGTGTCCTGGGTGGCCGTGCGCTGGAAGGCGTTGACGGGGGTCGCCCAGCGGACGATCTCCTCCGCCGCCGTCGAGGGGCGCTCGGCCTTGTACAGCTCCCACTGGTCGGGGTGGGTGAGGAAGGCGTGCATGCCGTGGGTGATGGCGTTGCGGGTCGTCTCGTTGCCCGCGACCGCCAGCATCAGCACGAAGAAGCCGAACTCGTCGGAGTTCAGGTTGCCCTCGTCCTCGGCGGCCACCAGGGTCGTGACGATGTCCTTCGCCGGGCACTGCTTGCGGTCGGCCGCCATGTTCATCGCGTAGGCGATGACCTCCATGGCCGACTCCTGGCCGACCTGCTCGCTGATCGCGTACTCGGGGTCGTCGTACGCGATCATCTTGTTGGACCAGTCGAAGATCTTCGCCCGGTCGTCCTGCGGGATGCCGATGAGCTCGGCGATGGCCTGCAGGGGCAGTTCGCAGGCGACCTGGGTGACGAAGTCGAAGGAGTCGCCGGGCAGGGCGCGCGCGCTCTCGACGATCGCGTGGGCGCGGTCGCGCAGGCGTTCCTCCAGGGCGCGGATGGCCCGCGGGGTGAACACCCGCTGCACGATCCCGCGGACCCGCGTGTGCTCCGGCGGGTCCATGTTGAGCAGGATCAGGCGCTGCGCGTCGATCGCGTCGCGCTCGATGCGCTCGTTGAAGCGGATGATCGCGGTGTTGAGGGACGACGAGAAGATCTCCGGGTGGGTGGAGACGTACTTGACGTCCGCGTGCCGGGTGACGGCCCAGTACCCCTCGTCCCGGAAGCCGGCGACATTGCCCGGCTGGGGGATCCAGCGCACCGGTTCGGCCCGGCGCAGCTCGGCGAACTCCGGCAGCGGTACGCGGCTTTGCAGCAGGTCGGGGTCGGTGAAGTCGAACCCGTCGGGAAGCGCTGGACACGACATCGGCAACTCACTCCAGCCGTTCGACAGCTTTCTGACGGCCCATCAGGAACAGAGCTGCCGTGAAGGTAGTAACGGGTTCTACAAGAGGCAAGGGGCGCGGGGCCTCCAATTGCGTGCACGCCCCTTGCGGTGGTGGGCGGCTCGTCAGCAGACTGCAGAGCAGCGCGAAGTAGAACACGTACTAGTTCTGCGTGTGTTCCGTGTGCGTGTCCTACAGAAGTTCCATGGATCCGTTCGGAGGAGAGGACCCCGCACCCATGGCCGCCGAACCCGTGATCGTCGAAGCCGTCCGCACTCCCATCGGCAGGCGCGGGGGCGCGCTCGCCAATCTGCATCCCGCCTATCTGCTGGGCGAGACCTACCGTGAACTCCTCGGCCGCGCCGGCATCCCCGCCGACGCGGTGGAACAGATCGTCGGCGGCACCGTCACCCACGCCGGCGAGCAGTCCATGAACCCCGCGCGCACGGCCTGGCTGACCGTCGGGCTGCCCTACGAGACCGCGGCGACGACGGTCGACTGCCAGTGCGGCTCCTCGCAGCAGGCCTCCCACATGGTCGCCAACATGATCGCGGCCGGGGTCATCGACGTCGGTATCAGTTGCGGTGTGGAGGCGATGTCCCGGGTGCCGCTGGGGGCGGGATCGAAGCACGGGCCCGGGAAACCCTTCCCGGACGAGTGGAACGTCGACCTGCCCAACCAGTTCGAGGCGGCCGAACGGATCGCGCGGCGCCGGGGGCTGACCCGGGAGAACGTCGACTCGCTCGGGCTGCTCTCCCAGGAGCGGGCGGCCGCCGCCTGGTCCGAGGAGCGGTTCAAGCGGGAGACCTTCGCGGTCCAGGTGCCGACCGTCGAGGACGAGCAGCGGGCCGGGCAGGGCATGTGGCGGCTCGTCGACCGGGACGAGGGGCTGCGGGACACGTCCATGGAGGCGCTGGCCGGCCTGAAGCCGGTCATGCCGACGGCGATCCACACGGCAGGCAACTCGTCCCAGATCAGCGACGGGGCCGCGGCCATCATGTGGGCCTCGAAGCGGATGGCCCGGGCGCTGAAGCTGCGGCCGCGGGCCCGGATCGTGGCGCAGGCGCTGGTCGGTGCCGACCCGCACTTCCACCTCGACGGCCCTGTCGACGCGACCCGCGCGGTCCTCGGCAAGGCGGGCATGACCCTGCGGGACATCGACCTCGTCGAGATCAACGAGGCCTTCGCGTCCGTGGTGCTGAGCTGGGCCCGGGTCTTCGACCAGGACCTGGAGAAGGTCAACGTCAACGGCGGCGCGATCGCGCTCGGCCACCCGGTGGGGGCCACCGGGGCCCGGCTGATCACGACGGCCCTGCACGAACTGGAGCGCGCGGACAAGGAGTTCGCCCTGATCACGATGTGCGCGGGCGGGGCACTGGCGACGGGGACGATCATTCAGCGCTTGTAGTCGGTTCGGCGGGGGTGCCGAAGCCCTGGCCCGGGGTCCTTGTGGAGGTGGGCCGGGGGTCGGGTCCGAGGCGTTCCAGGCCCGCGGCCGCCTCCGCTGCGGAGGCCGTGTCGCCGGACTGGGTGAACAGATCGTGGGCCCGGGTGTAGTGCTCGCGGGCGTCGGCGGGGTCACCGCAGTGCTCCAGGGCCGTGGCCAGGCCGACCGAGGTGTGGGCGCGGAGGCGGTCGACGCCGGAGTGGTCGGAGGGTGTGCCGACGGTCCGGAAGACCTCCGCCGCCTCGGACCAGCGCTCCAGGGCCAGCAGGTCCCTGGCCGTCTCGCAGCGCAGCAGGGCCGCCATGAGGTCGTTCAGGCCCGGCACGTCCCCGGCCCGGGTGCCGAGCAGCGCCCGGTGCAGGGCCAGCGCCTCCTCGGGCCGTCCGGACTCCCGCAGCGCGGTGCCGAGGACCCGCCGGGAGACCGCCGTGCCGGTGGAGTCACCCGTCGTCTCGAAGAGCCGGGCGGCCCGGGCGGCCGCCTCCGCCGCCTCCGCGGGCCGGCCCAGACCCATGCAGGCCCCGCTGATGTACGACCACGCCCAGGCCTGCTGGTCGAGATCTCCCGTCTCCGACGCCGGCCCGAGCGCCCGGCGTGCCAGTCGCTCGGCCTCCGCGTACTGGTAGGCGCCGACCGAGTGGGCCCAGGCCAGGCAGTTGAGCTGGTGGGCCTCGGCCGCGCGGTCCCCGAGGGCGGCCGCGGACCGGACGCCGTGGGAGAAGAGGGTCTGCCACTCGGGCCACTGGCTCCAGCGCTCGGAGAACCAGTACAGGGTGCGCGAGACGTGCAGGATCTCCCGGTGCCGGCCCGCCGCGAACATCAGGGGCAGCGCGCCCGCCCAGTTGGCGCGCTCGGCGGTGAGCCAGCGGTCCGCGTCCTCGGCGGACCCCGGGGTGAAGGCGACGGGCTCGCCCGCCCAGGGCTCCGGCGCGCCCGGCGCCTCGAACAGCCGGCCCGCCGTCGAGGCCGAGCGCAGCAGCCAGTCCGCCATCCGCAGCCGGACCGGGAGCGCGCCCTCCTCCTCGTCCCGCAGCCGCTCGCGCGCGAAGAGCCGTACGAGATCGTGCAGGGCGTACCGGCCAGGCGCGGTCTCCTCCAGCAGGCCCCGGTCGACCAGCAGGTCCAGGGAGTCCTCGGTGGCGAGCGGGTCCTCGCCGGTCAGCACCGCGGCGAGGTCGGGGCCCGTGTCATGGCCGGGCACGAGGGACAGGCGGCGCAGCAACACCCGGTGCGACGGCGTGAGCTGGCCGTAGGAGAGGGCGAGGGCACTGCGCACGGCGAGGTCGCCCGCGACCAGACCGCTCAACCGGCGCTCCTCGTCGGCGAGATGCCCCACCAGCCGGGCCGGGGTCCAGCTCGGGCGGCTGGAGAGGCGGTTGCCGACGATCCGCAGGGCCAGCGGGAGGTGGCCGCACAGCTCGGTCAGCCGGGTGATCGCCTCGGACTGGCCGTCGGTGCGCGGGGCGCCGAGGATCCGCTCCAGCAGCCTGGTCGACTCCCCGCCGCTGAGCCCGCCCAGCCTGATCCGGCGGACGCCTTCGAGGCCGGCCAGCGGACGTCTGCTGGTGATCAGCACGAAACTGCCCTCGGCGTCCGGCAACAGCGGCCTGGTCCGGGCCTCGTCGGCCGCGTCGTCGAGGACGACCAGCGTCCGCCGGCCGGCGAGCGCCGCCCGGTAGACGGCCTCGCGGGCGACGGGATCGACCGGGATCCGGTCCGCGGGGTGCCCCAGCGCCGTCAGCAGCAGCACCAGTGCCTCGGCGGCCGGCAGCGGGGAGTCGCTCATACCGTGCAGGGGGACGCACACGGTGCCGTCCGGGAAGGCGCCGGCCAGCCGCCGTACCGCCTCCGCCGCCAGGGTCGTCTTGCCCTGGCCGCCCGGCCCGAACAGCACCGCCGCACGCGTGCGCGTGCCGGTCGCGAGCGCCTCCAGGTCCGCCAGCTCCTGTCTGCGGCCGGTGAAGTCCGGGACGGTCCGCAGGAGGAACGGAGAGACCTGCGGGCCCCCGCGGTCCCGGCCGGCGTCGGCCAGCCGCCGCAGCCGCTCACCCTGCTCGGCGTCGAGCCGCAGGGCGGCGGCGAGCGCGTCGACGGTACGGCGCTGCGGACCCCGGCTGCGCCCGCGCTCCAGGTCACCGAGCGCGCGCACGCTCACCCCGGACGCCTCGGACAACTCCTCCAGGGTGAGCCGGGCGGCCCGGCGCAGGGACCGCAGCATCACACCGAAGGCGGTGTCGCCGTGCGGAACCCCGGACTGCGGAACACCGGGCCGTGGGGCACCGAACCGCGGGGCATCGGACGGCGGAACAGGGGAGGGGGCGGCTGCGGAATCATGGCTGGTCATCACGGCAATTAGAACAAGCGCCGCTACTTCCGCCGGTACTTCTGCCTGGTGATCACCGCCCGCACCTGATGGGCTGGAGTCTCCCTACGAGGAGGACCAGACATGCCGTACATCACCGTTGGCGAAGAGAACAGCGCGCCGATCGAGCTCTACTACGAGGACCACGGCACCGGACAGCCCGTCGTGCTGATCCACGGCTACCCGCTCGACGGCCACTCCTGGGAGAAGCAGCTCCCCGCGCTGCTGGAGGCCGGCCACCGGGTCATCACCTACGACCGCCGCGGCTTCGGCCGCTCCTCGCAGCCCACCACCGGCTACGACTACGACACCTTCGCCGCCGACCTCGACAAGGTGCTCACCAGCCTCGACCTCACGGACGCCGTCCTGGTCGGCTTCTCGATGGGCACCGGCGAGGTGGGCCGCTACCTGGGCACCTACGGCTCGGGCCGGGTCGCGAAGGCCGCCTTCCTGGCCTCGCTGGAGCCGTTCCTGCTGAAGACCGACGACAACCCCACGGGCGTGGACCAGTCGGTGTTCGACGGCATCCTGGACGCCGTCACCAAGGACCGGTACGCCTACTTCGACGCCTTCTACCAGGACTTCTACAACCTGGACGAGACGCTCGGCAGCCGGATCAGCGAAGCGGCCGTCCGGGGCAGTTGGAACGTGGCGGCGGGTGCCTCGGCGCACGCGTCGGTGGCCTGCGTGCCCACCTGGCTCACCGACTTCCGCGCCGACGTGGCGAAGATCGACGTACCGGCGCTGATCCTGCACGGCACCGGTGACCGCATCCTGCCGATCGACTCGACCGGGCGGCCCTTCCACGCGCTGCTGCCCGCCGCCGAGTACGTCGAGATCGAGGGCGCGCCGCACGGCCTGCTGTGGACCCACGCGGAGGAGGTCACCTCGGCGCTGCTGGCCTTCCTCGCCAAGTAGGGAGGGCTACTCCCGCCCCGACGCGACCAACGCCAGCACGGCCACCAGGCCGGCCGCGATGGCCAGCGGAAGGGCCAGGCCGTGGTGGAGGACCAGCCACGCGCCCACCCCGGCCCCGGCCACCATCGCGACCACGGACGCCGTACGGCGGGGGGAGCGGGTGCCGGGGCCGCCGCCGGCCCGGGAGTCGGCGGCGAGACCGGTCAACGTCATGGTCAGCACGGTCGTCGTCAGGTCAGGGACGCCGAGCTTGCGGACCGTGGCGTTGCGCAGCCCCATCGCGAACGCCGTGACGGCGATGAGGGTGTAGACGGTGGCCGTGGCGCCGGGCGCGGCGAAGGCGACCACGGCCGACACCCCGAGGAGCACCGCCTCGGCGGCGAGGGTGAGCCGGGTCCAGGTGCGGCGGGAGCCCGAGCCGAGCCGTACGGCGACCCGGCCGCCCGCCGCCGCGCCCACCACGAACGACCCCAGCGAGGTCAGCGTGTGGGCCACCGAGAAGCCGGGCGCCCCGGCCGCGGCGAACCCGAGCACGACCACGTTTCCGGTCATGTTCGCGGTGAAGACGTGTTCGAGGCCGAGATAGCTGACGGCGTCGATCAGCCCGCTGACCACCGTCAGTCCCAGCAGGACGGCCACCAGGCGCAGCCCGCGCGCCTCGGGATCGCCGGCCGCTGTCGTGTCGGTGCCGCTTCGTTCGCTCATCGGGTCTCCGGACGGCCGGACGGTCGGGGTGCACCCAAGTCCACCACGGATGCGGGGGACTCTCGGATGTCGGGGTGACCTGCGCGTCCCTAGCGTCGAGGACATGAGTGACGAGACGCGCACATCCCAAGTGACACGGGCGGGTCGGCGCACGCGGAGGGGACTCGCCGCGGCGGCGGCCCTGCTGCTCGTCGGACTCGCCGACGCCCCCGTGGCGGCGGCCGGCGCCGAGCACACCCCTGCGACGCGGCGCGGTGACCTGGTCGCGGTCACGCCGGTCGCCGTCCGGGACGCCGGGCAGGTCAGGTCGTTCCTGGCCGGGCGGGACGTCGACACGGGCGTGGTGCGGCACGGTGTCCGGGCGTACCGCCTGACCTACCGGACCGTCGACCCGTACGGCGAGCCCACCACCGCGACCGGGCTGCTGACGCTGCCCCGGGGCGGCGCCCACCGCCTCGACCTGGTCTCCGACACCCACGGCACGATGGTCGACCGCGACTACGCGCCCTCGGCGAGCGAGGACTTCGGGCGGGTGCCGTCGTACGTCCACGCCTCCGCGGGCCGCGCGGTCGCCGCCCCCGACTACCTCGGTCTCGGCACGGGTCCGGGCCCGCATCCGTACATGGACACCGCCTCGTCCGTGACCGCCTCCGTCGACATGCTGCGGGCCGCGCGGACGGCCGCGGAACGGCTCGGGCGCCCGCTGACCGGTGCGGTGTACGCGACGGGCTTCTCGCAGGGCGGCCAGGCCGCCATGGCGCTCGGCAAGGCCCTGGCGGCAGGCGCCGACCGGCACTTCCGGCTGACGGCACTCGCGCCGGTCAGCGGCCCGTACGACCTGGAGGGCACGGAGATGCCCGCGCTCTTCGACGGCCGGGTCAACGACACCAGCGGGGTCCTCTACATCTCCTACTGGCTGGTCGCCCAGAACCGTCTGCACCCCCTCTACAAGGACCCCTCCGACGCCTTCCGCGCGCCCTACGCGCACCGGGTCGAGAGCCTGCTCGACGGGAGCCACGAGCAGGAGGACGTCGTCAGGGGACTCGCACCCTCGGTGGAACGGCTGCTCACCCCCGCCTTCCGCGAGCGGCTGCGGCACCCGTCCGGCGCCGTGCTGGAGGCGATGCGGGCCGCCGACCACACCTGCGACTGGAAGCCGGAGGTGCCGGTGCGGCTGTACGCGGCGGCCGGCGACACCGACGTGCCGCTCGCCAACACCCGGACATGCGCCCGCACCCTCGCAGGTCAGGGAGCGAGGGTGCGGGTGGTCGATCAGGGGGCCGTGGACCACTTCGGGTCGGTGCTGGTGTCGGCCCCGCAGGTGGCGCGGTTCTTCGACGGCGTACGGCGGTGAGGCGCGCGGGGGTTCGGCGGCTCAGTACCAGCCGTTGGCCTGCCAGAAGGCCCAGGCGCCGGTCGGGCTGCCGTAGCGGGAGTTCATGTAGTCCAGACCCCACTTGATCTGGGTCTTGGCGTTGGTCTTCCAGTCGGAACCGGCGGAGGCCATCTTGGAGCCGGGCAGGGCCTGGACCAGGCCGTAGGCGCCGGAGGAGGAGTTCGTGGCGTCGACGTCCCAACCGCTCTCGTGCTCGACGATCTTGCTGAACGCGGCGTACTGCGCGGCGTTCGGGATCATCTTGTGCGCGATGGCCTTGGCGGAGGTGGACGAGGTGGTGGTCGCCGCCTGGGCCGGCGCCGCGGTCAGGACCAGGCCGGCGGTGGCGGCGGCCATCGCGGCGGTGGTGATGGCCTTCTTCGGGGAAGCGATGCGGCGGGCGAAGCGGGAGACGGACACGGGGAACCTTTTCTTCGGGGACGGTGGTGTCGCTCGCGGTCCCGGGGGACATGCGTCGGCGCCGAGGCCCGTGGGCTTGTCGGCGCCGTGCGACGTCGTCCAGAGAAACAGGCTCGGAAGACGTCCGCAATGACCCCTTTTACTAGTTGTGTCCGCATCGCCGGGAATGGCGGTCCGTGTGACCCGGCTCTCAAAGCCCAGGTCAGCGGGTGTGTGCGATGGGCGTTATGTCTGAAATGTTCCTACTGTTCCCGTTAGTAGGTGAGCTGGGTCATGTGGGGCGCTTCACCGTTCGGGCGCCTCGAATGTGACCTGGGCCTCGAAGGCCGCACGCCGGGTCGCCCGGCGCAGCCCCCTGAGGAGCGCCGGTCCGAGGGTGAGCGTGAGCACGACGGTGACCAGGGCCCGGCCGAGGTCCCAGCCGACCGACGTGGCCAGGCAGTACGCGACGAAACGGGCCAGGTTGGCCGGCACTCCGGCCTGCGGGTCGAAGGCGATGTCCGAGGCGAGGGCGCCCAGGAAGGGCCAGCCGGCCATGTTCATGGCCGTGCCGTAGGCGAAGGCGGCGACGAACCCGTAGCCGGCCAGCAGCCTGACCTCGGTACGGCCCCCCGCGCGGGCGGGCACCGGCAGCAGGCCCGCGCCCATCGTGAACCAGCCCATCGCCAGCATCTGGAACGGCATCCACGGCCCCACCCCGCCGGTGAGCAGGGCGGACGCGAACATCGTGACGTTGCCGAGCGCGAAGCCGAAACCGGGGCCGAGGACCCGGCCGCTGAGCACCATCAGGAAGAACATCGGCTCGATCCCGGCCGTACCGGCACCGATCGGCCTGAGCGCGGCGCCGGTCGCGGCGAGCACGCCGAGCATCGCCACGGCCTTGGGGCCCAGCCCCGACTCCGCGAGCGCCGCGGCGACCACAGCGACCAGGAGGACGAGCAGTCCGGCGAAGAGCCACGGCGCGTCCTGGGCGTGGGTGCCGACCTGGGAGGTGGGCGGGGCGAGGAAGGGCCAGCCGAAGGCGACCACACCCACGGCGCTGACCAGGGCGAGGGTGAGGACGGAACGGGGGCCGAGACGGACGGCCCGGGTCCGGACGGGACTCGGGGGCGTGACGGGGGTCCCGTCCGGTGTGCCGATGGCCCGCTCCGGTGTGCCGGGGTCCTGCTTCACGACGGGGTCCGGGGTCATGACAGGGCCTTCCGCACCTCGGCGACCGTGAGCCACCGCTGCGGGGCCAGGATCTTGCTGACCTGCGGGGCGAAAGAGGGCGAGGACGTGATGACCTCGGTCGCCGGTCCGTCGGCGATCACCTCGCCCTCGGCCAGCAGGACCACCCGGTGGGCGAGCTCGGCGGCGAGCTCCACGTCATGGGTGGCCAGCACGATCGCATGGCCGGCGGCGGCGAGTTCCCGCAGCAGGCGCACGAGGCGGGCCTTCGCCGCGTAGTCGAGGCCGCGGGTCGGCTCGTCGAGGAGCAGCAGGGGCGGACGGGCGGTCAGGACCACGGCCAGGGCGAGGGCGAGCCGCTGGCCTTCGGAGAGGTCGCGCGGGTGGGTGTCGTCCCGCACGCCGGGGAGCAGTTCGGTGACGAGGGCGTGGCAGGTGCCGGGTGGTGCGTCGGCGTCGGTGTCGGCGGCCCGGCATTCGGCCGCGACCGTGTCGGCGTACAGGAGGTCCCGGGGCTCCTGCGGGACGAGGCCCACGCGGCGGACGAGGTCGCGGGGGGCGGTGCGGTGCGGCGGGGCGCCGCCTACCCGGACCGTTCCGGCGGACGGTTCGACGAGGCCGACCAGGGTGTTGAGGAGGGTCGACTTCCCGGCGCCGTTGCGGCCCATGAGAGCGATGGTCTCGCCGGGGGTGATGGTGAGGTCGAGGTGGCGCAGGGCCTGGACATGGGCCCGGCGGACGGAGAGGGCGCTCACGTCGGCGAGGCGGGCGGCGGGTGCGGGTGCGGTGGGTCCCGAGCGGAACGCCCGCCAGCGGCGGGACGTGCCTTCGTTCCGACCCGCCCCACCGGGTGGCCTCTGTGGGGCGGTCCCGCCCTCGGCGGCCTCGGGCGCGTTGTCCGTCGTCATACGTCCGGCCAGTCGCGCCCTGAGGTCTCCCGCCCGGCGCCGCGCGTCCCGCACCGTCAGCGGGAGGGGGTCCCAGCCCGCCAGCCGGCCCAGGTCCACCACCGGGGGGTACACCGGGGACACGGCCATCGTCTCGGCCGGGGGGCCCACCCGCAGACGTGCGCCCGGGGCCGACAGGAGGGCCACCTGGTCGGCGTACTGGATGACGCGTTCCAGGCGGTGTTCGGCCATGAGGACCGTGGTGCCCAGGTCGTGGACCAGGCGCTGGAGGACGGCCAGGACCTCCTCGGCCGCCGCGGGGTCCAGGGCCGAGGTCGGTTCGTCCAGGACCAGCACCCGGGGGTGCGGGGTGAGGACCGAGCCGATCGCCACCCGCTGCTGCTGGCCGCCGGAGAGGGTGGCCAGTGGCCGGTCGCGCAGGGGCGCCAGGCCCAGCAGGTCCAGGGTCTCCTCCACCCGGCGCCGCATCACCGCGGGGGGCAGGCCCAACGACTCCATGCCGTAGGCGAGTTCGTCCTCCACGGAGTCCGTCACGAAGTGGGACAGCGGGTCCTGGCCCACCGTGCCGACTACGTCGGCCAGTTCGCGCGGCTTGTGGGTGCGGGTGTCGCGGCCGGCGACGGTGACCCGGCCGCGCAGGGTGCCGCCGGTGAAGTGCGGGACGAGCCCGCTGACCGCGCCGAGGACCGTGGACTTGCCGACCCCCGACGGGCCGACCAGCAGCACGAGTTCACCCTCGGGCACCTCCAGGTCGACGCCCCGGACGGTGGGTTCGGACGCGCCGTCGTACGTCACGGAGACGTTCTCGAAGCGGATCACGGCGACGGCTCCTTGGGGGCGGGGGCGAGGAAGGCCGGCAGCAGGCCCAGCAGGACCGCCGCGGCCGGCCCGAGCGGGAGGGCGGGGGCGACGAGCGGCACCACCCCGGGGTGCAGGGCGGCCGGATCGGTGGCGCTCGCCAGGAACATGACCGCCGCCACGGCCGCACCGGAACCGGCGACCAGCAGGGACCGGGCGGTCCAGCGGTCCGGCCGGTAACGGGTGCGCGGGGTGCGGCGGCCGCCCAGACGCAGACCCGCGAGCGCGGCGACGAGACCGGCGAGGAGCACCGGGACGCCGTACGTGCCGCCCTCGGCGGTGAGCAGTCCGTACGTTCCCGCGCACACCCCGAGCAGCCCGCCGAGGGTGAGCGCGGTGGTCGTACGGCGGACCGCGGGCGGGACCTCCGCCGTACGGCCGTAGCCGCGGGCGTCCATCGCCGCGGCGAGGGCGACCGACCGCTCCAACGCGCCCTCCAGGACCGGGAGTCCGACCTGGAGGAGGCCGTGCAGACCGGAGTCCGGGCGCCCGCGGAGCCGGCGGGCGGCGCGCAGCCGCTGGACGTCGGCGATGAGGTGCGGGGCGAAGGTCAGGGCCACCACCACGGCGACACCGAGTTCGTAGAGGGCGCCGGGCAGGGACTTGAGGAGCCGGTGCGGGTTGGCGAGGGCGTTCGCCGCGCCGACGCAGACCAGGAGGGTGGCCAGTTTGAGGCCGTCGTACAGGGCGAAGACCAGGGACTCCGCGGTGACCCGCCCGCCCAGGCGGATGCCCTGGGCCCAGTCGGGGAGGGGCAGTTCGGGGAGAGCGACGAGCACATGGGTGCCCGGGACGGGGGAGCCCAGCACGATCGCGAAGAGGAGCCGGATCAGCAGGACGGCGAGGGCGAGCTTGAGGAACGCGGAGTACGAGTGGGACCATGGGGTGGCGCGCCGGCAGGTCGCCACCACGTAGGCGGAGACGACGACGAGGAGGGCGAGCAGGAGCGGGTTGGTGGTGCGGGTGGCCGCGATCCCCAGGGAGAGGGACCACAGCCACCAGGCGCCGGGGTGCAGGGGCGCGGGCGGGACGGGTGAGCTACGGGGCATTCCTGCGCCGCCTCGTCTGCCACACCGCCGCCGCTCCCAGTGCGGCGATCGCCGCCAGGCCCGCGACCAGGCCCACGGACGGGCCCCCGTCCGACGGGTCCGCCCTGCCTTCCGGCTGCTTCCCCGTCTGCGTCGCCTCCTTCTGCCCCCGCTCCTTCGTCGGCTCGCCGCAGCCCTTCTCCGGGTAGGCCGCGATCGCGCACAGCAGCGCGTTGGTGTCGTAGCGGAGCGGCTCGGCCACCGCCGCCAGGGCTTCCGCCGTCGTCGCGTAGCGGGGGACGACCGCGCACTCGGTGCGGCTCGCCGGGGGCCGCTCGCCGGACGGGGCGTCCGCGGCCGTACCGAAGTCGATGACCAGCGCCACGCGCTTGCGGCCCGCCCGCCCGGGGGTGTCCGCGCAGATCTCCGTGAACGACGCCGTCCCGCGGGGCCGGTCCGCGTCCGCCGAGTCCTCGCTCACGGCGAAGCGGAAGCCCTGGACGTCACCGTCGGAGGGGACCGCGGTCGAGGGGCCCTGGGTGGCGTAGGTCCAGGTCGTCCCGGTGCGGTCCCAGAAGGACCAGTAGCGGTAGCCGGTGGCGTGGGCCGGGCTCGCGGTGGCGAGGAGGAGGCCGGTCAGGAGGGACAGGAGGACCGCCCGGCGGGTCACGGCTGCTTCCTCTTGTTGCGGCTGCTGATCAGGAAGCCGATGCCGGCCCCGGCGGCGAGACCCACGCCGACCATCCACCACACGGAGGGGCCGGAGTCGTCCTGCGACTCGGCGGCCGGTGCCGCCGTCGACGTCGCCTTCGGCGTCGGTCCCGCCGCGGTCAGCCGCTCGACCAGGTCCGTGCCGCCGAAGTCGCGCGGGTCGGCGCCGCCCGTCCTCGCGGCCAGGATGAGCTGGGCGTAGGCCGCCGGGCCGCTCTGCTCGGCCCACTTGGCGGAGTTCTCCTCCAGCCAGCGCAGCGGGCCCGCGGCCGCGGCCGTCCCGCCCTGTGCGGCCAGGGCCACGACCGCGTCGGCCGTGTTGCCGTAGTCGGGCTGGTGCTCGGAGCCGGGGAGGGCGGAGGTCAGGTGGCCGTCCTTCGCGACCGCCTTCGCCAGGTACGCCGCGCCGTTGGCCGCGGCCTGCTGTGCGGTGGGTGTCGAGGCGTCGGCGCAGCCGGCCTTCTTCGCCTCGCCGGCCCGCACGGTGGGCATGCCCGTGCCCAGCGCGCCGACGACGGCCGCCGCGGTCGCGTCCGCGTTGGCCGTGAGCTTGCCCTTCTTGTCCGGCTGGTAGGCGAACGCGCCCCCGTCGGCGCACGGCAGGGCCAGCTTCAGCAGGGCCTCGTAGGGCGACTTGCCGTTCTTGGCGACCTGCGCGACGGAGGTGCCGGAGGCGTCGAGCGCGCCGATCACCACGGACGTCGAGTTGGCGTCGCTGGCCCCGCCGGGGGTGTAGCCCCAGCCGCCGTCCTTGTTCTGCACGGACTTCAGCCAGGTCACCGCCTTGCCGACCGCGCTGTCGTGCCCGCCGGACGCTGACAGGGCCTGGACGGCGGCGGCCGTGCTGTTGGTGTCGACCGTGACCTTGGCGTCGCAGGCCTTGGCCGGGTCGGCGCGGTAGGCCGGGAACGCGCCGTTCGCGCACTGCTGACCGGCCAGCCAGCCGACGGCCGCGGCGGCGGGCGCCACGTCCACCCGGTGCAGGGCGATCAGGGCGAGCGACTGCCGCCAGACCCCGTCGTACGTGGGGTCCGTGCTGCCGTACAGCCCGGACGGGGACGAGGGGGACGAGGGGGACGACGGGGACGGCGAGGCGGCTGCGGCGGGCGTGGCCGTGCCGATCACGACGGTGGCGGCCAGGACGGCGGCGCTGCGGCGGACGTTCATGATCGGCGGTTGCCCTTCTCCCTGCGGGGAGCCGGGCAGCACGGGAGGACCCCCGGGCGGCTCGGCTCCGTGTGGTGCGACGGTGCCGCACACCGGCCGGTTGCCGATGCACGCGAGCCGGTCACGACCGTGCGGGGCGGTCCGGCTCACCGCCGGCGGGGCGGTTCACGCCGGGGGCCCCGCCGGGCCCCTGAGGCACCGGCGGTGGGTCGGCGCCGGAATTGCACCGGCTTTCCCCCGTACGGGTGTGACGACGACCGGGCCACTCTACTCGCCCGTAGGAAGGCGGCTGAGAGCCGCCTGTGCGGTCGCGGCGGGCGTCCGCGCGAGGTCAGACGGCCACGTACGTCACGGGGTCGCTCCCCGTCACCGCCTCCGCCCGCCCCAGCTTCACCAGCCGCCGCAGATGCGCCTCGGCCTCCGAGACCGCGATGTTCCTCGACCCGTACGGGATCTGCTCCCAGGGCCGGTTCCACTCCATGCGCTCGGCGAGCTGCCAGGGGGTGAGCGGCTCGGCGAGCAGGGAGCGCAGGTCGGTGAGGCGTTCCTCGTGATGGGCGAGCAACTCCCGCACCCGGGCGCCCGCGTCGGAGAAGACGTGCTGGTGGGCGGGGAGGACCTCGGCGGGGGCGAGGCGGCCGATCCGCTCCAGGGAGTCGAGGTAGTCGCCGAGGGGGTCGGCCACGGTGGCGTCGTCGGGGTCCTCGTACAGGCCGATGTGCGGGGTGATCTCGGGCAGCAGGTGGTCGCCGGAGAACAGCCGGCCGTGGCCCGGGAGCCGGGCCGGGTGCTCCTCCTCCAGGTGCAGGCACACATGACCCGGTGTGTGTCCGGGCGTCCAGATCGCCCGGAGCCTGCGGCCGGGCAGGTCGAGGAGTTCCCCGGGGACGATCTCGCGGTCGGGCAACGCGGGGGAGAAGCCGGGGAGTTCGCGGCGCCGGGCGGTGCGCAGGGGGGCCACGTGCTCCTCGGGGGCGCCCGCGGCCTCCAGCTTGGCCGTCATGTAGGTGAACCATCGCTCGGCCCGGGTCTCCCGTGTGCGCCGCACGATCGCGGAGTCCGCCGCGTGCATCGCGATCCAGGCACCGGAGGCGTCGCGCACCTGCCCGGAGAGGCCGTGGTGGTCGGGGTGGTGGTGGGTGACGACGATCCCGTGGACCTCGCCGACGTCGGTCCCGCACGCGGTCAGCCCCGCGGCGAGGGTGTCCCAGGAGGCCGGGTCGTCCCAGCCGGTGTCGATCAGGACGGGACCGCGGTCGGTGTCGACGACGTACACGAGCGTGTGGCCGAGGGGGTTGTCGGGGATGGGCACCCGCACGGACCGGACGCCGCCACCATGGTCGTGCATCTGCGCCATGAGTTCCCCAATCACCGCGTTCGGGCCACTATAACTAGAACGGGTTTCGACGGTAGCCCGAGGTCACCAATGCGTGCGGCGTACGGCCCGTGGACTCCTCCGAGGGGAACTGGTATCAGTTCCGTATCTGATGGTTCGTCAGTAAGCCGCCGCAGGGAGGCGTTCGCCATGACCGAGCTCGTGGAACACGGACAGCTATTCATCGGCGGGGAGTTGACCGACCCCCTGGGCGAGGACGTCATCGAGGTGATCTCCCCGCACACCCAGGAGGTCATCGGCCGGGTGCCGCACGCCTCGCGCGCGGACGTGGACGCGGCCGTCGCCGCCGCGCGCACCGCCTTCGACGAGGGGCCCTGGCCGCGGATGACGCTCGACGAGCGCATCGAGGTCGTCACCAGGATCAAGGACGCCATCGCGGTACGGCACGAGGAGATCGCCCGCGTGATCTCCTCCGAGAACGGCTCGCCGTACTCCTGGAGCGTCCTCGCGCAGGCCCTCGGCGCGATGATGGTCTGGGACTCGGCGATCACCGTCGCCCGCAGCTTCACGTACGAGGAGCGGCGCGACGGGGTCCTCGGCCGCATCCTCGTGCGCCGTGAGCCGGTCGGGGTGGTGGCGGCCGTAGTCCCCTGGAACGTCCCGCAGTTCGTCGCCGCCGCCAAGCTCGCGCCCGCCCTGCTCACCGGCTGCACGGTGGTGCTCAAGCCGTCGCCCGAGTCACCGCTGGACGCGTACGTCCTGGCCGAGATCACCCGGGAGGCCGGGCTGCCGGAGGGTGTCCTGTCCATCCTCCCGGCCGACCGCGAGGTCAGCGAGTACCTGGTCGGGCACCCGGGGATCGACAAGGTCTCCTTCACCGGCTCGGTGGGTGCGGGCAAGCGCGTGATGGAGGTCGCGGCCCGCAACCTCACGCGCGTGACACTGGAGTTGGGCGGGAAGTCGGCGGCCGTGGTGCTGCCGGACGCGGACGTCGAGACGGCCGTCGCCGGGATCGTCCCGTCCGCCTGGATGAACAACGGACAGGCCTGTGTGGCCCAGACCCGCATCCTGCTGCCCCGCTCCCGCTACGACGAGTTCGCCGAGGCCCTGGCCGCGGCGGCGAGCGCGCTGGTCGTCGGCGACCCGCTCGACCCGGCGACCCAGGTCGGACCCCTGGTCGCCGAACGCCAGCAGCGCCGCAACCTCGACTACATCAGGATCGGTCAGGAGGAGGGCGCCAAGATCCTCACCGGCGGTGGCCGTCCGGCCGGTCTGGACCGCGGCTGGTACGTCGAGCCGACGCTCTTCGGGGACGTCGACAACTCGATGCGGATCGCCCGCGAGGAGATCTTCGGCCCGGTGATCTGCCTGCTGCCCTACGGCGACGAGTCCGAGGCCGTGAAGATCGCCAACGACTCGGACTACGGCCTCTCCGGCAGCGTGTGGACGGCCGATGTCGAGCGCGGCATCGAGGTCGCCCGTCAGGTCCGTACCGGCACGTACTCGGTGAACACCTTCAGCCTCGACATGCTCGGCCCCTTCGGCGGCTACAAGAACAGCGGCCTGGGACGGGAGTTCGGGCCCGAGGGCTACGGCGAGTACCTGGAGCACAAGATGATCCACCTGCCGGCGGGCTGGGAGGGATGACGGGCGATGGGGGACCGCTGGCACGTCGAGGTGGACCGCTCCCTGTGCGTGGGCTCGGCGCAGTGCGTGCACACCGCACCCGACGGCTTCCGCCTGGACACCGCCCGCCAGTCCCACCCCGCCGCCCCGGACACCGACGCCAACGAGAAGATCCTGGCGGCGGCGGAGAACTGCCCGGTCGAGGCCATCACGATCGCCCTGCTGGGAAGCGGTGAGCCGGTGTTCCCGCCGGAGGAGTAGCGGGCCGGGGGAGGAGGCGGCCGGAGCCCCGGTCGGCCGGGGTTCCGGCCGGGCCCCGGGCCCGTTCAGGACCTGGGGTCCGTCAGGTCGATCAGGCGGCACACCGTCTCGATGTCGATCTTGACCTGGGCGATGGAGGCGCGGCCCGAGAGCCAGGTGATCAGGGCCGAGTGCCAGGTGTGCTCGATGACGCGGACCGCGGAGAGCTGCTCGGGGGTGGGGTCGGCGAGGCCCATGGCGTCCAGGATGATCAGCGTGGTCTGGTGGGAGACCTGGTCGACCTCCGGGCTCACACTGCGGTCCGCGAAGGTCAGCGCGCGGACCATCGCGTCGGCCAGGTGCGGTTCGCGCTGCAGGGCGCGGAAGGCCCGCATCAGGGTCTCCGCGACCCGCTCGGCCGCCGTCTCCCCCTGCGGGGGCTTCTTGCGGAGCGTGCCGTGCATGTGCTCCAACTGGTCCTGCATGGTGGCCACCAGCAGATGGATCTTGGAGGGGAAGTAGCGGTAGAGGGTGCCGAGCGCCACCTGCGAGGACTCCGCGACCTCCCGCATCTGCACCGCGTCGAACCCGCCACGGCTCGCGAGCTGCGCGCTCGCGTGCAGGATGCGCCGGCGCCGCGCCTCCTGCCGCTCGGTCAGCGGTGGCACGTCGGATCGTGCGGTACTGGCTTCCACTCCGGCCGGCTTGGCCACCTTGTCCACCTTGGGTTCCGTGACAGTCCGTGAGGGCTCGCGATCACACAGCATGGCAGGACGCCGGGCCGCGGCGCGCTCTCGGCGTTCGTGGCGTGAATCACCTGATCCACCGCTCACAGGACCCCTACCTGCCGGTAGATTCGGAGCCTCCTGAACGATCAAGTCTGAAACTTGTTCTAGATTACCGTCTCGTCGTAATCTCGCGGGACAGTGCAGGCAGAAGGGGGCCCAGAGTGACCGCTGAGGCCAGTCAGGCCGGGCCCTCCGAGGACCCGGCCGCAGACGGCGAGCGACCGCTCCGTATCGCGCTCCTCACGTACAAAGGGAACCCGTTCTGCGGCGGCCAGGGCGTCTACGTCCGGCACCTCTCACGCGAACTGGCCCGTCTCGGCCACCGCGTCGAGGTCATCGGCTCCCAGCCGTACCCGGTCCTCGACCCGGGCTACGACGGTCTGAGCCTGACCGAGCTGCCGAGCCTGGACCTCTACCGCTCCCCGGACCCCTTCCGCACCCCTAAACGCGACGAGTTCCGGGACTGGATCGACGCCCTGGAAGTCGCCACCATGTGGACCGGCGGCTTCCCCGAACCGCTCACCTTCTCCCTGCGGGCCCGACGCCATCTCCGGGCCCGCAGCGGCGAGTTCGACGTGATCCACGACAACCAGACCCTCGGCTACGGCCTGTTGGGCGACGTCGGCGCACCGCTGGTGACCACCATCCACCACCCCATCACCGTGGACCGGCAGTTGGAACTGGACGCGGCCGAGGGCCGGCGGCAGCGGATGTCCAAGCGCCGCTGGTACGCCTTCACCCGGATGCAGAAGCGGGTGGCCCGCCGACTGCCCTCCGTGCTCACCGTCTCAGGCACCTCCCGGCAGGAGATCGTCGACCACCTCGGCGTGCGCGACGACCGTATCCACGTGGTCCACATCGGCGCCGACACCGACCTGTTCAAGCCGGATCCGTCCGTACCGGTCGTCCCCGGCCGGATCGTCACCACCTCCAGCGCGGACGTCCCCCTCAAGGGGCTGGTCTTCCTCGTCGAGGCACTGGCGAAGCTGCGCACCGAACACCCCGGGGCGCACGTCGTCGTCGTGGGCAAGCGGCCCACCGAGGGCCCGGTCGCCGCCGCGATCGAGCGCTACGGCCTCGAAGGCGCCGTCGACTTCGTCAAGGGCATCTCGGACGCCGAACTGGTCGACCTGGTCCGCTCGGCGGAGGTCGCCTGCGTGCCGTCGCTGTACGAGGGCTTCTCGCTGCCGGCCGCCGAGGCGATGGCGACCGGGACCCCGCTGGTCGCCACGACGGGCGGCGCGATCCCCGAGGTCGCCGGCCGTGACGGCGAGACGTGCCTCGCGGTGCCGCCGGGCGACCCCGGCGCCCTCGCGGTGGCGCTGGGCCGACTGCTGGGCGACCCGGAGCTGCGCACCCGGCTCGGGGCGGCGGGACGCGCACGCGTCCTCGCCCGCTTCACCTGGGCCCGTGCCGCCGAGGGAACGGTGACCCGCTACCGGGAGGCGATGGCCGACGCCGGGCGCGGGCCCGCGCCCCGCACGGCGGCCCCCGGCCACGGACCCGGCGCGGGAGCCGGACCCGTCGATGCCGGCCCGGACAGCGTCGTGGCCGCCACCTCGAACACCGCTGCCCCGGCAGCCCCCACCAGTGACACCGGTGTCTACCCCGAAAGCAGGGCCACGTGCTGACCGTCGACTTCTCCCGGTTCCCGCTCGCGCCGGGCGACCGCGTCCTGGACCTCGGCTGCGGGGCCGGCCGGCACGCCTTCGAGTGCTACCGGCGCGGCGCGCAGGTCGTGGCCCTGGACCAGAACGCCGAGGAGATCCGCGAGGTCGCCAAGTGGTTCGCGGCGATGAAGGAGGCCGGGGAGGCCCCCGAGGGCGCCACCGCGACGGCCATGGAGGGCGACGCCCTGGCCCTGCCCTTCCCCGACGAGTCCTTCGACGTCGTGATCATCTCGGAGGTGATGGAGCACATCCCCGACGACAAGGGCGTGCTCGCCGAGATGGTCCGGGTACTGAAGCCGGGCGGCCGGATCGCGATCACCGTTCCGCGCTACGGCCCCGAGAAGGTCTGCTGGGCACTGTCCGACGCCTACCACGAGGTCGAGGGCGGCCACATCCGCATCTACAAGGCGGACGAACTCCTCGCGAAGATACGGGAAGCCGGGCTCAAGCCCTACGGCACCCACCACGCCCACGCGCTGCACTCCCCGTACTGGTGGCTGAAGTGCGCGTTCGGTGTCGACAACGACAAGGCGCTGCCGGTGAAGGCGTACCACAAGCTCCTGGTCTGGGACATCATGAAGAAGCCGCTGGCGACGAGGGTCGCCGAGCAGGCCCTGAACCCCCTGATCGGCAAGAGCTTCGTGGCGTACGCGACCAAGCCGCACCTGCCCGCCGTGTCCTCCGTGGACGCGCGGTGACGACTCCGCGTACCGAACACCTGGTCCTGCCGGGGGTGTTGACGGCCGAGCAGGCCACCGCGACCGTCACCGGAATCCTGGCCGTGCAGCGGGAGGACGGGGCGATCCCGTGGTTCCGCGGGCACCACCTCGACCCGTGGGACCACACCGAGGCGGCCATGGCCCTCGACGCGGCCGGCGAGCACGAGGCGGCCGAGCGGGCCTACGAATGGCTCGCACGCCACCAGAACGAGGACGGATCCTGGTACGCCGCGTACCAGGACGGGCACTTCGCCGAGGTCACCGACCACGGGCGCGAGACCAACTTCGTCGCCTACATAGCCGTAGGAGTCTGGCACCACTACCTCTCCACCGGCGACGACACGTTCCTCGACCGGATGTGGCCGACGGTGTACGCGGCGACGGAGTTCGTGCTCGGGCTCCAGCAGCCCGGCGGGCAGATCGGGTGGAAGCGCGAGGACGACGGCAGGCCCGTCACCGACGGACTGCTCACCGGGTCCTCCTCCATCCACCACGCGCTGCGGTGCGCGCTGGCGATCGCCGAACAGCGTGAAGAGGCCCAGCCCGACTGGGAGTTGGCCGTCGGCGCGCTGCGGCACGCGATCCGCCGGCACCCCGAGCGCTTCCTCGACAAGGACCGCTACTCCATGGACTGGTACTACCCGGTCCTCGGTGGGGCGTTGACCGGTGCGGAGGCCAAGTCCCGTATCGAGGAGGGCTGGGAGCGGTTCGTCGTGCCCGGCCTCGGAGTGCGCTGCGTCGTCCCCAACCCGTGGGTGACGGGCGGGGAGTCGGCCGAACTCGCGCTGGCCCTGTGGGTCACGGGCGAGTCCGACCGGGCCCTGGAGATCCTCCAGTCGATCCAGCACCTGCGGGACCCGGACAGCGGGTTGTACTGGACCGGGTACGTGTTCGAGGACCGCGCGGTCTGGCCGCGGGAGCTCACCACGTGGACGGCCGGGTCACTGCTGCTGGCCGTCGCCGCGCTGGGTGGCCACGAGGCCACCTGCGCGGTGTTCGGCGGGGACCGCCTGCCGGTCGGCCTGGACCCGGACTGCTGCGCCTGAGAGCTCGGCCCTGTCGGTCCGTCGGCGGGCGCGGGTCGTCTGCGGCTTGTCGCGCCCCGCGGCGGAGCCGCTGATCGGTACGGCCCCCGCGCCCCTTCAGGTCGCTTCAGTGACGGTGAGCCCTGTTGGCGATGGCATGGCCCACGAAGAGGTAGACCACCGCTGCGAGACCGTAGCCGGCCACTACGCGGGCCCAGGCCTCGTCGAACGTGAACAGGTCGTAGGACCAGCCGGCGAGCCAGCGAGCGGCATCGTGGATGAACTGCACGAAGTCGTTCGCACGGTTGGCGTCCAGCAGGTACATCAGGATCCACAGGCCCAGGATGAGGGCCATGATGTCGGCGACGACCGCTATGACCGTCCCGGCTGAGTTGGCACCACGGCGCGTATGAGTGGACATGTTGTTCGAATGGCCGCGAATTCCGGTGCGAAACCTGGCGTCACGCGTTGAGCTCCGCCAGCACCCGCAGCGACTCGCGGTCCGGGGCCAGCGCCAGCAGGTCCGTCACCGGCCCCTTGCGCCACGACTCCAGCCGCTCGGCGATGCGTTGGCGCGGGCCGACCAGCGAGATCTCGTCGGCGAACGCGTCCGGCACGGCGAGCACCGCCTCCTCGCGCCGCCCTTCGAGGAACAGCCGCTGGATCCTGCGCGCCTGCTCCTCGTATCCCATACGGGCCATCAGATCGGCGTGGAAGTTGCGGGCCGCGTGGCCCATTCCGCCGATGTAGAAGCCGAGCATCGTCTTGACCGGCAGCAGCCCCTCCGCCACGTCGTCGCAGACCCGCACCTGGGCCATGGGCGCGACCAGGAAGCCCTCCGGCGCGCCGGCGAGCGCGGCCTCGTACACCTCGGGCCGGTCCGGCGACCAGTACAACGGCAGCCAGCCGTCGGCGATCCGGGTCGTCTGGGCGATGTTCTTCGGGCCCTCGGCGCCCAGCAGGACCGGCAGGTCGGCCCGCAGGGGATGGGTGATCGGCTTGAGCGCCCTGCCGAGCCCGGTGCCGTCCGGCCCCCGGTAGGGGTGGGAGTGGAAACGGCCGTCCACCTCGACCGGCGCCGCCCGCCGCAGCACCTGCCGTACGACGTCGACGTACTCCCGGGTCGCGGTCAGCGGCGACTTGGGGAACGGGCGGCCGTACCAGCCCTCGACGACCTGCGGCCCGGACAGTCCGAGCCCGAGCATGACCCGGCCGCCGGAGAGGTGGTCCAGGGTGAGGGCGTGCATGGCCGTCGTGGTGGGCGAGCGGGCCGCCATCTGCGCAACCGCCGTACCCAGCCTGATCGTTGAGGTCTGTGCCGCGATCCAGGTGAGCGGGGTGAACGCGTCCGACCCCCACGACTCGGCTGTCCACACCGAGTCATAGCCGAGCCGCTCCGCCTCCTGGGCCAGCGGCACATGGTCGGGGGAGGGGCCCCGACCCCAGTAACCGAGCGCAAGACCGAGTCGCACGACGCCTCCTGACGGCTCGTCAGTTCACCGGGCCGCTCGCGAATGTACGGCAACGGCCCCCCGCCCGGAAGGGCGAGGGGCCGTCCTACGACCTCGAAGGGGTCAGCCGCGCTGGATGCCGCTCGTGTCCTGCAGCACACCACGACGGCCGTCCTGCGTCTGGGCCACCAGACCCTGACCGCGCTGCTCGACCGCCAGGTACCAGGTGCCCGGGGCGAGTTCGGCGATCGGCGTCGGCGAACCGTCCTCCGCGAACAGCGGACGCGGCACCGGCACGGCGAACCAGAACGGCGAGAACTCCGCGGCCGGCGGCTGCGGGGCCGACGGCTGCGGCTGTGCGCCGCCGAAGGGCTGACCCGGCTGCGGCTGACCGCCGTAGGGCTGGCCCTGCTGGCCCGGCTGCTGGGCGCCCGGGTAGCCGTAACCACCGGGCGGCTGGGCGCCGTAGGGCTGCGGCTGGGGCGGCTTGGGGGCCGGGACGAGGCCGGCCTGCAGCGCGGGGACGAGCGGGGTGGCGACCGCGGCGCCGGCCATCACCACGGTGGCGACGAGAGCGAGGATCAGGCCGACACCGGCGCTGACGGTGTCCGAACTGGAGCCGTAGTCCGCGGCGCTCAGCGGGTCGAAGACGTTGCCGAGCGCGCTCCAGGCGGCGAAGATCGTGAACGCCGTGCCGACCTGCCCGAGATCGAGGCCCGCCGGCTTGGGGAGCTGCGGCATGCCGCGCGACAGGACGACGAGGGCGGCGCCGATGATGCCCGCGAGCACGACCCCCATCACGACCGGACCGCTCGCCCAGGCGCTGGGGAGGTCGGCGTCGTCGGGGGCTCCGTCGACCGAGTACAGATCAAGGAACGACGCGATGAACAGCAACACCGCTGCACCGATCACCACGCCGTCGCCTCGAGTGAGGGAGCGGATATTCACTTCAAGTCCTTCGTAGGTCGTCTCGTCGTCGGTAGACCCTATCGTCCGGCCGGGCGCAGCGTACGACGGGTTCACGCGCCGGGCGTCACCCGCGCAGGAAACTCACGATTCCCTCAGAGATTCCTTGCGCGGCCTTCTGCCGCCAGGCCCCGCTGGTGAGCAGCGCCGCGTCCTTGCTGTCGCGCATGTTGCCGCATTCGATGAACACCTTGGGAACCTTCGACAGGTTGAGGCCGCCCAGGTCGGTGCGGGTGTCCAGACCGGTGCCGTCGCCGATGTAGTTGGAGGGGGCGGTGCCCGTCACCCGGCCGAAGTCGCGTGCGACGAGCTCGCCGAGTTCCGCGGAGGGGGCGACGATCGGGCGGGTGTCGGCGATGCCCTGGTGCACGCGGCCCGGGAGGATCACGTGGTAGCCGCGCTGACCCGCGCCGGCGCCGTCCGCGTGGATCGACACCACCGCGTCGGCCTTCGCGTCGTTGCCGATCCTGGCGCGCTCGTCCACGCAGGGGCCGAAGGGCCGGTCGCCGTCCTGGGTCAGCCTCACCGTCGCGCCCTCCCCCTGCAGCAGGGTGCGCAGCCGGTGGGCGACGTCGAGGGTGAACTCGGCCTCCGCGTAACCGGAGTTGGTGGACGTCCCCGTGGTGTCGCACTCCTTGCGGTGCGTGCCGATGTCCACCTTGCGGTTGATCTCGGCCGTGTGCCGGAAGTTGGTGACGTTGTGCCCGGGGTCGATGACGACGACCTTGCCCTGGAGCGGGGCGAGGGGCTTCTTGTCCTCGGCGGTGGTGGAGGAGACGGCCGGCGGTGCGCTCGACCGCGGACTCGCCGCGGCCGACGTCCCGTTGCCGTCGGCCGCCCCGCCCACTCCCTCGTACACCAGCCACCCGAGCAGCGCGCCCGGCACGAGCACGGCGAGGGCGACGGTCAGGGGGCGGCGGGGCCGGCGGGGCTGGGGGGAACCGAGTTCAGGGCCTGCGTACGACACGTCTGCGACTCTAACCCCGCTCCGGGGTCACCGCCCGCGTCCGCCGCAGGACCCGCAGCGAGTCGGTCGCGGAGATCTCGGTGAAGGCGCCGGAGGCGAGGGCCCGCAGGTAGATACGGTAGGGCGCCTGGCCGGTGAACTCGTCCTCCGGCTCGGGGAACACGTCGTGGATGACGAGCAGGCCGCCCTCGGCCACATGAGGGGCCCAGCCCTCGTAGTCGGCGTTCGCGTGCTCGTCGGTGTGACCGCCGTCGACGAAGACCAGGCCGAGCGGGGAGCCCCAGACCTTCGCGATCTGCGGCGACCGCCCGACCAGGGCGACCACGTGCTCCTCCAGTCCGGCCCGGTACAGCGTCCTGCGGAAGGTCGGCAGCGTGTCCATCACCCCGAGCTCGGGGTCCACGGTCTCCGGGTCGTGGTACTCCCACCCCGGCTGCTGCTCCTCGCTGCCCCGGTGGTGGTCGACGGTCAGCGCGACCACACCGGCTTCGCGGGCCGCGTCCCCGAGCAGAACCGCGGACCGGCCGCAGTACGTACCGACCTCCAGCAACGGCAGCCCGAGCCGCCCGGCCTCCAGAGCGGCCTCGTAGAGCGCCAGCCCTTCCCCCAGGGGCATGAACCCCTTGGCAGCCTCGAAGGCAGCGAGAATCTCGGGCTTGGGCGCCACGGCCATGGGGGGTCCTTCCAGTCGTCCGGTACGGGCAGCCTAAGGGGGTGGCTGAAGCGAGGTGACGGGCGGCTCGGTCCAGTGAGGGGGCCGTAGCGGGGGCGGTCGTCTGTCGGGGGCGGGACGCCGGCCGGGCTATGCCCCCCGTCGGCCGTACCGGCGCCGCGGCTCGTCGATCGGCCGTCGTCCTGGCGTCCGCTGACCTCCAGCCGCCCGCCGCCCCTGCCGTCCCGGCGTCAGCCGACTCCTGTCAGCCGCCGTCCGTTACCCCTGCCGCCCCGGGGTCAGGCGGCTCCGTCAGCCGCCGTCGGTCGTCCCTGCCGTCCCTGCGTCAGGCGACTCCGTCGGCGGCCGTCCGCCGCTTCTGCCGTCCCGGGGTCAGGCGACTCCGTCGGCGGCCGTCGGTCGTCCCTGCCGTCCCTGCGTCAGGCGACTCCGTCAGCGGCCGTCCGCCGCTTCTGCCGTCCCGGGGATAGGCCACTCCGTCGGCGGCCGTCCGCCGCTTCTGCCGTCCCGGCGTCAGCCGACTCCGTCAGCCGCCGTCCGTTGCCCCAGTCCGCCGTTCGCCCTCCTGGGCGTGGGGCCCTGCCCCGTGGCCCTCGGCGGTTCCCACGTCAACCGACCCCGCCGGGCGCCCTTCGCCCGCGGGCTCCGCCGCCCTCGGCCCTCCGTCAGCCGTGATCCCCGCCCAGCCCACGCCGGCGACGCGACGGCTGCTGGCCTGCCCGGGTCCGGAGACGGCAGGCGGGCCTCAGGCCCTACGCCCGTCCGGGGCGCTGACGCACCGCACCCCCGCCCCGAGCCCGGGACGGGGGTGCCATGTGGGTCCTCGGGGAGCGGTCAGGCCGTGATCGTCCCCCTGGGGAGGGACAGGTCCAGGTCGATCGCGTGGGGTTCGCCGGCGTGGGTGGCCGAGGAGGCCAGGGGGCCGTGGCCGGCGGCGCGGGCGGCGAGGACGTAGGCGCCCTGGGCGGGGACGGTGAGGGCGTACGTGCCGTCGTCGTCGGAGAGCGTGGCCCCCGCCTGCCGGCCGCGCCGGTCGATCAGGGTGACCTTGGCCCGGGCGACCGGAGCGCCGGACGCGTCCAGGACACGGCCGCGGAAGCCCCGCAGCACCTCCTCGGCACGCTCCAGGTTCGCCTCCTCCTCGCTGCTGGCCCGGAGCTGCGGCGCGCGGTTCGCCTTCGGCAGGAACAGCGCCATGAGCAGTCCTACGGCCACCGCGCCGGTCGCGATGAGGAAGGACACCCGGAAGCCGTGCATGGTCGGTACGGCGACGCCGCCGACGTTGTTCGCGGTGTTCGCCAGCACCATCCCGATCACCGCGCTGGACACGGACGTACCGATGGAGCGCATCAGCGTGTTGAGGCCGTTCGCCGCGCCCGTCTCCGACGCCGGGACCGCGCCGACGATCAGTGCGGGGAGGGAGGAGTACGCGAGGCCGATGCCCGCGCCCAGCACGACCGCGATCACCAGGCTCTGCCAGGCCGCGCTCATGAGGCCGAGGCCGGCGCCGTAGCCGATCGCGATGATCAGCATGCCGAGGATGAGGGTGACCTTGGGGCCGTACTTCGCGGAGAGGCGGGCGTACACCGGCGCCGTGAACATCATCGTCAGGCCGAGCGGGGCGACCAGCAGACCCGCGGTGACCATCGACTGGCCGAGGCCGTAGCCGGTCGCCTTCGGGAGCTGGAGGAGCTGGGGCAGGACGAGCGAGACGACGTAGAAGGAGACACCCACCATGATCGACGCCAGGTTGGTGAAGAGGACCGCCGGGCGGGCCGTGGTGCGCAGGTCGACCAGCGGGGCCTTCACCCGCAGCTCCATGACGCCCCACAGCAGCAGGACGGCCGCGGAGGCGGCGAACAGGCCGAGCGTGGTGCCCGAGGTCCAGCCCCAGTCGCTGCCCTTGGTGATCGGGAGCAGGAAGAGGACCAGGCCGGTGGAGAGGCCGAGCGCGCCCAGCACGTCGAAGGTGCCCTCGGCGCGGGCCGGGGACTCCGGTACGACGATGAGGGTGAGGGCGATCGAGAGGGCGCCGAGACCGGCCGCGCCGTAGAAGAGGGCGTGCCAGTCGGCGTGCTGCGCGATCAGGGCCGCGAGCGGCAGGGCGAGTCCGCCGCCGACGCCGATCGAGGAGCTCATCAGGGCCATGGCCGAGCCGAGCTTCTCGCGGGGCAGCATGTCGCGCATCAGGCCGATGCCGAGGGGGATCGCGCCCATGGCGAAGCCCTGGAGGGTGCGGCCGGCGATCATGGGGAGCAGGGTGCTGGTGAACGCGCTGACCAGCGCGCCGACCACCATCACGGCGAGGCTCGCGATCAGCATGCGGCGCTTGCCGTACAGATCGCCGAGGCGGCCCATGATCGGGGTCGCGACGGCGCCCGAGAGCAGGGTGGACGTCAGGACCCAGGTGGCATTGCTGGGCTCGGTGTCCAGCAGTTGCGGCAGGTCCTTGATGACCGGGACGAGCAGGGTCTGCATCACCGCGACCACGATGCCCGCGAAGGCGAGCACCGGGACGACAGCGCCGGACGCTCTCCGGGTGGGCTGGTCGATCGGCGTGTGCGTCATGTGAGGGAGGCCTCCGGGCCTGGAAGATCGGCTTACGTGTGGCTTGAACTACGTATGCATGGGCAACTATTCCGATGCTTCGGCGTACTAACGATTTCTTTATATTCTCTTGGGGAAGTCGCACCGGGTTGAGACCATGACCGTCATGCTCGAAGCCGCTGACGCCACCCGCAGACCCCCTCGTGTCCGTTCCGCGCCCCCCGCCTGGCTGGTCGTGGCGCTCGCGTGCGCGGGCCAGTTCCTGGTCGTCCTCGACGTGTCGGTCGTCAACGTGGCGCTGCCGTCCATACGCGCCGACCTCGGCATGAGCGAGTCCGGCCTGCAGTGGGTCGTGAACGCCTACTCCATCGCCTTCGCCGGGTTCATGCTCCTCGGCGGCCGGGCCGGTGACCTCTACGGCCGCAAGCGGATGTTCCTCGTCGGCCTCGGACTGTTCACCGTGGCCTCACTGGCCGGCGGCCTCGCCCAGCAGGGCGGCGAACTGCTGCTCGCCCGTGCCGTGCAGGGCCTCGGCGCGGCGGTGCTGGCCCCGGCGACCCTGACGATCGTCACGTCGGCCGTCCCCGAGGGGCCCGCGCGGGCCCGGGCCATCGCCACCTGGACGGCCGTCGGCGCGGGCGGCGGCGCGGCCGGCGGCTTCTTCGGCGGACTCCTCGTCGACACCCTGTCCTGGCGCTGGGTGCTGCTGATCAACGTGCCGGTCGGCGCGGTGGTCCTGCTGGGCTCCCTGCTGTGGCTGACCGAGAGCCGGGGCGGGGCCCGCCGACGCCTCGACCTGCCCGGAGCGCTGCTGGTCACCGGGGGCCTCGCGGTGCTGGCGTACGGCATCTCGCAGACCGAGGCCGAGGGGTGGACGGCGGCCGCCACCCTGGTCCCGCTGGCCGTCGGGCTCGCGCTGATCGGGGGCTTCCTCGTCGTCGAGTCGCGTACGGCGGCCCCGCTGATGCCGCTCGGACTGCTCAGGGTGCGGGCGGTGGCGTCGGCGAACGCGGCGATGTTCCTGAGCGGGGCCGCCCTGTTCTGCACGTGGTACTTCATCACGCTCTACGCCCAGAACGTCCTCGGCTACTCCCCGCTCGAAGCCGGTCTGTCCATGCTGCCGAGCTCCCTGGCGATCGTGCTCGGCTCCAAGCTCGCGCCCCGCCTCATGCACGGGCTCGGAGCGCGCCGGGTGGCGGCCCTGGGGACGCTCGTCTCGCTGGCCGGCTACGGCTGGCAGTCGACGATGACCTCCGACGGCGGCTACCTCACCTCGATCATGGGACCCGGGGTCCTGATGATGCTGGGCGCGGGCCTCGCCTCGACCCCGCTCGCCTCGCTGGCCACGTCGGGGGCGGCGCCGGGGGAGGCCGGGCTGGTGTCGGGCCTGATCAACACCTCGCGCACGATGGGCGGTTCGCTGGGCCTCGCGGTCCTGTCGACCCTGGCGGCGGCCCGCACGGCGGGTACGGACTCGCCGCAGGCCCTGACGGAGGGCTACGCACTGGCGTTCCGGGTGGGGACGGGGGTGCTGGCCTTGGCGGTGGTGCTGATGCTGGTGTGGTTGCCGAGGCGGGTTTCGGCGGGGTGAGGGGGTGGTGGGTTCGGCTCGGGGGTGGTGGGGCGCCCGGTCACGTCTGTGGGGGCGGGGGTGCTGGCTTTGGCGGTGAGGCTGATGTCGGCTGCCGAGGAGGATCGTGGCGGGGTCAGGGCCCGCTCGGTCCGGCCGTGGGCGGTGGGCTCACAGCACGCGTGCGGGGACGGGGGGTGCTGGTCGTGGCGGTGGCGCTGGTGTTGGTGTGGTTGCCGAGGCGGGTTTCGGCGGGGTGAGGGGGTGGTGGGTTCGGCTCGGGGGTGGTGGGGCTCGCAGTCACGTCTGTGGGGGCGGGGGTGCCGGCCTCGGGCTGATGTCGGCTGCCGAGGAGGGCCTGGCGGGGTGAGAGCACGCTCGGTCCGGCCCGTGGGCGGCGGGGCTCACAGCCATCCCTGCTGCCGGGCCTCCCGTACCGCCTCCATCCGGTTGCGGGTGCCGGTCTTGCCGATGGCGGCCGAGAGGTAGTTGCGGACGGTGGACTCGGAGAGGTGGAGCCGGTCGGCGATGTCGGCCACCGTCGCGCCGTCCACGGAGGCCCGGAGGACGTCGCACTCCCGCGCGGTGAGCGGGTTCGGTCCGGCGCTGAGCGCGGCCGCGGCGAGGGCGGGGTCGATCACGGTCTCGCCGGTCAGCACCCGGCGGATCGCGGCGGCCAACTCCTCGACGGGACCGTCCTTGACGAGGAAGCCGGCGGCACCCGCCTCCATGGCCCGGCGCAGATAGCCGGGCCTCCCGAAGGTGGTCAGGATCAACACCCGGCAGTCCGGCGCCTGGTCGCGCAGCTCGGCGGCGGCGTCCAGTCCGCTCATCCCCGGCAGCTCGATGTCGAGCAGGGCCACGTCGGGGCGGTGCACGAGGGCCGCGTCCACGATCGCGTCGCCCGCCGCGACCTGGGCCACGACCTGGATGTCCGGCTCCATCCCCAGCAACAGCGCGAGCGCCCCGCGCATCATCCCCTGATCCTCGGCGAGCAGCACACGAATGGACTTGGCGGCCCGATGATCCCGCGGCATCTCGTTCACGGGCCAAGGGTAGGACGCGGGACGGTGGGTGGAGGGGGTGCGTTTCTGCTGCGGTGACGCGCGCGATGTGCGTGCGGGGTGGAGTGCGAGGGTCTGCTTGTGCTGCGTTCGCGCGCCCGATCCTGTCGAGGCGAGAAGCGCGGCCGGCCCTGTCCAACAGCCGTCACCATGCCGCCCCGCCGATCCGGCCCGTGGTGTCCGCCGACTCGTCGGCCGGCACCGGCTCTGCCGACTCGGTCGGCAACTCGGCCCGCACAGCGAACCCTCCCTGTGCCCGCGGCCCCGCCTCCAGGCGTCCGCCCGCCGCGGCCAGTCGCTCCGCGAGGCCGATCAGGCCGGTGCCGCCGATGCCCGGACTGCGTACCGCCCACACCGGTTCGACCCCGGCCGCCGTCGCTGGGTCCGTACCGTCACCCTCGGGAAGGCGTACCTCCACGCCCGCCCCCCGCCCGTCGCCTCCAGGAACGCCCGCCCCCACCCCCCGACCGTCATCCCAAATCGACACCGTCACCCGTTCCGCCGCCCCCCGTACCGAGATCTCGCACCGCCGTGCCCCGCTGTGCCGGATCACGTTGGTCACCGCCTCGCGGATCACCCAGCCCAGCAGGACCTCGGTCCGGGCGGTGAGCGGGGGGCCGGAGCGGTGGACGACCGGGTCGATGCCCGCGGCGCGCAGGGCCGAGGCGGACCGGTCGAGGTCGGTGCTGAGGCTGCCCTCGCGGTAGCCGGTCACCGCCTCGCGGATCTCGGTGAGCGCCTGGCGGCCGACCGACTCGATGTCGCGGACCTGCCCGAGCGCCGCGTCCAGGTCGCGCGGGGCGAGCCGCCGGGCCGCCTCCGACTTGACCACGATCACCGACAGCGTGTGCCCGAGCAGGTCGTGCAGATCGCGGGAGAACCGCAGCCGCTCCTCCTCGACCGCGCGCCGGGCCAGTTCCTCGCGGGCCTCGCGCAACTGCCGTACCGCTGCGGACAGGGACATGATCGCGGCCGTCACCATCGTGGAGATCCACGTGGCGTACGCGGTGTCGAGTCCGCCCCAGCCGTCGCGGAGGACGGAGGCCGCACCCGCGACCACGGTCACGACCGCCCCCGCCCACCGCAGGTGCGGCAGCCGCACGACCGCGCCCGTCGCGAGCCCCAACAGGGGGAAGAACAGCAGCCAGTTGCCGCCGTACGTCATCGCCAGACCGCAGGTCACCAGCCCCATCACCACCAACGCCACCCGGGTGGAGGTCGCCTCCCGGGTCTCCTTGCGGAAGGCGCGGAAGGCGACGTAGACGTAGAGCGAGTTGAAGGTGAGCAGGCCGAGGCCGCCGACCCAGGGGTTCGGGGTCTCGCCCTGGAAGAGGTTCGAGAAGGCGCCCATCCCCATCAGCAGCCACGGCAGCAGCCCGAACCCGCTGCCCAGACCCGCCTGCGGGTGCACGTCCCCGGACCGCTCGGCCGCCCGGTACTCGGCCTTCAGGCGCTGCTTGTTCTCCTGGTAGTACCGCTGGTTCCGCCGCGCCTCACGCACCTCCTCACGGATCTCGTCCACGCGGCACGAGAGCTTGCGGGACCAGGACATGACCGTTCCTCCGCTCAGCGGCTCCCGGCGTGCGGCCGGGACGACAGGACAGCGTACGAAGCGACGCACACCCACGACGCTACGAACCCGGCCCGCCCTCCCGGCAGATGCGCCGGTACGGAATCCGGCAGGACAAATGTCACGGGTGCCGGGAGCGTCGCGGACCCGCTTACCTGACACACCGTCAGGAGTCTTCACAACTGCGTTGGGCTCGGCTATACAGAGGGCGCCGGACTGGAACGCGTTCTAGATCGGCCCGTGACGACCTCGGTGCGGCCGACGGTGCGGACGGCCGTACCGAGGTCTTGACCGAGCCCCTGTGAGGAGCCGTATGCCCATCGACGCAGCCAAGGCCCTCGCCGCCGAACCCCGGACCGGCGAGATCTCCTGGAACTCCAAGGACGTCCAGCTCTACCACCTGGGCATCGGGGCGGGTTCGCGTCCCGACACACCGAACCCCGCCACCGACCCCGACGAACTGCGCTACACCCTCGAGTCCCGGCTGCACGTGCTGCCGAGCTTCGCCACGGTCGCGGGCTCCGGATCGCCCGGAGTGATCAGCGGGCTGTCCATGCCCGGCGTCGAGGTCGACCTCGCCAGGGTCCTGCACGGCGGCCAGTCGCTGGTCGTCCACCGCCCGCTGCCCGTCCAGGGCACCGCCACCGCCACCCACCGCATCGCCGCCGTGTACGACAAGGGCAAGGCGGCCGTCCTGGTCATGCGCACCGAAGTCGCCGACACCGAGGGCCCGTTGTGGACCAACGACGCCCAGATCTTCGTACGGGGGGAGGGCGGCTGGGGCGGCGACCGCGGCCCCTCCGCCCGACTCGAACCCCCCACCGGCGCACCCGACCGGACCGTGGAGCGCCCCGTCCGCGAGGACCATGCCCTGCTCTACCGCCTCTCCGGCGACTGGAACCCGCTGCACGCCGACCCCGAGTTCGCCAAGGTCGCCGGGTTCGACCGGCCCATCCTGCACGGCCTGTGCACCTACGGCATCACGCTCAAGGCGGTCGTCGACACCCTGCTCGGCGGCGACGTGACCCGGGTGCGGTCGTACGTCACCCGGTTCGCCGGGGTCGTGTACCCGGGCGAGACCCTGCGGATCCGGATGTGGCACACGCCGGAGTCCACGCGGGTCGCCGTCAGCGCCGTGGAGCGCGACGACGCGCCCGTCCTCGCCGACACCACCGTCGAACACTCCTGAACCCAGCACGCCGTACGAGGGGAGCCCGCACCATGCGCGCAGCCGTACTGCACGAGATCGGCCAGGAAAAGCTCGAGGTCCTAGACGACGTCGAGGCGGTGGGCTTCGGACCCGGCAGGGTACGGATCCGGATACGGGCGGCCGGGCTGTGCCACTCGGACCTGTCCGCGATGGCCGGGGTCCTCCCGCAGCCGGCACCCTTCGTGCCCGGACACGAGGGCGCGGGCGAGATCGTCGAAGTAGGCGAAGGCGTCAGCCACTTGAAGGCGGGCGACCGGGTCGTCGTGTGCTGGCTGCCCGCCTGCGGCGCCTGCCCCGCGTGCAGGCGCGGCCAGACCGAGCTGTGCCTGGCCGGCTTCATGAACGCGGGCACCCCCAACTTCCGCCGCCCCGGCGGGGACGTCTTCGGCTTCGCGGGCACCGGCACCTTCGCCGAGGAGGTCGTCGTCGACGCGGGCTGCGCGGTGCCGATCCCCGACGACGTGCCCTTCGACATCGCGGCCCTGATCGGCTGCGGGGTCACCACCGGACTCGGTGCCGCCCTCAACACCGCCGACATGGAAGCCGGTTCGTCGGTCGCCGTCATCGGCTGCGGCGGCGTCGGCATCTCCGCGATCCAGGGCGCCCGCCTCAAGGGCGCCGCCGAGATCGTCGCCGTCGACCCGGTCGCCTCGCGCCGCGAGGCCGCCCTGGAGTTCGGCGCCACCCGGGCCGTCTCCCCGGACGAGCTCGCCGACGCCAAGCAGCAGGTGACCGCGGGCGAGGGCTTCGACTACGTCTTCGAGGTCGTCGGGAAGTCGGCGACCGCGAGGACGGCGTACGAGACGACCCGGCGCGGCGGCACCCTCGTGGTCGTCGGCGCGGGCGCCATGGACGACAACCTCCAGCTCAACATGTTCGAGCTGTTCTTCGACGAGAAGCGCATCCTGCCCTCCCTGTACGGCGGCGGGGACGTGCTGCGCTCCTACGAGCGGACCATCGCCCTGTGGCGGGCCGGCCGCGTCGACCTGGACGGCCTGATCACCCACCGGGTGCCGCTGAACGAGATCAACGAGGCGCTCGACCAGATGCGCACCGGAAGCTCCCTGCGTACGTGCATCGAGATCTGAGCGCCGCGATGGCCACGAAACCACTGGGAGGGCTCGCGGCGATCGTCACCGGGGCCGGCCGGGGACTGGGCCGGGCCGAGGCGCTGGAACTGGCCCGGCTCGGCGCGGCCGTGGTCGTCAACGACTACGGCCAACCCGGCAGGGACGGTTCGGGTGCGGCCTCCGCGGGCCCCGCCGAGCGGGTGGCCGAGGAGATCCGGGCCGCGGGCGGACAGGCCGTCGCCCACACCGGGGACGTGGCCGACCACCAACAGGCGGGCGAGCTGACGGAGTTGGCGATCACCGAGTTCGGCAGGCTCGACATCCTCGTCAACAACGCCGGCATCCTCCGCGACCGCATGGTCTTCTCCATGACCGAGGGCGAGTGGGACGCCGTGATCCGGGTCCACCTCAAGGGCCACTTCAACACCACCCGGTTCGCGGCCGCGCACTGGCGGGAGCGGTCCAAGGCGGCCGGCGGGCCGGTGTACGGCCGTATCGTGAACACCTCCTCCGAGGCGTTCCTCGCCGGGTCCGCCGGACAGCCCAACTACGCGGCGGCCAAGGGCGGGATCGTCGGGCTCACCACCTCGACGGCCCTCGCGCTCGCCAAGTACGGCGTCACCGCCAACGCCATCTGCCCGCGCGCCCGCACCCGGATGACCGAGGACGTCTTCGCCGGCCTGGAACAGCCCGAGTCGGGACTCGACCCGCTCGCACCAGAGCATGTCGCCCCGCTGGTCGGCTACTTGGCCTCGCCGGCCGCCGAGCGCGTCAACGGCCAGCTCGTCGTCGTGCACGGAGGGATGATCGCCGTCGTCGAACGGCCGCGGGTGCAGGCCAAGTTCGACAGCAAGCAGGACACCTTCACCTACGACGAACTGGACGCGCTGCTCACCCCGCACTACGCGAGCCGGCCGGCGGGGGAGACCTTCGCGGCGGCCGAAGTGCTGGGCCTCAGACGGGAGTAGACGCACGACGGCCCTGCCTCCCGTGCGGAAGACAGGGCCCGGTGTCGCCGTCTGCCCTCAGGCCGCGGCCTCGGTCTGCTCGACCGACTTGCGGTGACGGCCGCGGGGGGCCGTGTCGCTGTCCTGGACCGAGACCGGACCCCGGTGCTTACCGTGGCCCGTGGACTCCTGGACGTCGGCAGTCGACTGGTTCGTGCTGGCGTCGCTCATGGAAGTAATTCACCCCGTCAACATGATCTTTCTTACAGCGGGGGGATTTTAACCGGCACACCACAGGGCCGTTCCAGGCGGCCCGGCCAACCGGCACTACTTCGTTACAAGATTGCCCAACGGGGCCTGCTGCAAGGGCACGGGACGCGCCACGACAGGCTCCGGAGGATCCGGTTCGGGCGACCGCGCGGCCGTACCGCCGACGCCCTCCGGATCCTCCGGGCCCGCGTCCCCCGCCCCCGTGCCCCCCGCTTCCCCCGTTCCCCCAGGGCCCGCCGCCTCCCCGGTGAGGGCCCCGTTCCCCGCCGCCCACCGCGCCACCCCGCACGGCGTGTCCGCGGTGGCGTACGGCAGGAGCAGCTCGCCGCCCTCCGTCCACAGCCCGGCACCCGCCGGCCACCCCTCGGGCGCCGGAAGGTGCTGGACCTGGCGGGCGGCGGGCCGCCACACGCCCACCCAACTGCCCATCGGACCGTCCACGCGCAGCGCCACCCCGCAGCTCTCCGGCACCAGCACCTGCCCCGGCTGGATAGCGAACGGCGTCACCGCGCAGTCGGGCACCCGCAGGCACTCCGGGAAGCGCACCGGCAGCGTGCTGCCCAGCACCCCCCAGCCCAGCCGCGCCCGCCCCGGCGACGGCGCGTCCGAGGAGATCAGCAGCAGCCCGCTGTCCGGGTCGGCCAGCAACAGCCGGTCGTCACTGCCGTCGGCGATCTGCAGCAGTGGCGACACCTCACCGCCCCGCTCCAGATCGACCACCACCGCCTTGGTCCGCCCGCCCGTCTCCCGGTCCAGCGCCAGCATCCGCCCGGTCCGGTCCAGCCACACCCCGCCCGAGCAGCGCCCCGGCACCTCCGCGAGGTGCTCGGGCCCGAAGGCGCCGCCCGCCACCAGCCACACGGCGCTGGAGCGCGGGCCCACCGCGAGGGCGTACGCCTTCTCACCGCACGGCGCCGGCGGCAGCAGCCGCAGGACCGTGCCCTCCTCCGGGCACTCGACCGCGCCCAGCGGCAGCTCGCCGGTGCGGGGGCCGGTCGGGTAGAGCAGTGAGAAGGCGTGCCGCCCGTCCGTGAACCGCCTGATCAGCACCCGCCCGTCGGCCATCGGCTGCACCTCCGTGCCGGGCTCCTCGGGCTGGTTGCCGGGCAGCGGCACGGCGTAGGGCTCGGGGCCGTCCAGGGTCCAGCGCTCCGGGAACCAGGAGTCGCCGTCCCGGGCGAGGCGGGCCGCGTAGGAGCCGTCGACGGTGATCACGAAGTCGCTCCGCGAGGTCGTGAGGCCGGGCGTCTCCCCGTCCCCGGTGATCGCGCGCTCCGTCCGTGAGGTCTCCCCGTCCCCGTTCTCCTCGTTCGCCGCCGCGGGTTCGATGGCACAGGCCGTCATCGTCCGGTCACCTCCGGCGACGAAACTAGTTTTCGCACGCACGGACGTGGGACGGGCGGGCTCCGGCTTCACACAAAGGTGTGGCCCAGGAACGATTCGCCTGAGGAGAACGGGGCGACTGTGCTGGGCGGGACGGCCGTCGGCGGCTCAGGTTCAGCGGGACAGACCAGGCAGGTAGCCTTTCCCCGTGCCCCGTCTGTCTGAAGTCATCGCCGCGCTGGAGAACCTGTGGCCCGCCGAGCGGGCCGAGTCCTGGGACGCGGTCGGCACCGTCGTGGGCGACCCCGACCAGGAGGTCGCACGGGTCCTCCTCGCCGTCGACCCGGTCCAGGAGATCGTCGACGAGGCGGTGACGCTGGGCGCCGACCTGCTGGTCACCCACCACCCCCTCTACCTGCGCGGCACGACGACCGTGGCGGCCTCGCACTTCAAGGGCCGGGTCGTGCACACCCTCATCAAGAACGACATCGCGCTGCACGTGGCCCACACCAACGCGGACACCGCCGACCCAGGTGTCTCGGACGCGCTCGCGGGCGCGCTCGACCTGCGGGTCGTACGGCCGCTGGTGCCGGACCCGACGGACCCGGAAGGACGTCGGGGACTCGGCCGGGTGTGCGAGCTCGACCCCCCGACGACCGTCCGCGAGCTCGCCGCGCGGGCCGCCGAACGCCTGCCGGCCACCGCACAGGGCATCCGGGTCGCCGGCGACCCCGAGGCCACCGTCCGCACGGTCGCCGTCAGCGGCGGCTCCGGCGACAGCCTCTTCGACCAGGTCCGCGCGGCCGGTGTCGACGCCTTCCTCACCGCGGACCTGCGCCACCACCCCGTGTCGGAGGCCCGCGCCCACAGTCCCCTCGCGCTGCTCGACGCGGCGCACTGGGCCACCGAGTGGCCCTGGTGCGAGCTGGCCGCCGCCCAGCTCGACGAGATCTCCGACCGCCACGGCTGGAACCTGCGCGTGCACGTCTCCAAGACGGTCACCGACCCCTGGACCAGCCACTCCCCTTCACCTGGAGCCCCCAACTGAACGCCGCGCCCGCCGACCAGATCCGACTCCTCGACGTCCAGGACCTCGACGTCCGCCTCCAGCAGCTCGCCCACAAGCGCCGGTCGCTGCCCGAGCACGCCGAGATCGAGTCGCTCACCAAGGACGCCACCCAGCTCCGCGACCTGCTCGTGGCCGCCCAGACCGAGGAGAGCGACACCGCCCGCGAGCAGACCAAGGCCGAGCAGGACGTGGACCAGGTGCGCCAGCGCGCCGCCCGCGACCAGCAGCGCCTGGACTCCGGCGCCGTGACCTCGCCCAAGGACCTGGAGAACCTCCAGCGCGAGATCGCCTCCCTCGCCAAGCGTCAGGGCGACCTGGAGGACGTGGTCCTCGAGGTCATGGAGCGCCTGGAGTCCGCGCAGGAGCGGGTGGCCGAGCTGACCGGCCGGGTGTCCTCCGTCCAGTCGAAGATCGAGGACGCGACCGCCCGCCGGGACGCGGCCTTCGAGACCCTCGACGGCGAGATCGCCTCGGTGACCAAGGAGCGCGAGGTCATCGCCGGCTCCGTCCCCGCCGACCTCCTCAAGCTGTACGACAAGCTCCGCGAGCAGCAGGGCGGCATCGGCGCGGCCAAGCTGTACCAGCGCACCTGCCAGGGCTGCCGTCAGGAGCTCGCCATCACCGACATCAACGAGATCCGCGCGGCCGCGCCCGACACCGTGGTGCGCTGCGAGAACTGCCGCCGCATCCTGGTGCGCACGTCCGAGTCCGGCCTGTAAGGAGCCCTGGACGTGCGGGAGTTCATCGTCGAGGCGGACGGCGGCTCGCGGGGCAACCCCGGCCCCGCCGGGTACGGCTCCGTGGTGCTGGACGCGGCCACGGGGGAGACGCTGGTCGAGACGTACGAGTACCTCGGCGTCGTCACCAACAACGTCGCCGAGTACCGGGGACTGCTGGCGGGCCTGCGCGCCGCGCACGACCTGGACCCGTCCGCCGCCGTGCACGTCCGCATGGACTCCAAGCTGGTCGTCGAGCAGATGTCGGGGCGCTGGAAGATCAAGCACCCCGACATGAAGCCGCTCGCCCTGGCAGCCGGGCGGATCTTCCCGCCGGGGCGGGTGACGTACGAGTGGATCCCGCGCGAGCGGAACAAGCACGCGGACCGGCTGGCGAACGAGGCGATGGACTCGGAGGGTTCCGCGCGTTCGGTACGGAAGCTGTCGGCTGCCGCCGAGAAGCAGTCCGCTGCCGCGGGGAAATTGTCCGACGCCAAGGCCGATGTGCGTGCCGCCAAGGTCGTGGCGAGTCCCGGTTGGGCCCCGGCCGACATGGGCGCTCCGGCCACCTTCGTGCTCCTGCGGCACGGTGAGACCCCGCTGACCCCCCAGAAGCGGTTCTCGGGCAGCGGCGGTACGGATCCCTCCCTCTCCGAGGTCGGCAGGGAACAGGCCGAGCGGGCGGCCGAAGCCCTGGCCAGGCGGGGCACGATCCAGCACATCCTCGCCTCGCCCCTGGCCCGTACCCGGCAGACCGCCGCCGCCGTGGCCGACCGGCTCGGTCTGGAGGTCACCGTCGAGGACGGCCTGGTCGAGACCGACTTCGGCGCCTGGGAGGGCCTCACCTTCGGCGAGGTGCGCGAGCGCCACCCGGACGACCTGACCGCCTGGCTGGCCGACCCGGAGGCCGAACCCACCGGCGGCGGCGAGAGCTTCGCGGCCACGGCGACCCGGATCGCGGCGACCAGGGACAAGCTCGTCGCGGCGTACGCGGGCCGCACGGTCCTGCTCGTCACCCACGTCACCCCGATCAAGACGTTCGTACGTCTCGCCCTGGGTGCCCCGCCCGAGTCCCTGTTCCGCATGGAGCTCTCGGCGGCCTCCATGTCGGTCGTCGCGTACTACGCCGACGGCAACGCGAGCGTGCGGCTCCTCAACGACACCTCACACCTGCGCCCGTAGCCGGGACGCCTCCCGGGCCAGTCGCTCGACGCGCCCCCAGTCCCGGGCGGCGACCGCGTCCGGCGGCAGCATCCAAGTCCCGCCCACACAGCCGACGTTGGGCAGCGACAGGTAGTCGGGGGCGTTCCCGGCCCCGATCCCGCCCGTGGGACAGAACCGGGCCTGCGGCAACGGCCCGGACAGGGACTTCAGATAGGCCGTACCGCCGGCCGCCTCCGCCGGGAAGAACTTCATCTCCGTCACCCCCCGCTCCAGCAGTGCCACGACCTCCGAGGCCGTCGACACCCCTGGCAGGAACGGCACCCCGGCCCCCCGCATCGCCGCCAGGAGTACGTCCGTCCAGCCCGGACTGACCAGGAAGCGCGCGCCGGCCGCCACCGAGTCCGCGACCTGCCCGGGCGTGATGACGGTGCCGGCCCCGACCACGGCGTCCGGCACCTCCCCGGCGATGGCCCGGATCGCGTCGAGGGCGACGGGGGTCCGCAGGGTCACCTCGATCGCGGGCAGCCCGCCGGCGACCAGCGCCCGGGCGAGCGGTACGGCGTCGGAGACGTCCTGGACCACGACGACCGGGACGACGGGCGCGAGGTCGAGCACGGAGGCAGGGCTGGGGGCAGGGGAGGAGGAGGCCATGACGTCATCATGGCCAAGTGCTGCACCTTGCGCAAAGGTCATTGCACCCTGCGCAATACGACTCAGTGGATCTCGTCCACCAATACGTCCAGCGCCCATGCCTGCCCGGCCTTCGCGGGCGCCGACGCCTCCACCACGTACCCGAGCTCCCGCAGCGCCTCGACCAGCTCGGCCGGCTTCTTCGGAGCGACCCCGGCCGCCAGCAGGCTCCGTACCATCCGCCCCTTCGTCGCCTTGTTGAAGTGGCTGACCACCTTCCGGGTCGGCGCGTGCAGCACCCGTACGGTCGCCGTCCGCTCCGCGACCTCGCCCTTCGGCTTCCACGCGGCCGCGTAGGCGGAGGACCGCAGATCGAGCACGAGCCCGTCCCCGGCGGCCTCGGCGAGGACGGCGGCCATCGGCGCACGCCAGTGCGTGCCCAGCGCCCCGAGCCCGGGCAGCTTCACCCCCATCGAGCAGCGGTACGACGGAATCCGGTCCGTCGGTCGGACCGCTCCCCACAGCCCGGAGAACACGAGCAGCGAACGCCCCGCACGCCTCTTCGCGGCCGCGTCGAGGGAGGCCAGGTCGAGGGCGTCGTACAGGACACCCGTGTAGATCTCCCCGGCCGGCCGCGCCCCCGCGGTCCGCAGTTCGACGTTCTTCGCGACCTCGCCCCGCAGCCCCTCGCTCAGCCCCAGCACCTCGCGGGCCTTCTCCTCGTCCCCGGCGCACAGCTCGACGAGCGCGTCGAGGACCGCCTCCCGGCCCTCGTGGAGCCCAGGCAGGGACAGCGACTCCAGCTTCAGCGGGGCACCACGACCGGAGGACGCCTTGCCTTCGGAGGGAGGCAGCAGGACCAGCACGGAACTTCTCCTTCTGTTGAGCTCCGGACAGCGTACGGGGCCCGATCTGCTTACCCTCGCTGTATGCCCCGCCGCCGCATACGTGTGACCGACGTCCCGCTACGCGCCGCCTTCGCCGCCCTGCGCACCGAACTCGACGTGCCCTCGGACTTCCCGCCCGAGGTGCTCTCCGAGGCCGAACGGCCGGCTCGGGCCGGGGCGCACGCCGACGCCACCGACATCCCCCTCTTCACCATCGACCCGCCCGCCTCCACCGACCTCGACCAGGCGATGCACCTGTCCCGGCGGGGCACCGGCTACCGCCTGCGGTACGCCATCGCCGACGTCGCCGCGTTCGTGGTCCCCGGCTCGGCCCTGGACGCGGAGACCCACCGCCGCGTGCAGACGCTGTACTTCCCGGACACCAAGGTCCCCCTGCACCCGCCGCTGCTCAGCGAAGGCTCCGCGAGCCTCCTCCCGGACCAGGTCCGCCCGGCCGCCCTGTGGACGATCGACCTCGACGCGGAAGGCCGTACGACCACGGCCGAGGTCCGCCGCGCCCTGGTCCGCAGCCGGGCCAAGCTCGACTACGAGAACGTGCAGCGGGAGATCGACGCGGGTACGGCGGAGGAGCCGCTGGAGCTGCTTCGCGTCGTCGGCGAGCTGCGGGAACGGCTAGAGGTCGAGCGCGGGGGCATCTCCTTGCGGGTCCCCGAGCAGGAGATCGTCGAGCGGAACGGCACGTACGAGCTCACGTACCGCGCCGGGCTGCCAGCCGACGGCTGGAACGCCCAGATCTCCCTGCTCACGGGCATGGCGGCGGCGGATCTGATGCTGGCGTACGGCACGGGTGTGCTCCGCACGCTCCCCGCCGCCCCCGACGGCGCGGTGGGCCGCCTCCGCCGCACCGCCCACGCCCTGCACATCGACTGGCCGCACCACGTCTCGTACGCGGCGCTGATCCGTTCCCTGAACCCGGGAACCCCTTCCCACGCGGCCTTCCTCCAGGAGTGCACGACCCTGCTGCGGGGCGCGGGTTACACGGTCTTCCGCGACGGCGCCCTGCCCTCCCTGACCACCCACGCAGCGGTGGCCGCCCCGTACGCCCACTGCACGGCCCCGCTGCGGCGCCTGGTCGACCGGTACGCGTCGGAGATCTGCCTGGCGGCGGTGGCGGGGGAGCCGGTGCCGGAGTGGGTCCTCGCCGCTTTCGATGCGCTGCCACGCGAGATGTCCGAGGGCGGCCACCGTGCGGCCATGGCGGAACGGGCGTCCGTCGACCTCGTCGAGGCGGCACTGCTGAAGGACCGGGTGGGGGAGGTGTTCGACGGGTGCGTGGTGGACGTCGACGAACACCGACCGACGGTGGGGACCGTGCAGTTGGAGACGCCGGCGGTGATCGGCCGGATCGACGGGGAGGGGCTGTCGCTGGGGGAGCGGCTGCGGGTGAAGGTTGTGAGGTCGGATCCGAGCACGTCCGCGAGCCCGGCGAAGGTGCGCTTCGCGCCCGCCTGATCGCGTGTCCGAGGCCGTGGTCGTGTGCCACGATCGAGGGAACGGTTCCCGATCCCACCGACAGGTGATCTTGCGATGACCCAGCCTGGCGAGCGACAGAAGGAGGAGCGTGACATGAGTGCCGTGGCCCATGAGCCGCTCACGCCGGCTGAGGGACTGCTGGAGATCTTCCTGGCCCTCGACACCCCGGAGGGTTTCCGGGCTGAACTGATCGAGGGGGAGATCGTTGTGACGCCGCCGCCGGACGGGGAGCACGAGAAGTACATCAGCCGGATCGTTCGTCAAGTGATCAAGCGTTCGCGTACCGAAATGGACTTCTCCGGGAACAGGGGCCTCAAGCTGCGAAGCGGCGAGGGCTGCCCGAAGAACCATGTCGTCCCGGACGTCACGCTGGCGCCTCTGGATCTCGACCTTTTCGCGAGCGCCGATTCCTGGATGCCCTGCGACGGAGTCGCCATGGTCCTTGAGGTGACGTCGACCAAACCGGAGGCGGACCGTGAGGCCAAGCGCCGCTGCTACGCCCGTGGCGGCATCCCCCTCTACCTGCTCGTGGACCGGGACGCAGCCTCGGTCACGCTGTTCGGCGACCCGGAGAAGGACGACTACCGGGAGCACTCCACCCGCCCCCTCGGCAAGCCGCTCGCCCTCCCTGCCCCGTTCGCCTTCGACCTGGAGACCGCGGACTTTCTCTGAGCGCTGCGGCGTTGCACCCTGAAAGCGTGTGACAGGGGGAGCGGCGCCGGTATGGAACAAGCACTGTGGACGCGGGCACGGCTGGGCCGTTGCGGCCCCCCGCTCGACCTGTTGACCGCACGCTTCGACAAGCACATCTACGCCCCGCACGCCCACGACGAGTACACGATCGGTGTCTGCGTGGGCGGCTCGGAGCTCATCGACTACCGGGGCGGCCACATCCGCACGGGCCCGGGCTCGATCGTCGTACTGGCCCCGGGAGAGATGCACACGGGCGGCCCGGGGAACACCACGGACGGCTACGCGTACCGCGCCCTGTACGCGGCTCCGGCCCTGTTGGCGGACGGTTCTTCAGACACCCCGCACTTCCGGGAGCCCCTCCTGGACGACCCGGAGTTGGCCGCCGCCCTCCTCTCCGCGCACTCCGAACTCAGCGTCTGCCCGGACCCGTTGGAGACGGAGTCCCGTCTGCCCTGGCTGCTGACGGCCCTGGCCGGCCGTCACTCCACGTCCCGCGTGACGACGTGCGTGATCCCCGGCGCGGAGGCGGTGGCGAGAGCGGTCCGCGACCGCCTGGCGGACGAACTGCTGTCACCCCCGTCCCTGGCCGACCTGGCCGCTGACCTGGGCCTGTCCCGCTACCAGCTCCTCAGGGCCTTCCGGACGACGATGGGGATACCGCCGTACGCCTGGCTGGCCCAGTACCGGGTCGGCAGGGCGCGCGGCCTACTGGAGTCGGGCCTCCGTCCCTCGGAGGTGGCCGCCCTGGTGGGCTTCGCGGACCAGGCGCACCTGACGCGCTGGTTCCGCCGCGTACTGGGGGTGACGCCGGCGGCGTACCGCAACAGCGTTCAAGACGCGAGCCATTGAGGACGCCGACGATGTCCGCATGACTGCACGCGGCTGGTTCCTGTTCTCCCTGATGGGAGTGGTCTGGGGCATCCCCTACCTGATGATCAAAGTGGCGGTGGACGCCCCGCTGTCGGCGACGATGGTGGTGTTCGTACGCTGCGCCTTGGGCGCGCTGCTCCTGCTGCCGTTCGCGCTGCGCCAGGGAGGTCTGATCCGGACGATACGGGCGCACTGGCTGCCCATGCTGGCCTTCGCGGTCATAGAGATCATGGGCCCCTGGTACACGCTGACGGACGCGGAACGCCACCTCTCCAGCTCGACGGCGGGCCTGCTGATAGCGGGCGTACCGATCGTCGGCGTCCTGCTGGCCCGCTTCTTCGGCGACACGGAGCGGTTGGGCGCGCGGCGGGTGACGGGCCTGGCGCTGGGGTTGGCCGGCGTGGGAGTCCTGACCGTTCCGCACCTTACCGGGGGTGACGCGAAGTCGATGGCGGAGGTACTGGTCACGGTGGTGGGCTACGCGACGGCCCCCCTGATAGCGGCACGCTGGCTGAAGGACATCCCCTCGCTCCAGCTCACGGCACCGTGCCTGGCGCTGGCGGCCCTGGTCTACGCCCCGGGCGCGGCCCTGACCTGGCCTTCCTCGATGCCCTCGTCCTCCGTCCTGGCGGCTCTGGCGGGCTTGGGGGTGATCTGCACGGCGGTGGCGTTCGTGGCCTTCCTGGAACTGATCAAGGAGGTCGGCCCGACGCGGGCGACGGTGATCACGTACGTCAACCCGGCGGTGGCGGTGGTGGCGGGGGTGCTGTTCCTGTCCGAGCCCCTGACTGTGGGCGTAGGCGTGGCCTTCTTGTTGATCCTGGCGGGCTCGGTGCTGGCCACGGCGGGCCCGGTTCGCGTGACCGCGGAACCATCCTGCCCCGAGGCCCCGGTAACATGGTCCCCACGGCAGACGAGCCGGGCGGACGGCCGCGTGGAGTCCCCTCTTGGAGGGCTCCCCGAGGAACGTCCGGGCTCCACAGGGCAGGGTGATGGCTAACGGCCACCCGGGGTGACCCGCGGGAAAGTGCCACAGAAAACAAACCGCCCGGCGCTTCGGCACCGGGTAAGGGTGAAACGGCGGTGTAAGAGACCACCAGTGCCCAGGGCGACCTGAGCAGCTAGGTAAACCCCACCCGGAGCAAGGTCAAAAGGAAACACCCCGGTGTTTCTGCGGGGACGTTCGAGGGCTGCCCGCCCGAGTCCCCGGGTAGACCGCACGAGACCGGCGGCAACGCCGGTCCTAGATGGATGGCCGTCTCCCCGACCGCCGCGAGGCGATCGGGTGACAGAACCCGGCGTACAGCCCGACTCGTCTGCCCGCCTTCGGCAAGCCGGGCCGCGATTGTCGCGTCGGCCAGGCGCGGCGGAGGATCCTCCCTGTCCTACAGCCCTGAAAGCGCGCAGCGATCTACCGCTGGCAGCAGAAAGGTGGGCGAGGCGGTCGGCCCAGGTCAGGTCGAGTCGGACGACTTCCGGCTGAGCGGATACGAGCCCCGACAGCGCTGGGCTGCAAACCCCAGCAAGATCAACGCAGTTCGGCTACGGTTGCTTCGCGCCGCGTCTCTTCTTCGGAAGGTGTGGTCGGAACTGCAGGCTCGGCAGTGGAGCGCATCCCTTGTGGACGCCACTTCGGTGGTGTGGACCGCCCGGTAGGGCAGGACCCGTTCTACCGCCTTGGCGGGGGGCTACCTCGCGGCTTTGCAGAAGGGCTGTTGCATGAGCATCGCCTCCGACAAGAACGCACCGACGCAGCGCACGTGGCACCGCGAGCTCGCGCTCCGTATCGCCGCCGGCCTCGCAGCCAAGGCGCTGTGGAGCCTCGTGCAGACGGTGGCACGAGTCTGCGGTTTTTAGCCGCGGGGTGGTGGGGTCTTCGGACCCCACCACTGACTCCCACTGTCAGCTCAGGAATTCGAAGCTCAATTGCAGATCCTGCGGTCCGGCCTTCGCTTGCTTCCCCTTCTTTTGCCCGCCTTTCGGCACCGAGGGAAGCCGGACTGCGCGTGCTTCCGGGGGAAGCCTGTCCCACGTGGGGCGAAGACCGTCGTCCTCGACAGGGCCGACCATTTTCTTCAGGTATGCCTGAGTCTCGATATCAGTCGAGTACAACACCGTCGCGCGGCTGGCCCGGGTCATCAGCACGTGATAAGCGTTGCGCACGCATTCGTCGAACCGCTCATTGTTCCTGGAACGGATACTCTCGTCCGCGGATCCCGGCTTCCGCACCCGCCACACCCCGCGTTCCTTGTCGCGGGTCAATGCCGCGCGCCGGTACTCCCAGTGGTCCTCACGCCAGACCATGTCGTCGCCGATGATCACGCCGCACCAGTCCCACTCCAGCCCTTGTGCGCTGTAAACACAGCCGATCTGGCCGACGCCCTCGGGTCGTACCCCCCAGAGCTTGGCGGGCGGAGCGTCGTTCGCACCCTGTTTGTCTCCCTTGACATTCCACGGGCGATGCCAGTCTCCGATACGTACGTCGGACTCAAGCGTCCCGTCCTTACGCAGCGGCGTCCACGGCCAGCAGAAACCCGCGACCATACGCGCGCTCGCTCCTGCCTCGCTCTCCTCCAGGATGATCCGCTCCAGTTCCTCAGGGCTGTCCGCCACCTCGACGTGCATGAGACCGTCGGGTATCCAGGTGTCCGCCTCCCGGTTGGAGATGCCGAGGAGATCGTGGACCCAGTCGCGATAGCGGTCGCTGCCCCCGCAGCGGAACTGCTTGTGGAGCTCGTACATCCTGGGCGTGATGTGACGGTTCTCCGCGGCTTCTCTGATCAGTGCCGCGGTCCCCACCTCGTTGGGGCGAACGACCTGGCTACCGTCCAGCAGGAAGACGGTCACGCGGGCGGCGTCGAGGAGATCATCCACCTGCGGCTGTTTCCCCCACTTCTCCTCCGGCAGGTAGCGGGACGTCGAGCGCGCGCGAAGGCGGTGCGCCTCGTCGCAGATGAGCAGATCCAACGGCGGCGCAGGCGGAGTGATGAAGCTGCTGAAGAAGGCGAACCGGTCCTGGAACTCTCCGTCGCCGTAGCCGACGTGCCTCTTCATCGCGGCGTCGAACGCTCGGGAGCCGCTGGCGTACTTCACGCTTTGTCCCGCGGCCGAGAAGTGCTGCAGCAATTCCAGGCCGATCGCGCTCTTGCCGCTCCCGGCCCCTCCCTCCACGATGAAGACGGCGCGCTTCTCGTCCACTGGAAGACGCTCAACGGCAAGGCGGATGTCTCGGAACACCCGACGCTGTTCCCCTCTCAGGGTGAACACAGTGTCCTCGCCCCGCGCCGACAACATCGCGGTGAGCAGCGGTGTGGTTCGGATGGCCAGCCGCTGCAGGACCCTTTCCGCAGCAGAGGCACTTCCGCTCTCCGCGAAGCGTTCCCGAAGGTCGTCGAGGAGATCCGCGCGTGTGTCGGCCGTGATGGTCAACGCGTGCGGTCCCGTGGAGGTGCGGGCGGAGAACAAGGGGCCCACATCCGAAGCGCGGGCGTTGTGCAGGTAGGAGAGACCTGCGTACTCGATCTGCATTCCTTTGAGCGGGCCCTCGTCACCGGTGAAGAAGTCATAGGTGGCTTGGAGTTGGTCGCTGGGGTGCGCCTTGGGGCTCGCATAGCCGGGCACCGCGACTCTCTCAGGCCTCTTCGCGCTCTGCGAGACCGAACTCCACCGTTTGAGTTCCACAAGCAGGACCGATTCCCGGTCTGTTTCAGGATGCCGCCCCACCAGCACGACATCCACGGGTGCGTCAGCACCCTCGGGCTTGCACTCCACGAGCATCCGTACATCACCGCGGCCCGCGCTCACCAGGTCGTTGGCCAGCTGTGTGAGGCTTTCCTGCCAGGCGGCCTTCTCCCCGTCGCTGACTTCCTTCTTCTTGAAAGACAGCCAGCGCGCGGCCAGATGGGACAGCAGCAGGCGCCGCTGATCAAGTCTGAGTAGGTCCACCGCAGGAAGCTGCAGCAGGAGCACGAGAACATCCCCCAGGACACGAGAAACTCGTGCGGGTGGGGGCATGTCCTGAGGGAAGCCCGTCGGGCCGCATCCGACTACTGATCACTCTACGGTCACATCGCTGAGCGGCACCCGTGCTCAGACGACCAAGGCGTCGGCACCGTTCGACAACGCGAATGACGAACCGGGCGTGGGCTGGGCCTCGTGGATCTGCTCGCGCGCCGGGACCGGGTGCGGTGGTCAGCGGTTGGGAATCGGGCGCGGTGCCGGGTGTCCGCCGCACCTGGGTCGGGTCGGGGAACTTCCGTGCTCGGCCCTATGAGGACTGCGTGTTCAGGAGTGCACCGCCCTTGATGACGGCGGCATTGACATTGGACGAACACCACGGGCGGCGAGCAACCACACGAATCCTGACGCGGGTGACACTGGCTGACCACCTTTCTCGCCCAGGACGAACTACACGAGCTCCCTCACCTCGGCCCGAGATGCCGGATGAATCAGCGACCGCAGCTTCTCGCGGGTCTCCGCGTCCGTCGAGTACAGGATCGTCCCGACCATTCCCCGCGTCAGCAGCACCTTGTACGTGTTGCGGATGAGGCGGTCGACGTCGGCGTCAGGCGTGGCCTTCGTGAAGGACGGGTCCTTCGAGGCCGAGCGGTCTACCACCCAGCGGTCCGTTCGCCAGACCAGGTCAGGGCCGATGATCACGCCGGACCAGTCGTACTCGAAGCCCTGCGCGGTGTAGACGCAGCCGACCTGGCCGAAGCCGGCCGGGTCGGTGGCCCACAGGGGGGCGGGTGGTGCGCCGAGGGCGGAGCGGTCGCCGTAGAGGTTCCAGGGGCGGGACCATTGGCCGATCACGACGTCTTCGGGCAGTGTCGTCATGTCAGGCGTGATCTTCGTGGTCCACTTCCAGCAGTAGCCGGCCGACATGCGGGCGCCGTAACCCTCCTCTCGGCGCGCGACGAGGAAGTCCTCCAACTCCTGCGGGGTTTCGGCGGTCAGTAGCTGCAGCTTTCCGTCGGGCTCCCACTGGCTGGGTGTGCCGCCGTCCAAGCCGAGTAGGTCGATGACCCACTTCCCGTACGCGTCGCTTCCGCCGCACCTGAACTGGCCGTCCAACTCCACCACCGTGCAGCCGAGTCCCTCTGCGGCGGCGGCCCGCTCGATCTCCTGCCTGGTCCCCATCTCACCGGGACGCACCACCTGGTGCTGGTCGAGCAGGAACACGGGGACCCGGGCCGCGTCGATCAGTTCCGCCACCTGGGGGCGTCCGGTGCGGAGTGCTGCCTTGGTGTAGCGGTTCGCAGAGGTCTTCCGCAGCCGGTGGGCCTCGTCGCAGATCAGCACGTCCAGGTCGTTTGGCTCGGCGTCCATGAAACTGTTGAAGTACATGAACAACTGCTGCACTTCACGCTTCTTGTGCCCCGCGACCCTGCGCATCGTCTTGGTGAACGACGCGGATCCGGTCGCGTGCAGTGCGGGAACCCCACGGCGGTACAGCTCACCCAGCACCGACAGCGCGATGACGCTCTTGCCTGATCCGGGACCGCCGGTCACCACGATCACCTGCTTGTGGTTGCCGCGCTTGGCCCTGCGGACGGCGGACATCACCTTCTCGTACGCGACCCGCTGCTCGGCGATGAGCACGAACTGCTCCCGGTCGCGGATCTCGGCTGCCGCTACCGACATCAGCTGCTTCGACGGCCGTACCTTGGCGCCGAGCAATACGTCGGCCACGTGCGCGCCGGGTTTCGCGGCGAGCCGCGAGCGCAGGAAGTCGAGGAAGGCGCCGCGCTGTTCGCCGGTGTACATCCGGCCGTACTGGTTCTCCTCGACGTTCCTCAGCCCAGCGATCTGGAACTCGGTCGCGTTGTGCAGGAACGCCACGCCGGCCAGCGAGTCGGGCATCCGCTCCAACGCGCCGTTGAACGACCGCAGATACTCGCAGTAGCCCCGTACCTGCTCGATCGGATTGAGGACGGGTTGCGCGTACGCGTCGATCCGGCACAGCAGTGGCTCGTCCTCCTCCGGGTAGGCCGCGCTCCACTGCTTGAGTTCGACGACGACGTACGACGGCTCGCCTGTGGTCGGGTGCACACCGGCGAGTACGGCGTCCGCGCGCTTGCTGGTCAGGGGCAGGCTGTACTCGACGAGCACCTCCACCTCGCCGAGCCCGGCCTCGATGAGCGCGTTGACGAGGGCGGGGAGGCTGCGCTCCCAGGAACGTATCTCCGCCTGTGCGGGCCTCCGGCCGTGCTGGTGACGGAAGTTCTCGGTCAGATGCAGCGCCAGCGACCCTTCGAGGATGCGGGCGGCCACGGAAGCCGCGGACTCACGGAACAGCAAGGAAACGCCCCCAGGCAGCACGAAGAAGACTCGTGCGGGTGGGGGCATGTCCTCCGACGTCCGCCGCGCAGGCGGATCAGGAAGCCCGTCGGGCCGCTGAGATGGTGGTCATCATCCTAGGTGAGCGGGTCGATCACGCGGGAGGGGCGGGGGAGGGGGTCGGTCAGGTGGTGTCTCGCCGAGCGCGTTCCGTAGTAGTCCGGCGACCCCGGCTTCAGGCCCTGCGCTCACGCCTTGCCCCGCTCCTCCCAGCGGCCCCGGAACCACGCCAGTGTCTCGGCGAGCAGTTCGCGGTTGCGATCCTTTTCCAGTACTGACAAACGGAAGTTGGGGCGCAGCTCCAGCTTGCCCTCCGGGATGTCTACGCCCTCCAGTTCGTCAAGTCGGGCGAGGAGTTCGGCGCGCAGCGCTCGGTCGGTGAATGGCTCGCGCGCGGCCAGGTACTGGAACACCACCTCCGCGGTGCCGCCCCGCCCACCGCCTGGGTAGAGCGTGAGCGGCCAGATACCGCGGCCCGGCGCGCCTGCCTCCCCGAGCATGAGGAACGCGCTCGTAGTGACCTGGCCCGCCCCGTGCCCGATCCAGCCACCGAGCTTCTCCCAGCGGGCGAAGAGCGCGCGTACCGCCCCGACGGTCTCAGGGGAGTCGTCCGCCGCGAGCTGACGGAAGAAGCGGTCTGCGCGCGTCTCCTCTCCCTGGCTGCCGGCCGGCGTTCGCTGTGCGGTGTCCTCGCCCTCGGTCCGGTCATCGTCCTCAGCGACCAGCAGCGCGAGGTCGTCGGCGGTGAGGCGCTGGACCGGGTCGGCGGCTCCCGCCACCGTGAACCGGATGCCCTCGGCCGCCAGCCGGGAACGGACGTCGCCGCTCTCGTCTTCAGACGTCCAGCGGAATCCCTCGGAAACCCTGCCCTCGGACGTGAGTACCCGGTACGCGTTGGCCACCCCCGGCGTTCCCGCCAGGTGGTTGCCCACAGCCTGGGCTCCGGAGCCAAGGAACGCCGCGAGATCTCCGTACGACGTCCATGTGCCGTGGGGGAGTGCCGCGAGGACCTGGTGCGCCAGGTGCCAGTCCCGGCTGCGAGCCGCGCGGCCGACGCCGCGCATTGGGGCGGGCCACAACGCGACCGCACGGTCCGCGAGTTCGTCGGCGCGTGCGGTGATCTCTTTTGCGCCCCACCGTTCAGTCGCGGCAATGCGGCGGTTCATCTCCAGGTGGCTGCCCTGGAGCAGGCCCTGTTTGCGCTCGAAGGGGTGGTTGGACAGCTCGGAGTTGACCGCGGTGAGCGTCAGGTTGCCGAGGGTGTGCTGCAGGCGGGAGTGCAGGTCCTTCGCACTCTCCCCGTCGGCTGCCTCCTCTTCCAGCGTCTCCAGCCATTCGTCGCTTGGCGACTGCGGCATGACGTGCTCGATGGTGAGCTGGGCTGCGGCGAAGTCAACTGGCTCCGGGTGCTCGTAACTCTCCTCCAGCCGCTGCAGCACCACCTTCCGCTGCTGTGAGCGTCCGAACTGGTAGAAGGGCGCCTTCTGGATCTTCTCGCGCAGTTCCCGGTCGTCGGGCCAGAACCGGTTCTCGGAGGAGAGCAACTGGTGCAGCCCGTCAGCGACGGGCGCATCGAGCGGGAGCTGTCCGGGCACGGCCTGGAAGATCCTGTTCAGGTTGTTCGTCGGCACCCGGCAGATCATCCGGCGCACCAGGAAGCTCTCGATGTACGACATCGCACGGGCAGTGTCGGCGGAGTCGAGGTCTCCGCCTGCGCGGCGGTCGAGGAGCAGCATCAGTGCGGGATAGGTGACCTGGGCCTGCCAGGCGTCCAGGCGGTGCAGATGTGCGCGGACTGCGGCGTCGGGCTCCTCTTCAGGGTGGAGCAGGCGGTGGAAGACAGCGGCACGGCCGTGCAACTCCCTGATGTAGTCCTCGATTTCCTTCTCGCTCGCCTCGCCGCGCTCGAAGCGCTGCTGCTGCGCCGCGTAGAGGTCCTGGCGGCGTACCCGGTCGTCGCCGTCGAGGACCAGTTGCAGCCACATGAGCTGTTCCAGCTCTTCATTGCTCAGGCTGTCCTGCAGCGGAAGCCAGTAGGTCTCGTAGACGTGCTCGCCGCGGGTGGGCAGCTTCATGAACAGGTAGTTGCGCAGCAGGTCCGCCTGGCTGAGCTTGAGCCCGGTGTTGTTGAGGGACTCGAAGATGCGGTGCACGTTGTCCCCGTGCTCGGCGGTCACCGCCACCAGCGTCAGCCGGGAGGTGATGGCCTGCTCGATGCGGAACACGTCCTGCGGGGCGGACGGGTCGGTAGCCTCGACAAGTTTGCGGCGGAAGAAGGTGTAAGCCGTGGCGACACTACCGCCGACCTGTTCGGTGAGCGGTCCGCGGACGTGCGCGGCGAACTGCGTCCGGTCCGCCTGGGTCGGTAGCAGCCGGAAGTGGTCGATGCCGGTCTGCCACTTGTTGATCAGGTATTGCTCGTCGATCCGCTCGGCCTGACGCGGCTCGGCGTCCTTGAGGTGATCGCGGATCGCGGCCAGAGCGAGGGAGAGCGTGGTCAGCCGCTGCTGGCCGTCGACGACGAGCCATCGGGGGAACGTCGCATCGTTCTGAGGTGACGGCGCGAGGACGACGGATCCCAGGAAGTGCGTGTTCGCTTTCTCTCCGCGGTCGATCAGCTCGGCCTGCTCCAGGATGTCGCTCCACAATTGTCTGAGCTGCTTCTCCGTCCAGGAGTAGGTCCTCTGATAGAGCGGCACCTGGAATTGCTGAGCCCTCCCCTGCACGAGATCGGCGAACAGAGTCTCCTTTGCCTGCATCGTGGTCCCCCCCAAGGCGATCGTGGCACGTGGGAACGACCATAGGGCCTCCCGCTGGCAGTCACGGGAATCCTTTCAGTTCTCGTCCAACAGTCGCACTGCAGTGCGTAGGGCGCGGCGACCTTGGGAGCGACTGAGTTGGGGCGCCGGCGACCTGACAGTGAACGGCCCACCGCCACCACATGGGGTGCTCAGGAGAGATTGCCGCTGATGAGAGCGGAGTCGACTCAGATGAAGCCTGCGGCGGCAACCCGAGCCCGAGAGCTTGCTGGTCCAGCCGGACATACGCCCGCGTGGCCGACGGGTGCCGCTCGCTCAGGCTTCCGGGTCGTGTTCCTCCTCGTTCCCGCGCCGGCGACGAGCTCGCTCGGCTATCCCACTTGAAAGTCTGCTCGTAGTTGATCTGGCCCGGTCGAGGGTCTCGTTGCCGAGACTTCTGGCGGCACCGACGCCTTTCGCTCCTGTTTCCAACGCCTTGTCCCTCACCTCCGCCGCCGCGGCTACCCAGCGTCTCGTCTCCAAATCCTGGCGACCGGACTCGATCCCGAGCCGATTGCGGAAGTCATGCACGCTCGTCACGACATGGTTGCTCGACTGGACCACGGCAGGGGACTTGGTCGGGTGCAGCAGCACCTTCGCGTTGGCCTCCTCGGCTGCCGAGGTCATCCGGGTCACCAGGCGCTCGGTGCTCCGCGAGATGAGCTCCAGCCGATTCCGCCGGGCGATCCGGATCCCGTTGCGATGCCGGTCCAGCTCCTCTGGAGCCGCGTCGAGCACCCGGTCGAGTTCGAGCACGGCTATCGCGTCCTGGAGCTGGAAGCACCGAGCGAGGACGGTCAGCCACTGCCTGGCCTTGGACTCGGCTTCCTCGGCTGCCGTGGCGAGTTCATCGACCTTGGCCTTGCGCTCCATTTTCTCCGCGAGTGCGTCAAGCCGGCGAAGTGCGTACACCTGGGTCGTCGCGATCGTCTCTGACGTGTTCTGCACTTTCGACCACGTGATCTCGGAGACTCGACCCACCTGCTCCCGGACGGTCATTGCCTCCTCGATCACGAACTCTGCTCCGACCATCTTCGCCAACTCGGCGTCTTCCTGGGCGCGGAGCAAGTCGTCGACCTTCTCCTCGATCGTGGCGAGATAGTCGGTGATCTCGTCCATGGCCTGCTGCATGGCGAGCTGCGCCATGACCGCCGCGACATTGGCCAGAACCGCCGGGTTGGCCTGAAGCGGTCGAGACCCCTTCGTGAACTCGACAAATCCTTTGATCTGGCCGCTGTCCCCTTTCAGCACGCCTGTGCTGAGACCCGTCGTGGAACTCTCTCTCAGCCCGTATTTGTCGACACGCCGTGCGGACTCCTTGGTGAGCTTCACCCAGCGGCCTGACCCGGCGGCGATATCGGAACTCGCTTGCGCGGCTCCAGCCGCGTTGCCGAGGGCGGATCGGAACCGTCGCGGCTTGAGGTTCTTCGACGACAGCCCTTCAGATACGAGGAAGCGTTCGACCGTCGCTAGATCCCCGATCACCGCCAGGCCGTCGCCGTCCCTGATCAGCTGGATCTCGTCATCCATGGTCACTCCTTTTCGGCCTCGCGGGCCGGACCGGATGCTCCTCTCGGGTCCGGCCCGTATAAGCATGCTGCGCGTCAGGCTGTCGGGTGGTGGCGGGCGGTGACCCCGGGGAGACGAGGCGTAGGTCCCGCTGTCCGGGCGGGACTTCTCCAGGCTCAGCCCAGCGATGGCGATGCAGTCGTAGTCGGTAGCACGACGAGCTCCACCCTGGAGACTTTCCAGTCGTGGTCGGGCGTTCCGTCTTAGATGGTGGTCATCATCGGGGACGGAGGGGGATTCGGCCCATGCAGGCATCCACACCCAGCTTCGGGCAGGTCTCCGATTGGCTTGACTCTCCTGAGGGAGGATGCTCGGAAGGCGACAGCTCTCTGCAGCCCACATCGTGCTCCCGCCCCTCCAGGTCAGCGCACACGCTCCCACGCATGCAGCACCGCCTGCGCATAGGCGACGCGAGTGTCCAGGCGTTGGGGCTCGTGGTGGTAGACCTTCTTGATTCCCCGGTAGTCCAAGGCCGTGCCGGCGCCGGTTGTGCGCCACCGAGTACGGGTCGGACCGTCAAAGCTGGTGTCGCTCGTGTCGCCCTCGAAGAGTGAGAGGACCAGCATGCAGAGGAAGAAGAGCAGCCAGAGCGGAGAGCTCAGGACGTACAGAAGCCAGGTGTATCCGCTCCCGACCTTCCCCGTGAACACCTTCGGTGCGCCGCTGAGTTGTACGGTCCAGCGGATACGGCGGGGCCACGGAAGGAACCGGCCCGTCCGGCGTGTGATGCGGGCGAGCGGGGCGCCGTCGGCCGCGTACACGTCGTAGACGTCCGGGCCGGCCGGCTGAATCGAGCACATCAGGCCGCCACTGCCTCCGCCGTGGATCCAGAAGGGAATCGGAGACCGGCGACTCCACCGTTCCGTCGTCCGCCGTTCGAAGATCTCCGCCGCAGGGGCGGCCCCACTCTGCGCGCCTGTCAGCTGGATCGTCGAACTCATTTCGACATCGCGCTGAGCACCCGCCGGGACAGGGTTGTTCGCTTTGACCACGAACGTGTATCGGGTCTGCGGCGATGTCATCGGCGGGTGCATTCTGGTCTCCGGCTCCGGGTGAGGTACGGATGCGCTCTTCGATCAGGTCATTCGTACGTTCGTAGAGGATACGGCCGCTGTTGACGCAGGCCGGAAGGTGTCGACCGGCTCAGCCGAAGGGGTTCACGGCGGCCGCGCGGTCGGCGAACTCCCCTGCGGCACCGCGCGCCCTGTCGACGCTCTCGTGGAACTTCTCGGACGCGTACTGGACGTCGTCCGAGACAAGACGGGCGCCTTCCGCGTAGAGCCCCTTCGCGCCCATCGCCGCCTCGTAGCCACGCGCTGTCCACGACCTCGGGTCGACGTAGTGGGAAACGGTGTTGCCCGCACTGTCGACGACCGGCCTTACGGAGTCCGCGATCGCCGGAATGCGGCCCAGAGGTGTGTTCTCGACCAAAGTCGGCATGAGTTTCTGAAACGGCTTGTCCAGCAGTCCGGCGCCCGCGCGGTACAAGGTGGAGTCCCCGAACTCCTTGGCGACGGCGACCGCGAAGCGATCCTTGAGGGTGTCGGCGGTGACGTGGATGGCATGCGCCTTCGAGCCGAGCTCACCCCAGTTCCGCATCACCCACTTCTCGGCGTCCTCACCGAGCTTCGCGGTTCCGCCGACGCTCTCGACGATGTCACCGGCGCGCTTCCAGGAGTCGGCGGCCTTCACCCCGAAGTCGAGGACGTTCATGGGGATCTTGACTCCGGTGAACGTTCCCTTGGCGACCTTTCCGATGCGGGCGAGGTCTCCGAAGGGTATGAAACCGGCCAGGTCGAGGCCGATGTCGAGCCAGTTGCCCTTCTTGGAGCCGGCCGCCCAGCCGACCCCGTGGAAGGCGAGCGCCCCACCGTTGAGGACCATGCCGATCGCCTCGAAGGCGATCGCGCCGATCACCGTCTCGGAGAAGACGACCGCGAGGACATCGCACGCGGCGCTGGCATAACCGAGCCAGTCACCGATCTCGTAGATCGTGTCTGCGTGGTCCTGGATCCATTTCCAGATGTCCCCGGCAAGATCTTTGATCTTGTCGCCGAGGCCGCTGAGGGCCTCCATGAAACGGTCGAAGAGGCCCGGTTCGTCCGGGGCGCCTTCCGCGGCCCTGCGAATGGCCTCGGCGGCAGCACGCGCGGCCTGCTCGTGCTCGCTGAGCAGGTCCTGGGCCTTCTTGACGATGGCGTTCAGGTCGCCGGTGGCCTCGTCGACCCGCTTTACAGCGTGGTCGAGCGCCTTCTGGGCGTTGTCCAGGGCGGCCTGGGTGTCGAAGGTCCGGCCCGCCAGTCTGAGATCCGGGTTGGCTTCCGCCTCCTTCAGTATCCGGCGAGCCTCTTCGGCCTCCCTCTCGTAGCGGGCGGCGAGTGTCTGGAAGTCCGTGAGTCGCGTGTGCCATGTGTTCAGGGCATGCGCGGCCTCGAGCAGCGACGTGTGCCCGTCGGCGAGGTACTTCGGCAGTTCCCCGACCTTCTTGGCGAAACCGGCTGCGGCGTCGCCCTCCCACACGCCGTCGGCCCTCCCCACGCGCGTGAGCGTGCCGTGGGCACCATTGAGCTGGTTGCCCACCTTGCTGAGAGCGGTGACGAGCTGCGCCACCGACGCCGGCACGCCGGGGGCCGGGTCGAAGCCGAGTGCGTCGTAGGTCTGTGTGGTCATCGGTGTGTCCTCCTCGACGCGATCAACCGAACGGGTGTGGCTGCGGGGCGAGACCGTCCGCGACCGCAAGGTCGTCCTCGGTGCCGCCGAAGGCGATGGTGTCGGCGATGTCCGCGAGGACTGCCTGGTAGTGGAAGAGATCCTGGACATCTGCCGTGCTCAGACACAGCAACAGAACCCGGTTCTCCTCGGGGAACGGAACCCAGAGTTCTACGCGCACGAAGAACCTCTCCTGCTCCCCGTCGTCAAGTGCCCATACCGCGCGGGAGCCGGCGACGTGGACGACGGCCGGACCGGCGGGCAGGGTGACCAACTGGGCTTCGCCGCCGTCCCCGTGCCGGTCCAGTGTTTCCACGATGCCGGCCGCCGCGATGTGGGGGGCCGGGTTGTCGAGATCGCGGACGCTGACGGTGAGCGTGCAACGACTCACCCGCTCGGGAGGCTGCGATCCGTCGGCGGTCCCGCCGATGGGAAAGATCCCGAGGGCCTGGTAGACGGTTCCCCCGGCCGCGAGTTGCCGGGAGTTCACGCCGTACATGGCGGCGGTGAACTTCCGGATGGGCTCCAGCTCATCCTGATCGCCCCAGTAGTCGCGGGCGAACTCCCGCATCTGCTCGTCGAAGGTCTCCTCCTCGACGTCCGCGCCGAGAGGGATCGGATGAAACTCGGGCTGAACAGAGAAACTCAGTGCGGCAGAAGCGGTTTGCTGATCGCGCATCACTTGGCGTCGGCCTTTCCGGCTCCGCTGAACGCCTCGGCGATCTGGTCCTCGAGCGCTTGGTAGATCTTGCGGGATTCGGAGAGTCCTTCGCTGACGCCACCGGTGGCATCGGCGATCAGGCCAATGCCGTAGCCCCATTTCTCCTCGAAGTCCTCGCAGGCCTGCTCCAGTTCAGCGTAGCCCGACCCCTCGGGGCCTATGTCCTTCAGCTGCTTCATCGCCGAACGCATGTCATCGGCACACTCGCCCAGCTGCGTGATCAGCTGAGCGAGCGCCTCAAGTTCAACTTTGTAATAACCGGCCACAGTTGTCGTACTCCCCCGAAGATGTTGCGCGCCGCCACCTGACTGAAGAAACGGCACATCATCCTATGCTTCCGACAACTGGCCGCCGTGGTGGCCCTCCTGGGGCGCACAGACCCTTCACTGCGGTGGCAGAGCGCAATACCGGAGTGCCACCTGAGCTCTCGCCGCCCACCTCGACGTGCGGGGCCCTCGGTCACTCAACGATCGTCAACTCGTAAGGGGCGGCCGGGTTCAGTTGCCGTGCCCCGTCCTCCGTGCACGTCACCACATCCGCCAGCCGCACCCCGAACCGCCCCGGCAAGAACATCCCCGCTCCGAGTGCGAAGCACATGCCGGGGGCCAGGAGGGTTTCCTCGGTTTCGGTGAGGTCGGGGGGTTCGTGGGGGGTTGTGCCGATGCCGTGGCCGGTTAGGGCGGTGGTGTAGTCGGTCAGGTCTGCGGCTTCCAGTGGGGCGCGTGCTCTGCGGTGGATCTCCTGGCAGGGCACTCCGGGGGCGATCGCCTCGAGGGCCGCCTGCTGGGCTGTGCGGACGGTGTCGTGGAGCGTGCGTTCCTCCTCCGTCGGTTCGCCGACGTGGATCGTGCGGGTGGTGCGCGAGGAGTAGTCGTTCAGCAGGCCGCCGAAGCGCAGGACCACCATGTCGCCCTTCTTCAGGGGCCGTTCGCCCGACCTGTGGTGCGGGTTCGCGCTGTTCCGGCCCGACGCCACCGTTGCGAAGACCTCGCTGTGGCCTTGGGTGTGCAGCAAGTGGGTCAGGTCGGTGGCGACCTGTATTTCACTTCGGCCCGTGAAGCGGGTGGTCAGGAGGTCCTCGTACGCCGCGTTCGCCGCGGTTCCCGCCGCCGCGAGGCGGGCCACCTCGTGGTCGTCCTTCACCGCGTGCAGCAGGGGGAGTACGGCGGTCAGGGGGCGGTACGTCGTCAGCGGCAGGGCCTCCTGGAGGCCGAGGAGGTGCAGGGCCCACGTGGTGTCGGAGACGCCGTAGCGGCCGTTGGGGAGGAGGAGGCCGGTGGCTGCCGCGTACGGGTCCTGGCCGTCCTGCCAGTCGGAGACGCGGAGGGCGTCCGCGCCCGGGGCCGTCTCCGCGTCGGGGCGGTCGAGGGAGGGGACGAGCAGGCGGGGTTCGGAACCGGGGGTGAGGACGAGGAGGGTGAGGCGCTTCGTCGGCGCGGTGGGGCGGTAGCCGCACAGCCGGACCAGGTCCGGGCCGGGGGTGACGAGCAGGCCCGCCAGTCCGGACGCGGACGCGTCCCTGGCCGCCTTCGTCATACGGGCCGCGTAGTCCTGTTCTGTGAAGGGGGCGGGGGTGTCGTTCATGAGGCTCCTCCGACCGCTGCCGTCGTCCGGTTCATCGTCGGAGGAGGGGGGTGGGGGTGCCCGGGGGCGTAGGCCGATCGGGTGATGGGCTGGGGCTCGTCGTGGTGGGTGCGTCAGGCGGGGCCGGAGCCCAGCGAGCGCTCCGTCACCCGGCTCAGGTGCCTGTGGAACACCTCGCGCGTGTCCGGCGTCAGCGTGCGCAGCGCCACGAGTGCCGTGATCACCACGTCGCACAGTTCGCTCTGTACGTCCTCCCAACTGTGGCTGACGCCCTTGCGGGGGTTCTGGCCGATCGCCCCGATCACCGCCTCGGAGACCTCGCCGACCTCCTCGGAGAGTTTCAGCATCCGCAGGAGGAGGCCCTCGCGGCCGCTCACCGGCTGATCCGTCTCCAACCAGGTCCACAGGGCGTCGACGGACTCCCAGAGATCGGGGGAGGGGGTGGGGGTGGAGGTGGGGGTGGCCTGATCACTCATGCGGGGCAGCTTGTCATGGGGCCCCGCCCCACCCCGGCACCAACCGGTCCCCAGGTCCACCCCACCCACCCCCTACTCCCCGAACAACGCCTCCTCCTCCGCGAACAGTGACGCCTGGCCGTCGTCCTCGCCGTTCTCCTTCTCCCGGAGTCGCCGGTTCCGCGCCCCGACGACCAGCGTCGTCACCAGCGCCGTCGCTCCGAGGGCCGCCGGTACCATCCAGCCGCGGTTCACCGTGTGGCCGAGGGCGTGGTCCAGGGAGAGGCGACCGGGGCCCGTCACCGCGAGGCCCGCCGCCGTCAGGCCCAGCGTGGCCGCGTACTCGTAGCCGCCGCCCGCGTTGAAGAAGCCGTTGGGGGCGTGCACCGCGGACGCTCCGGCCATCGCGCCGGCCGCCGCCGCGCCCGCCGCCGGGGTGGCCAGGCCCAGCGCCAGCAGGGTGCCGCCGCCCGCCTCGGCCAGTCCCGCCGCCGTCGCGCTCGCCCGGCCCGGCGCGTAGCCGACGGACTCCATGAACTGGCCCGTCCCCTCCAGGCCGCCCCCGCCGAACCAGCCGAGCAGTTTCTGCGCGCCGTGGGCGGCCAGCACACCCCCGGTTCCCAGCCGGAGCAGCAGCAGACCCAGATCGCGTCGGTCGTAAGCGGTCACGATGAACTCCCAGCAGAAGAGGCGGAACGAGACCCCCCTCGCGTGTCCACCGTCGCACCCCTCACACCCGCCCGGAAGACGCGGGCCGCCGTTCGGGTGGCGGCCGCGCGCACGCGGTGTGAGTCTGACTGGCATGACGATTCAGCCCGCCAAACTCAGCGACCCGGCCGTCCGCGCCTTCGTCTGTGCCGTCAACGCCCATGACCGCGAGGCGTTCCAGGCCCTCCTCGCGCCCGGGGCGACCATGGCGGACGACGGCAGCGACCGCGACCTCGACGACTGGGTCGACCGGGAGATCTTCTCCTCCCACGGCCATCTCGACGTCGACAACGAGTCCAACGGCGGCCGTTCCCTCCTCGCCCACTACCGCAACGACGCCTGGGGCGAGATGCGCACCCGCTGGGACTTCACGGTCCAGGAGGACGGCAGGATCTCCCGCTTCGAGACCGGGCAGGCATAGAAGGCAAGAACACCCCGCTGCGGAAAGCCCTTGCCCTGAAGCGCACTCCAACTCCTAACGTTCCGGAGCATGGAGATCACACGTACTCTCGGCCGCTCCGGCATCGAGGTCAGCGCGCTCGGCTTCGGCTGCTGGGCGATCGGCGGCGAATGGCAGAGCACCGACGGGCAGCCGCTCGGCTGGGGCAGGGTCGACGACGAGGAGTCCGTACGGGCGGTCCGGCGCGCCCTCGACCTCGGCATCACCTTCTTCGACACGGCCGACACCTACGGCGCCGGGCACAGCGAACGCGTCCTCGGCCGTGCCCTCGGCAAGCGCCGCGACGACGTCGTCGTGGCCACCAAGTGGGGCAACGTCTTCGACGAGGACACCCGCACCCTCACCGGCCAGGACGACACCCCGGCCTACGCCCGTCGCGCCCTCACCGCCTCCCTGGAGCGCCTCGGCACCGACCACGTCGACCTGTACCAGCTCCATCTGTCCGACCTCGACCCGGTACGCGCGGCCGAACTCCGGGACGCCTGCGAGGAGTTCGTGAACGAGGGGCTTGTCCGCGCCTACGCCTGGAGCACCGACGACCCGGCCCGCGCCGCGGTCTTCGCCGAGGGGGAGTACTGCGCGGCCGTACAGCACGCACTGAACGTGATGCAGGACGCGCCCGAAATGCTGGGCCTGTGCGAGGAGTTGCGGATCGCGAGCGTCAACCGCAGCCCGCTCGCCATGGGGTTGCTCGCGGGCAAGCGCCAAGGTCCCGTGGACGCCGGGGACATCCGCAGCAGGCCGCCGGTGTGGCTCCAGGGCTTCGGTGACGGCACGTCGGCGGATCCGGAGTGGCTGTCCCGCATCGACGCGCTCAAGGAGATCCTCACCAGCGAGGGGCGCACCCTGGCGCAGGGCGCGCTGGCCTGGATCTGGGCCCGCAGCCCGCGGACCGTCCCGATCCCCGGCTTCCGTTCCGTGGCCCAGGCCGAGCAGAACGCGGGCGCCATGGAGAAGGGGCCGCTCACCGGCGGCCAGTTGACCGAGATCAACCGCATCCTGGAACGGTGAGCGCCCCCCAACCCCAAGGGCCCTGCCCCAAGGGCCCTACCCCAAGGACCCAACTCCTACTGCGTGAGGGACCGTTGCTGCTCGGTCAACGTGATCCGCCCCGCCTTGATCGTGGCAAGTCGCGGCGCCCGCCGGGCGATCGACGAGTCGTGCGTGACCATGATGAACGTCAGCCCGTACTCGTGCCACAGCCCTTCCAGCAGCGCCATGATCTCGTCGCGCATCGACTCGTCGAGGTTGCCGGTCGGTTCGTCGGCGAGCAGTACCTTCGGCTTCTTGACCAGGGCCCGGGCGATGGCGACCCGCTGCTGCTGACCACCGGAGAGCTCGGCGGGCGCGTGTGTGAGCCGTTCACCCAGCCCCACCGAGCGCAGCGCCTCCGCCGCCCGCTCGCGCCGCTCGGCCGGCTTCACGCCGAGCGGCACGAGGGCCGTCTCCACGTTCTCCTGAGCCGTCAGCGTCGGGATGAGGTTGAAGGACTGGAAGATGATGCCGATCTTCTCCGCCCGCAGCCGGGTCAGCTTGGCCTCGCTGATCCTCGCGAGGTCGACGCCGTCCAGCTCGACGCTGCCCTCGGTGGGACGGTCCAGCCCGCCGATCATCTGGAGCAGCGTGGACTTGCCGCCACCGGTGGGGCCCTGGATGACGAGCTGGTCGCCGTCCTCGATGGTCAGGTCGACGCCGCGCAGCGCCTCGACCGTCTCCTTGCCGCGCGTGTAGCGCTTGGTGACGCCCGTGAGTCTGTACATGAGTGCTCCGTAGAGAAGGAAGAGAGGGGTGGGGCGCCGCGCCCCGGGGGGAGTGGACACGGCGCCCCGGCACAGGGGGGAGTTACGACGGGTCGGGCGCGGTCACGACACGCTGCGCAGCGCGTCCGCCGGGCGCATCCGGGACGCCCGCCAGCCGCCCATCGCCCCGGCGATCAGCCCGCCGGTCACCGCGAGGCCCACGGCGAGCGCGATGGTGGTCATCGAGACCGGCGCGGACAGCGCGATCTCCATGGTGTTCTGCGCGGACTGCTGACCCGGGCCGCCGCCACCGGGGCCGCCGCCCATGCCGCCGCCACCGCCGGTGCTGCCGAGCTGGGCCGTCAGCTTGGGGCTGATCGCGGTGACCGTGTACGCGGCCGCGAGGCCCAGGGCGATGCCGAGGGCGCCGCCGAGCAGGCCGTTCACGACGGACTCGCCGACGACCTGCCGGGTGACCCGGCGGCTCGGCCAGCCGAGCGCCTTGAGGGTGCCGAACTCACGGACCCGGCGCGAGACCGCCGAGGAGGTGAGCAGCGCGGCCACCAGGAAGGCGGCGACGAGCACGGCGACGGAGAGCCACTTGCCCACGCTGGTCGCGAGATTGGAGGCGGTGGAGAGTGAACCGGAGACGGTTTCCGCGAGGTCGGCGGAGGTCGTGACGGTCGTACCGGAGATGTTCTTCTGGATGGCCGACTTGACGGAGTCGATCTGCTGGGAGTCGGTCGCCTTGACGTAGATCGTGGTGACCTTGTTCTTGGCGTCGGCCAGCGTCTGGGCCTGCTTCAGCGGCAGGTAGACGTCGGTGGTGGACTCGCTGCTGTCGGGCGTCGCGATGCCGATGATCGTGTACTTGGTGCCGGAGATCTTCAGGGTCTTGCCGACCTTGAGGGAGTTCTCCTTGGCGTACGACTTGCTGACGACCGCGACCTTCGCGTTCGTCTGCGCGGCGGTGAAGGTCTTGCCGGTGGTGATCTTCGATCCGGCCAGCGGGCCGAGCGTCTGGTCGGTGACGTCGACGCCGGCGACAGAGTAGGAGTTCACGTCGAAGTCGGCGCCGCCGCCCTGGACCTGCGGGGCGGCGGTCGAGTTGCCGCCCTGGCCGCCGCCGGGTCCGCCCTGCCCCTGGGAGGAGGAACCGCCGCTCTGCGACTGGGCCTTGCCCTGGGTGAAGGAGCCGTCGACCTTGGTGACGTTCAGGGTCAGCGCGCCGACCGCACCGGCGACGCCCTTCTGCTGCGTGACCTTGGTGACCACCGAGGACGCCAGGGCCTGACCGCCCTGGGTCATCACGCGGTCGGAGCTCTGCGTCTTGGAGCTGCCGTCGGCCGAGGCGTCGAACTGGAAGTTCGGTCTGCCCGAACTGCCGGACGTGGGAGCCGACCTGGCCTTCGTGACGGTCATGTCGGTGCCGAGGCCGTACAGCGACTTCAGGACCTTGTCCTGAGCCTGAGTCATACCGGCCGACACCGAGTTGACGGTGATGACCAGCGCGATACCGAGCGCCAGACCCAGTGCGATGACCAGGGCCGCCTTCTTGCGCCGGCCCAGCTCGCGCTTGAGATAGATGCCAAACATCCCGTTCCTCGAAGGTTCTTGGCGCCCGCTGTGGGCGCGCCCTCAAGGTAGGGACGCTGTATTGCGGGGCCGTGAGGAAGGGATATGCGCCGGCTGAGAAGGGATGTGCGTGAGCTGAGAATGTGCGCGGCGGCCGTCCTCGGACCGGTGCGTACCTCGCGGTCCCACGCGAGATCCACCCCCACCCGGCCCATGGACGGCCGCCGCGCTCCCCCCTCGGGCGAAGCCGATGGAACGCCGCCCCCCAAATGTGAAGCTCTTGTGAGGGCGCGTGATGAGCATAAGCCGTCCACCGGCCGAGACGGGGGTGGAATGACATATTCCGCTTGTGGAAATCGGCTGCTCAGCCGCGCCCCACGTACGGCATCGCCGTCGCCATCACGGTCGCGAACTGCACGTTCGCCTCCAACGGCAGCTCCGCCATGTGCCGCACCGTGCGCGCCACGTCGGCCACGTCCATCACGGGTTCGGGTACGACCTCCCCGTTGGCCTGCAATGCTCCGGCCCCCATGCTCGCGGTCATGTCGGTCGCCGCGTTCCCGATGTCGATCTGCCCGACCGCGATGCCGTACGGCCGCCCGTCCAGCGACAGGGACTTGGTGAGGCCCGTGAGGGCGTGCTTGGTCGCGGTGTAGGCGACGGAGTGCGGACGGGGCGTGTGCGCCGAGATCGAGCCGTTGTTGATGATCCGGCCGCCCTGCGGGTCCTGCTCCTTCATCTGCCGGTACGCCGCCTGCGCGCACAGGAACGCGCCGTTGAGGTTGGTGTCCACCACGTGCCGCCACGCGTCGTACGGCAGCTCCTCCACCGGCACCCCGCCCGGCCCGAAGGTCCCCGCGTTGTTGAACAGCAGGTCCACCCGCCCGAACCGCTCCACCGCTGCGGCGAACAGCGCGGCCACGTCGTCGGGGAGCGAGACGTCCGTCCGTACGGCGAGGGCGGCGCCCCCGGGCACCAGGGCCGCCGTCTCCTCCAGCGTGCCGGCCCGCCGCCCGGCCAGCGTCACCGACCAGCCGGCCCGCAGCAGCTCCACGGCGACCGCCCGCCCGATCCCGGAGCCGCCACCGGTCACCACGGCACTCTTCACGTTCTTGGAGTCCATGGGCCCGCAGCGTAGGTGAACCTCCGCGATACGAAAGCCCCTGTCTCAGGCGGACGCCGGTGCCGTGACCCTTGCGGCGGGCTCTCCCGGGTAGTGGACGCCGACCCGGGCGCGGATCGTGTCCAGGGTGCGCATCACCGCGAGGGTGCCCTCCAGGGGGACCAGGGGGGACTCCGTCTCGCCGGCGCGCAGGGCGCGCATGACCTCGCGGGCCTCGTGCTTGAGGCTGGCGCGGGGGCCGTCGGCCGGGTCGGCGACGAACTCCTCGGGGTCGCGGCCGTCGCGGTGCAGGACGAAACGGTCCGGGTGGAAGAAGCCGTTCGGGATGTCGATCCGGCCCAGCGAGCCGGTCACCGAGGCGATCGTGGCGGTGCCGCCGGTCAGGGAGCAGTGCAGCGAGGCCAGCGCCCCGCTGTCGTAGGACAGCAGCGCGCCCGTCTGGAGGTCGACGCCCTCCTCGGAGAGCACCGCCTTCGCCGTGACGTCGGAGGGCTCCCCGAGCAGCAGATGCGCGAACGACACCGGGTACACCCCGAGGTCGAGCAGCGCGCCCCCGCCCTGCGCGGGGTCCCGCAGCCGGTGCGAGGGCGGGAAGGGACCGGCGAGCCCGAAGTCGGCCTGCACCGTGCGCACCTCACCGATCGCGCCGTCGTCGACGAGGGCCTTGAGCCGCCGGACCAGCGGGTTGCAGTACATCCACATGGCCTCCATGAGGAAGCGCCCGTGCTCCTTCGCGAGCCCGACCAGCTCCTCGGCCTCCCGCGCGTTCAGCGTGAACGCCTTCTCGCACAGGACGTTGCGGCCGGCGGTCAGGCACAGCCCGGCGGCCGCGCGATGCGCCGAGTGCGGGGTGGCGACGTACACGACATCGATGTCCGCGTCCTCCGCGAGGGCGCCCCAGTCGCCGTAGGCCCGCTCGATCCCGAACCGTTCGGCGAACGCCTTCGCCGAGGCCTCGGACCGGGAGGCCACCGCGACCACCTCCGCGTCCGGCAGATCCACCAGGTCCGCGGTGAACGCCGACGCGATCCCGCCCGTCGCCAGAATCCCCCAGCGCACGCTCTGCTCCGTCATTCCGGGCTCCACCCTCGCTCGCCTGGCCCTCGCCACCCTGTACGAGCTGAGAGCATAGGTGCCGGATCACGTGGAGAGGGAGGGGCACATGCCCGAGCAGGGGGCACCGACACCGCACCTGGAGCAGCGGGCGGCCGTAGCGGACCCGGAGCCGCCCGCCGCGGCCGTGCGCGGTACCGGCCTCGTCGTCACCCTGCTCCTCGGCGGCCTGACCGCCACGCCCCCGCTGGCGATGGACATGTATTTGCCGTCGCTGCCGGAGGTCACCGACTCCCTGCACGCGCCCGCCGCGACCGTGCAGCTCACCCTCACCGCCTGTCTGCTCGGCATGGCGCTCGGGCAACTGGTGGTCGGCCCGATGAGCGACCGCTGGGGCCGCAGGCGCCCGCTGCTCGCCGGTCTCCTCGTGTACGTCGTCGCCACCGCGCTGTGCGCCCTCGCGCCCACCGTGGAGTTCTTGGTCGGCTTCCGGCTGGTGCAGGGCCTCGCGGGAGCCGCGGGCATAGTGATCGCCCGGGCCGTGGTCCGGGACCTGTACGACGGCGTGGCGATGGCCCGGTTCTTCTCCACCCTGATGCTGATCGGCGGGGTCGCGCCGATCGTGGCGCCGCTGATCGGCGGGCAGATCCTGCGGGTGACGGACTGGCGGGGCGTGTTCGTGCTCCTGACGGTCATCGGGGCGCTGCTCGCCGCCCTGGTGTGGGCGAGGCTGCCCGAGACGCTCCCGACCGCCGAGCGGCACACCGGCGGTGTCGCCGACGCCCTGCACTCCATGCGCCGCCTCCTCGCCGACCTGCCGTTCACCGGGTACATGCTCACCGGCGGCTTCGCCTTCGCCGCGCTGTTCGCCTACATCTCCGCGTCCCCGTTCGTGGTCCAGGAGATCTACGGGGCTTCCCCGCAGACGTTCAGCCTGCTGTTCGGCGTGAACTCCGTCGGACTCGTGCTGGTCGGCCAGATCAACGGCAAGGTGCTGGTGGGCCGGGTCGGCCTGGACCGGGTCCTCGGCGTGGGCCTGCTCGTCGTGACGGCGGCGGCCGCGGCGCTGCTGCTGATGACGACCGGGGTCTTCGGTGAGGTCGGGCTGTTCCCCGTCGCCGCCGGTCTCTTCGTCCTGATGTCCGCGATGGGCGTCACCCTGCCCAACGCCCAGTCCCTCGCCCTGCTGCGCACCAAGCACTCCGCCGGGTCCGCGTCCGCCCTGCTCGGCACGTCCTCCTTCCTCATCGGCGCGATCGCCTCCCCGCTGGTCGGGATGGCCGGCGAGGACACGGCGGTGCCGATGGCGGTCGTCCAGCTCGCGGCGGCACTGGTAGCGCTCCTGTGTTTCATGGCAATGTGCCGTCCTTGGAACAGGCGTGCGACCGCGGAGGGGGCAGAGAGCTGAGCGCACCGAGACTGCGCGGCGACACACCGGAACGGGCCGGCCTCGACGCCGAGGAACTCCGGCACCTCGTCCGGGAGTTCCACGCCCTCACCACCGGCGAACGCCCTTGGGCACCCGGCGCCGTCCTGGTCGCGGGGCGCGGCCCGGTGATCGCCGTGGAGGAGGCGTCGGGCTGGGCCGTCCGCTACGCGTCCTACGACCCCGAGGCCGACGCGGGCGTGGAGCTGCCCCCCGAGGCACGCGTCCCGGTCCGCGTGGACACCCCCTTCGACCTGGCGTCCCTCACCAAGCTGTTCACGGCCGTGGCGGCGGTGCAGCAGATCGAACGCGGCACGCTGGGCATCGACGCCAGGGTGGGCGCCTACCTCCCGGAGTTCACGGCGGCCGCGACCCACGGCATCACCGTGCGCGAGCTGCTCACCCACACCTCGGGACTGCGCCCCGAACTGCCCCTCTACGACTGCGACGACGACGAGGCCCGCCTGAACCTCCTGCGCGCCGAGCCGCCCATCGGGGTCCCCGGCACCTACACCTACTCCGACCTCAACCTGCTCCTCCTCCAGCACGTCCTCGAACGCATCACCGCCCGCCCCCTCGACGTCCTCGTCCACGACGGCATCACCCGCCCCCTCGGCATGACCTCCACCCGTTTCGGGCCCTGCCCGGGAGCGGCGGCCACGGAGGACCAGCGCCGGCCCTGGGCCAAGGCGGACCGGGGGATGCTGCGGGGCGTGGTCCACGACGAGAACGCGTGGGCGCTGGGCGGGGTGGCGGGCCACGCGGGCCTCTTCTCCACCGCCCGTGACCTCGCGATCTTCTGCCGGGCCCTGCTGGCGGGCGGCGCGTACGGGCCCGCCCGCATCCTCGGCCCGGACTTCGTGGAGCTGCTGCTGACCCCGCCGGGGCTCGGCTTCGCCATGGACCAGAAGTGGTTCATGGGCGAACTGGCGGGACGCGGAGCGGCGGGCCACACCGGCTTCACGGGCACGTCCCTGGTCCTGGACCCGTCCACCGACACGTTCGTCGTCCTCCTGGCCAACACGGTCCACCCGAGAAGACGCCCCCCGGACAACGCCCCCCGGGCGAACGCGGCAACAAGACTGTCCCGCGCGGTACGCGGCACGTGAGGCACCACGCCGGGAACGCGAGGCTGTGGGACCCCGCCCGCCAGTCCGGTGCCCCCCGCAGACCCCGGTCAGGGCAGAGGTCACGTACCCCCGCCCCTAGAATCACCGGGTGACCGTCCCCGCCGCCCCTGCCGAAACTCTTCGTGCCTCTCTTGCCGCTCTTCTCGACGGGCTTCCCGCGAGGCAGGCCGCTCAGGCGGTGGAGCGGTTGATCGCCAACTACCGCGGGGCCACTCCCACCGACAGCCCCATCCTGCGTGACCGCGCGGACGTGGCCGCCTACGCCGCGTACCGGATGCCTGCCACCTTCGAGGCGGTGCACGCGGCGCTGGAGGCGTTCGCCGGGGCCGTCCCCGGCTGGGCGCCCGCCGACCACACCGACGTCGGCGGCGGCACCGGGGCCGCGACCTGGGCCGTCACCGCCACCTGGCCCGGCGACCGGGCGGTCACCGTGCTCGACTGGTCCGACCCCGCGCTCGCCCTCGGCCGGGAGCTCGCCGCCGCCAACCCGGCCCTGGGGGACGCCCGCTGGCAGCGCGCCAGGATCGGCGCGGACCTCGCCCTGCCCGCGACGGACCTGGTCACCGTCTCGTACGTCCTCAACGAGCTCACCCCGGCCGACCGCACCGCCCTCGTGGACACCGCGGCGGCCTCGGCGCAGGCGGTCGTGATCGTCGAGGCCGGGACCCCCGCCGGGTACGCCCGCGTGATCGAGGCCCGCGACCGTCTCGTCGCCGCCGGTTTCCGCGTCGCCGCGCCCTGCCCCCACAGCGGCGCCTGCCCGATCGCCTCCGGCGCGGACTGGTGCCACTTCTCGGCGCGGGTCAGCCGCTCCTCCCTCCACCGCCAGGTCAAGGGGGGTTCACTGCCGTACGAGGACGAGAAGTTCAGCTATGTGGCAGCCACCCGGCTCCCCGTCACCCCCGTGCCCACCCGGGTGATCCGCCGCCCGCAGATCCGCAAGGGCCAGGTCCTCCTCGACCTCTGCGAGCCCGACGAGCGGCTGAGCCGCCGTACGGTCACCAAGCGGCACGGTGACCTGTACAAGGCGGCCAGGGACGCGTCGTGGGGAGACGGCTGGCCCCCGGCGGACCAGTAGGGCGGGTCCGCGCGGGGATCGCCGATCACGTCGACGCCTCCCCCTTCCGCCGCTCCTGGAGTTTCCGCACCAGCTCACGCCTGTCCGCCTGCGGGTCCCGCGCACCGCCGATCCGGCCGTCGCGGGCCCCGCCGCGCAGCGCCTTGCGGCCCAGGTTGCTGCGGGTGCCGCCGACTCCGAGCATGCCGCCCGCTCCACCTCGTGTCATGACCTGCCCTTTCCCGCGACCATTGAGAAACGAGACGTCTCGTCTCGCTGAATGACTCCCACTCTGCGGCGAGACGCACCGTCTTGTCAACCTGATAAGTTCGCCCCATGGCCACCCAGAGCTCCAAGCAGCCCGCCCCCGACACCACCCGGCGCAGCGAGAGGTCCCGCCGCGCCATCTACGACGCCGCCCTCCACCTCGTCGCCGAGGTCGGCTACCCCAGGACCACGATCGAGGGGATCGCCGCCCGCGCCGGCGTCGGGAAGCAGACGATCTACCGCTGGTGGTCCTCGAAGGCGGAGGTGCTGATGGAGGCGTTCCTCGACCTGAGCGAGCAGGCGGCACGGGAGGCCGGCCCCGAGGAGGCGTCCGCGATCCCGGACACCGGTGACCTCGCCGCCGACCTCAAGGCCGTCCTGCGGCTCACCGTGGACCAGCTCAGGGACCCCCGCTTCGAGGCCCCCTCCCGTGCCCTGGCCGCCGAGGGCGTCGTCAACGAGGAACTCGGCCGGGCCTTCACCGCCAAGCTCCTCGAACCCTCGCTCCAGCTCTACGTCGACCGGGTGCGCGCCGCCCAGGAGGCCGGCCAGGTGCGCCCCGAGATCGACCCGCGCATCGCCCTGGAGCTGTGGGTCTCCCCGCTCGCCCAGCGCTGGCTCCAGTACACCGGCCCGATCAGCTACGACTACACCGACACCCTCGTCGACTACGCCCTCAACGGCATCGCACCCCGGGCATAGGTTCCCAACCCCTCATATCCGCTCAGGGCCCCCCGGAGCATCGGAAGGTGGGACCATGAGGCATGCTGTTCCGCACGACAGCGAGGCGAGGGTGGTAGATGAGCGCGGAGTCGGGCGGCCGGACCGGCCGCCAGGGCAAACTCTCCCAGTGGCTGCGCGGACGCCGGCCCAAGGAGACCGCCGCCGGGGACGACGGCGGTCGTGAGGCCCTGCTGCTGGCCGCCGCCTCAGCGGGTCTCCCGCTGGCACCCGCCGCGCACCCCGCCCCCGGATACCGGTGCTCCTGCGACCGCGTCGGCTGTCCCACACCCGCCCGGCACCCGGTGTCCTTCGCCTGGCAGACCCAGTCGACCACCGACCACGCCCAGATCGAGCGCTGGGCCCGGCACCAGCCGCAGGCCAACTTCATCACCGCGACCGGCATGGTCCACGACGTCCTCGACGTCCCCCTGGAGGCCGGCCGGGAGGCCCTGGAGCGGCTGCTGGCCGCCGGCATCGAGGTCGGCCCGGTCGCCGAGAGCGACGACGGACGGCTCCTCTTCTTCACCCTCACCCGCGGCACCCCCGAGGACGAGGACGAGTGGTGGCCGTGCGAGCTGGACTGCCACCCCGAGACCGCGGACGAACACCCCGGCCTGCGTTGGCACTGCCGCGGCTCCTACGTCCTCGTACCGCCCGCCCGGCTGCCCGGCGACCAGGCCGTGCACTGGGTCCGCGGCCTCGAACACCCGCTGCCCGACCCGCTGACCCTGCTCGAGGTCCTCACCGACGCCTGTGCCCGGCACGTGGGCGAGGAGCCGGACCACGAGAACGCGGCCTGGCCCCTGCGCCGGTAGCGGAACCGCCCGGGGCGGGTTTCTACGAGCCCTGCGCGGACGTCAGTCCCTGGATCCGTCCGATCACGTCGACCCGCTGGTCGCCCGCGCCCTTCGGCGGATCGACCGCCACCTCGTTGGAGACGAACTGCATCGTCAGTGACTGCTTGATCTCGCCGGTCGTCAGCGCGAGCACGGCGTCACCGGGGTCGGGGACGGACGTACCGGAGTGGGCCGTCTCCTTGACGTAGTGGTGGGTGGCGAAGAACACCAGCGCCCCGCCGTCCTTCGTGCGCAAGGCCAGCGGCGCGTAGGCGTCGTCCGTGAGCGGCTCGTCGATGTACTGGGTGGCCAGCCCCGGCCTGATGGCGTCCTTGGCCCGGTCCGCCCGCCACACGCTGGTGTGCGTTCCGTCCGCGAAGACGTCGTCCCCGCCGCTCTTCAGATAGCTCACGTACTTCGTGCTCAGCTCGGCGGGCTCGGCGGCCAGTCCCGTCGAGTCCGCCGGGACCGCCTCGGCCCAGCCGTCCGCGTCCTGCTTGAACTCCGGGACCTTGCCCTCGGCGACCAGCGTCAAATACGCCACCTGGAACGGCTCGTCCAGCTCGTCGCGGGTGAACACGAGCAGCCAGCGCGCGGTGCCGCCCTTGTTGCCGGCCGCGTCGGCGACGAACCAGCGCGGCCAGCCCGCCTTCTTCGGGATGGTGTACGTCACGTCCGACAGCTTCAGCGGAGTGTGCGAGGGGTTGCCGCTCGGGCTGTTGGCCTTGCCGGCCTTCAGCCGTGCCGCGTCGATGGCGCCGAGCGCGCCGGTGACGTGGGCGGCGTCGAGCGAGCCGTCGTACGCCTTGTCCGCCGCGTTGTACGCGTTCGTGAACTGCTGGAGCGCCTTGGCGGCCTCCGCCTTGGTGGTCGCGGGAAGCACCTCCCGCTCGCCGTGCACCACCACGCATCCGCTCGCCGTCAACGACAAAGCGGTCACGGAGGCTGCTATCAGTGCGCTCCGGTCAAGCCTGCGGAGCCTTCGAGGGCCGCGATCCCTGCTCATCAGGTGCTTTCACCTTCCCCTTCCCGGAGGCGAACCCTACCGGGGCGAGGAAGAGCGCGAGCGTCGGGACCAAGTACAGCAGCCACACCGTGACCTGAAGGACGGTCGGGTCCGGCTGGAAGTTGAACACGCCCTTGAGGAGCGTGCCGTACCAACTGTCCGGCGGGACGGTGTCGCTGATGTCGAAGGCCCGGTCGTTCAGGCCGGGCAGCCAGTCCGCCTCCTGCAGGTCGTGGAAGCCGTACGCCAGCACGCCCGCGGCCACGACGACCAGCATGCCGCCGGTCCAGGTGAAGAACTTGGCCAGGTTGATGCGCAGGGCGCCGCGGTAGAACAGCCAGCCGAGGACGACCGCCGTGAGGATGCCCAGGGCCACGCCGATCAGCGGGCGCGGGGTGCCGTCCCCGGCCGCGCGCACCGACGCCCACACGAACAGGGCGGTCTCCAGGCCCTCCCGGCCGACGGCCAGGAACGCGGTGGCGACCAGGGCGCCGGTGCCCATCTGCAGGGCCGCGTCCAGCTTGCCGTGCAGCTCGGACTTCAGATGCCGGGCGGTGCGCCGCATCCAGAAGACCATCCAGGTGACCAGGCCGACGGCGAGGACCGACAGGGAGCCGCCGAGCGCCTCCTGCGCCTCGAACGTCAGCTCCTGCGAGCCGAACTCCAGCGCGCACCCGAAGCCGAGGGCGAGGGCGACCGCGACGCCGATGCCGATCCAGATGGGCCGCAGGGCGTCCCGGCGGCCCGTCTTCACCAGGTAGGCGATGAGGATGCAGACGACCAGGCTGGCTTCCAGCCCCTCGCGCAGACCGATCAGGTAGTTGGAGAACACGGGTCAGGCCTCCTCGGAGAACAGCGTGCTGCCCCACCAGTCGTCCTTGTCACGGACACCGGGCGGGACGGCGAAGACCGCTGAACCCACGTGCTGGATGTACTCGTTGAGCGCGTCGGTGGACAGATGGCGCTGGATCCGGACGAAGCCCTCGCGGACGTCCTTCTGGTACGCGAGGAAGAACAGCCCCGCGTCCAGCCGGCCGAGGCCGTCCGTGCCGTCGGTGAAGGAGTAGCCGCGGCGCAGGATCGTCGCCCCGCCGTTGGAGTCGGGGTGCGCGAGCCGGACGTGCGCGTCGGGCTTCATCGCCGGCAGGAACGGCTTGTCGCGCTCCTTCGCCTTGCCGACCGGGGCGCCCTCGCCCTTGTCGCGGCCGAAGATGTCCTCCTGCTCCTGGAGGGAGGTGCGGTCCCAGGTCTCGATGTGCATGCGGATGCGGCGGGCGACGAGGTAGGAGCCGCCGGCCATCCAGTCGGCGTCCTTGCCGTCGGCCCACACGAACTTCTTCAGCCGGTCCGTCTCGGTGCCCGCGATGTTGCGGGTGCCGTCCTTGAAGCCCATCAGGTTGCGCGGGGTCTGTGCGTCGGGCGTGGTCGAGGACGTCTTGCCGAAGCCGAGCTGGGACCACCGGATGACGACCTTGCCGAAGCCGATCCGGGCGAGGTTGCGGATGGCGTGCACGGCGACCTGCGGGTCGTCCGCGCAGGCCTGGACGCACAGGTCCCCGCCGCTGCGGTTCTTGTCGAGGTTGTCCCCGGCGAACTGGGGCAGGTCGACGAGCGCCTCGGGCCGCCGCTCGGCCAGGTCGAACTTCTGGAACAGGGACGGCCCGAAGCCGATGGTGAGCGTCAGCCGCGACGGCTTCAGGCCCAGCGCCTCCCCGGTGTCGTCCGGGGGCGCCTCGGCGAGACCGCCGTACGCCCCGTCCCCGACCGCCTTGCCGGCGGTCAGCCGCCGGGCCGCGGCCGTCCAGTCCTTGAGCATCTGCACGAACTCGGCGCGGTCGTCGGTCGTCACGTCGAACGCGGCGAAGTGCAGCCGGTCCTGCACGGGCGTGGCGATGCCGGCCTGGTGGGCGCCGTGGAACTCCACGGCGGCACCGGCCTCGGCGGCGGTCGGGGAGATGTCGTCGCCGGTGCGGGTCATGGCGACCGCGCCGCCGGCCGCGGCGGCACCGAGCGCGAGCCCGGCCCCGCCCCAGCCGATGAGCGCGCGCCGCGAGGGAGGCGGGGACTCTGCTGTGTCCGTCATGGCCCCGGCCTCAGGAGGACTTGGTGACGACGGCGGCGGCGAGCTTGGACAGCGGCTCCGCGAGCGCGTTCACGGCGTCCGACAGCTCCTTGCGATCGGCGTCGCCGACCTTGTCGTACGAGGTGAAGTCGTACGACGTCTTGTCGGCGCGGTACTTGTCCAGCAGGGTGTCGAGCGCCGCGAACTGCTTGTCGAGCTCGGTGACCAGGGCCGCGTCGTTCTCCTTGGCGACCGGCTTCAGCAGCTCGTACGACTTCTCGGCGCCCTCGACGTTGGCCTTGAAGTCGACGAGGTCGGTGTGCGAGTAGCGCTCCTCCTCGCCGGTGACCTTGCCGGTGGCGACCTCGTCGAGGAGCTCCTTGGCGCCGTTGGCCATGGAGGTGGGGGTGATGTCCGCCTTGCCGACCCGGTTCTGCCAGTCGGTGAGGTCGGTGATGAGCTGGTCGGCGAGGGTCCTGTCCGCGGCGGTGATCTTCTTGTCCTGCCAGAGGGACTTCTCCAGGCGGTGCCAGCCGGTCCACTTCTGGCCGTCCTCCAGGCCGTCCGCGCGCACGTCGACCTTGGGGTCGATGTCCCCGAAGGACTCCGCGACCGGCTCGGTGCGCTCCCAGCCGATCCGGGAGGGCGCGTAGGCCTTCTTGGCGGCCTCCAGGTCACCGGCCTTGACCGCGGCGGCGAAGGTCTTCGCCAGCGGCACGGTCGCGTCGGCCTGCTCCTGCGCGTACTTGCGGTAGGCGGCGACGGCCGCGTCCAGCCGCGGGTCGCGCTGGGCGGCGGTGCCGCCGGTGGCCTTGACCTCCTGGCGGATGCCGTCGCCCTTCATGCCGGGCTTGCAGGCGATCGTGTAGTCGCCGGCCTTCACCTCCGCGGTGACCTTCTGCTTGGTGCCGGGGCCGATGTTCTCGCGCTCGGTGACGATCCGGTCGTCCGGGAACAGGACGTAGACCTCGGTGACCTTGGAGCCCTTGTTCTCGATCGCGAGCTCCAGGTGGCCGGCCGGGAACTCCTTCTTGGAGACCTCGCACTTGCTGTCCGTGGCGGTCACGTCGATCACGTGGTCGCCGTCCCCGGAGCTCCCCTTCTCCGTGCAGCCCGTGACGGCGGTCAGGACCGCCACGGCGGTGGCGGTGACGACGGACAGTCTGGCGGCGCGCATACGAGCTCCTGAGGGTTGGATAGGCTCGCCTAACTTATCTGAGGCTTATCTATGTATGGCCCCAAATAAAAGTCAAGTAAGAGTCAAGGGAGATTCAAGGGCAAGGCGGATGCTTCAATTCCCCCGTGACTGACTACGACGTGCTGCGCGTCTTCTGTGCGGCGAACGGCGGCTACGGCAATGAGCTGGGCGTCGTCCGTGAGGGGTCCGTGCTGCCGGACCGGGACGAGCGACAGGCGTTCGCCGCGAAGCTCGGCTTCAGCGAGACCGTGTTCGTCGACGATCCCGAGCGCGGCGTCATCGACATCTACACCCCCTCCGTACGGCTGCCGTTCGCCGGGTACCCCTGCGTCGGGGCCGCCTGGCTGCTCGACGTGCCCGAACTCGTCACGCCCGCCGGTGTCGTCGGCACCCGGCTCGACGGGGAGTTCAGTTGGATCGAGGCGCGCGCCGAGTGGGCGGCGCCGCGGACGTTCCGGCAGTACGCCACCGCCGCCGAGGTGGACGAGCTGGCCGTCCCGGCGGCCGGGGAGTGGGTCTACGCCTGGGCCTGGGAGGACGAGGCCGCCGGCCGGGTCCGGGCCCGCGGCTTCCCCGGCCGTGGTGACGGGGTCGAGGAGGACGAGGCCACCGGTGCCGCGGCCATCCAGCTCACCGCCGCACTCGGACGGGCCCTCAACATCGTCCAGGGCGCCGGCTCCCAGATCCTCACCGCCCCGCAGCCGGGGGACTGGGTCGAGGTGGGAGGACGGGTCCTCCTGGAGCGCTGAGCCTCACGCGGACAGCGGGAACTCCTCGCCCAGTGCCCGGAACACCGCGGTGTTCAGGGCGAACGCCCGCTTGCACTCGGCGACGATCCGCTGCCGCTCCAGGTCGTCCGTGCGCACCGCGTCCAGCAGCTCCCGGTAATCCCGCTTGAAGGCGGCCGGGTTGGGGATCTCCTCGAAGACGTAGAAGCGCACGCCGTCGCCCTTCTTCTCGAAACCCCAGGTCCGCTCCGCCCGGTCCCGGATGATCTGCCCGCCGGAGAGGTCGCCCAGGTAGCGCGTGTAGTGGTGCGCGATGTATCCAGCCGGCCAGGACTCGGCGCAGGTGCGCACCCGGTCCGCGTACGCCCGGGTGGCGGGAAGCGCGGACAGGTGCGCCCGCCACCGCGGTCCCCGCAGGTGTGCCAGGTCCCGCTCCAGCGCCCGCAGCCGGAACAGCTCGGGCCGGACGAAGGCGCCCGCCACCGGGTCCGACGCCAGCTTCCCGGCCCCGGTTTCCAAGGCCTCGTAGACGAACCACAGTTGCTCGGTGTAGCGCGCGTACGCGTCGACGCCGAGCCGGCCGCCGAGCAGGTCGCTCATGAACGTCGAGGTCTCCGCCTCCACGTGCTGCTCGTGGGACGCGGTGCGGATGAGTGTCGAGAACGAGTCCATGGGCCAGAGTTTCTATGGTTAGGCTTACCTAAGTCAATGCCTTGCCGACCTTCTGTCGGTAACTTTACCGACAGGCTGTCGGGAAAAACCCGTCGGGGCGACAAAAAACCCGCCCTCGGAGGTGAGGGCGGGCTTCGTGCGGGGGGGGGCTACGGCAGCGTCAGGATGTCCGCGCCCGTGTCCGTCACCACCAGCGTGTGCTCGAACTGGGCGGTCCGCCTGCGGTCCTTCGTGACGACCGTCCAGCCGTCGTCCCACATGTCGTACTCGTGCGTCCCGAGTGTCAGCATCGGCTCGATCGTGAACGTCATGCCGGGCTGGATCACCGTCGTCGCGTGCGGGCTGTCGTAGTGCGGGATGATCAGGCCGCTGTGGAAGGAGGAGTTGATGCCGTGGCCCGTGAAGTCCCGGACGACTCCGTAGCCGAAGCGCTTGGCGTACGACTCGATCACCCGGCCGATGATGTTGATCTGGCGGCCCGGCCTGACCGCCTTGATCGCGCGGGCCAGCGACTCCCGGGTCCGCTCGACCAGCAGCCGGCTCTCCTCGTCGACGTCGCCCACCAGGTACGTCGCGTTGTTGTCGCCGTGCACCCCGCCGATGTACGCCGTCACGTCGAGGTTGATGATGTCGCCGTCCCGGAGCACGGTGGAGTCCGGGATGCCATGGCAGATCACCTCGTTGACGCTCGTGCACAGCGACTTCGGGAAGCCCCGGTAGCCGAGCGTCGACGGGTAGGCGCCGTGGTCGCACATGTACTCGTGCGCCACCTTGTCCAGTTCGTCGGTGGTCACCCCGGGGGCGATCAGCTTCGCCGCCTCCGCCATCGCCCGGGCCGCGATCCGGCCGGCGACCCGCATCGCCTCGACGGTCTCCGGGGTCTGCACCTCCGGACCGGTGTACGGCGTCGGCGCGGGCTTGCCGACGTACTCGGGGCGACGGATGTTTCCGGGCACGGAACGGGTGGGGGACAGCTCCCCGGGCACGAGCAGCGACTGGCCAGACATGCGGACGAGTCTATCCAGCGGCGATGGGGGAACATGTCCGTGGCGAGAGGAGCAGGTCATGCCCTTGTTCAAGAAGCGCGCGGTCGGCAAGCCGGGCGAATGGTTCTACTGCCTGGAGCACAAGAAGGTCGAGGAGGGGCCCCAGTGCCCCGCCAAGGACCGCTTCGGCCCGTACGCGAGCCGCAAGGAGGCCGAGCAGGCGATGGAGACGGCCCGGGAGCGCAACCTCGAGTGGGAGAACGACCCCAAGTGGCACGACGCCCCCGCGGGGCGCGAGGACGGCTGATCACGCCTTGACGGCGGCCGGCGCGGCTGCCTCGCGTTGCCTGCGCAGCCGCGTCGCGTGCTCGTTCGTGCGGACGTCGTACGCCATCAGTCGCGGCAGGCACAGGGCGAGCAGACCCACCGCGCCCGCGCACAGCAGACCGCCCGACCACACCGAGGTCCGCACGCCCCACCAGGCGGCGAAACCACCGGCCCTGACCTGGCCCACGGTCGGGCCGACCGAGTACGACAGCAGTTCGATCCCGGCGAGCCGCCCGCGCAGTTCGTCCGGGATCGTCTGGTTCCACATGGCCCCGCGGAAGATCCCGCTGACCATGTCGCAACTGCCCGCCACGGTCAGGAACAGCAGCACCAGCCACACGTTGTGCATGATCCCGGCGGCCGCGATCGCCACGCCCCACAGGGCCGCCGACAGCACCACCATCCGGCCGTGCCGGTGGACCCGGGACGTCCAGCCGCTGGTGAGGCTCACCAGCAGCGCGCCGAGCGGCACACTCGCGTACATCAGGCCCAGCGCCCAGCGCGCGTCCAGCTCGTCCGCGAGGAACGGCAGCAGGGCCAGCGGCATCGCGAGGAACATCGCGGCCAGGTCGACGGCGTAGGTGCCGAGGAGCTCCTTGCGGCTCCAGGCGTACCGCGCGCCCTCCGCGATGGCCTTCAGCGACGGCTTCGCCGCCTCGTGGGAGGCCGGGGAGGACGCGATCCGCAGCACGAGGACCACGGAGACGGCGAAGGTCAGCAGGTCGGCGCCGTACGCCCAGCCCATGCCCGCGTAGGCCACCACGACGCCGGCCAGCGCCGGTCCGGCCACCCCGCCGACCGTCCAGCGGAACGAGTTCAGCGAGGCCGCCGCGGGCAGGTGGTCGTGGGCCACGATCCGGGGCCACAGCGAGTCGAGCGCCGGGCGCTGCACCGAGACCAGGGCGGAGGACAGGGCGGCGACGACGTACAGCGGCCAGACGGCCGGGTGCGGGAGCAGCGCGTTGAGCAGCAGGGCCGCGCTCAGCAGGCCCTGTCCCACCTCCGTCCACACGATCAGTCGCCGCTTGTCCCAGGCGTCCGCGAGCGCGCCCCCGTACAGGCCGAAGACGAGGAGGGGGAGCAGCTCGACGGCCCCGATGGCGCCCACCGCCGCGGCCGAGCCCGTGAGGTCCTTGAGCTGCACCGGCAGTGCCACGAAGGTGAGGAAGCTGCCGAAGTTCGAGATCAGCCCCGAGTACCACAGCCGCCGGAAGTCCCGGGAGGCCCGCCAGGGGGCGAGGTCGGGGAGCATCGCGCGAAGGCCGGAAGGGGGTGCGGGGGCGTCGTCGGTCACGACCGGTCATGGTCGGCGGAGGGCCGCCGGTCCGGCAACTGCTTTTCTCCGCTACCAGCGGGCCGGGGGCGGCGCCGTCAGCTCGTCGGCCAGCCGCGACAGCCGGTCCCGGAACCGCCGCCGGCCCCTCGGGGCGGGGACGGCGTTCTCCCCGGCCGCCGCGCTCACCAGGTGCTGCACGGTGTCCAGATCCAGGTCCGTGCCCTCCGGAACGGCCAGCGACTCGTGGGCCATCGCGGCGAGTTCACCCTCGTCGGGGCCCAGGGAGAGGACCGTGGCGCCGGCCCGCCGGGCGTCGTGCACATGCTCCAGGAGCGAGGCACCCGGCCGCCCCCCGCTCCCGGCTCCGCTCGGGCAGGGGGACCCCGAGGGGGACACCACCAGCAGGGTCTCGCCGCGCCGGGCCGCCGCGAGCCGGCCCGGTCCGACCGACAGGTGCGCGGGGTCCGAGGGCCGCGCGTCGTGCCGTACGAGTGTGGGGGCCAGCTCCGGTGTGCCCGACCAGGCGGCCTCGTCGACCAGATGGGCGGCCAGGTGCCACGGTTCGTACTCCGGCGTGCCGACCAGGAGCAGTCCGCCGCCGTGCGAGACCACCGACCCGCGCAGCACGCCCGCGAAGCGTCGCGTGGCCCCCAACCACTCGGTCCCGGCGAGCACTTCGCGCAGCAGCGCGACCCGTACGGCGTCCATGGGACCGCATCCTGCCGCAAGAGCCCGCGCCTGACCCGGGGTTCGCCCCGGATTCGCCCGAACCGGGCACGGCCGGGCGCCCCGGCGCCCGGCCGGTGGGCGTCCGTGACGCGGCCCACCCACCGGGCCGGGGCGGCCGGGGCGGACGTAAAGTCGGCGCCATGACCTCTACCGACAGTGCTGCACAGAAGGCTCCCGCCAAGGACCCCTGGGACCTTCCCGACGTCTCCGGGCTCGTCGTCGGCGTGCTCGGCGGGACCGGGCCGCAGGGCAAGGGCCTCGCCCACCGGCTCGCCCGCGCCGGGCAGAAGGTGATCATCGGCTCGCGGGCCGCCGACCGCGCACAGGCGGCCGCCGACGAGCTCGGGCACGGGGTCGAGGGCGCCGACAACGCCGAGACCGCGCGCCGCAGCGACATCGTCATCGTCGCGGTGCCGTGGGACGGGCACGCGAAGACCCTGGAGTCGCTGCGCGAGGAACTCGCCGGCAAGCTCGTCGTCGACTGCGTCAACCCGCTCGGCTTCGACAAGAAGGGCGCGTACGCGCTGAAGCCGGAGGAGGGGAGCGCGGCGGAGCAGGCGGCGGCGCTGCTGCCGGAGTCGCGGGTCACCGCCGCCTTCCACCACCTGTCGGCGGTGCTGCTCCAGGATCCGGAGATCGAGGAGATCGACACCGATGTGATGGTGCTGGGGGAGGAGCGGGCCGATGTGGAGATCGTGCAGGCGCTCGCCGGGCGCATCCCCGGGATGCGGGGCGTCTTCGCGGGCCGGCTGCGCAACGCCCACCAGGTGGAGGCCCTGGTCGCCAACCTGATCTCCGTCAACCGGCGCTACAAGGCGCACGCGGGGCTGCGGGTCACGGACGTGTGAGGGGATGGGGGACACTGGACGGCGTCGTGCAGCAGTGTCCCCCTGACAGGAGCCCGTGGAAATGCCCCGCCTCGCCCTCTATGCCCTCGCCGTGTGCCTGCTCGCCGTCGCGGCGGCGGTCGTCTCCTTCGTGCAGGGCAGTTGGCTGGGGGTCGTGTGGGTGCTGCTGGCGGGGCTGTCGTCCAACATGTGCTGGTACTACGTCAAGCGCGGGCGGGTCGACGCCTACCAGAAGCGGTAGAGGCCCCAGCCGCTCGCCGACTCACCCTCGCTGACGCCGAGCCCGCCGAGGACCGTGTCGACCACGTCGAAGAAGACCCTGTTGACCTGCGGCACCCACAGCAGCGCGAACACGAACAGCAGGCCGAACGGCGCGAAAGGCTCGACCTGGCGCTTGGCCTCGGGGGACAGCCAGGGCTCGATGACGCCGTAGCCGTCCAGGCCCGGGACCGGCAGGAAGTTCAGGAGCGCGGCCGAGACCTGGAGCAGCGCGAGGAAGGCGAGCGCGTAACGGAAGTCCCAGGGGACCCCGTCGAGGGCGTCCAGCCAGAACGGGGCCGTGCAGGCGACCGCGAACAGGACGTTGGTGAGGGGGCCCGCCGCGGAGATCAGGCTGTGCCGCCAGCGGCCGCGGATGCGGTTGCGCTCGATGAACACCGCGCCGCCGGGGAGTCCGATACCGCCCATGATCACGAAGATGACGGGGAGCACGATGCTGAGCAGGGCGTGGGTGTACTTCAGCGGGTTCAGCGTGAGGTAGCCCTTCGCGCCGATGGTGATGTCGCCGCTGTGCAGGGCGGTGCGGGCGTGGGCGTACTCGTGCAGGCACAGGGAGACGATCCAGGCGCCGGTGACGAAGAGGAACACCGCCACACCGGGCAGCTCGGCGAAGCCGGTCCAGGTGGCCCAGCCCGTCACCGCCGTCACGGCACAGATCCCGATGAAGACCGGGCTGATCCGCCGGTCGCTGTGGCGGGTGGTGGCGGTGGTCATGGGGCTCCCTGGACTGGACGCGCACGCGGTGGGACGGCCCGACGGTACCGGGCAGAGGGGAGAACGTTCTGGGGTGGGGTTGGGGTTCCGGGGTGCTTTGTCTGCGGCGTTGGTGGGGGCGGGCGTTTTGCGCAGTTCCCCGCGCCCCTGAAATGCCTGCGGCGGCCAGTTGCTGTCCGGTGGGGGCGTGTGCAGCGTCCGCCGTGGCGCGGGTTGACTGCAATTCCCCAGGGGCGCGGGGAACTGCGCGACCAGCCACAACGGACCCGCACCGGCCCGGCGACCGGTCGTGGCGAGCAGTCCGTCGTGGCGCCGGTGACCGTAACCCCCTAGGGGCGCGGGGAACTGCGCGACAAGCCACAACGGACCCGCACCCGCCCGACGACCGGCCGCGACGGACCCGCAGCCGCCGTACAACCCCACCTGGCACCCTTTTAGGCGCCCCGCCCTCCGACACCCCGCTGAAGTAACCCCGTGACCGGCCCCGGCCCCAGCAGAGACAATGGACCCCGTGCGCTACCGCATCCTCGGCACCACGCAAGCACTCCGCTCCGACGGTACGACCGTCCCGGTCGGCGGAGCGCGGCTGCGTGCGCTGCTGACCGTCCTCGCGCTGCGGCCCGGCCGTACCGTCCCGGTGAGCCTCCTGGTGGACGAGGTGTGGGACGGCGACCCGCCCGCCGACGGGACGGGCGCGGTGCAGGCACTGGTGGGGCGGCTCAGGCGGGTGCTCGGGGCGGACGCGGTCGCCTCGGTGGACGGCGGTTACCGCCTCACCGCCGCGCCCGACGACATCGACCTGCACCGCTTCGAGCGGCTCGCCGGTGACGGCCTGCGGGCGCTGGCCGACGGCGACCCCGCGAAAGCGGCCGTGGCCCTCGACGACGCCCTCGCCCTGTGGCGCGGCCCGGCACTGGCCGACCTGCCCGACCGCACGCCGGAGGCGACCCGCGCTCAGGCCCGCCGCCTGGACGCACTGCGCGCCCGGCACACCGCCGCGCTCGCCCTCGGCCAGGCCGACCAGTCCCTGCCCGAACTGACCGCCCTGTGCGACAGCCACCCCCTCGACGAACCCCTCCAGGCCCTGCGCCTGCGCGCCCTGCGCGACACGGGCCGCACGGCGGAGGCGCTGGCCGCCTACGAGTCCGTACGACAACTGCTCGCGGATCGGCTGGGCGCGGACCCGGGGCCGGAACTACGGGCGCTGCACGGCGAGTTGCTGCGGCCGCAGCCGTCCGCCGCGGGGCCCGGATCCGGCCGGGCGGACCGGCACGGGACGGGCGGCCACCACCCTCTCGCCGCCGGTCCCTCGGGCCCGCCCGTCGGCAACCTCCGTGCCCGTCTCACCTCCTTCGTCGGCCGGGAAGCCGACATCGAGGCGATCCGGGGGGACCTCGCCGCCGCCCGGCTGGTCACGCTGCTCGGTCCGGGCGGGGCCGGCAAGACCCGGCTCTCGCAGGAGGCCGCCGAGGCGGTGGGCGACGTGGTGCGGGACGGGGTGTGGCTGGCCGAGCTCGCGCCGGTCGACGACCCGGACGCCGTGCCCGAGGCCGTGCTCACCGCCGTGGGGGCCCGCGAGACCGTGCTGTACGGCGCCGGTGCTGAGGCGATGCGCGCCGCCGGCAGCGAGCGCCTCGACGACCCCGTCGAGCGGCTCGCCGAGCACTGCGGCCGGCGGCGGATGCTGCTGATCCTCGACAACTGCGAGCACGTGGTCGACGCGGCCGCCCAGTTGGCGGAGAGGCTCCTGGAACGCTGTCCGGGGCTGACCGTCCTGGCCACCAGCCGGGAACCCCTCGGCGTGCCGGGGGAGTTGCTGCGTCCCGTGGAACCCCTGCCGGAGCCGGTCGCGCTGCGGCTGCTCGCCGAGCGCGGTGCCGCCGCCCGGCCCGGGTTCCGGGTCGACGCCGACGAGGAGACCGCGGCGGCCTGCGCCGAGATCTGCCGGCGCCTCGACGGGCTGCCCCTCGGCATCGAGCTCGCCGCCGCCCGGCTGCGGATGCTGACACCGCGCCAGATCGCCGACCGGCTCGACGACCGCTTCCGGCTGCTCACCTCCGGCAGCCGTACCGTCCTGCCCCGCCAGCAGACCCTGCGGGCCGTCGTCGACTGGTCCTGGGACCTGCTCGACGAGGAGGAACGCGACGTCCTGCGGCGCCTGTCGGTGTTCGCCGGCGGCTGCGACCTGGCCGCCGCCGAGGCCGTGTGCGGTCCCGCCGCGCTGGACGCGCTCGGTTCGCTCGTCGACAAGTCCCTCGTGGTGGCGGCCCCTTCGGGGGACGGCGAGATGCGCTACCGGCTCCTGGAGACCGTCGGCGAGTACGCCGGTGAGCGCCTCGACGAGAAGGCCGGCGCCCGCGCCGACGCCGAGCGCGCCCATCTGACGCACTACCGCGAACTCGCCCGCACCACCGACCCGTTGCTGCGCGGGCCCCGTCAACTCACGGCCATCCAAAGGCTGGAGCGGGAGTACGAGAACCTCCGTACCGCCCTGCGCCGGGCCGTCGCCGCTCGCGACGAGCAGGAGGGGCTGTGCCTGATCCTGTCGCTCGCCTGGTACTGGCAGATGCGCGACCTGCGCATCGAGGCCCGCAACTGGTCCCGTGAGGTCCAGGGCCTCGGTCCCGACCCCTTCGGTGAGCCGGTCCGGCCCGCCGCACCGGTGTGGGAGCGCTGCACGGACACCCCGCCGCCGTGGACCGGCGAGGTGCTGGAGGAGGCCCGGCGCGGTGTCCACCTCGTCCATCTCGCGTGCATGGACACCGAGTTGGACGCCTGGCAGAACCAGCACGCGCAGGCCAAGCTGCGCACCATCGCCGCCACCTACGAGCCCGGCATGGCCCAGACCTGCCGGATGCCGGGCTCCCTGTGGTTCTTCGCCATCATGCTCACCGGGGACATGGACCGCTTGCGGACGGTCATCCAGGCGACGGTCGAGACCTGCCGCGCCACCCCGGGCTACGAGTGGGAGCTGGCCGCGGCCCTCCAGTGGCGGGCCAACCTGCTCGCCAACCGCTCCGACTGGGCCGGCGACGCCATCCAGGACGCCGAGGAGGCGCTGGCGCTCTACGAGCGGCTCGGCGATGTGTGGGGGACCGCGGAGGCGCTCTCCGCGCGCGCCGAGGCCCATGAGCGCAAGGGCGAGTGGCGTGCGGCCGCCGACGACTACGAGCAGGCGCTCGAACGGGCCGAGGAACTCGGCGCCCGCGCCCAGAAGTCCGTGCTCAACGCCCGGCTGGGCAGCGCGCTGCTGGAGACCGGGGAGGCCGAGCGCGGCGAGCTGCTGCTGCGCGAGGTGATCGCCGACCAGGAGGGCGCCCGCAACGAGGCGATGCCCGCCTCCCGGATGTTCCTCGCCGGCTGGCTCGGCCTGACCGGCCGCATCCCCGAGGCGCGCGAGCAACTGCGGCTGCTGCGCCAGCAGTTCGGCATCGCCCACTTCGTCATCTTCGACGCCTTCATCCTCGGCTCTGAAGCCTGGCTGGAGGCGGTGGACGGCCGCTTCGACGAGTGTCTGGGGCTGGTCCGGCGGGCGCTGGAGAAGTCCGAGGACCCGCTGGCCCTGACCATCGCCCCCCACATGCGCACGATGTACCTGCACACCGCCGGGCTCGCCCTGGCCGGGGCCGACGGCGGCGCCCGCGCCCGGGACGGCGCCCGCTGCCTCCGGGCCGGCGACGCGCTGCTGCCGGCGAGGCACGCCCCGACGACCATCGAGCGCACCCTGCGGAGCAGGGCCGAGCGGGACCTGCGCGCGGTGCTCGGCGACGCGGCCTACGAGGCGGCGTACGCGGCGGGCGACGGCCTCTCCTCGAAGGAGGCCGCCGCCCTGGTGTGACGCGCACCGACGCCGGGGCTCAGCTCTTCGTGCGGAACTTGTGGATGGCGTACGGTGCCGCCACCGCCGTGATCGCCGCCGACCAGCCGAGCGTCACCCACAGGTCGTGCGCGACCGGGCCGCCCACCATCAGTCCGCGGGCCGAGTCGGCGAGCGCGGACAGCGGGTTGTAGTCGGTGAAGTGCTGGAGCCAACCCGGCATGGAGTTCGTCGGAGCGAAGATCGACGAGCCGAACTGGAGCGGGAACAGCACCAGGAAGCCCATCGCCTGCACGGACTGCGCGTTCTTCAGGACCACGCCCAGGGTGAGGAACACCCACATGATCGAGGAGGCGAACACGGCGGACAGACCGACCGCCGCGAACAGCCCGGCCCAGTGGTTGATGTCGAAGCCGACCAGGACGGCGACGATCATCAGCACGGTGGTCGCGAACAGCATCCGCAGCAGTTCCACCGAGATCTTCGCGAACAGCACCGAGCCGCGCCCGATGGGCAGGGACCGGAAGCGGTCCATGACACCGGAGTTGAAGTCCTGACTGAACCCGGTGCCCACGCCCTGCGACAGGGTCATGCTCATCATCGCGATCATGCCCGGGATGACGTACTGGACGTATCCGTCCTGTCCGCCGCCCAGGGCCTGTCCGATCGAGCCGCCGAAGACGTACACGAACAGCAGGGTGAAGACGACCGGCATCAGCAGGGCGTCGAACATCGACTCCGGGTCCTGACGGATCCACAGCAGATTGCGGCGGACGAGGGCGCCGGTGTGCCGCAGGTGCCCGCGCAGCGGGATCCGGGCGTCGGCGTCGACGGTGGTGGCGCTCATACGGCGACCTCCTCGCGGGTGTCGGTGGGGACGGCGTCCTGCGGGGCACTGGCACGGTGGCCGGTGAGCGACAGGAACACCTCGTCCAGGCTGGGCAGTTCGGTGGTGATGGAGGAGAGGGTGATCCCGCGTGCGGTGACCGCGCCGACCACGGCGGTGAGCTGTTCGTCGCTGAGGATCGGGACGATGACGGTGCCGCTCTCGGTGTCCACGGTGCTGGTGGCGAGCCCGGTGATGCCGAGCTCGTCGATCCACCCGGCGAGCGGCCGGAGCTGGAGCGGGTCCACGGGCCGGACCCGCAGCGAGCGTCCGCCGACCTTCGCCTTGAGCTCCTCGATGGCTCCGTCGGCGATGACCTTGCCGTGGTCCACGACGGTCAGCTCGGAGGCGAGCTGCTCGGCCTCCTCCATGTACTGGGTGGTCAGCAGGACGGTCACGCCGTCCCCGACCATCCGCTTGACCTCGTCCCACACCTCGTTGCGGGTGCGCGGGTCGAGACCGGTGGTGGGCTCGTCGAGGAAGAGCACCTGGGGGCGCCCGATCATCGAGGCGGCGAGGTCGAGCCGCCGCCGCATACCGCCCGAGTAGGTGCTCGCCGGGCGCTTGGCCGCGTCCGTCAGCGAGAACCGCTCCAGCAGCTCGTCGGCCCGGGAGCGGGCCTCCTTGCGGGGCAGGTCGAGCAGCCGCCCGATCATGTACAGGTTCTCCCAGCCGGGCAGCTTCTCGTCCACCGAGGCGTACTGCCCGGTGAGCCCGATCACCCGCCGGAGCTGCCGAGGCTGGCGCACGACGTCGTAGCCGGCGACCGTGGCCTGGCCGGCGTCGGGGGCCAGCAGAGTGGACAGGATGCGTACGAGGGTGGTCTTCCCGGCTCCGTTCGGCCCGAGCACGCCCATCACGGTGCCCTCGCGCACGTCCAGGTCGACGCCGTCCAGCGCCTTGGTCTCGCCGTAGTGCTTGACCAGACCCCGCACGGATACGGCGGTGTCCCCGCCCTTGGGGTTCTTGTCGATTCGCGTCATACCGAGGACGGTGCCAGGCCCCGCCGACAAACCACCGACAGGCCGCCTACAGACGGCTGCGGATCACCGACAGACCCGCCGCGGACCGCCGACGTGGGACGATGACCCCCATGTCGGGCCAGGTCTGGGTGTCTCTGATATCGCTGGGCGGTGTCGCGCTGGGCGGCGTGCTCTCCTACGTTGTCCAGCACAGGACGCAGCAGTCGGCGGACCGCGCCGAGGAGCAGCGCCGGCGGATGGCGGTGTCGGAGGCCCGGCGCGCGGAACGCCTGGCCCTGCTGGAGCGCTTCATCGAGGTCAGCGCCGAGGCGGAACGCGCCGCCTACTCCCGCCCCGCCGACCACGAGCACACCGACCCCTGGTTCCTCACGACCAGCGAGGTGATGAACCGCCTGTGGGTGGCCGAGCGCCTCATCCGCGTCCAGTTCCCGCTCGCCGTGCACCGGGCGGCCCGCGCCCACTTCCTCGACCTCAACCGGACGGTGTGGGAGGGCCTGCCGGAGGGCGAGAGCGTGCGGGACCACCTGGAGGCCAACCGGCTGGCGTTCCTGGACGCGGCACGGGAGACGATGGGGTGAGCCAAGAGGGGGCGCCCGGTGATCACCGGGCGCCCCCTGGGTCGTACGGCCGCTCAGTGGCGGGCGGCCTCCGCGTGCTCCGGGACGTGCGAGGCGATCACGCGCTCCCGGCCGGCCGGTGCGTCCACGCGCCGCCGGTCCACGACCGCCGCCACCGCCGCGACCCCGAGGCCGAGCACGGCCAGGGCGGCGCCCGTGAGCGCGGGGGACGTCACGCCGAGACCCGCGGCGAGGGCCAGGCCGCCGATCCAGGCGCCGCCGGCGTTGGCCAGGTTGAAGGCGGCCTGGTTGGCGGAGGAGGCGAGGGAGGGGGCGGCGGACGCCTTCTCCATGACCATCAACTGGAGCGGGGAGCCGGTGACGAAGGCCGCCGTGCCCAGGAGGACCACCGCGAGGGCCGCGCTCCACTGCGCCGACATCAGCAGCGGGAACAGGGCCAGGACCACGACCAGCGAGGTCAGGCCGCCGAAGAGGGTGCCACGCAGCGAGTGGTCGGCGAGCCGACCGCCGACCAGGTTGCCGGCGGTCGCGCCCACGCCGAACAGGGCGAGCAGCAGTGTCACGCGGGAGTCGCCGTAACCGGCCGCGTCCGTGAGCATCGGCGTGATGTAGCTGTACGCGGCGAACAGCGCGCCGAAGCCCGCCACCGTGGTGCCGAGCGCCAGCCAGACGGGCAGCGACCGCAGCGCGACCAGTTCGCGGCGCAGGCCCACCGCGGCGGCCTGCGTGCGGTCGTGCGGGATGAGCAGCGCCAGGGAGGCTATCGCCGCCAGGCCGATCGCGCTGACGCCGAGGAAGGTCGCGCGCCAGCCGAGGTGCTGGCCCATGAGGGTGGCCACGGGCACGCCCGCGATGTTGGCGAGGGTCAGGCCGAGGAACATCAGCGACACCGAGCGGGCCTTGCGTTCCGGCGCCACCATGCTCGTGGCGACGACCGCGCCCACCCCGAAGAAGGCACCGTGCGGCAGCCCGCTCAGGAAACGGGCCGCGAGCAGCCAGTGCCCGTCGGGGGCGAGGGCGGAGAGCGCGTTGCCGGCCACGAACAGCCCCATCAGACCGATGAGGACCGTACGGCGGGACATCCGGGCGGTGACCGCGGCGAGCAGCGGGGCGCCGATCACCACGCCCAGCGCGTACGCGGAGACCAGGTGCCCGGCGGTCGGGATGGAGATTCCGAGGTCACCGGCGACGTCGGGCAGCAGGCCCATCATCACGAATTCGGTGGTGCCGAGACCAAAAGCGCCGACGGCCAGTGCGAGCAGGGCCAAGGGCATGGAGTGCCGAGCCTTTCAGGGGAGAGCGGAGTTCCGTACGAGTGTATGTTCAAGTACGGAACAAATGTGCCCCGGCCCGCTATTCCAAGATCCGCCGCGGGTTACGACGAGGTGGTGAGGTCCACCCGGGCCGCCACCGGCAGATGGTCGCTGCCGGTCTCGGGCAGCGTCCACGAACTCACCGGCTCCACGCCCTGCACCATGATCTGGTCGATCCGTGCCATCGGGAACGCCGCCGGCCAACTGAAGCCGAAGCCGCTGCCCGCCGCGCCCTGGGTGGAACGCATCTGGGAGGTGACGGCGTTCAGCGCCCGGTCGTTCATCGTGCCGTTGAGGTCGCCGAGCAGGATCTTGCGGGGGAGCTGCTCGTCCGCGATGGCCTCGCCCAGCGCGTCGGCGCTCTTGTCGCGCTGCCGGGCCGTGAACCCGGCCTCCATCTTCACCCGTACGGACGGCAGATGGGCCACGTAGAACGCGACCCGGCCGTCCGGGGCGGCCACCGTGGCCCGCATGGCCCGGGTCCAGCCCAGCTTGATGTCGACGGCCCGCACACCGCTCACCGGGTACTTGCTCCACAGCCCGACGGTGCCCTCGACCGCGTGGTACCGGTACGTCGACGCCAGCGCCTTCTCGTACACCGGCACCGCCGACGCCGTCAGCTCCTCCAGGGCGACCACGTCCGCGCCGGAGGCGGCCACGTCCCGGGCGGTGCCGGACGGGTCGGCGTTGTCGGCGTTGACGTTGTGGGTGGCCACCGTGAGGTCGCCGCCGGAGGCGGACTTGTCGGAGAGCAGCCCGCCGAAGAGGTTCAGCCACACGGCCGCCGGGAGCACCACCGCGATCAGCGCGGTCGCCGACCTGCGCAGGAAACCGAGCAGGAGCAGCACCGGCACCAACACGCCGAGCCACGGCAGGAAGGTCTCGGTGAGACTGCCGAGGTTGCCGATGGCGTTCGGGATCTGCGCGTGCAGCAGCATCACCAGGGCGACGACCACCGCGAGGGCGGCCAGGACGATCCCGCGGCGCCAGATCCCGCGGTCACCGCGCCAGCCGGAGAACGGGCGGCCGAGCAGACGCCGGAACCGGTCTCTGCGGCGCTCGGATCCCGAGCCGCCGTCCGCCGTCTCCGTCACGTATGCCTGCTGCGCCATACCGTCGCCTCACTACCTGCCGTGCACACCGTTCGCCCCACTGCCGCAGGGCCTCAAACACCCCGTACGACCCTAGGGGATGATCGGCTTCCCTCTCGTCGTCCCATGACGACCGTACGGGGGCGATGACGTACAAGTCGCCTTCGCGGGTTCCCCGTCGGGGTGGTGAAAGCGCCCTCTGTGACGAAACGCGCACACTAGGAACTGACGGGGCGTAGGCCTTCGAGGACGGTGTCGACGATCTGTTCGGACAGGCCCTCCGGCAGGGCGGCGTCGGGCCGCATGACGGTGCGGAACAGCATGGGGCCGATGAACAGGTCGTTGACCAGTTCGACGTCGATGTCCGGGCGGATCTCGCCGTTGGCCTGCCCCTGGCGCAGGATGGCGACCTGCCGGCGGCGCCGGGGCGCGACGACGAGCGTGTCGTAGGCGTCCCAGACCTTCGGACTGCTCTTCATCTGGGCGAACACACTGTGCAGCAGCGCCGAGGACCGGGTCATCAGCCCGCGCTGCCGCAACTGCTCGAGCAGCGCCACGAGATCGTCGCGCATCGAGGTGCCGGGCAGTTCGGCGTCCGGGGGCTCGGCGGTGCGCACGACGTCGACGAAGAGCTCCTCCTTGCCGTTCCAGCGGCGGTAGATGGTGGCCTTGCCGACGCCCGCGGTCCGGGCGATGCGCTCGATGGACAGCTCGGCGAGCGGTACGCCGTCCTCCAGCAGCTTGATGACGGCCTCGATGATGGACCGCTCCACGGCCTCACTGCGGGGCCGCCCCCGAACGGTCCCCGTGTGCCTGGACTGACTCTCCGCGAGGCCGCTCACGTCGCTTGGTCCTCTCTGTGCGATGAGGTGATTATCCCTGCTCCACGGCGGGACGGCAGGGCGGTGTCCGGCCGGTGACGGCCGGACACCGCCCCGCCGGCTCACTCGCCCGCGGGAACCAGTTCCTGTTCCTCCTCGCCCGGCTGACGTTCCGTCGGGCGGCCCGGCAGGAAGAGGGCCACCACGACGGCGCCGATCACGGCCACACCCGCTCCGCACAGCGCGGTCACGTGCATCGCGTGCAGGAAGGCGTCGTTGGCCGGGCCGACCAGGGCCTCGCCGCGCGGGCCGAGCTTCTCGGCGACGCCGAGCGTGGCCTCGATGGACTCGCCCGCGGTGTGCCGTACGCCCGCCGGAACCGCGCCGAGGTGCGACTCGATGCCGTTGCGGTAGGCCGTGGACAGGACCGAGCCGAGGACGGCGATGCCGAGCGCGCCGCCGACCTGGCGGAAGGTGTTGCTGAGGGCGGACGCGGAGCCGGCCTTCTCGCGCGGCAGGGCCTGCATGATGACCACGCTGGTCGGCGTCATGATGTGCGCCATGCCGGTGCCCATCAGGAAGAAGATCACCTCGAGCAGCCAGATCGGCGTGTCCGCGTCCAGCACGGCGAACGCCATCAGCATCGCGGCGATCAGCAGCATGCCTCCCGTGGTCGTCGCCCGGTTGCCGAAGCGGTCGACGACCAGCCGGGCGCGCGGCGCGAAGATGAGCTGCGCGGCGGCCAGCGGCAGCATCAGCAGACCGGTCTGCAACGGCGAGTAGCCGCGCACGCTCTGGGTGTAGAAGACGGAGAAGAACGTCACGCCCATCAGCGCGAAGAAGACCAGCCCTATGGCGCCGATCGCGGCCGAGAAGACCTTGTTCTTGAAGTAGGTGACATCGATCGACGGGTGGTCGCTGCGCTTCTCGAACACCACGAACGCGACGAGCACGGCGAGTCCGGCACCGATGGTGGCCAGCACGGTGGCGTCCGTGAAGTCGGCGAGCTGGCCGCCCTTGATGATGCCGTAGACGAGCAGGACCAGTCCGATGACCGACAGCACCACGCCGACGGGGTCGATCCGGCCCGGGTTCGGGTCGCGGGAGTCGGGCACCAGCCACAGCATCAGCGCGAGCGCGAGCACCACGATGGGCACGTTGATGAGGAAGACCGAGCCCCACCAGAAGTGGTCGAGGAGCACACCGCCGGTGATCGGTCCGATGGCGATGGCGAGTCCGACGCCGCCCGCCCAGATCCCGATGGCCTTGGGCTGCTCCTCGCGCTCGAAGACGTTCATCAGGACGGCGAGCGTGGCCGGCATGACGAACGCCGCACCGAGGCCCATCAGCGCGCGGAAGGCGATGAGCTGGTCCGGCGACCCGGAGAACGCGGCGAGCGCGGAACCGGCGCCGAACACGAACAGGCCGCCCAGCAGCACCTTCTTGCGGCCGAGCCGGTCGCCGAGCAGGCCCGCGGTGAACAGGAGACCGGCGAAGACCAGGGTGTAGGCGTTGATCGCCCACTCCAGCTCGCTCTGGGTGGCGCCCAGGCCGGTCGGCGCGGGAGTCGAGATCGTCTTGATCGCGACGTTCAGGATCGAGTTGTCGAGCACAACGATCAGCAGGCTCAGCATCAGTACGCCGAGGATCGCCCAGCGGCGCCGGTGCACCGCCTCCGGTACCCGGGAGTCAGGGGCTGCGGTAGTCATGCGTCCGAGCGTAGCCCCATTACGATACGGAACCGTCTCGTATCGTAAGTCTTTACCGAGACCTTACGTGCCGCAGGGGTGCCGGAACGGTCACACCGACCACCCCTGGCCCTGACTGGCACGAGGTGCCACCATGGAGGTGATCCGGGGACGCCGTGAGGGCGCCTCGAGATGACGTAAGGAGCCGTTGCAATGACGCAGCTTTCGGCTGCCCACACCAAGCCCTCCGACGGCAGCAAGGCGCTGTACGGGGGGAAGGGCACCCGCCGCATCACTGTCCGGGACATCGCCCTCGCCAAGGAACGCGGCGAGAAGTGGCCCATGCTCACCGCCTACGACGCGACGACCGCCTCCGTCTTCGACGAGGCCGGCATCCCGGTGCTGCTGGTCGGCGACTCGGCGGGCAACTGCCATCTCGGGTACGAGACCACCGTGCCCGTCACCATGGACGAGATGACCATGCTGTCGGCGGCCGTCGTACGGGGCACCTCGCGCGCCCTGATCGTCGGCGACCTGCCCTTCGGCTCGTACCAGGAGGGCCCGGTGCAGGCACTGCGCTCGGCGACCCGGCTGGTCAAGGAGGCGGGCGTCGGCGCGGTCAAGCTGGAGGGCGGCGAGCGCTCCCACGAGCAGATCAGGCTCCTCGTCGAGTCCGGCATCCCGGTCATGGCCCACATCGGCCTGACCCCCCAGTCGGTCAACGCCATGGGCTACCGCGTCCAGGGCCGCGGCGAGGAGGCGGCCCAGCAGTTGCTGCGGGACGCCAAGGCCGTCCAGGACGCGGGCGCGTTCGCGGTCGTCCTGGAGCTGGTCCCGGCGGAGCTCGCGGCCGAGGTCACCCGGGTGCTGCACATCCCGACCGTCGGTATCGGCGCGGGTCCGGAGACCGACGCGCAGGTGCTCGTCTGGACCGACATGCTCGGCCTCACCGGCGGGCGGGTCCCGAAGTTCGTGAAGCAGTACGCCGACCTGCGCGAGGTCATGGGCAGTGCCGTGAAGGCCTTCGCGGAGGACGTCGTCGGCGGGACGTTCCCGCTGGACGAGCACTCCGTCCACTAGGGCCCACGGCCCTTCAGAGCCACTGCGGCACCAAGCGCCCCGCCGATCTTCCCCCGTCGGCGGGGCGCCCTCCGTCCCGGGTCGCACCTCCGGCGCGCCGGTCCGGACCTACGGCTGACCCCCCGGGGGCCGCCCCCCCCGCACCGCCTAGTCGAACCGCTCCAGATCCCGCAGCCATGCCCGTGCCGAGCTGTCCGAGGGGGCCCGCCAGTCGCCGCGGGGCGAGAGGGAGCCGCCCGCCGAGACCTTCGGGCCGTTCGGCATGGCCGAGCGCTTGAACTGGGCGAACGCGAAGAAGCGCTTGCAGAAGACCTCCAGCCAGCGGCGGATCTCCGGCAGGTCGTACGTCACGCGCTTGGCCTCCGGGAAGTTCGGCGGCCAGTCGCCGGTCTTGTCGTCATGCCAGGCGTGCCAGGCCAGGAAGGCGATCTTCGAGGGCCGGAAGCCGTACCGCAGGACGTGGAAGAGCGTGAAGTCGTGCAGCGCGTACGGGCCGATCTTCGACTCGGTGGACTGCATCTCCTCGCCCGGTACGAGCTCCGGGCTGATCTCGGTGTCGAGGATCGCGGTGAGGATGCGGCCGGTCTCCTCGTCGAACTGCCCACTGCTGACGACCCAGCGGATCAGATGCTGCATCAGCGTCTTCGGCACGCCCGAGTTGACGTTGTAGTGGCTCATCTGGTCGCCCACGCCGTACGTGGACCAGCCGAGCGCCAGCTCGGAGAGGTCACCGGTGCCGAGCACGATGCCGCCGCGCTGGTTGGCCAGCCGGAACAGGTAGTCGGTGCGCAGTCCCGCCTGGACGTTCTCGAAGGTGACGTCGTACACCGGCTCGCCGGAGGCGAAGGGGTGGTCCATCTCCCGCAGCATCAGCCGCGCGGTCGGGGTGATGTCCAGCTCGGCCGCGGTGACGCCGAGGGCCCGCATCAGCTTGTGGGCGTTGTCCTTGGTGTGGTCGCTGGTGGCGAAGCCGGGCAGGGTCCAGGCCAGGATGTCGCTGCGCGGTCGCCCGGCGCGGTCCATCGCACGGGCGGCCACGATCAGCGCGTGCGTGGAGTCGAGGCCGCCGGACACCCCGATGACCACCTTCGGGCCGCCGATCGCCGCGAGCCGCTGCTGGAGCCCGGCGACCTGGATGTTGTAGGCCTCGTAGCAGTCCTGGGCGAGCCGCCCGGCGTCGGCCGGCACGAACGGGAAGCGCTCCAGCCGGCGCCTGAGGCCCAGGTCGCCGGCGGGCGGGTCGAGTTCGAAGGACACCGTCCGGAAGTCACCGGTGCGCTCCTGATGGGTGCGCCGGTTCTCGTCGAACGTGCCCATCCGCATCCGCTCCTGCCGCAGCAGGTCCAGGTCGACGTCGGCCACCGCGTACGCGTCGCTCTGCGGGAACCGCTCGGTCTCGGCCAGCAGCACGCCGTTCTCGTAAACCATGGCCTGGCCGTCCCAGGACAGGTCGGTCGTCGACTCGCCGAGTCCGGCCGCCGCGTAGACGTACGCGGCGAGGCAGCGCGAGGACGCCGAGCGGCACAGCAGTTTGCGGTCCTCGGCCCGGCCGACCGTGATGGGGCTGCCGGAGAGGTTGACCAGGACGGTCGCGCCGGCGAGGGCGGCCTCCGCGCTGGGCGGCACCGGCACCCACATGTCCTCGCAGATCTCGGCGTGCAGCACGAGACCGGGGACGTCGGCGGCCTCGAAGAGCAGGTCCACACCGAACGGCACGCTCGCCCCGCCGACCCGGATCGACCCGCCGCGCTCGTCGGCGCCGTCGCCGATCTGCCGACGCTCGTAGAACTCGCGGTAGTTGGGCGGGTACGACTTGGGCACCACACCGAGGACCCGGCCGCGGTGCACGATCACCGCGCAGTTGTAGACCCGGTTGCGGTGGCGCAGCGGGGCGCCGACGACCAGCACCGGGAGCAGGTCGGCCGTCCCGGTGACCACGTCCGCGAGCGCGGTCTCGACCTCGTCGAGCAGGGCGTCCTGGAGGAGCAGGTCCTCGATGGAGTAGCCGCACAGCCCGAGCTCCGGGAAGACGGCGAGGGCGACCCCTTCCGCATCGCACCGGCGCGCCTGGCGCAGCACTGCTTCGGCGTTGGCGGGCGGGTCCGCGATGACGGTGTGCCCCGTGCAGGCGGCGACGCGTGCGAACCCGTGCTGATAGATGGACCAGAAGTTCGAGGCAGTCACAGGATCAGTGTAATCGTCAGAGCGACGTTATGGCGGGCGGGGAGCGCGCGAGGGGCCCGGCCCGAAGGTCGTAGCCTTCGGGACCGGGCCCCTGTGGACGCGCGTCCGGATCAGTGCCGGCCGAACGACTGCACGTAACCGTTCGCGGGCGTGCCCACGCCCGTCACGTCGTCGTAGCCCTTCACCGCGGACAGCGAGCTGTCCTTGCCGAGACTGCGGACCGAGGTGCTCAACCCACCGCTGGCGTCAAAGCCGTTGGTGAAGTCGACACGGGCCACCGCGAGGCCGGAGCCCGTCGGGTTGTCCGTGACGTCGTGGTACACCCGGGAGCCGAACTTCGAGTAGATCGACGGGTTGGCGAAGCCGAGCGCCTTGCCGCCGCCCGCCTGCTGCGCCAGCGCCTGCACGGCCGCGATCACCGGCGAGGCCAGCGAGGTGCCGCCGATGCGGTACTCGCTGTACTGCTGCGAGCCGTCGGGGAAGGTCTGCGTCTGCCCCACCAGGAAGCCGGTGTTGGGGTCGGCGATCGCGGAGATGTCCGGGACCACGCGGTTGCCGGCGGCGCTGTTGGCCGTGGCGAGCGCGTTCGGGACGACACCCTTCTGGTAGGAGGGCTCGGCGACCGTCCTGCTGGTGCCGCCGCCCGCACCCGAGGTGAACGCGCCGGGGAAGTCCGTCCAGCTCTTGCCGTCCGCGGACAGCACGGCCTTGTCGGTGCCCCAGCCGGTCTCCCACAGGTACTTGTCGCCCTTGCCGACGGCGAGGGAGGTACCGCCGACCGCCGTCACCCACGCCGAGTTGGCCGGAGTGTCGACCTGCTTCGTCCCGGTGTTGGCGACCTCGTCGCCGTTGTCGCCGGAGGAGAAGTAGAAGCCGATGCCCTCGACCGCGCCGAACTGGAAGACCTGGTCGTAGGCGGCCGCGAGGTCCGGCGTCTGGTTGGCCTCGATGTCGCCCCAGGAGTTGGAGACGATGTCGGCCAGGTGGTTGTCGACGACCTTGCTGAGCGAGTCGAGCAGATCGTCGTCGTAGCAGGACGCGGCACCCACGTACGTGATGTTCGCGTCCGGCGCGACCGCGTGCACGGCCTCGACGTCGAGGGTCTCCTCGCCGTACCAGCCGGCCGCCCCGCACTCCTCGGTCTTCGTGTAGTTCTTCGGCAGGACCTGCTTGAGCTGGCCGGTGGTCCAGGCGGCGTCACCGTTCTTCTTCGCGTAGGTGGCCGCGTCGAAGGCGATGGTGGGGGAGGCGTAGGCGTCGGTGATGGCGACGCGCACTCCCTTGCCGGTGTACGTGCCGGCGCCGTAGGCGGCGCGGAGCTGCTTGCCCGTGTAGCCCTTGATCGCGTACGGGATCTTCGAGCCGTAGGCGGACGGCAGCGTGCTCGCGGTGTTCGAGCCGTAGTACGAGGAGAACGGCCCGGCGTTCTTGAACACGGCGTCCGGCGGCGGCAGTTGGTCCTTGCTGCTCGCCTTGTGCGGCGCGTTGTCGAGGCCGGTGACGGTCAGGACGGCACCGTCGAGACCGGCCGGCGCGGAGGCCGACTTGGCCGGGGCGCGGTAGGTCTTCGACCCCTTGGCGTAGTTGTGGAGCTGGGTGCCGAAGGCCTTCTCGGCGGCGGCCACGTCACCGGTGACGGAGACGTAGTGCTGGGTGGTGCCGGTGACCTTCAGGCCCGCCGACTCCAGCCACGCCCTGACCGCGGCGACCTGCGCCTTGGTCGCGCCGAAGCGGGCCTGCGCCTGCTTCGCGCTCAGGTACTTGCCGTACGACGCCGAGGCCGGGTCGGAGACCGACTTCGCGTACGCGGCGAGGCCGGCGGCGTTCCGGCCGGCGAGGTAGACCCGGGCGGAGACCTGGGAACTGTCCGGGGCGGCGCCCTTGTCGGCCTTGGCCGTGGCCCACGCGGGCTTGGTCCCGGCGAGCGTGTCGCGGTTCGGGCTGTCCGCGGCGTGAGCCGCGGGTATACCGAGCGCCAGCGCGCCCGCGAGCATCGGCAGTGTCGCCGCCATGCTCACTCCGGCGCGGACTTTGGCGCGGTTGGATCTCATGGAACCCCCTGGATGCGGTTCGTCGCGAGTGATCACTCGACGGTGTGGCCACTCTTGCGACGAACCGTTCATGCAAGGGGAATGCGCATGCCAAGAAGAGACCAATTAACCTAATGAAAAAGGCTAATTCGAGGGTTAACCCTCTATCATCGCGGCTTCGCGCCGCGCTCCTTCAGCATTCCCGCCATCAGGTCGATCTCCGACTGCTGCGCGGCGACCATGCCCTGCGCGAGCCGCTTCTCCACGCCCACCGCGCACTTCTCCACACAGCCCTTCGCCATGTGGATACCGCCCTGGTGATGGTCCGTCATCAACTGGAGGTAGAAGACCTCGGCCTGCCTGCCGTTCAGCGTGCCCAGTTCCTTCATCTCGCTGTCGGTCGCCATGCCCGGCATCAACGAGCCCTCGCCGGCCGACGGCATGTCACCCATGCCCATCCACGTCATCGGTGGATCCGCCGACACCTTCGGCAGCCCCCACAGATCCAGCCAACCCAGCAGCATGCCGCGCTGGTTGGCCTGCGTCTGCGCGATGTCGTAGGCGAGGCGCCGCACCTCGACGTCCTTGGTGCGGTCGCGCACGATGTACGACATCTCGACGGCCTGCTGGTGGTGCACGGCCATGTCGCGCGCGAACCCCGCGTCCGCGGACCCGGCGGACGGGGCGTCGTCCGATCCGCCGTCCTCGGCCACGGCGTAGGTGATCGCGCCGGCCGCGACGAGGACCCCCGCCACGGCCACGGCCACTCCCGCGAACCTCACTGCCCCAGACCACCCGTGCAGGCCGCGCCCGGCTCGGGCGTCTGCTCGCCCTGCACGAACTTCTCGAAGAACTTGTCGACGTTCGGGTCGCTCGCCCCCGTCACGGTCCGCTGGTGACCCCACGCGGACAGCATGATCGGGTCCTTCTGCTTGTCGTCCGGGCTCATCAGCGTGTACGGCGTCTTCTTCACCTTCGCCGCGAGCGCGTCCACGTCGGACTTCTCGGCCGCGCTGGTGTACGTCACCCAGACCGCCCCGTGCTCCAGCGAGTGCACGGCGTTCATGGTGCCGATCGCCTTGGTGTAGACGTCGCCGTTGCAGTTCATCCACACCTGGTTGTGGTCGCCGCCGACCGGGGGCTCCATCGGGTAGTTCACGGTCTTGGTGACGTGGTTGCGGCCCAGCGTGCCCTTCCAGGTCTTCACGCCGTCCGAGCCCGTGACGAAGTGCCCCTTCGACTTTCCGTCGGCCGCGGTGCTGTCGTCGTCGGACTGCGACCGCACCAGCACGACGGAGCCGACGACCAGACCGGCGACGACGACCACGGCGGCGCCGATGGTGAGGATCCGGTTGCGGCGCTCCCGGGACTGCTCGGCGCGCCGCATCTCCTCTATGCGCGCCTTGCGTGCCGCGGCGGTGCTCTTCTTGGCGGAACCCATGAGGTGTGTCCTTCTGGGGGAAAGGGGCGGGACGGATGGTGACGATCGGTCCGCTGATCGTAGTGCGGCAGGGGTGCCTTCTCGCAGGGAGCCCACAGGAAACCCGGGGCACCCGGTGAGACGGGGAGGGCCGGGCATTACGTATGTCAGTCCGAGCAGGCAATATGGGCGGCAGAGCAGTACATCCGCCGGACGTGAGGCGTTCACCCCCGGGTCGCCGCGACGATCAAGGTCGGCAACGCGCACGAAATGCTGTTGTGGTGTGATGCTCAGGTGCCCGACCGCCTCCTGCGGGACACGGAGACAGGCGGCCTGACCAGCAAGGATGGGGAAGCGGAAGATGGACAAGCAGCAGGAGTTCGTGCTCCGGACCTTGGAGGAGCGCGACATCCGGTTCGTACGCCTGTGGTTCACGGACGTGCTGGGCTTCCTCAAGTCCGTCGCCGTGGCCCCGGCCGAGCTGGAACAGGCCTTCGACGAGGGCATCGGCTTCGACGGGTCCGCGATCGAGGGATTCGCCCGGGTGTACGAGTCCGACATGATCGCCAAGCCGGACCCGTCGACCTTCCAGGTCCTGCCCTGGCGCGCCGAGGCCCCCGGCACGGCCCGGATGTTCTGCGACATCCTCATGCCCGACGGCAGCCCCTCCTTCGCGGACCCCCGGTACGTGCTCAAGCGCGCCCTGGCCCGCACCTCCGACCTGGGCTTCACCTTCTACACCCACCCGGAGATCGAGTTCTTCCTCCTGAAGGACCGCCCGCTGGACGGCTCGCGCCCGACCCCGGCCGACAACTCCGGCTACTTCGACCACACCCCGCAGAACATCGGCATGGACTTCCGCCGCCAGGCGATCACCATGCTGGAGTCGATGGGCATCTCGGTCGAGTTCTCCCACCACGAGGGCGCCCCCGGCCAGCAGGAGATCGACCTGCGCTACGCCGACGCGCTCTCCACCGCCGACAACATCATGACGTTCCGCCTGGTCATGAAGCAGGTGGCGCTGGAGCAGGGCGTCCAGGCGACCTTCATGCCGAAGCCGTTCTCCGAGCACCCCGGCTCGGGCATGCACACGCACCTGTCCCTGTTCGAGGGCGACCGCAACGCGTTCTACGAGTCGGGCTCCGAGTACCAGCTCTCCAAGGTGGGCCGCTCCTTCATCGCGGGCCTGCTCAAGCACGCGGCGGAGATCTCCGCGGTCACCAACCAGTGGGTCAACTCCTACAAGCGCATCTGGGGCGGCACCGAGCGCACCGCGGGCGCCGGCGGCGAGGCCCCCTCCTACATCTGCTGGGGCCACAACAACCGCTCCGCACTGGTCCGGGTCCCGATGTACAAGCCCGGCAAGACCGGCTCGGCCCGCATCGAGGTCCGCTCCCTCGACTCCGGCGCCAACCCGTACCTCGCCTACGCCCTGCTCCTGGCCGCCGGCCTCAAGGGCATCGAGGAGGGGTACGAGCTCCCGCCGGGCGCCGAGGACGACGTCTGGGCCCTGTCCAACTCCGAGCGCCGCGCCATGGGCATCGAGCCCCTGCCCCAGAACCTGGGCGAGGCCCTCACCCTGATGGAGCGCAGCGACCTGGTCGCCGAGACCCTGGGCGAGCACGTCTTCGACTTCTTCCTGCGCAACAAGAAGAGCGAGTGGGAGGAGTACCGCAGCGAGGTCACGGCCTTCGAGCTGCGGAAGAACCTGCCGGTGCTGTAGGGCCGTGCCCCAGGGGCGCGGGGACCGTCGTGCGGTTCCCGCGCCCCCACGGGTGGGCTACTGGGCCGCCTGCTGGGCCAGGACCTGGTGCAGCGGCTCCGTCTCGCGGCGCTTGTACTCCTGGATCGCCCAGCCGTTGCCGTCCGGGTCCTTGAAGTACATGAAGGTGGCACCGTCCTGCGGGGCGAACTGGACCGGCTCGCTCACGTCCAGGCCGCGGGCGGTGAGCTCCTCGTAGGCCGCCTTCGCGTCCGTCACGCACAGTTGCATGCCGTGGTAGGTGCCGGGCTGCGGGGCGCCGGTCGGGATCTGGAGGCCGTCCACCAGGGCGATGGAACAGCCCGAGCCGGGCGGGGTGAGCTGGCAGATGCGGACGCCCTCCATCACCTCGCCGTCCAGATCCACGTGGAAACCGACCTTGTCGCGGTAGAACTCCTTGGCGCGGTCCACGTCCGTGACCGGCAGCAGGATCACTTCGAGGCTCATGTCCATGGCGTGACTCCCTTGTCGACGTCAGTACGGAGGGCCGTTCTCAGAACCGCCAGCGCGTCTGGCTGAACGGCTGTCCCTTACCGAAGCCGAAAACCGTGCGCGGCGCCACCGCATAGACGACGGCGTGTCCCGACCCGTGGTGGAAGTAGCCGTCCCGCACCTCGAAGCGCCAGAAGTCGCCGTACTTCGCCTCCCACGCGGCGGCCAGCTCACGCAGCCTCGTGTCGTCGGAGACCCGCACCGCCTCGCCCTCCACCACCAGGTCGTAGCCCTTGTCCCAGATGTTGGTGCCGGTCGTCAGCGTCACGTGCGCGTTGTGCGCGAGGTTCTTCGCCTTGCGCTCCTCGGGGCCGGTGCAGAAGTGCAGCGCCCCGTGGGCCCACACGGCCGGCAACGGCGTGACGTGCGGGCGCCCGTCCGGCCGTACCGTCGAGATCCAGAACAGTTCGGCGGAGGCCAGCAGGGACTGGGCGTCGGCCCAGGAGTGCGCCGTCGCGTCCGGGTCGCTGTAGCGGGCATCGAGGTGGGTCTCGGGTTCCTTCTCGGTCATCACAGAGCCTCCGGCTCGGGGAGCACCCGGGCCACCGCGGCGGTCCGGCTCGACACCCCCAGTCTGCCCAAGGCGTGCCCGGATGCGGAGCGGGACGCCCCGGAATCCGCCCACCGGCGCCCGGGCGCTTCCGTGCGGGTCTCCGGTTAGGCTCGATCGACACGACCTTGATCGGACGGGAGGCCGGGATGACGTCGGCGCCGGGGCGCAGGAGCAGTACCTTCACGCGGCTGCTGCGGCACGGTTTCACCGATCCGTCCGCCGCCGAGCGCCTGTTGGAGAGCGCCGAGCTGAGCGCCGTGCGCAACGACCCGGTGCTGCTGGAGGCACTCGGCGCGACCGCCGACCCCGATCTCGCGCTGCTCGGTCTCGTCCGGCTGCTGGAGGCGCAGCCCGACCGGGAACTGCTCGACACCGTGATAGCCGCCAAGCCGTTCCGCGACCGGCTGCTCGGGGTGCTCGGCGCCTCCGCCGCGCTCGCCGAGCACCTCGCCCTGCACCCCGCCGACTGGCACGCCCTCGTCACCTACGAGCCCCGCGACCTGCACCCCGGCGTCGAGGAGTTCGAGCGCGGGCTCGCCGGGGCCACCGACCCCGTCGCCCTGCGCGTCGCCTACCGGCGCTGCCTGCTGTCGATCGCCGCCCGTGACGTGTGCGGCACCATCGACCTCGCCGAGACCGCCGCCGAGCTCGCCGACCTCGCCACCGCGACCCTGCGCGCCGCGCTCGCCATAGCGCGGGCGGCCGCCCCCGAGGACGCGGCGCTGTGCCGGCTCGCGGTGATCGCGATGGGCAAGTGCGGTGGCCACGAACTCAATTACGTCTCCGACGTCGACGTCATCTTCGTGGGGGAGGCGGTGGACGGGGCCGACGAGGGCAAGGCCCTGCGCGCCGCCACCAAGCTGGCCTCGCACATGATGCGACTGTGCTCGGAGACGACCGTCGAGGGCTCCATCTGGCCCGTCGACGCCAACCTGCGGCCCGAGGGCAGGAACGGCCCGCTGGTGCGCACCCTCTCCAGCCACCTCGCCTACTACCAGCGCTGGGCCAAGACCTGGGAGTTCCAGGCCCTCCTCAAGGCCCGCCCGGTCGCCGGCGACCTGGACCTGGGCGAGGGATACGTCGCCGCCCTCGAACCCCTGGTCTGGAAGGCCGCCGAGCGCGAGAACTTCGTCGCCGACGTGCAGAAGATGCGCCGCCGGGTCGTGGAGAACATCCCCGTCGCCGAGCTCGACCGGCAACTGAAGCTCGGTCCCGGCGGTCTCCGGGACGTCGAGTTCGCCGTACAGCTCCTGCAGTTGGTGCACGGCCGGGAGGACGGCTCCCTGCGCAGCGGCACCACCCTCAACGCTTTGCAGGCCCTCGCCGCCGGCGGCTATGTCGGCCGGGCCGACGCCGCCCAGCTCGACGACGCCTACCGCTTCCTGCGCTCCATGGAGCACCGCATCCAGCTCTACCGGCTGCGCCGCACCCACCTCGTCCCCGAGGAGGAGACCGACCTGCGCCGCCTCGGCCGCTCCCTCGGTCTGCGCGCCGACCCGGTGACCGAGCTGAACCGCGAGTGGAAGCGGCACGCCTCCGTCGTACGACGACTGCACGAGAAGCTGTTCTACCGGCCGCTGCTGGACGCCGTGGCCCAACTCGGGCCCGGCGAGATCAGGTTGAGCGCCGGCGCCGCCCGGGAACGGCTGGTCGCGCTCGGGTACGCCGACCCGGCCTCCGCCCTGCGCCACCTGGAGGCCCTCGCCTCCGGCGTCACCCGCAAGGCCGCCATCCAGCGAACCCTCCTCCCGGTCCTGCTGGGCTGGTTCGCCGAGTCGGCCGACCCGGACGCCGGACTGCTCAACTTCCGCAAGGTGTCGGACGCGTTGGGCAAGACGCCCTGGTACCTGCGGCTGCTCCGGGACGAGGGCGCCGCCGCCGAGAACCTCGCGCGCGTCCTGTCCGCCGGCCGCCTCGCCCCCGACCTGCTGATGCGCGCCCCCGAGGCCGTGGCGCTCCTCGGGGACGGCGACGGCGGCGGGCTCGCGCCGCGCGGACGCGCCGGACTCGAACAGGAGATACTCGCCGCCGTCCGCCGCGCCGACGGGGCCGCCCAAGCGGTCACCGCGGCCCGTGGCGTCCGCCGCCGCGAACTCTTCCGTACGGCCGCCGCGGACATCGTCGGCTCCTACGGCACCGAGACCCAGCCCGCCGAACCGGACCAGGGCGCCCTGGTGGACCGTGTCGGTGCCGCCGTGTCCGACCTGACCGCCGCGACCCTCGCCGGCACCCTGCGCGCGGTGGTCCGCGACACCTGGGGCGACACCCTGCCGACCCGGTTCGCCGTCATCGGCATGGGCCGCTTCGGCGGCCACGAACTGGGCTACGGCTCCGACGCGGACGTCCTGTTCGTCCACGAGCCCGGTGAGGGCGTCGACGAGCGGGAGGCCTCGCAGGCCGCCAACAAGGTCGTTTCCGAGATGCGCCGGCTGCTCCAGATCCCGAGCGCCGACCCCCCGCTGCTCATCGACGCCGACCTGCGCCCGGAGGGCAAGTCGGGCCCGCTGGTGCGCACGCTGACCTCGTACGCGGCCTACTACCGCCGCTGGTCCCTGACCTGGGAGGCGCAGGCACTGCTGCGGGCCGAACCGGTCGCCGGGGACGCCGAGTTGGGCCGCCGCTTCGTCGAGCTCATCGACCCCCTGCGCTACCCGGAGGCCGGCCTCGGCGACGACGCGGTACGCGAGATCCGGCGGCTGAAGGCACGCATGGAGGCCGAGCGGATGCCGCGCGGCGCCGATCCGAAGCTGCACACCAAGCTCGGGCCCGGCGGCCTGTCCGACGTGGAGTGGACGGTCCAGTTGTTCCAGATGCGGCACGGGGCCGAGGTGCCGGGGCTGCGCACCACCCGCACCCGGGCGGCCCTCACCGCCGCACGGGACGCCGGGTTCATCTCCGCGGACGACGCCCAGGTCCTCGACGAGGCATGGGTGCTGGCGACCCGGGTGCGCAACGCGGTGATGCTGGTGCGCGGACGGGCCGGCGACACCTTCCCGGCCGAGGCCCGCGAACTCGCCGCGGTGGGTCGTTACCTGGGGTACGGACCGGGACACGCGGGGGACATGCTGGACGACTACCGCCGGACGGCCCGCCGGGCCCGGGGCGTGGTGGAGGAACTGTTCTACGGCGGATAGGGCGCGCGTTCCCGGCGGCGCGCCGGGTCGGGGCTAGGCCCTGGTGCGCACGGGGGCGCGCTCGTCCGCCCCGGTGGCCGGCGGGACGTACGGCACCTTCGGCAGGGCGTACGGCATCGCCCCGTACCAGAGGCGGGCCACCGTGAAGCCGAACAGCAGGCACAGCACGCCGCCGACCGCGTCCAGCCAGAAGTGGTTGGCCGTGGCGACGATGACCACGAGCGTCGCCGCCGGGTAGACGAGGCCCAGGACGCGGACCCAGGGCACCGACGCCAGCGCGAAGATCGTCAGACCGCACCACAGGGACCAGCCGATGTGCATGGACGGCATCGCGGCGTACTGGTTGGACATGTGCTTGAGGTCGCCGGAGGCCATCGAGCCCCAGGTCTCGTGGACCATGACCGTGTCGACGAAGTCGCCGCCGGTCATCAGCCGCGGGGGAGCGAGCGGGTACAGGTAGTAACCGACCAGGGCCACACCCGTCGTCGCGAAGAGGACCATGCGGGTCGCCGCGTAGCGGCCGGGATGGCTGCGGTAGAGCCAGACCAGGACGCCCAGCGTCACGACGAAGTGCAGGGTCGCGTAGTAGTAGTTCATCCCGACGACGAGCCAAGTCACCGAGTTGACCGCGTGGTTGACGGACTCCTCGACCGCGATGCCGAGGTGGTGCTCCATCCGCCAGATCCAGTCGGCGTTGCGCAGTGCCTGCGCCTTCTGCTCCGGCACCGCGTTGCGGATCAGCGAGTACGTCCAGTAACTCACCGCGATCAGCAGGATCTCGAACCACAGCCGAGGTCGGCGCGGGGTGCGCAGCCGACGCAGCAGAGCCGGCCGGTCCGCGGCCGTGAGGGAGTCCGGAACGGCCGCATTCCCGCGGTCTTCCAGACTGGTCACGGTCGAGTCACCCATAGACACAAAGTCTGCCAGAGACGCCTTACCCCACCGATCATCCCCCGGTCGGGTTCGGGTCGCATGTCCTACGACGGGGAGACTGTCCCGTTCTCCTACCGGCGCAGGGGGTAGGGCCCGGTTCCTCCGCCCTACGGACGAGTGCGGTCACCGGGGGCCGACGCGGTCGAACCCCGCACCACCAGCTCCGGCATGAACACGAACTCGCTGTGCGGCGCGGGCGTTCCGCCGATCTCCTCCAGCAGGGTCCGTACCGCCGCCTGTCCCATGGCCGGCACCGGCTTGCGGACCGTCGTCAGCGGCGGGTCGGTGAAGGCGATCAGCGGGGAGTCGTCGAAGCCCACGACCGACACGTCCCGCGGCACCTCAAGGCCCCGCTGGCGGGCCGCTCGTATCGCGCCCAGCGCCATCATGTCGCTCGCGCACACGACCGCCGTGCAGTCCCGGTCGATGAGGGCCGTCGCGGCCGCCTGACCGCCCTCCAGGGTGTACAGCGAGTGCTGGACGAGGTCCGCCTCGACGGTCGCCGCGGCCAGCCCGAGCTGGTCCTGCATGGTGCGCACGAAACCCTCGATCTTGCGCTGCACCGGCACGAAACGCTTGGGTCCGAGCGCCAGGCCGATCCGGGTGTGCCCCAGCGACACCAGATGGGTCACCGCCAGCGCCATCGCCGCCCGGTCGTCGGGGGAGATGAACGGCGCCTGCACCTTCGGCGAGAAGCCGTCCACGAGCACGAACGGCACGCCCTGCGCCCGCAACTGCTCGTAGCGCTGCATGTCGGCGGAGGTGTCCGCGTGCAGCCCGGAGACGAAGATGATGCCGGCCACGCCCCGGTCGACGAGCATCTCGGTGAGCTCGTCCTCCGTGGAGCCGCCCGGGGTCTGGGTGGCGAGGACCGGGGTGTACCCCTGCCGGGTCAGCGCCTGGCCGATCACCTGGGCCAGGGCCGGGAATATCGGGTTCTCCAGCTCCGGGGTGATCAGGCCCACCAGGCCCTCGCTGCGCTGCCGCAGCCGTACCGGGCGCTCGTAGCCCAGCACGTCGAGTGCGGCGAGCACGGACTGGCGAGTGGTGGCGGCGACACCCGGCTTCCCGTTGAGGACGCGGCTGACGGTCGCTTCGCTCACCCCCGCCTGAGCAGCGATGTCGGCTAGCCGTGTGGTCACGGCACCGGACTGTACCGGCCGTATCGTCATCGCGGTCCCTCTGTTCTGGTCGGCGCCCGTGGTCCCGCAAAGGGATGATTCCCGCACGGGAGGGGGATGGCAAGAGCTTGCAGAGTCTTGCACAACCCGTAGTCATCCCGCTCAGCCCCGTAAAACAAGGGTCTCGCGACGGTCGACGAGGGATCACGGCGGGGTAACTTCCGCAGTCTCTTGCACTTTTTTTCTGCAAGGTCTTTCGCAAGTCTTGCATCGCTGTTACGTTCCCACTCGCCCGGCGGCCGCAACGGCGCAGTCGGCAGGCAGGGACGGCAGACGGGGCCGACACCTGCACCACACGGGCTTTCACCCTCAAGGAGAACTCATGCGGCGTGGCATAGCGGCCACCGCGCTGGTGGCGTCTTTCGCCCTCGCGGCGACGGCCTGCGGCGGAAGCGACAGCGGCGACAAGGCCGACGGTCCGGTCACCATCACCTGGTGGGACACCTCCAACGCCACCAATGAGGCGCCGACGTACAAGGCCCTGATCAAGGACTTCGAGGCCGCCAACAAGGACGTCAAGGTCAAGTACGTCAACGTCCAGTTCGACCAGGCGCAGAACAAGTTCGACACCGCCGCCGGCGCGAGCGGCGCCCCCGACGTGCTGCGCTCCGAGGTCGGCTGGACGCCGGCCTTCGCCAAGAAGGGCTACTTCCTGCCCCTCGACGGCACCGAGGCCCTCGCCGACCAGGCCAAGTTCAAGTCGAACCTGATCGAGCAGGCCAAGTACGACGGCAAGGTCTACGGTGTCCCGCTGGTCACCGACACCCTCGCCCTCGTCTACAACAAGCAGCTCTTCGAGAAGGCCGGCGTCGAGGCCCCCAAGACCTGGGACGACCTGAAGAAGGCCGCCGCCACCATCAAGGCCAAGACCGGCGTCGACGGCTACTGGGGCTCCACCCAGGCCTACTACGCCCAGACCTTCCTCTACGGCGAGGGCACCGACACCGTCGACGTCGCCGCGAAGAAGGTCACGGTGAACTCGGACGCCGCCAAGAAGGGCTACGGCACCTGGCTGAGCCTCTTCTCCGGCAAGGGCCTGCACAAGGCCGACACCACCGCCGACGCCTACGCCCACATCCAGGACGCGTTCGTCAACGGCAAGGTCGCCGCGATCATCCAGGGTCCCTGGGAGATCACGAACTTCTACAAGGGCTCCGCGTTCGCCGACAAGTCCAACCTCGGCATCGCCACCGTCCCGGCCGGCTCCACCGGCAAGGCGGGCGCCCCGACCGGCGGCCACAACCTCTCGGTCTACGCCGGCTCGGACTCCGCCCACCAGAAGGCGGCCCTGAAGTTCGTGAACTTCATGACCTCCGCGAAGTCCCAGTCGACCATCGCGCTGAAGAACTCCACGCTGCCCACCCGCGACGACGCCTACACCACCGAGGTCAAGGCCGACCCGGGCATCGCCGGCTACGGCACGGTCCTCGGCGCCGCCCAGCCGCGCCCGGCCCTGCCCGAGTACAGCTCCCTGTGGGGCCCGCTGGACACCGAGCTGCCGAAGATCGCCGGTGGCAAGGAGTCCCTGGACAAGGGCCTGAGCACCGCCGAGACCGCCATCGCCAAGCTGGTGCCGGACTTCAGCAAGTGAGCCGAGTGACCGCCGGACCTCCCGGGCAAGGGGGGAGGGATCCGGCGGTCACCGGTCTGTGCCCAGCCACTTCTCAGAGCCGCAGAACTTCCAGAAGGTGTCGAACATGACAGTCGCCATCGACCGCGCCACCGGCAGACGCCGCGGTGACCGCGCGCCGCGGCCCGGGCTGGGCCAACGCCTGAAGCACAGCTACCAGAAACACTGGTACGCCTACGCGATGATCGCCCCGGTGGCGGTCGTCATCGGTGTCCTCGTGCTCTACCCGCTGGTCTACGGCGTCTACCTCACGCTCACCGACGCCAACAGCCTGAACACGGCGCGCACGATCGGCGTCAACCACATCGACGCCACCTACAAGTTCATCGGCCTGGACAACTACGCCGACATCCTGTGGGGCGACACCGCCTACGACCGCTTCTGGTCGCACTTCATCTGGACCATCGTCTGGACGGCCCTGTGCGTCGCCCTGCACTACTGCATCGGGCTCGGCCTCGCGCTGCTGCTCAACCAGAAGCTGCGCGGCCGCACGCTGTACCGGCTGCTCCTGGTGCTGCCCTGGGCCGTGCCGACCTTCGTCACCGTCTTCGGCTGGCGGTTCATGCTCGCCGACGGCGGCATCATCAACTCCGCCCTGGACGCACTCCACCTGCCGAGTCCCTCCTGGCTGGAGGACACCGCCTGGCAGCGGTTCGCCGCGATCATGGTCAACACCTGGTGCGGAGTGCCGTTCATGATGGTCTCGCTGCTCGGCGGGCTCCAGTCCATCGACGCCTCGCTGTACGAGGCCGCCGAGATGGACGGCGCGACCGCCTGGCAGCGGTTCCGGTACGTCACCCTCCCCGGACTGAGGAGCGTCAGCTCCACCGTGGTCCTGCTCGGCATCATCTGGACGTTCAACCAGTTCGCCGTGATCTTCCTGCTGTTCGGCAACACCGCGCCGGACGCGCAGATCCTCGTGACCTGGGCCTACTACCTGGGCTTCGGACAGCAGCCGCGTGACTTCGCCCAGTCGGCGGCGTACGGCATCCTGCTGCTGGCCATCCTGATCGTCTTCACCTCCTTCTACCGCCGCTGGCTGAACCGCAATGACCAGCAGCTCGCGATCTGAGGCAGGAGCTCCCATGAGTACGACCACAGTCGAGACCTCCGCCGCGGTGCCCGAGGCCGGCCCCGCACCGGCACCCCGCCGGGTCCGCCGCCGCGGTGAGCAGAGCCGCGCAGGCTCCCTCGTCTCGCACGGCATCCTGATCGTCGCGAGCCTGATCGCGCTGTTCCCGATCGCCTGGCTGGTCTTCCTGTCCCTCGGCCCGGACAAGGACGACTACCTCCACCCGGGCGGCATCTGGAAGAAGATGACGTTCGACAACTACTCGTTCGTCCTTCAGCACACGGAGTTCTTCTCCTGGCTCAAGAGCTCGCTGATCGTCTCGCTGGGCACCACGGTGATCGGCGTGCTGATCGCCGCGACCACCGGGTACGCCGTCTCCCGGATGCGCTTCCCGGGCTACCGCAAGTTCATGTGGGTGCTCCTGGTCACCCAGATGTTCCCGGTGGCCGTGCTCATGGTGCCGATGTACCAGATGCTCTCGGACCTCCAGCTCATCGACAGCTACCTCGGGCTCGTCCTCGTGTACTGCTCGACGGCGGTGCCGTACTGCGCCTGGCTGCTCAAGGGCTACTTCGACACCATCCCCTTCGAGATCGACGAGGCCGGACGCGTGGACGGGCTGACCCCCTTCGGCACGTTCGCGCGGCTGATCCTGCCGCTGGCCAAGCCGGGACTCGCGGTCGCCGCGTTCTACAGCTTCCTCACCGCCTTCGGCGAGGTCGCGTTCGCCTCGACGTTCATGCTGTCCGACACGAAGTACACCTTCGCCGTGGGACTCCAGAGCTTCGTGAGCGAGCACGACGCCCAGCGGAACCTGATGGCCGCGACGGCGGTGCTGATCGCGATACCGGTGTCCGCGTTCTTCTACCTCGTGCAGAAGAACCTCGTCACCGGGCTCACCGCGGGCGGCACGAAGGGCTGACCGCCGGTCGAGCCGCGAGGGCCGTCGGTTGTCCGCGGCTCCGTCGTGGCTGACCGCGCAGTTCCCCGCGCCCCCGAAGACCCGAGGTGGCCGTGGTCTCCATCCGACCCCGCTGTGACCACGGCCGCCTCGTCAATTCCCTACCTTTGACCTGATGAACCCGTTACGTACCAAGGACGCCATGAGCCAGCAGCACTCCGCCCTCGCCCCGGCCCCTCACTCCGCCGAAGCCAAGCGCAGCGACTGGTGGCGGGACGCCGTGATCTACCAGGTCTATCCGCGCAGCTTCGCCGACAGCAACGGCGACGGCATGGGCGACCTGGAGGGCATCCGCACCCGACTGCCGTACCTGCGCGAGCTCGGCGTGGACGCCGTGTGGCTCAGCCCCTTCTACGCCTCCCCGCAGGCCGACGCCGGATACGACGTCGCCGACTACCGGGCCGTGGACCCCATGTTCGGCAACCTCCTGGACGCCGACGCGCTGATCCGGGACGCCCGCGAGCTGGGCCTCAGGATCATCGTCGACCTGGTCCCCAACCACTCCTCCGACCAGCACGAGTGGTTCAAGCGGGCCATCGCCGAGGGCCCCGGATCGCCGCTGCGGGAGCGCTACCACTTCCGCCCCGGCAAGGGCGAGAACGGCGAACTCCCGCCCAACGACTGGGAGTCCATCTTCGGCGGCCCCGCCTGGACCCGCGTCGAGGACGGGGAGTGGTACCTGCACCTCTTCGCCCCCGAGCAGCCCGACTTCAACTGGGACCACCCGGCCGTCGGCGACGAGTTCCGCTCGATCCTGCGCTTCTGGCTGGACATGGGCGTGGACGGCTTCCGCATCGACGTGGCCCACGGCCTGGTGAAGGCGGACGGGCTTCCCGACCTCGGATCCCACGACCAGGTGAAGCTCCTGGGCAACGATGTCATGCCGTTCTTCGACCAGGACGGCGTCCACGAGATCTACCGCCAGTGGCGTCTGATCCTCGACGAGTACTCCGGCGAGCGCATTTTTGTCGCCGAGGCGTGGACCCCGACCGTCGAGCGCACCGCGAACTACGTCCGCCCGGACGAGCTGCACCAGGCGTTCAACTTCCAGTACCTCGCCACCGCGTGGGACGCCGAGGAGCTGCGCGGGGTCATCGACCGCACCCTGGAGGCGATGCGCCCGGTCGGCGCCCCGGCCACCTGGGTGCTCTCCAACCACGACGTCACCCGGCACGCCACCCGCTTCGCCAACCCGCCCGGCCTCGGCACCCAGATCCGCACGGCGGGGGACCGGGAGCTCGGTCTGCGCCGCGCCCGCGCCGCCACCCTGCTCATGCTGGCGCTGCCCGGGTCGGCGTACATCTACCAGGGCGAGGAGCTCGGCCTCCCGGACGTCGTCGACCTCGCCGACGAGGTCCGCCAGGACCCGGCGTACTTCCGCGGCGCGGGCCAGGACGGCTTCCGCGACGGCTGCCGGGTGCCGATCCCCTGGACGCGCGAGGGATCGTCGTACGGCTTCGGCGCGGGCGGCAGTTGGCTGCCCCAGCCGTCGGACTGGGCCGAGCTGAGCGTGGAGGCGCAGACCGGCGACCCCGGCTCCACCCTGGAGCTGTACCGCACGGCCCTCGCCGTCCGCCGTGACCGGCCCGACCTGGGCGCCGGCGACGCGGTCGAGTGGCTGCGGGCCCCCGAGGGTGTCCTGGCCTTCCGGCGCGGGGACTTCGTGTGCGTCGCGAACACCGGCGGCGAGTCGGTGACGACCCCGGCGTACGGCCGGCTGCTGCTCGCCAGCGGTGAGGTCGCCGAGGTCGACGGCGACGCCAAGGTGCTGGCCGACACGACCGTGTGGTGGACGACCGCCTGAGCGAGCGCGCGAGGAATCACCGGGCCCGAAGGGGTCCGGTGATTTTTTTCTCCGGCGTGTCGATCGGCGGCGACCGCGTTCGACGCTTGGGTGAAAGGGCGAACAGCGCCCCTTGTCCGAGGAGTGACCATGCAGATCCGCGCCCGCATGAGCATGAGTGCCGACGGCTACGTGACCACACCGAACGGCTGGCCCGCCCTCACCGCCGACCCCGCGTTCGTCCCCGGTCAGAGCCATGGCATTCGCGAGTTCCTGGCGGACTGCGAGGCAGCCCTGATGGGCCGTACGACCTTCGAGCCCGCGCTGAGCAACAGCCGCTGGCCGTGGCCGGACCTGGACGTGTTCGTCCTCGGCTCGCACCGCCCGGAGGGCACCCCCGACCACGTCACCACCGACAGCGACCCGGCCCGGCTGCTGGAGAAGATCCGCGCCGCCAACCGGGGCGGGGACGTGCACCTGATCGGCGGTCCTCGGACCATCGCCACCTTCCACGCGCTCGGCGCGCTGGACCGCCTCGAACTCGTCGTCCTGCCCGTGCTGTTCGGCGGCGGCACCCAACTGACCCCGGCACTCAGCCCCGAGACCGGACTGACCTTCCAGAGCCAACGCGCCCTGCCCGAGGGGTCGGTGGAGATCGTCTACTCCTGCGGGGGCCGCCGCGAGGACCTGCCGGAGAAGCCGGCCAGTCAGCGGTGAGTCCGGAGCGCGGACACGGGAACGGGCGGCGGTCGAGGAGCCGTCGCGCCGACGGCCACCGCTCTCGCGGTGCGGCGCGGAACGCCTGGTCCGAGGGTCATGTACGGCTCCCCACGGTCCCGATGGACTCCGAGGCGATATGACGGGCTTCAACAACCTGTGAGCGTGCGGCAGTTGAGAAGGGCACGTCAAGACGGTGCGTGAAAGTTCTTGCTGTGAATTGCAAGCCTCTTGCTGTAAGGCTTTCGTCGGCGGTACGTTCTCGCCGGCGCCGGGCAAAGACGCCCGGCCGTCACGCAAGGAGAACCCCCACGTGATATCGAGATGGTCCAGCTCCGCGACCGCCGCCGCCCTCGCCGCCACGGTCGCCGTCCTCACCCCCACCGCCGCCCAGGCCTCCCCGCCGGGCACCAAGGACGTCACCGCAGTCCTCTTCGAGTGGAACTTCGCCTCCGTCGCCAAGGAGTGCACCAACACCCTCGGCCCCGCCGGATACGGCTACGTCCAGGTCTCCCCGCCCGCCGAGCACATCCAGGGCTCGCAGTGGTGGACGTCGTACCAGCCGGTCAGCTACCGGATCGCCGGCCGGCTCGGTGACGCCACCGCCTTCCAGAACATGGTGAACACCTGCCACAACGCCGGTGTGAAGGTCGTCGTCGACGCCGTCGTCAACCACATGTCCGCGGGCAGCGGCACCGGCACCGGCGGCTCGTCGTACACGAAGTACAACTACCCGGGCCTGTACTCCTCCTACGACATGGACGACTGCACGTCCACCATCAGCGACTACACCAACCGCGCCAACGTCCAGAACTGCGAACTCGTCGGCCTCGCCGACCTGGACACCGGCGAGAGCTACGTCCGCGCCACCATCGCGGGCTACTTGAACTCCCTGCTCGGCTACGGCGTCGACGGCTTCCGCATCGACGCGGCCAAGCACATCCCGACCGCCGACCTCGCCAACATCAAGTCCCGGCTGAGCAACCCGTCGGTCTACTGGAAGCAGGAGGTCATCTACGGCAGCGGAGAGGCCGTCCAGCCCACCGAGTACACCGGCAACGGGGACGTCCAGGAGTTCCGGTACGCCTACGACCTCAAGCGTGTCTTCAACAACGAGAACCTCGCCTACCTGAAGAACTACGGTGAGGGCTGGGGCTACCTGAGCAGTTCGGTCGCGGGTGTCTTCGTCGACAACCACGACACCGAGCGCAACGGCTCCACCCTCAACTACAAGGACGGGGCCAACTACACCCTGGCCAACGTCTTCATGCTCGCCTACCCGTACGGCGCCCCGGACGTCAACTCCGGCTACGAGTGGTCCGACACGGACGCCGGACCGCCCAACAACGGCTCGGTGAGCGCCTGTTGGCAGGACGGCTGGAAGTGCCAGCACGCCTGGCCGGAGATCCTCCGCATGGTCGCCTTCCGCAACGCGACCCGCGGTGAGTCGGTCACCAACTGGTGGGACAACGGCGGCGACGCGATCGCCTTCGGCCGCGGTGCCAAGGGGTACGTCGCCATCAACCACGAGTCGAGCAGCCTGAGCCGGACCTACCAGACCTCGCTGCCCGCCGGGACGTACTGCAACGTGCAGAACAACACGTCGGTGACGGTGAACTCCAGCGGCCAGTTCACCGCCACCCTCGGCGCCAACACGGCACTCGCGATCTACGCGGGCAAGTCGAGCTGCTGAGCCGCTCGGACCTCAGGCTTCCGCCCCTGTTCCGGCTGTCCGCCGCCGGCGCAGGGGCGGTCGTCCGAGTATCTCGATGTACATGATCCGGCCGTGCACCACGTCGAGGATCAGATCACCCGACGAGGGCAGCAGCGGCACACAGCGATGCCCCGGACCGTACGGCTGTCCCCGCGGATGCTCCGCCGTCAGGAGGCTCTGGCAGAAGTCGTCCCCGCAGTCGCACGCGCCGACCAGCCGGACGTCCCGCACGCAGATGGCCAACTCGCGTTCCCCCTCCGCGTCCAGGAGGGCGACCAGTTCGTCGATCAGTCCCGGGTGGACCTCGCGCACCAGGGGAGGTTCCTGCTCCATGCCCGGAAGGTAGCCGTGTGCCGCCCGTGAGGCCACTGGTTATAGGGGCCACACCGGTTCGTGAAAGTTCTTTCTGGTCGTTTCAGGACTCTTGCTGTAAGTCTTACGGCGGCGATACGGTCACGCGGGGTCGGACCCGTAGAGCCGTACATCGCAAGGAGTCCACGTCTGTGATACCGAGATGGCCGGTGCCGTCCAGGCGCCGCACCACGCATGCCGGACGGGTCGCCGCGGTCACCGTGACCGCGCTGGCCGCAGCGCTCGTCCAGCCGTTGTCCGCCCGGGCGGACACCCCGCCGCCACCGCCCTCCGACGCGAAGCTCGCCGCGGAACCGGCCCGGCACGACGACACCCGCGAGCAGTTCTACTTCGTCCTGCCGGACCGTTTCGCCAACGGCGACACCGGCAATGACAAGGGCGGCCTCACCGGCACGCGCCTGACCACCGGCTACGACCCCACCGACAAGGGCTTCTACCAGGGCGGCGACCTCAAGGGCCTCACGAAGAGGCTCGACTACATCAAGGGCCTCGGCACCACCTCCATCTGGATGGCGCCGATCTTCAAGAACCGGCCCGTGCAGGGCACGGGGTCCAACGCCTCGGCCGGCTACCACGGTTACTGGATCACCGACTTCACCCAGGTCGACCCGCACTTCGGCACCAACAAGGACCTGGAGACGCTGATCTCCAAGGCCCACGCCAAGGGCATGAAGGTCTTCTTCGACGTCATCACCAACCACACGGCCGACGTCGTCGACTACGAGGAGAAGTCCTACGACTACCTCTCCAAGGGCGCCTTCCCGTACCTGACGAAGGACGGCGAGCCCTTCGACGACGCGGACTACGCGTCCGGCGACCGGAAGTTCCCGGCGGTCGACACCGACTCCTTCCCGCGCACCCCGACGGTCACCGGCACGGGCGCCAAGGTCCCGTCCTGGCTCAACGACCCGAGGATGTACCACAACCGCGGTGACTCCACCTACGCCGGCGAGTCCACCACCTACGGCGACTTCTCCGGCCTCGACGACCTGTGGACCGAGCGTCCCGAGGTCGTGCGGGGCATGGAGAGGATCTACCAGCGCTGGGTCCGCGACTTCGACATCGACGGCTTCCGGATCGACACCGTGAAGCACGTGAACATGGAGTTCTGGACCCAGTGGGCCACGGCCCTCGACGCGTACGCGGCCAAGCAGGGCCGCAAGAACTTCTTCATGTTCGGCGAGGTCTACTCCGCCGACACGGCGGTCACCTCGCCGTACGTCACCCAGGGCCGGCTCGACGCCACGCTGGACTTCCCCTTCCAGGAGGCCGCCCGGCAGTACGCCTCCCAGGGCGGCAGCGCGCGCAAGCTCGCGTCCGTCTTCGGCGACGACTACAGGTACACGACCGACAAGGCCAACGCCTACGAGCAGGTCACCTTCCTCGGCAACCACGACATGGGCCGCATCGGGTACTTCCTGAACCAGGACAACCCGAAGGCCACCGACGCCGAACTCCTCGCCAAGGACGAGCTGGCCAACGAGCTGATGTTCCTCAGCCGCGGCAACCCCGTCGTCTACTACGGCGACGAGCAGGGCTTCACCGGCGCGGGCGGCGACAAGGACGCCCGCCAGACGATGTTCGCCTCGAAGACCGCCGACTACCTCGACGACGACGAGATCGGCACCGACCGCACCCACGCGAGCGACGCCTACGACACGGGCGCCCCGCTCTACCGGCGGATCGCCGCCCTGGCCGAGCTCCGCAAGGCCAACCCGGCGCTCACCGACGGCGTCCAGGAGGAGCGGTACGCGGCCGACGGAGCCGGGATCTACGCCTTCTCCCGCACCGACGCCAGGACCGGCCAGGAGTACGTGGTCGCCTTCAACAACGCGAACGAGGCCAAGTCGGCCACGTTCGCGACCGGTTCGGCGGACATGGCCTACCAGGGCGTCTACGGCGGCGCGTCGGGCGTCACCTCCGACGCCGACAAGAAGGTCACCGTCACCGTCCCCGCCGGTTCCGCGATCGTCCTCAAGGCGACCGGCAAGCCCGCCAGGACCGCCGCGAAGCCGACGCTCACCCTCAAGGCCCCGGCCGCCGGCGCCACCGGCACGGTGGAGCTCACCGCCGACGTGGAAGGCGGACAGCTCAACCGGGTCGTCTTCGCCGCGCAGACCGGCAACGGCACGTGGCGCACCCTCGGCTCCGCAGACCACGCCCCCTACAAGGTCACGCAGACCATCGGCAAGGACGTACCGGCCGGAACGACCCTGCGCTACAAGGCCGTTGTCGTCGACCTCGCCGGACGCACCGCGAGCGCGACCGCCACGAGCACCACCGGCACCCCGCCCGCCGAGGAGACCCCCACCGCCTCCTCCCGGGACTACGCGGTCGTCCACTACCAGCGCACCGACGGCGACTACGACAACTGGGGCCTGTACGCCTGGGGCGACCTCGCCGACGGCGAGTCCACCACCTGGCCCGCGAGCCACCCCTTCGTCGGCCGGGACGCGTACGGCGCCTTCGCCTACGTCAAGCTGAAGCCCGGTGCGTCCAACGTCGGCTTCCTCGTCATCGACAAGGACGGGAACAAGGACGTCTCCACCGACCGCACGATCGACGTCACCCAAACCGGTGAGATCTGGATCGAGCAGGGCAAGGACACCGTACGGACGGAGCGGCCCGACTACCCGGCGCAGGACACCACGAAGGCGGTCGTCCACTACCACCGCGCCGACGGGAACTACGACGGCTGGGGCCTGCACGTCTGGACCGGCGCCGCGAGCCCCACCGACTGGTCCAAGCCCTTGCAGCCGGTCCGGACGGACGCCTACGGCGCGGTCTTCGAGGTGCCCCTCAACGACGGTGCCACAAGCCTCAGTTACATCATCCACAAGGGCGACGAGAAGGACCTGCCCACCGACCGGTCGCTGGACCTGACGGCGAACGGCCACGAGGTGTGGCTGCTGAACGGCCAGGAGAAGTACCTGCTCCCGCAGCCCGCCGGATCGGCGGCCGCGCTCGACCTGACCACCTCCAAGGCGGTCTGGATCGACAGGGACACGGTCGCCTGGAACGGCTCGGAGGCGGCCGCCTCCACCCAGCTCCTGTACTCCCACGACGGCTCCATCGCCGTCCACGACGGAGCCCTGACCAGCGACGACGAGCGGTGGCTGCGGCTCACCAGAACCACCCTGACCGACGCCCAGAAGGCCGCGTTCCCGCACCTGAAGGACTACACGGCCTGGTCCGTCGACCCACGGGACACCGATCGGGTGAAGGAAGCCCTCAGCGGACAGCTCGTCGCCTCCCAACGGGCCGCTAACGGTGCGGTGCTGGCGGCGACCGGCGTACAGATCGCGGGCGTGCTCGACGACCTGTACCCGAAGGCGACCAAGGCCGACCTGGGACCGACCTTCAGCAAGGGACGCCCGACGCTCGCGGTCTGGGCGCCGACCGCGCAGTCCGTGCAGCTCGAACTCGACGGCTCCACGGTCGCGATGAGGCGTGACGCCGGCACCGGCGTCTGGTCCGTCACCGGCCCCGCGTCCTGGAAGGGCAAGCCCTACCGGTACGTCGTGAAGGTCTGGGCGCCCAGCGCCGGGAAGGTCGTCACCAACAAGGTCACCGACCCCTACTCGGTCGCCCTCACCACCGACTCCGCGCGCAGCCTCGTCGTCGACCTCGACGACAGGGCCCTCGCCCCGGGCGGCTGGACGACCTACACCAAGCCGAAGGCCGTACCCCTCAAGGACGCCGAGATCCAGGAACTGCACATCCGGGACTTCTCGGTGGCGGACAAGACGGTCCCGGCGAAGGACCAGGGCACCTACCTCGCCTTCGCCGACAAGAACAGCGACGGCTCCCAGCACCTGAGGAAGCTGGCCCAGGCGGGCACGTCGTACGTGCACCTGCTGCCCGCCTTCGACATCGCCACCATCCCCGAGAAGAAGTCCGACCGGGCGACCCCCGACTGCGACCTCGCGTCCTACGCCGCCGACTCCGACCAGCAGCAGGAGTGCGTCGCGAAGGCCGCCGCGAAGGACGCCTACAACTGGGGCTACGACCCGTACCACTACACGGTCCCCGAGGGCTCGTACGCGACCGACCCGAACGGCACCGGCCGTACGGTCGAGTTCCGGAAGATGGTCAAGTCCCTCAACGACGACGGCCTGAGGGTCGTCATGGACGTCGTCTACAACCACACCGCGGCGAGCGGACAGGCCGCCACCAGCATCCTCGACCGGATCGTCCCCGGCTACTACCAGCGGCTCCTCGCCGACGGCTCGGTCGCCAACAGCACCTGCTGCGCCAACACGGCCACCGAGAACGCCATGATGGGCAAGCTCGTCGTCGACTCGATCGTCACCTGGGCCAAGGAGTACAAGGTCGACGGCTTCCGCTTCGACCTCATGGGCCACCACCCCAAGGCCAACATCCTGGCCGTGCGCAAGGCCCTCGACGCGCTGACCCTCAAGAAGGACGGCGTCGACGGGAAGAAGATCATCCTCTACGGCGAGGGCTGGAACTTCGGCGAGGTCGCCGACGACGCCCGCTTCGTGCAGGCCACGCAGAAGAACATGGCCGGCACCGGGATCGCCACCTTCTCCGACCGCTCCCGCGACGCCGTGCGCGGCGGCGGACCCTTCGACGAGGACCCCGGCGTCCAGGGCTTCGCGTCCGGGCTCTACACGGACCCCAACGCGTCCACGGCCAACGGGACCGAGGCGCAGCAGAAGGCCCGTCTGCTCCACTACCAGGACCTCATCAAGGTGGGCCTGTCCGGCAACCTCTCCCGGTACCGCTTCACCGACACCGACGGCAAGGAGGTCACCGGTGCCCAGGTCGACTACAACGGACAGCCCGCCGGATACGCGGACGCGCCCGGTGACGCCCTCGCCTACGCCGACGCGCACGACAACGAGTCGCTGTTCGACGCGCTGACCTACAAGCTGCCCGCCGGCACCGGCGCCTCCGACCGGGCCAGGATGCAGGTCCTCGCCATGGCCACGGCCGCCCTCTCGCAGGGCCCCGCGCTCTCCCAGGCGGGCACCGACCTGCTGCGCTCCAAGTCCCTGGACCGCAACTCCTTCGACAGCGGGGACTGGTTCAACGCGATCCACTGGAACTGCCAGGACGGCAACGGCTTCGGCCGCGGCCTGCCCATGGCGGCCGACAACACCACCAAGTGGCCGTACGCCAAACCCCTGCTGGGCTCGGTGAAGGTCGGCTGCGCGCAGATCGAGGGGGCCTCGGCCGCCTACCGGGACCTGCTGAGGATCCGTACGACAGAGCAGGCGTTCTCGCTCGGCACGGCGGACCAGGTGCAGTCCCGGCTGTCCTTCCCGCTGTCCGGGAAGGACGAGACGCCAGGGGTGATCACCATGGAACTCGGTGACCTGGTCGTCGTCTTCAACGCCACCCCGAAGGCACAGGACCAGCGGGTCGCCGACCTTGCCGGAAGCACCTACCGGCTGCACCCCGTGCAGGCGGCGGGGGCGGACTCTACCGTCAAGGAGGCGTCCTACGACAAGAAATCCGGTTCCTTCGCCGTCCCGGCCAGGACCGTGGCTGTTTTCATCCGCCATCCCTAGCTGAACGCATTACCTTGGTGGAGCAGGCCCCGAACCCCGGTCTGCTCCACCAGTGTTGCCCGAGGGGTGACGGATGGACGCAAAAAGCAAGCTGACAGGCACGACCGTGATGGTCGTGGACGACGTGGAGGCCAGCCGGTACGCCGTGGGCACCGTGCTGAGCCGAGCAGGGCACCGGGTCGTCCCGGTCGCCACCGGCGGCGAGGCCCTCGCCGAGCTCGACACCCGGCTGCTCAAGGGCACCCTGCCGGACGTGGCGCTCGTCGACGTGGGGCTGCCCGACATGAGCGGCTTCGACCTGTGCCGGCTGTTCAAGGAACGCCCGCACACCGCCGGCATGCCCGTCGTGCACTTCTCGGCCGCGACCTCGCCGCCGGCCGACTTCTGCCAGGGCCTGGACGCGGGCGTCGAGGCCTATCTGAAGGTGCCCGCCGAGCCCCTGGAGATCGAGGCCGTGGTCCGGGCCGCCGTACGCAACGCCCAACTGCGGGCCGGCGACCAGGCACTCGTACGACGGCTCACCCTGCTCTCCGAGACGATCGTCACCATCCAGTCGGCCCGCACCCTGCAGGAACTGTCCGACGCGGCCGCCGAGGGCGTCTCACGGCTCACCGGGACCCCCGCCGCCGTCTTCGTCCTCGACCAGGACGACCAGCTCTTCCGCGGACTGTCCCGCGACCGCATACCCGTCGCGCTGCCCGACGAGGGCGCCGACCGGGCCGTGGCGGGCCTGCTGCGCCGGCTCACCCGGGGACAGTCCGGAGTGCAGCTCACCACCGTGCCGGCGCCCCTGTGGCCGGCCGGGTTCTTCCGGCCCGGCGTCGAGCACGACGCCCGGCTCGCGTTCGTCGTCACCCAGGACGGCCGCGCCCCGGTGTGCCTCGCGGCGCCCGCCCGCGGCATGCGCAGGGTGGGCCTGGAGGGCGAGGCCCTGCTGGCCCAGCTCGCGCAGGCCACCGCGCTGGCCGCCGAACCACTGCTCATGTACAAGGTCGAACGGCACGTGGCCCTCACCCTCCAGCACAGCTTCCTGCCCCAGCCGCACCGGCTGCCCGACCTGCCGGGCATCGACGTCGTGGTCCGGTACGTCCCGGCCTCCCGGCAGACCGAGATCGGCGGCGACTTCTACGCCGCGCTGCGCGTGGACGAGGGCGTGCTGACCGCGGTCGGCGATGTCGTCGGGCACTCGCTGGACGCGGCCACCGTCATGGTCGAGCTCCGGCACGCGCTGCGCGCCTACGCCGTCGACGAGAGCGACCCGGCCGTGCTCGCCGAGCGCCTGGACCGGACCCTGCGGCGCTACCACCCCGACACCACGGCCACCGTCTGCCTGGCCCTGATCGACCCGGACACCGGGCGCACCCGGATCGCCAACGCCGGCCACATCCCGCCGCTGATCGTCCGCGACAACGGCAGCGCCGACTACGCGGAGGCGGCCGGCCCGCTGCTCGGGATCGGCCTGCCGCACCCGCCGGCCACCGAGCTGTTCCTCGAACCCACCGACCGGCTCCTCATGGTCACCGACGGTCTCATCGAGACCCGGGGCACCGACCTCACGGCCTCCCTGGAGCATCTGCGCGCGGCCTCCTCGGGCGCCCTGCCCAGCCTGAACGCCCTGTGCGACACCCTCCTGGACACCTTCGGCCACGACCGGGAGGACGACATCGCCATGCTGGCGCTGCGGCTAGGGTGACCTGTGTCGCCCTAGAACAGGAGTGCCCATGCCGCAGATCACCGTCGAACGCTCCCCGTACCTCGACCACGTCGACTGGTCGGAGCTCGCCCTGGCGCTGCACCCGGTCGTCGTCGAGACGGCGGACGCGCGACTGGAGGCGTGCAAGACCCGGGTGCTGCGCACCGAGGACGAGGCGGTCGGCGGCGAGAAGGAGGACCACGCGATCGTGAACGTCTCGATCGCGCTGCTCGCGGGACGGTCCGAGGAGACCAAGGCGAAGCTCACCGAGGCCGTCATGGAGGTGCTGCGCAAGCACGTCGGGCCCGCGGACGGCCTCACCGTGCACCTCTCCGCCGAGGTGCGCGACCTGGACGCCTCCTACACCAAGGCCGTCCTCTAGGAGGCCAGGGTGATCAGCCGGGCGGCGAGGTCGGTGAACGGACCGTCGTGCGGCTCGTCCCTGAGCATGTGGCGCAGCAGCGCGGTCATCTCCTCGTCGTAGGACGCGCTCACCGCGGCCAGCGCGGCGAAGTCGTGCACGAGCTGGAGCTCCAGCTCGCCGCGCGGGATACGGCGGCCGTCCAGCCAGATCAGGGCCGTCGACTCGACGAGCGAGATCCAGGACCGGATGAGCAGTTCCAGTCGCGCGGGCGGGTCCGTCACCCGCAGATGCGACAGGATCTGCTCGTAGGCGACCTGCCGTACGGAGTCGATGAGGGCGTTCGTCGCGGAGGAGCCGACCGCCGGGCCACCGCGCATCAACGCCGAGAAACCCGGGCCGTGTTCGTCCACGAAGTCGAAGAACCGCCGCATCACGCGCAGCAGTCGGCCGCCCAGCGACCCCTCGTGCGGCTCCTCGAAGCGGCTCGCCAGATCCTGGGCCGCCCGCTTCAACGCGGCCTCGTACAGGCTGAGTTTGCCGGGAAAGTAGTGGTAGACCAGCGGTCGCGAGATGCCGGCCGCCGACGCTATCTCGTCGATGGACACCTCGTCGGGCGAGCGGCGGGCGAACAGTTCGAGGGCGACGCCGATCAACTGCTGACGCCGTTCCTCGACTCCCATTCTTCGACGGACCCCGGTTGTCATACGAACACCTTACCGATCGAATCCGGCCGGGAACGGGCCGGTCCGACCAGCGGTGTTCACATCTCCGTCACCCGCTGTCCGCGGGCCCTACCGGAGTCCGCTGACCGTCCGCCCGTCCTCCAGCGTCCCCTTCAGCTCGGCCTGGGCCCCCTGCCGCGTCCGCACGGCCAGCAGATGACCCTGGGCGGAACCGCTCACCCCGCCCGTCGCGCTGATCGACGAGGTCCCGCGGTTCCCCGCCGCCAGCAGGTACCAGGAGCCGGTCCCCGACTTCCACAGCACTCCGGCCAGCACCTGCGGATCCTTCGCCCCGCACGCCGGGACGTTCTCGGCCTTCGCCGCGACCGCCCCGTACGTCGACCCCGGCGTGTGGAACTGGGCCAGCACCCGCTCCCCGCCGCCCTGCCAGGTCTCGGCGCGGGTGCACACCCAGTCGGCCGTCCCGCTGCTGTCGGGCAGCGGCTGCGAGGCGTAGGCCCACGCGTTCACACCGCGCACGCCCGAGGAGCGCATCGCCCCCAGCGAGCAGGCGTACGGCGCCCAGGCGCGCAGCGCTCCCGCCCCGGACGCGTCCTTCACGGACCCGGGGCGGCCGGTGGTCAGCCGGGCCGGGACCAGTTCGCCGAGGTCGGTCAGCAGCCGGGTGCCGGAGGCGTCGGTCAGTTGGAGCACGTTCCAGGAGGTGCAGGCACCGCTCTGCGCGGGGCCCGCCATCGGCGCGGTGGTCCCGCCGGTCAGCGGGAGGTCCATGGCGCCGGAGGCCGGCTTCAGCAGGTCCCGCTCGGCGGCCTTCGTCACCCAGGGCGCCGTCAGATAGCGGATGTTGCCGTCGGCCCGGCCCAGCACGACCGCGCTCGCCCCGGCCCGGTCCGCGCCGTCGACCCGGGCGAAGTCGAGGGCGGCGCCCTGGGTGCCGTCGCGCGGCTCGGCGTAGCGGACGATGCGCAGACCGTCGTAGAGGAGCACCACGTGTGCATTGTCGACGGTGCCCGCGTACAGGAGCTGCGGCGGGCCGGAGGGGCCGCCCGACGGGGTGCCGGGGGTCGCGGAGACCTGGACGCTCTCGCCGGGGCGGGCCCAGACGGCGAGGGCGCGGCGCAGCAGGGCGCTGTCGCCGGTGAGGTCGCCGCGCGCGGGCCACACGGAGAAGTCGGTGCGTGCCGAGGACTCCCACGCGGCGGCCGGGACCTTGAGCAGCAGGGCCGGGTTCAGGGCGGCCTGGGCGGAGGGGTTCTGCGCGTAGGGCGGTGCGGCGGCGCCGTCGGGGCCCCAGCCGTCGCCGGGCATGCCGAGCAGCGCCCCGCACACGGCGACGGCCGCGGCGGCGGCGAGCACGGCCTTCATGTGCTGCCTGCGCCGCATCAGGTCGGTGGGCCGGGCCTGGAGCGAACAGGGGTCGAACTCGGGGGAGTCGAGGAGGTGGTAGCGGTCCTCGGCACCGGCCGCCTCGTCGAGCGCCGCGTCCGCGTCGGCCACGCCCGCCGCCGTCAGCAGCTCCCGTACGTCACCGTCGGGCAGTTGCTCCAGGCCGCGCAGGACATAGGCCGCGCGGGCCGGTCCGGACATGGCCGACAGACGCTGGTCCAGGGCGAGTTCGTCGGCGCCGCCGGAGCGCGGGAAGAGCCGCAGGCCCCACACCTGGGGGAGCAGCGGCGGGAGCTGGGAGCGCTTGGGCCAGGCCCTGCGCCTGAGCGGCAGACCGGCCTCCAGGGCCGTACGCACCACCTGGAGGCGGACGAAGGCGTAGCCGGGGTCGCCCTCGCGGCCGGCCGACTGGGCCGGGATCACGGGTGTCGCCGCCCGGCCCCGCGGCAGGGCGCGCTGGGTGAGGGCGTGCGCGGTCAGGACCCGCCGGCCGCGGCCCAGACCCGGCGGCAGTACCAGATAGGCGATCCGGACCAGCCGGGGGTAGTGCTCGACGAGCGCGGCCTCGGCCTGCTCGACGTCGACGACGGGCTCGCCGGTGGAGCCGGAACCGGGTGCGGGGCGCGGGGCGACATCCTGTGACTGCACGTTCAGCAGAACGAGCGAATCGTCAGGAGGTCACCGCCGCACGGGTGAATCAGCCTTCCGGGTCGGCCAGGGCGCGCGCGTAGTTGGCCATCGACCGCTGATAGCGCGGCAGATGGGGGGCGAGCGCGCCCAGGACCAGGGAGAGTCCCTCGCGGTCCCGGCCGAGGCTGGACAGGCACAGCGCGAGCGTGGCGCGGACGGCGTCGTCCAACTCGTCGGAACGGGCGTCCAGTTCGGGGTTGAGCAGCTCGACGCCCTCCGCCGCCTGTCCGATGTTCCGCAGCGAACTGGAGAGTTGGATCTTGGCCCGGCGGCCCTTGTAGCCGCTCTCCTCGCTGAGCCCCTTCGCGAGCGCCTCCCGGTACAGCGGGACCGCCCTGTCGGAGTGTCCCGTCGAGTCCCAGGCGCAGGCCCGCTCGAAGGGGCCGAGGGGACTGCTCTCCGGCAGCTCGGCCACGAGCGCGTCGACCAGGGCCCGGAAGTCGGCCGCCCGTTCCTCGGGATACTCGTCGAAGGTCGCCCAGGCGGCGTCGACCCGCTTCTCCCAGTCATCGTTCACCGGCACACTTTCGCACAGCCGTACCCCTGATGACATCAGGAATTGAGCGCCCGGCGCTCCGCAGCCGTATGGGAGGAGACGGACCCCCGCCGGGGCCCGTGCGACGCGACCCCCGTGACCGGAGGAACAGATGAGGTTGACCCGACCGATGCTCGCGCTGACCGGCGCGGCCGCGGTGCTGGCGCTGGCGGGCTGCGGATCCGGCGGTGACGCGAAGGCAGCCGCGGTGCCGCCGGCGGCCACCGGCAGCCTGGAGCACCTGGCCGCCGAGGTGAAGTGCACGCCCGACATCCAGATCGACGCCGACGAGCTGCGCCAGGCCGTGTGCAAGAAGTCCAAGGACGCCGACGGCAAGTTCATCCTGGCCACCTTCGCCACCGACCGCGGCCAGCGCGAGTGGATCAACGGCGCCAAGGACTACGGCGGTCACTTCCTGGTCGGCCGCAAGTGGGTCGCCGTCGGTGACACCACCACCACGGTGACGGTGCTGCGCAAGACGCTCGGCGGGGACATCGAGGAGGGCACGGACCACTCGAAGATGGGCGCCACGCACTCGGCCCACTGAGGACGCGCACACGAGAAAGCCGGCGGTGAGGAATCCTCACCGCCGGCTCTCTCAGTGCCTCACTGGCACTTCCTGCCGGTGTTGATGCAGTTGACCATCTTGTTCATCGTGTTCTGCGAGAAGAAGTTGATGAAGTCGTTGTGGTCGGTGATCGGCTTGTGCAGGTTCTCCGGGAAGGTGTCCACCGCGTAGGGGTTGACGACCGTGCCGTTCTGCAGCTTCGGGGCCGGGACGTTGTAGACGAGCCGGACCTGGAGCTGGGGGATCGCCTTGAAGCCGTTGGCGCAGGCGCCGTTGGCCTGGACGAACGCCACGTGGGTGCGGTGGTTGGCGCTGTCGATGTTCTGACCGTCCCAGCAGCTCTGGAAGTTGGTCGTGCGCACCACCTGGCTGCCCTGCGGGCAGATCGGGTACTTGTCGTGGAGCTGCACCTTGTTCTCGAAGCCGGTGCAGGACCAGTTCACGTTGGCGTTGGCGTTGCCGTTGACGAAGGCCTTGGCGTCACCGGTGATGATCCGCAGGGCGGTCGGCATCGCGACGACCTTGCCGGCCTTGTTGCCGACGAACTTGATCTGGGCCTGGGCCGGCTGGAGGATCTTGCCGACGTTGCCCTCCTTGCCGCCGCCGTCGTTGTTCTGGTCGAAGTCCTGCTGACCGTTCTGCAGACGCAGCACCGGCCAGAAGTACGAGGACTTGTCGCCCTGGTTCTGGCAGGTCGTCTGGGCGCCCGCCAGCTCCTGGTCGCTCGCGAAGGCGTCGTTGCTCTGGTTGCCGACGTAGTCGTGCAGGTGGTGGGCGCCGTTGGCGACACCCGGGGCCACGATCACGTTGTCCGTGTTGTGGTTGTCGTTGCCGTTGGTCCCGCACCGGGTGGTGAAGCTGCCCCGCGAGCCCGAGTTGCCGTTCGCCCGCAGACCGTTCTGGCCGACGCCGAGCTGGGCGCTGCCCTGGACCTTGGTGATGTCCACGAAGTCGGCCGCGACCGGGCCGTTGCCGCCCTGTCCGCCGTTGCCCTGCTGCTGGCCGCCGTTCTGCTGACCGCCGTTCTGCTGGCCACCGTTGTTCTGCTGGCCGCCGTTCTGCTGCTGGCCGCCGGTGTTGTTCTGGCCGCCGTTCTGCTGCTGGCCGCCGTTGTTCTGCTGGCCGCCGTTCCCGCCGGCGTTCGTCTGCGCGGTCTGCGTCGTGCAGGCGGCCAACTGGCTGAGCGAGGTGTTGAACTGACCGCCGACCCGCTGGATGTTGATGCGGATCCGGTCGATCGTGGCCGCCCGCTTCTCCTTCAGGGGACCGACGATGGCGTTCTGGACGAAGCCCGCGTCGTTCGTCTGGGCCTGTCGCGTCGAGGCGAGCCTGGCGTAGGCCTCGGTGATCTGCTTGTCCAGGTTGGCCAGCTCGGCGGCCACCCCCTGACGCGCGTTCTGAGGCACGTTCGTCAGCTTCTGACCGACGTCGGGACACGAGATGGTCGCCACCTGTGCGGCGGCGGCCTTGGTCTCGTTCTGCGACCAGCCGTCGTTGTTGGACTCGTGCGCCGAAGCGTAGAAGTTCGCCCAGATCAGCCCGCCCCCACCGAGCGCTAGGGCCGCCGACGCGGCTATGGCCTTCGTGGCCATCGACGAGCGGCGTTTACGTGTATTGCGTCCCATGGAACTCCTCTGACTTCCTTTTTCGGGGCTATCGAGGCGCCCGACAGGAGTGAAGCGGCGCCATCCCATACGCATGGCGCCCCACGGGTGTTCAGCCGTCCCACGAACAAATCAGAGGTTTGCCGGGCCCTCGCGCGACAACAGCCGTCTGAACAGCGGGAGTTACGGAAAATAAGGGCTCGCTCACCGGCCCCGGTCCAGGAACGCGAGGACCGCCAGAACGCGGCGATTGTCGTCGTCCGACACCTCAAGGCCCAGTTTGGCGAAGATGTTGGCGGTGTGCTTGGCGATCGCCCGTTCCGTGACGACGAGCTTGGCGGCGATCGCCGCGTTCGACCGCCCCTGGGCCATCAGCTCCAGCACCTCCCGCTCCCGGGGCGTGATCCGGGCGAGCGGCTGGTCCTCGGCCGCCCGCCGGGACAGCAACTGCTGGATCACCTGGGGGTCCATCGCCGTACCGCCCGCCGCGACCCGCCGTACGGCGTCCACGAACTGCTCGGCGTCGAACACCCGGTCCTTGAGCAGGTACCCGATCCCGCCGGTGCCGTCGGCGAGCAACTCGCGCGCGTAGAGCTGCTCCACGTGCTGGGAGAGCACCAGCACCGGCAGCCCGGGTCTGTCCCGGCGGGCGTCCAGCGCGCACTGGAGCCCCTCGTCGGTGTGCGTCGGCGGCAGCCGTACGTCGACCACGGCGACGTCCGGTTCCAGCTCGGCCAGCGCACGGGCCAGCTCGGGCCCGCTCTCGACGGCCGCGGCGATCTCGAAGCCATGCGCCTCCAGGAGGCGTACGAGACCGTCGCGCAGCAGGAAGAGGTCTTCGGCCAGGACTACACGCAAGGGATCTCCATGGTCACCATGGTGGGACCGCCCGCGGGTGAGCTGACGGCCAGGACGCCGTCGAATGTACCGAGCCGCCGCTCGACCCCGGCCAGCCCCGAACCGGCCGTGACGGCCGCGCCGCCCCGCCCGTTGTCGGTGACCGTGATCCGCAGCTTGCCCTCCACCTGGTGCAGGTCGACCCAGATCCGGTCGGCGTTCGCGTGCTTGACCGCGTTGGTGAGGACCTCGCTGACCGCGAAGTAGGCGGCCGACTCCACCGGCGCGTCCGCCCGGCCCTGGAGCTCCACGGTCACCTCCGCCGGAACCGGCAGCCGCAGCGCCAGCGCCCGCACCGCGTCGCCCAGGCCGCGCTCGGCCAGCACCGGCGGATGGATGCCCCGCACCAGGTCGCGCAGCTCGGCGAGCGCGTCCACGGAGGACTGACGGGCCTGCGCCAGCAGCCGCTTGGCCTGCGCGGGGTCCTTGTCGAGGAGCACCTCGATGGTCCCGAGGTCCATGCCCATGGCGACCAGACGGGCCTGCGCCCCGTCGTGCAGGTCCCGCTCGATGCGCCGCAGTTCGGCCGCGGAGGTGTCCACCGCGTCCCGCCGGGTCTCGGTCAGGACACGCACGCGTTCGGCCAACTCGCCCTGGCCGGCGCCGAGTACGGTCCGGGTGAGCCGGAAGTGGAAGGTCAGCACCCGGGGCGCGAGCGCGGCCAGGGACAGCAGGACGAGCCCCAGGGCGCCGGCGAGCAGCGCGGAGGTCTGGTCGGTGACGTGCACGAAGCCGTACCAGTACCCGCCCATCCCCTGGAACGGCCGCCACAGCCCGGCCGCGATCACGAGCCCCTCCAGCGGGTAGAGGACGAGCACGGCGGGCAGCAGGGCGGTCACGAACCCCGCCGTCATGTCGACCGGCAGCCACCGCAGATCCCGCCAGGTCGCCGGGTCGCGCAGCATCCCGAAGGTGCGCGTCCAGGGATTGGCGTCCGAGGGCAGCGGCCGGTACGCCGACGGGATCCGCACCCCGCCCCACTCGGCCGCGAGCACCCGCCGCCAGTCCGCGAAGGCACGCACCCCGGTCAGCACCCACGGGGTCGTGACCAGCCCGATCCCGACGGGTACGAGCGCGATCGACACCAGCGACAGGACGAGACCGAGCACCGCCCCCGGCAGCGTCACCAGCGCCAGCCCGAACCCCCGCACGGCCGCGAGCCCGACGGCCCGCGCCCTCGCCCCGATACCGCCGCTCTGTGTCTCGATGCTCATGCCGTCAGTCTGGTCGAGGGGGCGACGGGGGTCACGGGGCCTGACCGCCCGGTCGCGGGGTGGTGCCAGGTACACCCTTTGCATACGAGGCGCACGGGACGCGGGTGCCTTGTCTCCCTGTCGACTTTCGCGCCGCCCGCCGCGCTCACAGAGTGAGTCGCGCCACAGCATCACCAGGTAACACGGGGTTCACATTCGAGCAATGACCGGGAAATCGCCTGTTGACAGGCTCGCGGGCACCAGGAGGCGGCGTTTCAGTGCCGCAGCGCCGCAGCACCCGCAGTGCGTAGACACATCCCCGAAGGAAGTGGCCCGTGACCTTCAAGGCTGAGTACATCTGGATCGACGGCACCCAGCCGACGGCCAAGCTCCGTTCCAAGACGAAGATCCTGGCGGACTCGGAAAAGGGTGCCAAGGGCGCCGAGCTGCCGATCTGGGGCTTCGACGGGTCCTCCACGAACCAGGCCGAGGGCCACTCCTCGGACCGTGTCCTCAAGCCGGTCTTCTCCTGCCCCGACCCGATCCGCGGCGGCGACGACATCCTCGTCCTGTGCGAGGTCCTCAACATCGACATGACGCCGCACGAGTCCAACACCCGTGCCGCGCTCAGCGAGGTCGCCGAGAAGTTCGCCGCCCAGGAGCCGATCTTCGGCATCGAGCAGGAGTACACGTTCTTCAAGGACGGCTACCCCCTCGGCTTCCCCAAGGGCGGCTTCCCGGCCCCGCAGGGCGGCTACTACTGCGGTGTCGGCGCCGACGAGATCTTCGGCCGTGACGTCGTCGAGGCGCACCTCGACAACTGCCTCAAGGCGGGCCTCGCGATCTCCGGCATCAACGCCGAGGTCATGCCCGGCCAGTGGGAGTTCCAGGTCGGCCCGGTCGCCCCGCTGGAGGTCTCCGACCACCTGTGGGTGGCCCGCTGGCTGCTCTACCGCACCGCCGAGGACTTCGGCATCGCCGCGACCCTGGACCCGAAGCCGGTGAAGGGCGACTGGAACGGCGCGGGCGCGCACACCAACTTCTCCACCAAGGCGATGCGCGAGACCTACGAGGCGATCATCACCGCCGCCGAGTCGCTCGGCGAGGGCTCCAAGCCGCTCGACCACGTCAAGAACTACGGCGCCGGCATCGACGACCGCCTGACCGGCCTGCACGAGACCGCCCCGTGGAACGAGTACTCCTACGGCGTCTCCGACCGCGGTGCCTCGGTCCGCATCCCGTGGCAGGTCGAGAAGGACGGCAAGGGCTACATCGAGGACCGCCGCCCGAACGCCAACGTCGACCCGTACGTCGTGACGCGCCTGCTCGTCGACACCTGCTGCTCCGCCCTGGAGAAGGCCGGCCAGGTCTGATCCCCCAGCACGTCCCGAGGGGCGCCCACCGGTGACGGTGGGCGCCCCTCGGCGCGTTGTCAGTGGCGCCTGGCATGGTGGGGGCATGGAGATCGAGGGGGGCTTGGCCGTCAAGGCCGAGACGGAGTGTGGAGAGACGCTCGTCCGCGTGAGCGAGCAGGGGCTGCGGGACCTGGTGCACCGGATCGGGGAGAGCGGCGACCGCTGGCTGGTGCTCCAGCGCGTTCCCGACCGCCCGGACGTGTTCGCCCAGGTGTGGCACGAGAGCGGGGGGATCTACCAGGTGGAGCACCGCGAGAGCCGCGAGCGCTTCTCCGGTGCGGAACTGACGCACCCGGACGCCGTCGCCGACGCACTGACGGGCTGGGCCCGCGGCGAGGCCGGCTGGGACGAGGGGATCGCCTGGTCGCCGGTCGAGGTCGATCCGCCCGAGGACGTGCCCGAACTCCCCGACGACGTGCGCGAGGAGGTCGAAAAGCACGTCCGCGAGCGGCTGCGGTGCGGCTACGACACCCGCTCGGCGCTCGCCCGGTCCGCCGAGGAGTGGCTCGCCGAGGCCGACCGACGGCCCGTGTCCGCCGCCCAGGCCCGGCAGCTCGTCGACCGGCTCTGGCTGGAGCGCCTCGCCGAACAGGAGACCTGGGAGGGCGTGACCGACCCCGAGCGGCTCACCCGCGCCTTCGAGGCGCTCACCGCACGGGGCGTCACCGCCCGCGAGCACTTCACCTGTTGCCGTACCTGCGGCAGCGCCGAGATCGGCGCGGAGCGGGCCGAGGGCGACCGCGGCTTCGTGTACTTCCACACGCAGTGCACCGAGAGCGCCGCCGCGGGGCAGGGACTGATGCTGCTGTACGGCGGTTTCGACGGCTCCGCCGACACCACGGCCGCGGTCGGCCGCGAGATCGTCGCCGCCCTCACCGCCGCCGGCCTGTCCCCGCACTGGGACGGTGATCCGGGCAGGGCGATCGAGCTCCCACCCCTGATCTGGCACAGACGCCTCGTGGGGTGAGACGGGCCCCGGCGATTTCCCGCCGGGGAAGCGTCCGAGCAGTGAGAGGAGACTCCTCCCGCGGGCCGGTGTCTGCTTCAATGGGCTCATGGCCAGCTACCGGAAGACCACCGCGACGGGTCGCCATGACCTGGAGCCCTTCTGGCCCTCCCGTCAGCACCACGACTTCGACCGGGTGTGTTGCCGCGCGACGAACGCGCCGGCCCTCTAACGCCGTACACCCCGGCCTTCGGCCAGCGCGCAGACGTACGTCCTCCGACGACCCTCTCGCGCGAAAGAGCTGACCTCATGGCGACTCCTCGTTCCGTCCCCACCCCTGTCCCCACCCCGTCCGAGCCCGGCGCACGGCACCGACTGCGGGCCGTCGGCCCGGACGAGGTCCCCAACGTGGCGGATTTCCTCCCCCCGGGCGCCACCTGGCTGCCCGCACCCCAGCACACCCTGCCCACGCTGCCGGGCCGGCCCCCGATGATCGGCTACCTGGTGCTCGTCCCGGCCGACCAGCACCCGCCCTTCCCGGGGGAGCCGACGCCCACGGACACCGGCGCCCCCCTCGTGCGGATCGACACCGTGCAGCGCACCGCCGAGGTGAACGGCAGCCGACTCGACCTCACCTACCTGGAGTTCGAGCTCCTCGCCCACCTCGTCCAGCATCCCCACCGGGTGCACACCCGCGACCAGCTCGTCACCACGGTCTGGGGCTACGGCCATGTCGGCGACGGCCGTACCGTCGACGTCCATGTCGCCCGGCTGCGCCGCAAGCTGGGCGCCGAGTTCCGGGGCGCGATCCAGACCGTGCGGCGGGTCGGCTACAAGTACACCCCGCCGACCGGCGACTGAGCGTCTGCCCTCGGCAGATCCGGGTTCCCCCGAGCCGCCCGGGCGGGCACAGTCACCGGCATGAGACTTCTTCTGCTGGGCGGCACGGAGTTCGTCGGCCGGGCCGTCGCCGAGGCGGCCCTGGCCGACGGCTGGGACGTGACCGCCTTCCACCGGGGACGGCACGCGCCGGTGCGCGGGGTGCGGTCCCTGCACGGCGACCGCACCGCGCCCGACGGCCTCGGCGCCCTTGCCGAGGGCGGCCCGTGGGACCTTGTCGTCGACACCTGGTCGGCGGCGCCCCGCGCGGTCCGGGACACGGCACGGCTGCTGCGGGACCGCGCCGACCGCTATGCGTACGTGTCGAGCTGCTCGGTGTACTCCTGGCCGCAGCCGGCCGGCTACACCGAGGACGCGCCCGTCGTCGAGGGCGCCTCGGCCGACGCGGACCAGTCCGACTACGCCCGGGACAAGCGCGGCGGTGAGCTGGCCGTCCTGGACGCCTTCGGCCCGGACCGCGCCCTGCTGGTACGGGCCGGGCTGATCCTCGGCCCCTACGAGAACATCGGCCGACTGCCGTGGTGGCTGGGCCGTGTCGCCCGCGGCGGCCCGGTGCTCGCACCCGGCCCACGGGACCTTCCCCTCCAGTACGTCGACGTCCGCGACCTGGCCGCATGGGTGCCGGCCGCGGCCGCGGCGGGGCGCAGCGGCCCGTACAACCTGGTCAGCGCGCCGGGGCACACCACGACGGGCGAACTCCTCGACGCCTGCGTGGCCGTGACCGGCTCGCAGGCCGAACTGCGCTGGACCGACCCGGACGTCGTCCTCGACGCGGGCATCGCCCCCTGGACCGGCCTTCCGGTGTGGGTCCCGCCGGACACCGACCTGCACACCACCCTGCACGGGGCGGACACCTCCCGGGCCGCCGCCGCGGGCCTGCGCTGCCGACCGGTCACCGAGACGGTGGCCGACACCTGGAACTGGCTGCGCGAGATCGGCGGGGTGGCACCACAACGCCCGGACCGGCCGGTGGTGGGCATCGACCGGGAGACGGAGACGAAGGCACTGGAGGCGGGGGCGCACGGCTGAGGCACGGGGTCGGTGGGTGAGTTCAGCGGGCGGAGCCGGGCCACCAGAGGTCAGGTCTGGTCGGCCGCCGCCTGCCGTACTCCCGCCAAGAAGCCCCGGATCGCCGCCCGTTCGCCCTCGTCGTACCCCTGGAGCAGCTCCACCGTCCGTCCGATCAGGGGTCCGAAGAAGCTCTGCCCCAGCTCCACCGCCCGTTCGTCCACCTCGACGACCACCTTGCGCCGGTCCTCCCGCCCCCGCACCCGCCGCACATGGCCGGCCCGCTCCAGCCGGTCGAGCAGCGAGGTCGTCCCGGCCGAGTTGAGCCCGAGCTCCGCACCGAGCCGGCCCGCCGTCATCTCCTCGTCCGCGCGGGAGGCGTCCATGAGGGCGATCAGGGCGCGCACGTCCGTCGGATGCATGGCGTGGCGCTGTGCGAACCGGGCGCTGTGCAGGCCGAGTTCGACGGTCACGGCGCGCAGGAGATGGACGATCTCCATCTCGGGTCCCTGGGACGGCATGTGCACCCTCCGGTTATCATCTCGCTCATCGAGTATCTCGCTGACCGAGATAATACGGGAGGGATCGATGGGCAGACACGACGGCGACAGGTTCGCGGCCGCCTACGACAAGGTGCTGGCCAAGTGGCCCGCCGACCGGGAGACCGTCCGGGTCCCCACCCCGTTCGGCACGACCTGCGTCCACGCGTGCGGTCCGGCCGACGCGCCCCCGCTCGTCCTGCTGCCGGGCGGCGGGGGAGCGACCTCCGCGTCCTGGTACGCCCAGGCCGCCCCTCTCGCCCGCATCCGCCGGGTCCTCGCCGTCGACCTGATCGGCGCCCCGGGTCGCAGCACACCGGCCGCCGACCGTCACCCCCGCTCGGTCGCCGACCTGACCGCCTGGCTCGACGCCCTCCTCGACGGACTCGGCGTCACCCGGGCCGACTTCGGCGGCCACTCCTACGGCGCCTGGATCGCCCTGCACTACGCCCTGCGCGCTCCCGACCGGATGCGCCGCCTGTTCCTCCTGGACCCGACCCAGTGTTTCGCCGGGTTCAAGGCGGCGTATCTGCTGCACGCCCTGCCGATGCTGCTGCGCCCCACGCCGGCCCGCGTCCGCGCCTTCCTCACGTGGGAGACCGGGGGAGTGGCCCTCGACCCCGACTGGCTCGAACTCCAGGAGGCCGCCGCCGGTTTTCCCGCCGCGCGCCCGGTCATCGGCCCCCGCCCCGACCCGGACGCGCTGCGGGCCCTGAAAGTGCCGGTCCTGCTGCTCGTGGCCGCGAACAGCAGGACCGGTGACCCGTACGACGTGGCGAGGCGGGCGGGCGAACTGCTGCCGCGGGCGGAGACCGACGTGGTCCCCGGCGTCTCCCACCACGCGCTACCGCAGTCCGCACCTCCCGAACTGGGCCGCCGTATCAGTGAGTTCCTGAGCGACCGTCCCCGATAGCCTCACCCCACCTTCTCGATCAGGGCCCGGCGGATGAGGAACTTGCCGGGCTCCCGCACCTGTTCGAAGGCCGCGTTGTTGAGCAGGGCGCAGCTTCCGGAGACCGAAGTGACCTCCACCGTCGTGGACTTGTTGTTGTCCAGGTTGGTGACCCGCAGCTTCGTGCCGGCCGGGAACTGGTTGCTGGACGCGGCGGGCGCCCCGCCCTCGCCGGACAGCGTGACGGTCGAGCCGTTGCACACCTGCTGTCCGGCGCCGGCGTTCCCCGCGGGCGGGGCCTGGGAGGCGGGCGGGGCCGACGGGGGCGCGGCCGGTGCGGTCTGCTGTCCGGTGCCGGCCTGGGAGCCCTGAGCCGACTCCCCGACCACGCAACCGGACGCCTCCTGCTGCACCTTGATCTGTGCGATCACCGCTTCCCGGTTGGCGATCCGGGCCGCGGACTGGGCGTCGGGTGCGGCCCGTTGGTCCTCGATGAACCGCTGGTTGTTGCCGAGCGCGGTGGCGAGGCCCTGGCAGACCGTGGACTCCGCCGCCGTCTGCGGACTCTGCGAGGCGTTGGAGGTGCCGGCCATCGCGAAGGCCCCGCCTCCCGCCACCGCCGCCGCGCTCACCAGCAGCGCGACCTTCTTCTTCGTACCGAGCGTTCTCCTGCGCGACATCCGCGTCTCCTGCGAGGTAGGGGAGCGTACGCCGCTATGTACGAGATACCGAACGGGGTTGCTCACCGGTCGCAGCAGTCGGATGACGTAACCTGCGTCACACTCCGGCTACTTCTTCCTCGACAGGGCTTCCTGTACGGCGTCGTCGGTACGGGCGACCAGCGCCGAGCCGTCGTCCGCCGTGATGATCGGGCGCTGGATGAGCTTGGGGTGCGCGGCCAGCGCGGCGATCCACCGGTCGCGCGAACTGCCGTCCCGCGCCCACTCCTTGAGGCCGAGCTCCTTGGCGGCGGGCTCCTGGGTGCGGGTGATGTCCCACGGTTCGAGGCCGAGCCGGTCGAGCACCTCGCGGATCTCGTCCTCGCTCGGGACGTCCTCCAGATAGCGGCGGACGGTGTACTCGGCACCCTCCGCGTCGAGCAGACTGATCGCGCTGCGGCACTTCGAACAGGCCGGATTGATCCAGATCTCCATGGCGCCCACGGTACGCGAAAACCCGTCCTCCTCCTGCGTCACAGCACCCCCGAAAGCCCTTGTGGCCAGGGGCTTTTGTCAGTGCCGGGCGGTAGAATAAAACCAGTGTTCGAGGGTGTCGCCGGGGTTCCGCCGACCGCCCTTACCGCGACAGGAGGATGCCTGTGCCCGCTGCCGCACTGAAGCCGAAGCCGTTGCCGACCCAGTCCACCGCGAAGCACCCCGTGCTGCTCGACCTGCCCTACACCCCCGTGGAGAAGCGCCCGTTGCCGCCGGGCCGTCCCCGCGAGTGGTATGTCACCCACAACCGCCGTCTCAAGGCGATGCGGCTCGCGATCGCCCTGCTCGACTCCGGCGTCTACGTGCCCAACCAGGCGCGCAACGAGACGATCCGGGACACCGCGGAGGTGATCGGCGTCCACCCGCCGTCGGACACGACGTGCCACATGGTGCGGGCGCTGATGCGGTACGCCCGCTAGCCCGTGCCGCCGGGCGCCCTCCTGCTCCACGGGGCGCCCGGCATCCCGACCGAAAGCCTCTGACGGGGCCCGCACCGGTGCCGCTGCCACAGCGATGGCCGCCTGCTCTCACGCTGGGCGCACCCTGCACCCGATCAGCCCGTGGGTCCGGCCAGCTCCTTCTTCAGTGGGGTCCGGAACCGGGGCCGCTTCCACCCACTCCCGCAGCCGCGAGGCCGCCGCTGCGACGGGCACCTGCGTCTCGGGCCCGGCGGCCGATCAGCCCGTGGGTTCGGCCAGTTGCTTCTCCGACGGGGTCGGGGACCGGGTCCGTACCGGTGTCGCTGCCACCCAGTCCCGCAGCCGGTGGGCTGCCACCGCGCTGGGCACCTGCGTCTCACGCCGGGCGGGCCGGGCACCCGATTGCCCATGAGTTCGCCCAGTTCCTTCTCCAGCAGGGTTGGGAACCGGGGCCGAGTCCCGCAGCCGGTGGGTTGCCGCCGCGATGGCCACTTGTACCTCACACCGGGCACGCCCGGCACCCGATCAGCCCGTTGGTCCGGCCTCTCCGACGGGGTCGGGGACCGGGTCCGTACCGGTGTCGCTGCCACTCCGCCTCACCGCCGCGCGGCTGCCAAGGCGACGGCCGCCTGCGTCTCGCCCGGCGGCCGATCAACCCGTCGGTTCGGCCAGTTCCTTCTCCAGGGGGGTGCGGAACCGGGGGCGTACCCGGGTGTCGCCCACCCAGGCCCGTAGCCGGGCGGCCTCCGTCGCGATCGCGGTCTGCGCCTCGCGGCCCACGTCCTCCGGGGCCAGCAGGCGCCAGACGATCTCGCCGTCCGGGCGCTGGCCCCAACCGCCCACCACGCGTCCGTCCCACCACACCGTCGGCCCGACGTTGCCGCTGCGGTCGAACAGGGCGGGTCTGAGGGCGGGCGCCAGATACCAGTCCCGCTGCTGCCAACCCATCGCCGTCGGATCGAGCCCGGGCAGCAACGCGGCCCACGGCTCCACCGGCCCCGCGACCGGACCGGCGTCGCCGTCGACGACGTAGGCCGGGCCCTCGTCGACGGTGACCGGCACCGCGCCGATCGCCGAGAGCGCGCGGCGCACGTCGGTCACCTTCCAGCCCGTCCACCACTTCAGGTCCGCCTCCGTGGCCGGCCCGCACACCGCGAGCCAGCGCCGCAGCAGCTCCGCCTGGGCCTCGGCCGCGTCGAGCTCGGGATGCGGCGGCGCCACCGCCCAGCGGAACTGCGAGGACATCCAGGTGCCGAGCGGCCGCCCGCGGACCACCTTGCCCTCCACCCCGAGCACCCTCAACAGGCGGCTCCCGACGGTGTGGACGCCCTCGTAGCTCTTCCCGGCCGCGTACACGAACTGCTCCCGCAGCCGCGGCTCGTCCTCGGCCAGCTCGGAAGCCGTGGCCTGGCCGCGCCGGGCGAGCGCGGCCAGCGCCGACTCCTCGACGTCCTTGAGCCAGGTCGCGTCCGGGGCCCCGGCCTTGGCCATGTCCTGGAGGAGCGAGGCCCGTTCCCGTGCGGCGACCGTGAGACCGGTCGAGGCGTGCACGACCGCGGTGAGGTCGGTCGGGAACGCGAACACCGTGTGCCGCATCCCGTGCATCCGCACCAGGGACCGGTCCTCGTACAACGCCCGCTCGGTCTCGGCCACGGTCCGGGCCGGGTCCACGAGCCGCGCGCCCACCGCGAGGTGGACGGTCGCCGGGTCGCTCCCGTGCAGCGCGACCAGAGCGTCGGCCACCTCCTCCGGACTGCCCACCCGGGCCTCGACGGCCAACTGGTGCCGCAGCCCCAGCCGCGCCCGCCGCTCGTCCACTCCGATGTACCGCACCCCGTCACGCATGCGCCCATCCTGACGTACGGCACTGACAACGCGCCCCCGCGGATGCGCTGCCGGTCTCGGGCGGAGCCGCCGCCGGGGGCCCGGTCACCGTCACCCGATCGCCGTACTCCACATGCGCACCACCCCGTTCCGGCTCTTCACTGCGATCAGGAGGTGACGGACACACCGGGGCCCGGAGGCGGACGTGACGCAAAGGCAGAGCGCATGAACACCCCCGGCACCGCAGGCACCCCCGCCGCCCGCGCCGAGCGCGGCCGGGCCGCCCGCAAACGCGTCCCCCGCTCCGCCCACGCCGTCTGGATCCCCTCCGTCGGCCGCCCCGACCCCGTCGCCGTACTGGAACGACAGGGCCGCGACCGGCTCCCGGAACTGCTGCCGATCCGGTACGGCAGGATGTCCGCCTCCCCCTTCGCGTTCCTGCGCGGCGCGGCCGCCGTGATGGCCGCCGATCTCGCCGCCCAGCCCCACTCCGGCCTCACCGTGCAGCTCTGCGGCGACGCCCACCTGCTGAACTTCGGCCTGTACGCCTCCCCGGAGCGCTCCCTGCTCTTCGATCTCGACGACTTCGACGAGACCTTCCCCGGCCCCTTCGAGTGGGACGTCAAGCGGCTCGCCGCGAGTGTCGCCGTCGCCGCCCGGGAGAACGGGCACAGCGAGGCCAAGGCCCACCGGGCGGCGGGGGAGGCGGTCACCGCGTACCGCACCGCCATGCGCGAGCTGTCCCGCCTGGGCGAGCTGGAGGTCTGGTACGCGAGCGTCGACGCCGACAGCCTGCTGCCCCTCGTCCGCTCGGCCCGCCACCGACGACGCGTGGAGTCCAGCCTCACCCGGGCCCGCCGCCGCACCAGCCTCCAGGCCCTCGGCCGACTCACCGAGGTCGTCGACGGCCGCCGCCGCATCATCCACGACCCGCCGCTCCTCGAACCGGCCGGCGGCCCCGACATGGCCGGCCTGCGCAAGATCTTCAGCGACTACCGTTCCACCCTCTCGGAGGAGCGCCGGCTGCTCCTGGACCGCTACCGGTTCGTCGACGCCGCCCGCAAGGTCGTCGGCGTGGGCAGCGTCGGCATGCGCTGCTTCATCGTGCTGCTGGCCGGACGGGACGCCGACGACCCGCTGTTCCTGCAGATCAAGGAGGCCCGCACGTCCGTGCTGGAGGAACACCTGCCGCACGGCCCGTACGTCCATCCCGGCCGCCGCGTGGTCGTGGGCCAACGGCTGCTCCAGTCGGCGAGCGACATCTTCCTCGGCTGGATGAGCGGACCGCAGGGGCGGGCCTACTACTGGCGCCAGTTGCGTGACATGAAGGGGGCCGCGGACGTCGCCGGCATGCCCCCGGCCGACCTCAGGGCCTACGCCCGGCTGTGCGGGAGCACGCTGGCCCGCGCCCACGCCCGCTCCGGCGACCGTGTCGCCATCGCCGCGTATCTGGGCGGCGCCGACACCTTCGACGAGGCGGTCGCCGACTTCGCGCTCGCCTACGCGGCCCGTACCGAGTCCGACCACGCGACCCTGTGCGCCGCCATCGCGGCGGGCGTCGTCAGGGCGGCCCCGGGGGAGTGAGCCCGAGCCGGCGGGCAGGACGGCCCCTCCTTCGCACACCCGGAGCACTCCGGCGGGCAGGACGGCCCCTCCTGCGCCCACCCGGAGCACTCCGGCAGGCAGGACGGCCCCTCCTGCGCCCACCCGGAGCACTCCGGCAGGCAGGACGGCCCCTCCTTCGCCCACCCGGAGCACTCCGGCAGGCAGGACCCCGGCCGCCCCCCACGGTCCTAGGAGAGCCGCTCGGCCACCCGGTCGCATGGCGCCGTCCACCCCAGGTCACCGGGCCCGGTCAGCAGCGCGGCCACCAACTCCCGGCGATCAGGCGCGTGTTCGCGCATCCAGCGGCCCACCTGGTGGTCGGCCGCCGGCAGGTCGAGACGCGTGAACCGGGAGCGGAAGGCCAGCGCCTCCTGGACGGCCTCCGTCACCTCCGCGGGGATCACCGCGTCGGTGCCCGGTACGGCGAGCACCGCCCGGCCCTCGTACCCCCGCAGCACCTCCAGGGCCGGCGCCCGCCGCCAGCTCCCCGGCCGCCGGATGAGCTCGCTGAACCGCCCGTCGCCGCGGCCGAACGGCACGTCCCAGGCCTCGCCCGCGTACACGGCGGGCGCGCACAGACCCAGCGCCACCACCCGCCCGCCGTAGTGCCGGACGAGGTCCGCCACCGTCTGGCCGCTCATGCTGAACCCGACCAGCACCAGCGGCCCGCCCGCGGGAACACGCGCGTCGATCACGGCGACCGCCTGCTCGAACCGGCGCCGCAGGCTCAACTCGGCCGGCTCACCCGTGCTTTCGCCGTGCCCCGAGAAGTCGAAGGCGAGCGCCCGGCAGCCGTGCGCCACGAACTCGTCGAGCAGCGGCAGGAGTCGCTCCTTGCTGCCGTGTCCGGCTCCGTGCAGCAGTACGGCGGTCGGGGCTCCGACGCGGTCGGGGCGCCGCCGGACACACCGCGAAGGCGCTCACCGGCGTGTTCCTGTGTGAAGGACTCGGGCATCGGTCAACTCCGGAGTACGGGAAAAGCTGTGCGCAGGGCTGGCCCCAGCACCGCGCTCCGGGGCTAGTCTTCTACACCACACCCACGCACACGGAGGCCCGTCATGGGCACCATCGTCCTTTCCGGGACCGTCGTCCTGGTCATCCTGGGCTTCGGGAACCACACCTGGTGGCTCGTCGCCGTAGCCCTGCTCTTCGTGTACATGCAGTACGGCCGGGGCGGTGCCTCGGCGTCCTCGTCGGGCGGTTCGTCCGGCGGCGGCTCGGGAGCCGTGCCCGGCAGCTACCGGGCCTACCGCGACCGCCGGGACAAGCAGGCCAAGTGGGACCGCCGTTACCGCCGCGAGCGTCCCCTGGAGTCCCGTCGGCAGACACGGGAGAGATAGCGCCAGGAAGCTTTGAGCGACCGCGAGGGGCAGGGGCTCACAGGCCCGGGGCGCCCCACAGCGGGAACCAGCGGTTCAGGTCCTGTTCGATCCGCAGGTCGTTGGAGAGCGCGGCCTTCACGCGCAGCTCCAGCGGGTTGTCGCGCCGCTGTCCCTCACCTGGCAGCGGCGCGAAGGGGTAGAAGGTGCCGCGCTTGTAGAGGTAGACCAGCGCGAGGGGCCGGCCCTCGGGGTCCTGGAACCCGGCCAGCGAGCACAGCAGTTGCGGCCCGAAGCCGTTGACCTCCATCGAACTGTTCACCGCGTGCAGGTCGTTGACGAGCTGGGGGAGCTGGTCCGGGACCCGCTCGGAGACCAGCCAGGAGTAACCGAACCCGTCCCGGGCGAGGTGCACCGGAGGGCCGTCGCGTTCGGCGTCCGCGTCCAGCAGGGCCTGGACCTCCCGGTGCGTCTGCTCGAAGGCAGCGCCCTCGACCGTGGCGAAGCACACCGCCCCGCGCCCGGTCGGCGTGAAGGAGGCGGCCGCCTCCAGGGTGACGGCCGCCGACGGCAGCGCGAAGAGTTGGTCGAGATCGGGTACGACCGGCTTGGTCCGCCCGAGAAGGATGTCCAGCAGCCCCATGCTCAGCCCGCCTTCCCGGGCTTCACCGGCTCACCCAACTCCGCCGAGATCCGCCCCAGTTGCTCCAGCCGCTGCTCCAGGGACGGGTGCGTCGAGAAGATCCGCTCGATGCCGGGCTCCCTGCCGGTGGCGGGGGTGAAGTAGAAGGCGTTGAAGGCCTGGGCGGTGCGCAGGTCCTTGGTGGGGATGCGGGCGAGCTCTCCGGAGACCTTGGTGAGCGCGGAGGCGAGGGCGGAGGGACGGCCGGTGAGGTGGGCCGCGGCCCGGTCCGCCGCCAGCTCCCGGTACCGGGACAAAGCCCTGATCAGCAGGAAGCTGAGGGCGTAGACGGCCGCCGAGACACCCATCACGGCGGCGAAGATCACGGCGGTGTTCTGGTCCTTCCGCCCGCCGAAGACCTGGCTGTAGAACGCGAACCGCACGATCAGCCCGGCGATCACCCCGAGGAAGGACGCGACGGTGATCACGGCGACGTCCTTGTGCGCCACGTGCGACAACTCGTGCGCGAGCACGCCCTCCAGTTCGGCGGGGTCCAGCCGGCGCAGCAGCCCGGTGGTCACGCACACCACGGCGTTGTCCGGGTTCCGCCCGGTGGCGAACGCGTTGGGCATGTCCATCGCGGACACCGCGATCACCGGCTTGGGCATGTCCGCGATGGCGCACAGCCGGTCCACCACGGCGTGCAGTTCGGGATACTCCTCCCGCCCCACGACCCGCCCGCGCATCGCGAACATCGCGATCCTGTCGGAGAACCAGAACTGCGCCACGAACATCGCGGCGACCAGCGCCACGACCAGCAGCCACGACCTCAGCAGCACGATCAACGCGGCGACGAAGGCCACGTACAGCAGTCCCAGCAGGAACAGCGTGACCGTCATCCGCACGGTCAGCCGCCGGTCGCTCCGAAAACGACTCCGCATCTGCACCACCTCGCAGTAAGGCACTCGCCCCACCCTCAGTGTGCACCCGCGTCACCCCATGAAGCGGTCGCGCTCAGCCCTGGTCCCAGCAAAGGCTCAGGCCCCGAGCCCGGCCTCCCACAGCAGCCGTTTCCGCACATGGTCACTGAAGAGATGGCGGGCCCGGCCCAGGAGCTCACCCACCTCGGCGGTCCCGGGCGGCACGTCCGCCGTCGGACGCCAGCGCTGCACGGACTGCCGTGCCCAGTGCCGCAGCCTGTCGTCCGGATCGTCGACCAGGGCGACGGCGGCCCGCAGCCGTACGAGCCCGTCGTGTGCGCCGAGCAGCCGGAACGCGGCGACCCGCGTCTCCCGGGCCCGCTCCACCGCCAGCCGTTCCAGCAGCCACTCTCCGTCCAGCAGCCGCGCGGACGGAACCAGCGCCAAGGCCGCCTCCCGCACCACACCGGGCGCGGGATCGTCGAGCAGCTCCCGCAGCCGCGGTACGTCCAGCACGTCCAGCGTGCGCAGCCCGCCCACGGCACGCGCCCTGACCACCGGATCCGGATGCGCGGTCAACGCCCACAGCGCCTCGGCGTCACTCCGGTCCCCGCACTCCGCGAGCCCGCTGACCGCCCCCGCCGTCGGCGTGGAAACGCCGGCACCGGCACACCGACGCCGGTACCACTCGAGGGGGTCGCCCCCGGACTGCCGTACGACATACCGCGCACAGGCCCGCACCACCCCGGCCCGGTCACCGAGGTACCGGACCGCCAGCTCACCCCGTCCGGCCCGCCGCAACGCGGTCACCCCCGCGGACCGCACCCGCGGATTACGAGCCGCGAGCATCGGTCCGAGCACGTCGTCGGCCGCGTCGCCCTCCCCCGCAGCGGCCAGCGCGGCCTCCGCGCAGAGCCCCTGGACCACCGTGTCCTCGTCCCGCGCGGCGACACCGGCCAACTCGGCGGGCGAGAGGAAACCCTGGTCCACGGCGATGCGGTAGGCGTACCGCCGGATGGTCCGGTCGGCGTCGGCGTACAGCGGGGCGAGCGTGTCCCGCGGCGCAGCACGCAGCAATTTGGTGGCGAGGTCGGTGGCGAAGTCGCCCCGGCCCCGGCGTCCGACGCGCAGGATCAGCGGCAGCAGCCGTACGGCGGCCTCGACGTCGAGCAGTTCCGTCAGCAGCCGGCGTGCGTCCTCGCGCACCGGCGGTGCCCAGTCGGAACAGCGCACGACCACCAGCGCCAGCAGCCCGGGATACGCGGCGGCCCGCGCCAGGGCCGCGGCCCGGATCCGGCCGTCCCGGTGGCACAGACCGAGCGCGAGCCGCGCCTCGGTGCGGAGCCAGTCCGACGTTCCGTCCGGCTCGCCGGGACGCAGGACGCCGGGCAGCCCCTGCCGCAGGGCGTTCGTCAGCGCCCGTCCGCCCGCGGTCCGCTCCCAGGTGGCCGGCGTCCAGGAGACCTCGCCGTAGCCCCAGCCGTGCTCGCGAGCCCTGGTGTCCAGCGCGATCCAGGCACCCGGATCGGCCGTGTCGACCGTCTCCCCGAGCGATGCCCCCTCCGCGAGGCGCACCACCGCCGCCGCCACGTCCTCGACGTTCCCCCGCACGCCCACTCCCGGCCTCGATGTGTCCGGAGATCGTAGGCGGCGACAGCCCGGAGGAGCTTGCCATTTACCTGCCGAGCGCGGCTAGTACGACGCCCGGAAGTTCACGTACCCCAGCAGCAGGACGATCACCGCCACCCCGCCGAACACGATCGCCGTAGAACGCCACGACGAACGGCGAGGCGTTCTCAGCTCGGCCTCGGCGCGGAACGGCTGTGGCTTCGGCGGGTTCTCCTTCCAGCGGGCCGCGAGCATCCGGGCCCGCGCCGACGGCTCCTTGTGCGCCGCCCCGTCGGCCCACTTGAGGTCGAACTCCCGCTCCATGTCGTCCTGTTCGGGCATCCCCGTCCCCCGTCCACCGTCTCGAACAACCGTGCCAGAAACCATACGACGACGCCCCCGCCCGGAGAAACCGGGACGGGGGCGGCGTACGGACTGGCTCGGCGTCGATCACACGTCGAAGTACAGCTCGAACTCGTGCGGGTGCGGGCGGAGCTGGAGCGGGGCGATCTCGTTCGTCCGCTTGAAGTCGATCCACGTCTCGATCAGGTCCGGCGTGAAGACGTCGCCCTGGAGGAGGAACTCGTGGTCGGACTCGAGGCGGTCGAGGACGGCCGGGAGGGAGGTCGGGACCTGGGCGACGCCCGCGTGCTCCTCGGGAGCCAGCTCGTACAGGTCCTTGTCGATCGGCTCGGCCGGCTCGATCTTGTTCTTGATGCCGTCCAGGCCCGCGAGGAGCAGTGCCGAGAAGGCGAGGTACGGGTTGCCGGAGGAGTCGGGCGCGCGGAACTCGACGCGCTTGGCCTTCGGGTTGGAGCCCGTGATCGGGATACGCATGGCCGCGGAGCGGTTGCGCTGCGAGTAGACGAGGTTGATCGGCGCCTCGAAGCCCGGCACCAGACGGTGGTAGGAGTTCACCGTCGGGTTGGTGAAGGCCAGCAGCGACGGGGCGTGCTTGAGGATGCCGCCGATGTAGTAGCGGGCCATGTCCGACAGGCCCGCGTAGCCGGCCTCGTCGTAGAAGAGCGGGGAGCCGCCGGTCCACAGGGACTGGTGGACGTGCATGCCCGAGCCGTTGTCACCGAAGATCGGCTTCGGCATGAAGGTCGCGGTCTTGCCGTTGCGCCAGGCCACGTTCTTCACGATGTACTTGAAGAGCTGGAGGTCGTCGGCCGCGGCGAGCAGCGTGTTGAACTTGTAGTTGATCTCGGCCTGGCCGGCGGTGCCCACCTCGTGGTGCTGGCGCTCGACCTGGAGGCCGGACTTGGCCAGCTCCAGGGAGATCTCGGCACGCAGGTCGGCGAAGTGGTCGACCGGCGGGACCGGGAAGTAGCCGCCCTTGTAGCGGACCTTGTAACCGCGGTTGTCCTCCAGCGCACCGGTGTTCCAGGCGCCCGCCTCGGAGTCGATGTGGTAGAAGGACTCGTTCGACGAGGTGGAGAAGCGCACGCTGTCGAAGACGTAGAACTCCGCCTCGGGACCGAAGTAGGCCGTGTCGGCGATGCCCGTCGACGCGAGGTAGGCCTCGGCCTTCTTCGCCACGTTGCGCGGGTCACGGCTGTACTGCTCGCCGGTGATCGGGTCGTGGATGAAGAAGTTGATGTTCAGCGTCTTGTCACGGCGGAAGGGGTCGACCCGGGCGGTCGACAGGTCCGCGCGCAGCGCCATGTCGGACTCGTGGATGGCCTGGAAGCCGCGGATCGACGAGCCGTCGAAGGCGAGCTCCTCGTCCGGGTCGAACGCCTCGACGGGCAGCGTGAAGTGCTGCATGACGCCCGGCAGGTCGCAGAAACGGACGTCGACGAACTTGACGTCCTCGTCCGCGATGAACTTCTTGGCCTCGTCGGCGTTCTGGAACATCCAGCTCCTCCTACTCCCGACCGTTCCTGGACCGGGGTGGTAGTTCGTTCGTGCGGCCAGTGCGGTGGCACACGCTGTCCTCGACCCTAGGGACGGGTGGTTTCTCGGGCGTGACCCATTTGTTTCGCACAAGTTAACCGGACATCGTGGGCCCGGCCCCACCTGTCCGTATCCCGAAACGCTGGCAGTACCGTGGACGCGTGGACAAGAGGGATGCAATCGGATCGTGGCTCTCGGGCCCCCGCGCGGCCGCCGAGGACGCCGGTGTCGACTTCGGATACCGCGGACAGCAGCTCGGCCTGCCCGAGCAGGGGCCGGGGTCGATCGCCCGCCCCGGCCGACGGCTGGGCGCCCTGGCCGTGGACTGGGCGATGAGCGTCCTGATTGCATCCCAGTTGATCACGCAGAGCTACGGCGACCCGACCACCTCGAACTGGTCGCTGCTGGTCTTCTTCGTGATGGGCGTCCTCACCGTCGGCACCCTCGGCTTCACCCCGGGCAAGCGTCTCCTCGGCCTGCGCGTGGTCGCCCTGGACACCGGCCGCGTGAACCCGGCGCGCGCCCTGCTGCGCACGGTCCTGCTCTGCCTCGCCCTCCCGGCCCTGATCTGGGACCGCGACGGCCGGGGCCTGCACGACCGGCTCGCGAAGACCGTGGAAGTACGCATCTGACGGGGGACCCGTCGTCCTGCTGCGTCCGTAGTCCGGCCGCGTCTCCGTCGCCCGCCGCGTCCTCGCGGCTTTGTCGTGTCCTGACAGTCGCGCCGACGAACACGCGCGTCGGTTGACTACAGGTCAGTAGGCCCGGGCTCCTAGCGTCTGGCACCCAAGCAACCTCCCCCCGTTGCGAAGGGACACGCCGGACCGATGAAGAGATCCGCCCTCCTCAGCATGCTCACCGCCGCCCTGCTCGGCGGCGGCCTCCTCGGCGAGACACCCCAGGCTTCCGCCGAGACATCCGAAGCCCCCCAGGCCTCCGCCGAGACACTCCCCGCCTCCGCCGCAGCCGCCTGCACGGCGGCCGACGCCGACATCTACACACCCCCCGCCACCGTCCCCGCCACCCCGGGCACCGTGCTGGCCTGCCGTTCCGTCACCCTGAGCCAGGTGCCGGGCGCCATCCCGATGTCCGCGTGGAAGGTCCTCTACAGCTCCACCGACAACCAGGGCCGGCCCGTCGCCGTCTCCGGCACCCTCGCCGTCCCCACGGCGCCCTGGACCGGCACCGGTGACCGCCCCGTCGTCGCCTTCCACCCCGGGACCCTCGGCCTCGGCCCCCAGTGCGCGTTCTCCAAGCAGCTCGCCGGGGCCTACCAGGACGAGTACGAGGGCGACAACATCGCGGCCCTGCTCAAGGCCGGGTACGCCGTCGCCGCCACCGACGGCCCCGGCTACCTCGACGGCCGGACGCACCGCTACGTCGCCGGCACCGACTCCGGCCACGCCCTGCTCGACATCGCCCGCGCCGCCCCCGCCGTACCGGGCAGCGGACTGTCCCGGCAGGCCCGCGTCGGACTGTGGGGCTACTCCGAGGGCGGCGCGGCCAGCCTGTGGGCGGCCCAACTGGCGGCGGCCTACGCACCCGGGCTCAACGTGGTCGGCGACGCCTCGGGCGGCATCCCGGGCGACCTCAAGCAGGTGGCGGCCGGGCTCGACGGCAGCGCCTTCTCGGGCTTCCTCGCCGACGCGGCCATCGGCATCCAGGCCGCCTACCCCGCCCTGCCCCTCGACTCGCTCCTCAACGACCAGGGCAAGGAGGCGGTGCGGACCGCCAAGTCCGTCTGCCTGGTGGGCACCGTCACCGGCCTCGCGGGAAAGAGCATCAAGGACTTCACCACGGCCGGGCTCACCCTCGACCAGCTCTACCAGCAGCGCGGCAGCGACGGCCGTACCTGGGGCCAGGTCCTGGACGCCCAGAAACTCGGCGTGAACCTCGGCACCCACCGGATCGGCTTCCCCGTCCTCCAGTACCGCGGCGCCCTGGACGAGGTGATCCCCACCGCCACCGAGGACGCCGTCCGCGCCGCCTACTGTGCGGCGGGCGTGCAGACCGGCTGGAAGATCTACCCCGGTGACCATCTGCTCACCGACAACCAGGCCGTCGGTGACGTCGTCTCCTGGCTCGGCGACCGCTTCGCCGGCCGCCCGGCCGCCGACGACTGCTGACCGGCCCAGGACCACCTCTCATCCATGACGACGATGGGGGCGCCCGGTGTCACACCGGGCGCCCCCATCGTCGTACGCGAGGAGTCAGCGGGTCCTGCCGCCGCCCTTCGGCAGCTTCATGCCCTTCGGCATCGGGCCCTTCGGCAACGGCATGTTGCTCATGAGGTCGCCCATCGCCCGCAGCCGGTCGTTGGTGGCGGTCACCTGGGGGCCGGTCAGCACGCGCGGCAGCTTGAGCATCGTGGTCCGCACCTTCTTGAGCGGGACCTGGCCCTCGCCCGTGCCGACGACGATGTCGTGCACCGGCACGTCCGCGACGATGCGGTTCATCTTCCGCTTCTCGGCGGCCAGCAGGCCCTTGACCCGGTTCGGGTTGCCCTCGGCGACCAGGACGATGCCGGCCTTGCCGACGGCCCGGTGCACCACGTCCTGGCTGCGGTTCATCGCCACCGCGGGGGTGGTCGTCCAGCCCCGGCCGATGTTGTCCAGCACGGCCGCGGCGGCCCCCGGCTGGCCTTCCATCTGCCCGAACGCGGCCCGCTCCGCCCGGCGCCCGAACACGATCGCCGTCCCGAGGAAGGCGAGCAGGAAGCCCAGGATGCCGAGGTAGACCGGGTGGCCGATCAGGAAACCGATGGCGAGAAAAACGCCGAGGATGAGGATGAAGACACCCGCGAGCACCAGGCCGATCTTCTTGTCGGCCTTGCGGGTCATCTTGTACGTCAGGGCGATCTGCTTCAGTCGCCCGGGGTTCGCGGCATCGGCCGCACTGTCACTTCTCGCCATGCCCCGAAGTCTACGTGGCCCGGCGGGCGCCGACGACGGCAGTGCCCGCCCTCGAGAGGCAGGCTTCAGGAGCTGATGGTGAAGGTCTGGTCCAGGACGCGCTGCGCCTCGACCCGGTCCTTGGCACGGCGGCGGTCCTCCAGGACGGAGGTCCAGGCGTTGCGACGGGCGGTGCGCTGGCCGCTGCTCATGAGCAACGACTCGACGGCACGCAGTGCAGTGGTGAACGACGGGATGGCGGTGGCGCGAACCGGCGCGGCCTGCATGATGGAGGTCCCCCCTCGGGATGACGGCCTTGGTGAACGGTGCACGGGGTGTACAACCAGGGTCACTGATTGGTGTTACCAGGGCGTGACCGACCGGTCAAACGCCCATGAAGCCTTGATGCTTCGCCCCGAAACGCGGACGCGGCCCCGATGACCCCCCTATCTGCGGGGATGCCCGGGACCGCGTCAATCGGCCACTACCGAGCGGTCGTTGCTTGTGCTCGGATTCACACATTTGGAGTGGCACTCCGTGCCATCAGGAGCCGCTCAGACGGCCTGCGAGGCGACGTACGCGCCACGCTTCTCGACGGCCATCTGGTAGAGCCGGCCGGCCCGGTAGGAGGACCGGACGAGGGGTCCGGACATCACGCCGGAGAAGCCGATCTGCTCGGCCTCCTCCTTCAGCTCCACGAACTCCTGCGGCTTGACCCAGCGCTCCACGGGGTGGTGGCGCACGGACGGGCGCAGGTACTGCGTGATGGTGATGAGCTCGCAGCCGGCGTCGTGCAACTGCCGGAGCGCCTCGCCGACCTCCTCGCGGGTCTCGCCCATGCCGAGGATCAGGTTGGACTTGGTCACCAGGCCGAAGTCGCGGGCGTCGGTGATGACCTTCAGGGAGCGCTCGTAGCGGAAGCCGGGGCGGATCCGCTTGAAGATCCGCGGGACCGTCTCGACGTTGTGCGCGAAGACCTCGGGGCGGGACTCGAAGACCTGCTGGAGCAGCTCCGGCACGGCGTTGAAGTCGGGGGCCAGCAGTTCGACCTTGGTGCGGCCGGCCTCGCGGCCCGCGGTCTGCTCGTGGATCTGGCGGACCGTCTCGGCGTACAGCCAGGCGCCGCCGTCCTCCAGGTCGTCACGGGCGACGCCGGTGATGGTGGCGTAGTTCAGGTCCATGGTGACCACGGACTCGCCGACGCGGCGCGGCTCGTCACGGTCGAGCGCCTCGGGCTTGCCGGTGTCGATCTGGCAGAAGTCGCAGCGCCGGGTGCACTGGTCGCCGCCGATGAGGAAGGTCGCCTCGCGGTCCTCCCAGCACTCGTAGATGTTGGGACAGCCGGCTTCCTGGCACACCGTGTGCAGGCCCTCGCTCTTCACGAGCTTCTGCATGGCGGTATACTCGGGACCCATTTTCGCCCGGGTCTTGATCCACTCGGGCTTGCGCTCGATGGGGGTCTGAGCGTTGCGGACCTCCAGGCGCAGCATCTTGCGTCCGTCGGGTGCGACTGCGGACACGACCGGCTCCCTAGCGTTGATTCTTCGGCGTGCTCAAGGGTACGCCCGTGGATTTGAAAGCCCACCGCCTGTCTCAGGCCGCAGGTGTCTTCTCGATCACCCTCGGCTTCAGCTCCGCGTTCTCCAGTACGTCCCGCAGGTGCCGCTCGACGACCGGCAGGACCTCGTCGATGGTCACGTCCCGGCCGAGCTCGGCCGCGAGGGAGGCGACGCCCGCGTCCCGGATGCCGCACGGGATGATCCGGTCGAACCACTTGTTGTCCGGGTTCACGTTCAGCGCGAAGCCGTGCATGGTGACGCCCTTGGCGACGCGGATGCCGATGGCCGCGATCTTGCGGTCCTCGCGGCGCTGGCCGGCGTTGGACGGGGCGTACTCCGGACCGTTCAGACGCGGGTCGAACTCCTCGTCCGTGAGCCGGGGGTCGAAGTCCAGGGAGAGGCCGCCGAGGGAGGGGCGCTGCTCGACCGGGTCGCCGAGCACCCACACCCCGCTGCGGCCCTCGACGCGGGTGGTCTCCAGGCCGAACTCCGCGCAGGTGCGGATCAGGGCCTCCTCCAGCCGTCGTACGTGGGCCACCACGTCCACCGGACGCGGCAGCTTCTGGATCGGGTAGCCCACCAGTTGGCCCGGTCCGTGCCAGGTGATCTTGCCGCCGCGGTCGACGTCGACGACGGGAGTGCCGTCGAGGGGGCGCTCGTTGTCCGCGGTGCGCCGGCCCGCCGTGTAGACAGGGGGGTGTTCGAGCAGCAGGACCGTGTCGGGGACCTCGTCCTCGAACCGCGCCGCGTGCACCCGGCGCTGCTCGTCCCAGGCCACCTGGTACTCGACCGCGTCCGCACCGAACCCCATGCGGACGAACCGCAACCCACTCACGGCAAGCGCCTCCCTAGAAGGTCGTAAGGCACGAAGGGTGCCTACGCCACTGTACGTCCGGGTCGCGGACGTCAGCCCTGGGGGCAATCCTCACACGATCGGATGAACGAACGTCGAAGTGTGCGATCGCCTGCTTACTCTCCGCTACATTCGCGCCGTTCGCAGAGGCCATAAGGGCAGCTCACAGGCAATCCGGGCACCACGTGACCACGTGACGGCCCGAAAGGCAGGAGACCGCACCGCAGATGACGGAACGACCCGCGCAGCGCACTCCCAACCGACAGCTCGCCGCGCTCATCGCAGAAGCGGGGTTCTCCAACGCGGGTCTCGCCCGACGCGTGGACCAGCTCGGTCTCGAACACGGGCTGGATCTCAGATACGACAAGACCTCCGTGACCCGGTGGCTGCGCGGGCAGCAACCCCGGGGCACCACACCCGCCCTCATCGCCGAGGTCTTCACCCGCCGGCTCGGACGCCGGCTCTCCGCGCAGGACCTCGGCCTCGACGCCTGCGCGCCCGTCTACGCGGGACTGGAGTTCGCCGCCGGTCCCGAGGAGGCCGTCGACATCGTCAGCGGCCTGTGGCGCAAGGACTCCGGCAGCCACGCCGAACTGCGCAAGATCGCCTTCACCCCGGCGGGGCTGGTGGTGCCGAGCCGGGACTGGCTGATCGGCCGCCCCGACGACCGGGTCGCCCGCGGCGAGCCGCCCCTGCGCGTCCCTCCCCAGGGGCGCCCGGTGGTGCCCCGGCAGCGCGGCCAGGCCGAGCGCGGCCCCGGCCAGCGGGTCACCGGGGGTGACATCGCGGCCCTCGGCTCGGTCGGCGACCTCTTCCGCACCCTCGACGACCAGTACGGCGGCGGGCACGCCCGGCAGGCCCTGGTCCGCTACCTGGAGCACGAGTGCGAGCCGATGCTGCGCGGCACCTACGGGGAGACCACCGGGCGCAGGCTCTTCGCCGCGGCGGCCGACCTGACCCGGCTCGCGGGCTGGACGTCGTACGACATCGCGGCGCACGGACTCGCCCAGCGGTACTTCGTGCAGGCGCTGCGGCTCGCCCAGGCCGCGGGGGACCGGGCGTACGGGGCGTACGTCCTGGTCACGATGAGCCGGCAGGCCGTGTACCTGGGGCACGGCCGGGAGGCGATCCAGCTCGCGCGGGTGGCCCAGCAGGGCGTCGGCACCAGCGCCCCGCCGGTCGTGCAGGCACTGCTGCACTCGGCCGAGGCGCGCGGGCACGGGGTGCTGGGGGAGGTGCGGGCGTGCACGGCCTCGCTGGTCCGCGCGGAGCGGGCGCTGGAGGCGGCGCGCCCCGGTGACGAAGTCCCGCACTGGGCACGGTTCTTCGACGAGGCGCAGCTCGCGGACGAGTTCGGGCACTGCCACCGGGATCTGCAGCAGTTCCGGGCGGCCGCGCAACACGCCGAGCGCTCCCTTCAGTTGAGGGCGCCGGCGTACGCCCGCAGTCGGCTGTTCTGCCGGGTGGTGCTGGCGTCCGCGCGGCTGGGGCTGGGGGAGTTGGACCAGGCGTGCTCGCTGGCCGCGGAGGCCGCGGGGCAGGCCGCGGAGATGCGGTCGGTGCGGGCGGTGGAGTACGTGCGGGACTTCGAGCGGCGGTTGGAGCCGTACAAGGACGCGGCGCCGGTGCGGAGTTATCGCGACAAGGTCGCCGCGCTCGGGTAGGCCGCACCCGCCGTGGCTCCGCCGGTCCGGTGTCGAGTGCGGCGCCGTCGTGGCTGGTCGCGCAGTTCCCCGCGCCCCTTGAGGGGGCGCGGGGGTGACCGTCAGGCTGCCTGGGCTGTTGGGGTCGGGTCTGCCCGGTGCATGGAGCCGGCCGCTCCCAGGTCTTTCAGGATGGCCTTCGTCGCGCGGTGGGCCGAGTGCAGGGCGCCCTGGACCGTGCTCGTGTCCCGGTGGTCGCCGCAGACGTACAGGCCGGCCAGGAGGCGGACCGGGCGGCGCAGGTCGTGCGGGGCGGGCATGGCCGGGACCGCCTCGCGGGTGTGGTGGACCGCGAGGGTCTCCCAGCGGCGTGTCGACATGCCGTACAGGCGGGCCAGATGGGTGCGTACGGCCGCCTCCAGGTCGGACGGAGGGGGGCCGAGGACCGTCGAGGAGATCAGGGCCCGGCCCGCGGGGGCCCGGCTCGGGTCGACCTCGCTGACCACCGCCGTGTGGGCCACCGGGCCGCCCCGGTCGGCGTCGAGCAGCAGCGCGGAACCCGTGCGGGGCGGGTCGTCCGTCGTGTGGTGGACCACCGTCACCGGATGGAAGTCCGGCACCCGCAGCCCCGGCAGCAACTGGGCCGCGGCCCGCGCGTCCGTCGCCAGCAGCACCGCCCGGCACCGGACCTCGCCGTGCTCGGCCGTCGTCACCGACGTGGTCGCGACGGACGTGACCCGCACGCCCGTGTGCACGGTGCCCGCCGGCAGCGTCTGCGCGAGGAGCTCCGGGAGCGTCTCCGCGCCCCCCTCCGGCACGCACAGCCGCCCGCCCGCGAAGGCCCGCAGGGCGAGGTCGGCGCACCGGCTGGACGTCGTCAGCGCGGGGTCGCACAGCAGCGCGGCGAGCAGCGGGCGCAGGAACCCGTCGATCGTGCGCGCGGGCAGACCCCGGGCCGCGAGCGCCTGCCCGGCGGGCAGTTCGGGACGGACGAGAAGGCGTTCGACGGGCACGTTGGCGAGCCGGGTGAGGGCGGCACCGAGCCGTGCCTGGTCGACGGCGCCACCGAGCGGGGTGGCCCCGCGGGGAACACGAGAGACGGTCCCCTGGCCGGAACCGGGCAGCACCCGGAAGGCGGCCCTGCGGGACGCGGCCACCAGTCCCGGCCCCGGCACCCCCCGAGGGGCGCTCGCCAGGGCGCGCACCGCGCGCAGTGCGCCCCTTGCGCTACGGGCGCCCGCCGGAGCGTCCACCCGGTGGTGGCGCCCGTCGCCGTGCAGCAGGACCCCCGGTGCGAACGGGCGCAGTACGAGCCCGTCGAGACCGGGGGTCAGACGCAGTTCTGGATACGCGGTGGACAGCAACTGCCCGATCCGGTCGAGCCGGAAGCCGTCGACCTTCTCCGTCGACATGCGGCCGCCCACACCGGGGGCGGCCTCCAACACCGCGACGGTCACTCCTTGGCTGGTCAGCCGATGTGCCGCGGAGAGTCCGGCGACCCCGGCTCCCACGATCACGACGTCCGCCTGGTACGCGGGCTCAAGCACGTGCCCCTCCTCGAGGTTGCGCGGCCGGTGGAGACGTCATGCCCCCAACTGGCTCCGGGGATACCCGAGTTCTGGTCGAGGGTAGGGCCGTGATCGGTCAAGGACAGTCGCGCATGGACAGGGCACGGTCGCACAGCGGTCGCATGTCGTCACGTACGGCCATGGAAACACTCAGGCCGCCCGGATCGCCCCCTCGATGTCCGGGAACGCGAACGTGAACCCCGACTCCAGCAACCGCGTGGGCCGCACCCGTGCGCTGCCCAGCACGTCCCCGGCCATCTCTCCGAGCGCGGCCCGCAGGACCGGCGCGGGGACCGCGAAGAGCGTCGGTCGGTGCAGCACACGCCCCATGGCCTCGGTGATCTCACGGTTCGTCAGGGGTTCGGGGGCGGTGAGGTTGAACGGCCCGGACAGCCCCTCGGTCTCCAACAGATGCCGGATCGCGGCGACTTCGTCGTGCAGCGCGATGAACGACCAGTACTGGCCGCCGTCGCCCATCCGCCCGCCGAGCCCCGCCTGGAACAGCGGGAACAGCCTGCCCCAGGCCCCGCCGCCGCGCCCCACCACCAGTCCGGTGCGGGTGAACGCGGTCCGTACGCCCGCCTCCTGCGCCGGCCCGGCCGCCGCCTCCCATTCCACGCACAGCTCGGGCAGGAACCCCTCCCCGGGCGGTGAGCTCTCGTCGACGACCCGGTCGCCGGTCTCGCCGTAGTAGCCCATAGCGCTGCCGTTCACGAAGACCTTCGGCGGCTCGTCCAGGGAGGCGACGGCCCGGGCGAGGGCGCTCGTGCCGTTCACCCGGCTGTCGTGGATCTGCCTCTTGTACGCCTCCGTCCAGCGCCGCGAACCGACCCCCGCCCCCGCGAGGTTGACCACGGCGTCGCACCCGGCGAGCCCGGCCGCGTCGACCCGGCCGGCCTCGGGGTCCCAGCGGACCTCGCCGTCGCCCCGGGGCTCCTGGCGCACCAGGCGCACCACCTCGTGCCCGTCCGCGGTGAGGGACCGCACGAGCGCCGAGCCGATGAGTCCGGAAGCCCCGGCCACCGCGATTCTTGAACGTTGCATGACCTCATCCTGCCTGGTGGGTGGGTAAGAGCGATGTCTGGTTCCGGTACCCCGACCGTAGGCTTACGGTCATGTCCGAGTTGTCCGTACGTCTGGCCCTCCCCGACGACGAAGAGGAACTGGGCCGTCTCGACCGCGCCGAGTGGTCGCCGCTGCACGAGGTCCTGCCCGAACAGCGGCCGCCCTACCGGCCGTTCTTCGACGAGCGCCACCTCCCCGACGACTGCCTGGTCGCCGAGGCCGACCGCCGCATCCTCGGCTACATCCGTCTGGGTTTCCCGAACGGCCTGGCCGCGAACGCCCATGTACGCCAGATCCAGGGCTTCGTCGTCAGCGCCCGGGCCCGCGGCCGCGGTGTCGGGCGGGCTCTGATCCGCGCGATCACCGAGGAGGCCCGCCGCCGGGGCGCCCGCCGCCTCACCCTGCGCGTCCTCGGCCACAACACGCCCGCCCGCCGGCTCTACGAGTCCGAGGGCTTCGCCGTCGAGGGCGTGCTGCCCGAGGAGTTCCTGCTGGCGGGGGAGTACGTCGACGACGTGCTCATGGGGCGCCGTCTCTGAGCACCTGGTCGGCCGCGGCGGTCGTACGGCGTCTGCGCACCACCAGGCAGAGCGCCAGGCCCGCCACGAACAGCGAGATCAGGAAGAACACGGGCACGGGAGCCTCCGGGAGCCATGGGCACCGGTGCCGAGCGGGCCGGTGCCGTGCGGGACCGTGGGCCCATCATCGGGGAGGGTGCCGCGCTACGACGTGACCAGCTCGCCCGTGTCCACCGGTGAGGTGGCGTCCGCCGCCTTCTCGGCGTCGCCCGCGACCTCGTCGGCGGTCAGGACGTACCCCGTCTCGTCGTCGGAGGTGGAGCGGGCGAAGACCACGCCGTAGACCTTGCCGGAGGTGGTGAGCAGGGGGCCGCCGGAGTTGCCGGGGCGGACGGTCGAGCGGATCGAGTAGATCTCGCGGGTGACGGTGGCGTCGCTGTAGATGTTCTGCCCGGTGGCCTTCACCCGGTTGGCCACGGTCGCCGCCTGGAGGTTCAGGTCGCCGTCCTGCGGATAGCCCGCGACCACCGCGGAGTCGCCCCGGGAGGCGCCGTCGTCGAAACGCAGCACCGGTGCGCGCAGGTCCGGGACGTACAGCACCGCCACGTCCCGGTCGGGGTCGAACAGCACCACCCGTGCCTCGTACGTCCGCCCGACCCCGCCGACCCGGACACTGGGCTCGTCGATGCCGGCGACCACGTGGGCGTTGGTCATCACGTGCTGCGGCGCGTACACGAAACCGCTGCCCTCGCGGCCCTGGGTGCCGGAGGCGCCCTCGATCTTGACGGTGCTGAGCTTGGCGGCGTTGCTGGCGGCGGCCGTGACGCTGTCGCCGGTGGGCCGTGCGACCTCGGCCGTCGACTCGTTCTCGAACGGGTTGAACACCTGCGGGAAACCCGCCTCGGTGAGCGCGGAGGTGGCCCGGGAGAACCAGGACGGCGTGGTCTCCGGCATGGCGTCCTGGACGGTGCCGAGCAGGACGGAGTCCCGGATGGCCGAGGTCACCAGCGGGGACGAGGAGGCGCCGAGCACGCTGGCGGCGACCCAGGCGACGACGAGCACGGCCACGGAGTTGGCGACGGCCCCGCCGACGCCGTCGGCGACCCTGAGCGGGCCCTGGTCCAGCTCCCGGCGCAGCCTGAGCGCCAGGCGTCCCGCCAGCTCGTGCCCCACGGCGGCCGGGACCAGCACGGTCAGCACCGCGGTCACCGTGGCCTCCGTGCTCCCCGGGGTCACCAGGCCCATCACCCACGGCAGCACCCACACGCCCACGACCGCGCCGCCGACGAAACCGGCGAACGACACGCAGCCGGCCACCAGGCCGCGCCGGTAGCCGGAGGCCGCGTAGGCGGCGACCACCAGCAACAGCAGGATGTCGAGCACGTCCACGGAGCCGCCCTTCTCTCTCGGAACCTTCAGTACGCAGGCGAGGCGTCCAGTGATCAGCGAGCGCACGCGGTGCACCTGGGAAAACGTCACGGACCAGGACGATGGTTCCACCGGGTGGCACAGCACACATCGCGGACGGGGCGGATGCGTCCCACAGTGGGACCATGCGTGTCCGAAGAGCCCGGGGGATGCGAAGGCGGCGCCCGACCCGAATACGCCACGCAAGCGAAGCAGTCCAGTCCCTACTGCACCGCTTGCCCCCCTTGACGAGACCCCGGGCCCGCCGAGGCCTGACGCCCACTTCCGACACCCCGGTGTCATCCCGGCCGCCGGGTTCGGTCCCCCCCGAGACCGCTGCCAGGGGTGAGGATCCTGCCGGGCCCGCCCCCGCCTCCCGTCCTGCCGGGGGCGAGGCGTCGGCTGGGTTTGGGTCTCTTTCGCGTTCTGCTGGGGGGAGGGCGTCCGCCGGGTTTGGGGTCCACCCGCGTCCCGCCGGGGCTGACACACCTGCCGGGTCCAGGTCCCCGTCCCGCTCTGCCGAGGCCACGCCCTCCGCCGAGCCTGCCGCACCGTTCGACGAGCGGCCGTCCGAGCCCGTGGCTGCCGCCGAAGCCGAGCAGAACCCCCAACCTGCGGCCCAGGCCGAACCTGCGGCCCCCGCCAGACCTGCGACCCCAGCCGACACCGCGCCCCCACCTGACTCCGTCACCCCCACTCACCGAGCCATACCCCCACCCCCCACCCGGACACACCGCCGTACCCCTCACGCCGGGCGGCTTCTGCTGGCGTGTGTTCCCGGGCTCGCTGTCGTGCTCGGGCTTGTGTTGTGTGTGCAGGGGATCGAGCGGGCCGTCGACGACAGGGCGGCCGGGGCCGTTGCGGTGGCCCGGCAGGGGAACGTGCAGTCGACCGCGGTCCGGCCGCACATCGTGGCGAGGTCGGTGTGGGCCGTCGGCGGCGAGGGAAACACCACCGCCCGTACCCCGCCACCCCCGCACTACGACGACAAGGTGCTCGCGGTCTTCGTGCACCACACCGACTCGCCCAACGACTACGACTGCGCCGACGCGCCCCGCATCATCCGCTACCTCGCCGCCGGCCAGACCGGCGCCCGGGACTGGGACGACATCGGCTACAACTTCCTCGTCGACCGCTGCGGCACCATCTACGAGGGCCGTGCTGGCGGCGTCGACCGCCCCGTCGTCGGCGCCCACACCCTGGGGTTCAACCACCGCACCGCGGGCATCGCCGCCCTCGGCACCTTCACCGCCGGCGTACCCGTCCCGCGGGCGATGACCGACGCGATCGCCGCCCTGGTGGCCTGGAAGCTCGGCCTGGCCGGCATCGACCCCCGCACCACCGTCCGCCTGACCTCCAGCAACAGCCTCAGCCGCTACAAGGCTGGCACCACCGCGACCCTCCCCGCCCTCGCGGCCCACGGCGACGCCTACATGACGACCTGCCCCGGCGCCTCCCTCAAGGCCCGGCTACCGGAGATACGGCAGGCGGCGGCTCGACTCCAGGGCAGGACGTAACCACCCCCGGGTGCCCGGGCCCTCACAGGGTTCTCGCAGGCGGCTCAAGGCTCACGCCGAAACAGCCGCCCTATCGTCATGCACACGCACTGACTGGAGGTGGGGAAGAAGTGAACAGCAGTCACCCGAACACCACGGCGAGGACCGGCGGCTGGACCCGGACGGCCCGCGGCCCCTGGGCGGTCGTCTGCACCGTCGCGGCCGTCGTCCTCGGCCCGGCCGCCGTCACCGCGTCCGCGCTCGACCAGGCCAACGCGGCCCCGATGCACCACGCGGTGAAGGCCGACGGGACGCAGGCGTACCTCCCGACGGACACGACCCGACGCAGGTCCACGACCACCCCCTGAGGCCTGAGCCCGACGGCACGGGCAGGCGACCAGGCGTGAGGGAGACAGCGCCACACCCGGCCCTCTGAGCCCTCGTACCGCTCTCGCTGGCCAACGCGGCCCCGATGCACCACGCCGTGAAGGCCGACGGGACCCAGGCGTACCTCCCGACGGACACGACCCGACGCAGGTCCACGACCACCCCCTGAGGCCGGAGCCCGACGGCACGGGCAGGCGACCAGGAGTGGGGGGAGGCAGCGGCACACCCGGCCCCCTCAGCCTTCGAACCAATCCCGCAGGCCCACGACGACCGCCCCCTGAACCCCGCGGTACCGACAGACGGCCCGACACCCGACCGGGGTCGGCGGCGGCGCAAACGGCCCCCTCAGCCCGCAGCCTCGCTCAGCCCCGCCCCTCATCCCCGTGCCCCCTCTACCCCCGTCCACCCTCAACCCCCGTCCCCCTCACCCCCTGAACCTCTCCCAAAGCTTCGGATACCGCTCCGTCAGCAACCCGTCGTCCTCCAGGTCGACCGGGGTGCCGAGCGGCTCGGAGGGGGCGGGTGGGATGCCCAGGTCGGGTGCGACGGTTCCGGTGAGCTGTTCGTAGGCCTCGTCCGCCGCGTAGCCCAGTTCCTCGCCGTCGCCGTCGATCTCCTCGTCGAAGTCGGCCAGCAGGTCGGCGAGCGAGTCCGGGTCGTGTACCCCGCCCTCGTACACCTCGCGGCCCTGGCCGATCAGCCAGCACCGGAAGAAGTCGAAGGCGTCGTCGCTCGCCCCGTCCAGCAGTATCCAGGCGGCGCCCCACAGGTCCCAGGTGTACGCCCGGTTGAAGCGGGCCTCGAAGTGACGGGCGAAGTCCAGGACCATCTCCGGGTCCAGCCCGAGCAGCCGGTCCACGAGCAGGTCGGCCTGTTCCTCGGGGTCGCCCTCGGCGGCCTCGCGGGTGGCGTCCACCAGCTCCCAGAACTCCGTCTCGTCCATCACGGGTCCAGCATCGGGCCTGGAGGGGTGGGGCGCACGTGGAGTGCGGCGGATTGTTATGTCCCGTACAGGCGGCCCAGCCGTCGCGCGTCCTCGGTGAACCGGGCCCGCAGACTCTCCGGAGCCAGCACCTCCACCTCCGGCCCCAGACCCGCCAACTGCGAGTGGGCGACCTGCTCCGACTCCACGGGGAGCGTCACGGTCAGCCATCCGTCCTCGTGGGACGTGCCCGCGCCCGCGACCGCCAGCGCCTCCCGCGCGGACGCCGGATCGACGACGTACGGAAGCCGTCGCACCCCGTCCGGGGACAGCCGTACGACGACCTCGGCGTGCAGGATCGACCGCGCGAACCGCTCGGACTGCGCCTCCCAGAAGCCGGGGAGGTCGAACTCCTCGTCGCGCGCGAAGCGGGCCTCGCCGGCCGTCACCGCCGTGAAACGGTCGATCCGGTACACCCGGTGGGAACCACCGTCCGGGACCCGCGCGCACAGGTACCAGACGCCCGCCTTGAGCACGAGCCCGTACGGCTCCAGCTCCCGCTCCACCTCGCCCTCGCGGCCGCGATAGCGCGCGGTGACCGGTCTGTCGTCCCACACCGCGTCCGCCACCGCGGGCAGCAGCTCGGGCGTCTTCGGCTCGGTGAACCAGTTCGGCGCGTCCAGGTGGAAGCGCTGGGCCGCCGTGCGGGAAGCGTCCCGCAGGGAGGGCAGCAGCGCCGCCGAGACCTTCAGCCGGGCGGCGGAGGCGGCGTCCTCCAGCCCCATCCCGCGCAGCGCCTGCGGCACCCCGGACAGGAACAGCGCCTCGGCCTCGTCGCGGGCCAGCCCGGTCAGCCGGGTCCGGTACCCGCCGATCAGCCGGTACCCGCCGGCCCGCCCCCGGTCGGCGTAGACCGGGACGCCGGCCTCCGACAGCGCCTGCGCGTCCCGGGTGACCGTCCGCTCCGACACCTCCAGCTCGCGCGCCAGCTCGGCGGCGGTCATGGAGGGCCGGGACTGGAGCAACAGCACCATCTTGATGAGCCGGGCAGCACGCATACGGCCATGATGCCGGGGCCCACTGACAGCGAAGGGGCACGGCAGCCGCCGTACCCCTTCACCGAATTCACCGAACGCGTCGAAGCTCAGGGCCTCACAGCCCGTACTTCTCCCGTGCTTCCTTCACCGCCGTCGCCTTGACCTCGCCGCGCCGGGCGAGCTGGGCCAGGGCCGCGACCACGACCGACTCGGCGTCGACGCCGAAGTGGCGGCGGGCGCCCTCGCGGGTGTCGGAGAGGCCGAAGCCGTCCGCGCCGAGCGAGGACCAGTCCTGCTCGACCCACTGCGCGATCTGGTCCGGGACCTGGCGCATGTAGTCGGAGACCGCGAGCACCGGGCCCTCGGCACCGTGCAGCGCCTGGCGGACGTACGGGACCCGCTCCTCGCCGCGCAGCAGGCCGGCGTCGGCCTCCAGCGCGTCACGGCGCAGCTCCGTCCAGGACGTCGCGGACCACACGTCGGCCGCCACGCCCCACTCCTCGGCCAGCATCCGCTGCGCCTTGAGCACCCAGTGGATCGCCGTGCCGGAGCCCAGGAGCTGGATGCGGGGGGCGTTCGCGACCGGGGACAGGCCCGCGGACTCCGCGGTGTTGAAGCGGTACAGGCCCTTGACGATGCCCTCGTCGACACCGACCGCGGACGGCTTGGCGGGCTGCGGGAGCGGCTCGTTGTAGACCGTCAGGTAGTAGAAGACGTTCGGGTCCTCGCCGGGGGCGGCCTCGCCGTACATGCGGCGGATGCCGTCGCGCACGATGGTGGCGACCTCGTAGGCGAACGCCGGGTCGTACGTCAGGGCCGCCGGGTTCGTCGCCGCGATCACCGGCGAGTGGCCGTCGGCGTGCTGCAGGCCCTCGCCCGTCAGCGTGGTACGGCCCGCGGTGGCGCCGACGAGGAACCCGCGGCCCAACTGGTCGCCGAGCTGCCACATCTGGTCGGCCGTGCGCTGCCAGCCGAACATCGAGTAGAAGATGTAGAACGGGATCATCGCCTCGCCGTGCGTCGCGTACGACGTCGAAGCGGCGATGAAGTCGGCCATCGAACCGGCCTCGGTGATCCCCTCGTTGAGGATCTGGCCGTTCTGGGCCTCCTTGTAGTACATGAGCTGGTCGCGGTCGACCGGCTCGTACGTCTGGCCCTTGGGCGAGTAGATGCCCAGGGACGGGAAGAGGCTCTCCATGCCGAAGGTGCGCGCCTCGTCGGGGACGATCGGCACCCAGCGCCTGCCGGTCTCCTTGTCGCGGACCAGGTCCTTGATCAGGCGGACGAACGCCATGGTGGTGGCGACGTTCTGCGAGCCGGAGCCCTTGTCGAAGGAGGCGAACGCCTTCTCCGCGGGGGCCGGCAGCGGGGCCACCGGGTGGACGCGGCGGGCCGGGGCGGGACCACCGAGGGCGGCCCTGCGCTCCTGGAGGTAGCGCACCTCGGGGGAGTCGGCGCCCGGGTGGCCGTAGGGAACGACACCGTCGACGAACTGAGCGTCGGAGATGGGGAGTTCAAGGAGATCACGCATCGTCTTGAACTCGTCCACCGACAGCTTCTTCATCTGGTGGTTGGCGTTCTTCGACGCGAAGCCCTCGCCGAGGGTGTGGCCCTTGACCGTCTGGGCCAGGATCACGGTCGGCGCGCCCTTGAACTCGACGGCGGCCTTGTAGGCGGCGTAGACCTTGCGCGCCTCGTGGCCACCGCGGGAGAGGTGGAAGCACTCGAGGATCTTGTCGTCGGACAGCAGTTTCGCCATCTCGACGAGCGCCGGGTCCTTGCCGAAGAAGTCCTGGCGGATGTAGGCGGCGTCGCGCGTCTGGTACGTCTGCACCTGCGCGTCGGGTACCTCGCGGAGCCGTCGTACGAGAGCGCCGGTGGTGTCGAGCTGGAACAGCTCGTCCCAGGCGTTGCCCCACAGCGACTTGACGACGTTCCAGCCGGCGCCGCGGAACTGGGCCTCCAGCTCCTGCACGATCTTGAAGTTCGCGCGGACCGGGCCGTCGAGGCGCTGGAGGTTGCAGTTGATGACGAAGGTGAGGTTGTCGAGGCCCTCGCGGCTCGCGAGTCCGAGTGCCGCCGTGGACTCGGGCTCGTCCATCTCGCCGTCGCCGAGGAAGGCCCAGACGTGGGACTCGGAGACGTCCTTGATGCCGCGGGCCGTCAGGTAGCGGTTGAAGCGCGCCTGGTAGATCGCGGAGAGCGGGCCGAGGCCCATGGAGACCGTCGGGAACTCCCACAGCCAGGGCAGGCGGCGGGGGTGCGGGTACGACGGGAGGCCGTTGCCGCCCGACTCGCGGCGGAAGTTGTCCAGGTGGGACTCGTCCAGCCGGCCGTCGAGGAAGGCGCGGGCGTAGATGCCGGGGGAGGCGTGGCCCTGGATGTAGAGCTGGTCGCCGGACCCGTCGGCCTCCTTGCCCTTGAAGAAGTGGTTGAAGCCGGTCTCGTAGAGCCAGGCCGCGGAGGCGAAGGTGGCGATGTGGCCGCCGACGCCGTACTTGCTGCCCCGGGTCACCATGGCGGCCGCGTTCCAGCGGTTCCAGGCCGTGATCCGGGCCTCCATCTCCGGGTCACCGGGCAGGCCCGGCTCCGCGGCGGTGGGGATGGTGTTGACGTAGTCCGTCTCGAGGAGCTTCGGCAGCGCGATGCCGTTGCCCTCCGCCCGCTCCAGCGTGCGGCGCATCAGGTATGCGGCACGGTGCGGGCCGGCCGCCTTGGTGACCGCGTCCAGCGAGGCCTGCCATTCGGCGGTCTCCTCGGGGTCCCGGTCGTGGAGCTGGTCGAGCTCGCTGGGCTGGATGGCGTTGGGGTCGGTCATGTCGCCGCCTTCCTCAGTCGAAGGGGGTTCCCTCATCTGTAAGGGTTCGGGGGTGCCCTTGGTCTTTGGCAGGACAGGGCGGAGGGCCCCGGTAAGGGCCCGTCGGCGACTCTAACTCGCTGATCGATGATCGATCAAAGGGTTGAGGGGCAAAACTTCTCGATGACGAGAAAGTAGGCACGGGGTGTCTCCGAAAAAGACACCGGGTGCCTTGTTTTCGAAGGTATTCCGCAGGGTTTTCGCAGGTGAGCGCCGGTGTGCTCGACTGCGTCAGGCCCTCGGGGCGCACCCCAGCACATGGGCCTTCACGATCTCGGGGATCCGCGGGTCCCGGCGCTTGAACGCGGCCAGCAGCTCCTCGTGCTCCTCCGCGTACGACTGCTGGACCGTCCCCAGCCACCGGATCGACAGCGCGGTGAACACCTCGATGCCCAGGCCCTCCCAGGTGTGCAGCAGCACCGAGTTGCCGGCCGCCCGCACCAGCTCACGGTGGAAACCCACGGTGTGCCGCACCTGGCCGGTGCCGTCGGCGTCCCGGTCCGCCTCGTACAGCGCGGCGACATGCGGCTCCAGGGCCGAGCAGTCCCGCGCCAGTTTCTCAGCCGCCAGCTCCGCCGCGATCGCCTCCAGGCCGGCCCGGACCGGGTAGCTCTCCTCCAGGTCGGCCGCCGTCAGGTTCCGCACCCGTACGCCCTTGTTCGGCGCGGACTCGATCAGCCGCAGCGACTCCAGCTCGCGCAGTGCCTCCCGTACCGGCGTCTGGCTGACCTCCAGCTCGGTGGCGATACGGCGCTCCACGATCCGCTCGCCCGGCTGCCAGCGCCCGCTGACGATCCCCTCCACGATGTGCTCGCGGATCTGTTCGCGCAGCGAGTGGACGACGGGCGCGGTCATGAGAGCTCCTTAAGGGCGTTTGACGTTTAGACAATAAGGCCGCGGGCCCGTCCGGGAGGGGCGCACGGGGGCGCTTTCATGCAGGTGAGACGAGGCTTACACGCTCCCAGTCGGACGGCTTCTGTCAAGACACGGAACCCCCCGGCTTCCCGGTGTGTCGCGTTGGTCAGGGGTTCCCGCGCGGGGCGCCCCATCGCACCACAGGGGGACGGCATGCACATCGGGGGACGACGGGTACTGGCCCTCGTGGCCGTGATCGGCGCGCTCGTCGGCGTGGCGGGCTGCGGACAGCAGGCCGCACGGGCGACGGCGGGGACGACACCGGGCACCTCGCGGACGATCACCGCCATGGCGGGTGCGGCCCCGGGCAGGGGCGCGGCCTGCGTGTTCGTCAAACCCGACGGGGCCCAGCGGTTCGGGCACGTCGGCTGGGGCTTCAAGGTCCCGGGCACCGGCCGCTGGGTCTACGGCGCCGTGGAGAACCCCGGCGGAAAGCTGTACACCCCGCCGGGCGGCGACATCGGGGCCTGGCACGCCGAGGGGTCGTACGAGCGCATGCTCGGCGAGATGTCCACGGACGCCCACTACCCGGGCCGGTCCGAGCACCCGTACAGCCGCTACCGCTGCACGGGGACCGCGACGTACGACGTGAACCGTGCCCGCGCCATGATCCGTACGGTCGAGGCGCGCGGGTTCCTCGTCGGCGTGGACCCGCGGACCGGCAGGCTCACCTCCCGGGACTGCCTGGACGCCACCTACGACGTCCTGAAGGCGTACCGCACGAAACACCTCACGCGCGCGCCCGAGCTGTCCGTCCCCAACGTGTGGGTGGAGGAGCTGTGGGGCTGGTCGGACAAGGCGCTGACGCCCCGGTGAGACGACGGTGCCCCCGCCCGGAAAGTTCCGGACGGGGGCACCGCGACGCACACCAGGTGGCTTACAGGCCGAGCTCGACCTCGAACTCGCCCGCCTCCAGGATCGCCTTGACCGCGGTCAGGTAACGGGCCGCGTCGGCGCCGTCCACCAGACGGTGGTCGTAGGAGAGGGTCAGATAGGTCATGTCACGGATGCCGATGACCGTGCCCTCCTCGGTCTCGATGACCGCCGGCCGCTTGACCGTGGCACCGATGCCGAGGATCGCGACCTGGCCCGGCGGCACGATGATCGTGTCGAAGAGCGCACCGCGCGAACCGGTGTTGGAGATGGTGAAGGTCGCGCCGGACAGCTCGTCGGGCGTGATCTTGTTCGCGCGGACCTTGCCCGCGAGCTCCGCCGTGGCCTTGGCGATGCCGGCGATGTTGAGGTCGCCCGCGTGCTTGATGACCGGGGTCATCAGGCCCTTCTCGGAGTCCACCGCGATACCGATGTTCTCGGTGTCGAAGTAGGTGATCGTGCCTTCGCCCTCGTTGATCTTGGCGTTGATCGGCGCGTGCGCCTTCAGCGCCTGCGCCGCCGCCTTGACGAAGAACGGCATCGGGGAGAGCTTGACGCCCTCACGGGACGCGAACGCGTCCTTGGCCCGGGCACGCAGCTTCATCAGACGGGTGACGTCGACCTCGACGACCGAGGAGAGCTGCGCCTGCTCGTGCAGCGCCTTGACCATGTTGTCGCCGATGACCTTGCGGATGCGCGGCATCTTGACGGTCTGGCCACGGAGGGGGGAGGCCTCCAGGGACGGCGCCTTCTTGGCGGCCGGAGCAGCGGCGGCGGCCGGAGCCGGGGCAGCGGCGGCGGCCTTCGCGGCCTCGGCGGCGGCGATGACGTCCTGCTTGCGGATACGGCCGCCGACGCCGGTGCCCTTGACGCCGGCCAGGTCGACGCCGTTCTCGGCGGCGAGCTTGCGCACCAGCGGGGTCACGTAGGCGCCGTCGTCACCGGAGGTCGCGGCGGGAGCCGGGGCCGGGGTGACCGGGGCGGGCGCGGGCGCCGGAGCCGGAGCGGCGGGCGCCGGGTCGGGCGCCGGAGCCGTCTGCTGCTGCGGGGCCGGAGCCGAGGGAGCCTGCGGGGCCGGTGCCGGGTCGGGCGCCGGGGCGGCCGGGGCGGGCGCCGGAGCCGGGGCGGGGGCCTCGGCGGCCGGGGCCGGGGCGGCGGGGGCCGGAGCAGCGGCCGGAGCCGCACCCGGGGCGCCGATGACGGCGAGCTTGGCGCCGACCTCGGCCGTCTCGTCCTCGCCGACCACGATCTCCAGCAGCACACCGGAGGTGGGCGCCGGGATCTCGGTGTCGACCTTGTCCGTGGAGACCTCGAGCAGCGGCTCGTCGGCCTCGACGGAGTCGCCGACCTCCTTCAGCCACCGGGTCACGGTGCCCTCGGTGACGGACTCGCCCAGCGCGGGCAGGACGACGTCCGTGCCCTCGGCGGAGCCGCCGCCGGAAGCGGCCTCGGCGGTGGGAGCGGGCGCCGGGGCGGCCTGCTCGGTGGAGGGCGCGGCCGCGGCCGGCTCGGGGGCGGGCTCGGCGACCGGCTCGGCGGCCGGGGCCTGCTCGGCGGCCGGGGCGCCGGTGCCGTCGTCGATCACGGCCAGCTCGGCACCGACCTCGACCGTCTCGTCCTCGGCGACCTTGATGGAGGCCAGGACGCCGGCGGCGGGGGAGGGGATCTCGGTGTCGACCTTGTCGGTCGAGACCTCGAGCAGCGGCTCGTCGGCCTCTACACGCTCACCCTCGGCCTTCAGCCAGCGGGTGACGGTGCCCTCGGTGACGCTCTCGCCGAGCGCCGGAAGGGTTACGGAAACCGCCATGGTTTCGGTTGCTCCTTACGAATTGCGGAAGTCTGTCGTCGCTTCGTCGACCGAGGGTCAGTCGTGCGAGTGGAGCGGCTTGCCGGCCAGCGCCAGGTGCGCCTCGCCGAGCGCCTCGCTCTGCGTCGGGTGGGCGTGGATGAGCTGGGCGACCTCGGCCGGCAGCGCTTCCCAGTTGTAGATGAGCTGCGCCTCGCCGACCTGCTCGCCCATGCGGTCGCCGACCA